>NZ_JAMXSF010000017.1 GCF_024124545.1 Pseudoalteromonas sp. XMcav2-N
TGGTAAAACAGCACACAGGCCGTAAAGATTCGATACGTGGTAAGTGCGTTCGGGCCAGCTTTGACGATGAATTCAGGGCAGAGCTTATCTTTGGTTAATGTCGTTAACGAAGTATGCTCTCACCCTGATCGGTGTAGGTAATCACTTTTTTAACGACTGGCAGAGTTTTATATTTTCAGGGCTTAAGCTGGTCGTGGTTTTAACTGTGGTTAGAGGCAGTCATGGTGGCGTAGATTAAATAGAGAATATCAGGACCAGTAATCTAGACACATAGGTGTTTGAAAATAGGTCCTGAAATAGAAAGTACTAGGCAGGCCTTATTTTTGGAATCATCGAATCAAAAGTACAAATAGGAATCACAGTGACACTGAGGGTCATCTTTGAGTTCATCAATATGTACCTCGACTTTACTTTGTGAGCGCGCATCATAAATGGTAACCATGTTATGCTGCTTGTCTATGCTGAGCACCTCGACCGGGTGTTTGTGATACTCAACCCATTCTCCATTGCGGACATCTTCAATATTCATCTTTTCTACCCCATTAGTCAGTGAACCTGTGCAAAGAGTCATGAACATATTGTTGTAATAAAGAGTTTAGTGACAAAAACGAAAAAGCCCAAGCATAGTGCCTGGGCTTTACGATTTTCAGGGAGTTAGAAGCTGTAACTTACGCTGAACTTGACGCTGCGCGGCATAATATAGCGGCCGTTTGGTGCGTCGGCATTACGTGGGTCGCCCTCGGTGATACCCTGTTCATCGGTCAGGTTATCCACCGATACCATCAGTTTTACCTGCTCTGTTGGCTCCAGCGTAAAGCCCAGATCGAACTTTTCATAGCCATCCAGTACCACCGTGTTTTCATTGTTACCAAAACGGTCATCAACGGCTGAGATGGTTCCGTAAACAGTGGCAAACATATCACCCAGCTCAAACTCATAGCTAGGTGTGACACGCACCTGCCAGGCTGGCTGACGCTGTGCTTCGTTGCCCACATTGTCGGGACTTTCAGTGATTTCGGTTTTCTGCCACGTGGCGTTCATGTTTACGCTAAAGCCTGAGCTATGATTGAAGTTATAATCGACTTCAATACCCATGGCCTCGTTGGTCAGGATTTCTGCCGGGTCGCCTGGTTTTCTGACGAAGGTATCGCCCTGTACTTCGTTGGCAAACAAGGTCGCGAACAGGTCGCTGCTTTCACCCATATATTTGTAGCCGATCTCTGCCTGAGTCACTTCTTTGATCAGACGTT
The DNA here is from genome assembly GCF_024124545.1 of Pseudoalteromonas sp. XMcav2-N. Taxonomy (GTDB): domain Bacteria; phylum Pseudomonadota; class Gammaproteobacteria; order Enterobacterales; family Alteromonadaceae; genus Pseudoalteromonas. The sequence goes on from NZ_JAMXSF010000017.1 coordinate 1,251, forward strand.
CCCCATCCTGATAAGCACCATAGTTGTCGCGGAAGTCGTCGAAGTAAGGCATTTTGTAGCCTTTGTTCATACGTGCGAATACACCACTCTGGTCGTCCAGTTTAAAATCAGCGCCCAGAGTCCAGGACGTTTTGCGTTCATCATAGGTGACAAACTTATTGATGGTACCGTCAAGATCTTCATCAACAGAGTAGTCTACTTCGTGCTTTTCGCTACGCAGGCCCAGGTCAAGAGTTAGCGCGTCGGTGGCGCGATAGCTGTGTGTGGTATAAAAGGCGACTGTGGTTGCATCGCCGGTACTATTGATATCGTAGTTGAAGCCACAGCCGTCATCGCTGCTGTTACAGTCGATACCAGTAAGGGCCTCACCGCCGGCGCTCAGAACATGATAAGCTGAGTTACCTAGGCTCCACCAGTCTTTTGCTGAGGTGGTTGCCGTGTATATACCAAATGCGCTGTTAACCTTTGAAAACTCTTTACTGATGGCTAAGTCATTGGTGAAGGCATCAATCTCTTTCAGCACTACCCAGCGGCCATAGTTTTGTACCATGGTATTGCCATCGTAGACAGTGCCTGTCACAGAGCCTACTGCACTAGTCCCATTGTCTGCCACGCTGGCCAGGTTAGTTGCTGCACCATCAGGGACCAGGCCATAGGTATTGGCATCACCCTGAGTCAGACTAAAGCGGTCTATCAGTTGCCAGCCGTTGGGTAATTCGAGTTTCAGGCTACCGCCCGAAACGTGGCCTTTCCAGCCACGACCTTCGCCCAGGTCAATCTCCATGTCCTGTCCGGCAACATGGATGGTTGCCTGACGGTTAAGCGTACCTAGCTGGGTAAAGCCAGCGTCAACACCATCAACATTTAGTGGTGTAGGCAGATACCAGGCGCCGGTGTCATCGGTTTGGCGGGTATAGACATTAAACTCACCCTTATCGAACTCTTTGGTCAGATTAACGGTAAACTGATGACCTTTTTCAGAAGTAAAGCCAGCGTCACGGATACCAGAGGAGCGTTTTGCATAGCCGCCGATCATATAATAGAAATCGTCGCTAAGTTCACCACTTAACACGCCGTCAATACGCTGAAGCCCGTAATCAGAAGTGGTATATTTAACTGTGCCCTCTGTTTCTTCTGAACCACGCTTAAGATGGAAGTTCGTTGTCAGGCCCGGCTGACCATTTGATACGACCGGGTTAGGGCCGCCACGCAGGCCTTCCATGCGGGCAATGGTTTCATCAAGACGGAATATCGATGAGTTTTCTAAAAATGATAATGTCGGTGCAGGGTAAATCGGAGAGCCTTGCAGGCTCACTGTCAAAAAAGGCGCATCGCCGCCGCCAGGAAAACCGCGCACAAATACATTGGCGCCAGACTCTCCGCCAGAGCTTTCGACCCAGATCCCGGGTACCGATTTAAGCAGATCAGCTGTGCTTTTCGGCGCTAAACGTTCAATTTGTACGGCATCGACGTTGGTAACCGCAAAGCTGGCGTCCAGCTTACGAATACCAGCACCACCAGGCGTACCAGATACAATGATGGTTTCGACTTTTTTGCCTTGATTCGCGTCTTGCTGCTGTGCATGTGCTGCGCCCGATACGGTGATTGCGGCTGCAACCGCTGATGCGATTAGAGAATATTTGTTGCCTAGGTTCACAGGAACTGCCCCCTTGGTTGTCATATGTGTTGTCAGTATTTACATAGCTTTGTCTATGCATGCTCTTTGCTATTGTTATGCGCCGCCGATTGCCTGTTAGTTTGGCTTTAAGCGCTTCAACCACTCTGCGAATGGGTAGGCACAAGCGTCAGGTTGCACGCGGCGTCATTTTAAAATAGAACGTTATGCAAACGTTTGCAATAGGGTGTTTGCAACTTTTTCCCCACTTTATGGCAATCTGGTTACTGGACGGATGAGTGGCCAAACAGGTTGAGAAAAGGTGCGACAGGTAAGCAGGCGCTGCGCTATAATGCCAGGTCAGAGCATTGACTCTGTCTTAAAAATGAATATATTCAAATTGTTACATTGGTTCTTTGGTGGTGCGTTATACATGCAGTCAAAAAAAATGAAACTGGCGGATCTGGCAAAGCTGGCGGGCGTGTCTACGTCAACGGCGTCCCGGGCGCTGAATAATAATCCGCTGATTAAGGAAGAAACCCGCAATAAGTTGCAGGCGCTGGCTAAAAAGCACAACTTTAGCCTCAATGCGGCAGCCAGCCGCCTTAGATTACAAAAAACCAATGTGATTGCGGTATTAATCAACTTTGATGCTGAAACGGAGCAATCAATCGACGATCCGTTTTTGCTTAAAGTGGTCAGTGACATTAATCTGGCGGTTAATCGCCAGGGCTACGAACTTTTGCTGTCTAACTCGTACATGGCAGGTGACGACTGGCACGGGTATTTTATTGATGGTCGTCGGGCCGATGGCGTGATAGTGGTCGGTCAGGGTAAGCAGCAGGCACGCATCGAACGTGCCGCCAGCGAGGGCACCCCTCTGGTCGTATGGGGCGATCCCAAAACACAGGGAGAGTATGCCATTGTCGGGAGCGATAATTATCTTGCTGGCTGTACCGCGACCCGACACTTGCTGGACAGAGGAGCTCGACGTTTGCTATTTATGGGCGATCCTGCCCACGCTGAACTTGCAGAGCGCTACCGTGGGTTTTGCGATCAGATCAGCAAAGAACCTGAAGCTTCGGCTTCACTATTGAAAATCGACATCACCAGTTTGGCGGCGTATGAGGTGATTAATCAGACTTTGCTGAGCGAAGGACTGAGCTTTGATGGTATTTTTGCTTGCAGTGATATGGTTGCTCTGGGCGCAATGAAAGCTCTCAAAGAACGTTATGTCAGCATTCCCAATGATGTGCGGCTGGTCGGGTTTGATGATATAGCGATGGCAGATATCAGCTCGCCTTCACTGACTACCATCAAACAGAACACCCGGCTGGCAGGGCAAGTGTTGGTAGATAAGCTTCTGGCGCAGTTAAAGGGCGATAAGCCTGATTCTGCCCAACTGGATGTTGAACTGGTCATGCGTCAGTCAAGCTGATTACGGCCGTTGACGCTGTAAACAAACTGAGCAATTTTTTTTACTTTAGAATTGCAAACGATTGCAAAAATAAATTCCCGCGGCTAGACTGACTGTTATTGAATAGTTACAGAGTCATCCTATGAAGCACACCAGAGTCGTGCTGGCCATGGCGGCCTGCTACTTTTTGTTTGCGATTTTACTCAACAGTGTCGGCACCGTCATTTTGCAGGCGATCAACACCTTTGCAGTGTCAAAAGCCCAGGCTGCCAGCCTGGAAGGGTTTAAAGATATCCCCATTGCTATTGTGTCGTTTCTTGTTGCCTCGTTTATTCCCAGGATCGGTTATCGCTTAGCGTTATTAGGCGCTTTGTTTGTGGTTGCGGTTATGTGCTTGCTAACGCCTGTACTGGGGGCCTTCTGGGCTTTAAAAGCCTTATTTGCAAGCGTTGGCTGTGCATTTGCGATAGTCAAAGTAACGGTTTACGCGTTAATAGGTCAGGTAACGGACGATGCAAAGGGGCACTCGAGTTTGCTTAACACCATTGAAGGCCTGTTTATGGTTGGGGTACTCAGTGGTTACTGGATCTTTGCCGCGTTTATCGGCGAGCAGGCTGATTCACTGGCATGGCTCAATGTCTATTACCTGCTGGGCGCACTGACCCTGGTGACCGCGTTGTTAGTGATCAGTGCACCCATGAAGCAGCCCCAATACAGCAAAGAGCAGCCATTAAAAGACGAATTCTTAGGTATGCTGAAACTGACCTATCAGCCTCTGGTATTGGTTTTTGTGTTATCGGCGTTTTTATATGTATTAATTGAGCAGGGCGTAGGCACCTGGCTGCCGACCTTTAACAATCAGGTACTGAATTTGCCAGTGGATATCGCGGTGCAGCTAACTAGTATTTTTGCAGCCAGTCTGGCCATTGGGCGTTTGCTGGCCGGTCAGTTACTCAAGCATATCCATTGGTACAAGCTACTAAATGTGTGTTTAGTTGGTATGGCGGCGCTGGTATTACTGACCTTACCTATGACGGAAAATCTGCATCCAAAAGAAGTGAACAGTTTGTTTGAAGCGCCGCTGGCAGCCTACCTTATGCCTTTAATTGGACTACTGATGGCACCTATTTATCCGGTGATCAACTCGGTAATGCTGAGCAGCCTGGATGAACGTCAGCATGCACCAATGACCGGTCTTATTGTGGTGTTTTCTGCTCTGGGCGGCACAACTGGCTCATTAATTACCGGATTTGTTTTTGAATACATTGGTGGTCAGCAGGCGTTTTATCTGTCTTTGATCCCCATGAGCGGCATCGCCGTTACGTTATTTTTGTTTAAGCGACGCGCACAGGCACAGACCAGCGCTTGCGCACTCTAGGAGTTACAGATGCAGTTTGAACAATCAAACTTGTTTAAAGCGGTGCAGATGCAGGGCATTTTTTCGGATAGCAAACAGTTTGCAGATGCTATTCCAAAACAGAGCTGGGAGCAGGCCTGTGCCCAGTATGACAGCGAATGCCCTCAAGATCTAACTGAGTTTGTCGCGCGTCATTTTGACTTTGCGCCACAGCCTGAACTGACAGAACTCCATGCTACCTCGGTCAAAGACTATATCGACCAGCTATGGCAACGCCTGGCGCGTGACCCTCAGACGGACAATGTGTCGTCATTGCTTGATTTGCCCGCGAGCTATACGGTTCCGGGTGGCCGCTTTAACGAAATATATTACTGGGACAGTTATTTTACGGCTTTGGGCCTGATGGATGCCGGCCACGTCGAGCAAGTGTCGAATATGCTGGATAACTTTGTCAGTCTTATTGAGCGTATTGGTCATGTGCCAAATGGTAACCGCAGCTACTACACCAGTCGATCACAGCCGCCAGTGACAGCATTGATGGTGTCTTTACTCTGGCAAACGCATCATCAGGATACGACATGGCTACGTAAAGTGACCGATGCGCTAAGAAAGGAGCACAGTTTCTGGATGGCTGACACCGAGCAGCTGAACGATGAACTGACTGAAAGCCGAAGGGTCGTACGTATGCCTTGTGGCGGGGTAATGAATCGCTTCTGGGATGACTGCGCAGAGCCAAGGCCTGAATCTTACAAGGAGGATATCGAGTCGGCCAGTATGCTGGAACCTGAATATCGCGCATTGTTTTATCGTAATATTCGTGCTGCGTGTGAGTCCGGCTGGGATTTCAGCAGCCGCTGGCTGGACGATCCTGATCAGCTTTGCAGTATTAATACGGTTCAGCGTATACCTGTTGACCTTAATGCCCTGTTGCAACAGCTGGAATGGCAGCTCAGTGAATGTTACGCGGCACTTGGCAACAGCGCACAAAGCACCTGTTATCTGCAACTATCCCAGCAACGCAAACGGCTTATTCAGGCCTATTTATGGGATAAAGAGCAGGGCTGGTTTATGGATTACCACATTGCTTTAAAAACGCGTAGCCAGGTGATGTCACTGGCAGGAGTGGTACCCATGTTCTTGGGACTGGCAAGTCAGTTGCAGGCGGAATCTATGGCGCAGCGGCTTGAATTGGACTTTCTAAAAGCGGGTGGTCTGGTGACCACGCTTACCAATACAACGCAACAATGGGACAGTCCAAATGGCTGGGCACCACTACAGTGGTTTGCAGTGAAAGGGATGCTAAATTATGGCTATCTGAAGCTGGCAATGACGGTTGCCAGGCGCTGGCTTGCAATGCTGGAACGCGATTTTGAGCAACACGCTTGCCTGCTGGAAAAGTATAACGTGGTTGAGCCTGGCGTACGTGCAGGTGGTGGTGAGTATCTGGTGCAGCAAGGGTTCGGCTGGACCAATGGGGTAACCAGCCGCTTATATCGTTTACTGGAAGATTAGCGTTCACGGGTCATGATGTGGCAAATGTCGTGACCCGTATTGGATGCTTAATCCATGAAAACAATACGTACGATAATGGCTACCAGAACAATAACAAACAGTACAAATTCAAGTTTGTAAACGATTGATTTAGCTTCTCTCTCAGCCTTGTTTTTGGCAATTTCCTTCTTTATATTAGTTTGCTCTGGGTGTTTTTTTTCATAAGCCTGATTCGCTTTCTCGGCAAATTTTTTACGTTTGTCAGCGCTAAGCGCCTTATTCATAGCGGCATCATGATCAGAAACATGACCTTTGGCTGTGCGCCTTGGGGGGCCGGGCATGGAAACCTCCTGAATTAGCATTTAAAGTTAAAACTAATTCGCATACATAGAAACCATTCTTGAGATGCTTAAATCATGGGCGATAGCCTGGCAAAATTGACTCTTTAGTTGCGCTAAATTGAGAAAACCTTAACAGTCGGCAATCAGTTTATTCTCCCAAGTTGGTAATGTGTTTGTGCTTACCAATATAAGTATAGTCCCAGATGCAAAAGACTGGCAGCAAACCTCGCTGCCAGGGGAAATAAGAGACGCTGCCAACTGAACCAGTTCACGGCAGGCAGGTCAAAATCTATATATTTGTGTAATATTTGTCCATTACAACACATTACAGGTTAAACAGGAGGTGAGGCTGGTGACTCAATTAGCAAAACAACTCTTCGCTGGTTTGTGTATGGCTATCGTCTTAAATTTGACCGGATGTAAGGAGCCACTTCAGGATAATGACACTCAATTGGTCAATTTAGAGCAAAGTGGGGCTCAGGGTCAGTTTTCCGCTGATGGTCGTTATGCTGTCTTGCATGACCCCGGAGATAAACTTGCCGTTTTTGACGTCGCAACGCAAATGCGTTTGTTTCAGCTAGCCGATCCTGTCCCCGCAAGCGATGCTAAAAAGGGCAATATTCTGGCATTCAGTCTCAGTGAAGATAACACACAACTCGCCATCGGCTTTCGTCAGTTTGTTGAAGTGTGGGATATTGAGCAAGGAAAACTTTTGGGAACCGTTACTGTTCACCCAAGCGATGAGCTGGCGAGAGTGTCAGCGCTACGTTTATACACTCGCCCACACCATCTGTTGGTTGGACTCAATGATGGGACTGTCAACTTACTTGACCTTGACAACCAGTTGGTTAAAAAAGTAAAGCTCCACAACAGCAAAGTGATACATGTCGCGAAAAGTGCGCAGGGCCAGGCTCTGCTGAGTGCGGGTCACGATGGTCAGGTACTACTGTTTGATAGTCACACCCTAGAGACAAAGCGCGGCTTTGCTTTTGAGCGCCGTATAACCAGCATTGCACAGAGTCATGATCAAACCAGATTATTTGCGTCCGATGCACTTAATGAGCAGCGTATTTTTTCGCTTTATTCTGGTACAGAGTATGACGTCAGTCTGAGTTACCCGGAACGTTTCAGATGGTTTCGTGCCGCGGTATTCAGTGATGATGAACGCTATTTAGCGACTGGGTCTTCAAAAGCCTGGTGGACGCTATGGGATGCTCAAAGCGGTCAGGAAATTGGCGCCTATTTTATCAAAGCACACAGCCGGGATGCGACAATACTGGATATGCATACCAATTCACGTGGTGAACTACTCACTCTGAGCAGTGATGGTTTTATTGAATTGTGGCAGATCAGCACCTTAGTAAATGGCAGACAGTGAATGGTGCGGTTCTTGCTGTTGATTTCTCGAATGGTGTGTTATTGAGTTGTAATGGAGCGAGAGTCCCATTTTGGATAATGTACGCGTAGAGGCGAGTTTCTTTGCAGGTAGTATATATGTGTACTTTTTACTCTCTGTTAATGCACGTATAATGGCGTTTTTTGTGGTGTCACGAGTAAAATTATGTGGTTAAGGGTATTGCTGGCGACATTGTGTGTGGTCTTGTTGAGTGCATGCAGTGAAGAGGTTCAGCTAAGTAAGGGAAACGTTGGCAGGTTGAATGAAAGTGGCATCGCACTGGGTCATTTTTCAAAGGACGGCAGTAAGCTTGTTACGTTTGACAATCAAAAACAAATCCAGGTGTGGGATGTTGCTACCCAGCATGTGGAATTTACCGTACCGCAGGCAAAAACTCCCGGTTTTGTGAGGGATGTGGCACTGTCGGAAGATTTGCAGATGCTGGTGATTGCCAGTGAGACTGAGCTGGCATTTTGGTCGCTTAATAAAGGTAAACTGGTGACTAAAGTTGCTTTTGGTGGTGTGACTCCTGGCGCGGTGATCACCGCCATGGCCATCTCGCCTAAAAATGACAAGGCCATTGTTGCCATGGCCGATGGCACCATCAATATGGCGGATTTACATACACAGATAAATAACCGTTTTGCACCGCATTCCCGGCCAGTTCAGCACGTTTTCTGGGACGAAAAAGGGGAGCTATTTGTCACCGGTGCGCAGGATGGCAAGCTGGCGCTGTGGAAATTTGGCTCAGCAGAGCCTATTTTTATGAAAGAATTTGATCACAGAGTAACCAGCGTTGCTGTCAGTGATGATTTCTCGGCACTGTTTGCCTCTGATGCCTTGAATGAACAAGTTGTTACGTCGCTGACTGACGGGCAGAGTATCAGTGAACTGCAATATATGTCGCGGTTTAAAGTATTTCGCAAGGCTCTGTTTATAAGAGGTAGTGAACTGCTGGCAACGTCGTCGTCCAAGTCTCATTTAAGTATCTGGAATACACAAAATGGCGAGGAGCTTGGAACATGGCAGATTGACTTTGTGCACGACGGCGCCACTATCATAGATATGTATGCGGCCGATAGAAATACGCTTCTGACATTGAGTAGTGACGGTATTTTGGAGGCGTGGACGCTTAACGCATTGGCTCAACGCTAAAAAAGGTGAGGGCATGAATAGATGGATTTGGGCTTGCTTGTGGGTTATCAGTAGTGGTGTTTCTGGTGCCACTACCATGCCAGATAATGCTGTGCAACCTGTCGCAGAGCAGGTAACGGGTTTCACAGCTTTAAACCTGATTGCGTTATGTTTTTGTGTTTATTTGTTGTGGGCACTGGGGCGATATTTGTATTTACAGCAGCGTCACTCTGACAAAGAGCAGTGTGCAAAACAAAAATGGCAGGTTTATCAAAATCTGGCAAGCTCTCTCGATGCAAAAAATTACACCATACTCAGCCGCCACTTATATCCAAACCAGCTTGAAGCGTTGTCTCTTGATTGTGTTGTGTTATCGCCTTTTGGTGTCTTCGTGATTGTTGTGATTGACCAGAAGGGACTTATTGCCGTTGAAACAGATAGCCAGGTTTGGCCCTGTCGCTACAAAAACAAAACACATTATCTGCCAAATCCACTTTCTGCTGCGGCACAACGCGCGTCAACACTGGCCAGTGTGTTCAATACGCCGTTTGGTGTACGCTGGATTGCGGTTTTTCCTGATGAAGCTGAGTTTAGCCCAACCCGACCAGCAGACTGTTGTACCGTGAGCGAAGTTGCACTGGATATACTCAGATATACCCGGTGTCAGTTTAGCCATGAGCAAACTCGTTTATTTGAGCAGGCTGTTTTAGCCTATGGTGACCATCACAAGCGGCTCAGTGCGTGATACCAATCTGCATTAATACATAACCAATTGGAGAGATTAAACCTGCCGATAACAGTGTTAAAAATTTCTCATTTAGAACAACTAAATAGCAAAATTTTTGCCGTGTTCTCACCGAGATTTACTCGTCTCAAGATTGGCTACTTAATTATGCAGATTGGTATTAAATATAGCTCTACACAGACATTTTTGATGCGCAGTCATTGAATTCAGGGTACAATTGCGACTCTTTATCATTTCCCCTGCTGTATTTTATAAGGCATTAAACTGCTCGAATGACCGATCTGACTACACACCAAGCGTCTCGTAATCGACTTCTTATCGCACTTGCACTCACCTGTACCTTTATGATTATTCAGGTTATTGGTGCATATTACGCCAATTCACTGGCGGTGCTTGCCGATGCAGGACACCTCTTTGTGCACAATAGTTCATTGTTTATTGCGCTACTGGCTTCAGCTGTTGCTATTAAACTGGCCAAAACCTACAACGATGGCTACAAAAAAGCCGAGTATACCGGCGGTTTGCTCAATGGCCTGTTGTACTTATCTATTGCCGTGATTATTCTGCTTGAAGGCGGCGAGCGCCTTGGACATCATGGTCAAGGTCATGATTTGAACGTAAATGCGTTTGCGATGTCGAGTATTGCGGCGGTTGGGTTCTTATTCCATGGTGCATCAGCCTGGGTGTTATATAAAGGGCGCAAAGATAGCATCAATGTTTACGCGGTGTTTTTACATTCTTTCTTTGACTTACTCTCTACTATTTCTACCTTTGTAGCGGGTGTACTTATTCACCTAACTAACTGGGAAGTCATTGACATTGTCTCCAGTATGCTGATTTCGGTGTTTGTTTTGTTTACAGGAATTAAGGTAATTTATACCTGTATTCAGGGGCTGAGAGAAAAAGCGCAGCTGTTGCCCGATGTGCAAAAACTGGAACAGTTAATCCTGTCAACGGAGCATGTCGACAGTGTTCATAATGTCACGGTGACTATGTTGGACAATCAGTTGACGGTTGGTGCGCATATTGTGCTGAAACATCACTGTACCAATGAAATGCACGATGAGGCTTGTCGTTTGGAAGTCGAGCGCACCCTGATGAATGGCTTTGCGGTTAAACAATGTGTTTTGCAAATAGAAAGCCACGACTGTCCCGACCACTAAACTTGGCAAAACTCGATTTTTCCTTTACTTTTTAACAGTATCAGTAAAATTTAATTCATAAGTCAGCGTAAGTCAGGCGACATTTGTTTTGAATAGATGCAGGCGGTTGTTTATACCAATTTGCTTAATTAAGTGGTCTGCTTTGAGGCGAGAAGATATGCTCGATAACCAGACAAAAATTTTACTATTTAGTTGTTCTAAATAAGAATTTTTTAACACCGTTAGCGTCATATTTGCTCCTTCAAATTGACCGGGTATTAAGTAAAATTGGTATTATACAGCTGCATGAAAGTGTTTAGAGCCAGAGGAGCCTGAGTATTGTTTGGGAAAATTAAAGCATTACCTAAGGTAGCAATTGCGATTTTACTCGGGTTGTTAGGTGGTTTTGCAAACCTGTTACCTTTATGGTTCCTGGATAGCTCCGAGTTTTTACTTGGGCAACTGTTTGTAATTCTTGCATTAATGTCGCTGGGTTGGCGCTATGCACTATTGTGTGTGGCAATTGGTGCGGCTTTTATTTTTTACCGTTGGGGCCACTGTTGGCCCTCTATGGTATTTTTGTTAGAGATTGCCTGGTTACAGGTGTTTTGTGTCAGGCCCAATAAGCCTCTGTTTATGCGGGGGTTAGCATTTTGGGTGCTATTTGGCGTTCCATTGCTCTTCCTGTTTGGCAAGTTTGCCCTTGATCTCAACCTGCTTGTGATCATGACCGCTCTGGCTAAGTATTTTATTAATGCTGCAATCTGTCTGGTTATTGTTGATTTACTGTCGTTGTTTTTGTTCAAACAACTTTGGCAAGCCAAGCCCCTGTATCGCATTTTAAATTATATGATCAGTCACCTTATCATTTTGGTAGTTCTGGTCACAACGATTATGCTGACTAACAGCCACTATGAGCGCATTGAATATGAGGTCAGGGCGCAGCTGAGCGACGTGGCAAATACAACTGCACAGCGCATAGACAGCTTTTTGGGCAATCATCGCAGGGCACTGGCTGATGCTGCCTATAATATTGAAAGGGGTCTGGACAAGCAACAGACGATAACCCGATTGGTTGAATCGTATCCCAATATTCGAACCGCTATCACGGCAGAGCAGTCCGGGCTGGTGACTCACTTTTATCCAGATACCTTAAGAACGAGCCTCGCAGGAGAAGTACCTGCAGTTTCCGATCGTCAGTATTTTATTCAGGCGCCTTACTACCCTGATGGATTTGTTTCAGGGATATTCCGTGGACGAGGCTTTGGTGATGACTCGATAGTGGCGATATCGGCGCCTGTTTATCAACAAGGCGAGTTCGTCGGGATCGTGGAAGGCTCGGTATTTTTCAACACATTTGAGCAGTTTATCCCCCGAGTTTTGTCTCATATGGGGCACCTGATGATACTCGATAGTAATAATAAGGTGGTGTTTAGCTCATTAAAGTCTGACTTTAATACCCTCGATGAGATCAATGACGCTACCCTGGACACGTTAACCAATGACAATCAGAACCTGTATATAGGTAAAACAGAAGAAGTATTTTATCGACGAAGCGTTCGCTCCGAGCAGTTTGGCTGGCAGGTCATCAGTTTAATTGAGCGAAAGTACGTCAATATGGCGGTTGCATCTGCCTGGGGGCAATCATTTTTCCTTGCTTTATTTATTATCGCGCTCAGCAGTGTACTGGTGAGTAAGCTGACCCGCATGTTGATTAACCCAATGCATGATTTGAGTAGCCGGCTCAATAGTTTTGATCCTGCCAGTCGCAATGATGATTTGTCGCCCAAAGAAGAAGCGACTTTTCTCGAAGTCATTACGTTACAACAGCAATTTACCCAACTGGCATTCAAGCTCTCAATGAGTTTTAAAAAGCTGCAAAAAGCGAATCAGGAAAATCAATCTCTGAATGCGCAGCTGACAAACTTTAATGCCCAGTTAGAGACGCAGGTTCAGGAAAAAACGGAAGAGCTGATTGACGCGCTTGACAGGGCAAACAAAGCCAGTTCCGCTAAGAGTTTGTTTTTGGCCAACATGAGCCATGAGATTCGCACGCCACTCAATGGCATCATTGGTATGACTGCGGATATGCAGCGCAATACACTCGATGAGGCGACCGCTGAGTCGTTGCAGATTATTTATCAGTCGGCGCATAACTTATTGTTAATATTGAATGATATTCTCGACTATTCAAAAATAGAAGCCGGAGCACTAGAGTTAGACAAGCAGGATGTTGCCTTTCATAAGGTATTGCATGCTCTGACAACCTCGTTTTGCAAAACCGGTGTTAAGCAAGGGGTATCGTTTAGTTCTGATGTTGATGCCTCGGTACCTGAATATCTGTTGCTGGACGAGCTGCGAGTCACGCAAATCATTAATAATTTGCTTAGCAACGCGGGGAAGTTTACGGAGCAGGGCAGTATTAAGCTCAATGCTCGATATATTAATGGTGCTTTACATATCGCCATCATAGATACCGGCGTTGGTATTGCGAAGGAAAAACAAAAACTGCTGTTTGGCGAGTTTATTCAGGCTGATGTCTCTACCACGCGCAAATATGGCGGAACGGGTCTGGGTTTAACGATTTGCAAGCGGCTGGTAGAAGCTATGGGCGGCTCTATTGAGGTGGAAAGTGCCTCAGGTCAGGGTAGTACATTTTCTGTGATTATTCCTGCTGAACCAGGAGAAGCTCAGCATGAAGAGAAACAGCAGGTTAACGCACCAAACTTACGTGGTGTAAATGTTTTATTGGTTGAGGATAACCCCATAAATCAGATCGTTGCCGCTAAGCTTATGGAGCATACAGGGTGTAGCCTGACCAAGGCAAATGACGGCCTGGATGCACTGGCTCTGTTGAAAGGGAGTAATATTCCACTGGTGTTGATGGACTGTCAGATGCCAAATATGGATGGCTTTGACTGTACGCGCCGAATAAGGCAAAACCCGGAGCTTTATGGTACACCCTATATTGTGGCCATCACTGCCAATGCATTCAATGAAGACAGGGTTAAATGCCTGCAGGTAGGAATGGATGATTTTTTGTCTAAACCCATTGAGCCCGATGCGTTGTATCAATGCCTGCTGAGGTGGCAGGGTTAAACAACCAAATTCTGCTTGGGCATACAATGGTATGCCCGTCAGTTAGCTTACCTGTGCAACATCGGGCGGATACTTTTCAAAAAGCCCTTTTACATTAAGCGGCTTAGAAAAATAATACCCCTGCATGTATTCGCATCCTAAATCCCTGAGAAAGCTGAGTTGTTGAGCGGTTTCAACGCCCTCGGCAATACAGGCCATGTTGAGATTTTGAGCAAGCATATAAATGGTTTTCACAATCGAGCGATTGTGGGGATGTGTTTCCAGGGTCCGAATAAAGCTTTGATCAATTTTTATAATATCGATAGGAAACTGGCTCAGGTAAGTAAGCGAAGAATAGCCTGTGCCAAAGTCATCCAGAAGCAGTGTAAAACCAAACTTTTTAAGCTCAGAGAGGGTTTTGCTGGCCTTATGCCTGTCGGCCAGAAAGCTGGTTTCGGTTATCTCTAACTTGAGCTGATGAGTACTCAGATCAAACTCAGTGATAATGCTGTTCAGTGATGACGCCAGATTATCACGCATAATATGCTGAGGTGACAAATTCAGCGACAGATAAAATGAACTCTGTTGCTGAAAAAACGGAGCCAGCTCTTGCAGTGCATTACGCAGGGCTTGTGTTGTCATTCGTTCAATCAGCCCTACGTCCTCTGCAATGGGAATAAATTCAGCAGGTGAAACCTGCGTTGAATCTAACTGCCAGCGCATCAGAAGTTCCACACCCGTAAGAGCGTGATTTGTCGTATTTATGATTGGCTGATAATGGTTATAGAGCTGGTTGTCTTCAACAGCTTCTTTCAGAGCAGCCTCCAGGCTGAGTTTTCTGCTCATGTGCGCATTCATTTCACTGGTAAAGAACTTAAAGTTATTTCTGCCACTTTGCTTGGCGCTGAGCATGGCGATATCCGCGTTGCGAAGCAAGCCTTCGGCAGTTTGCTCATCAAATGGAAAGATAGCGACCCCCACACTGGCCGATATGCTCATTGAAATACCATCCACGTCATATTTGCTACACAGGTTGCTGATCATTTTCTGCACCAGTTCAGTGACCTGCGCAATGTCTTCGAATGTCTTAACCAACACAATAAACTCGTCGCCACTTTGTCGACCCAGTATGCAGTGCTGTGTCAATACACTGTTGATCCTTTTGGTGACTGCAATGAGGAGTTGATCTCCGGCTGAGTGGCCATAGGCGTCGTTAATGGGCTTGAACTTGTCCAGATCGATAAACAATAAGGCGCACCCGGTGTTATTTTTGGTCGCGTTATAAATCGCAAACTCAATGTGCTGGAGCATGAGGTTGCGATTGGGCAAATCGGTCAGGGCATCAAAGTTAGCCAGGTAACGAAGCTCACTTTGTGCCTGTTTCTGCTGTGATAAATCAGAGCCCACAATGACCAGAAATTCAATATCGCCCTGCTCATCGGCAATGGCATTGATACTGAGCTGGACTGTACTGTGTCGCTCATCATCAAAAGTAATGTCGACTTCCTGCTTAATGTTTTCACGAACTTGTATTTTTCGTAGTGCGGCCAGTAACTGACCGAGTTGCTGTCGGCCCAGCAACTTTGTTAATTTTGCTCGGGTCAGTTGTTCCTGTGGGTCATGATCATGAAGGCCCAGTGCATCGGATAAACTCTGGTTTACGGATAACAGTTGCAGGTTGTTATCCAGGATCAATAACCAATCCTGGATCTGAGATAGGGCTTGTGCAAACATCGCAGCATTCAGCTGGCTTGCTTTGTGCTCAGTAATGTTGCTGTAAACTCCTGAGACTCTGAGCGGCTTTCCATCGGTATTCCATTCACTGATTTTGGCGAGATCGTGATACCACAGCCAACCTTGTTGTTGAGAATAAATCCGATACGTAATAGACAGCTGACTGTCTGGTGCTGCCAGAAAGCGTGCCCACTGACGTTGCACCATTTCTTGATCTTGCGGGTGAACCTTCTCAAAAAATGACTCCAGAGATAAAGGCTTACGTTGACTTGGGCCTTTCGAGTTGCCGAGCAAGGAGATTTGCCGAGTCTGGATATCCATACTCCATAATCCGCTCTGTGTTTTTTTAAGCGCTAAGTCTATCTGGGCTTTTGCATGGGCAAGCTCATCGAAAGTCTGCTGCAAAGCGCGCTGCTTTAGGCGGTGTCTGCGATAGATAATAGCGAGAGAGCCTAGTGCTAACAGCACATAGCTTACCATTGCCTGCGGTGTATTCCACCAGGCATGTTTAACCTGAAAATTAAGCTGCGAGTCCGAGAGCACTTCATTGCTTCCCGGTCTGTACTCCGTCAGCGAAAGCGTGTATTTTCCTGGCTTTAAGTTATTAAAAAATATGTAGTTATTTTTGATGTTTTGGATGTCTGCGGAAACAGGGCCGGACAGACGTGCATTAATAAAATGCTGCCGCACGCCAAACAGATTAAACTGGCTAAACTCAAATCGATACCCCATATCATCATATTCGAACTGCAGAGCCTGATCATGTAATTGTGCTGGTGACACCAGAAAAGGTCTGGACATCAGTTGCACATTTGAAAACCTGATCCTTTCCGCACCGGAGGACAAGATAAAGGCGTTGGGATTAAATTTAACCGCACCATTGGGTGTGCCAAATACAAGTTCTCCGGAGTGTAACGCTCGGCTTGCACCTAAGTTAAACTCATTGGTGACCAGTCCATTTCTGTGGTCATAATGGTCGAGTTGCAGTGACACCAGGTTGAGAGAATAAAGCCCACTTTGACTGCTTACCCAAAGTTTATTGTGCAGGTCGCGTTCAATCTCATATAGGGTGTTCGAGTGCAGTCCCTGGTTTTCTGTGAGATGTATAATCGGTTGATAACTAGTGGTTTCCAGGGCCACCAGCCCCATACTATTGGTTGCGAGCCAAAGCCGCCCCTGGCTATCTTGCTCCCAGTCGTTTACTGCGGGGTATGCATTACCCGGCTTGATATGGGATTGCCATATAGTACTTATTTCATGGCTTTGTCTGTTATAACTCAGTAAACCCTCGGCCGTACTAAACAGCAGTTCATCCGGTCTGCCGGGTCTGGCAGGTAAAAACAACAGGTTTTGCAGGTTGTCGAGTTGAGCTTCCAGCTCACTCAGTGGCGTGATGGTTTGCAGCGCCAGGTCATATAGAAAAATATTATGATGTGTATGAAACAGCAAAGTACGCTGATCGACCATAAATGAACCAACAAGGTGATCCGCATCACCCTCCGGGAGAGGTGCCCCCGATACTGTCAGAGCGGAAACTTGCCCGGTTTGAATATCAAACTGTTTTACACCTGTTTTGGTATCGAGCAGGAGGATATTGTCTGCCAAATAGGGCGAGGCGTAAATATTATAGACAGCATGACTACCATAAGCTGGCTTGCGATTTTCGTCTCTAAAATAACTTTGGGTCAACCTGGAGTGATTATTGGCCGAAAAGTGATGCAGTCCGTCATCACTCCCGAGCCAGAGCGATCCGTCGTTGTCCTGATGAATCGCCCAGAAGTTATTGTTGAAGTTGTCTTCGTGAAAAGCCAGTAACTTAAAACGGTAAGCCGATGTTGGCCAAACAAATGCGCCGCTATTGTTGGAGCCCATCCATATGTTGCCATGGTTATCCAATAGCATGGTTGGGATAGTGTTTTGTGGGGTCAGGTAGCGACTTTCATCAAATGAAAGTATTTTGCTGGCGTCGTGGTTTCGGCGATTTACAAGGTATAAACCTGAGTCTGTCGCCAGGTATTCCCCGTATGGACCCTGTTCGTGTGCCCAAATATTAAGATTTGGAATAAGCTGATAAGCTTGTTCGGTTTGCAATTGTTTGTCACTGGCCGGAATTACAAACAAGCCTTCTACAGTGCCCACAAGTAAACCCAGTGCGGGATCGGGCTTGAGCAGTTTTACATTATTGTTGAGCACTGATTTTTCGGTGTGACCTAAATGACTAAGTGAAACGAGCTGGCTATTGTCTAACTGAAAGAGGCCCGTTTCTGTGCCGACGAGTAACGTACCGTGCCATGCTCGCAAAGTCCGGATATAAGCACCATCTGGTAGAGTAGCTAAGCGTTGTGAAGTGTAGGTATTGGTATCTATCTGATACAGCTCGTTTTCAATGGCAATGACGTAGTTGCTACCAAATTGGGTAACAGCACTTACAGCGGCATCAGGCGCAATACCCTGGCGACTGTCCCGGGAAAATAACTTAATCAGGGAAAACGTATTGGTATTGAGTAAAAATGCTCCGGACTGGACGGTTGATATAAAAAGCTGATCATCATCTAACAAGCGGATCAAAATAATGTCACTACCAGAGAAGGTATCCTGGCCTTGAAAAGCACCAAACTGGTTTCCATCAAAGCGGTTTAGCCCCTGATGGGTCGCTATCCAGATATAGCCGTATTTATCCTGTGCAAACCCGGTGACACTGGACTGGGACAATCCTTCTTGCGTTGACAGTCGGCTGATCTGATTTGCATAATAGGGCTCTGCAACCACACAGTGATGGCATAATAATAATAACGACAAGATAACTGCTTTGAGCCAGTTGTTCATTCACACGTTCCCGGACGCACATCAGTGAGCAGTCCATTCACGTTTTTGTGCAGTAACATTCGCTGAGTCATACTTTGCTCAGATTATGCTAATTATACCAATTTATATGGTGAGCAGAATGAGATTTCGCAAAAATGCTGACGTATCGCTTTTTTTGAGAAAAAAATCCTGCCATAACGAAATTATAAACCATTGAACTAAAAGGTGTATCAGAATTCATTTCAATGCAACTACGAATTATTCTCATTATTTCTGTGTTTGTTGTTGATAACCATTTTTGTTTAGATTAAAATTGTACTCAGTTAAAGTTATTGAGAATGGTTTTCAGTTATGTATATCTGCATTTGCCACGGTGTCACGGATAAAAAAATCGCCGAGTCAATTGATGATGGTGCAAGGTCAATGCGCGATTTGAGCAAAGAGCTGGGTGTGGGTTCACAGTGCGGTAAGTGCTGTAACTGTGCTAAGAAAATACTGAACGAAAAGCTCATTGATATTGTGGATGTGACTGAGCAGGTCGCTTAATACCCGATATAAACAATAGCATTCTCGAGAAAAAGGGCCTTATGGCCCTTTTTTAGTATTACATTTGAGTCTGGAGATAATTTTCAATACCAGTGACTTTGATAAGATGCTGCTGAGTTTCCAGCCAGTCTATCTGCTCTTCCTGCTCATTGAGGATATTGTCCAGTGCTTCGCGACTGATATAATCCTGTTTTTCTTCACACAAAGCGATGGCGTCAACCAGATCCCCTAAGGATGCTTGCTCAAAAGCCATGTTGGCCGCAATCATTTCCTCACTGTTTTCACCAATTTTGAGTCTACCCAGATCTTGCAGGTTTGGTAATCCTTCAAGAAACAAGATGCGCTCTATTAGTCTGTCAGCATTTTTCATTTTCTGGATTGAGGTTTTATAGTCCGCTTTGTCCAGCTGAGTGAAACCGAAATCTTTAAACATACGCGCATGCAGGAAGTACTGGTTAATGCCAACTAACTCGTTCGCTAACACAGTATTGAGTGCGCTAATAACTGCTTTATCGCCTTTCATGATGATTCCTTATGCCAACTGAGATTGCAGATAATTTTGGATACCGATTTTGTCAATCAGCCCGATCTGTTGTTCTAACCAGTAAACATGATCTTCTTCTGTATCAAACAGCAGTTTTTCCAGAACCGCTCTTGACTGGTAGTCCTGTTCTTGTTCGCAGATTTTGATCGCATGTTTAACGCTTTCTACCACTTCCAGCTCGAGCTTGAGGTCGTTTTCCATCATGGATTTGACGTCACTACCGATCAGCAGATCGCGGCGTTTAGTCATATTTGGGATACCTTCCAGGAAGAGGATGCGCTTGATCAGCCAGTCCGCATGGGTGGTTTCTTCTTCCATTTCGTGATTAAGACGCTCGTAAAGCTTATTCAGTCCCCAGTCGTCATACATGCGAGAATGAATAAAGTACTGATCAATGGCTGCCAATTCGTTAGCCAGTAGTGCGTTGAATGCATCGATTACCTGTTGCTTGCCTTGCATATGTGTCACCTCAATTCGTTCTAAATTGTCGCCAGTGTACGTATATAAATTCACATGTCAACAAAAATGCTTTATAAATCAACATATTAAAAACTGATTATTATTCTCATTTCAGTTCAGTTTTTGGACTTAAATAGCAATCAGGTGCAATAGGCGGAGTGTGTTTTGCTGTCGATAATTGACAGAGCTTGGCAATATGTCATTTGATACCCGATCACACCTATAAACTCACGGTCAGTGCGCGCATAATGGCACCAGATATATCGCAGTCTGCGGTGTTTATTGAGTTCCGAATATGGCGAGTGTGGGCGCATGATTCGGTTATACTGGGTGTGAGTTGCAAAGAAGAGTGATGACATGTTGTCTTCAGAAGTATGCGCAAATGCGCGAAAAAGTCGGGATGCCCGCTTCGACGGTTTATTCTATGTCGCTGTTAAGAGCACCGGGATTTATTGTCGCCCGATTTGCCCTGCGCCTGCAGCGAAAGAGCACAATGTTGAATATTATCAACATGCCCATAATGCAGCACAGGCAGGATTCAGGCCCTGTATCCGTTGTCGGCCAGATAGTGCGCCTGGCAGCTATGCCTGGATGGGGACACAAACGACGGCCGTCAGGGCTAAGAGTCTGATAGATGGCGGCTTTCTGAGTTCAGGGAGTGTAGAGCAGTTGGCAGAAAAACTGGGGATAACCTCGCGTTATCTGAGTAAGTTATATCGACAGTATTATGGCATCGCACCAAAGCAATATGCGCTTTATAAGCAATGTGATCTTGCAAAACAGTTGTTGCAGCAAACAAGCTTACCTGTCACTGAGATTGCGTATGCCTGTGGGTTTAACTCGCAGCGGCGCTTTAACGATGCATTCAGCCGACTTTATCAGATAACCCCGTCGAGCTTACGCCATGGTGTTCAGGCAAGCCGTCAGATCGAATTGATGATGTCATTTCGCCCCCCTTATAACTGGTCAGCCCTGAGAAGCTTTTTGGCACATCGGCTGGTGACGCCGTTGGAGTGGTTAGAGGATATGGCTTATGGGCGCAATTTTAATTTGGGGGCTTATCATGGTCGTTTTACAGCCAGGTTTGAGGAGCAAAAAAATCGTTTCAGGGTAAGCATTGAGATCAACGATCTTAAAGGATTACCCCAGGTTGTGAGTAATATTCGTCGGGTGCTAGACCTGGATGCTGACACTGTGTTTATAGAATCACACTTACGGCGGCAGTGTCCCGACATGTCCCTTGAGAATGGGCTCAGGCTACCAGGGATCTGGACGCCTTTTGAAGCGGGTATTCGGGCAATTCTGGGCCAGCAGATCAGTGTTGTTGCGGCAAAGAACCTGATGATCACGCTGGTGGAGCAGCTCGGTAATCAACAAGCGGATGGTACGTTTCAATTTCCAAGTCCGCAAGCGATAGCAGGATCTGAACTGACATTTTTCAAAATGCCCGCGCGTCGAAAACTCGCGATTATTGCGTTAGCGCAGCACTGTGTATCAGAGCCGGATTGCATGCCTGAATCTTGGCTAACAATCAAAGGGATAGGGCCCTGGACCGTGGATTACGCTAAAATGCGTGGTCTGAGCTCACCTGATATTTATCTGGGTGGTGATTTAGGTGTACAAAAAGCAATTGACCGGGTAGGGCAGATCGATGTACCCAGCTGTGCCCCTTTCAGAAGTTACCTGACTTTTCAGCTGTGGCAGCAACTAACTTGAGCAAGCATTGATTCAGTGGAGAAAAACTATGACGATTCAAACACATTTGGCAAGCCCGGTAGGCGAGATCACGTTGCAGGCGAGTGATAAGGGGCTTTCTTATGTCGGCTTTGCTCCCAAGGTACACTTGTCTGAGGGAACAAACCGGCACCTTGATGAAGCATGCCTTCAATTAACAGAGTACTTTGCAGGAAAGCGTGAACGATTTGAGCTGGCGTTGGATACACAAGGTACCCCTTTTCAGAAGGCCGTGTGGCGATTGCTATGTGACATTCCTTATGGTGAAACCAATACTTATGGCTGGATGGCGGCAGAGCTGAACAACCCAAAAGCTGTCAGAGCCGTTGGTGCGGCAAATGGCAAGAACCCAATTAGTATTATCGTACCTTGCCACAGGATCATAGGCGCCAATGGCAAACTAACAGGGTATGCTGGTGGGTTGGACAGAAAATCATGGCTGCTTGCCCATGAAGGGATAAAAATTACCCTGTAATGTTTGCGCCACGTAGCCAAGCCATCAGGTGGGTTATATAATAAGAGAAAGCCCGACTTAAAGTCTGTTTTAATGCGATTTATTTTAATCTCTTTGTTGTTGTTTTTGTTTGTCGCTCATCACGCCAACGCAAAAGTGTCTGTCAGATTGTGTTATGAAGATAAGCATATCCCACCTTTCTTTTTGGGTAATGGGTTGGATGTACCCAGAGAAAACCCAGGGGCAACCATTGAGATTTTACGCCTGCTTGAGACTCGGGTTGGCGGTGTACAGTTTGAGTTTGTTCGTAAACCCTGGCAGCGCTGCCTTTATGAAATTAAACGAAACCGGGTGGATGCCGTTATCGCCAGCTATCGTCCTGCTCGGGAGTCCTTTCTGTCTTACCCGCTCAATGAAGATGGGTCGCCGAACACACTTAGCTCAATCAGCCGGCTGGGAACGTGTTTGGTCGGTATGACACAATTGAAAACAGCCATGAGCACCCAGCACTATCCGATTAATCTTGCTGTGCCCAGAGGTTATTCCGTGGCTGACTCTGTCGGCAGTGATAAATACACCATACTGAATACTGACTCGCAAAGTGATGCCTTTGAGCTTGTACTCAAGGGCAAAGTACACGGCACCTTTGGCTTGTGTCAGGTCGATGGCAAAGCGGTGTCAGCATTCCCTTATCGTCGTCAGTTAGAAGCCGTTTACCCGCCTTTAGACATCAGTTTTGGTTATCTTACGTTTTCCAAACAGTTCAGAGAGCTACATAGTGAAACAGCACTTGCCCTGTGGTCCTCATTAAGCACTACTGAACTTCACCACATTTATATTGCGTATATAAACAGGCAAAGTTATCCCGGTGATACACAAGATAGCAGTAAGGTGCCTTCGCAACCGTCATGGCATGTGTTTGAGTAAGCTGGCTAATCTGCGGCAGTTTGGGTAGACTATCGCGAATTTTTAGCGGCTGATACATACACCATGGCGCAATTATACTTTTACTATTCAGCAATGAATGCTGGTAAGTCCACAACGCTTTTACAATCTGCATTTAATTACCGAGAGCGGGGAATGAATCCGTTTATTCTTACCGCGGCGCTTGATGACCGTGCGGGGGTTGGCAAAGTCGCCTCTCGTATTGGTCTGGAGGCAGACGCGCATACCTATGAGCCAGCCACGGAGCTGTTAAGCCTTATCAACAAACACCACGATGAACAACCGCTGGACTGCATCCTGGTAGATGAAAGCCAGTTTCTGAGTAAACAGCAGGTTTCGCAGTTGACTGATGTAGTCGATTTGTTGGGTATACCCGTACTTTGCTACGGGCTAAGAACGGATTTTCGTGGTGAGTTATTCGAAGGGGCACAGTACTTACTGGCCTGGGCAGATAAACTGATTGAACTTAAAACAGTTTGTCATTGCGGCCGTAAGGCGAATCATGTGTTACGACTAGACGCCTCGGGACGCGCGATTGCGGATGGTGCTCAGGTTGAAATTGGCGGTAATGATCGGTACGTATCGGTCTGTAGAAAGCATTACAAGGCAGAGCTCAATAAGCTTTGAGCGCTGCCCTGATTTTAAAAGCGCCAGGCGATAAAGCGGCTGACCTTCTGGCCCTGCTGCATTTCGATAACTCTGATATCGCTTGGCTTGACAGCTTGCAGTGCTTTTTTTAACGCTGGCAGATTGTCTTTTTTGGATACCAGTGAAGTAAACCAGCCAACCTGCTTTGCGAACATCACACTTTCTTTGATCATAGTTTTGATAAACGCCAGTTCGCCACCCGGGCACCAGAGTTCAGGTGCGTGACCGCCAAAATTCAATTTAGCACTTTGTTGTGCTCTACCCAAATTACGCCATTTTCTTGCAGTGCCCGCTTGCGCCGCTTGTTCACTCTCATGAAAAGGGGGGTTACACAGGGTGAGCTGATAGTGATCTTTTGCAGAGATGATCCCGTGAAAAATCGCCCGCTCATCTTTTTGCTGTCTGACTTTAATACCCAGCCCATTAGCTTTGGCTATGGTCTGCGCCACCGATACTGCCATCGGGTTTATGTCTGAACCTGTAAAGTGCCAGCCATATTCAGCCTGACCTATCAAGGGGTAGATCAAGTTGGCACCAGTACCAATATCAAGACAACGGATTTGTTTACCCGTCGGGGGAGTTCCCTGATTATCGTCGGCCAGTAAATCCGCCAGGGCATGAATGTAATCCGCACGTCCGGGTACAGGTGGGCATAGGAAAGGCTCAGGTAACTGCCAAAACTTGACACCATAGTCACAGGACAGAAGAGCCTGATTTAATGCCACAATGGCTGCTCTGTCGGCAAAGTCTATGGTGTCCTCTCCACGTGGACTGGTGATGAGGCACTGTTTTAAAGCTGGGTTTGCAGTACAAAGCCGGGCGAAATCGTAGCCCTGTCGGTGTTTATTTCTGACGTGCATTAGGTATGTGTCAATTCTCTTACTTGGTGGATTGCGCATTATATCTAAATTTTGTTGCTCGCGCCGCTACTTTGCCGAAGGTAGCTGGGATCAGGCACGAGTAGGCAAGCTTGCGATGACTATGTCTGGCTGGTACGATGAGTTTAAACAATGATGAATTAATCTAGCATGATCAAGCAAAACTCTCTCTTTGTACCAGTGTCAGATGGATACCAGCTGCATCTTCGCCATATCTACCATGAGCAGGCAATGGGGCCGGCGGTGTTGATGTTGCATGGCGCCGTAGAGAATGGAAAGATTTTTTACACCCATAGTAATAAAGGGCTTGCCCCTTTTCTGGCAGAGCAAGGTTATCAATGCTTTGTGGCTGATTTGCGTGGCAGAGGAGACAGCAAGCCGGTAATCAGCAAGGAAGACAGACATGGGCAGACAGAATCTATCATTGAGGATATTCCCGCCATTTTGCGATATATCTCAGAAAAAACAGGTAAACGTCCACAGTTTTGGGTCGCTCACTCTTGGGGAGGCGTGCTGCTAAACAGTGTACTGGCTCGGTTTGAGCAAGAGCGTGAACATATTAGTGCTTGTGTATACTTTGGGACAAAACGTAGCCTATATAATCGTCATCCAGAAAAGTTGCTCAAAGCTAATTTGATTTGGTACACATTGGCATTTTGGCAGGTCAACAAGCATGGCTATCTTCCGGCTCGGCGGCTCAAATGGGGGTCGGACAATGAAACGCGTAAGTCTCACGCACAAAGCGTGCAGTGGGCGAAGCGAAAACCCTGGGTTGATAGTGATGATGGTTTTGACTATGCGGCAGCACTTAAGGACCGTGCGCTACCGCCGACTTTGCATATAGCAGGAGTCAAAGATAAGGCTCTTGCGCAGCCCATTGACATTAAAAAGTTTATGGCTGAGTCAGGCACAGGCGTTCAGGAGATAAAAGTGTATGGCCGGCGCTATGGTCATCAGCATGATTATGACCACATCAATATGCTGACCCACAGCGGTGCACGTCAGGATCAGTTTTCAGATCTGCTTGCCTGGTTTGAGCAATACAAAGAAGCCTGATCACACAGGCGACTTAGCGCCGGGTTGCTCCATCGCCAATTCCTTAGTCATCAGTGCTTCAAATTTTTTCCAGTTAATCAGAGGCGCAGAATTAAGAGGTTTGCGAACCTGTGCCTTGCTCAGCGTTGTGACCACTTTGTGGCTTTTGTGGAATTCCATACACTCAGGCTCGTATTTTTGGTACATAAAATTCAATGCTTTTCTAATTTCTCGTTCAGGTTGCTCAAGTAGCTTTTCATAACTCATGGTGTGAATATTGCGGGGCAGCATGCTTTTAAAGTGTGCCATCACATCTTCAGTCATGTCGCTGTATAGCTGGTATTCCTGCAAAGAGCAGAAGTAGGGCTCATCCTCAGCGAAATGATTGCTATAGACTGACCAGGCATTGGGCATAAACTCTCTGGTCATATGTATAAAACGAGCGTCAGGGAACATTCTGCAGATCAGACCAATATTTTGAAAATTGGCTGGTAACTTGTTTATCACCGCCTCTTCTGCAACACGATGTCGCTTAATCTCATCAACGTACAAATTACGACAATGATCGAGCATGGAGGTACTGAGTGTTTTTACACAGTCTGGAAAAGGGGCTTCGTTACGCATGCTCAGATAGGGCACAATATCGTCACTGATCACTGTACTCTCACCCATTGAGCCAACCTGTGAGTGCTGGATCAGCATTTGTTCAAGCAAGGTAGAACCAGTCCGTGGCAGACCGACGATAAACACAGGTGTAAAAGTCGCTTTTACTTTGTCCGCTGGCTTGTCAAAGAAGCCTTGATTAAAACTCTGTTTCAGGTATTCGAAAAAGGGCAACATAGCAGATGTGTGGAAATCACACATATCGTGCTGAGCTGAATTCGCTTGCTGATAATGACTGAACGCGGTGTCTACGTCTGATAACTTCTCAAAGGCTTTTGCTTTAGCGTAATGGACCACTATCTGTACTCTTGGGTTGTCGATATCTTCAGCCAATGAGTCGAGTAGCGCTAGATAGTCGTTGAGCTTCTCACCTTCAGTGAGTTTGATCAACTCGTGGATCATAAAGACGGTAATCGCAGAGTGGGGGCAGGATAAACCGGCCTCGAAGACATTTCGAGCGTTATCAATAAAGCCATAGTCCAGATAAAACTGACCCAGATGGTAGTGTGCCTGTGCATTATGTCTTGCTACGCTTAACGTATATTCGAGCACAGTTTTGGCATCAACGGGCGATCCGACGGCAATAAATGCATCGGCCAGCGCATACAAGGGATCGAGCATTTTTGGTAAATGTTCACACGCGCGCTTTAAATAGTATATGGCATTGTCATATTGCTCTAGTCGCATACAGATCCTGCCGAGGCCAAACAGGGCTTTGCCATTTTTGGGGTTTTGTTTCAGGACTTGTTTAAACATGAACTCGGCTTCACGCAAGCGATTCTCTTCGAGTAATTCTGAGGCTCTTTCTAGCAGTAACATGTGGTTATAAAGAAGTTTTTTATACATGATAGAAATAAAAAGGGGAAATAGCTATAGCTACTTCCCCCTTTGTTTCTGGGTTACAGTAAGTCGTTAGAATGTGTAGGTTGCTTTCACATAGTAGAAGCCACCATTGATCCCAAATGGAGACGTTTCGTAGTAGATACCACCCCAGTTGTTAGCAGGTGTTAGTTCGGTTTTACCTTCCTCCAGGAAGTCGACTACTTTCTCTGCATCCTGGTCAAAGATGTTGTTTGCACCAACAGTCAGGCTGATGTTTTCAGTCGCAAAGTAAGTTAACTCGGCATCGAACGTGAAGCTAGGGTCGGCCATGATAGCTGTTGCATCATAGTCTACGTGTACACCCTGATACTCACCATAATAGTTGTAACGTATGAAGCCTGAGAAATCTTCCCACTGTTGCGTCCAGGTATAGGTCGCTCTGTGCTGTGGTAAGTCTTTTTCCAAACGCGCTACCTTGAAGGCACCGGTAATGTCTGAGAACTTATCAACCTCGGTTTCATTCCAGTTATATGCAGCACTGAATGTCGCAAAGCCACCTAACAGATCCATAGAATAGTTTGCAACTATATCTACACCCTGAGTTGTGGTGTCAAAGTCGTTGGTAAAGAAGGAGACCTGTGCCAGGCTATCTACATTTGGAACGCCATCCGCTTTCAATGCCGCTTTTTGTTCCAGTGTTAAATCGATTTTGTTTGACTGGCTCAGACGATCTTCAACCTCAATGTTGTAGTAGTCTATGGTCAGGAATAAATCTCCCGACTGATAGACGGCACCAAAGGTGTAACTCTGCGACTCCTCTGGTTGTAACTCGCTACCACCAAGTAGCTGTGAAACCGGGTTGGTGGGCGGTAACAGTGCCGAGTCAACCAGTACACCACTGCTCAGGTTAGTCTGAACGTTACTCACATTCGCCTGACCTACCGTTGGAGCACGGAAACCTGTGCTGAGTGAACCACGCAGCGCCAGGTCTTCAGTCACGTGATATTGCCAGGTCACTTTATAGTTGGTTGTGGAGCCAAAGGTGTCATAGTCTTCGTAACGCAGTGCCCAGCCCATCAGGAACTCTTCAGTAAACGGCGTTTCAATATCAATATAGGCTGCGTAGCTGCGACGTGAAAACTCGCCGCCTTGTGACGGTTTAAAGCCAGGGAAACCATTTGAGCCTATCCCAAACCCTTGCTGTGTTAAAGGTCCTGCGGTAAACGAAGCTTCATCACCCGGGATAACCTCGAAGGTTTCTTCTTTCCACTCCAGACCACCAGCCACGTTGACATCGTAAGCGAGTCCAAAGTCATAACCTTTTGAAAAATCGGCGTTAAAGTTTTTTTCAAGTTGAATGTATTTACCCGGGCTGAACTCCATTGGCGTGTCTGGACCCATAGAGGCATTAATGGTGTTGGTAATGAAGTAGCGAGATTCGTTACGGCCTACTGAGCCGCTGAAGTCATAATACGCGCCTTCCATAAAACCGCTTGTAAACTCACCCTTGGTGCCTATGGTGAGTGATGTATCGGTGATGTTACCACCGAAGAAAGGCGTGAAACCGGCGGGTAGTATGTTGTTGAAAGCAAAACAATTTGCTGCGGCAAGCGAATCCAGGGCTGCCTGGTCCGGTAAGCCGTTAGCCTGTAGCTCTACAACGGGACAGTTTATCTGTTGATCGTATCCATCCAGAGAGCCAACTAAGATAGTAGGTGTTGCATCATCCCATAGTTTTTGCTGTGCTTCGTCTGTTGGGTGACGTCTGGTTGGCGTGCCATTAACGTTTCTGATCACACCGCCGTAAACCTGTGGACGCGTAGTTGGGTTACGGTAGTAGAAGCCGCCTTTGACATCCCGCTCTGAATAGTTACCAAACATGTAGAACTGAGAATCGTTGGTCAACTCAAGTCCAACATTACCAAATAAGGTGATGTCGTCGTTAATTTCCGGTGCACCCCAGACCTGAGCCGGATCTCTCACACCTTCTAAACCTGCATCCATAAACGCTTGTGCATCCGGGCGTTGTACACTGCGGCTGGTTGGATCGGCCTCTTTATACTGGAAGCTTAAGTTTGCGAAGCCCTGGTCAGTGAATGGCAGACCGATGTTACCCTCTACCGTAGTTGTATCACCGTCCCCTTCGTAATATTGGCCTTGTTTAACAGAGATACTGCCGCCTTCAGACGCATCTTTAAGTACAAAGTTGAGTACCCCGGCGATGGCATCGGAACCATACTGAGCTGCTGCACCATCACGCAGAACTTCAACTTGCTTAAGTGCGATACTCGGGATAACTGAAATGTCCGGGCCCTGAGCACCATCGTTAATACCCCCGCCCAGGAACGCAATGACAGATGAGCGGTGGCGGCGTTTCCCATTTAGTAGAATTAGGGTTGAGTCAGCGGGCAGACCACGCAAGTTAGCCGGGCGCACCAAACTAGCAGCATCACTGATTGGATTGGCGTGAACGTTCAGAGAGGGCACTGAACCTTTCAGCAATTCCAGCATATCGTCGCCACCGGCCTTACTTAGATCATCACCGCCAATAATGTCGATTGGTACGGGTGAATCACCCACTGAACGCGGTGCTGCGCGGGAGCCTACAACCGCAATTTTCTCAATTTTTTTGTTTTCGGCGCCAGTGTCAGCCTCTTCTGCCTGAACGCTGGTTACAGCCAATCCCATTGTTGCAGTTGACGCCAAAGCAAATTTAATCGCACGACTTAGCGCATGTGTTTGTAGTTTCATCCTGTTTCCCCAGATATTCTATGTTGTCATAATTCACAATATACATAGCTTGCACTTTACTTTTTAACCAAGCGTGTACTTACCGTTAAAGATAATTGCAAATATGTTCATTGCACAATTAAAGGTAGCAGTGAATTTAACAAGGTCAAATTTTCAAGTAACTTTTTGTTTGTGGTGCAAAAAATGAGCTTTTTCGTGGTTTTTATAGGTACTGAACAAGTTGAAATAAAGTCAGCAAATTTGCATTATTGCGCAGTTTGATGCGGTTTTGGGGTGGGATACTCAGAATATACCTTGTTGAAATCTTCATCTTACAAAAAGCGGGGCGTAGTGACACTTCACACTATTTGTTGCTGAGGAAGCGGGGTAGGGTGCTGAGCGTGCTAACGCCCCGTTTTTATTTCTGCTAGTATTGGGGGTACTAAGGTTCCCCCCAAGTATGTGAATGCGATTAATTAAAGTAGTACATAAAGCGCCAATCCGAGTCGCAAGGATCAGTAAAAAGCGCCAGCAAATAAGGCTCCGACGTGCTTTGGTTGGTTTGAAAATAGCTTTGGCCCAGGAAAAACAAGAAACTCGGGAAATGCTGGATATTTATAAACGCTACCCGCATGGTGGCGTGTCTAAGCAAGAGCTGGCCGCGGCAAACCAACAGTTTGTTGATATTTTAAAAGGATTGGGTCTTGGTGTATTTGCTCTTTTGCCTTTTGCGCCCGTTACCATTCCGCTTATTGTAAAGCTGGGCCAGTGGTTAGGGGTTGATGTACTACCCAGCTCATTTTCTGTAGGAAAAAAAGCTAAAAACACTAATAAATCAAAAAATTAAAAGTCAAAAGACAGCTGTTCTTATGTTATTGCTGCGCTTTATGCATCCAGTGAGTGAAATATTTTTCCCACCTTGGTATTCTCTTGTCAGGTTTATGTAATTCAAGAGGCACGTATGAGTCAGTTACTTGTTCACTCATCACAAGGAATACCGGTATATTTTATTAAGGAAAGCCAGCTAGGCGAGTGGTTAGAGGAAAATGCACCACAAGCCAAAAATATCACGCTGGCCACCAGACAAAAAGCGCAGAAAACATTATTGATCCCAGATGTTCAAAGCGGCGAAATCAGCGCTGTTTTGTGTCTGGTCGATTCACAGGATGATATGTGGCTGGCTGGTGATTTACCTGCTCAGTTGCCGCAAGGCACATATAGATTGCAAGGCGATGAGGCATTTGTGGAAAAGGCCGCGCTAGGTTACCTGCTAGGTGCATATACATTCGATGCATACAAGAAGGCTTCTGCACCCAGTGCCAAACTGGCCATTGAGTCAGAAGTCATGTTGAAAAAATTGCAGGATCAGGCCGATGCTATTTATCTGGTCAGAGATTTAGTGAACACGCCGGCTGCTGACATGATGCCTCAACATATGGCTGAAATCTGCATTGAGATGGCAGCGCAATTTGGCGCAAAGTTTTCCCAGATAGTGGGTGATGAATTATTGGAACATAACTATCCAACTATTCATATGGTTGGCAGAGCGAGTGAAAACAAGCCACGCCTGCTGGATCTAAGCTGGGGTGATGAGGATGCACCAAAGCTGACTTTGGTTGGTAAAGGCGTCTGTTTTGATTCGGGAGGCCTGGATCTTAAGCCGGCATCCGGCATGCGTAACATGAAAAAAGACATGGGCGGCGCAGCTCACGTACTGGGCCTTGCTCATATGATCATGGCGGCCGGTTTACCTGTGCGTCTGCGAGTATTAATACCTGCGGTTGAGAACGCTGTGTCGCGTAACGCATTTCGCCCTGGGGATGTCATCCAGACGCGTAAAGGTCTGACGGTCGAAATAGACAACACAGACGCAGAAGGTCGCTTGGTATTGTGTGATGCTCTGGCGGAAGCACAATCGGAACAGCCTGATCTGTTAATCGACTTCGCGACTTTGACTGGTGCATGTCGAATTGCGTTGGGCACAGAATTACCGGGTTTCTATAGTACCGATCAGAATGTCGCCAATGCCATGATTGCACAAGGTAATGCACTTCAGGATCCTATCTGGCAGTTGCCGTTGTTTGATCAGTATAAAGCACTGTTTAAGAGCGATGTGGCCGACATGGCGAACTGTGGATCAACCCCGTTTGGTGGCTCTATTACCGCAGCTCTGTATCTGAAAGAGTTTGTTGAACCAGAGCAGACTCCCTGGGTACATTTTGATGTGATGGCGTGGAATTTACGCTCGCTTCCGGGCAGACCGGTAGGCGGAGAAGGACTTGGTTTAAGAGCCACGTTTGCCTACCTTGAACAGCGCTACGCATCATAATTAGCCTGTCTGAACGACAACATTAAAAAAGGGCCTGTGGCCCTTTTTTAATGTTTCTAAATAGGGAAAGTCTGAGAGGTCTGGTTGCTAAAATTTTTAAAAGTTTTAGAGTATCGCAGGCTTGACCCTTATTTTGAGTATCATTTTGTCTATATTTACGCCTCATCAATCTGAATTGGCACCGCTTGAACCTGAGTCCTCTGCGTTACCGCATTTGTCTAAGCAGTTCTGGAGCTTGCAAATCGCAGGTTGGTTGGGCTATGCGGCCGTTGTGTTTCTGGCAATCATTCAGCCTCAGTTTGATTCACCCGGTTTTAATTTGCCCGGACAGGTGCTCAACCTGGGGGTCGAAAGCCTCAGTGGGTTTTTGCTGTCGTATCTTCAGTGGCTGTTTATCCGTAAAATCATCCATCAGCCGCTGCAGCGAACATTGGTTATCAGTTTTCTTTCTGCGGCTATGTTGGGACTCATTTACAACATCATTAAGCTAGCCAGCTATAAAGTCATTGTTCATGATCAGCACTGGAACCAGGCCTGGAATATGCTGGAGTTTGGCGGCTGGTTGTTGTTCTCATTGACCACTATGTTTGTCTGGACATCGATATTTTTTATCATGTTATATAATAGCAGATTGCAAAAAGAACACGAACGTTTGCTCAGAGCGCAAACCCAGGCAAAAGATGCTCAGTTACAAATGCTGCGTTATCAGCTCAATCCGCATTTTATGTTTAATACCATGAATGCCATTTCTACTTTGATCCTCAAAGAGGATAATGACGCGGCATCAGAAATGCTCGATAAGCTCTGTGATTTCTTTCGTCACTCACTTGAGGCTACACAGGGCAGTAGGATCACTTTGCAGGAAGAAGTTCAGCTGATCGAGTTGTATCTGGCAATAGAAAAAGTCCGTTTTGGACAACGGTTGTCAGTTCGCTATGCGATTGAACCCAGCACGTTGCGGGCACTGGTGCCGAATATGCTATGTCAGCCTGTGGTAGAAAATGCCATCAAGTATGCCATTGAGCCAAGCAAGCAAGGAGGGGAAGTGAGCATATCGGCGATACGGCGGGCGGAGCAACTCGTGATCGAAATTTCAGACAGCGGAACAGGTGATAACACCATGACCGAAAAAGGGTTTGGAATAGGACTTAACAACGCCAAATCGAGATTGGATGTGATGTATAGCGGTAATTTCACCGTCTCTTTGAATAAGAATGCAGCCGGGGGTAATACTGTAACCTTAGTGCTGCCATATGAGGTTGACTGACCATGACAAAACCACTCACAGCTCTTATCGTAGACGATGAGCCACTGGCGCTGGAAGGGCTGAGTCTGAGATTGGCGAAGATCCCTGAAATTGAGGTGATAGGCCAGGCTGAAAACGGGGATGATGCAATCCGTTTATGCCAAGAGTTGTGTCCCGATGTGTTATTTTTGGACTTGCAGTTGCCCGGTCTCAATGGCATCGAAGTAGTACAGGCAATACAGGCGGATGTATTACCTATGGTGGTTTTTGTCAGTGCATATAGCGATTATGCGTTGGAAGCCTTTGAGCTTAACGCGATTGACTATGTACTGAAACCAGCTAACCTTGGACGTTTACAAAAAACGGTGAACCGGATCCTGGAGCGTCGACAGCCACGTCAGGCCGAGCAGGAGAAGTACCGCTTGCTACAGGCACTCACTGAAACCTCGGGGTTGGCAGTGACAGAATTAGAGTCCTGGCTGGAAACCGATCATCCGTTACCTACCGCTCAGGACAAAGAATTAGTTATTAAAAATAGTGACAATGAGCAAGTATTTGTGCCCATGGATACGATCCGCTGGATTGACGCAGCCGGAGATTACATGTGCGTACATACGGATTCAGACACTCACGTCCTGCGTATTACCATGAAAAAGCTGCAGACTTTACTGGATGAAACCCGGTTTGCCCGGATCCATAAATCTACCATAGTCAATTTAAGCCATGTGACCGCCATTAAACCTTTGCGAAATAACGAGAGCCTGGTCACACTCAAAGAGCAGGTAGAGTTGAAAGTCAGCCGCAATTATAGCCAGGCATTACAGCAATTTGTTGCTAAAAAGAAAACACTCAGTTAGTTGGCGAGTGGTAAAGCGACTCGTGAATACTAATCACAAGCTGTGTATTTTACCTTTCTTGGTGCAACAAGAGCACGATATAGTGCAGCCTGTTTTTACTCCACATGACTTAAAGTCTAGCCAAAACAAATAGCTAACCTTTCATCTTATTTTTGTATCGCTTTGTCGTGCACTATTGTGGCCCATGAGCATGTGTCGCACCAGTTGCTCATGATGGCGCGTTTCCATTGTAACATTCTGGTTAATTGAACAGGATAGCCTCAGGAGCAGACTGAGTTGGCTATCTGATTCACTGCTTATTCTTTGTAGTACGACCTGTGTACAGGCCTTTGTATAAGTGGCCTGTTGCAAATAACAACCACAGCGGGCCTGTGCCAGACTGTAAAAAGAATATGTTCGTACTGCACAACAATCGGCTCGATTAGTTGGAACACACATTATGATAAAAGTTGCAAAATCCCTCTCCAGTCTTGGCGTCTTGCTTGCGTTAGCGGGTGTAACCGGCTGTGGTGGCGACGCTAAAACACACACTGATCTAAGTAAAACTGACCCACAGGCACCGGTTTCTGATTGGCAGCTGGTCTGGCAAGACGAGTTTGATGACAGCCAAATCAATGCTCAGAACTGGACGCACGAAGTGGACTGTCTCGGCGGTGGAAACGAAGAGCGTCAGTGCTATACCGATGATAAGGCCAATTCTTATGTCAGCGATGGGACATTAAAAATTGTCGCACTGGGTGCGGCCGATAATGCAGAAAAACCCTATACATCTGCACGCCTAATCACCAGACACAAAGCTGATTTTAAATATGGCCGATTTGAAATACGCGCAAAGTTACCCAGTGGACAGGGCAGCTGGCCGGCATTTTGGATGTTGCCAACGGATGAAGTCTATGGCGGCTGGCCCAACTCCGGCGAAATAGACATAGTCGAAGCGGTCAATCTGAAAGCACAAGGTGCCGATGGCGCACCTGAAGCTCAGATATACGGCACTTTACACTATGGTAAGGATTGGCCGGACAACGTACATTCTGGGAAGGCGTACACTCTGCCAGGTGGTGCTAACCCTGCCGATGACTTTCATACCTATGCAGTAGAATGGCAGGAGGGAGAGATACGCTGGTATGTTGATGACTACTTATACGCCACGCAGCGACAGTCGGAGCCTTTGTATGATAGTAACGGCGATGTTTTCAGTTTGAAACACCGGGGCTGGTTTGCCGAGTATCATGAGCAGGGTAGCGGCGAGCTGACCACACACTGGGATAGCGCGCCGTTTGACCAAAATTTTTATCTTATCTTAAACCTGGCCGTTGGCGGTAATTGGCCAGAAGCTGTCAATGAAACAGGTGTGAATGCCGACGCGTTTGCAAATGGACAAATCTTTGAAGTGGATTACGTCCGGGTCTATCAGTGCCAGCAAAACCCGACAACGGGTAAAGGATGCGAAACGATTCGTGCTGGATGGGACTCGTCGGAGGATGCATTGGTCGAGGGCAAGGCGCCTACTCCTCCTCCACCAGCAACAGCAGGTGACAGCCTGCAAATTTTTGACGGCGAGCTTAACAAAGACTGGCCTGCCTGGGATTGCTGCGGTGGCAGTGTGCCAGCCTTGGTGGAAGACGACACTGCGGGAACGGTCATCGAGTTTAGCGTGGGTAGCGAACCGACGGTGAATGGTTTTATTTCTCGCGACCCAATGGCGTCTGATGCGGGCGGCACACCTAGCCCATTCGATGCGTCTTCCCTGATAGACTCTGGCATGGTTCGTTTCGATTTGAAAGTGACCTCAGCGCCTGTGGATACGCAAACGCCCTGGATGCTAAAAGCAGAAAGTGCGAACGGAGAAAAAGTGATTGAAATTCCTTTGTCTGAGAGCACAGAGGGCCTACAACCAGTGGCCGGGCAGTGGCAAACCTTTACTTTTCCTTTACAGATGCTCGCTGAGCGAGGCCTGGATATCAGCAGCATTGACGCAGTCCTGATATTCCCGGCATGGGGCAGTGGCGAAGGCGCTGTCTATCGTGTTGCTGAAGTCGCCATTGCCGCACCGCAAAGTGCGTCAGCGCTGGTGGTGTTTGAAGACAGTGAAAACCCTGCCTGGCCTATGTGGGATTGCTGTGGCGGGTCAGTACCTACGGTTGAGCTAGACGACGATGCACACGGCAATGTTGCTGAGTTTAAAATCGGCGATACAGCGACGGTGATGGGCTTTATTTCCCGCCAAGATTTTATCACAGCTGAAGGGGTCAGCGCGGCACCGTTTGACGCTTCTTCTATT
Organism: Pseudoalteromonas sp. XMcav2-N; assembly: GCF_024124545.1. GTDB lineage: Bacteria > Pseudomonadota > Gammaproteobacteria > Enterobacterales > Alteromonadaceae > Pseudoalteromonas. The sequence goes on from NZ_JAMXSF010000017.1 coordinate 37,677, forward strand.
CTGTCTAATGGCGTGGTTGAGTTTGACATGAAAGTGGTGAGCGCGCCACAAGATACGGCCGCGACCTGGTCTTTTAAGGCTGAATCGGTCAATGCTGAAAGTGTCGCCGAAGTTGCTTTAGATAGTAGTGTTCAGCAAGCAGCGCCTGAAGTTGGCCAGTGGCAAACGTATACATTCAAATTAACTGATTTGGTTGCTAAAGGTTTAGACATCAGCGCGATTGACGTCTTAATGGTTTTCCCTACCTGGGGCCAAGGGGCAGGTGCGGTATATCGCATAGACAACGTCAAGATTTACGACCCGAATCAGGCCGATGACTTTGTGGGTGAAATTTTGTTTGCCGACGATGTTAAAGACAAATGGTCGCTGTGGGACTGCTGCGGCGGTTCCACCCCTACGCTTGAAAATGATGATATGACTCAGGGTATGGTTGCTGAATTTAAAGTTGGTGCAGAGCCAACTGTGATGGGGTTGTTTGCAGAAGATGACCATTTCTTTGATGCGTCAGCTTATCTGGAGTCCGGGTCAGTTCAGTTTGATCTCAAAGTAGTGACTGCGCCGAGCGATAGCAGCGCTCCCTGGAAGTTTAAGATCGAAGCGCTGGATGCCGACTCCGCCCTAGAGCTAAATCTAACGGAGAGTCTGGAGGCCACGGCCCCTCAGGTTGGCCAGTGGCAAACCTATACTTTCCCTCTTCAGGTACTGAGTGATGGTGGGGTCAATATCAGTGGTATTGACATTATCATGGTCTACCCGGCCTGGGGGCAGGGTGAAGGAGCTGTATACCGGCTCGATAATGTGATGATCACAGCCAAATAAACCTAAACCGATGGCGTGGCATATCCACGCCCAGACAGCGAAAATTATTCAAGCAGGTCATTATGAATACAGTAAATTATAAACTCTCACATGTCGCGATTCTGATCGGTGCGGTACTTGGCACTTCTATGGCACAGGCAGAGCAAGTCGCAGCGCAGGCCGGCGAAGAAACCCCGGAAGTGATTGAAGTGCGCGGTATTAAGGGCAGTTTGATCCGCTCCATGAACGTTAAACGAGACATGTCGGGCGTAGTGGACGCGATTTCCGCAGAAGAAATGGGTAAGTTTCCCGACACCAACCTGGCGGAATCTTTACAACGAATTACCGGCGTGGCTGTTAGCCGCAGCAACGGAGAAGGGAGCCAGATCACGGTGCGAGGCTTTGGCCCGGACTTTAACCTGGTAACGCTCAATGGCAGGCAAATGCCGGGCACCGGGAATAGTCGCTCCTATAACTTTGAGAATCTGTCGTCCGACGGAGTTTCAGCATTGGAGGTGTACAAGACGGCTCGTGCGGATAATCCAACCGGTGGATTGGGCGCGACGGTGAATATTGTCACCGCACGCCCGCTCGACAGTGGTGCGGAAAAAATGTCTTTTTCAGCTAAAGCGATTCATGACTCTTCTAATGTAGCAGGCGACGACATTACGCCAGAGGTCTCAGCCCTTTACTCGAATGCGTTCTTTGATGAAACGGTCGGGTTTGGCTTTACCGTCAATCATCATCGTCGCGACTTTCAACAGCAAAGCGCCAATATCCAGGGCTGGCAGGCGAATGTAGACTTGCCCACCAACTTGGACGCCGACAGTGTCGTTGATAATCGCCCGTTGAATGAGCAAGGGATGCCAGCAGGAGACTACTTCTTCCCCCGGGATATGAACTATCAGATAAGCGACTTGCAGCGTGAACGTACCAATGGTCAGCTTGTTTTTCAGTATGCACCCAATGACGATATTGTGATGACTCTCGATTACACCGGTACTAAGTCCATAACCGGTAAAAATGCTATTTCGTGGGGCATGTGGAATGACTACGGTGGCAACATCAACGGTTACGAGCTGGATGAAAATGGTACGGTCGTGTATGCCGACATCAGCGGCAACGACGGCTCTTTCAGTGCTTCGCGCTCAACGACTGAAGTGAAAGAGCGCTCGGTCGGTTTTAATGTCCAATGGCAGGCGAGTGATGCACTGAGCCTCACTCTGGATTATCACGATTCCGAAAGCGAAACCGACAATGGCGCAGACTCAGGCCTTGGCAGTGAAGGCACATTGGTACTGGGTTCAGATCAGCTAACGACCAAGCACTACGATTTTCGAAGCTCAGAGATCCCACATGCAGAAATCCTGTGGCGAAATGGTACCAATGAGTTAGCAGCCAGCGAAATCGACTCTCATTTTAGCCAGTTTGTGCACTCTCCGGGTAAAGCGACGGTTGAGCAGTTACAGCTTGATGGCGTTTGGGAAAACCTCAGCGACCGCTGGGGATTAGTGAATGTCAAATTTGGTGTGGCTCGTACAGAGCAGGAGATGAGTGGCTCGAATGCCTGGAGTGGTTTAATTGGTGGCTTCTTATTTAATCCTGCCTGGCCGGAATTATTCCCGGATGGCATGTTTACTCAGCATGACACGAGTGACTTCTTAAATGCGTTTGACGGTGGCGGCAATGCGCTACAGCCGCACTATTACTACACCTTTGACTTCGATGAAGTCGCCGCTCGCTCTGAAGCCTTTTTGACCAATGACTTACTCGGAGGCAGTGACTATTTCGCGACGACGGCATACCACGATATGGGAACTGTATCGCGCGAAAGCGTGACAGAAGAAACCAGCAGTATCTACTTGTCTGGCTTCTGGGAGTTTGAAGTTGCCAGCTATCCGGTACAGATAAACGCAGGTGTACGCTATGAGCAAACCGATGTGACCAGCAGAACTTTCCAACCAACGCCAACGGCCGTATGGTGGAAGGGGGGCAGTGAATGGCATACCCAGTTTTTACCTGATGGCGATGCCTTCTTTACCGTTGAAGGTGAGCACGATGTGGTTCTGCCTATGGTGGACTTGCGAGTGGATGTGACGGATGAACTGGTTGCCCGTATGTCCTGGGGCAAAACCATTTCACGGGCACCGCTGGGAGATCTGGTTGGCGGGCGGAGTCTGTCAAACAGCCCTAAAATTGGCTCTCGTAACGCCAGCGAAGGCAATACTAACTTGCAACCATTTGAGTCGACTAACTTTGACCTCAGTTTGGAGTATTACTACAACGAAGGCAGTTATGCGGCCATTGGGTATTTCGATAAGTCAGTGAAAAACTTTATTGGCAGCCAGGTTAACTCGACGACGGTAGAGGGATTTCACGATATTTACCAGGGACCCAGGTGGTTGCAAGCCGTTGCAGACATTGAAAGTCGTGGCGAACAGGCCACCAATGACGCCATTTTTGCTCAGATGCAGGTCAATGGCGCGACGCTGAATGAGCAGGGCTACATTACCCCTAACGCAGATGACCCATTGATAGTGTGGGATTTTACACGACCATTTAATGCGCCTGATACCAAATCAGTTGACGGTTTTGAAGTGGCAGTACAACACCTGTTCGGCGAAACCGGTTTTGGCGTCGGGGTTAATGCGACATTTGTTAATGGCGATGTGGAGTTCGATGTTGCCAGTCTTAAGCAGCAAACCCCGCTTACAGGACTTAGCGACTCTGCCAACTTTCAGGTGTTTTATGAGCTCGACGGCCTGTCGGTGAAACTGACTTACGCCTGGCGAGACGAGTATTTGATCGGAGTAGGGCAGGATCAGGGGTCTTCCGACAACCCGCCGCAATTTGCCAAGGCCTTTGGTCAATGGGATATGAGCGTTAATTACGACATGACGGAGCAGTTGACTGTATTCTTCGAGGGCGTGAACCTCAATGATGAAACCGAGCAGGGCTTCGGCCGATATGAACGTCAATTTTTGTTCGCCCGCCAATACGGTCCCAGATATGCGCTGGGCTTCCGATATAAGTTCAATTAATTCCGGGTACGCTCTGGCGGTTGCTTAACGCGGTGCCAGAGCACGCTTTCTTTATTTTTTTGGAAATTCATTATGGCTAGTTCATCCGTGATGCTGGAAACCAAGCATGACTCGCAATCGGAACAGGGGCACAGATTTGCGCTGTTCACGCTGACAACTCTGTTTTTTATGTGGGGATTTATTACCTGCTTAAATGACATATTGATCCCCTACCTGAAAGGGGCATTTTCTTTAACTTATACCCAGGCCATGCTGGTGCAGTTTTGCTTCTTCGGCGCCTATTTTATTGTCTCTGTCCCTGCGGGCATGCTGGTTGGCAGAATTGGCTTCAAAAAAGGCATCATCACAGGTTTGAGTGTTGCGAGCATTGGGTGTTTATTATTCTACCCGGCAGCCGAGCTGGGAGTCTATGGGGTGTTTTTGGGGGCGCTGTTTGTATTGGCTTCTGGTATTACTGTATTACAGGTCTCTGCAAACCCTTTTGTGAGTGCCCTGGGGCCTGCTAAAACGGCTTCGTCACGTCTGACGATGACCCAGGCATTTAACTCACTGGGTACAACGGTTGCGCCATTTTTTGGAGCCTGGCTTATTTTTTCAGGCAGCAGCGAGGCGGCACATGCAGACGCTTCCGCGGTGCAATTTCCTTACCTGATGATAGCTGTCACGCTTGCAGTGCTGGCCATTGTTTTTGCATTTATCAAGCTGCCGTCGCCAGGTGCTCAATCCCAGGGAGCGCCCTCTTTAAAAAAAGCACTGCAATACCGGCACCTTAAACTGGGCGCTGTGGCGATTTTCTTGTACGTAGGTGCAGAAGTCGCCATAGGCAGCTTCCTGGTGAACTTTTTACACGACCCCCGCATTGCCGGGTTGAACGAAGCGCAAGCGGCTCAGCTAATCGCTTATTACTGGGGCGGGGCGATGATCGGGCGCTTCATCGGTGCGCTGGTGATGCAAAAAATTGCGGCGGGTAAAGTTCTGGCATTTAACGCGTTTATGGTCATTGTACTGCTGTGCGTTGCTGTTATGACTGAAGGCAGTGTGGCGATGTGGTCTGTGCTGGCGGTCGGTCTGTTCAATTCCATTATGTTTCCAACCATTTTCAGTCTGGCAATTGACAAGCTGGGCGAAAGCGCCAGTCATGGTGCCGGCGTATTATGCCTGGCGATTGTCGGCGGTGCCATTGTGCCTTTGCTGCAGGGTATGTTGGCCGATGCTTCCGGCGTACAACTGTCATTCCTGTTGCCGGCACTGTGTTATGTATTTATCGGTTATTTTGGGCTCAAAGGACACCGACCTGTTTTGCTATCCACGGAGAAGTAAAGTGAAGAAAACAACCATCAAGATTTCACTCAGCGTGCTGGCTGCTGGTATCCTAACGGCGTGCGGCTCAGCGCAGCCATCGGCAGAAGTTAAGAAAGGGCTTGATATCTGGCCCAAAATACACTCAGAGGTGGGCAAAGATCCCGAAATAGAGCGCCAGGTTGCGGCACTACTGAGCAAGATGACGTTAGAGCAGAAAGTGGCTCAGATGATCCAGCCTGAGATCCGTGACATCACTGTCGAAGACATGCGGCGCTACGGTTTTGGTTCTTACCTCAACGGCGGCGGCGCATTTCCCGGCAACAACAAACATGCCAGTGTCAAAGACTGGGTCGACCTTGCCGAAGCCATGTATCAGGCGTCTGTGGATGACTCTCTGGATGGCATTAATATTCCCACCATGTGGGGGACTGATGCGGTGCATGGCCACAACAATGTGATTGGCGCGACGTTATTTCCTCATAACATCGGCCTCGGGGCTGCAAATAACCCCGAGCTGATTGAAAAAATTGCTCAGGCAACAGCGAAAGAAGTCATGGCAACAGGCATAGATTGGGTATTTGCACCCACAGTTGCAACTGTGCGTGATGACCGCTGGGGTCGCACCTATGAAGGTTATTCTGAAGACCCCGAGATAGTTAAAGCCTATGCGGCAGCCATAGTACATGGCTTGCAAGGCCATGCGGATGGAGACTTTTTGGGTGATGATCGGGTGATCAGTACCGTGAAGCACTTTCTGGGCGATGGCGGCACGGTCAAAGGAGACGATCAGGGCAATAATATCGACTCTGAACAAGTGCTGTTTGATATTCATGCTCAGGGGTACGTGGGTGGTCTGACTGCGGGTGCACAATCTGTGATGGCGTCATTTAACAGCTGGCAGGGCGAGAAAATCCATGGTCATCACTATCTGCTGACCGAGGTACTGAAGAACAAGATGGGGTTTGATGGCTTTGTGGTGGGTGACTGGAATGGTCATGGTCAGATCCCTGGCTGTCGCAATGACGATTGTCCACAGGCTGTCAATGCCGGTCTGGATGTGTACATGGTGCCGTCCGATGCATGGAAGCCTTTGCTTGAAAATACCATTGCACAAGTCAAAGCGGGCTTTATTCCACAGTCTCGTATCGATGATGCCGTAACGCGTATTTTACGGGTGAAATTCCGTGCGGGATTGTTTGATAAACCCAGCCCGGCAAAGCGCCCGCATGCAAACAATATACAATTGATTGGCCACGAAGCGCACCGCGAAATCGCACGCCAGGCCGTTCGAGAATCACTGGTGTTGCTCAAAAATAATCATCAGTTGTTGCCGCTGGCACCCAATCAACGGATTCTGGTAGCCGGTGATGCGGCTGATAACATAGGTAAGCAATCGGGTGGCTGGACCATAACCTGGCAGGGTACCAATAATCAGAATAGCGATTTTCCGGGCGGCCAGTCTATTTATGATGGCATCGCACACCAGGTTCAGCTGGCAGGGGGGGAAGTTGAACTGAGTGAGAATGGCCAGTTTAAAACCAAACCTGACGTAGCCATTGTCGTATTCGGTGAAGAGCCATATGCCGAAGGGCACGGTGATCGGGAAACGCTGATTTATCAGCATGGCAATAAACGCGACCTGGCGTTACTTAAATCGCTCAAGGCACAGGGCATTCCTGTGGTCTCTGTTTTTATCAGTGGCAGAGCTATGTGGGCCAACCCGGAGCTCAATGCCAGTGATGCTTTTGTGGCCGCCTGGCTACCGGGCTCTCAGGGCGAAGCCATTGCAGATGTTTTGCTGAGAGACGCGAAAGGCGAGATACAACACGATTTTAGTGGTCGCCTGTCATTCTCCTGGCCTGCACACCCCAGCAAACCGGTCAATCGTCATGACAAGGACTATGCTCCTTTATTGCCTTACGGGTTCGGCCTGAGTTATGGAGAACCCTCAGTGCTGAGTAACACTTTGCCAGAACAGGTAGATACCATACTGAGTTCGTCAGGTGTGTATGAGATATTCAATGGTAAAACACAGCAGCCATGGCAGATGAGACTGTTCTCTGGTGAACAAAACCTGGCTGTTGCTGCAAGCAGTATGGCTCTGGAGGGGCTGAATTACAGAACGATAGATAAAGACATTCAGGAAGATGCGTTCAGGGTCGACTGGCAAGGCCCCAAAGCGGGTGTTCAGTTTGTCAGTGGTAATGGCTTCAGAGAAGATTTAGCCCGTTATCAGGCTGCGGGTGGCGTGCTTAGTATGACGGTCAAACGCGGTGAAGCAATTGCAGACAAAATGTTCATTGGCATGCATTGTGAAAGTGAGGGTGATGCTCCGGGAAGTTGTCGGGCTCAGGTTGATATTAGTGCTGAGTTACAGGGGTTGGCAGCCAAGCAATGGCAGGTGCTGAGTATTGATTTACAATGTTTTGCCAGTCAGGGGGTGAAATTTGATCAAATGGTAATGCCATTTGAATTATACGCAACCGGTAGCATGAGCCTGTCGTTTAGTGACATCAGTTTAAAGCCTTCGGGAAATAAGCAGGCCACAATTCATTGTCAGGATTAACATCAGGGATAATACCAATTTGCTTAGTTAAGTGTTCTATTTTGAGGCGAGAAAATATCGTCGATAACCAGGCAAAAATTTCGCTATTTAGTTGTTCTAAATGAAAAATTTTTAACGCCGTTTGCGGCATATTTGCTCCTTCAAATTGAACAGGTATTAAGTGAAATTGGTACAATATAAATCAGGCACCTTTCGGTGCCTGATTGACTCACTAAGCGAGATTAGTCACGCTCAGGAATATTTTGCAGTAATGCCTGCATTTGTTGCCAATACAGGCCAACCGATTCAATGTGCACTTTCTCGTCAGGAGAGTGCGGGAATTTGATCGTCGGGCCGAATGAGATCATATCCATATTCGGATAGGGTTCTTTAAACAGACCACACTCCAGTCCTGCGTGGATCACCATGATATCTGGCTTGTTACCATAGATACCTTCATACATATCACGGAAAATATGCACCAGATCTGAGTTCGGGTCCGGTTTCCAGCCTGGGTAAGCTCCTGAAAATTCGATTTTCGCACCCGCTAATGCTGCCAGTGAACTCAGTGTGCCTTCGACATCTGTACGGCCTGAGTCAATTAAAGAGCGGATCAGGCAAAGCACTTCTACTTTATCTGCATCAGTGGTGATCACGCCTAGGTTCAATGACGTTTCTACAACACCCTGAATATCATCGCTCATACGGACAACACCATTCGGACAGGCATTGAGCAGAGCCAACAAAGTGTCCTGAGAGTTTGCAGACATGGCGTCGAAGGTGGTGTCTGTGTCATTTACGGCAAAGGTCAGATTTGTTTCTATGGCACCCAACTCGTTACTCAGCACAGTTTGGAATTCGCTCAGGCGCTGTTCCAGTATGCTGCGCTGCGCCGGTGCAATGGCAATCGTCGCATAAGCTTCACGCGGGATGGCGTTACGCAGTGAGCCACCTTTAAAAGCGACCAGGTTGTAGTCCACATCATTCAGATGATGCTTTAGTACTCTTGCCAGCAATTTATTGGCGTTGCCGCGACCGGTATGAATATCGACGCCGGAGTGCCCGCCTTTAAGTCCTTTTAAACTGACTTCTACAAGCTGATGACCGGCTGCAACGGGTTGGCGCTCAATATTGACTGTCATGCTGGCATCTACACCACCGGCACATCCCATGTATATCTCACCTTCTTGCTCAGAGTCGGTATTAAGCAGGATATCACCTTCCAGCCAACCTGCTTCAAGACCAAACGCGCCAGACATTCCTGCTTCTTCATCTACGGTCAGCAAAACTTCCAGAGGGCCGTGTGGAATATCTGATGAAGCCAGTACTGCAAGGCAAGACGCCATACCCATACCATTATCAGCGCCCAGAGTTGTACCTTCAGCCGTAACCCACTCACCATCGATATAAGGGCGAATAGGGTCTTTGGTAAAGTCATGATCTGTGTCGTCATTCTTCTGCGGCACCATGTCGATATGTGCCTGAAGAACGACGGGTTTACGATTTTCCATGCCAGGTGTCGCAGGCTTTTTAATGAATACGTTGCCGGTATCATCACGGCGCACGGCCAGGCCCTGAGATGTCGCCCAGTCGACAATGAAGGTGGCTAACGCTTCTTCATGTTTTGACGGGTGTGGAATTGCACAGATCTGGTCAAAGAATTGCCATACAATCTGAGGTGCCAAATTGGCGATGTCGGAATGAGGTTTAAACACCGGGTTCCCCTTATTTGAGCTATTGTCTTCCAGTCTGGACGCTTATTAGTACGTTTCAGACCTGTAAGTGGGTAAATTGTTGGGGGAGTTTACCACCGGCGGGTGTTTAGGGTCGAGTAGATACGGCCAGTTGGGCACGAACGCTTAACTGGCCCTGTAAAGGTGGCTGACCTTTACTGTTGACATGCCTTGACGGCATCGGCGATGAGTTCCATGCCGGAGTGCTCGCAAGTCGGCAAGGTTTCATCACAGTGCGCCAGTGGTGTTACGCGCTCGCCCCACTTAATGTAGCTGGCTGCCCAGGTAAGACCCGCGCCAAAGGCAGCTGACATAATGTTTGCATGAGGTTGAATTAGCCCTTGTTCAACGGCTTCACATAACGCGATGGCAATGGTCGCGGCTGAGGTATTACCATACTTATCGATATTCACCATGACTTTATCGTCTGCAATATCGAGCTTTTTCTGGATTGCCTGAATGATCCGCAGGTTAGCCTGATGCGGAACCAGCACGTCGATATCATCGAGCGACAAGTTTGCCTGAGCGAGTACATCGTCACATGCGACACTCATACCCGTTACGGCACGTTTAAAAATTTCACGTCCTTCGAAAGCCAAGTCTGACGGGCCCGGCGGGTCATAGCGGCTCAGATCGGTCCCATAGTTGGCAATGTGCAAAATCCCTCGGTCTTCACTGTCACACCCGGTTTTCGTGCCAAGCAGGCCACAAGGTTCATCGCTGGCTTCCAGGATAACAGCACCAGCGCCGTCACCAAATAACACTGCGCTGTCGCGTTTTGCCCAATTGACGTACCAGGTCATGCGCTCGGCTGCAACGACAACCGCACGTTTGATCATGCCAGCCTGGATCTGTGCCGTGGCATTTTGCAACGCGTATAAAAAGCCAGAACAGGCTGCATTGGTATCGCAGGCGGCCGCGCCGACTGCTCCAATATTTTTCTGTACCAATGAGGCAGTATTGGCCACCATGGTTGAGGGAGTGCAAGTTGCAAGTAAGACCAAGTCTATATCTGAGCCTTTTAAACCGGCGCAGGCCAAAGCCTGTTTACTGGCATAAGTAGCCAACTCTGCGGTGCTGACATGACTCACCCGGCGAGACTTAATGCCTGTGCGGGTGCTGATCCATTCGTCGTTGGTATCGACAATGTTACTTAATTCGTCATTACTGATAGAAGCGGGTGGGATTGCTTTTCCCCATCCTGTTATTTTTGCGTACTTCATTTTATCTCTTATTCAAATCCGACCAGTAGGCTAAGGCACAGTATATCGCAAACCACATTGTGTTACACACAATTATCCCTTGTCGAAATCAATGCATTGACTAGACTGATAAGAAGTGGTGGCGTTAATTGTTTGGTTTATAATGCAAAAAATTAAATTTGATACGCTGGATATGCTTATTGGCCTGGAGCGGGAATTGCTGGATCCTGCCGTACGAGAGAATCCGCAGCGACTAGCGCAGTTGTTAGATGAGGATTTCTATGAAATTTCTGCCAATGGGCTGATGTTTAATAAGTCGCATGTGCTGTCGAGACTACCGCGTGAGAAAGTCCCTCAGTTTTATAATCAGGACTTTCAGGGACAAATGCTGGCCGAACATCTTGCACAGATCACTTATCATGCTGCCTATCGCAGAAATGCCTATTCTAATTTAAATTATTCAGTCAGAATGTCCATCTGGCGCAACAGGGCGTCCGGCTGGCAGCTGCTGTTCCATCAGGGAACACCGTGCCCCGAGTTTAAGCTCAAATATGAATAACCCCGGCCAAAGCCGGAGCACATATAGAGGTGTGTATTGATTTACGTTGATAAACTGGTTGCAGTGTTGAATTACCCATTGTTTACATTTGCTGAACGCTCATTTACGGCGGGTAAGCTGCTGTTGGTACCGGTCCTGCTGTTTATTGGGGTATGGCTGACCCGATATTTCGTCAACAAGCTTACCAACCGACTCCGCACCGCAAATACCGATCCGAATATGGTGCACTTGGTGCAAAGGCTTTGTTATGTTCTTGCTATTGCTATCACAGTCATCACCATTTTGGATGTGATTAATGTGCCCATCACCGCGTTTGCATTTTTATCCGGCGCCATTGCCATCGGGTTTGGATTTGGAGCCCAAAACATCATCAATAACTTCATCAGTGGTTGGATCCTGATGTGGGAAAAGCCCATCCGTATCGGAGACTTCCTGGAGGTAGAAGGGACGAAAGGAATAGTAGAAAAAATCAATACCCGCTCAACCCGACTGCGCCGGGTAGATGGGGTGCATATGCTGATCCCAAACAGTAAATTACTGGAAAATACGGTTACCAACTGGACACTGGTCGACAAACTGATGAGAACGTCGGTACGGGTTGGCGTGGCTTATGGGTCATCCGCGAAACAGGTTGCTGCTCTAATCCAGCAGGCGACGGAAGAGCAGCCAGAAGTGCTAGCGGATCCCAAACCTCAGGTGACGTTTGAAGACTTTGGAGATAATGCACTCATATTTGAAGTCAATTTCTGGCTTAACTCGACGGTTGAAGGTGGCCTTAGGCAAGCAAGAAGCAAAATACGATTTCGACTCGATGAGCTGTTTGCAGAGCATGATGTTGTTGTGGCGTTCCCGCAGCGCGATGTACATATTGATGGGCAGATAGCCATTGTCAGGCAACAAAAGCGAGCAGGTTGACGTGACTTTGCGACACCGACGCTTTGAATGTGTCGGTACTTTTTTAATCTACAAGGCCTGAGCTTTCATGTTAATTAACTTTTCACCTAATTCTGCGCTTGGCCAGTTGCTGTTATTGCGCTCTATTGCCATTGTACTGCAGTTGGTTCTGGTGCTGATTTCATTATGGTTTCTGGACAAAAACCTGCCAGAGCAGCCTATTTTTACCGTCATCGCACTGGAGTCAGTTTTTCAGCTGGCCAGTATCTACGCTTACCGTAAAGCCAGTGAGGTTTCGCCCGGAGCGATGGTGATGCAGCTGGTGGCTGATATTTTATTTCTGACAGTATTGTTGTCCTTTCTCGGTGGAGCAAGCAACGCCTTTGTTTCCTTGCTACTTTTACCTTGCATTATTGCCGCGGTAACCGTGCCGCCGCGTTTTGTGGTGTTCATCTCTGCGGCCGCATTGATGGCGTATGGATACTTATATACGATCGTGCCTATGCACCATCATGGCATGCATATGGGTCAGCACTTGCTTGGTATGCTGGTGAACTTTGTTTTTATGGTGATCGTGATAGTCACCGTAGTGACATTTCTTGCAAGTCGTATCCAGCAACGTGAGCTGGCGCTGGCCAAGAGCCGCGAGAAGCAACTCCAGCAGGAGCAGGTGTTAGCACTGGGGAGCGCCGCTGCGCAGGTGACTCATCAACTGGCAACACCCATTGCACATTTGAATTTGTTGTTTGAAGAGCTAAGTGAAGATTATCCGCAGCACCCGGCTGTGCAGGAAATGCTTGCACCGCTTGCGCAGTGCAAAACACAGTTAGAAGGTTTCAGGGCTCAGACCGAGCTGCTAAAGCCCCATGCCCAGATTCACAGCCAGGGGTTTGAGGCTTTGTGGCAACAGCTTCATGAGCTGTTGACTTTACAGTTTCCTGAACAACGTATTTCCTGCCAGTTGCCGCCTAAGCCATTTTCAGTCAATGGTGACCCTATGCTGATCCCGGCTTTGTTCAATCTGTTTGTAAATGCAGCAAAAGCCAATGAAAAGTGCTCGGCATCTAACCTTGAGGTGAGTGTTACCGTATCAGAGGATACAACAAGTACTGCTCGTCTGTTCTGGTCTTTGTCGATCCGAGACTTCGGCCCGGGCATCGAAATGGATAAGCTAGCGCTTATTGGTAAGTCGGTGGTTGACAGTTCATCTGGTTTGGGCATGGCGCTGTTGCTGTCACATGCTACAATCGAGCGCCTTGGAGGAACCTTGCGTTTGTCTAACCATCAAACTCAGGGTGCCATATCTGTGGTGACCTTACCTGTTGTATAAATTATGAAGTTACTGATTATTGAGGACGATGTCCCTTTCGCTGCCACTTTATCACGTAGAATGACCAAGCTCGGGTTTGACTGTCAATGTGTACACGACGAGGTAAATATTGCACGTCAGTGTCAGGCATTTTTACCAGACTATGTGCTGTTGGATATGAAGTTAACCGCCAGCTCGGGGCTACAGCATATTGCGTTGATCCGGGAAATTGTCCCAAAAGCTAAAATTGTTCTATTGACTGGTTTTGCCAGCATTGCAACTGCAGTTGAGGCGATTAAGCTGGGGGCTGATGAATATCTGACTAAGCCTGCGGACACCCAGTTAATTGCCAAAACTTTGTTGGGAACGCAAGTGCAGTTCAGTGATTCGGTTGATACCACCATGTCACCTGAGCGACTTGAATGGGAACATATACAACAGACCTTGAAGGCCAATGAAGGCAATATCTCAGAAACCGCCAGGCAACTAAACATGCACCGACGTACCTTGCAAAGAAAACTTCAGAAACGCCCGGTACTTAAATAATCCATGTATAGCCCAGTTTGCTCTTCTAATGGTTATTAACTAAATTGAAATTAGTGGAATAATCGAGGTAAGTGCTGTGACTGTGTTTGATGTAGATGTGGTTGCCGTAGTCATTGCGGCAATCTCCTCTTTTGCGTTGGGAGGAATATGGTACTCACCGCTGTTGTTTCATAAGTCCTGGTTAGAAGGTGCTGGGCTAACGGAGTTAGACATACAAAATGCGGATCACAAACTGATATTCAGTGGCGCGATGTTTTTGTCCATTCTGGCTGCATTCCTAATGGCGGCACTGTTGGGTAAGAGTCCTGCGATTCTGGATGGTGTACTACTTGGTTTAGCGGTGGGGGTGTGTTTTGTTGCCAGTACACTTGGCACCAGTTACCTGTTCGAACAACGCCCCCTAAAACTGTTTCTGATTAACGCGGGGTATCATACCGCTCAGTTTTGCCTGATCGGTTTTGTGCTTGGTATTTTGAGTTAATGGTCTGCATTACCTGAATGTCCGGCTCAATGCATCTTCACCGGATATGACCAAGCAATTACACACCTTATTTGCTTACCTTAAAACGCGGACATTTATCCTGTGTTCTGTAAGGTATGCACCCTATCATAGTAAGGTTTGTGCTGTTTCAAAGACTGAAAATCACCCTACCCATGGATCCGGGCCAGCGTGTTTGGGTGAGCCTATTTTATATGGACAAAAACATGATAGATATATTGTTTGATATCATTGGTATGACGGGCACTTTCCTGGTGGTTGGTGCGTTCTTTTTGCTGCAATTGGACAAAGTGCGTCCCGATGGCATAAAGTACAACATGATGAACCTAAGTGGTGCCATTTTGCTGCTTATCAGTCTTTGCTATAACTTCAACTTAGCAAGTTTTGTGATCGAATTATTCTGGATTGCAGCGTCTTTAATCGGTCTGTACAAGTACTTTAAAAAACGCAGGCTTGCAGTCGCCTAAAGTCAGGTTAGGGGCAGTGCATTTGGGTATGTGCTGCTTCTTACCCTTCGTGAAAATAAGCTACTCTAATATTTGTTAAGTATGCAATAAAATTTCATATTTAACTATCCTTCCTCGCGCTTTTTTACTAACCTTGCTTCAATAACCCTCTAAAAAATCACAAAAAACTTGCGAACTGTCCCTGTCTGCGTAATATTAAAATTGAGATACAAAGTCACTGTTTGATTTTTGTGTTACGTGGCAACTGTTTATGTGTGAATACGTCGTTGAGCGAATGAGTATGAAAAAGAACCTGTTACCTTTGAGTATAGCTTTGCTCAGTTTTTCACTTTGTGCTCGCGAGGAAGCTCTATTTGAGCTGACGTTTGAGGAGTTGATGGATGTAACCGTTGAGCTAGCCAGTAAAACCTCCGAAACGGCACAGTCAGTGCCTTCCAGTGTTACGTTATTTTCCCGGCAGCAAATTTCCCTGCTCGGCATTCGCAACGTTTATGAGTTGATGAACTTTGTTCCAGGTTTCCAGTCCACCCGGGGTGACTGGGTGGGGAGTGTGCCGAAAGAGCATGCCAGGGGCGTGTTTCTGGACAACGGCAACATCCTGATTATGTTAAACGGCCAACGTCTGAATGATGCCTCCTTTGGTAAAGCATCAGTGTACGCGCCATTTATACCAGTAGAAGTCGTTGACAAAGTCGAGTTCATTCGCGGTCCCGGCTCGGCACTTTATGGCAGTAATGCTTTCTTAGGTGTGATGAACATAGTGACGCGCCAGTCAGATCGGCAGGTACAAATTGGTATTGGTTTGCACCAGAGCAAACAAGCTTCGCTAAGCTATAGCGAAGGGAATGATACCGGGCACGCTTTTTATGCCAATGTGAGTGCTTATGAAACGGCCGGCGAAACCTATGATATTCAGCAGGCACGTGACCCTCAGTCAAATGTGTTTGTAGAGCTTGGCGGAAAGTGGGGAGCGTTCAGTGCATCACTTCATCTGAACAGAACAAGGTTGGATGAGTTTATTAATCTGGCAAGTTACAGTCAGGAAAATTTTCATACAAGTCGTAATATAGGCGCAAAACTCTCTCATCAGACTGTGTTAACAGGCACCTTAGAAAGTGACCTGACACTGAGCTTTATTCAACATGATATTGATAGTGCAGGCCTTATTGCCACAGCTGAAGAGTTAGGCTTGCAACAGGATTTCTTTAATGGGCCTAAATGGCAGTCTGAAGACCTAACTCTAAACTGGGATTTGGCCTACCAACATAATAAAGATTTGATGGTGCATTGGGGACTTGAATATTCATTGGAAGAGCAATCTGAGGCCGGTACCTACACGTCACATTATGACCCTGACAGCGGGCAAATTATTCTGGAAGATGACTACTATCTAGGTGGCATTCAGCCTTTGAATGAGTTTGCTGCATTTGACAGCCTGAAGCAGGACTTTGATTCTTATGCTGCCTATCTGCAACTGAGATACCAAGTGAATGAGCGGCTCACTGTTTTCACTGGTTTACGGTTTGATGAGTTTATAGATATAGACAATAAGCTATCGCCACGCATCGCTACCATTTACCAGGCTAATCCGCATCATGTACTAAAACTCCAATATGGGGAGTCTTTTCGCATACCGGTTAGCAATGAATTAAACTCAAACGATGACATTACCCGCGGGAACCCGCAACTCAAGTCTGAAAACATCAAGACCACGGAACTGGTCTGGCATATGGATTATGCGCGTTGGCAAGCGGACTTGGTCTTGTTTGAGAACCAACTGGATGATTTTATCAGCCTTGAACCAGTAGATGCGGTGCAAAGTCGTTTTACTTTCAGTAACTCTTACTCTACGACGATGCAGGGGCTAGAAGCCAGTGCATCTTTTGAACTCAGTGAGTCTAGCTGGTTCAAGCTCAACTATACCCAGCATTTCGACGACCCATTTAGCGCCAGCTATAAGCGTTTTGGTTCCTGGCAACTGAATCACCAGTTTGGCCGCTTTCAGGTGGGTCTCAATGGTATCTGGCGAGCCCAGGTTAAAGTCGTCCCAGTCTTAGTTCCTGATGATCCGGACTTTCAGCATTATGAGCAAAAAGCACACTGGTTGATTGGAGGTACGCTTACCTGGCATATTGCATCGAATAAACAGCTCAGGCTGAAAGCGCAAAATCTCTTTGATGAAAAGACCAATGCATTCGACCCTCGAGTATTTGATGGGCGTGTACCTCAGCGCGGGCAGCAGCTGTTGTTGCAATATGCTCACTCATTTTAAGCCGTCACCGCCAGTTCCACTCATACACATCTAGCTTAATACCCGGGCGATTGAGTGGATTTAAGATAAGCATCTATCATCCATCGCTAAATATTAATTTTTAAAAGAAAATCTTTATTGGTCTATGCAGCATTCTGGACTGTTCTTATAATAAAGACACTCAATTCTCTCTTGTTACAGTTAAAAATGAAACCACTTATCTTTGTGATGTTAGTACTTCTGAGTGCTTGCTCATCTGTCCCTCAGGCGCCTACCATAAACAGCGAGTTGCCAAAGGTGACCTACAAGGGCAGAGGCGCAGCTGCCGGACCTATGCTGGCTGGCGCTATGGGACCTGTTGGTATAGCCGTTGGGGTTGCAATCGACGAGAGCATAGCAAAAGAGATTGGTTCAGCGCTGAAATATTCGCAGGCGCAAGGGGGAATGGAAGTGGCTGATGTCATTACTGAACAATTCCCCGAAGCTGAATCGGTACAAGTACTTTCTCTGGATTTTAAAGCGCAGCGAGGCAATGATGATTTTGCTTTGGCAACGGTTGGCTTGCTCCTTCGTTCAAAACAGGAAACATGGCAATTATGTTTGCAAACTAACCCGGGGGATTTGTCGGCACTAAAGGAAACATCACTTAGCTGGTCTCTTATTGCAGAGTCAATCTTAGCTAATCGCCTATGTGAGCAAAGTCAGGACTAATGTCAATTGTCACCGAAAATGCTGTGTTGTTATAATGTATCAATGGTGATTATTCAAATTTGAAACCAAAGTTGTAGAATTTAATATTACAAGAACTGTAACACTATCCTTACATGTTCCGTTCGGGTTGGGGCGCTGTATGGTTGGGAATTATGTATAACTAAATGTAAATAAAGCTAATGTTTGCAGAACACCACCTGTAAACATAAAAACAACCAAAAGTTAATAAAAGTTTATTTTTATGGCTTTCTAACTAGTCTTCATGTTGCGCACTCGTTAATTGGGTGCTTGGTGTGTGGTTGTAAAACAGCCATCCGCTTAACAAAACAACAAGTAATCATGGAGCAAATTAAGTGAAACTATCAAAAATAGCTTTAGCAACCGTAGCTGGTCTGGTGCTGACTTCGGGCGCGGCAAATGCTGCTCAGAAGCGCTTCCTCAACACACATAATACCATTTCTTCAATGCTAGAATCTGCCGGGCCGGCGGTTTTGTCTGCACAGCCGGAACAGCTGGTTGGCCTGAGTGCCGACAACACGTTGGTTGAGTTGAAATCATATCCCCATGCCAGTGGCGCAGTGACCAAACGCTATCAGCAAATGTACAAAGGCCTGCCAGTGATAGGCGATACGGTCAGCCTGACTTATGACAGCGCGGGTGCACTTAAACGTGCACATGGCGCTGCTGTGTATGAGATTGCAGCTGATCTGAGCTCAGTCACACCAAAAATGTCAATGCAGATGATGAAAAGTCAGCTAGAGAAGCAATTTGCGGTGCAACAAAGTAACAACGAAGTGGCACTGGCTAAGCATAATGAAACCAACCGCCTAGGGATCTGGCTTGATGAACAATCAACCGCCAGGCTTGTTTATGAAGTGACCTATGTGACTTATGGCAAGTCGCCTTCACGTCCATACAAAATTATTGATGCCAATAGCGGTGAGCTGCTGATGGAGTTTGATAATATTCAGCATGCTAACGCGACAGGCCCGGGTGGCAACCAAAAAACGGGTCGTTACCAGTATGGTACAGACTACGGCCACCTTGATGTGTCTCAGTCGGGTAATACCTGCACTATGAATAACGCCAACGTAAAGACCATTAACCTCAATCATGGTAGCAGCGGTTCAACGGCACACAGCTTCACCTGCCCTGAAAACACAGTTAAAGAAATTAATGGTGCCTATTCACCTTTGAATGATGCACATTACTTTGGCAATGTTGTTTTCAATATGTATAACGACTGGCTGGGTACTGCGCCATTAACCTTCCAGCTTAAAATGCGTGTTCATTACGGTAATAACTATGAAAATGCGTTCTGGGACGGCAGTGCCATGACATTTGGTGATGGACTGAATCGTTTCTACCCTTTGGTCAGTCTGGATGTGTCTGCGCACGAAGTCAGTCATGGTTTCACCGAGCAAAATTCAGGACTGGTTTATCGCTATAAATCAGGTGGCCTGAATGAGGCTTTTTCTGACATGGCAGGTGAAGCCGCTGAGTTTTATATGAAAGGCAGCAATGACTGGATGGTTGGAGAGGAAATCTTTAAATCTACCGGTGCACTGCGCTATATGGACGATCCGACTAAAGACGGTAACTCTATAGGTCATCAGTCAGACTATACCTCCAGTATGGACGTGCACCACAGCTCGGGTGTGTTTAATAAGGCGTTTTATACGCTGGCGAACAAAGCAGGCTGGGACACCAAGAAAGCATTCATTGTCATGGCAAAAGCAAATCAGCTTTACTGGACTGCGAGTACTGATTGGGACACCGCCGGTAATGGCGTAATGGATGCGGCCTGTGATCTTGGCTACAACCATGATGACGTCAAAGATGCGTTGGCGGTTGTGGGTGTCACTTCACAGCTGAGCCCTGGCAGCTCTTGCGGTACAACTGAGCCACCACAGGATGAGCTATTGACCAATGGGGTTGCCCGTACCGGGATCAGTGGCGCATCTAAAGCTCAAAGCTTCTTCCGTCTGGAAGTGCCTGCTGATGCCACCAATCTTTCCTTTGTTACCGCAGGTGGTTCAGGCGATGCAGATCTGTACGTTAAATTCGGTAGTCGTCCTTCATTGCAAACATTCGATTGTAAGAGCACGTCATCAAGCAGCAATGAAACCTGTAATATCAGTGCGGTTCAGGCTGGCACTTATTACGTGATGGTCGAAGCCTGGAATGCAATCTCGGGTGTTTCACTCACGGGCTCCTACACCAGTGGCGGGTCTGGTACGCCGCCGATTGACCGTACCGAGACGAATGTCAACGTAGGTTCAGGACAGTGGACGAGATTCACTCAGGATCTGGCGGCTGGCTACTCTAACCTTACTATCACGATCAACGGGGGCAGTGGTGATGCAGATTTATATGTGAGATACGGCAGTGAATCGACCTTGTCTACCTATGATTGTCGGCCGTACCGCAATGGCAACACTGAAAGCTGTACCTTTGACAACCCTCAAGCTGGCACCTGGCACATTGATTTGCGTGGCTACTCAGCTGCGAGTGATGTCACGGTGAATATTAAAGCCAACTAGTCGCAGAAGAGGGGAGCATATTGCTCCCTTTTTTAATGTTCATTTATCTATTTCACAAAGAGGTGTTGCGATGAAAACTCAACGATCCGTTCGTATCCTGAGCCTGGTTGTGGCTGCGAACTTTACACTCTTCTCTCAGGGCGCTGCGTTTGCAAATATGCCGTCTGACGCAGAGAACCCCTGGATAACCATAGACACTATGGCAGGCCAGCATTATCAATTACAAAACCTGCTGACAGGCAGGCACATCGAAGCAGAAGCCAGTACCGTACCTGGCATTAGTATCGCTCAGATCAATGACATTGAGCACGGCGAGCTGAGTCATTTTATGCATGAAAACTATCACCGTTGTGGCGGATTTGTCGCACATGCTTCCAAATATGAAGCCCAGCAGTATCTTGCCGACCTGCAAGGCGCGCTCAATAGCCAGCCATTGCAGGCCTACTCGATTGATAATCCGGCGATGGTAAATGCCATGATAGCTGAAGTGAGCACTTCGAGTTTGGACAGCACAGTCACCAATCTGACCTCGTTTCACAATCGCTATTACACCCAGCAAACGGGCGTCGAGGCTGCGCAATGGATAAAGCAGAACTGGCAGATGATTGCGCAGTCACGCAGCGATATTAGTGTTGATTATTATACGCATAGCTGGTCACAGTCATCTGTTGTGGCAACGATTAGTGGTGCTGAAAATGCAAACGAAATTGTGATTATTGGTGGTCACCTGGACTCTATCAATCAGTCCAGCCCTTCGGCAGGTCGAGCACCGGGCGCCGACGACAATGCATCTGGTATAGCAGTCTTAACTGAGGCACTTAAAGCGCTTGTCGCTTCTGGTTATAAGCCCCAAAGGACTATTCAAATCATGGGCTTTGCCGCGGAAGAAGTAGGCTTAAGGGGCTCCAAAGCGATTGCACAGGACTATAAGTCTCAGGGAAAAAATGTGGTTGGCATGGTGCAGTTTGATATGACCGGAAATAATGGTAGCAGTCAGGACATTGTCATGATGACGGACTATACCAACAGCGGCCAGAATCAGTTTTTGGCGCAGCTGCTTGACGCATATTTACCAACCTTAAGCTACGGCTACGACCAGTGTGGATATGGATGTTCAGATCATGCCTCCTGGTTTGCGCAAGGGTTTCCAGCCTCAATGCCATTTGAGTCACGTATGTCAGAGCTAAACCGCAAGATACACACAATCAATGATACGGCTTTTGACGCCACCCATGCGAGCAAGTTTGCCAAACTGGCCGTGGCCTATTTGGCTGAAATGGGTAAGAATGCCGGAGATTTACCCCCTCCGGATCCAGGTAAACTACAAAATGGTGTGCCAAAAACGGGGATCAGTGGCGCCGCTAAGTCTCAGCACGACTTTTCACTTGAGGTACCAGCTGGCAGCAGTAACCTGGTGTTTAAAACTTCAGGTGGTTCCGGCGACGCCGACCTCTACGTGAAATATGGTTCAAAGCCGACACTGCAAAGTTTTGACTGCAAGAGCACAACCTCCAGCAGCAATGAAACTTGCAGCATGAGTTCGGCTAACGAAGGCACCTATTATGTGATGGTGGAAGCCTGGAACGAAATACAGAATGTCACGCTTGTTGGAGAGTATCAGCAAGGAGGCGGTACGCCGATACCTATTAATCGTACAGAGCGTAATTTGTCCGTTGGGCAAGGCCAGTGGATCAACTTTACGCAGCAATTGGGCAGTGGATATCAATCTCTGACTGTGACCTTGTCCGGCGGGGTGGGGGATGGCGATTTGTATGCCAAATTTGGCTCGCAGGTGGGTGACAATAGTTATGACTGTCGACCCTACAAAAACGGCAATTCAGAAACCTGTACGTTTGATACGCCAAATACAGGTACCTGGTACATTGGGGTTAGGGGTTATCAAAGTGCCAGCGGCATGACGTTGTCGATATCGGCACAATAAAGCGATTTTCCATACTCTGTACTTATTTTACTGGCATAATAGACACCGAGTGTTAAATCCAGGTAAAAAATATAAAGAATGGATAATTTAAAAAAATCAAAACTCTGGACCGATCGGTTGTGTCTGCTGCTCGGTCCCGCTTTTATGTTGCTGACCTGTTTTACAGCCCCGCCTGAGGGGATGAGTGTCGAAGCATGGCGTACAGCCGGACTGGCTGTTTGGCTGGGAATATGGTGGGTGAGTGAAGTGGTACCAATTCCTGCTACTTCTCTGGTACCGCTGATCGTAGTGCCGTTGGCGGGTATTAATGACATTAAGTCTGCTTCTGGTTTGTATGCACACCCCCTTATATTCTTGTTTCTGGGTGGATTTTTGATTTCGATTGCCATGGAAAGGTGGCAGTTACATAAACGAATCGCACTGCATACTATGTTGCGAAGCGGTAATAACCCCAAAATGCAAATTCTGGCGATGATGTTGGTGAGTGGCTTTTTATCTATGTGGATCAATAACACAGCCACTACACTTATGATGTTGCCTATTGCACTGTCTGTTATACATGTTTTAAAGGATAATCAGTCTCAGGACAATAATTATGGTATTGCACTGTTACTGGCCATTGCCTATAGCGCGAGTCTGGGTGGCGTGGGTACTATAATAGGCACGGCACCCAATGCATTGATGGTTGCTTACCTGTGGGAAAACTATCAGATTAAGATTGGCTTCGCGCAGTGGATGGTTATGGCGGTACCTTTCACATTTGGAATGATCTTGCTTTGCTGGTTGTGGTTGACCCGTTTTGCATTCAAAGTTCAAAAGAGCAGCAAGGATACCGATTTGACTCAGATATTCACCAAACAACTCGGTGAACTGGGACGTATGAGTCTGGCAGAGAAAAACGTGTTATTAGTATTTATCTTTGCGGCCGTGAGCTGGATCACCCGACCTTATCTGGCCAGTTTGACGGGCCTGGATATTACGGATACCGGTATTGCGATGGCAGCTGCGTTACTGCTATTTGTATTACCGGCAAAAGGCGGTAGCGATACGCGCCTGATGGACTGGCAGGCGGCGCAACAGGTCCCCTGGGGAATATTATTGCTATTTGGGGGCGGGTTAACGCTGGCGTCTCAAATCAAAGGCTCCGGGCTGGCGGAATATATTGCCAATATGTTGGCGGGCGCGAGTGCCATTCCTCTAATCCTTGGTGTGCTGGCGGTGGCTGCTCTGATTACCTTTTTAACCGAACTGACCAGCAATACGGCGACGGCGGCAGGCTTTTTACCTCTGCTTGGTCCTGTTGCAGAACAAGTTGCTGGTACCCCACTAATTTGGGTGATTCCTGCTGCGATGGCAGCAAGCTGCGCGTTTATGATGCCAGTGGCAACTCCGCCTAATGCTATTGTGTTTGGCTCAGGGGAAATCAAGATTCGCGACATGATCAAGGCTGGATTTGTTATGAACCTGTTCGCTATTGTGGTCATCACAACGCTTACTATGGTGGTAGGCAGCAGAGTATTCGGCTACTAAGGAATCCCAAAGAACAGAGATCATAAAAGACAAGCCGCTATGGCGGCTTGTTTTTGGGCTTGATTAGATAACGCGCGATTAATCTTCAGTGATCTGCGACCCTGCGATATAGGTTCCAGCCTGAATTTTATGATAAATACTGTCGGCGATTTCCTGGGCATCTTCTCGTTGTGAGCGAGACATGCTCTTTTCATCAAGTCTGCGACTTGTCGCCGCCGGGCGGTAACCGTTATATTCTGCCAGTGTGTTCCAAATGTATGAACGTTGTATGTTTTTCTCGCCACCAAGGCCCTGATAGTAAAGCAGGGCAAGATTAAACATCGCCAGGGTATAGTTATTTGCGGCAGCCCGTTCATACCAGAATTTTGCCTCGTTGTAGTCCTGGGTGACGCCATCCCCATTGGCATGCATGACGCCAAGATTAAACTGTGCCGCGGGCATATTCTTTCTGGCCGCGGCATTAAACAGATCAACCGCCTTTTGTTTATCAAGTTTAACACCCTGGCCCTGGTCGTACATTACAGCCAGTGAAAACATGGCATCGGCACTGCCAAGTTTTACAGCTTGTTGCATAAGTTCAGCGGCTTTTCGTGGGTTTCTGGGTACCCCGTATCCGCCTTCATACATTTTAGCTAACTCGTATATGCCAGGCGCAAACCCCATATCAGCCAGGTATCTGAACTCTTTGAGTGCAACATCAAATTGCCCGGCATTTGCCGCCGCTATGCCTTCCTCCAGCCCTGCCTTCGCAGCTGGGGCGGCCGCAAGCAAACCCGTAAGGGCCAGTGCGTAAGTAAGTTTATGCCACATGTGCGTTCTCCTTAATAACCTATGTTTTAAGTCACCAAACATAATACCAAATTAGCGTAAATAGATAGCCTGCTGACCTAACTAAATCAGACACTATTTGCCGCTATGGACATCCCAACATTGAACAATGCCTAACAATCGGTTCGATAGCTTTTTGCGACATGGCTACAACCGCTACATTTCATAATAACGATTTAGCAAATCGCCTGGCAGCAAATGCTGAGTATAGCAGTCTGGAGCTGAAACTGTTTCAGCGAGTGGTTGTACAAAGGAGTTAGTATAAGCGATTGAGGCATAATAAAAAAAGCCCTTTCGGGCTTTTCTGATACATATCAACCGTCACTGATATGAGCAATGTAGCAAGTAAATGAGTACGTTTACCAATGCTTCCTGTGAAAAAGGCATTGGCAGATCAACGTTTAATGAAGCCCTGAACGGAGAATAAAAGTGTCTCGAGATTCATTGAGAATGATTATCACTAATCTTTTTTAATAAGTCAATTGCAAATGATAACTAATTGCAATAGGTGTTTTTTATAACTTTTCGCGTCTGGGTGTCATCAAAGTATCTTTTCTTTTTCGTTTTATAGTCAGTATATTGAGATGAATGAAATTTGTTCAGGGAGCATGTTATGCAACAGCAATATACAGAATTGAAACGAAATGTCAGTCTTCTAGGTGAGTTACTGGGTACCACCATCGCTCACTCACAGGGGGCTGAGGTACTTGAAAAAGTTGAGTTGATCCGACACCTGGCAAAGTCATCTCGCAGCGGTGATGTGCAGGCTAGAGAGACGCTGATAGAGACACTGCAATCTTTGCCTGATGAAGAACTATTACCCGTATGTCGCGCGTTTAGTCACTTCCTGAATCTTGCCAATGTTGCCGAACAGCAGCATACGATTTCAGACGCCGGTTGTCCTCAAGGGCCTTTTGATACACTGCAAACAACCTTGTCTGAGGTAACAGCGAAAGTAGCTAAAGGAGATACCGATCTTCAGACCGTGACCAGCGTTATAGAGAACTTGTCTATTGAATTGGTGTTAACTGCACACCCGACCGAAGTGACACGCCGTACTTTGATCAGTAAGCACGTTGAGCTCAGTGAGTGTTTATCAGAGCTGGCTGACTGTCAGGATAGCAGCTTATGTCGTAATGAAGTGATTTCTCGAATTGAACAACTGATCTGCCAGGCCTGGCACACGAATGAAATCAGAAACAAGCGTCCAACCCCGCTTGAAGAAGCAAAATGGGGTTTTGCAGTCATTGAGAACAGCTTATGGGACGCCGTACCCAAGTTTACGCGGACCTTAACTCACCTGGCCCAAGGGCAACTCGGTATGATTTTGCCTGAGGATTATGCCCCTGTAAGCTTGGCTTCGTGGATGGGAGGTGACAGAGATGGTAACCCCAACGTCACCGCAGAGGTCACTCAAAGTGTCCTCGACCACGGCCGTTGGATGGCGTTGGACTTGTACTACCGAGACCTGGATGTACTGAGTTCAGAATTATCAATGGCACCTGCAAATGAGGAGTTAAGAAAGCTGACGGCAGACCATGCAGAGCCATATCGGGCGTTACTGAAGCAGTTGAAAGCTGATGTGAACGAAACAATATTGGCGCTGGAACATAAGATTAAATCGCTGCCCAGCTCACATCAGGACAAAATCCGTTCGACGGAGCAGCTTATGGCGCCGCTCGCAGTTTGTTATCGTTCTTTGACAGAGTGCGGTATGGAAGTGGTCGCAAATGGTATGTTGCTGGACGTGATGCACAGGCTCAGGTGCTTTGGGGTTCAGCTATGTAAGCTGGATATTCGTCAGGATTCAGGAAGGCATTGTGACGTATTGTCTGAGGTGACGCGTTATCTGGGGATAGGAGATTATGCCCAATGGTCGGAGCAGGACAAGCAGGCCTTTCTGCTTTCAGAGCTTTCTTCTCGACGTCCCTTGTTGCCTAAACACTGGCAGCCCAGTGAAGAGGTTCAGGAAGTGCTGGACACCTTCGCTGTGATAGCTAAGCAGGATAGAGCAGCGCTGGGTATTTACATTATTTCGATGGCCAGAGAAGCGTCAGATGTGCTGGCTGTGGAATTATTGCTTCAGGAAAGTGGCTGCCCGTTTAAACTGCCTGTGGCACCACTTTTCGAGACTCTGGATGACCTCAACCATGCACAGGAAGTGATGCAGCAACTGTTCGACTCGAGCTGGTACAAAGGACATGTAGGACAGCAGCAGTACGTAATGATCGGCTATTCTGACTCTGCTAAAGATGCTGGCATGATGGCGGCGGGCTGGGCACAGTATCTGGCTATGGAGCAGCTTATTGATGTGGGGGAGAAATACCAGGTTGAGATGCATTTGTTTCACGGTCGGGGTGGCACAATAGGGCGTGGCGGCGCACCTGCTGCGCAGGCGTTACGTTCTCAGCCGCCGGGATCACTGAGTCATGGTTTGAGAGTGACAGAGCAAGGTGAAATGATCCGCTTTAAGTTTGGTCTTACTCCGGTCGCAATCCAAAGTCTGTCACTCTATGCCAGCGCCATTATTGAGAACAATCTGTATCCGCCTCCGCAGCCCAAGTCGGATTGGCGCGACGCGATGGCGCTGCTAAGTGAACAGTCTTGCAATCAGTATCGCGACTTTGTCCGTGGTAATGCAGATTTTGTGTCTTATTTCAGAGCCGCAACACCCGAAATAGAGCTGGCAAAGTTGCCCTTGGGCTCGCGTCCTGCAAAACGTAAACCGCAGGGGGGCATAGAGAGCCTGCGCGCCATTCCCTGGATATTCGCCTGGAGTCAAAATCGTCTTATGTTGCCTGCGTGGCTTGGTGCCCTGGCCGGGATACAAAGTGTGGTGAAGGAGCATGGAGAGTCTCTACTGGGTGAGATGAGTGAGCAATGGCCGTTTTTCAGAACGCGATTGGAGATGCTGGAAATGGTATTTTGTAAAACCGACTTATGGTTAAGCGAATATTATGATGCCCGACTAGTGCCCGTGCCGCTTCAGCCTTTAGGTAAGTTACTTCGCAGTGAATTGAAAGAAGCCACGCAGTTTATTGAAAAGTATGCTCCGAAGGGATCGCTGTTATCGGCGCAGCCGTGGATCCGCGAGTCCATAGCGCTTCGTAACCCCTACACGGATCCGCTTAATGTCTTACAGGTGGAGTTACTTAAACGTACCAGAGATAAGGCTAACCCAGAACTGGACAGTGCACTGATGATCACTATGATGGGTATTGCTGCAGGGATAAGAAATACGGGTTAATTTTTATTGATGCAATAATGATTACATTCTGTAATAACAAAAACCAATCCTATAGGGTTGGTTTTTTAATTTTATCTAGTTTTTTATGGTTGTTTTGTTGACATCAATTCGTATTTAACTAGAATGCCCTGCTACCTTGTAAACGTACTTAACGCTAGTTTAAGCAATAGTCAGAGGCTGCAATGTCAACGCTTTCAACCAGTATCACCTATGATGAAACGACAACCTTAATCATGATGACCCTTAGAGGCAAAGCTGGGGTGGATGATGTTGTTAATGCCTACAAAGCGGCAAATAGTTATGCCTCAAAGCACCAAAGCAGTAAACTATTGGTGGATGTTTCTGAGCTTGAGCACAGGTTCGCTGCAATCGATGTTGTCAACGTTATGCCTAAGGTGGCGCATCATGTTAAAAACATGAAAATCGCCAGAGTGGTCGGTATTGAGGGATTTATGCACGATTTGTTCTTACAGAAAGTACAGCGTTTTGGCATTAATGCAGAAAATTTTGAGTGCTTTAAAAGTGCGAAGGAATGGTTGAGTAAAAGCTAATTCGAGCGTAAACTGGTCTGCCATGAAACAAGCGCAAAAAAGCGCTGCTCAGGCATTAGTCTGAGCGAATAATAATGATATATGGTAGACACTGACAACAAGTTAAATCCTTCCGTACTGGAAGTGTGCAAATCCGCCAATGGAGTACTAACTCCCGATATTCAAAACCACATTAAGTCCCTTCTCGGATGCGATAACACGCAATTAGGGCAAGCCCTGTTACCTTACGCTGCGAGCTTTGCTCAGGCGCCTATTTCGTCTTTTCTGGTTGGCGCCGTTGCTTATGACAAATACACTGAATGCTATTTCTTGGGGGCTAACCTTGAGTTTTCACACCAAGCGCTCTCGTTGGTTGTTCACGCTGAACAGGCTGCGATTAATAATGCCTGGCTAAATGGTGCTAAGGAAATCACTCGAATAGATATTACAGCTGCACCGTGCGGGTATTGTCGCCAGTTTATGAATGAGCTGAAAAATGCAAAACAGCTTAAAATCACCTTACCAACAGGAGAAACGACGTTGTCACAATTGCTCCCCGGTGATTTTGGCCCTACGGATTTGGGTAATCAGGAAGCGCTGTTTGGCAGTACATCAATCGATATACAGAACCATGATGGTCTGTCCGGTGAGTTAATCAGACATTTAAGTCAAGTCTATGCGCCTTATACAAAAAATGTGGCAGCGGCTGAGTTGGTGACGACGAACGGTAAGCGATTTTATGGGCGTTATATAGAAAATGCAGCGTACAGCCCAAGTTTATCGCCAATGCAGAGTGCGCTTAGTCAGTTGGCAATGAGTGGTGAAATACTGGCAGAGGCAAAGCTGGAGCGAGCCACTTTGGTAGAAACCAAAGGAAGAGAAAACCAAAGGGCAGTAACAGAGGCTGTGATAAGCAGTTTTAACGACGCGCTAGAACTGCAGTATCATGTAATCGAAATAAAGTAGGCAGGTGCCTACTTTGTTTTTTCTAGTACGATTTCGGCTGCTTTGATAACAACAGCAACCGCGTTTTTCTCTACCAGTTTATGGTCAACATTTGGGATCTCCTGGCGTGTACGATTTACCAGTACGCCGGCTACACAGGCTGCTTTTAGTCCCAAAGCGGCACACATGGTAAAGAGCGTCGCTGACTCCATTTCATAGTTCATTACATTGAGCTTTTGCCACTCTTCACACGAGCCCTGGAACGCCTTTGGAACGTATCCGGAGAAAGTATCATAGCGTTCCTGACCCGGATAGAATGTATCACTCGAAGCAGTGATACCAGTATGATAGGTCACACCCAGCTGCTCACAGGCTTCAACCATGGCTGATGTGCTGTGGAAATCAGACACTGCAGGGTAGGCAAGTGGTGCAAAATGTTGACTGGCACCATCAAGGCGTACAGAGGCGGTACTAACCAGAATATCACCTTCATTGATATGCGGCTGAATAGCGCCAGTGGTACCTATGCGTAAAAAGGTATTGATGCCAAGTTGGGCGAGTTCTTCAACCGCAATTGACGTTGATGGTCCACCGATACCAGTCGAGCAAATCACAATAGATTGGCCGTTAATATCGCCAAGATATACGTGAAATTCGCGTGTCTGAGCCAAACATTTTGGATTGTCCAGTTGTTCCGCGATCCGCTCTGAACGTTTTGGGTCGCCAGGAACGATAGCCAGTGTTGCACCGTTTAGATCTGCTTTCGAAAGACCCAGGTGAAATACCTTTTCCATAAATAAACCTTGTGTAGTTCTAAAGCCCAATGGTCAATTTTACCTGCAATTAAGTACAGGACGAATGTCCTTATCCTGGCCTTTGAGCGTTACAATTGTGTCGTTTAGTGACATCACCCTATGAGCCTGGGGTTATACATATATTTCACGTTTAACCCTAGATGAAACAAAGAGTTGTTTATCCTGCTTTGACATAGGGCATCTGCATTTCTGTGCCAACCTGTAAACAAAGCGCTAATTGAAATTAACCGAATGCTTGCAACATTGTCGACTGTCTTCTAAACCTTAATAAGGAGAAAGCAAATGGGGAATACCTACTATGCCTGCAACACAATCGATAGACAAGCACAACGAGTTTGCCCGCTGTTTTGAAAGCAACAAGCTAAGCCCATTTGTGGCGTTTCATTGGCTCGCACTCGCCTTTAAAGACATTGCCCGAGCACCTTTGCTCAGTTTAATTTACGGACTGGTTTTTACAACAATTCCTGCCGCCATTATGTGGCTTGCGTTTGAGGTAGAAACACACCTTGTGATTTTGCCTGCGGCTGTTGCATTTGCGTTGATAGGTCCTGCATTTGCCGCCGGGCTGTATGATGTCGCCTGGGAGCTTGAAAAAGGCCATAAGCCAACTCTGAGTCATAGCCTTAAAAGTATGTTCAGAAACCCGGCCGGAGAATGGGGCTTTGCGATTCTACTTATGGTCATTATGATCGTCTGGATGCGTCTTGCTGCATTGATCCACGCATTATACCCAAATGTGCCAAACCCCAACTTTGAGCAGCTTTCGGCCTTTCTGGGACTGGGAACTCTGGTAGGTGGTATTCTCGTGGTGACGGTGTTTGCGATTTCGGCGTTTACACCGCAAATAATGATGGAACGACGTGTAGATATAATGACGGCGGTAGTGTCATCCATTCATGCTGTGAGGTCTAATGCCGCGGCGATGATAGTGTGGGGCGCAACTATAGGTGTCTTGGTGATAGTGGGCTTCCTGACTGGTACGGCTGGGTTTATCGTCATTATGCCGCTGCTGGCCTATGCAAGTTGGCACGGATACATTGCGACAATCAAAACCAAAAAACCAAGAAAATACGAATAAGCAAACACTTAGCCTGCATATTCAACCGCTCTGTCTGCTATCAACGATGTCAGAGCGGTTGACTTATCTCTCAGCCATGTTATACCGACTCCAGTACAATTTATATAATCGTTTTAAAGTCCACTTGATATCCGTAACTAATTGAAAAATAAAGGATGGCCTGGTTTTATTGTGTAAGGTTCTTGACGCTTTTCACTAACCGAGCATACAGACTCTGTTAATTTGACAATTATTCTTTGAGTAACGGTGTGGCATGTTTATGCAGTTGACTGAGGAGGTCTCAATGAGTGATAGCAAGATAAAATTTCATCAGAAAATAGAAAACTGTTTATGTCCGCCAGGCGACGGGGTGTTTACTGTCAACACAGCGAAAGAAAGAAAAGCGGCGTTGCGCGAGAAACTGTATGGACAGACAGAAAACATTGAGCCCCTTTGGAAAGCGTCACTGAATACATTGTCTGATAGTGAGTACAAGGCTGCCATTTTGGGGATCAGCTCAGATTGTGGCGGTGGTATCTTAAGAGGCGCCAACTGGGGACCCTTATTTCTTCGTTCCACACTGCTGACACAGCAACCTCAAGTTAGCGCGTTTGATTTGGGTGATGTACGGGTTATACCTCACTTGTTACATGATAAATACCTCAATGAGGGGACCATTAGTAACTGTCAGAAAGCCTTATATCAGGACGAAAACAGTGAGTACCATGTGTCTCCGCTTTCTATCACTGAAGATGTGTGCGATGGCTTCTATGCACATTATCCTGAAAAAGGGATTTTCGGTATCGGTGGTGATCACTCCATCAGTTATCCGCTTACCAAGGCGTATCTTAAAGCTAAACGAGATCAGGGTAAGCGCACTGCTATCATTCACTTTGACGCACATACTGATTTACTCGTTGAGCGATTAGGTATTGATTTGTGCTTTGGTTCTTGGTGTACACATATTCTGGAATTTCTTCCTGCACCGCACCACCTTATTCAGTTTGGGATCCGTTCAAGTGGTAAGAGTAAAGCGCACTGGGAGTCTACATTTGGCGTCAAGCAACATTGGGCCCATGAGATCCGTGAGCAAGGCGCAAGTGCAATCGTAGAGCAGGTGATCAAGCAGCTTAAAGAAGATAAAGTCGATGAGCTGTATGTCAGCTTTGATATTGATGCGCTTGACGAAGAATTCGCTGCGGCAACCGGTACGCCTGAATCTGGCGGCATGACACCCGATGAGGCAATGATCATTCTGACCGCCCTAAGTAAAGAGTTTCCGATCACGGGTGCTGATATGATGGAGATAGCACCATTTACAGATAGCTCTCTTGCTGGCTCTTCGAGTTCAGAAACCACGCTTCGTGAAGGGGCAAAATTGTCCGCTTTTCTGATTGATGCCATCAATAAAAGCTAATTAAACAGTGAAAGAGGGCTTTGGCCTTCTTTCATCTTGCCATCATCAGCGTTAACCATTCAAATTAAAATTTAACCGCTAACTCTATTCACAGTATCCGAATATTTTCCTATATTAAAATTTGTAGGTTAAGAAAACCAAAGGAGCGATACTTGGTACGCTGGCTAATTTACCCGTGGTTATTGCTAGGGAGTATTGGAACACACGCTTATACACTGACTCTGGTTACTGAAAACTTCGCGCATTTTCAGTATATAAATGGAGAGGGTGAACTAGTTGGTCATGCTGCGGATAAAGTTGTTAAAGTGTTAAATGAGGCAAATGTTGATTATCAACTCTCAGTGGACAACTGGAGCACCTCTTATAATAGTGCAAAGCGGGACCCAAACACTTGTATTTTCTCTATCGCCAAAAGCAAGCACAGGGACGCGTTATTTTCATGGGTGTTCCCCATTGGCGGATTTACAACCTCATTTTACGCCCTAAAGACAGCAAACATTCGTATCGAAGACTTGGAGCAAGCTAGACAGTATAAAATAGCTGTCATCCGAGATAACTTCAGTCATCAATACCTCAAGAGCCACGGCTTTTCAGAAGGTCAGCAGCTATTGCTAATTCAATCATTTGATAAGATATTTCAGTTACTTGCTACACGTCGAGATATTGTCGATTTAGTGATTTTGAGTGACGCTCAGTTTGAACACAAGAGCAAGAGCGAGCCTATGAGCAGTGAACTTGAACGTGTAATGACGCTCAATCAGATGAATACCCGACTCTATTTCGCCTGCAATAAGAAGGTACCCCAAAGTGTTATTAAACGCATTAAGGCTGCCTATGATCGCTTGTACTAGGGCTTCTTAATCTCCGGCCAACTAAAGCCATGAAAAGTATCTATATAGAGCGCCTCTACTTTCTCTCTTGCCCATGGCGTCTTACGGAGAAACTTCAGACTCGATTTAACCGACGGGTCTTTTTTGAAGCAATTGATATTTACTGCTTCAGACATTGCTTCCCAGCCGAGTTGTTCAACCAGCCGTTCAACAATATCCTGAAGCTTGACGCCATGTAATGGGTTATTGGGTTGTGATTCGCTCATACTGCATTATTCATTGTTTCAAAGCGCCTAGTGTACCCTGATTTTACCTTTCATTTCTACTCTGATGGGTTCTCCGTCCTCATCAAGTTTGAGCCACATTAGCGGACTTTGTGGTTGGTTTGTATAGCGGTGGCTGCAGACATAGAGTTGATCAACTTGTTTGATGATTGCGCCCTGTGTGTATCTGAGATCCTGATACCAACACACAGGCTGCAGTTGTTCTAAATACAGGTTTGTCTCGTCACCAACGGCAAGCCCTTTGAGTGGAATCAAAGAAAATGTAAATAAAAAGAAAACTGACCGATTTTTCATGGCATAACTCCCAGTTCAAGCTAAATTTAAGTTGGTAAGCTAATGTACTATATACCTTAGCTATTGGTAACGTGCCGGCAAGCAGCTTGTTGCTGTCAGGCCAAGATAATATATGCAGAAGTTGGGCCTATAATTAGGTCTCAGGAGGGATTATGGCATTTGATGAAAAACTAATGGCTGAGCTGGAACTACTGGTGAAGTTTCCACGTAGTAGTTTGCACCAGGGGATAAAAATACACAAAAATGCAGATCAAGGTATTCTGGCAGCTGCCGAACGCTTGTATGCGAAAGGGGTTATCGATCAGCCCGACGGAGGTTACCTGACCGACCTGGGACATGATTTGTTAACGCATTTGGACCAGGTACACAGCGCCCTTAAGTAGGGTGTACGAAAAGGAGCGCAATATGCTAGCGCTCCTGTTCGCTGGATCACTGCGGTGCGTCAGGTTGATTTTCTGGTGCAGCCTGTATGAATGCAGGGAGCGTATTACAGTGTTCGTAGATGCGGGCAATTTTCGGGAAATCACTCATATCAACGTTGAAGCGCAGTGCATTGTAAACCTGTGGTACTAAACAAACGTCAGCCAGTGTCGGCGTATCACCAAAGCAAAACGCGTCATCGCCCAGCATAACCTCTAGTTTTTTAAAGCCTTCAATTACCCAGTGCTGATACCAGGTATTTTTTTGTTCATCTGAAACTGATAACTCATTGCTCAGATACTTTAACACTCTCAGGTTATCAATTGGGTGAATATCGCAAGCAATAGCATAGCTAAAGTTACGCACCTGAGCTTTTTGCCAGGCGTCATCAGGTAATAATGGCGCTGCATCAAAAGCGTCCTCAAGCCATTCGAGTATAGCCAGAGACTGTGCCAGCATACCTTGTTCAGTTTCAAGTGCAGGTAACAAACCTTGTGCATTTTTGCTCAGGTAATCAGCGCCTTGTTGCTCTGATTTGAGCAAATTCACCGGAACAAGTTCATGGTCCAGTTGTTTCAGGTTTAATGCGATACGAACACGATATGCAGCGGAAGAACGAAAATAAGTATACAGTTTCATGTTTGATCCTTTAATTCACGACGATTATCCTGGTCCCAACAAAATGACCAGAAGAGTATTGGCTCAAATAAGAAACGCTGAGCAGGGGGATTCCGCTCAGCGTACTCAATTTTATACACAAAGGGTGGTTAGGCACCTTGGTAATATTTCTTGATACCTTTCCAGCAATCAAGGTAATTTGGCTGGCGTTCTTTACCTTCTAATGCGTATTTAGTTGGTGAAATCACATAGCGTGACTCAAACATGAAGGCCAGTGTGTTTTCATAACGCTGTGGCTCAAGCTCTGCATTCGATGCTTTTTCGAAGACATCAGCTTCAGGGCCATGGGGAGACATGCAGTTGTGCAGGCTCATACCGCCGGGTACAAAACCGTGCTCTTTGGCATCGTATACGCCTTCAATCAGACCCATAAACTCACTCATGATGTTACGGTGGTAGTATGGTGGACGGAAAGTATTCTCTGCCACCATCCAGCGCGGTGGGAAGATCACAAAGTCGACGTTTGCAACACCAGGTGTACCCGAAGGTGATGTCAGAACAGTAAAAATTGACGGATCTGGGTGGTCAAAACTCACCGTATTCATGACATTGAAGCGGGCAAGGTCGTACTTATATGGAGCGCTGTTACCTGTCCAGGCGACGACATCAAGTGGCGAATGTCCGATATCACAACGGAACAGGTTACCATTGAATTTAGCAACGAGTTCAAAATCACCCTCCAGATCTTCGAATGCTGCTACCGGGTAAAGGAAGTCGCGCTCATTGGTATAGCCATTTGCACCAACAGGGCCACGTTCAGGCAAGATGTAAGGATTACCATAGTTTTCGCAGATATAACCCCTGACCTGTTCGCTTAGCAGCTCTACACGGAACTTAATACCGCGCGGGATCACCGCAATTTCGCCAGGCTTAATTGCCAGCTTGCCACACTCAGTGTGCAGTACCAGCTCACCAAGCTGAGGAACAAAAAGTAATTCGCCATCGGCGTTGTAGAAATAACGTCCTTCCATAGAAGCGTTAGCAACGTAAACATGGATACCGATGCCAGCCTGACCGTTGGCACTGCCGTTTGCAGCCATAGTGATTAAGCCATCGACAAAGTCAGTTTTGTCGGCTGGTACTTCGACCGGATTCCAGCGCAACATGGTTGGTGGAGTCGGTACTTCAGTGATTGGGGCTGTGCGCAGCAGACCATTGTCCATTGCCTGGTAATCACCCTGAACAACTGATGGACGAATACGGTAGAACCAGTTTCTACGGTTCTCAGCACGCGGCGCTGTGAAAGCCGTCGTGTTATATTGCTCTGCGTAAAGGTCGTATTTTACTTTTTGTGGTGAAAACTGACCGACAGGCAGGGCGCCGGGCAGGGCTTCGGTTTCAAATTCATTACCAAAACCGCTCATATACTCGAATTCTGCACTCATTTTGCATAGACTCCGTTGATGTTTTTTGTAAAGATACTCTCATGTGAGAGTATTTTCAATCTTTGGCTGTTTTTAATGTGTAAACTTATATATACGAAAATCCGCCTGATGTATCTGGAGCTTGATAATGGCGTTTGATATCAATGAATTTCTGCCGTACCGCATGGTTAGGCTGGCTAATGCTATGAGTGAGGCTTTTTCTGAAGTGTATGAACAAGCCGGGCTGACCATACCCCAGTGGCGGGTGTTGGTGCATCTGGCTCAACACCCGGGGGCAACAGCAAAGCAGTTGTGCGACCTGGCAAGTATGGACAAATCAACGGTGTCGAGAGCCATTAAGCAATTGCAGCAACAGGGTATGCTGGTTGCCCGGCAAAGTGAGACGGATAAACGCGCCACTGAAATGATGTTAACAGAGCAGGGCAGGGTATTGTATGAAACGCTGACACCAGAAGCGCTGGTTTGGGAAAGTAAACTCTTAAGCGAGTTAAACCCGGATGAAAAACAAGCTTTATTGGTGACAATGAAAAAGCTGGAAGGGCATTTTCTTTTATAATGTAGCAAGTAGCCAGATTAAGTAGCTCAAACTTATCGTCTGATTAATCATAACAAAAAAAAGGTCAACCGAAGTTGACCTTTAGAGATTATCTAATTACGTGTTATAGATATTAGAAATCGTATTTAACACCTACACGGATTTCCCAAAGTGAAGGGCGAACTTCAAAATCAGTACCGCTTGGGTCATTAAATTTAACGAACTCGTAGCGACCAGCCTCTGTAATACGTGCAGTAACTGCATTTTGCATGGCACTGCCCGTTTCCATTACGCCCCAGTCGTCGTTCAACAAGTTACCCAGGTTCTTGATTGTGAAGAACGCAGAACCTTTATGACCATCTGCAAAGCCTGCAAATTCCTGCTCAACTTTCAAGTCAAAAGTAACCCACCATTCACCGTCTTGAGAGTTACGGTCAAGGACTTGACCGCGAGCAAGGCCTTCACGCTCAACCCAGGCATCAAATGCCGCTTTATCGAAGTCAGCACCGTATTGAACAGCATTGTCTTCAATGTTTGGTACGTACAATAGGTCACGTTCAGTATCAGCGAATCCAAACATACCTGTGTTGTCGAACGTGTAAGAGTAAGGGTTAGTTACGCTTGCCTGACCAAATAGGTTGAACTTAGTCTCGTAGCCGTCGATGAACTCATGCTTGTATGACAGTGACAGAGTTGCACGGTGTGGAACTTCATAGTTAGAAGTCGACAGGTTAGGTGCCTCTGGGTTTGCCGTTGCAAAGAAGTGGTAGTTCGAGAACGCCACTGAGCTTGTCATTGGGTGCACGTCTTTAGAGACAGTGTAAGCATATGACATTGCCAAATCGATGCCGTTGTCAAATGACTTGTTCATACCGAACGACAGGATGTGTGAATATGCGTCTTCACCTTTTACATTAGTAAGTAAGAAATCTGAATTTCTTGGGTGCAGATCGTCTGAGTAGATTGGACGACCATCTGGTGCAGTACCAGCGCGAACTAAGGCTAAGTTTCTGACGATAGCCGAGTTTTGCTTGTGAGTGTATAGGTAATCAACGGTGAATACGTAGTCTTCTTCTGTAACATACGTTGCACCTAGTGAGTATTTCCACTCAGATGGGATTTCAAAATCAGCATCTGTTACGTTGGTGCTTGCATCAGCAGTACCACTGCCAACAGCATCATACAGGTCTTTAGGGATAGCATAACCTGCTTTGCCATTGCCTACGAATGCAACCGCATCCGGACCAAGTAATTGCATGTTCTTTTGGTTGATCTGGATGTTACGGATACCATCGTTAGAGTAGCTGTTTGAGATCCAAACGTTCGGGTTACCACCTGAGTACAAGCCAATACCACCACGCAGCTCAAGCTGGTCGTTGTAGACCCAGTTGAAGCCTAAACGTGGTTGCAGTAGTGATACGCCGTCAAGGTTTTGCTGGTTAGAGTGAAGACCTTGGAAACGTCCTGCTGGCTCTGTTCCACCTGGTACGTAATCCGGGTTGTAGAAGTTCTTATTCAGAGTAGGAACATCGCTACTGGTGTACCAGTCATAACGAAGGCCTGCTGTGATTGAGATCTCGTAATCTTCCAGATCAAATTTATCTTGCACATATAGGGTGTTAAGCGCGTACTTGAACTCACCTGCAGCATCGATTGGGTTATGGCTACTTGCGTTACCATAGTAAACGCGAGCTACACCATTGCGGAAATCTTCAATACCACCGAAGAAACGATGCTCGCCTTCGTTGTGCTGTACGAACATGTTGAAGACATCCAGCTCTTCCATTTCGTAGCCGAAGCTAATCTCATGAGCGTCAAGGTAGTATGTACCAGCCAATTTAAGAGACAGGTTATCGTACTTTAACTTGTTAGCCTGACGAGAGTCGTCTGGACCAATGTAAACAGTTACGTCGTCAGTATAGATTTGCATTTCACCGAAGCCAGATGCAGCGTCCAGAGAGTTCTGACGGTTATCAAGCTTAGAGTAGCCAACACGTACTTCAGTTGAGAAATCGTCTGTCCAGTCAGAGTATACAGTTGCAACGTAAGAATTTAGTTCCGCGCCACGCTCGTAGAAGTGGTTGGAAAGAGACATACGGTCTGAACTTGAATCAGACTGGCTCAGAGAGAAACCGTCGTTGTAGTTGTATACGAATGAAGCACGGTGCATTTCGTTGATGTTCCAATCCAGCTTGATCAGGATTTTCTCATCTTCTACAGGCATACTTGGGATCATCGAACCAGGGTCATAGTCATATAAAGACTTAGAAATATCGATGATTTCATTGATTTCGTCTAATTCGATTTTCCCATTGGCAAATGGTGTATATTCAAAAACCTGAGAGCCTTCCAGCTTTTCGTAGCTGGTGAAAAGGAAAAGCGTATCTTCAATCAGAGGCATACCTACGTTGAAGCCATAACGCTTCTCATCATAGTCGCCCAGATCTTGCTTAGCACCTTCGATTTTATCACCAGAAAGTGAATCGCTGGTGTAGTCAAAGAAAACGCCGCCATGGATTTCGTTGGTACCAGACTTGGTTACGGCATTGATATTACACGAAGTAAAGCCGCCGTACTGTACGTCAAACGGTGCTAACTCAACTGCTACCTGTGCAATAGTATCGAAAGAGAAAGGCATGCGTTCAGTTGGATAACCGTTGCTGTTCAGGCCAAAGTTGTCATTCATACGAACGCCATCTACGGTCAGGCTGTTGAATCTTGGGTTACCACCAGCACACTGGATAGCGCCTGAGTTAGACTCGTCAACAAAAATACGAGGGTCTGTACGTACAATGTCTTTCAGGTCGCGGTTGATTGCTGGCTTTTCTTGCAAATCAGCTAAAGAGAAGTTAGTTGCCGGGCCTGTACCACCAGAGTTCATGGTAATTGGACGACCAGTTACAACGATTTGCTCCATTTGGCTTTTAGACTGTAGCTGAACCGTAACAGGGTAAGTTTTACCCAGACTCAGGTATACATCTTCTACCATAGTGTCTTCGAAACTATCAGAGTCAACGATAATCTGGTAAGGACCACCAACGCGCAGGCCTTTCGCTGAGAATGAACCGTTTTCACCAACTGTTGTTGTTTTCACTGAGCCAGAAGGCGTGTGAATAATGGTGATTTTGGTGCCAACTGCCGGGTTTCCATTTGGACCGGTGATTTGACCTTTTACCGCAGAAGCAGTGTCATTCGCATAAGCAGCGCCACTTGCACCGACACATGCAGCGATTGCAAGTGAGAGAGCCGTTTTGCGTAGTTGCGTTTTCATTATGTTGTTTCCCGTGTTATAGGTTTATTAAATAATAATTGTCAAGGTTCACTTGGCTGCTTTTAATGCAGTTTCAAGCGGTCTTGAATTTTTGTCAAAAATTTGGTTTAGCAATCCTGCCAGTCTAATCCCTCCTTGAAGAAGGCGAGACTTTACAACCGGGGTGTACCTATGAATATACGCCCAGCTGATGTCAGTTTCATTGCTATTATAAATATTTTCAGCTATTTGATTCGATTCTACCAGCCAGTCGGCGGGGCGACTGTTAAGCATTTGCGCTATTTTCTTTTTATCGCGTGTTGCAATAAAGTCGCTCAATTCCCGGTAAGAAAGCGCTTGATGTTCAATCAGTTTAGTATCAAAAACGGAGTGTAGATTTGTTTCTTCACTAAAAAAGGTCACTTTAATGAGGTTACCACCGCGATCTTCACTGCGGCCGGCATGAAATGGCTGATGTGCGTCCCCGACTAAATGAACCAGGAACTTTAGCGCGAATTGCTTGTCTTCTATAGAGGACTTTGTGTTTTCAAGCGTAGCAACAGAGTAGTTGATGCCGTCTAATATGTGTTTCACGTCGCGTTTATGTTCTACCGACGGATCGTCATAGTGCGTCATACGGCTTGGATCTTTAATGTTTATATAGTGCCACTTACCAGACTGCTTTTTCCAAAAAGTTTCTGAGCTCGAGCGCATTTCATCCGCCCAGGTAGAAACCTCAGCAAGTGAATCTTCTGCTAGCAAGGCTTTTACTGCTTTTTCGGTCACAGGGGTGAGGTTTTGTTGGGCTAATTCACCCACAACTCTATGACCATTCATACCCCAGGACAAAGCACTGGTGCTGAAAATTAAAGTAGATAACACCAGACACTGTATAGAAGCTCGTAACATCAAAAATTCTCGTTACCCAAAACGGGTATTGTTTACACCTTTGGAATGCGGCCAATTGTCCGGATTTTTTCGCAAAAGAAAAGGACTCAATGGGATTCATAATTTCTTGTTAATAAAGCAGCTAAAACAAATATTTATGTCTTTTTAGTAAGTTTACCTATTGCAATAAGTAATAAAAATTGATCTAATATAGGGGCGCGCAACTTAAGAAATACGAAGTTTTGAAAAATAATCACTCTCTAAGCAATAAAACAACT
The DNA here is from genome assembly GCF_024124545.1 of Pseudoalteromonas sp. XMcav2-N. Classification (GTDB taxonomy): domain Bacteria; phylum Pseudomonadota; class Gammaproteobacteria; order Enterobacterales; family Alteromonadaceae; genus Pseudoalteromonas. The sequence continues at coordinate 79,230 of NZ_JAMXSF010000017.1, forward strand.
ATTGTTACAGTTTTGTTTCTCTCAGTCTGGTGCTGTTGGTTACTTGCCAGTAATCTCACGGGCAAGCCGGTAGGTGAGTTACCAAAACTGGTCGAAAGCAGTGTCTCCTGTGAGACCCGCTCAACGAGTAATAAAGCCGCTTTTAGGGTGCATGTTCCGGTGGAGCCTCTGGCCCGAAAGTTAGCCCCCGCCTTGTGTCAGGATGAAGTGATAGCAAAGCAATATGGTCGGGTAAAGGTTCGCTACAGTGGTGAACTGGCAGAACAAATTGACTACATTGCCAAGGGGCTTGCTGATCTGACTTTATCAAAAGATAACGTGATGGCGGCACTAAAAGCGCAGTCTACTTATAATTATATGCCAGTCGTTGGCTATCCTACCTATACTGCATTTTTTATTTCAAACCGAGAAAAGCCAAGGTTAGAGAAAGCGTACTTTCTGGATAAGAAAATTGGTTTGCTGGATTATCCAACCAGCCGCTCTGGTCATATCATTCCAAAACAAATGTTTAAACGACTCGATTTAGATATGCGCGTTTTGGATATCCAGTATGTAAGTTCTCACCAAGTGTTAAGAGAAAAGCTCTCAGCGGGAGAGCTAGACATTATCGCAACCTATTGGCAGGAAAGTGACGAGAGCAAGTTCTCTGCAAATTACATTACCCCTATCGGTGAAAATATCAGTGGTAGCCGCTGGTATGTAAAAATGGATGTTGATAACACTGACCTGGCATGCGCCTTACAGCACCTGTTGCAGGACGTAGCTAAGAATAACGGTTCAAGCTATTTTGATAAACTGGATCTGTATTGGCAATGTAATGATCTACCTGTTTATTTTCTTGGAGAAATAGATGAGTCGTAAAACAGGTTTGCTGGCATTCTCTATTTATAGTGTCATTTTTTCGCTGGTATTTGTGTTTGCTCATGAACGAGCAATCAGACACGTAATTGAGCAAGACTTGGCGAGTATCAAGCTTCGTGTTGCTCTGGATAAAAATCGCCTTCCAATTGCAGACCCACAGCTTAATTATGCTGGTGATGCAGCCCGTGTTAAGGGATATATAGACACCCTGAATAAAAAGCTACAAAAAGAAATGAGCCGGGTTCGGGTCCTGAGTATCTCTGCAAAAGATGACCAGGCGAGCGATGAACTGATTCTGTTATCAGGCGCGGATGGCAGTACCGCTATCCGCTATGAGGCAAACACGAACCACAACCGCTGGCTATATATACTACCTTTGGTAGTTGCCTTGTTAAATCTTGCTTTTTATCGGTCAGTTTCTCAAAAAAGGGAGCAGGCAAAGCGGCAATCGGCTACCACTATGGCTGCCAAACCTAAACCACAGCACCTGGTTGTCGATCTGTATTCAAAGACACTATGCCTCAGTGATGACAAGACTCGACAGGTTCAACTGGCCAATAAGCCACTGTGTTTTTACCTCGCACTTCTGGAGTTTTGTTTACACAACCCTGATGTATCACTCAATCAGAATAAAGAAGTGCCAGATGAGTTACTGGACATCGCAGATAAATACTTCCATCGCTTGGTTGCATTGGGTCACACGATAAGAAAACGGCCTAATTTTTCAAACAGTCTTGAAAAAACCCTGAGTGAGATCCGTGCGGCACTGGATGAGCTGTTAACACACCAACCTGAGCTAAAAGCAAAGCTTTACCCGCCTAAAGCGCATGGGGAGGGGTCACGCTCAAAATTACACAGCTATGGATTGAAAGCGCAAAAGGCAGAGGATATCGAAGTGATTGGAAAGTAATAAAAGACGGGCGGAGGCAGATGCCGCCCGTGTGTGCTATTAGCTAGTCTGATAATGTTGATAGCTTAATGGGGGAGTGGCGTTCAATAAAATCTCTCAAAACCTGTGCATCGGTACTATCGGTGGCTGTATATCCAGGTAAGTCAGTTAATACAGGGTAACCATCTCCACCAGCTGCGTTGTAGCTGTTAATGCTCATTCGATAAGTTTTATTTGGATCAACGAGCTCTCCTTGTATCTTCACATTTGTCAGCTTGCCATCGTGTATATCGAACTCGATACCATGATATTGCAAATAAGCGCCTGAGTCTGGCGGAAACATGCTAACAACTGACATATAGTCGATGAGCTCCTGACCAGTCCAGTCTATGTAGGTGATCCGGTTTCGAAACGGATGCACTGTCAAAATATCTTTGTAGCTGACTTCCCCGGCTTTTATACTGGCTCTTATCCCTCCGCCGCTGATGAGTCCGAAATCTGCACCTACGGCTGCCATTTGTGCTTTAATGACCAAATCGCCAAGGGGGCTTTGTCTGAAACGAACTGTGTCTCTGCGGCCATCTAAGAACGCATCGACTTCCCCAACGGCGCCCGCAATTTTGCTTTCTCCGGTCTTTTGATAAGGGGCTAAAAATGCTTTTAACTCCGGGTCATGTTCTATGTAATCATGTGCCCACTGACCCTGTTCATCTTTTAGGTTCACAGGGATCAATTCATAGCTTTCAAGCGTTTTCTCATTTCCAGATATTCTGAAAACCGCTTTACCTACGTATTTTCCCCATTCATGAGCCTGCATAATCCAGACGCCGTTTTGCTGATCCGGCTTACATGCTTTGCCAGGAGCAAAGTCAGGATCTTCTTCGCCATTTTCATCTATGCAGATAGGTTCCTGCGAGTGACCTCCTATGATCATGTCCAGAGTACCGGCAGGCACATTACGAGCCAGCGTGACATCTCCCGGTGCATTGATGCCATAAGCAGCGTCATGATAGTGACCCATATGCGTTACTGCGATTGTTACGTCTGGGTTGTATTGTTGCCTGATACGTTGGGATAGTTGAGCAGTAATGGGAGCTGGCTCTACAAAGTCGAGGCCGCCAACGAATTCAGGGTTGGCGATTTTCACAGTATCTATCGTCGTTAAACCTATAACCGCGATTTTCAGGCCCTGCTTTTCTATTATCGTATACGCTTGATAAGCGTGCTCACCGCTGTGTTTATGCAATATGTTGGCAGATAAAAGCGGAAAGTTAGACCAAGCAATTTGCTTGTCCAGGACATCAAGTGGGTTATCAAATTCGTGATTACCGATGGCCATTGCATCATAACCAAGTAAGCTCATTCCCTTGAAGTCGGGCTCTGCATGCTGAAGATCTGACTCTGGTACTCCTGTGTTAATGTCACCGCCAGACAACAGCACTAGGCTGTGGCCTTGTGCGTTGGCCTCTGCTCTTAATTTGTCTATCAGGGTTTTTCGTGCTGCCATGCCATATTCACCGTCTTCATTATGCCAAAAGCGGCCATGGTGATCATTGGTGTGAAGCACAGTAAGATAATGAACAGGGTTGAGCGTTAGATCAGATTCAGTTTGTTGTGTTGTATAGCAAGCTGAAAGCGATAGTGCCAACAGCGATGGAATGATAAAGCGCATAAGTCTACTTCAGTGGGGTCTTTCTATGCGCCTTAGTTTAAACTAAAAGCTCTAAGCAAATATAGCCGATTATTGAATTTTTGACTTCATTCTGGAGTCACACACAGCATTGTGTCTTCGAGTCAGCTCTTCTTTAGCCAGAGATTGTTTGGCATGTCCGGTGGCAACCATCCAATTGAGAAAGCTGGCAGGCAGCTTGCTGTAAGGTTCGCCGCTATGAAGTCCAAAGTCGCATATAGATTGATTTATTTCCATTATGTGTGCCCCTGATGATCCAACGTTTGCATTATTGTTTGCATGTAATGTTATCAAATAGAAAAAACTGTGTGATAAATAATTCTTTTAGGTTTTCTTGTTGTTATTACTAATCGCTATAAGGGAAAAAGTGTATTTGAGACCTTACGACCTTATTTTAATGCCCAATAACCATTGAATTAAACAGAGATAAGATGGTAGCGTTTGGGTACTAAGGTCGCCTTAAGGGATGGCCTCAAGACCAGAATAATTATATTGAGATGGATAGTTAATGAAAAAAACTATGGTAGTCGCCAGCATTGCACTGGCTTTGTTATCAGGGTGTGTGTCTACTTATCACGGAGCCGCGAAACCTGCAGCTGTGCCCCTAGCAAAATCGCTCGTTGTCAGCCCCAATGATCAAAGACAGTATCAGACACTTACTTTGTCTAATGGTATTGAGGTAATCCTGGTTTCAGACCCTGAAGTGGAGAAGTCTGCTGCAGCACTGAGTGTGGGCGTTGGCTTACTACATGACCCTATGTCCCAGCAAGGGATGGCACATTATCTCGAACATATGCTTTTTTTAGGAACCGAACGCTATCCTGATACGCAAGGCTACAAAGATTTTATGAGCCGTAACGGTGGGACACATAACGCCTACACCTGGTTAGACATTACTAACTATATGTTCAAGGTAAATAACCAGGCTTATGATGAAGCGCTTGATCGTTTTTCAGATTTCTTCAAATCGCCTAAGCTCTACCCAGAGTACACAGACAAAGAGAAAAATGCGGTCAATGCAGAGTGGTCTATGCGCCGTGAGATGGACTTTTTTGGTCAATATAAATTATCGCGTAGCATGATGGGCAACCACCCCGCAAATAGATTCTTAATTGGTAACAATGAAACACTGGGCGATAAACCAGATAGTAACCTGCATGAAGAAACGGTCGCTTTTTATAACAAATATTATTCGTCCAATATCATGAAATTGGCGATGATTTCCAATTTACCTTTGCCCGAGATGGCAGAAAAAGCACGCAGACACTTTGCAACGATTAAAAACAAGCAAATTAAAACGCCAAGTGTAACGACACAACTAGATTTTGCAGAGATAGGGCAAAAGCGCATTCATTACGTCCCGAATGAAGATGTGAAAACCTTGAAGCTGGATTTTACAATTGCCAATAACATGGATGAGTTTGCGTTTAAACCTAACTACTTTGTAACCTATTTACTGAGTAACGAAATGCAGGGTAGCCCGGCACAGGTGCTAAAAAGAAAAGGCTGGATCTCAGAACTGACAGCCAATGCGGTACCTGACTTATATGGCAACTATGGTTCTTTGTCTGTTGATATCCAACTCACGGATCTGGGTATGAGCCATCGGGAGCAGGCCGTTGCGATAGTCATGCAGTATATCCAGCTTATCAAAGAGCAAGGCGTAGACCGTAAATATTTTAAAGAAATAAAAACGTCGCTGGCTAACCAGTTCAGATTTTTAGAGCGAGGAGATGAGTTTGATTATGTTTCTGGCCTTGCAGATAGCATGCAAAAGTTTCCTGTAAACCATGCGATAAATGCCCCTTACTTCTTTGCCGATTTTAACGAACAGGCCGTCACTGAAGTACTGGAACAGCTAAATGCTCAGCGGCTTCGCGTTTGGTACATCAGTAAAAGCGAACCTCAAGACCAGCAACTACACTTTTATGATGGTCGCTATAAGGTTGTCGATATTCCTGAACATGAGCTTGTCTCCTGGCAGACAAGTATAAATCCCGAGCTCGCGTTACCAAGCATAAACCGTTTGCTTCCCGAGCAATTTGATATAGTGACGCAATCAGAACAAGAAGACAGCGTTAATAAGGTTTATCAGGACAGTACCGTTGCGGTTTGGCAGAAAACCAGTGAAAAATATAACACACAGCCAAAAGGGCGCTTACAGATACATATTAATTCTCCAAAGACGTTAGACAGTGCACAGGTTCAGGTAGCTGCCGCTTTGTGGGCAGATTTATATTCGATTGAAAAAGCAAAGTTACTGACCGAGGCATCCGTTGCTGGCATGGGGCTAAGGCTTGGTGTAAATAGCGGATTAATACTGACTATATCTGGGTTTACCGATAAACAAGGTGCTTTACTATCGCAGGCACTGGATGGTTTTAAGGTGCAACCGAGCCAAAAGCAGCTGGAGCAGGCTGCCGACAGGTTTATCAGAAATATTCAAAATCAAAGTCAACAATTCCCATTTTACCAGGCGTTTGGTCGCTATCAAGCTCTGGTGCGCTCAGGCAACTTTGATGAAGATGTATTGATTGATATTGCAGGTAAAATGACCCCAGACGCTTTCGTAAAGGCACAAAATGAACTGCTGAATCAGCATACTGTACGTATATTTGGTTATGGAAACTACAATAAAGCGTTTCTGGCAGATGTTGTCGAGGTTGTTAAGAGTACCCTTAACAAGCCCGCACAGCATAATGATTATGTGAGAGCTAAATTCTTGCAACCACAAGCTGGCAAAGCTCTGGTCTGGCAACAGGATACGGATACGGCAGATGTCGCTATTGTCGATATGTATGTGCATCCCACGCCAGGGTATGCGCAAAAAGCCGCAGCACTGGTGCTGAAATCGCACCTGAATAGCCACCTTTTCAATGCGCTGCGCACGGAGGAGCAGCTTGCTTATGCTGTAGGGGCGATAGCACAGGGGATCGATGAATACTCTGTACTGGGCTTTTATATTCAAACCCCGGTGTTGGATGTACAAGCAATGCAGGCTCGATTCGATGCATACAGGCAGGAATATGCAAAGGTACTCAATGAGCTTGACGAAGGCACCTTCAATCAACTCAAAGGTGCGGCGTTACTCTCTCTGTCAGAAGCGCCTAAAAACCTTGCCGAGGAATCGCAGCCAATTCTCATAGATTGGTACCGTAACAACCTGACTTTTGATTCGAGAGCCAAACTAATCGAAGCAACCAAGCAGGTAACTTTGGCAGATCTTAAATCTTACTTTGCTCAGAGTATGCTTAATGAAGACTCTGCGAGGCTGAACATTCAGATCCGTGGTAAAAAGTTTGCTGACAAACCTTTCGCAACCCTGCCTAATGAAGTAAAGGTAAACTCCATGGATGAGTTTTATAAAAAAGCACGGTTCGAATAAGTTGTTATCAACCTGGCGGGGCAGTTGCCCCGCTTTGTATATTAAGGGAATTTTTTATGGCGGATATCATAACTCAAACTGAGCGTCTGCTCCTGCGTCGCGCCAGGATCTCCGATGCTGAGTTAATTTATGAGCTTCTCAACCAGCAGAGTTTTATCGACAATGTTGCGGATAAACAAATAAGAACACTGGAAGATGCACAAAACTATATAGAAAGTGCATTTTTTACACCTTACGATTTGGCGGCACCGAGTCCCTATATTGTTACATTGCACGACGGAACCGCAATTGGAATTTGCGGGCTCTACCAGCGGCCTTATCTCGCCTTTCCTGATCTGGGTTATGCATTTTTAGATAGACAGTGTGGTAAAGGTTACGCGTTTGAAGCGGCACAAGCTTTACTAACGTTTGTTCGCGACTGTGGTAAATATAATGCGTTAGGTGCGATTACTACACCAGAGAATAATGCGAGTAATAAATTGTTAAGAAAGCTGAACTTTTTATTGGTTGGCACATTTCAACTGGTACCAGACATGGAACAGACCAACTTATATATAAATCAGCTCAATAAATAGTTTCTTCAACGTACAACGGAGGCAATTTCTGATTGCAAGTATTTCATTAATTGCTGCCAGTTGTTCTGGTGGGCGGTGATCAGTGCGTCGAATCCATCCTCATCAAGGGGAGCGCTATAGTTAAACGGATGCACACCTAACAGAGTGGTGCCTTCGGCTGAAGTGTCGTAGAGGTGCCAGCTACCTCGCAGTATTGCGCCCTGCTGGTAATGGCCTGCCAAGTCTGACACTTCAATCAATACCCTGTATTCACCTTGTTTGAACTCACTTGCATTGACCGTTAAGACAGGGGTAAATCCGGTTTCGTTCAGATAGCGCAGCGTTTCCTTAGTAAGCAACAATTTTGGGTGTTCAGCCCAGTAATGGTAATTGGCGATATGGACAGTATGCTCGCCTGTGTACTGAACAAGGGCTTGCTGGTCTGCGACTCCGATGATATTAATCTGATCTAAATAGATTCTGGGCTGTTCAGTGCCGTGATCCCCAGCTTCGGCATGAGAGGTATTAAACCGATAGTAGTTATACTGTGCAGGCGCTGAGCCTGTGCAGCCCATCATGAATAGCGCAATTAACGCGATTACGCCTTTCATTACTGTTGCTTCCGCGGTTCTGGGTCTGCCAGAGTATCTTTATCGAACAGCAACATATTGGGTTGTTCGTTAAGGCCTTTTGAGACTGGCTTAAGCGAATTGCTTAAGCTTTCCAGTTCTTGCAGGGTGTCTGTCAACTGTTCGACCATACCAGACCCTTTCTGATAATTGTTCAGCGTTTTCTCAAATTGTTTCAGGCTGGCTGTAAGCTGTGTCAGCGTTCCCTGTAATTGTGTTAAGTTCTTTTCCACTTTCTCTGATACTTTCGTTGTGTTGAAACCATTCACCAGTGCCTGCGTTTCCTCAGCCAATGCTGTAAACGCCTGCATTGTTTTTTGTGCCTCGTTGAGCGAGTTGTCCAGAGGCAATTTATTCAGCTTGTTCAACAAAGCCATCACTTGCTCTGACAAGGCCGTAAATCCACTAGGTACACTCGGTAATACGGGGTACGCGTAATCCATTCCTAAACTGGTCGGATGGGTGGAATTGTAAAAATCTAGCTCTATATATACCGCACCTGTTAAAATATTACCACTTTTTAGTGATGCTCTTAAGCCATTTTTAACCCATTGTTCTATATTTTCTTGCCAATATTGCTTAGCTTTTGCATCAACTTCATAGATGCGACCATATTCAATTTTTATTAAAACGGGAATGGATGTGTTGCCTTGCTGGAAGTAAAGTGGCAGTCCATCACGTTCGAGCCTTGCAGGCACCTGTTCCACAGTACCGACTCGCATACCGCGATACTCCACTGGGGCACCCGGTTTTAAACCGCGAATCGACTGCTCAAACTCAACCAGGTAGTGATCAAATAAATCAAAACGTCGTTCCAGTGCAACCGCAAAATTCTGGTGCAATTTAAATGCTCGGCCTTCGGTGGCAATTTCTCCGCCCCCTTGCTCAGGTGGGTAGTCGATGGAGATGCCCCCTTTGATCATTTTAGCCAAAGAGCCGGTGTTGAGATTAATCCCTTCGCTGGTCAAAGAGATCTCAACCCCGGAGTTGATCCAAAAAATGGCATTATGGGTAACGAGTTTGTCATAAGGAGAGTCAATAAAAATACCGTATTCCATTTGCAGTGTGTCAGTATTAAATATGGCGCTTTCAATCTGTCCGATATGATAGTTGCGAAAAAAAATGCCAGTTCCCACATCTAGCACCTCACCGCTGGAAGAGCTGAGTTGATACCGTAAACCTTCCACATCGGTGGATATAAGTGCGGGTTGGTCTTGCAGTGTATACAGGCTGGTGCGTTGTTTGCTTTCGCCAGGTAATAATTCGATGTATACACCGGATAGCAGAGTGTTGAGCCCACTGATCCCGGATTGGTCAATACGAGGTTTTACTATCCAAAACTTTGCATCTTCCGTTAGCAAGCTATCGTAGTGTTTGTCCATTCGAACGGTAGCTACAACGGCTTTTTGCTCCACTTGCAGGCGTAAAGACTCTACCACACCAACCTTAACACTTCTGACTCTAATCTCAGTCTTTCCTGCAATAACACCATCTGCATTTTTCATCTTGATGTATATTTGATGGCCTTTATTTTGTTGGTGCTGGTAGAGCATCCACCCGGTAATAAATACGGCCAACAGGGGCACAATCCAGATGACTGAAAGCCTGGGTTTGGGCTCGATATGTGCTTCTTTATTCATGTCTGTTCAGAGAGTCCCAAAGTAGTCGAGGGTCAAAATTGTTCACTGCGAAGATCTGGCAAATAACCATGGCAGTAAAAAATACAATGCCAGGCTGCGGCTCAACGCTCAGTACAGTACCAAGCTGAACGAGAGAAACCAAGAGAATCACGACGAAAACGTCTATCATGGACCATTTTCCAACTGCTTCCAGTGCACGATAAAACTTAGCGGTCACCTTTGGATTGACTGGGCGTCTGACTCGATACAGTAAATAAAACAAGGTACCTGCTTTGAGTAAAGGAATGCAGATACTGGCAATGAAAATTACAATGGCGATAGGATATGAGCCATTTCGCCACAATACTTCAACACCACCATATATTGTAGCAGGCGTATGCAAACCTAAGTTGATGGTGTCCATGATAGGAAAAGATAAGGCGGGAACCATAAATACCAAAGAGGTGAACATCCAGGCCGCGCTGCGTGCAATCGAGTTATTTTTTCTATAGGTTAATTTTGCCAGGCAACGTGGGCAGTGTTCACTGCGGCTGATTTGCTGACAGACATGACATTGCTTTAATTGTTGGGAGCTTGCCCGTTTAGCGCAATGTTCTATCGTTGGCGTGAAATGCGCCTGTTGCAATTGCCACAACTGATGTTGGCTCAACAAAGACAGGGTCTCAATAAAGCATAGGACAAACAGAATATAGGCCCAAAAGCCAAGGCCGACCTCTATTTCTGCAAATGCAGTGAGCTTGAACGCGCTAATTAATACCGCGACCAAAAAAATATCGGCGAGGTTGAGCGGTCTCAGGGTCATAATGAATTTCGCAACAACACGGGCATTATGCGGGTTGAGCTTTTGCCAAATAGGGGTGTGAACCATCAGTATCAGAGTACTGGCAATGAGCGGTAAGATAACAATGCTTACACTAAGCAACGCGGCTAAAAAGACACTGTAATTCTCGGCCAGCTGCATAATGGCAGCCATCAGGCTGATGGTTTGTTTGAGGCCGTGCTGGGCATAAGATATAAAATGTGGTTGTAAGCTTAGCAGCAGAAATATAATAGAGGATAGGCTAAACGCGGCTATCCACTGAGCATAGTTGCGCTGAGTTGTGGCGAGCACATTACCGCAGTGTGGACAAACAGCTCTTTGCTGCTCGCCCAAATTTCTGATAGATACTAAATAATCACAATGCTGGCAGGCGACTATCACTGTTCAACCAATACTTTACTAACTCCTGCACATAGTGTGAGTGACTTAATTGTTTTTATCAACCGTCAAATACCGCTACGGTTTGCCTACTCAATGCCAGTAACCTGCCATCTTGTGAAAATAGTTTTGCATCTTCTATTGCGTAGCCATGCTCTGCCTGGTGTGTGACGGCCTCCATCGCAAACCATTGTAAGCCGGGTAACTCAATGTCACTGAGAAACTCAATATACCATGACATACTGCTTGCAGGTGTTGGGCCTTTACACAATTGTAGCAAAGTGGGCGGCCAGGCATCAGCGAGTGCCAGCAAGTGCAGTACTGACAGGTGAGGCTGTGCAGGGGTTTTGAACTTCATCCAGCCACCGATATGACTTGAGTCGGCGCCACTGAATGGTAATGCACCTTGCTGAAGGTTGAGGTCGATATGCTGGATAAAGGCGGGCATTACGCCTTCGGTATATGGCAGCGTTTGTTTTGGGTTAACCTGTTGCAACGTAAAGACATCATCTGCAGGTACTGAGACCGATGAGGTACGGGGCTTCCCAAAGCTGGCTAGGGCGACAAGGCAAACCTGGTTATTTTGCGTGATGGTCGTTTGCATCTGGCTTGCGTTCTTTCCCGAACGTAATAATAAGGTGTTGAGCTCGAATGGTTGGTCGCTTAAAAGCGGACCTACAAAATTGCAGCTAAAAGAAAGTAGACGCCTGTTTTGGTCACCCAGCTGATGCAGCATGCTTTGCAGCATCAGTGCAGCAGAAAGACCACCGAATACGGTTCTTCCCTGACCCCAGCTCGCTGGCAATGTCAGCTGGGCTTGTGTGTTTTTTAATGCGGGTAGAGAAATGAGTTCGTCAAATGTCATAGGACTTATATTTGGTTAGGTTTTGATGCTCTTATCTGGTCATACCAGGGTGTAAATGTCAAATTTAGCAAATTTTTGATGAAAAAAACGGCATGGCGAAAAAATTTCAAAAAAAATCACTTTTTTTTTGTTGTGACGCTTGAATTACAAATTGCCGCCCCTATTTATCAAGTCATCTAACAGAACAACGAATTTTTGAAGTCGGAGAAGATTCACATGGGTAAAATTATTGGAATCGATTTAGGTACTACTAACTCTTGTGTAGCGGTACTTGATGGTGATAAGACACGCGTTATCGAAAACGCTGAAGGGGATCGTACAACGCCATCGGTTATTGCATTTACCGAAGAGGGCGAAACGCTAGTAGGTCAACCGGCAAAGCGTCAGGCTGTGACTAACCCTCAGAACACACTGTATGCAATTAAGCGTTTGATCGGTCGTCGTTTTGAAGACGAAGAAGTACAGCGCGATATCAGCATCATGCCATTTCAGATTGTTAAAGCAGACAATGGTGATGCCTGGGTTGAAGTACGTGGCGAAAAGCGTGCAGCCCCTCAGATTTCTGCTGAAGTCCTGAAGAAAATGAAAAAGACTGCCGAGGATTTCCTGGGCGAAGAAGTTACAGAAGCAGTAATCACGGTTCCTGCTTACTTCAACGATTCACAGCGTCAGGCAACAAAAGATGCCGGCCGTATTGCTGGTCTTGATGTAAAACGTATCATCAACGAGCCAACAGCTGCGGCACTTGCCTACGGTATGGACAAAAAACAAGGCGACAACGTCGTTGCAGTATACGACTTAGGTGGTGGTACATTCGATATCTCAATCATCGAGATTGATGAAGTTGAAGGCGAGCACACATTCGAAGTACTGGCGACTAACGGTGACACGCACTTAGGTGGTGAAGATTTCGATAACCGCGTAATCAACTATCTGGTTGCTGAATTTAAGAAAGACCAGGGCATTGACCTGAAAACTGACCCTCTGGCAATGCAGCGTGTGAAAGAAGCAGCTGAAAAAGCGAAGATTGAGCTTTCATCTGCACAGCAAACTGAGGTGAACTTGCCTTATGTTACCGCTGACGCAACAGGTCCTAAGCACATGAACGTGAAGTTGACGCGTGCAAAACTAGAGTCTCTGGTTGAAGACCTGGTTGCACAGTCTATCGAGCCGCTAAAGCGTGCACTTGCTGATGCAGACCTGTCTGTAAGCGACGTCAATGACATCATCCTGGTGGGTGGTCAAACTCGTATGCCTCTGGTGCAGAAGAAAGTTGCTGAGTTCTTTGGTAAAGAGCCTCGCAAAGACGTTAACCCTGATGAAGCGGTAGCCGTTGGTGCTGCGGTTCAAGGTGGTGTACTTGCTGGTGACGTAAAAGACGTACTACTGCTAGACGTTTGTCCTCTGTCTCTGGGTATTGAGACTATGGGTCAGGTCATGACTGCGCTTATTGAGAAAAACACGACGATCCCGACCAAGAAGTCGCAAACTTTCTCAACAGCAGAAGACAACCAGTCTGCGGTAACTATCCATGTACTGCAAGGTGAGCGTAAGCGTTCAAGCGACAATAAGTCTCTTGGCCAGTTCAACCTGGAAGGTATTCGTCCTGCACAGCGCGGCGTACCGCAAATCGAAGTAACCTTTGATGTTGACGCGGATGGTATCTTGCATGTATCTGCGAAAGACAAAGACACAGGTAAAGAGCAGAAGATCACGATTCAGGCGTCTTCAGGTCTGAGCGACGATGAAATCGAAAACATGGTTCGTGATGCAGAAGCAAATGCCGAAGAAGACAAGAAGTTCGAAGAGCTGGTAGGCGCTCGTAACCAGGCTGACGCTCTGGTTCACGCAACTCGCAAGCAAGTAGAAGAAGCTGGCGACGACCTGCCTGCTGACGACAAAACAGCGATTGAAGCGGCACTGTCTGAGTTGGAAACAGCGATTAAAGGCGAAAGCAAAGAAGAAATCGATGCTAAGACCCAGGCACTTGCAGAAAAATCTCAGAAGCTAATGGAAATTGCTCAGGCGAAAGCGCAGGCGCAACAACAAGCTGGCGGTGACGCAGGTGCACAGCAAGCAAACAAAGCTGACGACGATGTAGTAGATGCTGAGTTTGAAGAAGTAAAAGACGACAAGTAATTGTTGACTTGTAAGCGCACACAGGCCTAGCCTGGAGTGCTAAACAGGGCCTGTTTATCCTTCAAATTCTCGCGAATGGCAAAGGTAAGCAGGCTCTGACGTATTTAAATTAGAGCGGATAAGTGGACGAATAGAGGCACTAAGCCTCATCTGTGGCACAATTAAACACCTATTCGCCAGGCGGTCATCATAGTGGCTGATCGCTCAGTAAGATGTGTGAGAACTATGTCAAAACAAGACTATTACGACGTTCTTGGGGTATCAAAAGACGCCGGTGAACGTGAGATCAAAAAGGCCTATAAACGCCTTGCAATGAAGTATCACCCAGACAGAACGGCGGGCGATGCTGAGCTGGAAGCAAAATTTAAGGAAGTAAAAGAAGCCTACGAAGTCTTAACGGATAGTCAAAAACGCCAGATGTATGATCAATACGGCCATGCTGCCTTTGAACAAAACGGTGGTGCAGGCCATGGTGGATTTGGCGGCGGTGCTGATTTTGGTGACATTTTCGGGGACGTATTCGGTGATATTTTTGGAGGCGGCAGACGTCAGTCACGCCAACAGCGTGGTGCAGACTTGCGCTACAGCTTAGACTTGAGCCTGGAAGATGCGGTACGAGGCAAAGAAGTCGAAATTCAGGTTCCGACCTGGGTGTCCTGTAAGCCTTGTGATGGCAGCGGTGCTAAGTCAGGCTCAAAACCAAAGACTTGCCCTACCTGTCATGGTGCGGGTCAGGTTCAGATGCGTCAGGGCTTCTTTGCCGTGCAGCAAACCTGTCCAACTTGTCAAGGTTCTGGGCAAGTCATTTCAGATCCGTGTGATGTTTGTCACGGGCAGGGACGTGTTGAAAAGACTAAAACCCTGTCTGTTAAAATCCCTGCCGGCGTTGATACAGGCGACCGTATCAGGTTGTCAGGAGAGGGCGAAGCGGGTATGCACGGTGCGCCTGCTGGCGACCTGTATGTTCAGGTGAGCGTGAGAGAGCACCCGATTTTTGTCCGTGATGGTAATAACCTGTACTGCGAAGTGCCTATCAGCTACACCACAGCAGCATTAGGCGGGGAAATTGAAGTACCGACGCTTGATGGCAGAGCAAACCTCAAAGTGCCTTCTGAAAGCCAAACCGGAAAAATGTTCAGAATGCGCGGTAAAGGCGTGAAATCGGTCCGTAGTGGCGCCGTGGGTGACTTGATCTGTAAAGTCGTGATAGAAACACCGGTTAACCTTAATGAGAGACAAAAAGAGCTACTAAAAGAGCTGGAAGAGAGTATGGGCAGTGATGCGGGTAAAAACCGTCCCAAGGCTCAGGGTTTCTTTGATGGCGTGAAGAAATTCTTTGATGACCTGACCAAGTAATACGACATTTGTCATTGACAATGTTTAACGCTCGAAAAACAAACGGCGCTTAATTGCGCCGTTTTCTCTCAGTTTAAAAGCATGAGATAATCCATATCTCCAGTGCATTTACATGCCAGCACCGTTCGACTGTGCCCTGTTAAGAGAAGTCCATCGTTACAGCCTAATCGCTTACACTTGGACGCACAGGCCACACTGCTTTCCCAAAAGTGATATTCATTGGTCAAAAAAGACAGAGCAACGTAGCTAACCGCACATACGGCCGCGATACGAACAAGATACCTGTTCATAACGACTCCAAGCTGCAATAATACAGTGCGTATAGAGTTAATAAGACTTTAGTCTAATTTGGCACTTTGTCCACCATCGGGTAAGTTTAAATTCAGATAAAGCGCAATTACTGATTTGTAGGCAAACAAAACCAGGAAGATCAGCCATGACCCCTGCGATAATCTTACTTGAACGACAAAAAATCAGCTATCAAGTTTTGAAGTTTGACCACGACCCCGACGTTACCGATTTTGCACAGGAAGCGACAGAGGCCTTGGCATTATCACCCAATCAAGTGTTTAAAACGCTAGTGATCAATGTGGATGGTAAGTTGAGTATCGCAGTCACACCGGCAAGTAAATTGGTCGACTTGAAAGTATTTGCCAAGCGTTGCAAAGGTAAAAAAGCACAGCTTGCAACACAACAACAAGCAGAAAACGCCACCGGGTATCAACTGGGTGGTATCAGTCCCTTTGCGCATAAAAAGCGCTTACCAGTAATATTGCATAGCTCAGCACTAAGTCATGATACGATTTATGTGAGCGGTGGCCGGCGAGGGCTAGAATTAGCCGTGAGTCCCATTGCTTTACAAGTAGTTTGCTCTGCGCAAGTGGCTGACTTTTGAATTGGCTCACCATCCCTGTGCGATAACTCCCTCCGTCAAAGATACGGTTAAGTCTCATCAACGCTTAATTCAGAACAAAAAACAGTCAAAAAGAAAATTTCAGCGAACACTTGTAAGCTATTAATTCTTTATAGGTTTTTTAATCAACTCAGACCATTCAGTAAAAAAGCCGTTAAAAAAAGGCTTAGAGTAATTGATCTAAACGAAATTTTGTGCCGTAATGTAACTATATCAATCTGGTCGGATGAGTTTATTATGAGTTTAAGAACACAACTAAGAAAAATATTGCCTAGCATTTCAGTTACCGAGCAAGAAGCGCTTGATGCGGGAGATGTCTGGCTTGAAGGCTCAATCTATCGCGGCAAACCAGACTTTGACGCATTGCGTGCGGTACCAGAAGCCAAATTAAGCAGCGAAGAACAAGCATTTCTGGACGGTCCGGTACAGGAATTGATGGCGATGATCGATGATTCTGTGATCCAGAACGAAAAGCACTTGCCAGATCACATCCTTGAATTTTTGAAAAAAGAGCGTTTCTTTTCTCTCATTATTCCTAAAGAGTACGGCGGCAGAGAGTTCAGTCCGTATGCTAATTCAACCATTGTTGGCACCATAGCAACCAAATCGTCTGCGGTGGCTGTCACTGTCATGGTACCTAATTCACTGGGCCCGGGTGAGTTGCTGATGCATTATGGCACTAAAGAGCAACAAGCACATTACCTGCCACGTCTGGCGAACGGAACTGACATTCCATGTTTTGCGTTAACCAGCCCGGAAGCCGGCTCAGATGCAGGTGGTATTCCTGATCAAGGGATCGTAACCAAAGGTGAATACAACGGTGAAGAGGTTCTGGGCCTGGAAGTGACCTGGGACAAACGCTATATCACTTTGGCGCCTATTGCCACGGTACTGGGCCTGGCGTTTAAAGTCTTTGACCCACAAGGTTTGTTGGGCGGTAAAGAATCTCTGGGTATTACCTGTGCCCTGATCCCTAAATCACACCCTGGTGTTGAACTGGGCAATCGCCACGACCCTATGGGTATTCGTTTCTATAACGGTACGACGCGTGGTGAGAAAGTGTTCATTCCGATGGACTTCATCATCGGTGGCCAGCAAAACATCGGCCGAGGATGGCAAATGCTGGTGAGCTGTCTGGGGGCGGGTCGTGGTATTTCATTACCTGCGTTGGGCGTATCGACCAGTCAGGTAGCGCTTAAGTCTGCGTCTGAGTACGCGGCAGTGCGTGAGCAGTTCGGGCTTGCAATTGGTCAGTTTGAAGGCATTCAGGAAAAACTGGCTGATATCGCAGGTAAAACTTACCTGCAAGAAGCCATGCGTGTTTTAACCACAGAAGGTCTGGGAATGGGCCTGAAGCCTTCAGTGGTCACGGCAATTGCAAAGTATCACATGACGGAAACTGGCCGAGACGTACTGGACTCCGCAATGGATATCTTAGCGGGTAAAGCCATTCAGAACGGTCCGCAAAATACGCTTGCCAGCGGGTACGTAGCTCAACCAATTGCAATCACAGTAGAAGGCGCCAACATCCTCACCCGTAACCTGATGATTTTTGGTCAAGGTGTAATGCGTTGTCACCCTTACCTGCAGTCAATGGTCGAAGCAATTCACAGCGAAGAGGCTGACGCTGACAAGACATTTAACAAGATATTACGCAAAACGGTTGGCTACAGCGTTGCAAATAGCTTACGTGCATTCAAGCTGGGTCTGCTGCCTTTCACGGCGGGCAGCAAATCAAGTTTGCCAGAAGTGCAGCAATATGAAAAAGCAGCTCAACGTTTGTCAGCAAAACTGGCAGTGTATGCGGACTTTTCACTACTTGTTTTGGGCGGAAAGTTAAAACAAGCTGAAATGTTGTCTGCGCGTTTGGGCGATGTGATGAGCTACTTGTATGCCGCGATGGCTTCTATTAAGTATTATGAGCAAAAAGTGGCTGTTACAGACCGAGAAGCGGCTGCACCTTACTTCCACTATGCAACACGTTATGCACTGGTTGAAGCTGAACAGGCATTGCATAAGTTTCTGGACAACTTCCCGGCGGCCGGAACGCGTAAGTTTATGCGTGTACTGACTCTGCAGTTTGGTCATGCTATGCCACGTATCAACGATGACATGGTACGTGAGTTGGCGACGGCAGCACAACTGGATACCGCGTTCAAAGCCCAGTTGACTCACCTGGTCAAGCCTCAAGCGGGCGATGGACACGACATCAACGAGCAGGCATATAAAGCTAAGATTGCATGTCTGGATCTGCTGAGCAAAGTGAAGAAGGCCCTGAAGAAGCGCGAAATCAAAGCGGGTGTGCGTTTCTACGAAACACTGGATAACGCCTTGATTGCCAAAGTTATCACTGAGACCGAATATGCACAGCTGATTGACTACAATCGCAAGCGTGAAAAGGCGATCCGTGTTGATGAGTTTGACTTTGATCTTAATCTTCTGGACGATCAGGCTGGATCAGGTAGTGTCAAATCAGCTGTGAATCAATAAGCAGCAAAATAATAATCTCTACAAAGCCCCGTTTAACCGGGGCTTTTTCGTAAGTCATTGTCATTGCTATCCTTGAAGTATTTGTAGGCGTGTTACACTGTGAGATAAACATATCTTCAGTACGTTATTGTCAACATAAACTTAAGAACTCAGGGAATGTTATGTCAGCCACCACACTTGTTTCTCACGTCATGACCATGTTGCCAGACTCGCAGCACAGCCAAGCGCTGTGGAGTGGCTGTGGTCACATTTATAAGTTTACTTATCAAGGAAACATGCTCGTTGCGAAAGTTGCGACTGTGCCTGCGCAGCTCGATCACAGGCACATTACGCAAAGTGAGCATTCGCTGAATCGTAAGTATCGTTCCTATGAAAAGGAACTGAGGTTTTATCGAGATACAGCGCAAAGTTATTCTAATGAAATTGCATTACCAGAAGTAAAAGCCTTAGCGAATCAAAATCAGGTTTTTATCTCTGTATTTACTGACTTTGAAACTCAGGGATATCACAACGTCAGCAAAGCAGACCCTGTGCACGTGAATCTAATGATGGCGTGGCTGGCGCGTTTTCATGCGGCAGGACTTGTCAGTCCAAACCTGCGCGGCATATACGGACGAGGAAACTACTGGCATTTGAGCACACGCCCAGACGAGTATGAACGCATGACGTCAGGCTTACTTAAAAGCAGTGCGAAACAGATTGACCAACGGTTGTTGGATTGTCCCTATCAGACACTGATTCACGGTGATGCAAAGCTGGCTAATTTCGCTTTTTCTCGGAGTCAGGCGTTGGGCTACGATTTCCAGCATATAGGGGAGGGTATTGGAGTTGCTGATGTTATGCTGCTGCTTACCAGTTTGTATTGTGGACGTGATCTGGAGTTACATGCTGAGCAATATCTTGACGTATACTTTGAGCAGCTATCTGAGGCATTAGCTGAGCACTGGTCCAAAGAGCAGTTTCACGACCTGGAAAAGTGCTGGCGACAACGATGGGCGTTTGTATGGGCGGATTTTCATCGTTTTTTACTTGGCTGGAAACCGGATCATGAAAAACTGACATCATACATGCTCCACCAAACAGAGCTTTGCCTTGAACAACTCGGAGAAGCGTAATGCTGATGGCCCTGTTCAGTGCTCTGTGCTGGGCGTGCTTTGATTTCTTGCGCAAGCAATTGGCTCAGCAATTTAGCGCCCCATTAATGTCAATTATGTTCAGTTTGCTTGTGTTACCTGGCTACCTGATTTACTGGGCCTGGCTCGAAGCCCCTCTGCCTGAAGCCGGGTATTTTATTCCAGGCACTGTCAGTGGCTTGCTCGCGGCACTAGGCAGTGTGTGCTTTATTCGCGGCTTAGCAGTAGGAAAAATTGCTGTGATGCTCCCCTTGTTGTCTGTCACCCCTGTGGTGTCTGGCGCTTTTGCCTGGGCCTGGCTGGGAGAGCCGTTAGGTGAAGCTGAGTTAGTGGCCTTGGCGGCCATTACTCTGGGGTCGTTTGTATTACAAGGTGGCAGACTGTCAATGACAGAGCGGGGTACAGGGTACATGCTGGTAACCGCATTGTGTTGGGGGATGTGCATCGTGTTCGATAAACAGGCACTTAAATTTGGCACTGTCAGCTTTCATTTAATCTTTCTGACTTTGTCCGTGGTACTCATAAACAGTATTATTTTCAGGCCTGAGCTAGCCATTAAATTGATTTTGAGATCGAAATGGCTGTGGGGATGTGCGGCATTTGTATTTTCATTCGCTGTATTATGTCAGCTGGTTGCCTTACAGCAGTTACAGCCTGGGGTAATGGAAGCCATTAAACGTGCCATCGGAATTATCAGTGCGGCGTTGCTAGGCGTTTATTTCTATAAAGAAACACTAAAACGCCACCAGTGGTTCAGTATCTTTGTTATCCTTGCCGGGACCTTGGCCTTATATTAAAGGAGCAAGCTTAGTGCCTGCTCCCTGAGCGACAACCTCATCCCTGAGCGCTGTCTTGGTTTAGTTACTTACATTGCGCGCCTTTGCGCCATACATTGCTGAAGATGTCAGGACGAGCGCCCAGTGACCACCAGGTTGCCTGATACTCGTAGCCTTTGTAAGACACTTTATCGCCTGTGTTGTAGTAGGTGCCTGAATTCCACGCTTCTACACCACTACAGCCCCCACCATTGCTGCCATCTGTCACAGTAACGCTCAGGCTCTTAGTCGCCGTTTTGTTATTTGTACCAGTTACTGTCAAAGTGACGTTGTAAGTACCTGCCTGTGCATAGGTGTGGCCAGGGCTGGTTTGTGAGCTCGAATTACCATCACCAAAGCTCCAGCTATAAGAACCTGCGCTTGATTTGTTACTGAACTGAACGCTCAGGCCGTTTGGAGTTGCTGAGAAGTCGGCGATAAGGCCAGGACCACTACAGTTTCCATTTGTCAGATAGTCATAGGCAGCTTTCGCCTGCACGATACCGTGACCATAATAGTTATCGCGTCCAGCTGCACCTTTGTCCTTCGCTGTAGCATTCAGTGCAGAGCGGATCTGATCTGCACTACAACTTGGGAAGTTGCTCCAGACCAGTGCTGCCACACCAGAGACGTGAGGTGTGGCCATAGATGTACCGCTGATGCTCTTATAGCTATTGTCATTCCAGGTTGAATTTACATTCACACCCGGGCCTGCGATTTCAACCTGGCTGTTGTACTGTGAAAATGAGGCGACTCTCTCAGAGCTATCTACGGCTGCTACAGAGACAACTGCGTCATAAGATGCTGGGTAGCTGAATGAGCTATTAGAGCCATTACCTGCTGCTGCGATGTGTAACATGCCACGCTGTGCACTTTGGGCAAAAGCATTACGTTCTGCTGTTGAGCTACCGCTGCCTCCCAAACTCATACTAGTTACGTTTGCGCCCGCTGCCTCACATTGCTCGATTGCTTTTATCAGGTCTGAACCGTAAGCCCAGCGGCCTTGGTCATTGAAGACCTTAACAATATGTAAACCAAGTTGACCTGACGGATTCACACCAACCACACCCTGGCCATTGCCACCAAGGGCTGCAATCGTACCAGCAACGTGTGTGCCGTGGCCATTGCCATCCTGATACCAATTGCCAGTGTTATAAGAGCCGTGGCCGTCGTTGCCGGTCACACCTGTGTTTGGCAGGTCCGGGTGGCCGCGTGTGTAACCCGTATCCATGATACAGACTTTCTTATTTCCGGCACTGCTATCACTAACCTGGTTTGCCTGAACCATAGTGATGCCGTAAGGGACTGACTCTGCGTAAGGAGAGACAGATTGACTGCTCACCTCAGGTAGAAAGCGCTTAGGATCCACCTCTACAGATTCAACGTTTCCACTGGCTTCCAGCTCTGCTAATTGTTCAGCGGTTAATTCCATTACAACGGCATTGACACTTGGCAAAGTCTCAATCGCTTCAACATTGGCCTGCGTAGCAATACTGGCCAGGCCCTGCGCTTTAAACTGAGACAGTTCTGCGCCTGATACACGCATAGGAAGTGTATTCGCAACTGCTGAATCTTTGACTGTAACGATGACACGCTGCGTTTCAGCAGCTTGCGCTGTGCTAAGTGCTGCTGTGACACTCAGGGCCAGTAATGAGTATTTTACGCTTGTTATAACTTTGGTTTTCATAAGTTTACCTTTATTACATGTTGTTAACCCTTATAACTAAAACAGGGAATGCTAGCGCTGTCAATAATGAAAAAATCAGGAATATTTCCTTGGGGATTTTTTATACTTTTGAGGCTGATTTCGTGGATAGATTTTTGTTGCATATGCAACTTGTGTGGTAATATATTTTTTATATTAAGAATAAAAAAATTAAAATTTTATTTGCTGATTCAGTGTCTTAATATTGTAACTTTGGCCGCCAGTTGTAAACTTTCTGAAGTCTATGTCACGTAAACCACGACCGTGCAGTGCGTCATACAATGGTCTAAAATTTTCAGAATACGGTCGAAAAATAGCAATTTTTTGCTCGCCGATTGCACTTATCTTGCGGTCATGGAATTTTCTAATCTCTGTTAGCAGGTAGCCACCTAAGAAAACGTGACCGCCCAGTGACACATCGACTGTCTTTTCGTGTCCTTCATCCCAGTTAATGCCGCCAATGTGTACTTGATCTCTGATATTGAGTTCTGTTGCAGCCCGCGCGGCGCCACGGGCAATAGCGTCATTAGCGCACCAGATCAGTTTTGTATCCGGAAATCGTTGCAGTAGTCCTGTTGCCAACTCGTATGCACTTTTTTCTGACCATTGTGCATCGACCCGGTCAACCAGGTTGACACCATAGTTTCTGTTGGTATAGCCAAGCAAGCCTTGCTCTCGCTCAATTGCAGCCCTGGTGGCAACATCGCCGAGCAATGCTAGCATAGTGCTGCGTTCTCCTGTTTGTTGTAACTCATCAGGCAAAGACTGATGGAGTAGTTTTGCAAGCAGTCGGCCAGCCTGATAGTTGTCTGGGGTGACGGAACCCAACACGCCAATCCCTTTAGCTGAGACGCGCTTCAGCGCAAGCTTATCAGGACTATTGAGTAAAAAGGAGACCCGTTTATGCTCGCCTGTTGCTGTAAGCAATGCGTCAGTAATTACCCCTTTTTCGTCAACCAATACCAAATAGTCCGAATTGGACAGCAGGGCTTGCTGAGCGAGCTTTTTCATAACGATATGATTTCGTTCCGCGTATAGCGTCGTCAGCTGGATATCGAGATCCTCAGCAGCAGCATCCATGACTTTAGAAACATTGTGCCAGAAAGCCCCGGTAGGATTGTCTTGTTTGTGGCCTGGGTTTATAAAGGTGACTGTAATTGGCTGAGCGTAAGTGGTGAATGCAACAAAAAACAGTGTGATGACCATGATAAGTAATCGTTTCATTACACCTCTCAATATGAAGACGTTAGTTTGTTTGCCACGTTTTTACTTATATACTAGCCCATTCTTAAATAAGGGGGGAAAATGAGACGCCTGGTAATTATTCTTTTTTCACTGTTTTTTGTTCAGTCGGCTATTTCATCACAAGGCCAGGATTTAAATCAGACCATGAAAAATATGGGGCATGCATACAAGCAAGCGATGGAAGCCACAGAAGCGCAAGAGATTAATCGACATCTGAACACCATGTTGTCATTACTCAAGCAAAGTAAACTACATAATTTTAAAACCGATGTTAAAGCTGAGTCATTACAGGGACTTGAGAAAGTAGTTGGTGTAATAAACGAAGCGCAAAGTTTGCTGGCACAACAGCAAATCCAACAGGCTAAGCAGTTGTTAAAAGAAGTCGATGCATTGCGTAAAGACTATCACAAGTTGCACGAGCCGCCTGGCTTTTGGGAGCTGCTGTTTGGTAAATAGCGTTTAGCGTTTCCACATTGCCCCGGGGCCACGTAATGGTGGGCCTCAGGGCAAAAGCGTCCTAAATTTGCCAACTAATATCAAGTTTTATGGTTCGTTCGGCATGATAGGGTGCATCTTCGTCTGCTGTGGTCCGATGCAGACGGTTGAAGAGGTTTAACACGCCCGCTCTTAGCGTCCAGCTTTCGTCCATATACCAGCTCATATTTAAGTCTGCGACAAGGCTGCGTTCCAATGCTGCTTCACCAGAGCCAACGTTTCGTTTTGCCAATTGATAATGGACGGCGGGTGCAAACTCAAATGACTGCCAGACATATCGGCCAGACAGGCTAAGTTTGCTGGGTGAAATGTCAGCAAGATAAGCGCCCGATTTACTTTTTCCTTGCTGATGTGTGTACCCGAATGTATAAGACAGTGCGTCACTGACTTCTATGTGAGTGGATACTTCTGCCCCGGAAATTGTTGCCTGATCCAGGTTTTGATAAGTTCTGTCTCCCGACACCAGTTTGACTCTTTCTATATAGTCATCCAGCTGAGTATGAAATAAGTTCACGGTGGTATCTATACTGTCTTTTTTGAGGCGATAAGTCAGTTCAAGTCCCTGACTTGTCTCTGGCTCTAGTTCTAGATTACCCAGCGT
Source organism: Pseudoalteromonas sp. XMcav2-N (assembly GCF_024124545.1). Taxonomy (GTDB): domain Bacteria; phylum Pseudomonadota; class Gammaproteobacteria; order Enterobacterales; family Alteromonadaceae; genus Pseudoalteromonas. The sequence goes on from NZ_JAMXSF010000017.1 coordinate 103,833, forward strand.
ATTTCCTCGAGGTGTAACACCATTAAAATATAGCTCCGTAAGTGTAGGGAATCGGAACGCACTGGCATAGTTTAAAGACAGGCTATGGGATTGCCATTGCTTGGTGACCCCAAGGCTGTGGCTGATATGATTGTCAGATTTGCTGATGCCAAAGTTACTAGCACTGAAATGATCAAAGCGCGCGCCAAAATCGACTCTCCACCCATTGTCTTCCCATATGCCATTAATAAAGGCCGCAATATTGTCTTGTGTGCCATCGAGCAAAGTACTGCTCGCAGGATCGCTGGCGTCTTTCAGGTTTGATTCTTGATCTGTGATAGAAACTCCACGCCTTGCTGTCCAATCTAAGCCAGCGCGCAGTGGCAGGCCGTACAAGTCGTATTCGTGATACAGGTTAGTCCCTAGCGTGTGGGACTGGTATTGGGTTAAGTTATGTCGTTTTCCAATACGTGTGACGTCGCTATCCCAGTTCTGATAATGATGAAACACATTAACAAACCACTGCTCAGAGTTTAAAGACAGCTGTGCGAGACTGTGCATGTCTTCGGGATAAACCGCTATCTGCCTGTCAGGGAAAGTGACACTATTCTTTCCGACGTCTTTGCTAATGGAAGGGAGCCAGGACATGTTTAGTTCGATACCATTAGTAAGCGTATGCTGGTAACGTAAACTAGAGGAAAATTGCTCAAATCCATTGTTTAGCTCGTCGCCGTTTGGTGCGTAGCTCTTTTCTTTCTTCCTGTATGCAAACGCCAGGTTGTAGTGCTCCTCTCCGGTAATGGCAAGCAGGCGACGGCCTTTTCCTGTATCTTCATACCCTAGTTCAAGCGTATCCTGCTCCCCCTGAACTGAATTCATGGAAATAACGCCGCCTATTGCTTCTGAACCATAGAGCATGGCCGCAGGGCCTTTTTGAACACTGGCAAGTTGCAGTAAGCCCGGATCAATAAAAGAGGCTGAATTACCAGCGCGCCTGTCGGTGAGTAAAACGATGCCGTTGACTTCTGTTCTGACACGCCAGCGACTGAGGCCCCGAATACTATAGCTCTGATATAGGCCACCCTGACCATTCAGCGAAACGCCTGGAACCTGTATTATCCAATCTGCAATAGTGTTATTTGCACCAAGCAAATCATCCTTGCTAACATGTGCTATGTTAACGTTTGTAAATGATTCTGAGGCAAGTAAATTTTTCCCGCCTATGACTTCAATTGTTTCAATAGCGCTGCCTTGCGCCGCGATCGTGGATAGTAATAAACACTGGATCATTTACTGCAAACCCTAATTTAGCTGTTCTTATACATTAAGAACTCATTCATATTTGATGAAATTCTGTTATTGTTACATTTTGAATGTACCTTTAATTGCTAATGAAGTTAAAGCAAATGCGGTGAAATGACGTTGTTTGTAACTTTCTGTATTTGTGCTTAACTTTATTGACGTTTTTTGGTGTGAACGGTTCAAAGGCAAACTCGTGTTCCGGTTTGCTGACATTTAATTAAAACGATAAATAAACTGAAGGGAAAAATATGAAACTCTTACATCCTGTTAGCCTGGCTGTGGCGATAGCGCTGGGCGGTGCCAGTTATTTGACATATCAACATGCGCAAGAGACGCCATATGAGCAAAAGGCTGACTATCTGGCTGCAAAAGCTGAGAAAAAAGCTAATTCACCGAAACGTTATGACAAGCCGAAAGAGGCACAAGAGTTTTATATTTCGCAGCGTCTGCCTAAAGGCGTAGAAACGATTCCAACTGAAAAGTATTCGCAGGCGCTTGAAGATATTAAAAATATGCGCCGTTACTCATTGGCTGACAACAAGGTTGTCTTTGATTATGTGCCTCAGCTTAACTCTCCTGATGGAGTACACCGCGAGCTTGGGCAGTGGGAAGAACTAGGCCCGGGCAACATAGGTGGTCGTACCAGGGCCTTAATCATTCACCCAACTGAACACGATACTATGTATACCGCGGGTGTTGCTGGTGGTGTCTGGAAAACAACTGATGCGGGCAAATCATGGCATCCACTGAGTGATCTAGCAACAAACCTGGCAGTAACAACCCTGACTTTTGCTCCAAACGATCCTAATACTATCTACGCAGGTACGGGTGAAGGCTTTTTTAATGCAGATGCGTTACGCGGTGATGGTATCTTTAAGTCCACAGACGGCGGTATGACCTGGACGCAACTGGAAGCGACTGCTGGTAATGAGCTATTCCACTACACTAATAAAATCGTATTTGGGAAGAACGACCCGTCGACACTTTATGCAGCCACTCGCGGCGGTGTTCAGCGTTCAAAAGACAATGGTACAAGCTGGGAAACGGTATTCGTAAAAGAGGATGCGGGTGTTGGGTGTACAGATTTGACTGTAGTCGATGGTGGTGATCACGATGTGCTAGTCACCGCTTGTGGTTCTTTTGATACAGGTGGATTGCACCGAAGTGCCGATGGTGGTGATACCTGGGCGGCAGTGCTGGAACTTGAAACCCAAGGCCGCTCAACTATCGCTGTGGCACCGTCTGACAATAACATCATGTATGCACTGCTGGCCAATATTGGTGATCACGGTATGGAAGCAGTCTATAAGTCAGAAGATATGGGTGTCACCTGGACCGCGACTGTCACTCGGGACACGGCAGATGATTTTAGCCGACTCTTACTGAGTAATACTGTTTTCGGATTATTCCCTCAGTGTGGATATGGTCCAGAGCCACAGTTTTATAACCAGGGCTGGTATGACAATATCATTGCTGTAGACCCGGTAAACCCTGACGTTGTGTGGACGGGTGGTATTGATATGTTCCGTTCTGATGATGGTGGTAAAACCTTCGTGCCGGCCAGTATCTGGTGGTTCGATATGGACCACGAGCTGTATGCTCACGCAGACCAACATACCATCGTTTTCCACCCAGCGTATGATGGTGTAAATAACACGACTATGTTCGTTGGTAACGATGGCGGTATCCAAAGAACGGACAACGCGCTTGATAAACGCCTTGATATTGAACAGGTCTGTGGTGCATCCAACGATCCTACAGGAAAAGTGAATTGGCAAACACTTAACAATGGGTATGCGGTAACGCAATTCTACCATGGTACGGTTATGCCTGATGGTACGGCTTATTTTGGTGGTACTCAGGATAATGGTACTTTGCTTGGTGAAGACGGCGGGTTTAACGAATGGCGTGAAATCTCCGGTGGTGATGGCGGTTGGACTGCTGTTGACCCAACCAATCCAAATATTCTTTTCTCTGAGTTCACAGGTCTGTCAATTCAAAAATCGCTTGATGGCGGTCAGACTTTCGCGGATGCAACGAATGGCATCAGCGGCGATGATGGCTTCCCGTTCATTACGCGATTCGAAATGGCACCATCTAATTCTCAGGTATTGTGGATTGGGGGAAGCCAGTTGTGGCGTACGACTGACCAAGCTGAAAATTGGGTAGCAGGTAGCCCGGCATTAGACAGCTCTGTTTATGCTATTGGTATTGCGCCGCAAGACGAAAACATTGTTGCTGCGGGTACCCGAGAAGGTTATATCTACATTAATTACAACGCTGGAGAATCAGACGCTTCCACTCCTTGGAATAGCTTCAAGATTGGTGAAGAAGGTGAGCGCGCCACCGTCAGCGCGATAGCATTTGACCCGACAGATGACAAAATTGCTTACGCAACTGTTTCGACTTTTGACCAGGCACATGTTTGGAAAACCACTGACGGTGGTAAGAGCTGGATGCCTATTGATAAAGACATTCCGAACGTGCCGGCAACGTCTGTTGCGGTTGATCCAAACAACGCACAACGCGTTATTATTGGTACCGACTTAGGTGTGTTTATTTCGACTGATGGTGGTGAAAACTGGTTTGCTGATGGTTCAGGTCTGGCAAATACCAACGTTGCTAAGGTGACTTTCCATGGAAACGAGGTCTTTGCATTCACCCATGGACGCAGTGCTTACAAAGTCGCATCAGCCACCGACGAGCATTATGAAATTACGCTGGATGAAGACTCTTCAGTGAACGTCTCGTCTGCGTTTGCAGACAGGTTCAAAAACGCTTTTGCATCGGTCGAAATTGCTGAGCTACCTGAATCAGGCGATCTGATGCTGGGAGAAGAGTTATTGGCTGTCGGTGCGGTTGTTGCGCTGGACAAGTTCGACATGGTGACCTACAAGCCAGACGCTGATTTTGCCGGAGAAGATTCCTTCAAGTTCACCGGTACTGCTGAAAAAGCCGAGTCGACGCAAGAGGTAACCGTTGAGCTTACCGTTGAAGGCGTCAATGACATGCCTGTTATCGCCGAGCTTGAAAACCTTGAAATCATGTTAGGTCAGGCAGTTGAAGTTGACTTTAATGGCAAAGTTTCTGACATGGACAATGAAGACATTACCCTGTCAATTGAGCCGCAGGTCCCAGGTCTGAGATTCTCAGAAGGTGTCTTGAGTGGTATTGCAAGCAGCGTATTCAGCGGTGATGTTAAACTACATGCAACAGATGGGGAGCATGAGGTATCAGCAAGCTTCGCTGTCAATATCTATGATGCTTCTCCGGTCATTGAGTCAAATCAGAGCTTCGAAGTGGCTGAGAATACACCAATCGGCACCGTTATCGGGCAACTGGTATTCAGCGACCCAGATGCAGAGGTATCGCCGGTAGAGAAGTTCCACGTCTATGGTGACAGCTTCTTTAGTGTTGACGCTGAGGGTAATGTAATCGTTGCGAAAGAGTTGGATTTTGAGTTCCAGGAAGAGGTCTACTTTGGCGTTCAGGCTGAAGATACCTATGGTAACTTGTCTAACCATGCTGAAGTGCATGTCACAATCAGAGATCTGCGTGGTGATGACGATGATGATGACGATGGCGACTCAGGTTCATTCGCTTGGTTATCACTACTAAGTTTACCATTAGCAATGCTACGCAGAAGACGCAAATAATCTAACTGAAGATGAATTTAAGGCGAGTCGGTGTTAACTGACTCGCCTTTTTTGTGTCCTGAGCCAGCGCGCAATTTGCACGTTATGCGCAATTTAGTCGAACTGAGGTTACTTTTTATAACAAATTGTTGATAGATTGACCGAACGGCATACAAAGCACTGGATCTTACGAACTAGGCTGATATAACTAGCTATGGATTGAGAAACAGGAATTCGTCATGATGGACAAAACACAACAATTGGATAACAGCGTGATTGCTGAATTACAAAATAAAGACCATTCAGAGCAATTAAAGCAACTGGATAACCTGAGCTGCACCCATGGCGATATCATTGAGCTATTGGCACAGTACCTGGCTTTAAGTGAGCAAGATGATGATAGCCAGTTTGACGCCTGGTACGATGCGTTATGCCCGGATCAACTGACTGTTTTAAAGGCGTTCGAAATTTTTCGGGCCCACTATGAGCAGGCCCATTAATCATTCGAAAGTTGCGGGTGTTTAAAGACCACATTCGCTAGCGTATTGAGAGGTCGTATTTTGCTACCAGGCACTCAATGTATTTATAACGGATAGACATGGGCTTTTCGTGTTCCATATGGTGACTAAGTGCCCGGTTTAAGAGTTTTAGCGCGCTTAGCAATTCAGCTCTGTGTTCTGGCGCAATATGGCTGGCTGTGCGCTCTTCAGTCAATGCATCGACCAGCGCACGGCCCAGGTCAATGTATACGACTTCTTCCACGAGTCCATTTTGGCTGATAACACCGTACTTGCTGCACAAGTATTGCTGCCAGCTTTGCTGAATATGTTCCGGTAAGTCTTCGTTAAATCGACAATCATGGCTGACGAGGCCTTGCTGAGCACATTTGCTTAATGTCTGAGTGTACTTTTGCTGGAACAATTCATAGGCATGCGATGATTGCTCTACCTGATGTTTAAGTAATTGCTGACCCCATTGTTCCGCTCCTCGTGGATAAAACTCTGTGTGCTCAACACATTCATACAGCCCAAGATAGGAACTGCATTTTATCTGGTTTTCCAGACTGTAACTGGCATTAGGAAAAATACACAGCTCCTGCCAATTGAGCAGCTGATCCTGCGTGATTCTGAGCGTGCTGCATAGCTCTTCGGCACTGAAAAAGTGTGTATTAAGATGTTGGGACAGACGCATAAAATAAACACTGGTTATATGTACAGTGTTTGTATTGTGTCGGAACCAACCTGTTTAGGCAAGTTGTTTTACAAAATTTCCACTTGCCCCTCGGATCTGACATTTATTTATGTTAAAACTTAGCGCCAACAAAGAACTGAACGATATCCGTATGCGCAACATAAACACCATAAAACAAGCCAGTTTAATTACTGCTATCAAAACACCTTATGATTTGCATGGTAACATCGACCTTGCCGGCTTCGACAGGCTTGTCGACGCTCAGATAGCGGCGGGCGTTGATGGGATCATTGTGGGTGGTACAACAGGTGAAGGCCAGTTGATGAACTGGGAAGAGCACCTGATGCTCATCGCCCATAGTGTGAATAAATTTTCAGACAGACTGGTGATTGTCGGCAATACCGGTAGCAACAACACCCGTGAAGCGGTCAAAGCAACGGAATATGGTTTCGCATCAGGAATGGATGCTGCACTGCAGATCAACCCTTATTATGGACGTACGTCAGAGGCAGGGTTGAATGAGCACTTTTCGCGTTTGCTTGAGATTGGGCCTGCATTTATCTACAACGTGCCAGGGCGTACAGGTCAGGACCTGACACCTGATATTATAGAGCCGCTTGCTCAACACGCTAATTTTGTTGGTATGAAAGAGTGTGCGGGACATGAGCGGATCGCCCATTACGAAGAGAAGGGCATTGCTTGCTGGTCTGGAAACGATGATCAGGCTCATGACAGCCGCCATTTACATCAATCACATGGGGTGATCTCGGTTACCTCAAATCTTGTACCGCAGTTGTTCCGAACACTGATGGACAATAAAAATGATGAGTTGAATGCTCAGTTGCAGCCATTGATGAATTGGTTGTTCTGCGAACCAAACCCTATAGCGATTAACACAGCGCTAGCAATGACCGGCGCGGCATTACCTGTATTTCGCTTGCCTTATGTGCCATTGAACGAGGCACAACAGAAGCTCGGCGCAGAGCTTATCAACAGTCTGAGTCACGAAGCTGTGGTCGGTGGTGCTGCTACAGTCATCAACTCTGAAGATGTTAAATTATATTAACCGCTTACTATTGGTGACACTGAACCCGTAAATAGCGTATAATCTGCGGCCCTTCATTATTGGTCGCAGGTTTTTTGCTATGAATTTTAAGTCTTTCAGTTTTCCCGATGCCTTGTTACAGGCGCTTGATGAATTAAATTTCCATACCCTGACGCCGATACAACAAGCTGCTATTCCAGTGGTAAGGCGTGGACACGATGTCCTGGCAACGGCGCAAACCGGAACGGGTAAAACCGCAGCGTTTGCACTGCCTGTGATCCACCGTCTGTTGGAGGGAGAGTCACTAGAATCGCCAAGAGCGTTGATCCTGGCTCCGACTCGTGAGTTGGCAGAGCAAATTGCCACTAACTGCGACGCATTTTGTCAATATACCCCTCTAACCGTTCAGGCTGTCTTTGGTGGTGTGAACGTTGATGGCCAAACACAGCGCTTGTCTCAGGGGGTGGATATCCTGGTTGCGACACCGGGCCGTTTGCTCGATTTAATTCGCTTAGGTGCTGTCAGTCTTGCACAAGTTAAATACTTGGTGCTGGATGAAGCTGACCGTATGCTGGATATGGGTTTTATCGCCGATATGCAGAAGGTCATTAACATGGTGAGCGAGGACAGACAGTTGTTGTTGTTCTCTGCGACCTTCCCAACGGCAGTAAAACAATTCGCAAAGCAAGTGCTTAGAGAGCCAAAACTCGTTCAGGCAGCCAAAGAGAATACGACTGCTGAAACTGTACGACATGTCGTGTACCCGGTAGAACAAAAACGTAAGCAAGAGTTACTTTCAGAATTAATCGGCAAGAAAAATTGGTTGCAAGTGCTGGTCTTCGTCAATATGAAGGACGATGCAGATCAGCTTGTCAAAGAGCTTGAATTGGATGGTATTAGCGCGACAGTATGTCACGGTGACAAAAGTCAGGGAGCTCGCCGTCGTGCACTACGCGAATTCAAAGAAGGCAAAGTCAGAGTATTAGTGGCAACTGAAGTAGCGGCTCGTGGTATCGACATTGATGGATTGCCGCGGGTCATTAACTATGACCTACCGTATCTGGCGGAAGACTATGTTCATCGCATTGGTCGTACAGGTCGAGCTGGTAATTCGGGGCAGGCAATTTCTTTCGTTGCGCGAGAGGAAGAGCAGACCCTGATCCACATCGAAACTTTAATAGGGCAAAAGATCAAGCGATACTACTTACCCGGCTATGAGGTCGCGAGCAGAGAAAATCTGATTGAAAACCTGGCCAAGAAGCCATCTCATCAGCGTCGAAAAGCACGTACTAATCGACCAAGCAACCAAGCCAGTGGCGAAGCTCGTGCTAAAAACCGCTCTAAAATTAGTAATGTACGTCAGAGATTAAAAGGCGCCCAGCTAAAATTACAGAAATAACTAAAAGCTAGAGGTCTGATCCGGTGGGCCAGACCTCAGCGATCAGCGATACATGCCTAATTCAGTCCCTTCTTTTTTACATACCGCTTCAATAGCAGGGTGTCTTGAGATACCTCCCAGATAGCGGCCCAGATGCTCAAACTGCAGTGGAGGTTTGGCAAGCTCGTCTGCCCAGATGCACAGCATAAATAGATAGCAGTCACAGACTGTGAATTGCTCACCGACCATATAGGTCTTGTCCGCGAGATGTCTGTCCAGCAAAGTGAGCATGTCCTGAACCCGCGACTGCTGAGTTCGAATAATGTCATCATACATTAGCGCGCTTTGTGTATGCCGCTCCGGATAGAAATAGATCATCAACTCCGCTTGCACTGTTGTAGTGAGATACATCAGCCATTGATAAAACTCAGCTCTGTGCTGTGGTTCTGAAGGTATTAGGTTGCCTTCAGGATGTTTTTCACATAAATAGAGGCAAATTGCAGCACTCTCAAACAAAACAAACTCGTCATCTACCAGAGTAGGGATCCTTCCTGTGGGGTTGAGCCGTAAGTACTGTGCCGATCTTTGAACATTTTTTTTTCTGTCGACAAGTTCAAGCTGGTAAGGGACCTGGAGGGCTTCTAGAACAAAGTGGGGTGCTAAACTCGCATTGCGTGGATAGTAAAACAGTGTATACATGGTTAGCCTTAAATAGTTTATGTCGTAGGTTGTAAACTCCTTTTCGGCGATTCCTATAGGACTGTAGGACAGCATCGACTATTAAACAAATAGAACCTTGCATATTCGCCAAAAAAAATGCCAGCAAGCGCTGGCATTTTTTAGTTAGGGTTGATAATAAATTGGTGAGTTAGGCCCGACAGGTAAGCCAAATCCAAACACCCAGATATAGAAAAGCGCTACCCAACCGACAAAGAAACACATACTGTAAGGCAGCATGGTTGCGACCAGAGTACCTATTCCCATATCCTTTTTATACTTGGTAGCAACGGCCAGGATCAGGCCAAAATAACTCATCATAGGTGTGATCAGGTTAGTTACTGAGTCACCAATTCGGTAAGCGGCCTGAATCGTTTCAGGGGCATAGCCCACCAGCATCAGCATAGGCACAAAAATTGGCGCTGTAACTGCCCACTGAGCCGATGAAGAACCAAGACTCAGGTTAACAACCGCGCACATTAAGATAAACAATACAAAAACTTCAGGTCCTGTCAGGTTCAGTGCCTGTAGCATAGCTGCACCGTTGATAGCCAGAATAGTGCCTAAGTTTGTCCATTTAAAGAAGGCAACAAACTGAGCGGCAAAGAATACCAGCACTATGTACATGCCCATCGAACTCATGCTCTTACTCATAGCATCAATGACGTCACGATCGTTGCGCATAGTGCCAACAACGCGTCCATAGACAAATCCCGGAATAGCGAATGTCACAAAGATAAATACGACTATGCCTTTGAGGAAAGGAGAACCGGCGACCGCGCCTGTTTCGGGGTGACGCAGAATGCCATTTTCTGGGACTATGGTTAATGCTAGCAGAGCAGAAACAACCAGTAAGGCAACACCGGCCCACTTTAGACCAGATCTTTCTTTGTCAGTGAGATGTTCAATATTGTTGCTTGAGAGATCGATACTGGCTTCATCAGGGTTATATTTACCCAGTCGAGGTTCAACAATGGCTTCCGTTACCCAGGTACCTACGAAGGCAATCAGGAATACAGATATCATCATGAAATACCAGTTTGCTTCTGGCCCAACCTGATAGCTGGGGTCGATCATCTGGGCTGCAGGAGTTGTAATACCGGCAAGCAAAGGATCTATTGTGCCCAGCAATAAGTTCGCACTGTAACCACCCGAAACACCAGCAAAGGCCGCCGCCAGACCAGCCAGTGGATGGCGTCCCAGGCTATGGAATATCATCGCTGCCAATGGAATTAAAACAACATAACCGAGTTCTGAAGCGGTATTCGATAGAATCGCAGCGAACACAACCATAAAGGTAACAAGGCGTTTTGATGCGCCCATTACCATGCCACGCATCGCGGCCGAGAGCATGCCAGAGTGCTCTGCAACACTCACACCCAGCAGAGCAACCAACACAGTTCCAAGTGGCGCAAAGCCGGTAAAGTTAGTAACGAGTCCGGTAACAATACGCTGCAAACCTTCCGCGCTCATCAGGCTTACGACCTCAATCACACCGTCTGGCGCACGACCTTTTGCACCTTCTGGGCGAGGGTCTATAGCACTGAGGCCCATCCAGTCGGCAATGCCACTGAAAACGACAATGGCGACACAGAACATCGCAAACAGAGTGATGGGGTGGGGCAGCATATTGCCCAGAAACTCAACCGTTGCTAGAAAGCGGTTAAACAGGCCGCCTTGCTTCTGGTTGGATTGATCAGCTGACGTCTCTACAGCATTCGACATAGCAAATTTCTCGGTTATAAAAAATGCCGTTACTCTACCACCATTCACTCGCTAGTTTTATAGCAAAGCGTTAATTTTGAAAGATTCTGAGACAAAATGAGTAAAATACTCAGCTGTACCTAACAATAAAGGTCAATCTTTGGCCTCGTTAGCCATTTGGTATATAAAGTTGAGCTTATTGATAAAGTCCTCTTTATTCTTCTCGTGCTGGTAATCCATATGATAAGTATTGTGAAAACCAAACCTGAGCAACAAAGCACTGCCTTCAAGATAGATGGTATACCCATCGGGATCTGAGTAGGCACGGATCCCCTCAAACAGCTTACCGTTTTCGTCAGCTTCACCATGTTGCTGAATGTATTCATATACGGCGAGTATTTGACGACTATCGATTTCATTTTTCATATCTTACTCCTGTCATAGCAATGGGTTTGCAACTTCCTTCGGCCAGGGCACCAAACCTAACTGAATTCAACTGGCCCTGGTTCCACTGTAACCTAAGCTGTGGCAGGATCAATGTCTCTGACCGCATTTTAGGAGTTGTTTTGCAGTTACATTTTTTAGGGACTTCATCAGGAAGCCCGAGTCCGAGCAGAAACATGTCAGCAACCGCTGTCAGTTTCGACAAAAGCAAATCCTGGTTGCTGGTAGACTGTGGAGAAGCGACTCAGCACCAGCTTCTAAAGTCTGATTTATCCGCCTATCACTTAAGTGTGATTTGTATCAGCCACCTGCATGGCGATCATTGTTATGGTTTGCCGGGTTTACTCGCGTCTATGGCCATGTCAGGCAGGCAAGCTCCGGCTCATCTTATTGCCCCTCAGGCGGTCATCCAGTTTGTTATGTCGACACTGGCAGTGACTCAAGTGGCTTTGCCGTTTAATCTGTATACGATGCCAATTGAGCAAAATGATCAGTTAGTGTGTTTTGAGTTTTGTCAGATAGAAATTATTGCACTGAAACACCGAGTGCCCAGTTTCGGATTCAAAATCACAGAAACTGGCATCCCGCGTAAATTAAGAGTGGCCCAGTTGGCAAAGGACGGTGTTACAAGCGGTCCGCATTACAACTCCCTGCAAAAAGGTCAGGATGTCAATTTTGCAGGGCGACAACTACGCGCTGATACTTATGCCTTTCCCAGCTGGCAGCCTAGAGTGGTAATTATTTGCGGCGATAACGAAAAACCTGCATTGTTGACACCCCATTGCGCCGAAATTGACATGTTGGTTCATGAGGCAACGTTTACCCACTCTGACCTTATTAAGGTCGGCACACACACAGGGCATAGCGATGCTAAACGGGTTGCGCAGTTTGCACAGCAGCAAAACGTCAGTGCATTAACTCTGACTCATTTTAGTGTCAGATATCATGGTGAAGGCATGCTGGATGCACTTGAGCAGGAAGCCAGAGCTTATTTTCAGGGTACATTGCATCTGGCTTTCGATTCTTTGGTGGTGACTATTCCCAAACGACTACTTTCTGAGTGAACAGAATAGGCCCCAGTCTTGTTCAACCTGGCTTGCATAATGGTTTGCTGACGCGATAAGTTCGGTTTTATACTCAGGCATGATGTCACAGACAACTTGCTGGAACATCAATGAGCGACGGTCGCCACGCATATGTGCATAGGCCAGGGCTTTGGCACAGGCTTCTGCATATTGACTCAAGCCATTGCGCTCAGCGGCACGTTTGCCTAACACAATGTGCTCCGGATCAATGCCAACGCGGGCATGATGGCGGGAACGTACTAGCCAGTGGACTCCTTGCCATAACGCATCATCCAGAACCAGATCGGGCCTGCGCTGCATCTGACGTTGGCAATTGACCGTCAGGTGAGCATGATTGAGTCGATTTGTTGGGCTCAGTTCGGCGTTATAATGTAAGGGGGCGGCGAGTCTTTGCTGCTTGACTTCGACTATGTGGTATAGCTCAGCTGAAGAGCAACATTTCGGACCTACCAGTAAGTAATAACGTTTGAGATTATTCGACCCCGTGCCAGCATCAATGCGCTCAACGCAATCGACTATCTCGTCGTCAACATATGGGCGGAAATATTCAACTAAGGTATTGTACAAATCTTCATGAAGCCGAGAGAATTTCTCATCATTGTCCTTAAACCTAAGAGGGGTAGTGTTGAGGTCTACTTCTTTGGCCAGGCTACTTTTTAGGTTAAATGCGACGCCCCCGACCAGGCGCTGCAGGCCCTTTTGCCAACGCTTGTGTAATATATGCTCCTGGCTGAACTCGGTCAGGGCACTTTGATTATTGTTTTCTCCCCGCAATGAGGCCTGGCAGGTAGCCACATAACTGTCAATGAAAGTCTGTTGGGCCTGATTAACCTGTGCCGAGTCCGCTAGCGGCTTTTGCCTGAGCTTTAAATCATCGCTGGAGCTCTGAAGCAAGGCACCCTCTTGCTGGGCAAGCGGTATGCTGACCAAAAAACGCAGCAGATCCCAAACTGCATGACCAATACAGGCATCATCAAAATCGTTGGGTGAAAAAACCAATGTCTCACCATGAGAGCCTTCTTCACTCAAAAAGCCAAAATTACTAGAATGACAATCCCCCTGGACATAAGTCAGGGGTAACTCAAACAGTGGCTGTGGCAATGTAATGACATCATTGGCAATGTCTCTGTACATTAAAGGGGCGCTGCCACGGAAAAAACGGAATGCGCTCGACGCCATTTTAGTGTGTTTAGGCAAAGTCATGCTTGGGTGTGTACCATCATGGTGATCAAAATATTGACCCAGTACATCTGCTCTTTCCATTAGTCCTTCCTCTTATGTTTGATACCTAAATGCTCTTTTGCCAGTTTAACCACATGTGGGTCAACCGGAGGCGGTGTAATATCGACCCCCTCACTGAGCGTTTTAACCAGCGTTTTTAGTACTTCTACCCGGGTATACCATTTGTGCTCCGCAAGTACCAGATGCCAGGGCGCTTGTTGGGTATCGGTCAGGGTAAACATGTCATCTACAGCTTGCTCATATTCTTTGCGTTTATTGCGATTTCTAATATCTTCTTCTGTCAGTTTCCAGCGTTTGTAGGGGTTGTTTAGTCGTTCCTCGAAACGTTTGAGTTGCTCGTCGGCGCTGATATGTAAAAATAGTTTCACCACTTTGACGTTGTCATCATGGAGCAGGCGTTCAAATTCATTGATTTCCTGGTAAGCACGCTGCCACTGCGTTTGTGTCGCAAAGCCCTCAACACGTTCAACCAGCACTCGGCCGAAATAGGAGCGGTCAAAAATAGTCACCGTGCCGGCTTTGGGCAACTTGTTATAGAAGCGATAAAGATAGTGTCTGCCTTGTTCTTCTTCTTTGGGGGCACTGATGGGGAAAACCTGATATCCTCGAGGGTCCAGGCGTTCAGTAATGCGGCGGATAGCGCCGCCTTTACCCGCGGTATCCCATCCTTCAAAGATAATCAGCGCCCTGCGGCCCTGATGGTAATACGCTTGTTGCACATGTAGCAGCTCATTCTGCCAGTATTTGAGTGCCTGACGATAGGCCTTTTTGTCATCCAGTGCAGGATGTTCCAACGGTGCCTTAACCGTGATTTTGCGATTCAATAGTACACTTAACTTTGGTTCAATATTCACAGCTGCACCTCGTTGGCAGTTTATACTGTCATGACCGCGACACGTTGTCAGCTAAACAGCTTCTACGCTAGCTCACATAAATGACAGTTTCGTTAAGGTCATTATCGGACAGCAGAAAACTTAACCTGTAATCTGCGCTGAAACAACCGGTGTGTGGTCACATACTGACATAGTTTTTGCTGTGGAGTATTGATCTGGCAAGGGAAATAGATTTGACTGACAATAAAAAAGCAGCCGATTGGCTGCTTTAACAAGTTACTGTGATATACGCTTAACGTGCGTTAGTACTTTCGAAAATCTTGTCGGCTGATGCGGCAACAAAGCCCGTGTAGATCTCGCCATCTGGCTTGTTGTAGCGCAGTGCGAACTCGTAGAAACAGCTTGGAATGCTGAATTCACCATCGCTGAAAGCAAGGGTATGGTGGTCTGCCAGAGTAGATGACTGTTCAAGTAGCACTTCTGGAGAACCTTTGATCTCGCCGCCCGATGCGTTTAGTTCGAATCCAGCATCTTTCAGCGCTTGGTTTACGGACTCAATAGTCTCGAAGTTGCCCAGATGGTTAATACTGACTGTAAAGTGGTTAGCACGGTAGCCCCAGGCTGCCATCCAGGCTGCGTATTCAGACTCGGCCAGAAGTTGTTTGTAAGTTTCATGGCTGACCTGCCAGTGCGTACCTGAATACAGGAAGTTGTCAGCAGTGACAGCGCTCTCATCGATTTGCTCAACAAGTTCGTTCACAATGGCTTGAAGTGCTTCAGAGCACTTTTCAACCAACAGCTCAGAGATGAATACTTTTGGCTTAGTCGGGTCGCTGTGTTCGAAATGTTTAGCGTATAGTTTTTTAGCTTCGAAGTGGTATTCACCGCACTCTGTATAGCCTACCGCTTTGAAATGAGCAGCCAATTTTTCCAGGCCAATTTTTTCGTGGTTAAAGGTACGCAGTGCAATATGATCGTTGATCACGTCATCTTGCTGTGTAGAACCAAGTAGTTCGTGAACTTTAACAGCAGAAGGAGTAACTTCAAGGTAGTTATTCCATAGTTTTTCAAATAAGCTATCTACATTGTTGTGCATAATGACAATCCTTAAAATGGCGGCTCAGCCGCGTTAAATGTTACGACTAAGCACGACGCAAACGTTTAATTCAGTTGTGACATCAGGCGAAGATATTGGTTAGTCAAATAACCTGATGTACTAATGTGTATCAGAGTATAAACCCGCTGATTTCATCGCCCTCACAGACTTGAAGTGCTGTTGCAATGTCGGCACTTACTTTGAACGTGCTGGAGTCCGCGCACCACCTAACCTGAGTGGCAAAAGTAGCCCTAAAATCGGCTAAACGACAGTTAGAAACAGACCAGGTTTCGCTTCCCGTTATACTAAGTTCAGCTGAGCTGACGATGCGTGCACGACCGCGTTTAGTTTCACGTACCGTTTTAATGTTGTGCAGCCTGGACTCAACGGTTGGACCTGCATCGAATAAATCAACATAGCCTCGGTGTTCGAACCCCTCTTTTTGCAGCAGTCGCAGGGCAGGCTTGGTTTTTTCGTGCACCTGACCTATTACTGCCTGTGCCTTCTTGCTCAGTAAGTTTGCATAGATCGGGTACTTTGGCATTAGCTCACTGATGAATACTTTGTCACCGAGCCCAACGAGATGATCAGCCTGCGGAAATTCAATGCTGAAAAAGTGTTCCTGCAACCATTGCCAAAATGGTGAATGTCCGTCTTCATCACTGACGCCACGCATTTCGGCAATCACGGTATCGCTGAAGCGTTCGGCATGCAGTGCCATAAAGTTAAAGCGCGTGCGAGACAAAAACCGGCCGGCCAGGCCCTGACGGAATGGCTCTCTCAGGAATAAGGTACAGATCTCGGACGCACCTGTGTAGTCATTACACATGGTCAGGATGTCGACTGTGTTGTAAACATTCAGGGTGCGCGAATGGTGAACTGTTTTGCCTAAGTGATAGTGGTACAGCGGGGTTTGCATGCCAACTGCAGCTTCAATTGCGGTGGTGCCTAAGATCTCACCACTGTTGCTGTCTTCCAGTACAAACAAATAGCCTTCGTCGGTACGCAAGCCGGCAGTTTTTTTAAAGCTGTTTTCTGAGCGCGCAATTTTACTGCTTAGTAAATCATCATCAACAGGCAGGGACGTGAATCCGTGGCCAGACTCGACGGCGATGGTTTTTAAAGCCGCATAATCTTTTTCTGAAATAGGTCTGAGTACTTGCATAGATTTAGCAGGGCGCTTTCGCGCCCCTCACCATTAACCGTTCACAACATCCGCTACTGCCAGCTCAAAGCGAGCCAGACCAGCCTGGATATCTTCATCCGGAATCACCAACGATGGTGTGAATCGAACCACATTCATACCTGCAACCAGTGCCATCAAACCATGCTTGCCGCTGGCAACCAGGAAGTCACGGGCGCGACCATTAAACTTGTCGTTCAGAACTGCTCCAAGCAGTAACCCTTTACCACGTACTTCGCTAAATACATTGTACTTTTCGTTGATAGCAGCAAGGCCGTCACGGAATAGTTGCTCTTTACGTTTTACGTCTGCCAGTAATTGCTCATCATTAACAGTGTCGAATGCAGCTTCAGCTACCGCACAGGCTAGTGGGTTACCACCGTAAGTCGAACCATGAGTACCGATTTTTAAGTGTTTGGCAATGTCTTTGGTTGTTAGCATTGCGCCAATTGGGAAACCACCACCCAGTGCCTTAGCCGTAGTAAGGATATCAGGTGTTACGTTCAGACCCTGGTATGCATACAGGTCACCTGTACGGCCAACCCCAGTCTGTACTTCGTCAAAAATCAGCAGTGCGTTATGTTTATCACATAATTCGCGTACGCCCTGAATGAATTCCTGGGTGGGTGGAATGATACCGCCTTCACCTTGCAACGGTTCCATCATGACCGCACAGGTTTTGTCAGAGATTAGTTTGGCAAAGGTCTCAAGGTCATTGTAGTCAACATGGGTCACATCTTGCGGTTTAGGTCCAAAGCCATCTGAATATGCAGCCTGGCCACCTACGGTAACCGTGAAAAATGTACGACCGTGGAAGCCTTTGTTGAAAGCGATGATTTGAGTTTTTTCTTCTGAATAGTTATCAATTGCCCAACGGCGTGCAAGTTTCAGTGCCGCTTCATTGGCTTCTGCGCCTGAGTTGGCAAAATAGACTTGCTCACTAAACGTAGCGTCTGTTAGTTTTTTCGCCAAGCGAAGAGCTGGTTCATTGGTCATTACGTTAGACAGGTGCCAGATTTTCTCACCTTGCTCTTTTAACGCGTTAACCAAAGCTGGGTGACAATGGCCAAGACAGTTTACAGCGATACCACCCGCGAAGTCGATGTACTCGTCGCCTTTTTGATCCCAAACACGTGAACCTTTCCCTTTTACAGGGATCACTTCAGATGGATTGTAGTTTGGTACCATTACTTCGTTAAACAACTCGCGATTCACTTGCATGATGACTTCCTCTTAATAAATCTTTATTTCTTCAGGGCTATTTTGGGTGCTCATCTGCAACAGACGAATCCGCATTCCCCGCTTTTTTGTCATTATTACGCGTTGTGTTGTCAATTTGCAGTGCAAAAATAAATAAAATGATTAAAATAACGGTCAAAATGACGATTGAAGTTTTCACAATGATCCATTCACAAGACGAACGTTTACTTTCTGAACTGAGGAAAAATGCCCGCGCCAGCATCTCTGAGCTGGCAAGAACGCTTGATATGTCCAGGACAACAGTCCAAAGTCGTTTACAAAAATTGGAACAAAACGGGGTGATCCAAGGCTACAGTGTTGAGCTGGGCAGACAATATCAGGCGTCTCAGGTCGCTGCCCATGTGTCTATTAAGGTCAGACAAAAACTGACCGCACAAACCAATATTGCACTTAAGCAAATCAATAATATCTCGGCTTTGTACGCCATCAGCGGCGAATACGATATGATTGCGGAGGTGGAAGCACAAAGTCTTGAACAACTGAGTCAGCTGCTCGACGACATAGGGAACCTGGAAGGGGTTGAACGTACGACTTCTTCGGTGATTCTGGAAACCAAGTTTAAGCGCTAGAGAGCTCGTGATGGCTTAACTGGATTCAGGTAGCCACACACTGGTTCCAGTAGAAGCAATATGGTTCATGTTACTTTTAAGCACTTTGTTACCCACCCGGCTCGAGGTTTCGGGGCGCGAGACCAGGTACCCCTGAACACAGCGTATGCCCATTTGTTTAACCAGCTCAAACTGATCTACCTGCTCGACCCCTTCGGCAACAATTTTAAGGTCCAGCTGTGCACCCAGCTCGCTGATTGAATTGAGTATCTTGTAATACTTAGGATTGTCCTTTGCCTGAGAAATAAATAGCTTGTCAATTTTGATCACATCAATTGGCAAGTCTGCCAAAGTGCTCAGTGAGCTAAACCCAGTACCGAAGTCATCAATAGCAATAGTGACGCCCGCTGCACGGCAGCGATCCAGCTGAGCGATGATTTCATTGCTTGCGGTGATCAGTGTTGACTCTGTTATCTCCAGCATTAAAGAGGTGGGAGGCAGACCTGTTTTTTCTAAAGCAGCCATCACCCAATCGAAAATAGCGCGGTGTTTGAGCTGGATCCCAGAGACATTGACCGAGATGCGTACTCGTTTCATCCCCGCATTGTGCCAGGCTGACATCTGGCGACAAGATTCCAGTAAAATCCAGTCCCCAAGATCCAATATGAGGTTCGACTCTTCGGCAATGGGAATAAATTCTGAGGGGGGAATAAGCCCTTCAATCGGGTGATGCCAACGAGCCAAAGCTTCAAAGTAATCGATTGAACAATCTTCCACATGTACTATGGGTTGAAATGACAGATGAAAATTTTGTGACGCAATTGCCAGTCGCAACTCTTCGAGTAAGTAATGATAGCGCCTGATTTTGTTACCCATTTCCGGTGAATAAACGCGGAAGATACCCCGGCCATCCGTTTTTGCCCGATACATAGCAACATCAGACATCTGCAGCAAGGCATTTGGGGTCGCTGCGCTGTCTGGGTATACCGCAATACCGATACTTGCGCTGATTTTTACCAGTTTGTTGCCCAGTACAAAATCACGCTCAATTTCTCCAAGAATGGTCTGCGCCACTTCAGTGCAAAACCCGGTATCTTTCAAGTCTGGTATAAAGATAGAAAACTCATCGCCACCAAGCCGCGACAGGTTTTGGTCAAGTCCATGCACAGCATGCAGTGCTTGCAACTGATACTGGCGTACTACCTGGCATAAACGCTCGGCAACCTGAATTAATATTTCATCACCAAAACTGTGCCCGAACGAATCGTTCACCTGCTTAAATCCGTCAAGGTCGATAAATAATAAGCCACATTTACTTTGCTGTTGCTCAGCCATCGCCAACTCATTGCTGATGTGCTCAATGTAAGCGTGGCGGTCTATCAGCTTGGTTAGTTTGTCCTGGAAGACATGGCTGTCAGTCTTTATTTTTATACGCTGAATATTGCTCGCTATGGTATGAACGGCGTGACTTATTTGGGCTACTGAACCTCCAATTGGTAGGGCTTTGTAATCTATTTCAAGATTGCCAATGATGTCTTGCAGGTCTCGGTCAATATCGGATAGCGCTTTGGTTCGTGCATGTTGTTGTCTTAATTCGCGCAATCTGGTCAGAGTGAGTAACAGCATCACCATAATCAGTAACAGCAAAACAGGCGAAGAGAGCACGCGAGTTAAGACGTGCTTTACAGTCACCGAAACGGTGCCCATATGATCTTGCTTAATCAGGACATGTGTTTGGCTGTTTACATCCAAAAAACGTTGGTCAGGGAACAGAAACCCAAACCACGGTGTATGTTCAGTTTGTGCGCTTAAGGGCTGTTTATGTAATGCCACAGTGGTACGACCGGTTTGAACGTCGACTACATGTTTTGTAAACAGCAGGCTAATGACGATGCCAATCACGACAAAACAGACAATACAGGTTGCTATATTTTTAAAAACACTTTGCATGATTGAGCGTATCCACCTACCTAATGAAATTCATCCCTGCCAGGAGCAGTAAGTATACTATAAATAAGCCCTAAGTATGACATGTTTTACACCTAATTCAGGGTGATCTTAATCGCAGCTCAGTGCCTCACTGTATTCTAAATTATTAATACTGCGGTGATGTGTTTGAGATCAAGTATCAATTAAATTCACTTTACACGAGAATAGTTCTCACCTAACTTTTTAACAAGTTTTGGCGCGTTTATTGCCCGTATACTAATATACAGGCAGTTGTGCCAGCTTTTCTAAGTGAAAATCACCACATTTGTGCAAGACTGGACTGTCATTGCACTGTAATGAAGCGTACACACTGTATGTAGACAATGAGCAATTATGCTTTGTAGTTTCACAGCAACCGTTCGTCTAGCTGTAACGGGCACGGCACTGTGGCAAGGATAAACAACCTAGCGGTTTTTTGGAGCCCACAATGTTAACTAAGCGTTTTTTCAAAACAAAAAGCGAAGCGGAAGTCACGTTTGAAATCACACATCCGGAAGCTCTTAAAGTTGAGTTGGTCGCAGAATTCAACGACTGGCAGCCTCTAACGATGAAATTCCACAAAAAAGATAAACGATTTAAGCTTAAGTATCGCTTACCGACCGGGCATGAGTATCATTTTAGATATCTGATTGATGGTGAATACTGGGACAATGACGAGCAGGCCGATGGTTATGTACCAAACGGCTTCGGGACGCAAAACAGCGTTGTTGATACACGTAAACAGGCCTAAGCGCAATGCAAGGGCTGGAGCAGCTGTTTTACCTGCATGGAGTAGGCTATGACTACACTAAGTATAATGGCGAACATGTCTATTTCGATCACCAAACAAGGCTCAACGCGCTACGCTGTTGTGGTGTAAACACCGAAAATGGCTCACAAGTTGATGAGCTGAACTTTGATCTCGATATCAAGCCCTGGCTCAATGTGGTCGAAGAGGTGACACTGGCTGATGCCAACAGTGGGGAGTTTTCGTTAAAGATATCTGAATCATATCGAAGTGCCTCTATCGTTATTCGTATTCCGGAACTGTCTTTGTCTGTCACTATCGGATTGTCACAAGCACCGGTGTGCGGTGACTATCGCTATGAAAGTCAGACTTATCTTGAGGTTAAAGTTAAGCTAGGTCAGCTGCCAGTCGGCTATTTTGAAACGGAAATAGAAGGGCCGTTTGGGACAAAAACAACACAATTGTGGTCAGTGCCACCACGCTGCTACACAATAGAAAACGACCACGAAAAACGAGTTGGCCTGTCGGTTCAGCTTTACACTTTGTGCAGTGCACGTAATTCAGGCATAGGCGATTTTAGGGATCTATACCAGCTGATCACCAGTGCTGCTGCCAATCAGTGTGACTTTATTTTGCTCAATCCACTTCACTTGCTATTTGAAGCGCAACCAGAGCGGGCAAGCCCCTATAGTCCTTCTCACCGCTGTCTGATTAATCCTTTGTATATTGCACTGGATTGGAGCGTTGAATCGCTCAGCAAAGACTATCATCTGGTTATTGAAACGAGTTATGAGTCTGCTCAGAGCAGCCACCGTGGAGACTACATTGACTATTGCGCCGTAGCTGAGGTGAAGTACCGTCAGTTAACGCACTTGTATGAGCAATGCCAAGGTGTACGAGCAGTTTGCGAGGCAATCGAAGCGTTTAAACTAAGCAGAACACAGGCGTTAGACCTGAGTTTTCTTAGCGAGCGAGAATGGTTTTTTCAGTGGCTGGCCTATGAGCAATTAAGCGCATGCCAGTTGCTTACAAAGGCATCTGGGATGGTGATTGGGCTGATCAATGATCTTGCTGTGGGGTGTGCAAAAGAAGGGCATGAGTTTGCTCAAAATGACGCACTATTCGCACGGGGAGCCAATGTTGGCGCGCCACCGGATCCATGGGCGGAATCAGGGCAGAACTGGGGGCTTCCAGCCCTGAATCCAGTTACCTTGAAACAAGATAGGTACACCTATTTTCGCTCCTTGTTGAAAAGCAACATGATGTCCGTTGGCGCACTGCGTATTGACCACGTTATGGCTATCAGGCGTTTGTGGTGGTGTTTTGAAGCCGACGGTCAGCAAAGCGGGTGCTATGTTTACTATCCGTTTGAACATTTACTGGCCATATTGAAGATTGAATCTCATCTCAATCAGACCATGGTAATAGGAGAAGACCTGGGCATTGTGCCGCCTGAGATATCAACCGCCATGGAGGAGTCAAATCTCTACGGCAATATTTTGATGTATTTTGCCAAAGATCAGAGTGGTCATTTTAAGCCAGCTCACCAATATCGTTCAGATACGTTACTGATGGTCGCCAATCACGATGTTGCGCCGTTTTTTGCGTGGTGGAATTGCTTGGATGTGGGTCTCAGAAAAGAATACCAACTATGTAATGAACAAGAAGCTGCACAGATGGCGCTGACAAGAAATGAAGATAAAGAGCGCTTGTTAACCTGGCTTGAGCTAAATGCAATGCAAGCTGAGCAGATTAAAAGCGACGCTATGCGTGTGTACTGTGCGGTTCTTAAGAAGCTCGCAGCGAGTCCGGGCAAATTACTGGCTATCCAGCTGGACGATCTGGAACAGCAACAACTACCCGTCAACATCCCTGGCACAGACCGGGAGTATCCCAACTGGCGCCGACGTTTGGCTGTAGAGGCAGAGCAAACAATCAAGCAAAACAGTAACTTAATGAAAGAAATTAAAAGGATCAGAGAGCAGGCATGAATTCAGCGAGTAAGACGCCCATTATTACCCACGACTATGCAGCACAGATCTCGGCACTGAGAGCCGGGTGTTTTCGTGATGCCTTCTCTTTTCTCGGTTTACATAGGGCCGGGCAGGGCTCCATTATCCGAGTATATGTGCCCGGTGCACTGTCAATCACTGTTTTGCATGGCAAACAAGTGACCGAGCTGCACAGAATAGACGACTCTGCATTGTTTGTGATGCAGTTTGGCCAACCGGTTTCTTCAGGTTACCTGTTGAAAATCGAATACCCTGAAGCCACGATTACAACTCGGGATGCTTACGATTTTAGCAGTGCGCTTGATGAGGCTGCCATGTACCTGTTTAACGAAGGGTCGTTAGAGCACGGTCATTTGCATTTTGGTGCCCGAGCTATTTCACATCAGGGGTGTGCAGGTACCCAATTTTGTGTTTGGGCGCCGAACGCACGTAGTGTATCTGTGATAGGTGAGTTTAATCATTGGCAGGCTACCCAGCATTTTATGCGCTTTCACCCAGCCAGTGGCGTGTGGGATCTATTTGTGCCGCATCTTACGGGCGAGCAGGGATACAAATACTCCATTGTTGGAGTGGATGGTGTTGTGACTGAACGCGCTGACCCATATGCAATCAAAATGCAACAGGCCCCAGGCACCGCAAGCGTTATTCAGCCTGAGCAGCATAATCTGCCTCTCAGCCCGCAGGAGCAGGAGCGGCGTCGTGAGCGCAACGCTGTTGATGCGCCCATCACAATTTATGAAGTGCATTTAGGGTCGTGGAAACGCAGAGCTCAGGAAAGTGGTCGATATCTGACATACCGTGAACTGGCTGATGATTTACTGCCTTATGTAAAGGGCCTTGGGTTTACTCATATTCAGCTTATGCCTGTCAGTGAGTATCCTTTCGATGGTTCCTGGGGATACCAGCCCGTGGGATTATTTGCGCCAACCAGCCGGTTTGGTAGCCTAGAAGATTTCCGCTATTTCATTGGGCAGTGTGCTGAGCTGGACCTGGGCATATTAGTCGATTGGGTCCCAGGGCATTTTCCCTCTGATCCACATGGATTACATCGTTTTGATGGCACACACCTTTATGAACATGCCGACAGCCGACAGGGTTTTCACCCTGACTGGAATACTTATATCTATAACTACGAACGACCAGAAGTTAAGAGCTTTTTACTTTCCAATGCAAATTACTGGCTGGACGTATTTAAACTCGATGGGCTAAGAGTCGATGCTGTGGCCTCTATGCTTTACCTGGACTATTCTCGTAAAGATGGTGAATGGGTTCCAAACCAGTTTGGCGGCAGAGAAAACCTGGGAGCGATAGACTGCATCAGAGCGGTGAATACACGCGGATATGGCCGGCATCCACATATTATGATGGTTGCAGAGGAGTCAACTGCATGGCCTGGTGTTACTCAAACGGTTGAGCACAATGGGTTGGGATTTGGTTACAAGTGGAATATGGGCTGGATGAATGACAGTTTAAGCTATATGCAGCGAGACCCCGTTCATCGTAAATATCACCATCACGAAATGACTTTTTCAATGGCCTATGCTTACTCGGAAAACTATATTTTACCTCTGAGTCACGATGAGGTCGTGCATGGTAAAGGTGCATTATTGAGTAAAATGCCAGGTGATGACTGGCAACAATTCGCCAATTTGCGTGCCTATTATGGTTTTATGTATGCGCACCCAGGTAAGAAGCTTTTGTTCATGGGCAGTGAACTGGCTCCGCGTACAGAGTGGGATCATAATTCAGGGTTGGACTGGACGCTACTGGAATCACCAGCGCACAATGGTATATACCAGACTATCAAGTCCTTGAATCAACTTTACACTAACTCCCCGGCTTTGTTTGAGCTTGATAACTCGCCGTGCGGATTTCAGTGGATAGATTGTCACAATGGTGAACAATCGATTTTAAGCTTTGCCCGTTTCGGCAAATCACGCGCAGATCTCATGCTGGTGGTGTGTCATTTTACGCCGCAGGTTTTGCACAGCTATCGGATTGGTGTGCCTCAGGCAGGTATCTATCAGGTCGTGTTTAACTCGGATGACGCTGATTTATATGGCAGTGGTATAACCCCTGTTGCACATCAACAGCAAATGCTGCAGAGCAAAGCAATTGGTAGCCACGGTTTTGAGCACAGCATAGAAATAACGATTCCTCCGTTAAGCACGGTGTATTTACAGTATTTGGGTACTGACGAGTCATGTTAACGTCGCACCGAGGCCAATCTGCCCCATTAGGTAGCTCATTGCACGAACAAGGCGTGAACTTTGCTGTATATGCCCCAGATGCGACTGAGGTACAGCTATGCTTGTTTGATCAAAGCGGGCACAGTGAAATCGCCGCGCTTACAATGTATCGTCATGAGGGAGGCTTGTGGTCTGTGTTTGTCTCTCCGCTGCGCGCAGGTGCTTTGTACGGTTTCAGGGTCAAAGGTCTCTATGATCCCGACAAAGGCCAACTGTTTAACCATCACAAGTTGTTATTAGATCCCTATTGTAATGACTTTCAGGGCGAGTTTACCTGGAGTGAGCGACACTTCTGTCATTTGCCAGTTGGCACATTCAACACCAGCGATAACGCGGTGGATATGCCCAAGTCCAGAGTTGAAGATATACCCAGATATGACGGGGCAAGGCCCGGTATTCCCTGGTCTAAAACCCTGATTTACGAGTGCCATGTGCGAGGGGCCACGCAACAATGTGAGTTTGTGCCGAAGCATTTGCGTGGCAAGTTTCTGGGGCTTAGCCACTGCAATTTTGTGGCACACCTTGCCAGCCTGGGTGTTACAACACTTGAGTTATTGCCATGTCATGCATTTATTTCTGAGCAGTTCTTAACAGCCAAAGGGTTAAAAAACTACTGGGGTTATAACTCACTGAGTTTTTTTGTCCCCCATAAAGCCTACCTGGTTGACGGACAAATCAAAGAATTCCAGCAAATGGTGCGAGAGTTGCACCGGGCCGGGATAGAAGTGATCCTGGACGTGGTTTATAACCACACAGCAGAGGGGGGAATGGATGGCCCGATGTTGTCACTCAAAGGGTTAAATAACACGGGTTACTATCGCATGGTGGGTGAGCCGGCAAACTATATTAACGACACAGGGTGTGGCAACACGCTTAATATAGACGATCCTTATACCCTAAAATTGGTTGTAGATAGCCTGAGATACTGGGTTGAATATATGGGGGTGGATGGATTTAGGTTTGACTTAGCAACGATCTTGGCGAGGACCGAACATGGCTTTACTCAGAAACATGCATTTTTACAGGTACTCACACAAGATCCTGTGCTGAGCAAAGTAAAGTTGATTGCAGAACCCTGGGATGTAGGACCAGGAGGCTATCAACTAGGCGGTTTTCCATCACCCTGGCGCGAGTGGAATGACAAATATCGGGATACTGTGAGGCGTTTTTGGCGTGGGGATGCAGGGACTTTGTCAGAGTTGGCTAAGCGGGTACATGGGTCGCATGAGCTGTTTGAACACAACCAGCGTGGGCCGCTCAATTCCGTGAACTTCCTTACCAGCCATGATGGATTTACGCTGGCGGACTGGGTGAGTTATGAGCAAAAACATAACTTTGCCAATGGGGAAGATAATCGCGATGGTCACAGTGAAAATATCTCCTTTAATTGTGGTGTAGAAGGTGAGACTGAACACGGACATATCCTCTCGTTAAGGCTTCAAATTCAGAAAAGTGCGCTCATAACGCTTATGATGTCCAAAGGCGTACCAATGCTGGCGGCAGGCACCGAAATTGGCCACTCACAGCAGGGCAATAACAACGCATATTGTCAGGACAATGAAATTAGCTGGCTAGACTGGCCTGCGAGTATCGTTGGGCGCCGAACTCAAAATAAAAGGTTGACTGACTGGTGCGCCAAAGATGAGGCCAGTGTGCTATGCGACTTAATGTCTAGGCTTCAGAAGTTAAGGTGTGATTACGCCATATTCCATCATCCATTTTATATTCATACCAAAGATGAGCGGTTCAATATTAGCTGGTTTGGCAAAAATGCAATGCCTATGACTGAAGGTGATTGGCATGACAGCCACAACAAAACGCTTATCTATATGCTGACAGATACGCTTAGAAAGCAAAATTTGTTAGTGATATTGCACGCCGGAAACGACGATCAGGAGGTCAAGCTACCCGTGATTCCAGGAACAATCTGGAAGCTGCTACTGAGTTCAGTACATCCTACTGAAACCAGCGATAATGGCCATCAGACTCAAACCCTGAGCGCACACAGTGCCTGGGTATACCAATCTCTTAACGAGGATCTCAAGAATGACTAAGAAAACGTCAAATGTGTGTGTTGTAAAGCATTGGCAGGAAGCCCCAAAGCTGGACGAGAGTACGCTTGCGGATGATCTGATGCGACACTTTTACTATACCCTGGGGCGCGACAAAGTTGGAGATTCAAAACACTATTTATTTCAGGCACTGGCGCTGACAGTCAGAGATCGACTGGTGGCCAGATGCAGAGCAACCAATCAATACCTGGCAGACAACAAATGTAAGCGCGCAGCCTATTTGTCGCTGGAGTTTTTGATGGGGCGGGCATTAGGTAACGCAATACTCAGTCTTGACCTGGAGAAGCAAACTCGTGATGCACTCAAAGAATACTGCACTGAATTTGAATCCGTGGAACAGGCCGAGCACGATGCTGGTCTCGGGAACGGAGGTCTGGGTCGTCTGGCTGCGTGTTTTTTGGATAGCTGTGCAACGCTTGCGTTACCCGTGATTGGTTATGGGATCCGTTACGAATATGGCATGTTCAATCAGTCGTTGGACCAAGGGTTCCAGGTTGAACAACCGGACAACTGGCTACGTGAGGGGCATCCCTGGGAAATGCCAGCACCGGAGCAATCCCGAGTGATTAAGTTCTTTGGTCATGTTGAGACTCACCAGGATAAACAAGGTCGCTCTCATCGTATCTGGGTGAATACTCAGGATGTACTGGCAGTACCTTACGATGTGCCGATCCCTGGTTACCGAAATGGGGTTGTCAACACCCTGAGACTCTGGAAATCAGAGGCTACGGATGAGTTTAACCTAAAAGAGTTCAATGCCGGAAGTTACTCTGAAGCGGTTGCCAAAAAGAATCTGGCAGAGCAAATCACTATGGTGCTATACCCAAATGATAGTAGCGAAAACGGAAAAGAGCTCAGGCTTAGGCAGCAATACTTCCTTTCCAGTGCTAGTTTGCAAGACATACTACATCAATGGGTGGAGCAACATGGAGATGATTTCAGTGAATTTGCCGATTTACATGTTTTCCAGCTTAACGATACACACCCAAGTATCGCAGTTGCTGAGCTGATGCGTCTGCTGGTCGACGAACATGAATTGGAGTGGGAGGTTGCCTGGTCGATCACGACCTCGACTATGGCGTATACCAACCATACATTATTACCCGAGGCGCTCGAAAAGTGGTCTGTAGCCTTGTTTTCACGTCTGCTACCCAGGTTACTTGAGATTATTTATGAAATTAATGCGCGTTTCTTATCTGAGGTCGCACTTATGTGGCCAGGTGACATGGAAAAACAGCGTGCATTATCTTTGATAGAAGAGGGCGATTATCCTCAGATCCGTATGGCTTATCTAGCTATTGTTGGTAGTTATTCGGTAAACGGTGTCGCTGCACTGCATACTGAGTTACTCAAATCCGGACTCTTTCACGACTTCTACCAACTTTGGCCTGCTAAATTTAACAACAAAACCAATGGGGTAACACCCCGACGCTGGCTGGCGTATTGTAATCCAGCGCTGGCTAAACTGATTACCAGTAAAATTGGAGAGCAATGGCAAGCTGATTTTTCCGAAATAAAGACTTTGCGACGTTATTACGACGACAGGGCTTTTCAGACGCAGTGGCAGTCCGTTAAGGAAGGTAATAAGCGTAAGTTAGCACAACTTGTTAAAGCGCGATGTGGCGTTGAGTTTGATGCCAAGATGATGTTCGATGTTCAGGTTAAACGGATCCATGAATACAAGCGTCAGCTATTGAACATATTGCACGTCATTTCTTTATACGACCGCATTCGTCGCGGTGATACGCAAAACATGGTACCACGCTGCGTGCTTTTCGGCGGAAAGGCAGCCCCCGGTTACGCCATGGCCAAACAAGTGATTAAACTCATTAATAATGTTGCTAATGTCGTTAATAAAGACGAACAGGCTAATCCTTTGTTAAGAGTAGCATTCTTCCCAAATTATAATGTCACAGCGATGGAAACAATCTGTGCAGCAACCGACCTGTCAGAACAAATATCAACGGCAGGGAAGGAAGCATCGGGAACCGGCAATATGAAGTTCATGATGAACGGCGCACTGACCATAGGCACTTTGGATGGTGCAAATATTGAAATCAGAGAGCAGGTGGGGGCGGATAATTTCTTTCTATTTGGTGCCACTGCTCAGCAGGCAGATGAGGTCCGTCAGCACTATGACCCCAATGCCATTATTCAGTCCAGCCAGGCTTTAAGTAATACGATGACTTTGCTAGAAAGCGGTCATTTTAACTTGTTTGAGCCTGGTATTTTTAACGACATTATTGCCTCAATCCGCAGTCCCCGCGATCCCTGGCTGGTCGCGCACGATTTTGATAGCTATCTAGAAGCTCAGCAACGAGCCGCTGAAACCTATCAGGACCAGTCGCAGTGGCTGCGAATGAGCATACTTAATACGGCCGCTAGTGGCAGCTTTTCTAGCGATCGAACTATTCAACAATATTGTGACGATATTTGGCGCTTAACCCCAATGCAGTAGATCGTAGATAGACTTTTAATGGAGATAATGAATGCCCAGTTATGCAAACCGATATATTAGTAACCTGACCAGAGAAACGTATGCACTGATACTGGCAGGTGGTCGTGGTAGCAGGCTGCACGAGCTGACCGACTGGAGAGCTAAGCCCGCAGTGTATTTTGGAGGCAAACACAGAATAATAGACTTTCCGTTATCAAATTGTATTAACTCGGGTATCCGCCGAGTCGGCATCGCTACGCAATACAAATCTCATTCTTTGATCAGGCATGTTAATCGTGCCTGGGGCCATTTTAAGAAAGAGCTTGGCGAGTCGGTGGAAATATTGCCAGCGTCTCAGCGTTACGGCGATGAGTGGTACTGTGGCACGGCAGATGCCGTGTTCCAGAATATGGATATCATTCGTCATGAACTACCTAAGTATGTAATGATTTTGTCAGGAGACCATGTATACCGTATGGACTACGGTGCACTACTTGCAAAGCACGTTGAAACCGGTGCGGATATGACCGTTTGCTGTATTGAAGTGCCCTGTGAGGATGCTGCAAATACTTTCGGTGTGATGACGGTAGATGAGAATAAGCGGGTCAGGCGCTTTGATGAAAAGCCGCCAGAGCCCAGCGAAATCCCGGGTAAACCTGGTTTGTGTCTTGCGTCGATGGGGAACTATGTCTTTAATACAGAGTTTCTTTTTGAGCAGCTAAAAGAAGATGCAGAACGTGAAGGATCAGGTCGTGATTTTGGTCATGATATCATCCCCGCAATCATTGAAGAGCATAATGTATTTGCGTTTCCATTTCGTGATCCCAGCCACCCAGGTCAGCCTTATTGGCGCGATGTTGGAACAATAGATTCATTCTGGGAAGCCAATATGGAGTTAGTTTCACCTCAGCCTCAACTTGATCTGTACGACCCGAGCTGGCCAATCTGGACTTACCAGGAGCAGTTACCACCGGCGAAATTCATCTTTGATGATGACGAGCGTCGCGGTATGGCGGTAGATTCTACGGTATCTGGCGGCTGTATTATCTCAGGATCCAGAGTGCGTAAATCTTTGTTGTTTTCTAATGTCCATGTTCATTCATACTGTGAGATTGAAGGCGCGGTCGTGTTACCTGGTGTGGTGATAGAGCGTGGCTGTCGCATAAAAAATGCGATTATTGATCGAAGCTGCCATATCCCGGAGGGGATGGAAATTGGGTATGACAGGGCACAAGATGAGAGAAACGGTTTCAGAGTATCTAAAAAAGGCATCGTGCTGGTGACTCGTGATATGCTAACTGCGTTAGAAAAGCAACAGCGGCTGTTAGCAGGGCAAACCCAGGAAACAGCATAAAAGGACAAGCATGCACGTAGTTATGGTGGCAGCGGAGAACGACCGTCTGCCTAATTGTAAAGTCGGGGGAGTTGCGGATGTGATCCGTGACATCCCGTATGCACTGGCAACACAGCAAGTGCGTTGTTCCGTTATTGTGCCTGATTACGGTCAGTATGCACTAAATCGGACGTTTGTGGCGGACATCGCAGTGCCCTTCAAACAGCATCTGGAAACTGCCACTTTGTGGCGGGTAGCCAGTGACGCTGGTGTAGATCAATATGTGGTTTCACACTCTTTGTTCTCGCAGCATGATGGTGCAATTTATTGCAATGATGGTGATCAGCCTTTTGCAACGGATGCGAATAAGTTTGCATTGTTTTGCGCTGCGGTAAGTGAGCTGCTTGAGCATGCAATGATTGGCCCTGTCGATGTACTTCATTTACACGACTGGCACGCAGCGGTTGTTGCAGTGCTAAAAACCTTTAGTCCGCGGTTTGTAAATCTGAAACAGATTAAAACGGTTTACACAGTGCATAACTTAGCCCTTCAGGGGATCCGCCCCTTCAAACATGATGATTCCAGTCTGGAATCCTGGTTCCCTACGTTAAGTTATGATGGCAGTCAGATTTGTGATCATGTCTATCCTCACTGTTTTAATCCGATGCGTGCCGCGATTAGTCTGTCTGACAAAGTTCACCTGGTTTCTCCTACTTATTGTCAGGAAGTACAACTCAGTAGTGACCATGAAAGGGGGTTTTTTGGTGGGGAAGGGTTAGAGCATGATATGCAGGCCGCGGATCGAACCGGGCGACTGGCCGGAATTCTGAATGGGTGTACTTATGATGCATCATCAGACGACACAAATGACATCTCTTTGCATCAATACTGTGATCTGGCGGAACAGGCGCTGTTTGTGTGGATGGCAAACGGAGGCACGCTTAAACCGGCCCATTATATTGCACATCAGAGAGTCATTCAGTGGCGTCAGCAATCAGTATTTCGCAGACCGCTCATCACCAGTGTCGGGCGCCTGACGGATCAGAAAGCTTTGTTGCTCAGACAACCAAAAGATGGGCGGCTCATTCTCGATCATATTGCAGCTTTGATTAATGGGTATGGTGGTGTACTGGTTATTTTGGGTTCAGGTGACCCCCATCTGGAATTCCTATTTACTCAGGTGATGGCCCGTAATGAGAATGTGTTGTACTTACAAGGATATGGACAAGCTTTGGGAGATCACCTTTACACACTCGGCGATTTGTTCCTGATGCCTAGCTCATTTGAACCATGCGGCATTAGTCAAATGTTAGCCATGCGTTCTGGACAGCCCTGCCTGGCACATCAGGTTGGTGGTTTGAAAGACACCATCATACATGATGAAACAGGGTTTTTATTCGGTGGTGATAATTTGTCGGAGCAAGCAGAGCAGTTACTGGAGCGCTTAGGGCAAGCGCTTGATGTACACAGAAATGACCCACAGAAATACCTTGAGATCAAAGCAAATGCAGGGGCACAACGCTTCAGCTGGGATACGATTGCAAGCCAGTATATAGAGAAATTGTATGAGTAGGCGTTTGCCTGCTCACTCAGCTATCGACTATTCTAATACATTAATGTTTTAGTTTGATTTTTTTTCTAATGAAATGGGGTTAAAATATTCCCCAATAGAACAAACTAATAAAACAAAAGTGCTATTAATTTGAGCAGTAGATAGCTGGGAGCAATGATTTGAAAGTGTTTGTGGCAAGGCAGGCCATCTTTAATCGAAAGAAGCAGGTGGTTGCGTATGAATTGCTGTTTCGTGATGGTAAACAAAATTGCTTCCCCAACATTGCTGATGATGCCGCGACAGCCAGGCTGATTATGGACAACCAGCTTAATCTGGGCACCCGTTATCTGACGTCGGGAAAGAAGGCGCTTATCAATATCGGTGAAGAGTCACTGAATCAGGAGCTCGCACATTTTTTACCAAGCAGTGACGTAATCCTCGAGTTACTCGAAACCATTCCTCCAACGAAGGATAATTATGAAAGAGTGAGGCAACTGTTTCATAATAATTATCGTCTGGCGCTGGATGACTTCACTTACTCTAAAGACTGGGAACCTTTCCTTAAGCTGGTCAGACTCATTAAGTTTGATTTAGTTGAAAGTCCGCTGGAGACGATAGCCCCGCTGGTAGAGCAACTAAAGCAGCGCAAAAACCTCAAGTTACTCGCCGAGAAAGTCGAGACTGAAGAAGAGTTCGTGCAAGCGAAAAAGATGGGCTTTACATTTTTCCAGGGTTACTTTTTTGCAAAACCAACCATGATATCCCAGCAGGACATCGAAATTAATTATGCCATAGTCATGTTGATTTATGCCGAAGTGCTGAAACCTCATATGAATTTGGGGCGGATCTCCGAGCTATTCGCCCAGGATACAGCATTGGCCTACAAGCTGCTACGTCTGATAAATTCTGGTGTCTTTCCGATAAAAAGCCGCATCGAATCCCTGAAACAGGCGCTTGTTTACCTTGGTAATGAGCGTGTGCTCAAGTTTGTAAATCTTATCATGACGGCACATGTAGCAACGAACAAGCCAACCGAGCTGACCCGTCTGAGTATTGTTCGTTCACGCTTTTGTGAGCTGATTGCCCAGCAGATCGCCCCTGGCATTGCAAGTATGAGTTTTCTGACGGGGCTGTTTTCATTGCTTGATGCAATTTTAGATAAGCCAATGGAGTTGTTGGTGGGACGTTTGCCATTTCCAGAAATAATTCACGACGCGCTGTTAGGTAAATCAAACACGTTGTATTACATTTTGAATGTCGTGAAAGCCTATGAGAGTGGCAGCTGGTGGGCATTACAAGAAGCCTGTGCATTACTCAATATGCCAGACGAAAGCTTACCCGATTTCCATGCGTCGGCCGTTACTTGGGCTGATATGTATCGTGATCATGTGTATTAATGTTGAGAAATCCATTTATTGACAGTGTTAGGGGGTTTGCTTTACTTGGTTTGAGCCTGACCAACCTGTTTTTTATGGCCAATTTTTCGTATGGCTATATTCCTCCTGTCGACACAGAACTGTTTGAACAGGTGTTATCTTTTCTGACCACTGTGTTGGCTGATGGGCGATTTCGAACCTTGTTTTGCCTGGTGTTTGGCGCCGCTTTATTGATCCAGTTTAAGAGATATGAGCAGAGCGCTCACCGCCTTTTCCCTATAAAAACCAGGCTCTGCATACTCGCTTTGTTTGGTATCTTGCATGGGTACTTGCTATGGCCCGGAGACATTTTGCTAAACTACGCGTTGTCAGGATTGCTGGCTCTGATGTGGTTAGAATCAAAACAGAGACTGTTTGCAGCAGGCTTACTGACCGTTTTGCCTGTGGGTTTATTAGTTGTACTCAGCTATCTTGTGCGTGAACCCGCCATAGATCGGACGAGCGTGGAATATGCCATTGTGATGGATACCTTGCCGCTGACCTACAACGAGTTGCTGAACCAGAATATGGGCAACTTCACCATGATGATTTTACTCATCCCCATTGCCACTTTATGGAATACCCTCGGATTAATGTTGCTGGGTATGGAGCTGTATGAACGCGGATGGTTTACACAGAAAATATTACTTGCCCGGAAGTGGCTATGGGCGGCATGGTGGGCCAGTTTTTGTGTCTCGTTGCTCTTTTGGCTTGTGAAAGAGTCGGTCATGGGGCAGGTGCTCGAAACAGTAAACTGGCTCGCAGCCATCCCTATGGCACTATGTTATTTAGTTTTGATTCAAGCTATATATAAAAACATCCCCACGTTGAGCGGCGTGCTGGCGATAGTGGGGCGTTATTCTTTGACGCTTTACTTAACCCAAACGGTCATCGGAATAGTTTTTTTTCATTTTGTTTTTCCGGACAGCCGACTCTCATTTACCCGCGTTGATTACTTCTTGTTTTTCCTGATCCTTACGCTGGGGCAAGTGATTTTGGCTATACTGCTTGATAGGGCCAAACAATCGGGTCCGGCTGAGTACATATTGAAGCGTTGCGTAGGGTATCTGAGCCGTGCGTAACACAAAAAAAGGCAGTTTATCGTGAAGTTTGTGCAGTGTATTTTCTGGGGTTTTCTTTTATTGTCGTCTCATTTGAGCTTTGCAAAGGCGGACTTTTCAGTCCTGTTGGTTAATCCTTCTATATCCGGTGAGCCTTTTTGGCAAAAAGTGGAATCTATTGCACAGGCTGCCAGTAAACAACTCAATGTGAAACTAGACGTGATATATGGTGATGGAAGCCGATATATTCAGCTCGCCGAGCTACAAAAGTATCTGGAATACCGCGCAACCCCCGACTTCGTTGTGCTAATGTTGTACCCAGGCAATGCGGAACAGCATCTGGATCTGTTAGAGAAATATGGGATTCAATACCTGACTCTGGAACAAACCATTAACGGGCCTGAACAAACTGAAATAGGTAAACCCGGACAAAGGTATAAAAACTGGCTGGGAGAAATTTACTTTGATAATTTTCGTGCCGGGGCTGAGCTGGCAAAGGCATTAACAGAGTCACTACGTGAAAAAGATAGTCGTGTAAAACCTAAGGCGATAGCAATCAACGGTCATTATGGCAGCGAGTCAGATGCTCGTAATCAGGGAGCGCAGTCTTATTTCGGTAGTGAGGGAGTCGCGCTACAGCAGTCTATTTATGCCAGTTGGTCTAAGACTCAGGCAATGGAAAAAACGCAGCGGCTGCTTAAGAGATATCCTGAAACCAACATTATCTGGAGTGCGTCTGATTTAATGGCCATGGGCGCGCTTAGTGCAGTCAAACAGCAAAGTAACGACAAAAACAGGTTTGTGGCAATCGGCGGCTTTGACTGGCTCAATGATACACTTGGATTGATCGATAAGGGGGAGATACAGGCCTCTGTCGGCGGACATTTTATTATGGGTGGGCTTGCCATTTTATCCTTATACGATAGGTTTCATGGTCATAAATACTGGCATGATCACCAGTCAATCACTTACCCATTGGTTGTTATAAACAGGCAGAATGTGCATCGCTACCTGTGGCTGGCTGATAAATCAGACTGGTCAGGTGTTGACTTTAGTAAGTTCAGCTTACTAAAAAATAAACAGCAGCAATATTTGGTATCGCCGGCATTTTTGGCCAGAGATACGGGCTCTGGTATGATTGCAAAGTAACCGGTGCGCGGGCCTTATCATGCTTGCTGGCCATTGTGACAACTAAACATTTCTACTGACTTGCAAAGTTTGTTACCATGCGCCCCCTGTAACTCACCTTATCGTAAGGTGCGTATTGCCTCTATGTATAAGATAAGATAACTGCTTCTTTATGAACGAACTTAAGCGATTAAACAAATACATCAGTGAAACAGGGTTTTGTAGCCGCAGAGAAGCGGATACGCTGGTCAGCGACGGCCGGGTATCCGTCAATGGCCAGGTCGCCGAAATGGGACTGAAGGTCAGTGATTCAGACACGATACTGATTGACAATAAACCGCTAAAATCCAAACCAAAGCGGGTATATATCGCTTACAACAAGCCCGTGGGTGTGACTTGCACAACGGAGCGCAAAATAAAAAGTAATATTGTCAGTGCTATTCAATACCCCGAGCGCATATTTCCTATTGGTCGACTGGACAGGCCATCTGAAGGCCTGATCTTTTTGACCAATGAAGGTGATATCGTCAATAAAATACTTCGCGCTGGAAACAACCATGAAAAAGAATACGTGGTGACGGTCGACAAGCCCGTTACCGAGGAGTTTATTCGTGGTATGCGCTCAGGTGTGCCAATTCTTGGCACTGTCACTAAAAAGTGTTTTGTTAAGAAAACCGCAGCGAAGCAGTTCACTATCGTGTTAACACAGGGACTGAATCGCCAGATCCGACGCATGTGCGAATACTTTGACTATGAGGTACAAACGCTTAAGCGTGTGCGCATCATGAATGTCAATCTGAATGGGTTGCGCCCGGGGCAGTGGCGTCACCTCAGTGAATCGGAAATGGCAGAGATCAATGCCTCAATCGAAGGGTCATCGAAAACGGAAGAAGCATCCGTTGATGAACAAAAGTGTGTTGCACGACAACCAGCCAGGTCAGACCATAGTCGTCACGAGTCGGTACCAAAAAGTACCAGGAGTAAATCTGGTCAGGCAAAAAAACATCATGGCTCAGACAGAAGTCGATCCGAAAAAGCTGTGCGCTCTGAAAAGCCGAAAAGCCGCACGGGCGCTAATCCACGCAAGCGAGTTAAAGGGACGCTGTCTTTGAAAAAATAAAAGAGAAAAAGGGCCGCAGTATGCGGCCCTTTTACTATTTCGGTGCGGTTACTTTAAAGAACAAACAGTAAATAACGGGTAAAACTATTAAGGTCAGGACTGTCGCAAAGCCCAGACCAAACATGATGGTTACGGCCATTGATTTAAAGAACACGTCAAACAATAGAGGGATCATACCCAAAATGGTGGTGACCGCAGCCATTGAAACAGGGCGCACACGGCTCACACCGGAATCGAACACCGCCTGGTAGGGGTCTTTACCACTGTCTAATTCCAGATTTATTTGATCCATCAGAACAATGCCGTTTTTAATCAACATGCCAGACAGGCTGAGCAACCCAAGTAGTGCCATAAAGCTGAAAGGGGCCTGAAATATGACCAATCCCGCTGTCACTCCTATAATGGCAAGTGGTACTGTGCTCCAGATCACGAGAGGTTTGCGTACTGAGTTGAACAGTAGCACAGTAATGATAAACATGGATAAGTAACCCAGAGGAAGCGAGCCAAAGATCGCCTTTTGTGCCTTACTCGAGGATTCAAACTCACCGCCCCACTGCATTTCGTAACCTTGTGGTAGTTCAATGGCTTCGATGTCAGCACGAACCCGGGCAAACAGCTTAGCCGGTGTTTCATTGCCAATGACGTCATGATCTGCCATGACGGTGATCGTCCGCTTGCGATCGCGACGCATTATCAGGCTGTCTTCCCAGACGACTTCGACGCCGTCGAGGATCTGGCCTAAAGGCACATAGACATTGAGGACCGGGCTGAATATCTGCAGGTCAACAAGGTTTTCGACATTGCGCCTTTCAATTTCCGGAGCACGCGCGACGATTGGTAGCATTTTAGTGCCATCGCGATACAGGCCGACTTTGTTGCCCGATACACTGGTCAGCAATAGCTGATCGAGATCGGATTTACTGATCCCCAGGCGTCGTGCTTTTTGCTCATTAAACACAGGTTCCAGCACTTTAGAACGCTGACGCCAGTTGTCACGGATATTAAATGCCCCTGAGTCTTGGGCTAAGCGGTGTTTTGCCTGGTCTGCCAGCTGACGCAGGACCACAGGATCAGGCCCGGAGAAACGAGCTTCAACTTTAGCATCCGTCGATGGACCAATTTCCATGCGTTTGATTTTGAGTTTGCCGTCGAGTTCATTGTTAGCGGCAAAGTCTCTTACCTTCGCTATCATTGTTGCCACGGCATCCCGGTCGGTAACCCGAATGATTAACTGGCCATAAGAAGCGTATTGCTTTTCCGGACTGTAGGTGAGCATAAATCGGGGGGCACCCTGGCCGATAGTGGTGGTGATCTCCTCGACCAGATCATCAGATTGCAAAAACCGTTCAAGTTTTTCAAGGTTGTCTGCTGTACTGCGAATATCAGCCCCCTGATAATGCCAATAGTCGACATAAAACATAGGTGTGTTTGAAGCTGGAAAAAAGGACTGCTTTACTGATTTAAAACCAACCATGGCACACCCGAGTAGTGCAATCATAGCAACGACAGTTGTCCAGCGGAATCGTAGACAAGCTCTTAGCAGGGCTTTGTATGCGGTGAAGATCAAGCCCTGGTAGGGATCTTCATTGTCGTTACCTTGTCGGATTTCTTCTTTGAATAATATGTTTGCAAAAAAGGGCGTAAGTGTGATGGCCGTTACCCAACTAAGTAGCAAAGAAATGAGTAACACCCAGAACAGGGAACCAGCAAACTCACCACTGGCATCAGAGCTTAGCCCAATAGGTGCAAAGGCGGTGATGCCAATCACTGTCGCACCCAATAATGGCCACTTAGTTTGCTCTACGATGTTGACTGCTGCTTTAACCTTAGTTTGCCCGCGTTTGAGGTTGATCAGTATCCCCTCAGTCACGACTATGGCATTGTCGACTAACATACCGAGCGCGATGATTAGAGCACCCAATGAAATTCGTTGTAAGTCAATTGCAAACATCTTCATGAAAACGAATGTACCAAGCACTGTGAGAAGCAGGATACCGCCAATCAGAATACCGCTTTTGACTCCCATAAAGATCAACAGTACGACAATAACGATGGCAACGGCTTCAAGCAGACTGACGATAAATCCGTCGACGGATTTTTCTACTTCGTTGGGCTGGTTGTAAACTGTGTGGACAGACATGCCGTGAGGGCGTTGATACTCCAGCGAGGTGAGGTGTTTATCTATGGCTTTACCTACTTCTACTACATTGACACCAGAGCTGAACGAGATACCGAGCAGCAAAGACTGGTCGCGATTGTAGCGTGTGATATGCGTCGGAATTTCTGCATACTCACGTCTGACCGTTGCAACATCACCCAGGTAAATCAGTTCTTTGGCGCCTGGCTTTGAAATCAGCAGATCTTCGAGCTCGGAAACCTGGTTAAATTCCCCTGTGGGGTGAATACGGATAGACTCGTCTCCGACACGGATCTTACCGGCATTTGACACACTGTTTTGTGTCTGGAGTAGCGAAAAAATACGGTTATGTGATATCCCGAGCTGCGAAAGCTTCTGACTGGATATTTCAACGGTCACTTGAGCCTGTTGCTCTCCGGCAATGGTGACCTTGCTGACGCCATCGACTAACACGAGCTCTCGCTTCAGGTAATCTACGTATTCCTTAAGTTCTTCATAGGAGTACCCATCTCCGGTTACAGCATAGAGTACGCCATAAACATCGGCAAAATCATCCATGATCTTAGGAGGGTAGACTCCCGGTGGTAAATTGGGCTTTAAATCATTAATTTTACGCCTTAACTCATCCCAGATTTGTTTCAGATCTTCCTTACGATAGGTGCTTTTCATTTCAACCGTGATTTGAGACTGGCCCGGCGAAGAGATAGACGTGACATAATCAACATAAGGCAGGCTTTGAATAGCGTTCTCTATGGGATAAGTGACCTCCTCTTCAACCTGCTGAGGGGATGCACCCGGATAAACGGTGATGACCATCGCCTTTTTAAGCGTAAATTCAGGGTCTTCCAGTTGCCCGAGGCCAAAGTACGAGACTGTCCCTGCTAACAACAGCAGGAGTGCAAACATCGCACTGATGACTTTGTTTTCAATAGACCATTTGGCAAGACTCATATTACAGGCCTCGCTCTTTAGTCCAGGGGCGGACTTTCAGACCGTCGCTGAGGTGATGTACGCCGGCAGAGACAATGATTTCACCCGGTTGCAGGCCATTCTTAATTTCAAATCCTTGTTGGCGCAACAAACCCGGTTGGACGGCGCGTTTTGAAACAAGCTGAGTATCTGGGTTATAGATCCAGACGTAGTGATTGCCTTCAGCGGCCTGAGTCTGCTCTGAAAAAACCGCTTCATTAGGCACGATAATCGCGGAAGTACTTTGATTGGTGATTTTGCTCGGGTCGACATAGACATGTCCCGTCATACCGGCAAGCAGGTTAAAGTCTTCCGGGATGGGCAGTGAAAACACGACTTTATATGTGAGGGTGACAGGATCGGCCTGCGTGTCCCACTCTTTAATGTTTAGCAGATAAGATTTGTCCGGGTAGCCGTCGAAAATGACCGTCGGGTGATAATCCAGATCTTTGTTAACGCGGGCAACTAGCTTTTCGGGTACCTGAATAACCACATCCATACGGTCGCGTGTTTCAAGGCGCAAAATATTTTGTTTGGCGACAATGTTCTCAAAGTTTTTCACAAATACCTTGGCAATCGTACCATCAAATGGTGCTCTGAGTTCGCTGTTTTCCAGGTTAGTCTGAGCGATTTTAAAAGCGGATTCGGCAACCTGCTCATTTGCCAGAGCCTGATCGTATTCCGCTTTGCTGGCAATTGATTTCTTATACAAAGATTCAATACGGTTCAGCTGTGCAACGGCCAGTTCAAATTGAGCTTTTCGTTGCTGATACTGTAGCTCAAAGTCTTCCGGGTCGAGCTTAGCCAGAAGCTGTCCTTTTTGCACCTCCTGACCGGCCAACACCGGAAACTCCATTAACTCTCCATTGACTCTGAAAGCAAGATAGGAGCCCTGATTGGCGACGACTTCTGCAGGGAAGCTACGTAATTGGCTGGCTTGCGGGTCAGACACGGTATGCAGTTTAACAGGGCGAATGACTTGACTGGTTGATGCCGGCTGTGTGGCTTCCTGACAGGCAGACAATAACAGCAAAGCAGGAAAAAAGAGTGCGAGTTTATTCACGAAAATTACTCCCTCAGACTAAAATTTAGTGCAGGATAATGAATTTGGGCATAAAATAAAAATTATTAAAACTTTGGTATAAAATAAATTTTATTTATGAAGTTGGCAGATATTCAGGTACTCGATGCCGTAGCAAATGCACAAAGCCTGAGCGAGGCGGCAAAAAGATTGTATAAATCAAAACCAGCGGTCACGCAAGCCTTAAAAAGGCTGTCCGATGAGCTGGGCTTTGCGCTGGTGACGAGAGAAGACTATCGGATAAGGCTTACAGAGCAGGGCAAGCGCTTTCATCAGCACGCTCAAAAGTT
>NZ_JAMXSF010000018.1 GCF_024124545.1 Pseudoalteromonas sp. XMcav2-N
CTTCAACAAGTTCAAGGTGGCTAAATAATGACATAATTAACAAGTAGATGGTGATAAAAGTGGGCGTTATTAGATCAGAAAAGCGGCGGGTGTTAAAGCCTTTTTACAAAGTGTGATCCCGCCGTGGCCTGCATACTAACTGCTATTACCAGTCAGATACTGAAGTACAGAAAGAAACACTTGTTTCGCGATCTTCGTGAGAGTTGCTGTGACGGCTAGCCATACCTACAATTGCGCCGTTTGAACCCAGGTGCCAGGGTTGGTCAAAGTTAGTTGGGCCTACGTTCGAACATGTTTCAGCACTTAGTGCAAAACCATTTGCTGAAGACTCAGCCATAGCGGCACAGGCGAACTTGAATACGCGGTCTTCATGTCTGTTGCTGTGTACACTGTATACACCAACCAAGAACTTACCAGCCGGACAGGTATAGTTGAAAGCCTGATCGTACGAGTTTACATAGCCGGTCCAACTTACTGTTTTACGGTAAAGGCGTGCACCACCAGACGTAGTGTACTTGCCACACTCGATGTTAAAACGACGGTCTTCTCTCTTATTGTCGTGGTAGCTTGAGATTGACTTGATAAACATGTTGCTAGGACATGTGTATGATAGTACTGCATCAAAGTCGTTCAGGTAACCTGCGTTGAATGTACTATACAGGCGAAGTGAACCACCTGCTTGTATTGAGAAGTCAGATGTTGACAGTTCAGCATTCGGAATGTCAGCTTTTAATGTCACAACGCCATAGTCAGAAACGTCATTGCGGCTTTCAATTAATGTGATGATTTCATCGATATTGTTAGCCTGTGACGCTGGAATTCTGTAGATGCTGTCTCCCAGGTTATACTCCATATAATCTGCTGTGTCCTGAGCTGCAAATACACCCGTTGTAGCTACTGCCAAACATAATGTTGCAATTTTTCCAATAGAACTAACTTTCATCTTAATAATCCTTTTTAGGGTTTTAGTTTAAGTGATTCAGTTGAATCGGGGTATATTTGATGTTTTGGTGTTTAAATTGTCAATTTCATTTATATTAACCTTGGGTTTCTATTTTGTGTCTTGCAGATGTTTATACACTGAACTGAAATTGTTGTTTGTTGAGGATAAGTGTTTTTTCTTAACAGGGGTGTTTGTTTCTTAAGCTAATAACGGTTTTTTGTCATCCGTTTGTTTTGTTATCTTGTTCAATTAATTTTAGCTTTATTGGCTAATTGGTAATAAAAGGTGCCTTATTCTATTTTATTATATTCATGCCTCTCTGAGGCTGATTTTTGGGGGTACGGGAGAGGCTGAGACCGTTCTAGGATCCAAAGTATGTATGGAGGTGCCCGGTAAGTGTCACATTGATTGGTGTAACGAGATAAGCTCAGGCTGTTGGTGCATATGTGTATAATTACGAGTGGCAGTCCAAGCGCGTCGCCGTTACGGGTTTATTACAGACGTCGCTTTCAATTTCATGTAATTTGGTGGCACAAAAAGAGCGCCCATCATCGAGCGCCCAAAGACTATTTGCCTGATAGAAGATAAAGGCAGCTTATTATTTCATGTTTGCAATGTCGTCTTTTGTTGCATTCACAGTTTTCCATGCGTACGACTCGCCTTCAACGCCGAAAGGATAGCCGTTTGCTGTCCAGTTAGGGTTTGAGAAGTAGTCATACTGTGTTGCACTGCCAAAGACATGCGGATATGCCATGATGCTGGTAAATACATTATAGACACCATGCCCCATACCATCTTGGTATACA
The DNA here is from genome assembly GCF_024124545.1 of Pseudoalteromonas sp. XMcav2-N. Taxonomy (GTDB): domain Bacteria; phylum Pseudomonadota; class Gammaproteobacteria; order Enterobacterales; family Alteromonadaceae; genus Pseudoalteromonas. The sequence continues at coordinate 1,750 of NZ_JAMXSF010000018.1, forward strand.
CCACCCGATGTGTCACCCTGTCTGCGAGCGTGTGTTAAACCCTGGTTGTGGCCTAACTCATGAACAAAGGTGGTAGCACCACAGTCAACAGCAGTGATGGAATACATCTTGTTGACCTGAGACGAATACAAATTACCATTGCTGCCCTGGCCAACCCAGGCAATACCACAGCTAATGAGATTGCTGCCTGCAGATGAACCAACACCCAATAATGCAACCATGTCAGCATTATTTGCATCACGATATTGTGCGATGGATGTACTGTCCGTCAGTGCGTTTAACCAGTTCTCGTCAGCTGTTACCTGCGCATTGCCGATAGAAGCTGAAGCAACCAGGTTAAGCCTTAAGTTAATTTCATTTTGGCTATACACCTGATTCGAAAATGAGATCAGCTGATTGATTTTCGTTTGGATGTTTGATGTATTGGCTGCTGCTTCGTCACTATACAGGATAGCAATGTCGATTGTGTTCGCCTGAGTGAAACCTGAGGCTAAGGTGAGTGCCGACGCCAAGATTGCTTTTTTCATATTGATTTTCCTTACTTCTTACTTGTTGTTTGAGTGTTGATAGGCGGGGAAAAGAGATCTTTAGCCCCTTCTGCAGGCACACGCTCTTGAGGCGTGTGCTCTACATGATTTTTATACAGGTCGCGTTTTGCGGCTATCCAGCCATGTTTTCCATGGGATTCAAAAACATAGTTGCCAGAAGGTACGGTGAATTGTCCGTAAATGGCATCACTGCCCACTGTCATTACCGAATTATGAAAGCGGTTATCCGAGCCGGTTACTTTTGCAAAAACGCTTTTGTCACCGTTGGGAAATACATCCACCTGAGTGACTTCTGCCCGATGCATTTCGGTGGTCTGTGGGATAGTTAAGTCAAAGGTATCGCCAACCTCCAGTTGCTGCATGGCAGCTAGGTTGAATTCGACATAGGCCTCTTCACTAATATCTTTTACCAGCACGCCTGCTTCTATCAATATGGCTTTGGCGCTATCAGAGATTGATGCTATTTCTCCAATATCTTGCGGTAATCGCTCCACGTCCTGCGTTATTTCTTTTGTTGTATTTTGGGCAACTTCTATGTGTTGCTTAGGTGAAGCTGAAACAACAAGGGGCTCTGCCTTGTCTACGTTTTTATTCACTATTAACGCATCTTTTTGCGTGGGTTGAATATGTTGAACTTCTGAGTTTGGTCCGGAAAAAAGCCAATATGATATTAATATGCCTATTAAAATAAGCGAAAAAGTCAGTTTCTTCATTTTTTATTCTTCGGTTGGCTGGGAGAGGGAGGTGAATATAATTAAAGTTAACAAATGTGTCAATTAAGTTGCAAAGTTCTTTTTTTGTAATTCTTTTGTTATGATATAACGAATTATTATTGCTGATAATGAATAAGTATTAGTCACAAAATCAGTGCAAAAAATGGCAGCCACAGAGCAAATAAAAGCAATAAAAACGGGTTAATTACATCAAGTATTAGAATCTATGTTTTTGTATTTATTGCTTTTAATATTTATCCGGTGGAGCCATTTGTTCCTGTGAGAGTTATCTGTAGCGAATTTTTGATCCGTTTACAGCTATCTACACTTGAGCGTCGTTATTAAAAAGAGCAAATATTTACTCTCATGTGAGATATTAATGAGGTCTATAAGTAAACTCATGGGAATATATTATTCGTTTTTATTATATTGGTGTTTAATGAAACTCTCCTCAACTGCTGGCTGGGCGCAACGGAGTATCGCCCAAGGGTGAGCCCTGCATCTGATAATTTATTACCAGATTAGTCACTTTCTTGACAAAAGTATTAATTTTAGGAACTACTACGAACCTTTGATTGAAATCAAGGTTGCTAGCGCCATGCATGGTTAAAAATGTTACCAAAATAACGCTGGCTAGATTTTAGGTGCAGAGGTTTGGGATGCAGAGATTTTGCTACGCTCAGTGGCGTTTGTGCCTTTTTAAAGCCAGTCATCTACAGGAGTAAGGATATGAAAATAAAACACGTAGCACAGGCTTTAATTATCGCATCGGCCACACTTTCTTCCGCAAGCGTACTGGCAGAAGGACATGCTAATTCACCTGTGCGTGTTGCGATTGATCATCAGGGCATACCTTATGTGCAAAAAGATGACTCATTGGGTACCTGGCAAAAAATCGCCCTCCCTTATGGACAAAAAGCGGTTGCGGCTTCTGGTGGGTACTTTCATTACCAATTTGGTACTTCACCCAATGATCCTGGCTATGCATACTACGAAGGCGCGACATTCAGCGTTTCTGAAAGTGGCAATGCATTCAGATATCAAGACGGTAACTGGCAGCCTGTGACCGGCTGCTGGGGCGCAACGGATGTCAGTTCATTCACGGTAGATCATGTTTACTGCGTTAACGGAGATGGCACTTTAAAGAAATTCAATAACGCTACAGAAAACTTCGAAGGCAGTTATCGAATTGACAACGAATTCATTACCAAAATTGATGTTGCACTGGGTGGGGTAATTTGGGCGATCACCGAAAGTGACAAGTTATATAAGTTTAATGGGGTAAGCTGGGAGCAGCAATCAGTTGCGTGTGGAAAGCTATGCACACTTAAAGACCTTGCGGTAGGTAGTGGTGAGGTTTATCTGGTTGCAAGCGTGTATGGCAGCAATGATGGCCCGCAGAGTGTGTATACATTGAACTATGGTGAACTGGTTCAGTTTGGCGCTTTTTACAATATTGATGTAGACAGAGAAGGGGTTATTTGGGCTATTTCAAACTACACCCGCACAGTGTTTTACAAGCGCCCGGGTATGAGCGAGTTTGCAGAGGATATGCAAATGAGCCAGAGGGTCTCATCTAATATTGGCGGATGATAAGTCGCCTAAGTGATGCTAAGTAAGGGTACATACAGAATTAGTCAGCCTGTTTGAACTCTTTCTGCGAAGAACGCCTTTGCATACCTGTGCTAAAAGGAAAGGGGTGATGACTCTCACCCCTTTTCATGTTTAGAAGCTAAAGCTCACCTTAGCGTAGTAAGTCATACCGTCAAAGCCATAGGGTAAAGCGCGCAATGGGTAGCGCATCGCGCCATTGGTAATGAAGTTAAGTACCTCATCTTCGCCTAGCTCATCTGGTGTTTCATCGAACAGGTTATCAATGCCGGCGGACAGCGCAATGCTGTCGGTTAGCTGATAACCCGCATTGATGTCAACTAAAACGGCCGACTCAACTACACTGGTTTCCTGCCAGCTGTTGGTTGGCGACAAGAAATCTGGTAGCACAATGTGTCCGCCAGCAAAGTAGCTGACTTCAGTTTTACCAAAGTAATTAAAACGCAGCAGGGTATTCCAGTCGTCCTGCTGGTAGTCAAAGGTGAGCGTGGCACGTTCTCTTGGCTGACCATGGGTCAGGAATGAGCGTCTTTGTGAATCAAGTACAATGTTGTCAGGAATACCCTGAGGCGCGTTAACTTTGTCAATCTCGGTCTTATTTTTATTCGCTGCAAAGGTGATGTCCAACTCACCAGCTGCCAGAGCCAGAGAATAGGAGGCGATTAAATCAAACCCTTGGGTTGTCGAATCCAGCGAGTTTGAGAAAAAGTTACCTTGCACGGCACCAGTGGCTGTTAATGCGGCGTTGGCGGCCGGGAAAGCAGCCAGCTCATCGCTGTTTACACCAATAAAGCTGCCGAGGTTGATGCGGTCGTAAATCTTGATCTGATAGAAATCCAAAGTGACAGAAAAATCATTGCTGACATCCCAGGCCAGACCTAAGTTATAATTATCCGAGGATTCCAGTTGCAGGCCATCTACGCCAAGCGCGGCGGGAAACGGGGAGCCAGCGGTTGCCGTATAAGAGGTAGCCAGTGCGCCATCTCCACCCAGTGTCGTGGTAAAGGCGGTATAACCCGATTGTTGCAACGACGGCGCTCTGAAACCTGTTGACGCTGCCGCGCGTAGCGCCAGATCTTCCGTCAGCTCATAACGGGTTGCCAGTTTCCAGATGGTGTCATCATTTGAGTCAGACACGTCTTCATAGCGTAGCGCTGCGCTTATCAGCCAGTCTTCATTGAGCAGGGTTTCTGCTTCAATATAAATGGCATGACTGGAGCGTTCGGCTTTGTTGGCTGCATCCGGTCTGAGCCCCTGATAAGCCTGAAAACCACAGTCGGCAAAAATTTCAGCATCAAGGACAGACGGGAAAGAGCGGTCAGAATTCGATACGCCACATGCATAAGAGGCTACCTCACCCGGAACAATCTCATAATTCTCCTTACGGTATTCGGCACCTACAGACAGGTAAACCGGTTCGCCACCGCCTATATCAATAATGCCGCTGATATCCAGGTTCGTGGTCCACTGATCGAATCTGAAACCACCCGAATAACCGCCTCTGGGACCAGCATTGCTGGCAACGTCTTGTGCCGATGCACTGGGATTATTTGCCAGGTATTCGGCTGCATAAGATGCATTGATGGTATTGGATGATGAATAGTCGTACTGGTTTTCGCCGTATACACTGGATACATCGAATGCCCAGTCCGGGTTGATATCGCCTTTCAGGCCGATTGCAAAGGACAGATCTTCAGCTTCATTATCGATCCGCGGTAGAAAACCATCCGGATACACCTGGGGGACGTTGCGTTCTGCACGATTAAAGTCGCGGTAAAAGCCGTTACCTAAAGCAGTCCGGTTTGAGAAGCCAGCAAAAGAATACAACTCTTTGTCACCCACAGGCAGCGCAGCGTTGTAGAACACAGAGATAAACTCACTGTCAGAATTACCCTGCTTCCAGCGTACATCATCGGACAAAGTACCTGGCGCTATGGTTGAGGAGCCACCCGTATCACGCTCGGCCCGGTTGGTACCATCGGCATCGCGATATTCCAAGGAGACATTGATAAAGCCGCCCTGGCTGCCCAAATCAAACCCTCGGTTCAGACCCAGTGAATAGGTATCCCCATCTCCCTCACCAGTTGAACCGGCCTGTACAAAACCAGTCGTGACGCCGGTGCTGTCGTTCAAAGAAAGGTTAATAACGCCCGCTATGGCATCTGAGCCATAACGCGCTGCGGCGCCGTCTCTGAGGATCTCAACATTCTTCAGCGCCATCATAGGGATGGAGTTCATGTCTGTCCCCGCAGCACCGGCTCCAACCGTCCCAGACAGTCCGAAGATAGCCTGGGTATGACGACGTTTGCCGTTGATCAGCACCAGAGTTTGATCCGGTTGCAGCCCTCGCAATGTTGCCGGGCGGAACAGATCTGAGCCATCCGAAACCTGAGTCCTGCTAAAGTTAAATGAGGGGGCGATGGATTGCAGACTCTGGCCTAATTCAGTAAAGCCGCCTTTATTTAGTTGATCCGTGTCCAGTATGTCTATGGGAGAGGTCGACTCGGTGGCCGTCCGGTTGGAGACCTTAGAGCCCAATACTGAGATGGTTTCTATGTTTTGCTCGTTAGATTGTTCTGCCATGGCAGCGGAGCACGCAAAGAGTGCCAGTGCAACTGGCGAAAGTTTAATAGTCGTTGTCATCACTTCTACTACTCTGTTGATGTTATGTAATTATTTTGTGTTTGTTGAGCAGACGTTGACATAAATCAAATTTGAGTGCAATCGGATTGGACTAAAGTAGAAGATGAATTTTATTCATTTCAATGAAGCGCCTCCTCCTAAGTGGCTAATAAGGCAAGCCACTTGAGTGAGGAAATAACATGCTTATTTAGGGCCCACACTGACTTAACCAGGGGGAGGCAAGGCAGGTTTGACGTAGTGTCAGAGCATCGCTGAGTGCTATCTGAGCGGCTTCAAATTGGGCTTCCAGTGCGGGTTTTTCAGCCTCACTGGCCACCGCAAGGAACGCTTTAGTACGCTCTAAATGTCTGACTGCTTCACCATATTGATGCTCAGCCCACCGCCAGGTTGTCTCATACATAGTATTACTCATCACAGATGCCCAGTCAGCGGCACCATAGTGGCCTGAATCCTGGAAGCTTTTTACCACAAAGCTACGAGGCACTTTTTCTAAGTCGGCCAAATCCAACATGAGTCCATTGGGGTCGAAACTATATGCTACAAGCTTCTCCAATGTTTGCAGGCAGGGTGTGATGTTACCGCCCCGGCAATAAGTCGGTTGCTCACTGAGTTGCTGCTGCAGCTTAGCTGGTAATGGTCCATTTGAGTTCACATCGACGCTGAACACAGCATTTTCTGCATACTTTTCGATTTCTTTGACCTTGGTGATGGTCTTTTTGAAAAACAGCAAACGTATCTTAATTTTAATGACAAAGCGTTTGTAATCTTCTTCGGTCCTAAAATGTAGCCGTGTGTTGACGAACAAATCGCGGCCAAAGTTGACTTGATAAACAAAGTGGCTACCGCAGTTTTTCAGATCGACGCCGGCTTTTACCTGACGATCCTCTAAGGTGCTATAGCCTTCATCAAACTTGAGATGAAGCTGCGACGTGAGTGTGCGTTGATCGGTGGCGTTACGATGTGTCATTGAAGTCGACACACTACCGGCAATAATGAACAGGTTAACACCGCCATGTACCTCACCGAATGTACGGCGTTTGATCAAGGTTTCGTCAACGCGTTGGAAATAATCCAGACTGCCGCTGAGTTCATTATGCAGCACAGGTGTGCCCTGCAAGCAAATATCACTCAGCTGATGCATGTTTGGGTCAAAAGCCCGGCCAAGGTCGTTAGCACCGACTTTTTCACTGTAGTAGACCCGGCTATGTGCTGCGAATGCGCACCCCAGAGCCAGTAAAGGTAAAAACTTTTTCATATCCGCTCCCTGAAAAGAAATCGCAATGTGCTCCGGCACATTGCGATTAATTATGGCAGGTTATTGCGCAAACGCCGTACCGTAAGTGGTCAGAGCGCCTTCACACAAACGCCAGTTCAGGATCCCACGAGCCGGGGCTGTGACGTCGATGAAAGTCGGGGCCCAGCGCATGTTTCTGAAACGTGCACTTTGCTCTTCAGTGACGATGCCGGCGCGCACGGCTTCTTGTCTTGCTAACTCACACTGCTTCCAATCTTGTTGATCGTTGCTTGGTAGTTGCAAGTCAGTCACATTGTAGGTGGCCGGGCAGTTTTTACCGCGTTGCACACAGGCGCTCTTCATTTCCTGCACCTTGTTTTCACATGCGTAACCAAATGGGTTGTCGCGGCAAAACTGTGCGGCATTGAAGAAGAACCAGGCATTGTCATAAGCCAGATCTTTGATCTGCTCCACAGCCAGACGTTGTGACGCGGGTAAGTAGGCATAGTAGCTATTGAGTAGCTTATCCGCACGCTGCTCGTCCAAAATAGCCTGTTTGAAATCATCCTCAAGCTCACTGATCAGCCATTTGGTTGCATTTCTGACTATCTGATACTCAGGCACTAACGCGCGTAACGCCAGTGAAGAGTTTTCGTAACGCGTGGTGTAATAGCGCACCACATTGTAATCACTCAATGAATTGAGCTGCGAGTTGAAACCAGACTTGGCATACTTCACGGCTTCATAGAACATATCAAAACATGGCTCTGGATTGTCCAGTGAACAGGTGATGATGTTGTTTGGTATGATGGTTAGCAGCTGCTTTGGGTCGCCCCCTTGCTGGATGGCACGTACTGTGATCTTCACAGAAGATTTGGTTTCATCCTTGAGGTATCTAAGCTGACCGCCTACGTTGAATACACCCCCATACAAATCAACATCCAGATAACCGCCAATGTCTGATTTGTCCTGGTTGCTACCGTATTCGATCTTAAGGTTTACCAATACGTTTGCTCCGTATTCAATGCCGGTTACAAACTCATCGCCAACCAGCGTTTGCAGCTTGGTCTGATGGTTGTTGGCGACATCACTGCCTACCTGTGACAGGGTGTAGCCCTGGTTTTGGTCTTTAGGTAAGAACAGACGCTTTTTCGGCGTACTTGAGGCGCTAAAGGTGTAGGAGCTTGAGTAAGTGCTGGAAGCCATTTCTTTGGCCAAAGACGCACCCGCAGAGACGCGAACAACCGGGAAGTTAACGTCGACATCCACGCTACCGTTCAAAGTATTGAGCATATCATCATAGCTCATATCAATGCCGGTTTTAAACTTGAGCTCGGTATTGCCAAAGGTCTCATCAACCACACCAGCAACAGGCTGTACATTGAGAAAGCGTTTCTTTTGGCTGTCATACGCTGTACCCATGGCAACATGATCGTTGATCAGGCCCGAGATCACAGAGCCAGACAAGTTGGCGCTTGAAATGTTCGCCTCTTTTTCTTGTGCAGCAAGGCTTTGTCCTGTCATTGCCAGTGCAAAAACAGATAAATAAATAGGTTTCATATCATCTTTCCTTAACGAACCGTTACAAGGTAGTCTTCGACTTCACCATATTGAATACGGGAGCATGCGTTGTCTGAGCCACCACCCGCATCGGTTGCAATGCGCATCAATGTGGTGCCCTCGGGCACATCCGCCGGAATGTCCATGGTAAACCTGAACACCCCATCTGATGCAGATTTGTAGACCATTTCACTGTTGTCCAGCTGACCATTGTGATCCCAGTCAACCCAGACTCGTGCAACCACATATGAAGGAAAATCAGGTTCCAGATTGCCCGGTGTGATAGATACCTTGACGCTTCGGTTTGCGGGCAGCGTCACCACTTTTCCAGACACCATAGTGTGTGCTTTGGTGCCAGATTGATGTTCGAAGTCCTCAATAGTTACTTTGGAGATCCATTCCCACTCGTTATCAAAGCTGGCATTGTCACAGTAGTTATGTGACAGCACAGTGGTTTTCAAAGCCACAGGTTGATACTCTGGTGGCATAAGCGTACATGCCTGACTATCACTGGTGCCAGCAACCCAGTTATAAGGATTGCTGAAATCTTCATTTGCAAAGGTCACATATTGCGCTTTGCCCGCAGCGATTTTATCTGCCGACAGCCATAATTCTTTAAGCTGGCGTAATTTCTCTTCTTTGCTGACAATGTCACGGGTATCGAACATCTGCTCCCATAGTTCAACGAGCAAACCATCGTAGCATTTTTGCATCCAGGCGAATCTGCCCTGAGCCTCTGTAACTGTTAGCATGTCACCAAGCTCGCTGTAACGGGCTTCCTGTAGTTGAGCATCGCTGAGATCCTGCGCCTGCGCTGTGGCACCCAGCAGGGGTAAAGCCAGAGCGGCAGACACAATCGATGTGCTTATAGAAAACTTTTTCATAATGGTATCCTTACTTTAATACGTCGCTGATAGCGCTGTAGTCGCGATAGTAAGCTAAGTTACCTGACTCATAGTCGAGGCAGTAATTGCCTTCAGGGTTACGTTCACAATAGTCGACCATATCTGCGAACAAGTTAGCATTGGCGCGGCTGGATGTTTCGATTTCCTGCAGTTGATTCAGCTGCTCGGCGTTGAATTGCGCGGCATAGTAGCGCTGTAAATTCTTCGCTCTGCGGTAAGTCAGCCGTTCTTCAATCCAGCGAGAAGTCAGTTCTTTAATAACGAGCTTTGTCAGGTAGTTGACCGGGGTATAGCCAGCGTCTGGGATTAACTGTTGCAAGCCTGCGCCAGAATCCAGGTATTGTGTGACATAGCTATCAGTGATGTTGTAATCATCCAGTGAATTAAACTGGTTGATGTAATCTGATTTCAAGTAGTTCACAGCGGCTTCGAACAGGTTGAAGCAAGGCTCCGGGTTCAGCAGCGTACAACGCATAATGCCATTTGGAATGATGTTCAACAGCCGGTTTGGATCGCCACCGCTCTGATAGCCACTGATGGAAATCTTAACGGACTGCCTTTTTTCCTCGTCAATTTTTTGGAGTTGGCCATCAACCTTGACCTTACCTATCCAGTCGACACTGAGGTAGCCGCCTATCTGTCGTTTGTCTTCCTCATTGCGATAATCAATCTTCATATTGATCACGACGTTGGAGCCATAGGCAAAGCCTTGTACAAAGCCATCACCGAGGTTTGCTGCCTTGTTACCCGGATAAGCTTGCGCCAGCTCGATTGCCGCTTGCGTTGGTTGATATCCTTGGTCTGAACTTGGCATTAAGATACGAGACTTAGGTTTGACCGACGAATACACGGTATAGGTACCTGTGTAACGGTCGGCACTGATATCTTTTGCATAGTTTGCGCCCGCATCAACGCGCACAGCCGGAAACTTGAAGCCCGCATCGACCTTTCCATCGATGAGTTTGAGCGCCTGTTCATATCTCAGGTCTACACCAACACGAAAGTCAATGCTGGTGTTGCCCAAGTGCTCAACGGCCATGCCCTGCACTGACTGAATGCCCAGTAAGACATCGCCTTTACTTTGATGCGCTGTACCGAGCGGAACTAAATCGATGCTTTTTGCCTCTGCAGAGAGGGGGGCTATTTCGCTGAGTTTCTCTGGTATTTTGGTTGCCTGCGCGAGGGCCTGGGATGTCGTTAGTGCCAGCGCAAGGCAAATGAATTGATTTTTATTCATTGTGTTCACTCCGTGAAGAGGCCCCTTAAGAGGCCTCACTGGTTTATTTCCTGATTACTGGATGCTGTTTAGGTAATCTTTGTGCCAAGCTTCAGGAATTCGATTTAGAACGTCTTGTGTTGTTTCCACTTCGTCCTCAAATTCATTGTCACTTTGCATTGCCAGATCACCTACCTGCAGACCATTTGCAAACATTGAGAAAGTTTCACCGGTAATGTGCTTTGGATCCTCAGAGGTACGAGCCAGTTTGAGGTTGTAAACATTGTCCTCGTATTTCACTTGCTCAATCTTAGTGACCAGCTCCAGGCCATTGGTGGTGTGAATACGGTCACCTTGTTGAACCTTGTTGGCCCAAGCTGAGACACCAGATTGAGTGACCACAGGGTGCGATTCAGTAAGTAGCAGCTCTTTGCCTGAATCTGTGGTGATCTTGATCATAGGTAAAGCTTCAACACCTATTGATACGTCTTTGATTTCAAGTGGCATGTGTGAGTTTGGAGCAAACTGACTGGCGCCAAGTACCAGGTCGCCAACCTGTAATTGCTCGATGGGTAGTTGCTTACCATTTGCCAGCATGATCATCGAGCCTTTCGCGAGACAGCTATACACCATTTGCATCGGTGGGTGCTCAATGTCTGTCCAGGTTTGCTCTTCAGGCATGTCTGTGCTGCCCACAACGTAGGTGAAATTACGCAGGCGTTTTCTGCCACGCATTTCTTGTTCAACTTCAACCGATAAGTTCATGATCCAGTGTGCATCGGCATAACGTCCATAAAGCGTTGCATCACCAAACACCCCTTTTGAGCGTGGGATGTTCCATGAGATGCGCGTGTAATCGTAGACGTTGTCACCGACTTGCTTTTGCAAATATTTCAATGAAATATGATCTGAGAAAAGGTGCTCAGAGCCTTGATAACCCCCTAACTTGGATGCGCCACCGCCTTCTTTCGTCTGAATAAAAATTTCGGTGCCATGGTACAGTCCCATCGGTTGGGTGCCCGCAGGTTTGATGGTATAGCTCGGGTTACCATTGGCGTCATAGGTGACGTCTTTGGTGCTCCAATCAGGGCGATAGATTTTGGTCACTTTACCCATGACATCACGATAACCAGAAAAAGGTACAAGCACCTTTAATTGATCATTAGGCGTGCCGTGAGGGTAGACAGCGTCGTAATCACAGTCATTGTACATGCGGTTCAGACAGATTTTGATTCGGTCCAGTGTTGGGTCGGCATTGATCTCTTTTAAATCAACCGGGTTGGTAACGGCACTTTCCAGAATCGCACCTTGCTGGATAGTTGGCACAGATGACGAGGGGAGTGCTTCAGTCCATGCCTGAGTTGATGCCGTGGCGTGTTTTAAATTCTGACTGGCTGAAAGCGCATTCTCATAGCCTAACTCGGCCAGCAGAGTTTCTTTAGAATATTCAACGATGGTGTTTTTGTCTTCAGCAACTTCATTGCCATTTTCATCGATGTATACCACAGTCACCCAGGCATCAGCGAAAATTTGTTCTGCAGCAAGTAGTCTTGGCATGATATCGCTGAGCTTACCAAGCGAAGCTATGTCCATACGCTTTTTGGAAATCCCTTCGCCATAATACTCTGCAAAACGCGGAATAGTGATGTCCTGGCCATTTTCGTCTATCAGCGCAATATCGATAAAGGTATAGGTCGTCGACGCAACTTCACTGTTGATGGCTGAAATCATCACATACTCTGTACCTGTGGCGTCTTTAACAGCTCTCAAACCCATGTGTTTGAAAAACGAGCACACTTTATCCGCGTTACAATTTGAGCTAATGCTATTGTTCAGACTGCTAAGCTGCTCTGTCTGAGCAGCTTTAAGCCCATATTTTTTCGCCTGTTCGCGTTTGTCCAGCAGGTTGAATAAATGCGGACGGTTACTCTTATTTAGGCCATGCTTACTCAGTCGTTGTTGTACTTTTTCTGCACTGCTTAATGTCTGAAATTTTAAAGCAGACTTAGGTAAAGCGGTGCTATTTTCGGACAAAGGACTCGCGACAGTAGCAAGAGAAGCCCCTCCCAAAGCAGCGATAACTGCTAGGCTAACAAGTTTCATAAAGTTTCCTTTTTGAGTGGTTTTATGAGGTAGCTCGTAGGCAAAGTTGCCTTTGCCTACATTACTGCGAGCGGTTTTAGTTAATATCGGGTGACTTTGATTTTGAGGTCTTCAATTTCACCGTAATTAAATCTGTTACAAGCATCTGACTTATAGTCATTGGTTGGACGCTCTTCTAATTTAGAGCGCAATACAAACCATTTTGACCAATCCCAGGTGCTGACATTGGGCAGTGTCAGTGATTTTGTGGCGCTGATCCGACAATATTCAGAACCGGAAATTGTGGTGCACTGGCTATTGTCTATCCAGTAGTTGTAGTTTGGATCGTTGTCTAACCCGGATTCAGAAGATGCGAACTCCTCGTTGCCGTCTGCATCCAGCCAAATGGTGAAGCGCACATCACGGTTACCGTTTTGCAGTAAGTTTTCGGCAGTAGAACGAGGCATGAGATTAGTCATGATTTCGACGCTGATATACGTTCTTCTCTTAATGTCGGTGCCGTTTAAAGTGCTCAGACTGTAGCCGTCACGGTTGAACCCTGCTGCGGAGGGGACATTGGCAAGCTGCGTTGAGTAATTGAATAACTTCATGTCGTCGATATAGATGACATCTGCATTAGCGCCGTCACTGATTTTGGCTGGACAAGCGTTTACGGGATCCAGTGAGATACGGGTTTGCTTGGTATCTGTCTCGCTTTGATCGGCGTACTGTATTTGTAGCGATACATCAAATTGACCACCGTTTGCTGGATAGTCAATTATCCCTGGATCTCGAGCGGTACTGGTACGATTATCAAAGCCAAATTGCCAAAAGAATTGTGGGCTTTTTGCGTCATTGACCTGAGAGGTGTTAGTGAATTTGACCCGATTGCCATCTAGATACTGCACCTCAAAATCAGAGATCAGCGGCAGGTTATCAGAGTCTACATCCATCATCACGTCCACAACCTGAGCGTTGTCTGCAACACCACAGGCATCCAACAAGGAATAGTCAAACTCGTTGTTAGTAATAGCGACACGCAGCAGGCCAAGACCACGGTTAGTCTGCTGATCAAGCGTGAACTTGACGTTATTCCCTGCGATGGTTTGATTTGACAGTATTGCTTCATTCGATTCCATCAGCCCGTTTTTGTTGCCATCAAAGTACACGGAAACACGTTTGCCGCTCAGGTCCTGTGCAAAGCTCAGAGTGTGCTCTCTCGGTTTTGCGACGGGCCATGGTGCGTCTAGTTTTGCTCTGTATCCGGCGTTGAGCCCCGACAAAGTAAAGTTATTGATAGACAGAGTGTTGGTGTGCAGTACAGCGTTGTTCATAAATGGCTCACAGCGCAACGCTGCAGGGCGGCTATAAAAGTGGTTGTACGCCGACTGGGTTACCTGGTTACCATTGTGATCCTCGGTAGTTACATTGACAGAGAATCGGATCAGGGTGTCTTCAACAACCTGTTTACTGCGTTGTAAAAAGGGATAGATAGGCGTGCCACTATCGCGCTGCCAGCTCTCGCTTTGGCCGTCTCCCCAGTTCACATCAATGCTGCGGATATTATCTTGATTGATACGACTTAAATCATAGCTGGCCTGGTTGTAGTTAAGCCATGCATCGGCATCCAATGTCGACAGTCCGATTCCAGTAGAAATACCGACACCAGCAAGGCTGAGAGATACGTCTGATTTTATCTGGTTCAAAGATTTGTTACCGACTTGAATGTGGGCGGTTTGATCAACCAGACAGAAGCCAAACTCATTTAAAGACATGCCTGAGAATAGACAGCCAGACGTGTTGGCGCGCAAAAATAAACGATAGGCTTGCTGGATGGTCCAGCCTTGGGTTTTGACAAGCTCGTAAAACGCTTTTCTCAATACACCGCCATTGTCATGGCCTGTTTTAGCTGTGGTAAAATCCTTGACGTGATCTATGCTTCGGCCATCCCAGGAAGGTAACTCAAAGAAACGTGCAGCCTTATCCTGTGGGAAGACATCCCAGCCATACCACCACTTACGGTTCTTAGTATACAACCCTGTTTGGTCAGTAAATTGATCAGCAAATGCCTGAGACTGTGTGTAAGCGCCTGATGCGGTATGTTGATAATAGTCGAGTATTGCAATCGCAGAGATATCGGATAGTCCTTCGTTAATTGCACTGTCGACGTCCTCTCTTCCCAATCCAGAATTCCACTCGGTAATAGCATGGGCTATTTCGTGTGCCGCGATACTCATACCAGTCAGAGCAAAATACTCATATCCGCCGTTGCCCGAGCCATAGTTAACAAACTCACCATCCCAGGAAGCGGAGTTAGTGCCAAAAATGGTGTTTCGGTTTACTTTCTGGGAAAGTGGTTTAATACAGTAGCCACTGCTGTCACAGTCAATGCTTTGCTGTGGGTACAAAGTCTTGAGTTGTGTGTGGAAATACTGCATAACCAGGCCAGCGTTAAAATGTGCTTCGTTTGCCGGGCTGTAGCTATAGTAGGCGTCAAATGTTTGGTCAATTTCGCGTTTTACAAAGTTTTCGTTATTTGTCTGACAGACATAAGAAACCGGGGTCGTTTCGGAGACAGTTGCATCGTAAGTCACCACATAAGGGTTATCTAAAATACAGTTGTTATTTTCTTTTTTGACGATGAATGGGTAGCCATTAAACTCAGAAAAAATAGCGTTCTGGCTCAGGTCTTCAAATCTGAGCTCAGCACCTTGAGGGGCAATTTCATCAAACTGATAGCTGGTACAGTTTTGCATACTGTCGGGGCTGGGGGAGTAACATATTGCGCCTAGCTTGTCGTTACCTCCGATGCCACCACCGGCAACATACCCTGCGTCTTTCAGTGAGTCAGGAGAAAACGCAAACGACATATTATAAGACTTAGAAACGACAGTGAGATCGTCACCATTGAGCAGTATCTTTTCTTTTCTATCTTTAAATGTCGCAAAAACTTCGATGACAGGGACCAATACATCACTTTTGATAAAAAAGGCTTTTTCGTAACTATACTTGGTAACATCACTTAGTTCAGGCAGTGCTTCAATGTGTTGGCTGAGCTGAGTATGTGCCATGTCGTGAAACTGAGCTCGACCCTGAGGTGCAACCCCTGAGATTAAACTGCCCATCGCCTGGCGGATCTCACCATGGTTATTGCGTGCTATCACCAGGTTACTTGATAACACCGGATAATTTCCGACATAAGCACGATAGTGTTCATAGACAGTAGGAGCCCCGGTTCTTTTTGTTAATTTATAGTGAACTTTATGTCCTGTTTCTTCCGCGGTTAGTCTGCCGGCCTCAAGTGTTGACGCTGAAAATGAGTGAGGGTGACCTTGCGAAATAACCTGTTTCAGGTCGTCCCACAGAAATTGTTTGTTATGCAGTGACTGAGATTTGATGTCAGCGAGTGCGCTGGAAATGGGCAGCGCAGCAACACCTAAACCAAATAAGTACCCCAAATGTTTCATGCAGTTTGTCCTTAATGAGTGTCAATATATGGCCTTATATGACCTTGATTAGGTGAAAAACTCTAATGTCAGTGCTGGATAGTATATTAATTAAATAAATTGTTGCAAATGTTTATTTTATGTTCAGTTTGTGTTTCTTTTGGGTTTATTTTTAAGTCTGCAATAATTTGGTGGAAAGTGTCTTCCCATGTCATTGTTTTTGTTTCTACAGCTTAAGGAATAGCTAATTGTGGATTGCGACCATTGGAATAAAAATTTCTTATTTTTGTAATCTCTTTGATGTGATAATTCTGTTAAAGACAGTGGCGGAGGGGCAGCTTGATCTACTTTTGCAGCGATGCGTAGATCAAGTTAATCATTTTTGCGGGTTTATGGATGGTTATTTTGCAGCGGTTGTGAGCCATTGTGCGATGCGCTCATACATGAAATCCCGAATGAGAGGCTGAGCTTTTTCATTGGGGTGCAGATTATCGTTTTGCATCAGGCTGCGATCTGCTGCAATGGGCAGCATAAAGTAATCCATTAGATAGGCCCCGGTTTGTTTTGCTACCAGTGGGTAGCTATCGGCAAACAGGGTGCTGTAGCGCTGACCATAATTTGGCGGGATCTGGATTTGCATTAACGCCACTTTGGCCCCACTTGCCTGGCTTTTGTCAACCAGCTCGCGCAGGTGTTTGCGGATCAGTTTAGGCGGAAAGCCTCGCAGGCCGTCATTGGCACCCAGCTCTATCAGTACGTGGCTGGGCTGGTGGCTTTCAAGTTGTTTGTCTATCGTGAGCAGCGCATTGTCTGTGGTTTGTCCCGAGACACTGGTATTGACCAGAGTGATCGGTTTTTGCTCTGCCTCGTATTTATTTTGTAACAAATTAACCCAGGACGGTGCTTGTTTGAGACCATAACCGGCGCTTAAGCTATCACCAATGATCATAATTTTGGTATCGTTGGCGTTCGCTTTTAATACTAAAAGTGTGCCGAAGATCAATACCACCAGTTGTAGGAAAAATCGCATCATGTCAGTGCTTTCTCAGTTAAATATTATTCAGGTTAAGGAGTTGGGTAAAACCGTCAGTACCTTTGAGGGTGACCTCACTATCCTTAGCGATATCAATTTTTCTGTCAAGTCAGGGGAGTCAGTGGCAGTGGTGGGCACATCTGGCTCGGGCAAATCAACATTGCTTAGTTTGCTTGCTGGCTTGGACATTGCCAGCAAAGGGGAAGTCTATCTCGATGGTGAAGCACTTCACCAACTCAATGAAGAGCAGCGCGCACGCCTCAGAGCCGAGAAAGTCGGCTTTGTATTTCAGTCGTTTATGCTGGTGCAAAGCCTCACAGCATTGGAAAATGTGATGCTGCCTGCGGAACTGGCCGGAGAAAAAAATGCCCGTGAACAAGCTCAGGCGCTGTTGGAAAAAGTGGGCCTGGCACATCGGGTTGGCCACTATCCTTCTCAGTTGTCGGGGGGAGAGCAACAACGTGTTGCCATCGCGCGTGCATTCATCGGAACACCAAAAATCCTGTTTGCCGATGAACCCTCCGCGAACTTGGACTCAAAAAATGGCCACCTCATTGAAAGCCTGTTGTTTGATTTAAACAAGCAGCATGGCACAACTTTAATCCTGGTGACACATGACGAAGATCTGGCAAAACAGTGTGACCGTATCATTCATATCGAAGGTGGTCAGCTGGCAAAGATCCGTGACGGAGAGGGAGTAGCTGCACATGTGGGTTAAACTGGCGCTGAGATTATTTTTTCGCGAGCTGCGCCGTGGTGAGCTGACCATCATTTTTGCCGCTATTGCCTTGGCGGTACTGACGGTCTTCAGTTTGAGCTCAGTCACAGAGCGGATCCGGCTCAACATTGAACAGAAATCTGCCGACTTCATTGCCGCGGACCGTCGCCTATCGAGTAACCATGAGTTAGATGCGCGCTACCTCAAAGTCGCACAAGACTTTGGGCTCGAAACGGCACAAAATATTTTCTTCGACTCCATGCTATTCGTAAATGATGAATTGGTGCTTGGGTCGATCAAAGCGGTGAGCAATAGCCATCCGTTGCGCGGAAAGATCACACTCAGAGATACGTTGCAAGGTGAACAGTACGACATTGCTGCGGCGCCCGCTAAAGGAGAAGCCTGGCTCAGTGAAGGCCTGTTTTACACGCTTGGCCTTAAGGTGGGTGATCAGGTAGAAATTGGTGCGGGTATGTTTACCGTCACGAAAGTGCTGGTACAGGAACCTGATTCTGCCTTTTTCTCGTTAGCTGGCAATAAACGTGTGTTACTGAATATTGCCGACATACCAACCACGCAAGCTGTACAGCCTGGCAGTGATGTTTTTTACCGCTTACTATTCGCAGGCGATGAGCAGCTCCTGAAAGAATATTATAACTGGCTTAAACCTCAACTGAGAGAAAACCAAAACTGGCAGGGTGTTAAAGACCGGCAATCCCCCTTGGGTGAAAATCTGGAACGCTCGGAGCGGTTTTTACTGTTGGCGGGTTTATTTGGCATTATGCTGGCGGCGGTTGCCATGGCCGTATCTGCCAAACGCTACTGCGAGCGCCAGTATGATCCGGTTGCTATGATGAAAACTTTAGGAGGCAGCCGCGACACAATCAAACGGATATTTTTTATGCATTTGTCGCTGGTCACTGTGAGTTCTTTACTGATTGGATTGGCAATTGGGTATGGTTTGCAGGAGGTCGCCGTTGACTATCTGACACGCTTTGTCGCCAATGAGCTACCGGCTGCCGGACCTCGCCCGTGGATTTTGTCTATTGCCATAGGGGTGGTGTGCGCGCTGATGTTTTCTCTCAAACCGCTATTGGACCTGTTTGACATTCCACCTTTGCGGGTACTCAGGAGAAGTCTGGGTGACAAACTGGCTGTAAGCCGCATACATATGGCTGTGTCGGTTGGTACCATATTCATGCTGATGTGGCTATTCAGTGGCGATATCAAAACCACCTTACTGCTGTTTGCCGGCACCGCGACTCTGATGGCCGTGTTGTTTGGTTTGTCTCGATTATTTTTCAGTGCGGGTCGTAAACTTGGCCTGAGCCCGGGGAACAGCTGGTCTCTGGCCATTGCGACCTTGCAAAAGCGGGCAAACGCAAATGCTGTGCAACTGATCAGTTTTGCATTGGCTATTAAGCTTATGTTGTTCCTGTTCGTACTGAAAAATGACATGATTTCTGACTGGCAGATGCAGGTACCTGAGGATGCGCCCAATGCCTTTATGATTAATATTGGTGAGCGCGATGTTGACCAGTTTAAGCAGTTTTTTGCTGAACAGAACATTCACCATGAGGCGTTTTATCCGGTCTTTCGGGGTCGAGTCAATGCTTTAAACGGAGAGGCGTTTGCGCGTCGGGTATCCAAGCAAGAAGGAGAACAGGAACAAGAGGATACGCGCAGTGGCGTGGGTCGTGAACTCAACCTGACCTGGACGGACACGCTGCCCGATGGTAACGAAATTCTGGAAGGTCAATGGTTTGAGCAAACCGATGAATTGCAGGTGTCTGTATTTGAAGGGACAGCAGAGCGGGTCGGCATTGAGTTAGGAGATACGCTAACTTTCCTGGTGAATACCCAGACATTCGAAGCGAAAGTAACCAGCATTCGCAGTGTTGATTGGGGAACACTCAAGCCAAACTTCGTAATGATCTTTAACTCGGCAATGGCTGAACGACTACCGGTGACTTATTTCACCGCGGCCAAACTGGAAGAAAACCATGTGCGTCCGGTCAGCCGGATGTTATTGCAGTACCCCACCGTGAGCATGATTGACATCAAAAATAACATCGCTCAGGTGCAGTCGATGATAGCTCAGGTGTCGCTGGCAATCGGGTTTGTATTATCTATTGTATTGATCAGCGGTGCGTTGGTCCTCATCTCTCAGGTGCAAGCCAGTCTTGCAGAACGTATGCAGGAGGTGGTTATTCTTCGTACGCTGGGGGCCAGAGGTAAACTGATTAAGCTTGCGACGCTCTATGAATTTTTATTACTGGGGGCACTTGCGGGTTTCGTGGCAGCGTTGGTGAGCGATATCACTTTATTGATCATTCAACAGCAACTGTTTGATGTTGAGGGTCGTCTGCACCCTTACGTTTGGCTTTTAGGGCCGCTGTCCGGCGCGTCTTTTGTGGCACTGATAGGGTATTTTATGGTGGCACATACGATGCGGCAAAATACCCAGGGGTTGTTACGTAAAGTGGCCTAGTCGTCTTGTGACGAAATGCCGTGGTGTGTGCAAGTATCACACGCCACGGCGGGCTCACAATATCTTCATCTCGTGCAGCGTCGCTTTAGCAATTTCGACTCGCGTTGCTGCCATGTCTTTAAAAGTCTTAGCATTCATATTGAAAGCAAAGTAATGACGCCCCTGAGCGTTTTCAACCATGCCAACATACCACCCCAGATACTCGCCTTTTGCGACTGGGCCGGTCCCCGTTTTGGCAAAGAGCTTTGTGCCTTCGGTTTGCTCCTGTAAGAAAATCTTATTAAACGCCTGGTAGGTAGCGGGCTTTAGTTTGAATGCATGCGACTGCAATCGACGTAAAAATTCGACTTGCTCGACTGCACTGAGTTTTATACTGCTGTTCAGCCAGAACTTATCGTGTGGACCACTGATGTCGCGGTTCCCATAGTTAAAGTCATCCAAATACTGTTGCATCAGGGGTTTGCTAAGCAAGTTTGTCCAGGTTTGGTATAAGGGTAATGCAGAGTATTTAAATGCGTCTTCAGGTGTGATCAACTCTTTGCGCCAGGCATCAAACCACCATGATTTGGCTGGATACTTGGCATGATCTATCTGGTAGCCTTGCCCGGGCTTGATGGTATCTGTGTCCAACAAGATCAGGGTGTTGGGGATCTTATAGGTTGAAAATGGCGTGTAGGTCTGAGTTGCACGCGTTTTGTTTACAAATTGCCACTGTTGGGTGCGCTCGCTATAAACCGCCATTGTACAGGCTTGCCCGTCCTGACAAGCTGGCAGTGTTGCCTCGGTAGTAATGACACTCGCTATTACCAAAGGGGCAAGTGAAAGAGACGAGAGAACTGGCATAGGTATATCCTTAGTTATTTTTATTTGCTCGCGCTCATCATAGAAACACAAACTTACCTTAGCCTGAACCGTTTTTTATATCAGTGCTTTTTGCTGTACTCGTGCACGAAACTGACTGGGTGTGCATTGCTTGATTGCCAGAAAGCGACGGTTAAAATTAGACAAGTTATTAAACCCACACTGATCACTGATTACTGTGATTGGGGCTTTGGTTTTGAGTAGCAGTTTACAGGCTTTGGCAATCCTCAATTGGTTGATGAATTCGGTGACCGTGCACTCGGTGCGCTTTTTAAAGAAACGGTGAAAATGATTAGTACTCATATGGGCTTGTCTGGCCAAAAGCTCGGCACTTAGAGGTTCGGTGTAATTGTCGTAGATGTAATTGATCACATGATCAAACTTATCTTTGGCGGGGTCCAGCTGCTTGGCAAAGCTGAATTCCATGGTTGAAAGGGTGTGGTATTGACTGCCCGCCATCAGATTAAGAAGTTGAAAGAGTAAAATATAACGCTCCAACGGAGTGGCATTTTGCATTTTCCGAAACAGCTTTTCACTTTTTTTAGCTGTGTCTGTGTCAAAACTTAAACCGCATTTGGCGTGGTCCAGCAAGGTGTGTAACCCCTGAAGTTCAGGGTTTTGTTGCAGCTGTTGCTGTAACCAGGGAGCCGGAATTTGCGCAACATGCACAATATGTTTACTGCCATCTGTATTGTCACGGGACTGCCAGGTGTGTGGTAGTTCCGGGCCCATTAACACCAGGTCGTAATCTCCATATGATGCGATGTGATCGCCAATATGGCACATTCCCTGGCTATTTAAAGTCAGGCAAATTTCATATTCAGGATGATAGTGCCAGTTAAAAGGAATTTCTTCTAGCTGATACAGGCAGTATCGCCATGAACAATTATGAGACGGAATGACTTTTTCACACATTGCTTTCATGGCATTACTCCTTTACATAAATCGACTGATGGCTGTACAGACATATTTTTACGTCATAATTTGCTCTATCCAGTTATATTCGCGCCTTGGTCTCTAAATGGTGATGCATTTCACTTATCTTGTAATATTATTCTATGCATTATGCTTAAAAAGGTACAGTTTATTAACAAAGGTTAAGGGAAAGCGTGCATAATGCATGTACCTAGTTCGTTACTAAGTATTAGAAATAAAATGACAGCGCTGTTATCTGATAGGTTTGTACCGATATGGGTTTGAAAATGCAAACTTATAAAGTACAAGCCTGTTCAAATAGGGAAAGTGCCTGGTGATTATTTCGTCAGACGTACATCTTAAGAATATAGAATAAGAGGAAAGAGATGAAACATTGTAATGCAGCATTCAGATTGTCTCGTATTTCATTTGCGGTAACCGCCGCAGTGATTTCGAGCACCGCTTTTGTCATGCCAGCTCAGGCTGAGCAAGAGGAGTCTGTTGAAGTCATTGAAGTTCGAGGGATCCGCGCTTCGACAGAAAAAAGCCTGAACACAAAACGCTTTGCCGATGGAGTAGTCGACTCTATCACTGCGGAAGACATTGGTAAGCTTCCCGACGTCACAATTGCTGATTCTCTACAACGGGTTCCGGGTATTCAGATCCGTCGTAGCGCTGGTGAAGGCTCGACGATTAACGTCCGGGGTATGCCACAGGTTACAACGCTACTGAATGGCGAGCAATTTCTAAGTGCAGGTTCACTGACCACAGTACAGCCTGACTTTACGGATATTCCGTCTAGCCTTGTTGGTGCGATGGATGTAATGAAATCGCCTACCGCAGATACGCTCGCAGGGGGGATTTCTGGTACGGTTGATCTTAAGACTCGCAAGCCATTTGATTTGGAGCAAGGGTTTAGCGGTGCGGCATTGATTGAAGCATCACGGGGCTCTTATTCAAAAGAAACGGACCCTAAAGCGATGATTGCAGCGGGCTATAACGCAGATCGTTTTGCAGTGCTGGCAACCCTGACCAGAGACGAAGTGAACCTGGCGAACTACCGTTTTGGTTCGACCAACCACGGCTGGGGTTATGCGCCGCAAGAGGACGGCGGTTGTTGGTATTGTCCTGCAGGTGATATCAATGGTGACGGGGATACCGATGATGCAGAATTCACTTATGTGAGTTACGGGATGGTTAACAGGTTTACCGAGCGTGAACGTACCGGTGGGAGTTTGAGTTTCCAGGCCCAGCTCAGTAACAACTTTGAACTGAGCGCAGACGTTTTTTATACCAAAATGGATGATGCCGACCGCCAGCGTGGCTTGATGGCCGACAATGCCTGGGGTGGTCACTGGGACTGGCAAGAGCAGCATGATGCCATCGACAGGGGTAAAACGGATGGCGGCTACAACCTGTACACGGCTCAGGACATTACCCTGCATGCACCGCGTGTGGTTGCGCATTCGGAAAGTCATACCAATGAGCGTGAGTCTACCAACTACAATTTCGAGCTGACTTACAAAGGCGACGGCAACTTTTCGGGCAAAATGCGTGTTATTACAGCGGATGCAGAGCGCATGCATACTGAAAACGTTGCGCAGGGCTATATGACCAGTGGTCTGGCGCATAATCTGCGTCGTAACGAAGGCAACGGCCCGATTGCCGTAAACCCGGGAGGTTATGGTCCGGGCACTGTGCCGGTCAGGCTGAATTATCAGGGCGATCATCCGGTACTGGTTCCACCCAGCGAGCTGCAAGGCGAAGTGTTTGGTTCTAATATGAATCGCTACTCAGTGGTGTCGACTTACTCCGAAAACAACTTCAATGAAGATGCTAGCCTGGATATCATCCGTCTGGATGGTGAGTACTTGTTCGATGATCTGGGCTCACTGACCAAGATGAGTTTTGGTGCTCGCTTGGGTAACCGTGATGTTTCACGTGAGCAGTATGTGCTGCTGGCTCCATTTAGCAATCCAGTTGGTGAAGGCAGTGTCGATGTTATGTGGAAAGACCAGGGCCTGGCGGCATTTGATACTGACGGTAGCGGCGGTGTGCCAAGTGCATCTGATGGTGACCTGACCATGGGCTATGACACTCCGTATACGTTCGATAAACTGCCTGAAGGCTGGATCCAGCAGGTCTCTGACTTTGGTCCGGTGAATGGTGGCAGCTATTTCTTCATTGATCCCCGTCAGCTGGATGACCCGTTTGCGTTCCAGAATCAGCTTTATCCGGGCAACAAGAAAGGCGGCGTACCAGGCAGCACCTATGAAGTTGAAGAAGAAACACAAACGCTCTACTGGCGCGCAGATTTCTCCACTGACCTCTACACCGCAAACGTGGGTTTCCAGTACATTAAAACGGATCTGGATATACTACAAAACGTGATTGGTGATTCTATCTGTGTTAACTGTCCGGGCTCTGTGGCTGCAGATGCCGGTGATATTAATACCAGCAAGTCATTCAGTGACTTCCTGCCGTCATTAAACCTGGCGGTTAATCTGAGTGATGACGTCATCTTCCGCTCTGCCTGGGGCAAAACCATGACACGCCTTGACCTGAGCGCGATTGCTGGTGGATTGCAGGTCAGTCGCTCACGTGCTGGCGACGATCTGGCTGCACGTGAAGGTATTTCGCCAGACTTGTTGATTGCAACGAACGCGACTATGCAGGGTAACCCGGAGCTTGAACCCTGGCGTGCAACCAATACCGATGTGGCATTGGAGTGGTATTTCTCTCCAAGTGCATTGGTGAGCATTGGTGTGTTCAACATTCAGCTGAAATCCTTCATTGAAACCAGCACCTGGACAATGCCATTGGCCGATGCGGATGGGGTTGTACGTCGTGAAGTGAGTGTCACCGGTCAGGTAAATGGCCAGGGTGGTACGATGAATGGTGCTGAATTCACTTACCAGCAGGCATTTGACTTCCTGCCAGGGTTCTGGAGCGGATTCGGCGCGGCATTCAACTATACCTACTCTGATAGTGAAAGTGGCCGGGTGGATTTCTATGGTGAAGCGTTACCATTACAAGATAACTCTAAAGAGTCTTCTAATGCTGTACTTTGGTATGAAAAAGATGGCTTCCAGTTCCGTTTAGCTGCAAACCATCGCTCTAAGCGCCTGGCTCAGGTTACCACCACAGGTGGTATGGGCGATACCGCCATCTGGACGGAACCAACCACCTACATTGATATTTCGGCTAGCTATGATGTGACTGATTATCTGACGGTTTACATGTCGGGTAGTAACCTGACAGAGGAATACGAATCCAACTACGCACAATGGAAAGACAACCGTATTTCACAAAACGTCTACGAGCGTCGTCTGACACTGGGTGTACGCGGTCGCTGGTAATTCTCCCTCGGGCCTGAGTAGGTAGTTCAGGCCTTTTCTTTCCGGCTGTCTCAATTAAATGCACTGTGAACATGCTTCTACGATAGTGTCTTGATGATTTTTTCTCACTCAATATATTTTTAAAACTCAGAAACTTACCAACCCCCATCGTTGTCGAATGAAAAAATGGCAACACCTGAACTAAATGAGTTGCAGATTGACGTCGATAATGCGCTTCACTCATATTAAAGAACCTAAAGAGTATAATTTATTAACTTTTTCATATGGCAAGTTGAATAATAGTTTAGTCTTGCTTTTCATTCTGATGAGTCAATATGGTTCGTCTGGTGAGAAGGCTAAGCTTACTGATGGTTACCCCGTTTTTAGCGTCATTGAATGCCATCAACCGCACTAGAAAAGTATTAGCAATTGTTTGAATTGTGCCGCTACAGCGCTGGCAATGGCGGCACACTAGTCTTACCAACGAGTTAAGGCGGTGGCTATCCTTAGCAGGATCCCCTTGGATCATTGAGTTTGTCTGCCCACAAACTGATTCCAAACTAGTCACCGCCTTTTTATCTCTCAGTTCATAACAAGGTAAGACACATGAAACCCAATTACGTCGTGGTTGCCCTGGTACTGGTGACCTTCTTTATGGTGTCCTTTTTCACCAATATTCTCGGTCCTATATTTCCGCAGCTTATAAGCAGCTTTAACATAGGTTTGACTCTGGCCGGTTTATTTCCCTTTGCATTTTTCATCGCCTACGGGGTGATGTCTATTCCTGCTGGATTGCTGGTTCAGCGCTTTGGAGAGAAGCGCGTTATGCTTGGAGCATTTGTGTTGGCTGGTTCCGGTGCGCTGTTGTTTGCAGTAGCACCCGTGTTTTTAGTCGCTATGCTGGCGCTATTTTTGATTGGCACCGCGATGGCAATGTTGCAGGTTGCTATTAACCCCTTGCTCAGGCGCAGCGGCGGCAGCGCGCACTTTGCTGTGTTCTCTGTACTGGCTCAGTTACTGTTTGGTGCAGCTGCGAGTCTGTCGCCTTGGGTGTACGTCACGCTCGCCACTCAAATACAGGCGTCTCCTGCTGATTTCAGCTGGATCCCTTCATCCATGCCCTGGCTCAGCATGTACTGGTTGTTTGCACTGTTAAGTGTGGTGATGCTGATCTGGATTAGTCTGGTCAGGTTGCAGGCAGTTGAACGCAGTGATGAGGAAAAGCTGAGTGTAAAGGCTTGTATGGTGTATTTTCGTGACCCTGTTGTAGTGCGGTTCTTTTTTGCGATTGTGGCGTATGTGGCATTGGAGCAGGGCATCGCCAACTCTATTTCGGTGTTTTTGCAGACCTATCATCAAATAGAGACAGCTCAGAGCGCGCAAGTGATCAGCCGCTTCTGGATGATGCTGACGCTGGGGTGTGTGCTGGGTTTACTGCTACTGAAACTACTTGATGCAAAACTGGTGCTTTTGTTGTTTTGTCTGGGGGCAGCGATGAGTCTGGTTGTGGCTCTGACAGGCAGTGCGCAGACCGCGTTGCTCGCATTTCCGTTGTCCGGATTCTTTTTGTCTGTGATGTGGTCAGTACTGTTCTCTTTGGCATTGAACTCTGTGCCAAGTGGTCATGGCACTGTCTCTGGTGTGTTGTGCACGGGGATAGTGGGTGGTGCGCTTGCCTCTCCCTTGATTGGTATTCTGACTCAGCTGAGTGGCTCGTTGCAGCTGGCATGTTTTATTCTGTTGTTGCCACTGGGATACATCGCCTGGATTGCATGGTGGGCAAAACCTATCGTGAAAAACCACACCATTAAAACATTCTGGCAAAAGAAAGCCCTTTCAACTGAGCAACAGGAAGTGGCAAACCAATGAGTATGATAGTCAGTGTTGACCTGGGTGGAACCAAGGCACAAGTCGCCCGGGTTGATGAGCAGGGTGTTTACGATGCCCGTCGCTATAGTGTGCCTGCCACCGCAACCAAGTCGCAAGTTAATGATTTTATAACTGGGATTGTTGCTGAGCAGCTAAATACACAGTGTTGTGGTATAGCGATTGGTGTGCCCGGCATGGTTGATCTCAGCAGTGGCACTGTGCTGGAGACCGTAAATATACCTGCCTGGCAGGATGTACCACTGGCTGCTCAATTAAATGCGTATTTTTCTCTTCCTGTAGTTGTTAACAATGATGTTAACTGTTTTACTATGGGTGAATATTGTTATGGTCATCACTATCTGTCTGGCACTGGCTTGCATACACCTGTTCCTAACCTGTTGGGTGTGTGCCTGGGAACCGGGCTCGGTGCTGGGCTAGTTTTTGATGGTCGCCTGTATAGCGGAAGGCATTGCGCCGCGGGGGAGTTTGGCAGTTTTCCGTATCGAGACGGGATACTGGAGCATTACACCAGTGGGCAGTTTTTTCTGAAGCGCGGGACGAATGGCGCTGAGCAGGCATTGCTTGCACAACAAGGAGATCGCTATGCGCAATCTCTGTTTGATGAATTTGGAAGCCACCTGGGATATGCGTTAGCGCAAACTTTGTTGGCCTTTGATCCAGATAAAATAGTACTCGGTGGTTCTGTTAGTCAGTCGTATGACTTATTTGAGCGTGCTATGTGGCAAAGTCTGGCCAGGCAAACACATCCGGCGTTGTTTAAACGACTGGAAATAGCCGTCGGTACATTAGAGCACGCAGCACTGCGTGGTGCATATAAGTTGTTTCAGCAACAGCTTTCGGAGGGAATATGAAGAAGTTAGCTTGCCTGTTTATGGTGCTGTTGAGTGCCCCGGCGGCTCTGGCAATGACGCAAGGACAGTTGAATGAAATTGCGGATACACTCCAGGTCCGTTACCACCTGATTGACTCTATGCCGAAACACTGTCCGGAACCTGCTAAACAGTGTTATTTATCTGAGCTAAGATTGCGCTCACCGGTGCGTTATCCGGGGTCTGATTGGGCTATTTATTTCAGTCAGCTGATGCCCATATACCAGGTTGAGTCGGCATTGTTTAAGATTGAGCATTTAAATGGTGACTTACATCGTCTGACACCCACAGCGGCGTTTCGTGGATTTTCATCGGATGATGAGCACGTAGTGCGTTTTTATACGCAAAACTCACAGATCACGCGCTCTGAGTTTATGCCCAACTATATTTTGGCGGACCAATCGCACAATCTGACCCCCAGAGTGATTGCCAGTACGCGGCCGGTTCGTGATGAGCATACTTTGCTGGAACAGCAGCCTTACCTTGCGCCGTTCGACTCATATAATCAATTACGTGTGAGCGATAAAGATCAGACTCCCTGGATGGGCGCGGCCCATCTTGCGCAGCACCAGTCGGCGCCTGAGTTTACCCATGCACCGCAGGGCGTCATTCCCAAGCCCAGACAGCTGAAGGTAGTGTCTCAGGGACGGATTATGCTAGACAAAGGCGTTCACTTTGAATTGGCGGGTGTTAATCTGGCACAGCTGGAAATGGCTGGTAAACGACTTGCTCAACTGGGCGTTAAGCAGACCAAAGAGGGGCTGCCGGTCAGAGTCACTGTCGATCCCTCATTGTCAATCGAACGAGAGGGGTATCAACTGAACAGTTCCACCCACGCCATAGACATTAAGGCGTCCAGTGCCGCGGGAGCCTTCTACGGCGTGCAAACGTTAATAGGATTAATGGACCTGAAAACACTGACTATCCCCAGTGTATCCATCGAGGATTCACCCCGATATGCGTTTAGGGGGCTGCATATCGACAGCGCTCGTAATTTCCGCTCCAAGCAATTTATACTGGATACCATAGTGCAGATGGGCGCGTATAAACTGAATAAGCTGCACTTGCATCTGGCTGATGATGAGGGCTGGCGGCTGGCTATTGCAGGCCTGCCTGAGTTGACAAAAGTTGGCGGATTACGGTGCCTTGAACTCAGCGAAACGCGTTGTCTGTTGCCGCAATTGGGCGCAGGAACGGGCACGGGGGCGCCACGCAATGGGCATTACTCTCAGCAGGATTACAGCGATATTTTGCGCTTTGCACAAGCACACCACATAGAGGTTATTCCCTCGTTGGATATGCCGGGTCATTCTCGGGCCGCCATCATTGCCATGGAAGCGCGCTATCGCTCTTTGATGGCCAAGGGTAAGTCTGAGGCGGCCAATAAATATCGTCTGGTGGAGGACGCCGACACCACGACGTACTCTTCTATCCAGCATTACCATGACAACACGCTAAATGTGTGTTTGCCTGCCACCTATCGATTTGTTGACAAGGTACTGACAGAACTTCAGCGTATGCATGAGATGGCGGGAGTGCCGTTGAAAACCTACCATATAGGTGCCGATGAAACTGCGGGTGCCTGGCTGGACTCTCCAGCGTGCCAGGCCCTGAACAAGCAACAAGCCATTACCTCAATGAACGGCTATTTCATCGAGAAAGTTGCTGCAATGGTGGCCGAAAAAGGGATAACAGTAGCGGGCTGGAGTGATGGCCTGAGTGATGTGGACCCGGCGAAGATGCCAAAGCATGTGCAAAGCAATGTCTGGAGCACGCTGAGTGAACAAGGCCACAAGGTTGCCCATCAGCAGGCTAACCTGGGTTGGGATGTTGTGTTGTCACTGCCGGATGTCACTTATTTTGATTTTCCATACCAGTCTCACCCTCAGGAACGCGGCAATCATTGGGCGAGCCGAGCGCTAGATACTCGTAAAGTTTTTGAATTCATGCCAGATAACTTGCCAATTCATGCCGAGTTCTGGCGTGACGTGCTTTCGCATACTTATAGTGCAGATGACAGGGAGTCTGGCCTTGCGAAAGGCGCAGGGTATATTGGCATGCAAGGACATCTGTGGAGTGAGATGATCCGGGACGATTTACAGGCCGAATACAT
Organism: Pseudoalteromonas sp. XMcav2-N; assembly: GCF_024124545.1. Lineage (GTDB taxonomy): Bacteria > Pseudomonadota > Gammaproteobacteria > Enterobacterales > Alteromonadaceae > Pseudoalteromonas. The sequence continues at coordinate 31,936 of NZ_JAMXSF010000018.1, forward strand.
GTTGTACCCGCGCCTGCTGGCTCTGGCCGAACGTGCCTGGTATAAGCCTGCCTGGGCTGTACCTTATCAGAGTGGTCGGGTTTTTGATGATAAAAGTGGCTACTTTAAGGCCAAAAACCGGCAGTTGCGTGAACAGGACTGGCAACGTTTTGTGGCCTTGTTAGGCTATCGGGAACTCCCCAAGCTGACACGTCAGGGGCGTTTTTTCCGTATTCCTACCGTGGCTGCAAACCGGCGCGATGACGGTACACTTAACCTGTTTAGTGAATTACCCGGGTTTAAACTGGAGGCACTGATTAATGGCCGCTGGGTAAACTATCATCCGAAACTGGACTTTGATGCCGTAAATGCCGTGCGTGCGGTCTTGCCGGATGAATCGCGAGCAGGCCGGTCATTGCCTTTACCAGCGCCGGTTGAGCCAACAGTTAGCCCCCTGGAAAATTAAAAAAGGGGCTGACCGTAGCCCCACTATGACCTAACGCTGGTAAACAATCTCGCCATCGAGTAGTGTCATGACTACCTGTGCATTGCGGATCTGTGTGGCCGTGGCTTCAAATAAATCTCGGTCAATGACCACCAGATCAGCCAGTTTACCGGCTTCAATGCTACCGACACGTTGCTCCTGGCGCATGGCATAGGCGCTGCTAAGCGTGTAGGCTTCTATCGCCTGTGCCAGCGTAATGGCCTGCGGCTGACGAGAAACCGCATTGCTTAATCCGATGAATGGATTAAACGGGCTGACATTCCAGTCGCTTGATAAGGTGAGCGTGGCCTTGTTGTCAACCAGGCTGCGAATAGGCACCAAATCCTGCGCCCGCTGTGCACCAATTAAGGGGATGGTGTCGGGCCAGTGGCTCGGATCTGTAAAGTCTCCGGCAACTTGTGCATCGGCAATCACCCCCAGCTTGTCAAAGCGTGGTAAATCAGCAGGGTCAACGACCTCCAGGTGGGTAACTCTGTGGCGGGCTTGTCCATTTGAGGCCTTTTCAATAGCGTTTAACGCTTCATGAATACCACGGTCACCAATACCGTGGATATTAAAGTCAAAGCCCGTTGGTTCCAGCGCTTTGATGTACTTTTCAAGTCGTGCCTGAGAAAAGTAATTCAACCCCCGGTTGCCATCCAGTTCCAGCCAGTTTTCCAGGTAGGGTTCATGCATCGCGGCTGTGGTATTGACTAAAATACCATCCATATAGAATTTGACCTGGTTAACCTGTAGCAGCTCGGCTGGGTTACTCTGGTACAAAGATTTAAGTTTCGCCAACTGGGTGGTATCGTTCATTTGTGGGTAAGCCCATAGCCCCAGCGCGACACGCAGTGTTAATTTGTCTTCTTTCGCAACGCGCTGCCAGGTTTCCAGGTGACCACGTTGCCAGTAGGTGCGCGCATCACTGATGGAGGTGATGCCTGCCTTGTTGAGCTCAGGCATGGTGTATTCAATCAGGCCCAGGTAGTCACTCTGTGCAGCTTCCGGAAGTGACTGCATGGCCAGCTCCATGACCTGGTTGCCCGCATTGTCGTACAAAATACCGTTGAGCGCCCCTTGCTCATCGCGACCCAGCACCCCACCAATAGGGTCAATGCTTCTGGCAGACAGGCCGGCAAGCGCCAGTGCTTTACTGTTTACCCACATAGAGTGAGAAGTTTGTTCCATAATGATCACCGGGCGGTCAGGCACGGCTTCATCGAGTACTGCCAACGGAGAATCAGACATCTCCAGCAACGTTGATATTTCATGGCCATAGCCGATCAGCCAGGCAGCCGTGGGGTGTTGGCTGGCTGCGTAAGCTACTTCGTCTATGTATTCTCCGGCGGTTGCTGCGGCAGGCACCGTAAACTGGGTCGCCTCCGAGGCTGACTCAAGCGGGTGCATATGCACATCATGGAAGCCGGGCAGCATCATCTTACCCTGCAAGTCGATATGATGTGTGGTTTCGCCGATATACTGCTGAGCTTGTTCATTGCTGCCAACCAGGACAATTTTGTTGTCTTGCAGCACCACGGCCTGTGCCCATGGTTGCTCAGTATTCACTGTGTATATTCGTCCATTGGTAAAGACCATAGTGGCGCTATTAATATCACTGGTCTGCACTACATTCGGGGTGCTTGTCGGCTTCGTAGTTGGACTCGTTGTTTGATTGTCTGAGTTACAGCCACTGAGGGCTAAACCGGCTATCAGAAAGCTGCTGGTGATCATCTTTGTTGCTCGCATTGTTGACTCCTCGTTGATGCCGATACACTATCAATAGCATGGTAACCACAAGGTAACAGTATAGAGGTTAAATGCTGATCTTATTGGTTGAAGACGACTCGGTTCTGGCTGCGCAAACCATCGACTTTCTTAACGCTGAAGGGATTGAGGTGGATTATGCCGCAACGCTTGCCAGCGCAAAAGAGATTGCGGCCAAAAATGCCGCTTTTGACAAATACGATGCGATTGTTCTGGACATGGCATTGCCTGATGGTAACGCATTGAGTTTGTTGCAACAAACACTGGCGGGGTTTGACGCTCCGGTATTATTCTGCACTGCCGCAACGGCACTGGATGATAAGCTGGCTGCATTTGAGGCTGGGGCACTCGATTATTTAACCAAACCCTTTGCGCTGCCGGAATTGGCAGTGCGAGTCAAGTTACTAGCGGGCAAAGTAAGTAAACAAAATCAGGTCTTTGAGCTGGGTGATCTGCATATCGACTTTTCGGCAAAAATTGCCCGGCGAGGCAGTCGCACCATAGTGTTATCGCCCCAGCAATGGCAATTGCTCGCATTACTGGCTGAGCAGGCTCCGGCTCCTGTCAGTAAAGTCCAAATATTGCGCCATATCTGGCCGGACAGTGAGGTCAACAACAATATGTATAAATCATTGATAACCAGGCTGAGACATAATCTGAGCCGGGGAGATGAAGCGTCAATGATACACACGCTCAAGGGACAGGGCGTAGCATTGAGAGAAACCGCGTCATGAAGCAAAAAACGCTCAGGTGGTATCTGGCCAGGCGATTGTTTTTGCTGTTTAGCATCTTTTCTTTGATCTGGATTTGGGTAGCCAGTCAGGTTTACCACTATGCCTGGGATGGCACATCAGAGTATTATCTTTATCAGGATCTGGAGGTGGCGCTGTCGGGCCAGCTAAAATTACCTTATGAGGATACCGGCAAGTTCATGGGTCACTGGCAAGATCTGCCCACAGGCTATCAGCGTACTTTTGAGCGTCATGGGTTAGGGCCTGACGAACAGACTCGGGAATTCACACAGTTGCTCACACTGGGTGAAGACTATGTGTATATTCTGCGCTATGCAGAGATACCGGCCGAACCGCTGTACATTGTGCATCGCATTGCCGGGCAGGATTCGCCCAGCCTGCTGGTGGTGTTTATTGCCCTGACGCTGGCGCTGTTTGTGCTTGCCGCCCTAATATGGTGGCCCACTCATCAACGTATTGTGCGCGAGTCTGAACAACTCACTGCGTCTTTGAGGTCACCGGATAGCAACCTAACCCAGTTTGAAGAGTTTGCTTCTCAGTCTATTCTCGCTGCCACTGATGCTTACGCACAAGACTATGCCCAGCAACAGGAGCGGCTGTATTCCGCCTTTTTAAGTCATGAACTTAATACGCCGCTGGCACAGATCCAAAATACGCTGGCACGATTTGGGCAGCTGGATGAGCTGCCTTTAGATGCTTTACCTCTATTAACTCAGCTTGAACAAGCAGGCCAGGATCTGGTTTTGCTGAGTGAGGCTATTTTGTTGCTGTGTCGAGCTGATCAGGCACGTCTGACAGTAACGGAACTGAGTGGGGCTCTGATAAGCTGGCAACAGACTTGGCAGCAACAAGGCCTGTGCATAGAGCTGAATCTGCCAACAGAGCCTGTCAGCCAGCCAGTTCAGCTGCGTCTGTTGACTTTACTCCTGACGCAGCTGGGCAAAAACGCGCTGCAACATGGTGAAGGCACACTCGTTGTAACACTGGATAATAGTGGCATGACCTTTTCCAATCGAGTTGGTCAACAGCAAGCACATCACGGTCAGGGATTAGGTACCCAAATTATTGCCCGCGTATGTGCATGTTTTGGTTGGCGGGAACAGCATCATTCGCATTCGGAGCAGCAATTTACGCTAACGATCCATTTTTCCGGTTACACCGGTTGAACCAGTACCTCGGTTTTAACAGAGTTGGCTATAAAGCACAGCTCATGAGCCTGATGATGTAACATGTTCAGGCTGATCTGGTCTTGAGTATTATGTGTGGCCAGGGTTACTTCGGGGCGCAGGATAACCTGGATCATGACCATTTTTCCTGTGCTGTCTTCACTGAGAGTGCCGACAGCCTTGTCTTCGTAACTTTCTACCACAACGTCTGATTTTGCAGCCAGGTGAAGGAAAAATAGCATATGACAACTAGACAAGGAGGCAACAAACGCTTCTTCCGGATCCGCATATTCAGGCACTGAATATGGCTGTGGCACGATGTGTGGTGATGCAGAAGCTGAGAGCTTCGCTCCGCCACCCAATTGCCATTGGTGTGCGCGGCTGTATTGTTGTTCGGTAAAACGCTCATTTTGGTTGAGCTGCCAACGAATAGTTGCATGATATTGGGACATTTTATTACTCCAGATTGTGATGACTGACATCAGTATGGAGTTGAATTGCTATGAGTAAAAGCGATAATAACTCAACCTGTTATTAATTAAATTCACATCATGATTGAGGCAAATATTTCGCTGACTGCACTACAAAGCTTTGCCGTGGTCGCAGCTGAGCTGAGTTTCACCAAAGCCGGCCAGATTCTGCACAAAACCCCCAGCGCGATTAGCCACCAAATGAAACAACTGGAACATCAGCTCAATGTGCAGTTGTTTTACAGAAAATCCAAAGGCGTATTATTGACACCAGCAGGCAAGTTACTAAAGGCGGATGTCAATCACGGATTGGCACAAATCAACGCAGGGATCCGCCAGGCCAGACTTAAAGCGCAAACTGACAGGCAGACTCTCGTTCTTGCGGTGATCCCTTCATTACTTGAACACTGGCTGTTGCCCAGGCTCAGTCGCTTATACACAGCGCTGCCTGCCATTCAACTGGAGCTGATAGCAATGGACCAGCTGGCCGATTTCGCCAGCAATCGGGTTCATGGTCATCTGCATTTCGGTCGGGGAGAGTTTGCTAATTTGGACAGTCGCTGGCTGGCCGATGAGTATACCTATCCCGTGATTTCACCGACGCTTCGCCAGCAATATCCTCATTTGTCTTCGGTCAGAGACTGGATTGGGCAAGTGCCCTTACTGGCTTATCGTGGTGGGGTCGAGGATGCGCCAGCAAATCTTGGCTGGGAAGCATGGCTGAATCGCTTTAACCCATCAGACGCTCGGGTGCCGCGTGTTAACACCTTCAGCCATGTGGGTCTGGCGATAGGGGCGGCCAAACATGGCCAGGGTATGGCCCTGGGTTGGCACCACATTGTACATCATGCCCTGAATCGTCGAGAGTTAGAGCAACTCCCTGTTGAACCACTCAAGTTGGCATTTTCTTACCATCTGGTAGCCCCCAAATGCCAATGGCTCCGGCCAGAAATGGTGGCTTTATTTGAGTGGCTCAAATTAGAATTTTCTCTCTCATCAATCGGGTGAATTTCAGGCAGAAAATTGCCCCAACTTTTGGCTGCATGACTATACTCTGAGCGAACATTTCCAGAATAAATGGACTGGCGCTTTATAGAGAGAAGGAATAATGGAGTTAAATACGTTAAGTACGCGCATTAGTGCGGGGTTTGTACTCGCCTTTTTGATCCCCGCTGCAATTGTCATTGCGGCACTTTTTCAGCTTGCTGAGCTGGAGCGCAGCAGCACTCACTTTAGTGGCAATGAACTGGCCAGTGTTAAGCATATGCAGGCGCTGAGATCGAATTTTGAGGACTCTAAACTCGAGCTGAAATCCTGGATGGCAGGTGGTGGTCAGCAGCACCTGCAAGGAAGGCGAGAGGCCTGGCAAAACATCGACGAATCTCTTTTCAAGATAAAGCGGCTATCTTTATCTGCGTTGAATCGTGATCAGGTTGTAATGCTGGAAGCAAAACTGGGCGAAGCCAGGTTAGTGCAGCAGAAAATAGAAGCTGTGGCCCAAACCGAAGAGAACTTTCCTGGGCTACAAATTCTGTTTAATCAGGCAATGCCCAGAGCTGAGCGGATCCAAAATGCGGTAACCTTGTTGATAGAGCGAGAAGAAGAACTCGCTGGAGGAGAGCAGCGCAAGCAGCTTCTTAAACACCTGGCCGATTTTAGGGCCAGCTTCGCCAGTGCAATGAGCGCTGCAAAAGCATTTTTACTCAGTAATCAGGAGTCCTATTTCAGGGATTTTGAGGAATATCACTCGTGGCATGAAGATGCCTGGTTAAGCGTTCAGCAGCAACAGGCATTGATGGATTTGAAACGGCCGCTTTGCTGCGCATGAATGATGAGACCAAGCATACGCCAATTATCTTTATCACTGCCGCAGATCATACCGAAGCGCTGTAGTTTAAGGGGTATGAGGTGGGGGCGGTCGATTATTTGTTTAAACCCATCAATGCCCACACCTTATACAGCAAAGTGCAGGTTTTTCTTGAACTGGAACAGCAAAGAACGAAGCTTTTACAATCTTTCCATGATATTCAGGAACTTGAAAACAAAAACCGTCTGTTATTGAAGTCGATTGGTGAGGGGATCTTAGGAGTCGATACACAGGGTCGTATCACTTATACCAATCCGGCGACCGAAAAAATACTGGGCTTAAATGAAAATATGTTGGTGGGCGCTGATATTGCGGAGTTCATCTGTTTATCTACATCGCTTGCTGGGATTGCAAACTGGGAATATTGCAAAATATTTGAGCACTGTACCAAGGGGTATACCTATCGGGATTCATACGGGTTATTCAAGGATAACGAAAAACGCATGTTTCCAGCTGAGTTTATTGCCACGCCCATCTATGAAAACAATACTTTGTTTGGTGTGGTTATCGCATTTCAGGATATTAGCCAAAAGCGCAGTATTGAAGAGCAGCTGAGTCGTTTATCTCAGTTTGATACTCTGACAGGTCTGGTCAATCGCAGTACTTTTGAAAAGCACTTGCAGCAGGCGATTAAACGTAGCCTCAGGCATGGTCGGGAATTTTCACTTCTGCATCTCGATTTAGATCATTTTAAGCAGATCAACGATCAGTTTGGTCATGAGGTGGGTGATATTTTACTTCAGGAAGTGGGCCACCGGATTGTAAAAACGGTCAGTGATGGTGATATTGTTGCTCGGATAGGCGGCGATGAATTTGTGGTTCTGCTGGAGAATTTTATTGAGCAGCATGTCAGAAACGAGGCTGTACTTGCTGAGCATTTGCTCAGTCATTTATCGGGTGCTTACCATATTCGGGGTAACGAAATTTACATTGGCCCGAGCATTGGCATAGCGCGTTTCCCTGGTGCAGGTGAAGACAGCGTCAGTGTATTAAGAGCAGTTGAACTGGCAATGTATCGGGCCAAAAAGCAGGGAGGACAGAACTTTCAGTTTTTCACCGAAGAACTGCATTTGCAAGCTTTGGAATCTCTTGAGCTGGAACAAAAGCTACGGGCGGCCATCGAGCATCAGGAGTTTGAGTTGCACTATCAGCCACAGTGGGACATTGCAAATAACAAAGTCAACAAGGTAGAAGCTCTGCTACGCTGGTTTCCCGCCGACGGCAACCGGGTGGGCCCGGATGTTTTTATTCCTAAGCTTGAGGAAATGGGGCTGATCAATAAAGTGGGTGAGTGGGTTGTTGAACAGGCCTGCTTGCAGGCAAAAAAATGGCGATCCGACATGCTCAACCCGCCCTGCATTGCGGTTAATTTGTCGATGGAGCCACTGCAGCGAGAGGAGTTGCCCGAAATGGTGTTTTATTTGCTGCAAAAGTATCAGCTACCGGCTGATGCCATCGAAGTAGAGGTAACGGAAGGGATGATGATACAAAACCCCCAACAGGCAATTGAAATTCTTAATGCCTTTCAACGTTTGGGGATTGCCGTAGCGATAGATGACTTTGGCACGGGTTATTCATCGTTTAGTTATCTGGTACATCTGCCGATCGACACACTTAAAATAGATCGCGAGTTTGTTCGCAAGCTGGGAGAAGATGAAAAGTGCGAAATGGTGGTGCGGGCCATTATCAGCCTGGCTCACAATATGCGTTTGAAAGTGGTGGCAGAAGGGGGCGAAACAGAGCAGCAGCTGGCCTTTCTTTTGGAGCAAAAATGTGACTATATTCAGGGCTATTATTTTGCAAAACCCGCATCTGCTGCGCAGGTACGGCTTGAACTGTGAGCCTGCGCCTGTGCAATGGTGGGCAAATGAATAACGATAGCCTGTGAAGTGATATAAAGTACCCAATTAATTGCTCTGATCTGTGGATAGTAACCTTGCCCCTCGTTGCCAAAAATCCAAAATTGTCCGATGAGTGCGTCGGCCAATGTAGCGAGTATCATACCAAACGCCAGGCTGAATCTGGGCACTTTTGGCAGGTTGGAACGGATCAACAGGCAAAAACCCAGCAGGGCGGCCTGAGCAATAAACACGGCGTAGCTGCCGGTTAGGAGCGTAACATACCAGCCACTGTCAGGCAGGTGCATAGACAGGTAACTGCACAATGCCAGTAGTGCAGTGATCAGCGCGGCAAGCATAAAGTAAACCACATGAACACCCGAGTAGTTCAACAAACGCCAGCACGCCAAAAATAAGAACAGATAGCCGGGCATAAAAAACCACACAGAATCTGCCAGGTAATCATGCTTTACTACTGTGCCGTGTTGAAAGTAACTTTGTGTCAGGTTGAAATTAACCAGGTCGCCGGCCAGACAAAATAAAATGGATAAAACGGCCATATTTGCAAATAGCCGACAACTGCTAGCGTATTGATGTTGATAGATTGATTGCCTTATTATTAAGCAGTTGGACAGTAGTAAGAGCAAAGTCAGCGCTTCGAAACTCACAACCCAAACGCGTGTTTCTCCTTGTACAGACCAAACGCCGAGCAGGGTTAAAAGCAGGTCGAGCATTGCCAATGCGATGATTAAGGCACTTATGTTGATCGTGTTCCAGCGGGCTACCATCCTGAATCCTTGTTACTTTGCCGACCTGTTTTGTGGAGGTACAACTTTTAACAGTATTCTCGATGCAAAAGCAATGCTTTTTGTGTAGATTGCGAGGCTTGAGAGGAAATATATGTCACAATTAAAAACCACACTGTCGTTTACTTTTTCAATCAGTGCGCTGTGCATTGCGCTCTACAGCCACTTTACTCACTCGCCAGAGCAAGGTCTCACGCAGCTGTCCTTATCCGGGGAACGGGAACAACTTACGCCGCAAAACGAGCTGTTGACAGCTGGCCGAGCGGAAGCATTTGAACAAGGTCAGCAGCACATCCAGCAGTTGAAAGAACAAGTACGCTATTTGCAAGAGCGTGTGTTAGAGCTGGAGAATCGTGCGTTTTCAGCGCCAGGGGCCGCTCAATCTCTTGAAGAATCGGTATTAGCTATCCTGGAGGAGAAAGAGCAGCGAGAGAGAGCTGAACATCGCGAAAGCAATCCCGTCTATGGTTTTTACGAAGACCTGCCTGATGATTATGAAATGCGCCTAAAGACTGACCCTGAGTACGCAGATAAACTGTCTAAACAGTTACAACAAAAGGTACTGGATGAGAGTTTACCTGTAATTGATCGTCTGTCCGCTATGGGTCAGTTGCAGATGAATATGTATGTACTTAATCGTACGCAAATGGACACTATGAGCTACGATACTGTAGATGCAGTTATCAAAATCAGCCGCGGTCAGTACGACGATAAATTGCGCGTTCAGGCATTAGACGTGGTAGCTCAAACACCGGTCGTAGACGGGCGTATCGCCCGCTCTCTGCTTGATATTGTCGAAAAGGAAAGTAACGATTACATGCGTGCAACGGCTGCGGAAGGTCTGATGGCGCAATACTATCAAGCCAATGACGAACAGTATCCGGGTTTAAAACGGCAACTGGCCAACGACATATTGAAGCTCTACAACAATGATATCGACAGTCAAGTATACAATCTGATGCAACGCATGATTGGAGATGAAGACTTGCTTGAGCAAATACGCAAAGACGCTAACAAGTAGTCAGATAACGCGAATTGGTGTGATTTTGCAACGAAAATTAGTTATTTTGTTTCTAAATACAACAATTTCTCCTATGTTTGTGTTATACATTTTATTAAACAACTTGATTATTTAGCGTTGCCGCCTGGAAAAAGGAGACGGTAGCAGAGGAAGGTATAGCCATGTTGCCGTTGCGGCTTTCCATTAAACACAAAATTACCCTGGGCTTCGGGGGCATCGGTATGTTGCTGGTCATTGCCTGTGGGCTTGCATATTGGGCACTGTTGGAAATTCAGCATGCCAATCACAAAGTAACCGATACCGCCCAGCCTATCTTGCATGCCGCAGAACAATTTCAGCAACAACAGCTAAGAATTCGCAACCTGGTTTCAAAAACCTACAGTGCGGACGATGAAAGTAGTGTCAGGCAAGTAAAGCTGGCGTTTAGCCAGGCAGAAGATAGGGCTCAATTGTTACTGGCTGACTTAGAAGCGCGCGCTGAAGACAATCAACGGCTGACACAACCTTTGCGAGAAGTAAATCGGATCCGCTTAGAGTTACAACAAATATCAGAGTCTCTATTTACAGCACGACTGAGCCAGTTTCAGGCGACAACCCATATTCAGCAAGGGGTGGCAGAATTCTTTGAGCAAAGGAACATAGCAGGCTCGGCTATGTTGGATATTGAACTGGTTGAAACATCCGATAGCCGGTTAAGAGATGAAGTAGCTGGCACTGGGATCAGGATAGATGACTTGTTGTTTACGCTGGAGAATAATGTGCAATCGCTAGCACCGATTGGGCCTGACAGCCTTGCTACTCATCGTGAAGATGTCGGTTTTATAGTAGACAACATCAGTGACAACTTTACTTATCTAAAACGCCAGTCTGCCGGGTTGCCAGTAGAGCCTCTGTTCCAGCAGTTTGAGCCGGCATGGGGTAAAATAACTCAGCAGCTAAAATCGCCGGGGACTTTGTATCAGGCTCTGGCCCGTCGTCATGAAGGGCAAAAAATGGCCATACAGAGCTACCAGCAAGCAGAGCAAGCATTTCAGGCTCTGTTTTCTCAGATTGACAGCATTCAAAGTCATGCACAAAGCCAGTTTGATCTATATCAGCAGGAGTCCGATCTGATTATCGAGCAGGCTAAAAATGCGGCCTTACTGTTAGTATTAGTATTTGCAGCGCTTGCAATCGGGATTGCCATTTCCACCAGCCGCGCTATGTTGACGCCGCTGGCTGCTGTAAACAAGATGCTCAGATACATTGCGAGTGGCGATTTTTCACGACAAATAGTTAAGCGTCAGGATGATGAGTTTGGTACGCTGACTGACAACATTAATCAGGTAAAACAAAATCTGAGTGGCTTACTTGAAGAGATAGACACTCAAGTGCATGAATTAAAGGGTCTCGCTGGCACATCTTTGGAACGCAGTCAGACACTCACCAGTCGAGCGACGGCCCAGGTAGAGCGTACCGGCAATGCGCTCAGTATTGCATCGAATATTGCCCGCAGTGCCATTGATGTGTCAGAACAGTCTGCTCATGGCGTAGCCGGGCTTAAGCGGGCCCAGTCGTTGAACCATGAAACAGCGCAAAGTGTCGTGCAAAACAAGCAGAAAATTATGTCTCTGAATAGCAGGATGGCTGAGTCGGTCAGTGCGATGGACGGACTAAGAAGTCACAGCGAGAGTATTGGCCAAATTCTGGACACCATTGTCGCTATCGCTGAGCAAACGAATTTATTGGCGCTCAATGCTGCAATTGAGGCAGCCAGAGCTGGTGAGCAGGGAAGGGGCTTTGCGGTGGTGGCAGATGAAGTGAGACAGCTGGCCATTCGCACACAACATGCGACTCAGGAAATCAATAAAATGATTGCGACATTACAAGCTGATACCCACTCGACTGCGACTTTAATTCAAAGCGGACAACAAGATGTACAGGAGTGCGCAGAGCAAAGTGAAGTTCTGGCAAGTAATATGTCACAAGTCAGTGACGCGATTGAGCAGGCGACGGTGTTGAGTGAGCAGGTTTTGGATGCTGCAAATCATCAGGCCGAACACTGTGAGCGTATTGCAGACCTGATGAAAGAGGTGCAGGAAACAGCTTCTCGTAACTCTCAGGAAATGGGGTTTATGGCCGAAGACAGCGAGTCACTGAGCGGCTTTGCGGCCAGGCTAACCCAGTTAGTTGAACGCTTTAAGCTTTAATATCAAGCGGTATTAAAATATCGCTACTCCGTGAAATTAAATCTGCCGGTAAGCGGATTAAACACCCCATTAAGGCGTCGGAGTCAGGATAACCTAAGTATCAATGTGGCCCATTGAACGCTCAGGATCAAGCTGGTCTCGTACCCGACGTTTTAATATTTTTGCTTCAGGAAATCCGCCATCGCGCTCGCGACACCAAATTAAGGTGTCATTGTAATAGATTTTAAAGACTCCCTTACTGGCCGGAACCAGTGCGACCTCTGCCAGCTCGTCAGAGAAGGTAGATAGCAGCTCTTGGGCAAGCCAGCCACTGCGCAGCAACCACTGACACAGGACACAATAGTGAATGGCTATTTTAGGTTTATTCACGTCAATTCCTTGCTATCGTCAATCCCCCGGGCATGCTGAACAAACTCCGAGTAAATAGAATCTTTGATGAGCCTGTCTGGTGTGAAGGCATAATAGTTCTGGTAAACGTTGGCGATTGCGCCGATAAAACTCACATCGTAGTGACGTTCAATTTCGTCACGTACAGACAAAGGTGCTGGGAAAACACCAAAACCTTGTTGGCCAAGCGCTTTCATTAGTGCACTGTCATCTACATGTCCGGCAACCGAAATCTCGATTTTTTGCTCATTGAGCCAGTACTGAATTGCACTGGTCACCGGGCTGTTCTTCGCAGGTAAAATAATGGGCGTCTCGGCGAGTGCGGCTGGAAAGTTATCGCTGCTTATGGCCTGAGTGTGTTTCGCGCCATAAAAGCCGATCTGACTTTTCCCTATCTCATGGCAAAAGAGTTTAAATGGGGTATCGCCATCTAACGGCTTGTCTGCCAGCACCAGATCCAGTTTATGTGTGGCCATTTGCGCCAGCAACTCGGCTTGTTGCCCATCAATACAGTGGAGATTTGAAATCCGTTCATTGTCAATCAAAGGCGCGAGCCACTTTGATACCAGTGACTTTGGCAGAGCATCTGAAATACCCACTTTCAACGTTCGGTTAATCGATGCAAGATCACCTTTGGTCGTTTCCAGCCACTCCTCGGCAATGGCGAACATGTCATCCGCATATTGCTGTGTTAGTTGCCCGTATTCGGTCAGTCTCAGCCCTCGTCCTTCTCTTAAAAACAGCTGTTTGCCAAGCCGTTGCTCAAGACTGGTGATCTGAGCACTGATGGTCTGAGGTGTCAGGTGCAGTATCTTACTTGCCGCTGCAATACTGCCATGACGGCTTACCTGCCAGAAGTAGTACAGGTGGTTATAATTTATGTTCGTAATCATTCGTAATATTCGACGTTTCGCTAAGAATTTATCAGCTTTTTTCTTTTTAAATACATTAGTAGATTAACCTCAACGACGCAACAATATGAGTTCAACTCCAATTTGTTGACTGGCTTTGTTCAAAAGGTTGATAGCATTATGAAACTGAATTTCAGAGCAACGGGAAAGCGCATTGCAGAGGCGACTAAGTCGCAACTCTCCAGATTGGCAACTAACAAATTTATGCGCTATGCGGCCCACATCCGCAAAGTGCGGATAGATGTGGATGAGCAGCCTTGCCAGCGTCACGGTATGCTGACGATTTGTAAGGTGGAAGTGTTGTTACCCGGATTGCCGAATGTCTCTGTCAGGGCCAAAGGTAAGAACATGATGCAGGTGATCAAACGTGCTTTACGTGACAGTGAGCTGCTGTTAGCACGCCAGTTCAACAGAGCCGCATAGGACTGAACAGTATTTCTAACAAAGTAGATAAATTATTTGACCCTAACTGTGCAAAATAGGAGGTGGCGTCCAGGTTAGATTACGATTATGCAGTATTTACAGTTATTCCCAAGCACTTGCGGCGGCATGGAGGCCGCGCTTTACTCCCATCATTAACGCACTTCTCGCGACATCTCTGACCTTAAGGCACCAACACTCGGTGTATAAATTAACCATATAAGGTAAATAATGTTCCCAAAATAAATTTTCATACAAGGAGAATATTAATAAAATGTTTATTGTTGGTGACATTTAGTTTGATTTTTGCTATTTTCAGACTCGGTATTGATCAACACTTTTTATTTTCAAGGACGTAGTAGATGCAGTATATCGATGATACCAGCGCTCAGGACAGCCAGTTAGAAAAAAAACACAACTATAAACGCTATTTCCTGATCATCGCTGGTGTAATTATTTCATTATATTTTATTGTTCCTCAAATACTTGCATGGGCAAGTGGTGAGAGCGCTGTCAGAATGGACAATATTCATGTCGCACAAGTGCGCCGTGGTGAATTCGTCAGAGATATTTCAGTCCAGGGGCGGGTAATTGCAGCGCGCAGGCCCACATTATATAGCCCGGCAGAAGGGACTGTTACTTATCTTGTGACTGCCGGAGATTCTGTCGAAATTAACCAGCCGTTGGCTCAGATAGACAGCCCTGAACTTAAGAGCTTGTTGGCACAAGAACAGGCTGAATTAACGCGTTTGGGTACTCAGTTAGAGCGGGAAAAAATTCAGGCGAAGAAGCAAGACCTGGCACAAGAAAACTACCTGGGCAAAGCCATGGTGGCGTTAAACGCAGCAAAGCGAGAAATGCGCCGTAATGAAGAAGGTAAAAAGAACCAGGTTGTCAGCGACATTGATTATCAAAAAGCCAAAGATGAACTGGAAAATGCACAGCGAGAACATCGCCTTGCGGTTAAAGAAGTGGCTTTATTAAAAGAAAGTCAGAAGTTTGAAATCCAGACGCGTGCAATTGAATTGCAAGCGCAGCAGGTACTGGTAGATGAGCTGCAGCGACGAGTTGCATCTTTGGAAATTCGCTCTCCGGTGAGTGGTATTGTCGGCAATCTGAGTGTTGATCAGAAGAATTCGGTTGCGAAAAACCAGCCATTGCTGAGTGTCGTGGATTTGTCTCACTATGAGGTTGAGGTCAACATCCCAGAAAACTATGCAGATGACCTGGCGTTGGGTATGCCGGCACAAATTACACTCAATGGTCGGGCATATGCTGGTGAATTGACTGCCATTTCACCTGAAATTGTACGTGGACAAGTCGAAGGCAAGATACGCTTCAAAGAAACTGACATTACCGGTCTCAGACAAAACCAGCGTCTGACTAGTCGAATTGTACTGGAAGAAAAATCGGGCGTGACTTATTTGCCTCGTGGTCAGTTTGTCGATGCATACAGTGGTAAGTATGCCTATGTTCTTGATGATGGCAGTGCAGTGAAAAAGTCAATCAGCCTTGGTTCAAAAAGTCTGGGTCAGGTTGAGGTACTGTCCGGATTGGCAGTCGGTGATACCGTCATTATCTCTGACACCCGCATGTTTAATAGTGCAGAACGTGTGAGGGTCGTTCAGTAAAAAGTTAAATTCAAGAGCGCGAATAAGACAATGTTCGCGCCAGCCCTGCGCGATTAATAAGCGTAACAATATGTGGAGGAAGCATGCTGATGAGATATTATTTCAAACTGGCCTGGATAAGCTTCAAACAAACTCCACTATTAAGTTCCTTAATCGTGGTCACAATTGCGGTGGGGATTGCCGCAACCATGATTACTTATACCATCAGTTACATGATGAACAAAGAGCCGGTGCCGGGTAAAGCCGACTCTCTTTATCTGGTTCAGCTCAATAGCTGGGACCCTCAAAAAGCCTATTACAGCCAGGGAGAAGAAGAACGAGTTCCTCCTTACCTTACCTATCAGGACATGCAAAATTTATGGCGCGCCAATCAGGCACAACGTCATGTGCCCATCAGCGGTTATAGAGATCAACTTAAGTTGCCACAGCAGGCTGACTCTGATGCAAAAACAGCATTGGTACGTTCGACAAGTCGGGATTTTTTCAGCGCATTTAACGCGCCAATTCGGTTTGGCAGTCCCTGGTCAGTTGAAGCGGACAGGCAAGGTGAGCTGGTTGCTGTAATCAGTGCTGATGTGAATCAGCGACTATTTAACGGACAAAACTCAGTTGGACAATCTATACGGCTGGGAGCGTTGGAGTACCGAATTGTTGCTGTTCTGGACAACTGGCCCATTCTGCCACGATTTTACGGCGAGGCGATGCGTGCTTTTCGCAAACCAAGAGATGTGTTTATTCCTTTTGAGGCGCAAGTGCGTAACGAGCTATGGTCATCGAATTTACAAGCTTTTGAGTGTTGGCGTGATCCGGAAGATAGCTCATTCGAGGCGTTCTTGTCCTCGGAGTGTGTCTGGGTTTACTTTTGGGTTGAGCTCAATGGGCCCTCTGAGCGCCTGGAATATGAAGAGTTTCTGTATTCCTATGTTCAGGAACAGCGAGCGTCAGGACGATTTCAACGCAAAATCATCAATAAGCTGAGCACCCCTGTGGAGTATCTGACTCAGCGTGAAGCCATCTCTCAGGACAACCATATAGCACTGGGGTTGTCACTGTGCTTTTTGATACTTTGCCTGCTGAATAGTATGAATCTGATGATGGCTAAGTTTCACACTAAGACGCTTGAAGTAAGCTTGCGCCGCGCCGTTGGTGCCAGCAAACGGCAGGTGTTTTATCAGTTCTGTATTGAAACCCTGTTGCTCGGAACGCTTGGGGGCGCGCTGGGGTTGATACTGGCACAGCTGGGACTGAAGGTGTGTAGTCAGGTTTATCAACATCTGAGTAGCGATTTGATGCAAATGGATCTGTTTATTGTGGTGTTAACCCCCTTAATTGCGATTTCCGCCAGCGTATTATTTGGCTTGTTACCCGTTATTCGTGCCAGCCGTATTGAGCCCGCCAGTCAGCTTAACAGTGTGTAAAGGGGCAATCATGAGAGACCTGTTACCGATTATTAAAACGTGGAATTATAGTCGCACTGCTCCTCTGTTATTTGTGCTGCAAATCGCGTTGACGTTTATGATATTAGTGAATGCTGCCTACATGGCGTTGCACAAGCACAGTTTATTATCTCGTCCAAGTGGGCTGGATGAACAGCATACCTTTTACGTGCTAACTAATTTACCCTCGGAAGCCATCGCAAGGGCTGCGGATATTGACCAAGATTTATCGGAAATAAATGACTTACCAAGTGTCACTTCCGTATCAGTTACATCGGGAGTGCCACTAACTGGGTGGGGGCGTTTTCTGGAAGTGGCCACTCAGGCCGACAGTGAGTACGATACCTTCAGTGGCTATTATGGAGGCGACAACGCGTTACTCGAGACGATGGGGTTAGAGCTGGTCGCGGGGGAAGGCTTTTCACAAGCCCCACTGTTTGCAGAAACAGACGGGTTTCGGGTCGCAACTGAGATCATCATCACACAAGCGCTCGCACAGGCACTTTATCCCGATGACTGGCGTCAGGTTGTAGGGCAGACCATCTATATTAACAAGCGACCACAACAGGTTCGAGGGGTAGTCAAAACCTTGCAGGCTGCCTGGAGTTTTTGGGCCGTTGTGGAACACAGTGTGCTTGCACAGGTAATAGAGACCAGTGAGTATGTTTATTACCTGGTACGTGCTGAACCTGGCCAGCAGGCTGAGGCTATGGCACAAACAATTGACTATCTTATGCGTCGTAATGGGAGAAAAATCGAAGAATTACAAACGTTCGAACAAGTAAAGCAGCAAAGCTATCAGGCTGAATATTCGGCCAGTATGACACTGTTGTGGGTTGTAGTTTGCTTGTCTTTGGTTACGGCATTGGGCGTGTTTGGTCAGGCGCGTTTTGCTGTTACCCGGCGTCGCAGGCAAATAGGTATCCGACGAGCTCTTGGAGCACAAAAAGAGCATATAGTCGGGTACTTTATGCTGGAGAATGCGCTTCTGACGATAGTAGGTATCGGTCTGGGATGTATTGCGGCTATGCTGCTTAATGTGCAATTTAGTAATTGGTTTGAGCTTGCCGTTGTACCTGTGGAATTCCTGGTAATCGGTGGAGTGTGTATGTTGCTGCTCGGTCAGGCTGCAACTTTGGCACCCGCTTGTCGTGCCGCCAGCGTATCGCCAGCCATTACGACCCGCCTTGGGGAGCTGAGATAGACTCACCTGTGCGCAAATTGTTATGATAGCGGCTATAGAAGCGAATCGTGGTAACTATGTTAAAGCTATCAAATAATGTTGAACTGGCTGCGTGGGAAATTGAACTGACAGCGATCCGAGCTCAGGGGGCTGGTGGGCAAAATGTCAACAAGGTGTCCTCTGCAATTCACTTGAGGTTTGATATTAAGCGCTCAACTTTACCTGCTTTTTACAAAGAGCGGTTACTGGCCTTGCAAGACAGTAGGGTCAGTAAAGAGGGGGTAATCATCATTAAAGCTCAGAGTTTTCGCACTCAGGAACAGAATCGCGAGGATGCATTAGAGCGACTGAAAACATTGATCCTCGCCGCCATCAAGGTAGAAAAGAAGCGCAGGGCCACTAAACCAACACGCAGTTCTCAGCGCAAGCGTCTGGACAGTAAAAGTAAACGGGGCCAGACTAAAGCGATGCGCGGGTCGGTTAAATTCTAATATCAATGAGCTAGTCAGCAATCAGCGGCAACGCCAGCGTGAATTTGGCCCCGCCGAGATCAGACTCGCCCACCTGACAAGAGGTGTCGTGCCAGGACAGGATTTTACTGACAATGGCCAGCCCCAAGCCAAATCCGCCGGTTTCTTTACTCCGGCTTTTGTCCAGTCTGGAAAATGGCTGAAATACTTGTTCTCGCTTTGATTCAGGTATGCCCGGTCCATCGTCTTCAACTGTGAATTGCGCCATTCCCTGTTGCATTGCCAGTGTGACTTTAATTTTACTTTGGCCATATTTGTCGGCATTTTGCAGCAGGTTTTGTATCACTCTGGATAACTGATGTGGATCGCATTTTACCGGAATATCTGGCTTGATGTCAGTGACAAGGTGTTTGTCCGTTGTACGCCCAAGTTTGTCAAGTTGGTCCAGGATGAGAGGGGCCAGGTCGCACTTTTGCATATGTAGTTGTTGATTAGCAAATTCCAGCCGAGCATAACTGAGCATCTCGTCAATCAGCACTTCCATTTCTGTTACATCCTCTTCCATGGCAGCAACTTGCTTTGGGTCTGTAGGTGCCAGCATAGCCAGTGCAAATTTTAGCCGCGCCAGAGGTGTTCTGAGTTCATGAGACACTGCATTGACAAGCTGCTTTTGGTTATTCATCAGGCTCGCGGTTTTAAGCGCCATTTTTTCAATTTGCTGGGTCAGAGTATAGATAGCAGAAAACCGCGAGCGAGTTGGAGTAAGGTCAAGAGAGCCTGAGGCGAGTTTTTCCGACGTGCGTTTTAATTGTACCAAGTCTACCCACAGTGGTCTGAGCCACAGCACCAAAAGCAATGCCAATAAGGAAAATGACAGAAATTTAATCGTGTATTGCTTTATCGTTGCGGATTGTGCTGGCGCAAAAGGACCAAGTTGAACAACCGATGTACTATTGATAACGAACAGAATCAGAGCGTTTCCGGTGTCATCAAAAGAGGTGATAATTTCCCCGTTCTTGAGTGCTGCCAGCTGCTCAGGCAACCAGGCAACATCTTCGTACGGAAACACAGCCAACTGTGTTTGAGTGTCGAAAAACGAGGTTAAATCTTCTTCGTTTAGATGTGTTAATGCTTGTTTATAGTGCTTGGCGACCGCCGTTGCATGACGTAAGTCATCAGGTGCCTGCTCAACCCAGTTACGCCAGATAGCTTCACTGCCCTGATTAATTGCAATAATGCTGGCAAACACCACAATATACAAGCTAACAAGCAAACGCAGCACTGGCTTTATTCCCAGGCAGATTTAGAACACAAGTAACCTTTGCCCCAAACAGTAATAAGTCGGTAGGGTTGTTCCAGGTTGTCATTGAGCTTTTTACGCAACCTGGAGATCCGTACATCGACACTGCGATCTAAGCCATCGTAAGGTCTGCCAACCACTTCCGTGTATATGTGCTCGCGACTGAGTGTTTCTCCTGCGTGTCGGGCAAGCTCCCAAAGCAGATCAAATTCATAGCTGGTCAGTTCGATTTCTTGTTCGCACAGGTAAGTCTTTCTGGCCGCTTTATCTATGTGAAGCTGGCCTAAGGTCAGTGTATCTGTGTTATCAGTTTGTTTTCCCTGGCGACGCAACAAAGCGTTCAATCTAGCAAGCAGTACATAGGGCTCAACGGGCTTAATTACATAGTCATCCGCACCAATCTCGAGCCCTCTTACATGATCGAAATCGCTGTCTTTTGCGGTTAAAAACAGGACTGGTCCCGAGTATTCTGGTCGGATCCTACGGCATATTTCAAAGCCATCAAGGTTGGGCAACATGATGTCGAGAATCACCACATCGGGCTGCTCTTGCACGATTTTTTCCGGAGCTAAAGCGCCATCATGGATCAGGGTGACATCGTAATTGTTGCTTTGTAAAAACTGCCCAGTAAGTTGAGCGAGTCGTTCATCGTCTTCTACCAGAATGACTTTAGTCATCAAAATAAACTCCAATCGGTTTTCAGTTTCCTGCGATACTTAGTACTTACCACAGCATTGACCTTCACTGTCTTCTTGGCAAGGGTATGCTGCTTTGCATCCCTCAGGCTAAACTCCATATTTTGTGCAAGTTTAACTGCCAGTTTAGCGGTTCCCTGACTGCTGCTTTCCCAGCAATGCAATTGCTTATTTTCCTGGTACAAGCATAGGTCTTCTGACACAGAATGATGCCAGTTTACCCGAATGGTCATTTGGCAGGTTTGGCCTTGTGTCTTAACCATACATACCATGGGTTTAATCTCAAATAATGGTTGCGGTTCAGCACTGGCTTGTACAGCGCCGGCGCACCATAAAAGCACCCCAACAGGCAGTCCGTACGGAGGACGACTAGAACGCATAAAGGCCTCCGATGAAGACTGACGTAGTATAGCCTTCCTCTATAATTGGACTGTTAGCGATGCTAGAACCAAGCCATTGGTGTTTTGCGGTAAATTTAAACTGCCAGCTATCAGTTAGTTTATGATTATAAGCGATACCTATGTAGGGGTTAAAGGTACTGTCTACGTGATAGTGGAAATGCGTGAGATCGGTATCTTTGTCAGTGATGCCGTAGTAATAGCTACCCAACTTGGCATCTTTGTAGTCTATACCCAGTTTAAGCTGTAACTGCGCATATTTAGGGTGACCAAAGGGTAACTTGTAACTATAGCCAAGGGAACCATTAAACCCCTTATAAATCCCTCTAATATCGTGTAGTAAACGTATTGTCAGCTTATGTTGTTCAGAGATGTACCAATGTGCCAGTATACCGCTGTCTATTGCCCATTTTCGCTTAGCCAGATCTTCAAAGGTTAAGGACGGTGGCTTGGTCTTTGCTGCAGTTTGGTCACTGTTAATGACTGGGATATAGCCACTGATTTCATTAGGCAGGCTAATATTTCCACCGTCATCAGGGGATACGTCTCCATTGCTCGAAGGGATCCGGGACTCCGGAAAGTCTACCCGCTCACTGATGTCCGGAGAAAGTCTATTTGAGCGTAACAGGGTTCCAGGCCGGGAACGGGAAAAAAATGCCTGTTCCGAATTGAGTTCTGCAATCCAACTGACGTCGAATGATTGCTGATTGATAAATGTATAACCAACTGCAGTATTATCAAGGAAGAAACGATCGCCGTAGTAGCTGACATAAGGCAATACGATCAATGGGGAGTGTTCTCCGTCCTTAAGTGGGTTTGTTGCGACGCCGGCGCCCACCGCCACTGAAACTTCCCACTGGGACACCTCAATACAGTTTTCAGGCTGTGTGTCGCAGTTAGCAAAAGCCATACTACTAAACAACATTAAGCCAATCACACCTGTCAGACGTTTCACTTTTCCACCGCTCCCTATTTTACACAGAGGTACTTTACCAATTAAATTACCAATTACCAGAAAGAGTTACATTAAATAACATTTACACTGGCTGGAGTAACAGCAACTCTTTTGCAAACAGGTATGGTTATGCACATACTTAATCCCAAGGAGACAACCAATGTTAAATTCTAATCAGTTAAAAGTCACAGCAGCCGCGCTCTCGTTAGCGTTGCTCAGTGCTTGTGGTTCGGGGAGCGACGGTAATTCTTCCGGCCAGGGTTCGGGCAATGGGGGGGGTCAAACTCCAGCCGATAAAGTGCCTGACTTGTCCACTGGTGAAGCCAGTGCGAAAAAGTTACGAAAAGCCAGTGCAGGGGACTTTGCTACTTATCTTAAAAATGGTGTTTATCTATCTCAGGGGACATCAGATGCGTCAAATATAGCAGACGGTTCCGAAGCAGGCACGTCTCCAACTTCTGGAGAGTCTCCTACTTTTTCCACCACCAATGTACAGGAGTCAGCAGTCGATGAGGGTGACCGGATCAAGTATGACGGTGACTACTTGTATATTGCCAACACGACGGATTTTCAGGCGGCAGAAGGAGAGCACCAGCAGTCTGTACGCATTCTGAAACGCACAGAAGCGGGAGAGCTTACGCCACTTTCCAGCTTGATAACCAGTAGGGATTACTATGTTAATCAACGCCTTTATTTAAAGGAGGATAACCTCGCCGTCGTACTCAGTAACGAGGGGGGCATGTTCGGGGTAGAGCCTGGCATTGATGGAGCCCTTTCCATAGCAGTGATGCCTTATCCGGCAGAGCTAGGTATTACGCTGGTACGTGTTGATGTTAAAGATCCCACACAGAGTAATATTACGCATCAGCTACGCTTTGATGGTGAGCTGGTGGACTCGCGCGTTATAGGTGACTCGCTTTATTTGGTCAGTAAATTTACTGCGCGTTTTGATGGTTTTGAGCGACAAGGAGAAGATCTTAACCTGACCAACTACCAGAAAATAATAGCGACGGATATCTCCGAGTTGTTACCCAAAGTGACCGACATCAAGACCGGAACACAAAGGCTGATGGTAGACCCCGCAACCTGCTACGTGCCGGAGCAAGCTTCAGAGCTCAATGGTTATCATCAAATTACCTCTGTAACGCGTGTGTCATTAAGCGATCCCAACTCTCTGACTTCAACCTGTGTTGCGAGTAGAACACAGGGGATCTATATGTCACAGAAAAATCTCTACCTCTACGGCTATTATTACGATCCAGAGGACGTGACTTTTGATGACACAACCCAGACAGTTATGCATCAATTTAGTCTGACAGAAAATGCCGTGACTTACAGTGCATCAGGCAGAGTTGCGGGCCGATTAGGAAGTGGAAATACAAACCTTCGCTTTAGTGAGCACAATGATTTACTGCGTGTAGTAACGTCACGCTTCACCGAAGAAAATGGCATGGTGCACAAACTGCACATACTACAAAGGCTGGGCGATAATCTGGCGCTGATCAGCCAGTTGCCCAACGACACTCGACCCACGCCAATCGGAAAAGTTTCTGACAATGGTTTGGTGGAGGAAGATATCTACGCGGTGCGTTTTTTTGGTGATAAAGCCTATATCGTGACATTTCGCCAGGTTGATCCTCTGTATGTGCTCGATCTCAGCGAGCGAAATGATCCTAAAATAACCGGTGCATTGGAAATCCCCGGGTACTCGGCATACCTTCACCCGGTTTCAGACACTCTGCTGGTTGGGATTGGTCAGAATGTGCAGGATTGGTTTATCGACCCTGTTGCGCTGAACGATGACCAGATAGGCGCAAAGGTAAGCCTGTTTGATGTCAGTGACATTGGCGCGCCGGCCTTGCTGCAGGAAAAAGTATTTCCTGGCGGATATAGCCCCGTGGAGTTTGACTATCATGCATTTAGCTACGTAAAACACAGCGAAGACGTATTCAGAATGACGTTACCTGTAGAAAGCTGGCTCACTCAGGATGAGGGTGATAATAGCGTGTCTTGGTATATACGCAGTGAGTTAGCCGCATTCGAAGTGCACAGTGGTGAAACGCCCAAGCTACAGTATATGGGCAGCAGTGTTATTGAACCGCAATCCGACATAGAGCTTCAGGGTTATGTTTGGTCGGGAGATGATCGTAGCGTGATACATGACGATCATATTTACTACGTGCATGGCAATTTTGTCTGGTCAAGTCTGTGGCAAACGCCACAGGTAACGACAGGACCATTCTAATGTAACTTGGCAAAACGACGCAACCGGCATCTTTTTCCGGCTGCGTCATGTGCGTTTAGTTTGGCGTGATCAAGCCAAGCTTTTGGTCATTACACCACTTTCCACCGAGCATATAGTTATCTTTTAGCGTGCCTTCATGCTCAAAACCTAACTTGGTCAGTAAGTTAAAAGAGGGCTCATTGCCTTCGGTTACGGTTGCCGTTAATTTGTGGTAACCACACTCGTTGAAAGCAAATTCAATGACTGCTTCGGTTGATTCTTTGGCGTACCCTTTACCCTGATGTGTGGGGTCAAGCATAAACCCAAGCTCTGCCTGTTGGAAGGGGACCCAGTTGCACAGAAAGCCATGTAAGCCAATAGGTGTCCCTGATTGGCGGTCTTCAATCATCAATGTTAGCCAGTGGTTTTGTTGTTTTCGCCAGCGAGGCAGACGGCGGTTAAATTGGCCGCGAATAAAATCTTGCCCTGGCAGGTCCTTAATAAATCGCATCACCTGAGGCTGCTGGTGCAGGTAGAGGAAAAATGACCAGTCTTCATTGGTCAAAGGCCTGAGTAAGAGTCTTGGGGTTTCTATCACAACATTGTCCTTATGAATTATTATTTAGGTGTGAAAAAGTAGTGCTCTGGTGGCGACAATTTGCGCAATGCTGTCAGGATTATCACCGTGAACACAAAGTGTATCTGCTTTGAGCGGCAATGAACGACCGCTGGCTGTCGTAACTGTGCCCTGGGTTACCAGCTGTTTTACCTGCGCCAGAAGTTGGGCTTCATTATGCACTGCATTGGGCTGCGCGCGCGGGCTTAGCAGTCCTTCGTCTGTGTATAGCCTGTCTGCAAAAGCCTCAAACAGCAGCTCTACACCAAATTGTGACGCAAGACGTAGATGATGATCCTGCTTTGCCGTCGCCAGAATCATCAGCTTGAGCTGCGCAGGGTACAATGAGATTGCCTTGAGCACCTGAACAAGTATACCTTCGTCGCGCATCATGTCGTTGTACAGGGCGCCGTGTGGTTTAACGTATTGTAGCGTCATGTCGTGTACGCGGGCCATTCCTTCTAGTGCTGCAATTTGATAATGCAGGGTATTGATCAGCTCATGCTCATTAAGGGTCATAGAGCGGCGTCCAAACCCTTGCAGGTCCGGGTAGCTGGGGTGAGCGCCAATAGCGACTTTATGCGTTTTGGCAAGTGCCAAAGTAGATGCCATAACACTGGGATCGCCCGCATGAAATCCGCAGGCGATGTTCGCCAGATCAATGTGAGGCATAACCTGATCATCCAGACCCATTTTCCAGGCGCCATAGCTTTCGCCTAAATCGCAATTTAATAGCATGAGTTGCTCTTTTGTTTGGTTTTTACTGAACCTTAACACGGATCACGGTTGAAGGTTAGGCATCAGCAGACAGAATTGAGCAGGTTTCTCACGCTAAGTTCAGCTGATCACAAGGCTGAGATCTGCCTTATCAGTCACCAGCAGATGTTGTGGACTGTTGATAATACACCACTCTGGTGCTGCCCGAGTGATGGCAAGATGCGCAGTTAAACTGGTAGTCCAGAATACGGGTATATCACCCGAGCTAATGCAGAGCGGCTCACCAAAGTTTGGTTTACTCAGGTTGGATACTCCTATTTCGCCGGAGTCACCAAAATGAACCGGGATACCGTGAGGCACCCGACTCACAGAGCCGGCCTGAATTGCACGGATCAATGTCGGCTTATTCATAGGGCGCATGCAGACCACCTTTGGTCCCCCAAACGGCCCAACCTGATGGCTTTCGATATTGCTGATGTACATTGGTAAAGAGTGAGTCGGATTAGCAAGTGGGCTGGCAATGCCAAAAGAGCGTAAAACAGTGTCAAATGCCAGATAACTGGCCAGCGCAAAGGCAACAAAATCATCCCGCCACAGATGTGTAATATCAGAGACTTCTTCGGTTAGCTGTCCTTGCTTTAGTATACGATAACGTGGAATATCTGTTCTTATATCAATGTCCTGACCCAGTTGGTCCAGGTGATAACAGCCAGGCGAAATACTGCTTGCCAACAATGGACAGCAATCAGCATTGTGCTGGCAGTAGGTCTGAAATTCAAACGCATTGGCTTCAGGCAGGATTAAAATATTGCATTGGGCAAAACCCGGTACAAAACCATTGGTGGGGCCGGAGTAATCTCCGGCCCGGATCATGGCACGAATAGCGTTAGGTGCAGTGAGTGATGCCTTAGGGTCCATATTTGTCCTCATCAGATAACAGGCTGATTTAACAACATCTCCCCAATATTATAGGCCGATACGATTAATCTGCCTGCTTGTCTATGCTGACCGGGAGCGTACCATTGGCTTTGGCCTTGCCCATAATCACTTGTGCAAGGGCTGTGTAAGCGGGGCCACTCACCCGGTGCTCGGTTTCAACATCTACGTTATACGCATAGCTTGCCAGTACAGCCTGGCTGTATGGAGCAAAGCGAGTGATTTCATAGGGTGCGCGTAAGCTGATGAAAACCGTCGGTGTATTCTGCGCTTGGGCGAATATCATTAGCTCTTCTAATGCCTCTGGCTGGGCTTTTGCGTTTACCGCAAATTTGGCTAATGTGGCCAGGTCATCCATTCCGCCAATTTCGGCAGCACTTTGTGCCGGGGAGGCGTGCCCGGCAATCACCCAGTCAGCACGCTGGATATCTGACTTTGCTTGTTGCGGATTAAACCCTTGTAAACTAGACATTGTCACGGTGAGTGGATGTGCGGAGTAAGCCTGTAAAGCTTGTTTAAGCGCCGTGGTTTTTTGTTTGTCAGGCATGATCAGGTGAATGTGTTGATTAGCACGAACCGCTAGTGGCAATAGATTATCATTCTTCACTTCGGTAATGGCCGCCAGCGCAAGTTCGGCCTCGACTTTGCGATGTTGGGGGTTACCCAAGACGGATTCAGCAATGGCGGTTGATAAGCGACGTTGTTCGGGTAAAAAGCGTGCTTTGAGCGCACGGATCCGGTTGGCTGATAATGTGAGCTCAGAGATCGCTAGCTGGGTAGAGGCTGTTTGATAAAGCTTGTCCATAAATTGCCTGAATGCACTGATATCTTCTGTGCTCCGTATTGCAAAAGGCATAAGTGCGATATCTACGCCGGCAGCAAAGGTTTCTATGACAGCCTGCTCAGGAGCAAAGAAGTCACTGATCCCGGCCATGTCGAGCGCATCCGTGATGGTGACACCCTGATACCCCAGTTGACCCCGCAGTAAATCATGCATTATCTTGCGTGACATGGTGGCTGGACGCAGCATTTTCTCGCCCCGTTTGTTGAGGATTTGCGTATCATCTAAAGCCGGATATTGAATATGTGCTGTCATCAGCATACCCGGAGCGTGTTGCTCGATAATGGTCGCAAATGGTGCGATGTCCTGCTGGTAAATTTGATCAGGAGTGTGATTGACCCGGGGCAAACCTGTGTGGCTGTCTACATTGGTATCACCATGGCCTGGGAAATGTTTAATGGCTGAAATAACCCCTTGTTGTTCAAATGCCTTAACCTGCGCGGCTCCAAGCTTTGCGACTATGTCGGGGCTCTCGCCAAATGAACGTACATTGATGACTGGGTTGTCCGGGTTGGCATTGACGTCAACAGTGGGGGCGAAGTTAACATTGATCCCAAGCGCAGCCAGTTCTTTACCTATCGAAGTGGCGACTGCATGCGCATAATGGGTGCCATGTTTCGCATAGCTGGCACCAATACTCATATTGCCCGTGAACGAGGTTGCCTCGGCCCGGTTGATTCTGGCGACCCTGCCACCCTCCTGATCAATGGCGATAAAGGGAGGGACTTCAGTAGCGTCATGCAGCTGACTTGTTAGCGCGACAATCTGGTCAATTTCCTGTACGTTTTCGGCAAACAGGATCACCCCACCGATATGATATTCCCGGAGGATGTCTCTTAGCTGCGGTGGCAGAGACGTCATAGGCTCTCTGCACTGCGCTCCTTTGCCTTGTTCACAAAAGTATCTCAAATCGAGCATCAGTTTTTGGCCAATCAGAGGGCGTAATTCAGGTGATACCGTGGCACTGTGGCTTTGGGTTGTCAGGGTCATGAGCAAACCTATTAAAAGTAAGCGAAGCAAAGTATTCATCGTTAATATGCTATTTTTTCTGGCACTCTATCATGTCATGACGCTAAGATGGAGCAAATTCAGCTCGGTGCGCTATCTTAAGCCGGTGCCAGTGAACGAGCTTTGAACATTAAGGTAAAATTATAAAATTAAGAGGGAAAGACCATGACACACCATGCCTTAAACTATGTAGAGTTTGCAGCGTCGGATCTGGCTGCGACACAGGCATTTTTTGAATCGGTATTTGGCTGGCAGTTTCAGTCATATGGCCCAGAGTACGTTGCTTTTAGTGAATCCGGCTTGGAGGGGGGCTTTTTTCAAAGTGCGTTGTCTGCACGTCAGGATCAGGGGGCACCGTTACTGGTGCTCTACAGCCAGGACCTCGAGCAAACACAGCAAGCTGTAGAGCAAGCAGGGGCCACTATCAATAAAGCGATTTTTAGCTTTCCGGGTGGCAGACGGTTTCATTTCATTGAACCAAGTGGTAACGAATTAGCGGTGTGGAGCGACAAGTAACTCAAAAAACCAGTACCCCGTTAACTTGCAATCCCGACATCCAGCTTGGCAAACCATTCAAGGAATTCGGTGACGGCGTCTCCT
Source organism: Pseudoalteromonas sp. XMcav2-N (assembly GCF_024124545.1). Classification (GTDB taxonomy): domain Bacteria; phylum Pseudomonadota; class Gammaproteobacteria; order Enterobacterales; family Alteromonadaceae; genus Pseudoalteromonas. The sequence goes on from NZ_JAMXSF010000018.1 coordinate 61,003, forward strand.
TTAAACAAACGGCCATGTTGTGGTGCCATAATGTCGATATCCAGCTCCTTAACGCGGGCTATCCAGTTTGATTTTGCGCGGTTAGAGGGCATCCAGCGACGATGAAAATACTCCATGTGTTTCACATGAGTGCCAAAGTCTTCAACAAATATGGGCGCATCCGTTTTTTCCAGTGCTGCGCCTACATCACCGCTCATCAGAATTTTGGCGTGGGGGTCATAGACATGAAAATTTCCGGATGAGTGAAGATAATGTGCTGGTACCAGCTTTAGGCTAATGTCATTCAGACGGATCTCCCCGCCTTCGTCCTTGATCCCCTGATATCTGATATTGTTCATGCCAAAGTGACGAATAAACCCTTCCCACAGCCAGGGAGCGTGTAGAGTTGCATTCGGCAGGGCCTTATCCCACAACCCAAGTGATGAAATGATGTCGGGGTCCTGATGGGAAGCGAATAACGTTGTCAACTCTTCGAGTTCAATATGCTGCAATATTGCGGCTAACATAGGTGAAAAGAGCTCCGTGCCGCCCGGGTCTAGCAGCACCGCCAGGCCTTTGCCTTTTACCAAATACTGGTTGGTATCTATGATTTTTTCTGGTTTTCCTTCATCCCGGCCAAACATCAACCAGGTATGGCTGGGAGCCTGAAACAGTTGTGTCGCTTTCAATGCAAGGTGCCTCTTAGTGTATGAATTTCATTTAAGTTTACGGTGACAGATTGCTTGATTGTTCTGGCTGCACTGGCAATAAAGTCGGAGACGGATTGCAAGCTGTCACTAAATTCTCCTGCATTCGATGCTTCAACTCTACTGGTTACTGCAATGTATTCAGCACTGCGCATCTGCTTGTTAATTTCTTCAAAAAAACTCTCCAGTTCAAGCAGGGCGATTTCGAGCTTCTTAGTCTGTTGCTGTCGTTCTGATTTCGCTTTGTGCTGTAAGGCTGCGAGTTGCACTGTGGTAGCCAGCGTCGCAGCCTGATCAACATGTAAATCAAACTGTGTACTGCGTACGGCCTCGAGCGCGATTTTGAACAGCTGGTTGGATAATGTGGAGATGTGTGTTGTGGTTTTAATGGTTTGTTCTGAGAACTCATCAATAAAATTAGTGATAGGCTTAAAACCGGATGCAGAATCTCCCGCCCGAAGTGCCACAACGCGTGCATTTTTAGCGGTTAATGATAAGTTTTTGGCTTCAGCCAGAATGGCATCCAGGTTGGCGATAATACGCGCAACGCGAATAAAGCTGTCTACTATATTTTTATCGCTCAATGCGAAACTCCACTGGCAACGGGCTGCTTTCAAGACACTAGGATAAAATTCGCTGAAATTCCAGAAATCGGCATAATCGCACACCCAGTGAAAATGTTCTCCACAACCTTAAACCCTTTCATTAACAAAGGCTTCAAAAGTACTCTTAAGCATTACCAAAGTGACGAGATTGCGACTAAGCTTGACAGGTGCGACATAAAAAAAGATCGGAGCCTGAGTGAAACCCGCTGCGTTGCAATCAATAGTTTGTCTGTGTTTCTCTGCCATGGGGTGGCAGGCAAGCGCAGCAACTCCAACATCCGCTATTTTATTGGCCAACCCAATGGTGTTTGCGCTGGTCATAGGGGGCGTGTTTGCTTTGATGGCGGGGTTGGTGGTGTGGGGGTTAAATCGCCAACGGGGAGTTATCAGCAGTAGTGAACACCATGAGGCCCATCATTTTTATCTGGAGGCATTTCAGGCGAACCCGGGATATCAGTTTGTGTTTAGCTCGGATGCGAGCTTAGTCAGTATGAGTGATGGCTTAACTAATGCGCTGAATAAAACCCATAAAGCATTATTTGCTTACAACCTCCACGAATTGCTTGAACCAGATAGCTGGGCAAGGCTCGCAGCGTGGCTGGAACAGCCAAAAAATGGCCAGGTGGTTAAATTGACGCTGGTTAGCGCCCAGAGCGAACGTGTTACGGGGTTGTTTGAGTTGCAGAGCTCTGAGCAACGTAACCTTCATCTGGCTCGCTATTTACATCTTTCTCCTCATCTTGGTCAGGCTGACACAGACAGCGAGCTGTTAGCCGTGACACTGAGCTCCATAGGCGACGGCGTAATATGCTGTGATGTAGATAGCCGAGTGATTTTTATGAATCCGGTCGCCGAGGCCGTCTTAGCTTTGCTGACCGAAGAAGTCAAAGGGTTGCCTATCACCGAGGTCATGCCACTTTATCACGAGGGCAGTGACAGGCTTATTGAAGATCAGATGGCCGTTTGCATGCGCAACCAGCAAACGATCAGCTTGCCGGATTCTACCTGTTTTCGAAATCATCTCGGGCTGGAGTTTGCGATTGATGATTCCTGCTCTCCGGTCTACAACAACGCAGGTAAAGTGATTGGGGCCGTGATGATTTTCCAGGATGTGACTGAATCGCGGGCGCTTAAACGTAAAATGAATCACCTGGCTCACCATGATGCATTGACCGGTTTGCCGAATCGACTATTGCTGCAAGACAGGCTGATTCAGGCCTGTAAACGTGCATTACGCAACCGTCATCAGTTTGCCGTTGTGTTTATGGACCTCAATAAGTTTAAAAAAATTAACGATTCATTAGGGCACGACTTTGGTGATCTGCTCCTGAAGCAGATCGCACACCGGTTGACCGATGCTATCAGGGCATGTGATACGGTGTCTCGTATGGGGGGCGATGAGTTCGTACTGTTGCTTGATGCCATTGAAGATAAACGGCACGTTGGCAGTGTTATCAAAAAAGTGCTCGATAAAGTGTGTGGCCAATACGAGATCAAAGGCGTTGAAGTGCGGGCAACTTTGAGTGCTGGTGTGGCTTTATACCCTGATGACGGTGACAACGCCGAAGTGTTAATGAAACATGCAGACAGCGCCATGTATCGGGCGAAGAAATCTGGCAAAGGTGGTATGCAGTTTTACTGCTCACAACTGGATGACGAAGCCGAACAAAACCAGGCTCTGGAGCAGGCCATTTTGGAGGCGATATCTCAGGATAAGTTTGTGCCTCATTTTCAGCCCGTTGTGAGTGCCGCGGATGGCCGGGTTGTTCAGTTGGAGATGTTAGCACGTTGGCACAAAGAAGGTGTATTAGTCGAAGCGAATCATTTTATCGGTGAGATAGCAGATCTGGGCGCCTTGATGACTTTACAGATCAGGCTTTGGGAGCAGGCGCTGAGCTGTTTTGTGAAATGGCAGGCTCTGTACCCCAAGCTCAGGTTAAGCATCAACCTTGCAGTAAAAACACTACAGCACGATGACGCATTGCAAACGCTTAAACGCTGCATATCCTCACATGGCTTACTGCCTCAGCATATAGAAATTGAGATTGCTGAAAAGCAATTGTCGTTGCTTGGAGCAGAACTTAGCTCGGTGGTTAGCACATGGCGTCAGGCAGGGTTTACTCTGGCAATTGACGACTTTGACGCTTGCCATACCAGCATTAGAGAACTTCATGCATTTCACTTTGATGTCCTTAAACTGGACCCCGAGCTAACAAAGGGACTGATCACAGGTGAGGCTTCGGGCGTGGTGAGTTCGATACTGACCCTGGCCAACAATCTCGGTGTTATTTGCTGCGCAGAAGGAGTAGAAACCTCTGAACAAGCCAGATTACTCACCGAGATGGGTTGCCCTCTGCTGCAGGGTTATCATTTGGGTGAGCCGCTCAGCGCAGAGGATGTTGCTGCGCACCTGGCACTGAAAAGTACTTCTTAGGCTCCAAATACGCACTTAAATTGGTGTGTTCAGGCTATACTCAAAGGACAAGTCAGAGGGGCATGCGGCCAGAAAAGGGCTTGTCAGGAGCAGGCGCGTGAACACCAACACTTTATCAGACGAACTGGTTGTACAATGGAATGAGTTATTAACTCGTGTGGCTGAGCTACTGGAGGTGCCTGTTGCATTGATCATGAAACTCAACGGTCCCCACCTGAGTGTTTTCAATAAGAGCCTCAACAGTAAAAACCCTTACGAGATTGGTGATAGTGAGTGTTGGGATCAGTCTGGGCTCTATTGTGAAACAGTGATAAAGACACAACATGAGTTGTTTGTTCCCAACGCCCTTAAAGATGCTGACTGGGCTCATAATCCGGATATCAAACTGGGTATGATAGCTTACCTGGGCTTGCCAATTAAGAATGTTGATGACTCAGTTTTTGGTACCGTGTGTGTACTCGATGACAAAGAAAATACCTTTGATGGCAAAACCAGAGCTATGCTCAGCTCACTGAAACATTTGTTTGAACTGCAATTGAGAATGCTGGCGGAGCAAAAGGAGCACGATCATAAAGAGGCATTTAAAGAGCAGACATTAATGACCATGGGGCTGGCTCATGAACTCAATACGCCATTGGGCGTGAGTGTGACATCTGCATCTATGCTGGTCGAGTCGGCCAGTCGGCTTTTGCAAGAATTAGAGGATGGACCAGAGTCTATGGATGAAGTCCGTAAACAGGCTGACTGCATTGGTCAGGCTGCGGCCTTGCTGGCACGCAACCTTTATCAGATTGACGATAAAATTGACCGACTTAAACAGTCTATTGTGCAGTGCCACAATGGGGTTTCGACAGTATGTCGTATTACAGACGTTTTTAATTCACTGGCAGATGTATGGGCACCTTCGTTAGCAGAGAAAGAAATCACGCTTCAAATCGACATCGATCCAAGCGCAGACGTATTATTACACCTCAAGCCAGCCAGTTTAATTGAAGCGCTCAACCATCTGATTACCAACGCAATTGAACATGCATTTGATGGCGTTGAGGAACCAACGGTCAGAATTGGCGCCAAGGTTAAAAATCAGGAGCTCAAGCTCAAAGTGAGTGACAATGGTGCGGGTGTAAATCTGATTCACCCGGAAGATATTTTTGCTCCATTTTATTCAACTAAAAAACAGGTTGCAGGGTCTGGGTTAGGCCTGGCACATGTTAAGCGTATAGCTTTGAATGATCTGGCGGGTACTGTGTACGTCAGTTGTTATCAAGATGGCTTGAGCATAGTACTGCGATTTCCTGTGTCCGGGCCAATCGCGCAACCGTAAGCTGACAGTCAAAGAGGCTTTGTTACAGACCTTTTTGTGCCTTGACGGTTGCAATAGCCAATGACAGTTGTGCAGCCATTGAAGCATGTTTTTTATGCAGGACATGATAGGCTTTTGAACTGAATAAATGATGTACATTCAAATGAGCGAGTGAGTCGGGTAGCGGCCACTGAGTTGATACCACAAAAACAGCGTAGTCAAAGCGGTGCAGGTTTAGCAGCTCAGGCAGTTTGCCTAAATTGTTAATCTGATAGAACTGATTTCTTTGCGCTTGCGGGTACTTGGTGAGTAGCACACGCTTGGATTGGTCGGTAGCGACTATGGTACTTGGTGTTGCTACTAACACAGAGTTGTCGCAAGGCACATTTGCGACGCATAAGAGCACAAAGTCAACTTCCGTTAACGCGGGACCGACAGAGATAACATCTTTGAATGGGGCGAATATCTCCTGTGCCAGAATGACGTCGCCATCGGTATGCTCAGCCGTAATTTCGTGCAGCACACGGTGCGCGGGCATGGCAATAAAGTTGGCTTTAATGCCTGCCTGAGCATACGCAGCCTGAATTAATGGCAAGGCCTGGTCTCGGACACTAGGGTGTTGCAGGTAGGATATTGTTAATGGTGTAGCACAAATTGGTGCACTGATAGCGCACAACACAATAACTCTGGTTATTAGCAGAAACATTTCTTTGAGCATAAAAAGCGCCTTAGTGAACCTGCGCAGGATTATACCCAGTTTAGTTGCAAAGCGTAGTCTCCAAAGGTGTTATATCCGGTTAAATTAACCACAATTTGCCCTCGATCATAATCCTGTTAAATAGGTAAAATAAAAAAGGTACACCCTTGTCTCCTCTGCCTTTAAAGCGACTTGTTTGTGTCATCAAGAATTAACAAATATGATTAAAAATTAGTTGACTTAGAGGGGCAGCCCGATAAGATGAACGTAGACAGAATTTGGGTCAGTGTTTATAAATCTCCATTACGTTGTTGTATAAGTTTTTGCTTGTAGTAGTACCGTCCTGAAGTTTTATCACCGGCAAAATTTAGGTCTATGCGCCCACATGGGCATAGGTTTGCCAGTTTTTTGTATAGAAGGATCCTTTGCAACAGGGCAGAGGTTAGCTTTTAGGGATTGGCATCATTTTAATATTCAGGATTTACTATTATGTCTAATACTTTAACAGGTACCGTAAAGTGGTTTAACGAATCAAAAGGTTTTGGTTTCATCGCTCAGGAAAATGGCCCAGATGTATTCGCACACTTCAGTGCAATTAAAGGTGACGGTTTCCGTACCCTTGCTGAAGGAGAGCGTGTTGAGTTTAAACTGACTCAAGGCCAGAAAGGTCCTCAGGCTGAAGAAATCGTTAAGCTTTAATTAAAAGCTTAATACCCTGAGAGAAAAAGCAGGCTAAGGCTTGCTTTTTTTGTGCCTGTGATCCACTTAGCATACCTTTCAAAGAACAGGCTGTGATAAGATCGCATCATGAATTCCTGATGTGTTTTATTCCATGGATCTGACCCAATTCTGGCAGCTCATTGCCATCGACAACCAAACTAAAGATAAAGCGGCGCAACTAAAAACCAGGCTGGAAACACTGTCTGATACAGACATTGCCGATTTTGACACTCATTACAGCAAGCAACTCAGACGCTTATGGCACTGGGATATTTGGGGGGCAGCCTATGTGACCTGCGGCTGCAACAGTGAATATGACTTTCTGGATTTCTGCAACTGGCTACTAACCCAGGGCGAAGCCGTGGTAGAACAAGTGCTGACTCAGCCAGATACCCTGGCAAGCATTGAAGACATGCCCCTGCGCGACAACCTGCCTTACCCTTACTGCGACGAACTGGACCTGACAGCAGGCTTGCTCTACGAGCAAAAAACGGAGCTGGAGCTGCCCTATCACAACACGGTGAATTATGCGCCACAGGGCAAACAGTTTAAAAATAAACCCAAAGTGTTAAAGCAAACCTACCCACAGTTGTTTGCCAAGTACTGGCAGGGGTGAGCTCCGCCAGTACCATCGAGGGTCTGACTGTGCCTTCTTCGTTTTCAGTGATACGCCACGGAGTGTAAGCTACAAAATGCAGGTACAAACAGTCTATTCCTTGTGTTTAGATATCGAGGGGTAACAAGGCGTATGCCCAAATTAGACTTTGTACACCACAGACATATTTCTGTTCGGTGCCTGAGTACTGCAAATGCTAACAGTTCTCTTATGAAAACCCTAGTGTATGTTTCTTAGCCATTTGAAATATCTACTAACTTATTAATCCTTTGAGCCTTATTATTAAAATAACGGCAGCAATCTCCATCGAGTCGGTAAAATACTGTTTTAAATAGTGCTTTAGCATTGTTTTTATTTGCGACAACTGAGCGTGTTCAAAGTGCGGAAGTGAACATGAAATTTTAACAGGTTGTTTGTTTTTTGTTTCATTGTGGGTGTTTGTACATTACGCTTTTATGACGTAACGCGTTAGGCTTGAATATTCAATCAGAAGTCGCAATGGCTCATGATGTTAGCGATGCGCCAGTTTCAAGCTTAAAAGGAAACAGTCTAATTTGTAAACAGTATGTATTCAGGGAGAGAGTGAATGCCTAACAATAATGCCTCTTTGGTGGCTTTTCTATGTTGTTTCAGTGGTTTTAGTTACGCTGAGACACAGTGGGTCGACACACACGCATTGTTGAACCAACAACATTTGTGGCATGAAGTTGAACATGAGCTGCACAAGCAGGCTCGAGTCTTGTCTACTTCAATAAATGCGGACAAAGCGACAACTGGGTTGAGCTATCAACGGATAAAAACGACAGGAAGTACCAAACGCTTTGAGCACTATCAGGTTTTTTATCGCAACATACCGGTGATTGGCGCTCGGTTTGTGCTCGTCAAAGACGATACTGATAAAATCGTGCAGGGTCTGGGGGTGACCTTGAGAGCACAAGAGGTAACGAGTGCCACTGATGGGCGTTACTTCCACATGTCCTTGACTGATATCGAACAGCGGCTGGCGGAAGGAACCGGCATAACTTCCGGGACGAAATTAAAACATCTCAATCGCGCGTATTTGACTTGGCAAGGCCGTCTAATAGGCGTTTTTCAGGTCATCGCCACTTCGAAAGAGGGCATACGCACACTCACCATCGATGCGGACACGCTGAGTGTACTTAAATCTGAGCAAGGGGTCGTTCACGTTTCCAGTGATGAGCAAGACGTTGAACAGCTTTCTATCGACGAACAATACGTTGCTGCTGGAGGCATAGGCGGTAACGAGAAAATGGGGGCAATTTGTTATTCTCCACAGCCTTCGACAATGGAGGCTTGCCTCAGATATCAATATGATGAAACGACCGGCGCTTCAACTGAGTTGCTATTCAATGATATCAGCGACACGGATCGCCCGCTCATTTTTGCTGAATTTGATGGCTACCCTTTTATTGTCAGAAAAGAGGGTGGACGCTGTTTTTTAGAAAATCCTTATGTGCAGACGATTGACTACTATTCGCATCATACTAATTCTTTTATGTACAGTTGTGATGGATATTACGAATATTTTAATGGTGCCGATGTCGATACAGATTACTATAACTTTTTTAGCTATAGCTCACTAAATGATGCTCATTTTTACGGTGGGCTCACCATGCAATTTTTTCACAGACAACTGAATGAACTGTTTCCAAATCAAGCGTCCGATTGCTCCATTGATGGTTACTGTCTCCAAACACTAAGACAAAGAGTAAGAAACAACACCTTGGGTATGAACCAAGCTTACTGGGACGGTACCCATGTGAATTACGGTACCGGATACTATGGCTATAGCCATTATTCGCTTACTACATCAAGTGTAGTTGCTTACGAGGCGGCGTATGCATTGACACACTGGAACAGTCAGCTGAATAGCCAAGGGGAAGCTGGTGCTTTTTCTCAAGCATTTGCTGATATTGCGAGCCTTGCCGTGCTAGATTACTTGCAGCACGGAGTATCGGGTAGCTTTAGCACTTCAGAACCATTTCTAACACAAACTTTGGATAGTACAGGGCGCCCGCAAGCGGATAAAAAGTGGTGGCTTGGCTGGGATGTAAGAGTCCAAGATGTCGGAGAGCGTTACTTTTCGCTGCCTTCACTTGATGGTAGTAGTATAGATCATTTGAGTGCGTATCGTGCCAATATGTCTCGATATGACGTGGGTGGTCTTTTCAGAAAAGCGTTTTATGAACTAGTAAAAACTTATGGTTGGACGGTGGAGGAAGCATTCAAACTATTCTTAAACGCCAACATTTCATGTTTGCCCGCCAACGCCAGTTTAGATGATGCAGCTACTTGCCTGATGTTGGTTGCTAACTCAAGCAATGTTGGCATGTTAGCAGAGGATGCACGGAAAAATGTAGATGGAGCGTTACATCTGGTGGGGCTGGTTGCACAAACGTCTGAAATTTCAAGCTTACCGGTTACTGCTATGCCGCAGTATGACGAGTTCAGATATTGGATTGATATACTACCTATAAGTGAAATAGAGCATATCGCTGTGGACTGGGGGGATGGGGCGACAGAACGTTGGGAGCGCAAAGCAGGTCATGCTATTTATCCTTTCTTACATAGGGTACACAATATTGCGCCAGACCAGCTTGTGCGTTTTAAGCTCAAAGTTGTAAAAAGCAATGGAGAGGAATTGCTTGCCTATAGGGATTATTATTCACATCCTTTAGGTGTGGTTTGTTCGCCGATGATAGGGAACGAAAAAACTGAGTTGTTGGATATCGTGACTATTAATCAACAGAGCTTGTCATTGAAGCCACAAAGCTACCAGGAGATTCTGGACCAGCCTCTGAATATGTACCTTGAGCAAGAGAACTCGATCGAGTTAGGTCCCAGGTCGGTAGGTCAAAAAGTGACTGTATTGATCGATACAAACCACAATGGTGCCTACGAAGAGCAAGAAGTTTATATAGAAGAATGGGCTAAGGGTAATGAACGTATTGTTTTGAATTTGCCTGATGGTGCCTTACCGGGTCAAATGATGATGCGGGTGTCTGTTGGAGATAGTTACAGACATATATATAGCTGCGGTGGTATTGATGAGGGGCAAATCTTTGATATAAAAGTCGACTTTTCAAATGCAGGCGAGTGGTCGCCTACTAATTTTAGCTTCGAAACTGACGGCAGCAACAAAGTTAAATTCCTCAACAGTTTTGTACAAAGCAAGACGCAACCTTCGGATGACTTTGAACTACCTGTACTAGCAAATGATTCAGCGTATTTTTCCGGTTCAAGTGACATACCCTATCATCCAAGTTTTCAGACTTGCTTTGAATTGGTATCTCAACAAAGTTCTCAGCGCTATACATATAGTGAATTATCGAACTTATTCGCCTGCCAAACAAAAAAAGCCACACCTCAAACCTATAACGTGCTCCATCCAACTTAATTGAATGAATTGCTGTAGGGTTTCGCCAGCATATCGCAGGTGGGACCTGAGCGTTTGCTCAAATTACTCTCCATATTAAGGGAATAAAATATGAAACCTCTGTACTTATCCATTGCACTTGCATTGGGGACGGTATCCGTAATGCCTGACACTTTTGCTGGCTCATCACAAGCAGCCAGTGATGCAGCTTACCAGCAAGACATGCAAATCAAAAATGATCGTTTAAAAGCGCGACTGGCACGACATGGACTGAGCAGAAAAAACCGGCCTCATTTGTTTTCGCTAATTGAACAAAGGTTGGATCACGACGAGTTGGAAACAGAAAATCCTCGCCTTAGCTCATTACAAAATTGCTTGAGCGGCAGACCTGAACTGTGCTCTTTTTTTAAACACATGGGGATTGACGTAGCAAACAATGCTAGTGGTGAGCCTTTTGTTTTGCTATCTGCGTTAAACAGTAAAACGGTTTCGACCGATTATACATTGATAGATCTGCATCTGACCAATGAGAAAGGCGAGCAGCTCACTCAACTGTCATACAATGAATACTTTGGCGACGGGCAGGAGGCAAAACGCAAATCCGTATACTCCTACGCGAAAGTACAAGATATTCTGTCTAAGCTTGCCGCTTCAGAGCGTATTTTTGCCGATGGCTGGGTAACCTCAATATATATGGGGGCCGACAATAAGCAAATTGTTGAAGACCGAAATATTGTAGTTGAGTATTCGAAGGATACTTTGCTGGCAAAGTTAGGCTACTCTATGCAGCTGAGATCAGGCGCATCTGGTGCTGAGGGCGCCTCACTACTTCCTTTAGCGGGGCGAGATGGTTTTAAAACAGCCATTAAAAAGCCCATTGATAACCGCTCTGAAGGCGGTGCGGATGCGCCTGATGGTAAGATCACTATTTGTCTCAATCGAAATTATGGCGATTGTGATTATGAAAATATATACCCAATAGGAACGCCCAATAGTCAGACCAAACTTAAGGTGCCGTTTCAAGGGAGTTTTAACGTGATGGGCAAAGTAACACGCATTTACCTGCCAAATTTTACAACACTGGAAGTTCAGGAGGAAAACGGCGTAATAACCATAGTCGAGAGCCCGGCAATGAATAAGCCTGCTTTCATGAATCACGGAACTAATATCTTTATTCAGACGAAGGAAGGTGGCGGGGCTGTGGCAATTGGTGATTCTGATTATCAGGATATCAGCGACCTCTTCGCAAAGAAATTAAACTTGCGCTACGACAAGTGGAAGGGGATGGATCGGACAATCATATCTTGGGATATCCCGCAAGATGAGGGGGTGTTTGGAGACGCCACATTATTTGGCAGGTACCAGGATACCCACTGGATAATGCACTTTGCGCTTGATCATGTTATACGTCCAGGCAGACCCCCACTAACGGCTTCTTTTGTCATTGGCTCCACAGACATGAACAGTGGCTGGGGTGAAACAGACCACCCTCAGATGCAAATTGTATATAGTTGCCTGGCTGAAGGCACCTTAATCACTTTACCAAATGGTAAGCAACTTCCCATCGAGCAACTTGAAGTGGGAGATCAAGTGCTCGGTGCCAGCGAGTTTTCACCTGATCATCACTTAGCTCTGACGATAGAAGATATTTCTGTAGGGGTTGAAACCATTCCCATGGTCCAGCTGAAAACCAAGTCTGGTAAAACGCTGCTCTTAACAGAATCTCACCCTGTTGTCATGCAGTCTGGTAAGGCTGTGTGGGCTAGCAAAATTGAGCAAGGCGCAAAGATTTTGACTGAAGACGGGTTAGAGATGATCACTCAGATAGAGGAGATTGAGTTCACCGACAAGGTTTATAATCTTCGCCTGGGTCGTGGTAAAGGTGATCCCAATTATCAACAAGGTGAGTCTTTCAGTATGTTTGCCAATGGTTTGCAAGTAGGTGATTTGGCGATGCAAAGCGAGTATGAGTTCAGCAGTGAGGTGGAAACAACAGAAGATGTGCTTAATCGTTTGCCTCAGGCCTGGCATCAGGACTATCTGAACAGCCTGAAGCAGTAGTCATGGATTGACAAATACCAAGGCCCAATGGGCCTTTCATGGAGATATGATAATGAAAATACGTAATGTGGTTTCGATTATGTTGTTATTGGGAGCCGCCTTTCTGTTGGTAAAGGCACACGCTCACACTATAGCTGTCCATGAAGTAGAAGAACGAACTGCCATTGGTCAGAGTAATGACCTTGTGCCACTTGGCACGGCTTATCAGAGCAAAGGAAAGCAGTTTTTGGGGTTGCAATCTGTGCTTGGCAGGCAAGTTGATCACCTGGGTAACACGCATATAGATTTTAGAGTAGGTGTTGACCTGAGCTATCAGCAAGCACTTAAACTCGTCGATGGAAAGGTAGATGCAGGTTTCGAATTGCCTGCGGTTAGAGTGGATGCAGGCTCAAACTATGCTAAGAATATCAGTGCGGATAGGTACACAGGTACATATACTGTCTACTCCTCAATTAAGCCCAAATCAAGAATATTGATTCCAAACGATGACACAGGCTTTCAGCCTACAGTTGCCGCGAAGGAATTGGCAACGGCGTACCCCGGAAACAAGGCTCGCAATTTGGGGGACGGGTTTGTTCAGGGCTTTGCTTACGGCTCGAATGTTGTCATTAACATGAAAATTGAGTATCGAAATGAGACGGATAAGCGCACAATTGGCGGGTACCTTAGCGTTGACTGGATAGGTAAAGTTCAAGTCGATGGAGATCTGCAGAAAATCGCCGAAGATAAACGAAAATCAGTCAAAATTACGATAAGCGGTATTCAGAGTGGCGGAGACCCAAACAAGTTATTGCAAGTAATACCTAATGGTATTATGCACTGCACACTGCTCAACCCCGAGCCTTGCTTTAATTTGTTTCAAGCAGCAGTACACTACCTGAAAACGGACTACATCAATCAGTTTAATTCACTGGATGATTACAATATCAGCGACGCTTATACAGCCAGATATTTAGATTCTGGTGCCGGCCTTCAACAACTCATCCCTGATAGTGGATATATGCCTGCTAACTATCTGACTCAACTCATTATCAAAGAGCTGACGGCTCGCTGGGTAGATGAGCTGCAGGTGTATCGCCGTGCAAAAAACCTGCAACGTTACTACGCTGCGCAATTTTCCGCAGAGCAATTGCTGCTGTTACAGGATATTGAAACTAAAAGCCGCGCTAACGCTAACTTGTATGCTGATCTAGTGGATTATTGTGAACGCAACCCGGAAGGCAGTCACTGTATTCAGTACGAGGCCGATAATCTCGTGTATTTACGTGATTATAGTGCCATCAGTGACGTACTAAGATAAGGATATCTCATGAATATACTCAGATTTTTGTTAGTCTTGCTGGTACTGGACATGGCTTTTGGTGGTCCGGCAGTTGCCTCGATATCAGAGCAAAATAATGGAACACATCAGCAAGCCAGATACAGTGAACTAGGAGATTTACTTACAGTTGAACAGGCACAAGGCCGGTTTGCGTGGCTGAGCAAGTGTTTTGACGGGCTGCTGGTTGAACTGTGGGAGCAGATGTATGAATCGACCGATATAGTCCAAAAAGAGGAAAAGCTTCGCCAGCTAAAAGAGCTATGGCTCTCTGGCGCCGCTTTAGCTGCTGGCAAAGCGCAATACGTGACGTTTGCGAACACTGATTTTACGAACCCCTATCAGTGGTATGCAGGCACCAGTGCAGATGAAGCCTGCTCTATAATGCCTCCGGAGTATAAGCCCGTGGCGCTTAAGACCACGGTACTGCCGAGATCATACTGTGACAACCGCAGTTATGTGCATGAATGGGAATGGATCTCCGAAGTAACCGTGGATGATGTTACTCACCGGTCTGAAAAGCATGGATATAGCCAGATTTCGGGTAAAGTGTTTGGATTGCGCGCTAATCAGGTATCAAAAGTCACCATTAAACCTGGGCACGAAGAGCCTGAATTTCCATCTTATGTCGCAGCCAGAGTATGGTTGGACTGGGATCACAATGGTCAGTTTGAACCTTCGGAAATGGTTTACCGGTCTGCGTCAACAGGTGTGTTTGAATTTTCGCTAGATGTGCCGGCACAAGTGCCTGAAGGTTTAACACTGATGCGCGTTGCTATTGATGCCGGAGGAGGATCGGATAACGCGTGTACCCGTGTGCATTACGGTGAAGTTGAAGACTATCTGGTAACAATTCGTTAAGGAAGATGATATGAATCCAATTTACTCTACATTGCTGGCGATAACGCTGGCGGCAGTGAGTGGCTATTCACTGGGTGCAGATACTCAAATGACGAATAGTGCTTTGACAGGCTCCGTCATTTCAGGTCTCATAAATGATCACATCGAAGTGGGTACGGCATACGATAGCCAAAAAAAGCGTTTTTTAAACGTGCGGCCAGTCAGTGGTGTTGTCGATGAGAGTTTTGGTAATACTGAGCTGCAGTTCAAAACCGGCATCGACATGGGTTATGACGATATGCTGAGTATTCTCAATGGCAGTGTTGACACCAACGTGAACTTTCCCGTGGTGCGTGTCTCTGCGGGGGCTTCGCTTGCCAAAGAAATGGCATCCAGCACTTATTCAAGCTCTTACACATTTAGTGCGTCCAGCACGCCAAAGAAACGTTTGTTTTTGCCTGTGAACCAGAATACAGGATATACCCTGTCACAAGTTGGGCATAGTATTGCGAACAACTACCAGACTAAATTACAAACATTGGCAGGCGATGAGTTTGTCACTGGTATTGAGTATGGTGCAAACGTGCTGGTTAACTTAAAGATTGATTTCGGTAGTAACAAAGACAAGTCAGACATCGGCGGCTATCTGGATGTTGACTTGTATGGTGGTGTATTCAATGTAGGCGGGCAGCTCAGATATTTGCAGCATGACATAAAATCGTCGGTAAAAATAACGGTAAGAGCGGTACAACAAGGGGGCGACCCCAAACAACTGCTCACCGTCATACCTAACAATATCATTACCTGCTCTTTGGACAATCCACAGCCGTGTTTTGATATGTTCTATGAAGCGGTTAAATATGCAAAATCTGGGTTTACTAGCCAACTGACCTCACTCAGTGATTACAATGTCGTTCGCTATTATACAACTCGCTACGACAAATCATCACTGGCATTGCGCGCATTAGTGCCAGACTACCAGATAGTCAGAAATGCAACTAAATGGCTGATCACTGAGCTTGAGGACGACTTTAAGCAAGCCATTCTGGATGAGCAAAGAGCAACTAACTTACTCAACAGCTATTATGCTTATTTGCCTGAGGTACAGCGCCTGTCAGTGGAGCGTATCAAAGTACTTGCCTATGACAATGCCTGGTTTTCTTTCCATGCTGCCAAATATTGCCGGGATAACCCCTTCGGTTATGCCTGTGAAAACAAGGTGCAGGAAATGGAAAACGCCTGTGTTCAACGAGGCAAATCTTGCCCCGCCAACTACGATATAACGGATTTACAGCTACCGACTAGTGACGGCCAGGATTGGAAGCAGTGTGAGCTTGCCAGGCAAGAGGCTGTTCGCGCTGGCGTTGTTTCTGGAGAGGATAGTGTAAGGTATCGAAATATACGGTGGGCACCAACCTTCATAGACGTAAGTGCACCAGCGCGAGGGATCTTGAACTGGCGGTTGTGTGAGGCCGCTTTAAGCACCTATGGTGTTGCATATCAACAGTAGGACAAAAGCGTATGCCTGATTGCGGGCATACGCTTTATGGCGAAATGTTTGACTGACTCTGAACTCTTACCTAATACAAGTGAATACAATTACGCAGTTAAGCTAGTACTATTGGATGGACGAGTTAGCGTATTATATTTTATTTTTTAACGATTATGTTACAATGAGCGCCGTCATACACTGGCTTCATCAATGAAGCTTTGATGTTACGTATGGCTCAATATCACTATCAGGGAGTGACTATGTACAAAATAATGATTGGCCTTTTATTTTTAATAACGTCCACTGTATCGGCAAGCGATGCACAGTACTTTTGGCGGTTTGGTGATGGTTCGGTATCTCATGAGGCTGAGCCCGAACATGAATACGCACAACCGGGTATTTATACAGTGACCCGTGAAGTGTATCAGGACGGAAAGCTGGTGGAATCTTCCCAAAAACAGGTCGATCTCGTTTCTCCAAAAATTGTAGGGCTGGTTATTTTGCAACCTGATACCGTCGTACTAGGTCAGAATGTAGAGTTTCTGGCAAATCTCACATCCAGTGAGCCGCTAGACTTACATTATCAATGGTATGTTGCTGGTGAGCCGATAACATCGCAGGCGGATACTGGCAAGTTAACAACCCAGTTTGCTGAGCTGGGAAATGTTGAGTTATCAGTTGATGCAATGTGGCAGCAAACCACGGTTTCCAGTGCGAGCGTTCAGCTGCAAGTTGTAGAAACTGATAACAACAATGAAAAGCCCGGAAATGGCGATGGCAACAGCAATAAATCACCAGGTACTGATAACGGCAATACTCAGGGTGGCGACTCAGGTGGTAGTCTGAGTTTCTTGATTTTGTGTTTAGCGGGCGTATTTGTCAGTCGCAAACGTGGTTGATATGCCTTGTCTGAGTTCAGTGCTGAGAACGACCACTTATTAAACCAATAGCTATCCGTTTCAACGAGAGCTTGTATAAGAGTTTGAATAACTTCAACCTCTGGATAGGGCACTACAAGTGCTCTATCCATTTGAGTATCTTTTATTTAAGAACAGACTAATTTTATACCAATGTCACTTAATACCCGTTCAATTTGAAGGAGCAAATATGCCGCTAACGGTGTTAAAAATTTCGCTATTTAGAACAAATAAATAGCGAAATTTTTGCCTCGCCTACATAGATGTAGGTGCCTCAGCGATAGCAGGGCGCGAGATTGGTGTTATCGACGATATTTTCTCGCCTCAAAATAGAGCACTTCATTAAGCAAATTGGTATCACTTTGCGCATGTCAGTTATGGCACTGAACCAATGGTAAATCAGCTAAGTCACATCAATAAAATTGCTCATAAAGTAAGACCTGCGGTCGTCTCACAGGCCTTAATCGATAACTCAAGTCTTGTAACCCGGCACCATTGCAGGTCGCTCTGGCCAGTGGCATAGCTCGCTCCTTTCATGGCGTGTGGCTGCCTTTACCTGACCATGCCCTAATGCGCAGTAGCCTTATGCTTGCAGTGCTTTAAGCGCTCGGTTCACTTGTTGATCTGCCTGACGGGTTGTTTCTGGCAGGCGGTATTTTGGGGTAAGTTTGAGGATCCAGTCTTTTGCTGTGCTCAGACTAACTTTATGACCGACAGAGACGTACACTGGCTTAATGTGGTCCTGAGTCCGTAAAACTTCGCCTATTACTTGCTCATCATCTATCAGCGGCGCGCAGGCACCTCGAGTTTCAAGTGGCGTTTCATGCGTGCCTGTGAGTCGTGTTTTACCACACCCTATGGTTGGAATATCCAGTACGACACCTAGATGACAGGCCAGACCAAAGCGCCTTGGGTGAGCCAGGCCCTGACCATCACACACTATCATGTCTGGTTTGTGGGTGAGTCGTTCAAACGCGGACAGCAATGGCGGCAATTCCCTGAATGAGAACAAACCGGGAATGTATGGAAAACGCACACTTTCGGTGACCACCTGAGTTTCTATGATCTCCAGTGTATTGGCATCTAACACCACAATGGCACTAACCAGTTGGTTTGTCGCGTCGTCATAAGCCACATCAGTGCCTGCAATGGTGGTGATGGAGTCAAATTGGTCTTCAATGATAACCTGAGCCGCGAGTGTTTCCTGCAGTGTCCGAGCCTCTGCCTCAGAGTTGGGATGCTCTATTTGCATGTTAACGCCTTATTTTTTGTATTGCTCTGCAATTTTAACGTACCTTTACTCATTAATCATAGGGGGCTGTACCATAAATGGGCATACACGGTATGATGAAGGTTATTAAGAGAAGGTTGAGCCAATAGAAAGGGTAACTATTATTTAAGTGGCTGCTTTATATGGTTAATTTAGCTTTATGTATAGTGTGGTGACTACTATTTGCCCAAATAGTTAAAGGCGCAGGCTCCAGAGCGAGAGATTAAATGTATGCTTGATTCTAAGCAGTTGCAAATTATCTATTGGGTCATATTGGCATTCAGAGATTATTACGTTTCTGGCGAGTGCGAAGAAACCCCAATGGGCATGATGCAGGAGGGCATCGACGATTATCTTCTTGGATTTGATATTCAGGGGGGCCGATATCGAGTCGCAGATTTAAAGGAGGCATTGCTTTGTGCTTATCAGTCAGATATTGAACTGTGGTGGCGTTTTAATTGTTATAGTTTCCATGCGAAGCCTCCACTTCATGAAGCTCAAGAGGAAGATGAAGAAAGCTTGCAGCGTGCCTGTGTTTTTTCTGGGTTGAATATTTTGGATTGGGTAAGGAGTTTTTGGACCGTGAAAAGCTTGCTGAGTACAGGGACAAGTACCACCCAGAAATGCTTAAATTGTTGGTCAAGTGCTGTGTCTGGGATGTTTTATTTCCGGGAGAGAGCCTGCCCGGTTATACAGTCCCTACATCAGCAGATACATCGTCATTTGACTACACCGGCTAGATAGCGGGTCAGGTATTTGAAAGCCCGGGTATTGGCAGGTCTTGCTCTGATTAATTAGCTCAGAAAACAGGTTAAGTGGCTGACTGAACTAAAGTAGACAATTAGAACAGCAACTCATTAGGGCTGTTTAACATATTTAAGGAAGCCAGATGTTGGTTGAAATGGCAATTGCTGATGCATACGGTGCCGGGTTTGAGTTTGTTGCACAAGATATTATCCGGACACACAATGATCTTAGCGGCTACCGGGCACATGCATTATCTGGCGAGTTAGCCTGCTACACTGACGACACACAGATGTCTTTGGCATTGGCTGAGCTGATGCTAAGTGATAAACCCTGGGATAGTGAAACGATTGCCGCTGCCTTTTACTATACGTACCACAGGGATCCGGTTCATGGCTATGCCAAGCGATTGCAGCAGGCTTTTGCCGAGGCGCCTAATGCACAAGCGTTTGCCAGACTGGTTAAGAGCGATAGCTTTGGCAATGGCGCTATGATGCGTGTTCTGCCTTTGGGTTATCTGGTTGACGAGCAAAAAATTATGAGCAGAGCTGAGCAGCAGGCCCGAGTAACACACGACCACGATATTGCGGTTAACGCTGCCAGGTGTATTGCTCTGGCCACTCATGCGGGCTTATATAAAAAGGCAACTCTGAATACTTTGCCAGATTATCTTACTGATTTCGGTTGTGTGTTTGATGCTCACTGGGAAGGGCCTGTGCGCGCTATTTCAGAGGATACGCTGAGCGCGGTTTTGATGGTGCTGAGCCAGTCGCACAGTTTGAGTGACATACTCGAACTATCAGTAAACTTAGGCGGCGACACAGACAGTGTAGCGGCAATCAGTTGTGGTATAGCAAGTTGCTATGACGAGGTCGAAAAAGATCTGCCTCAGATATTAATTGCTCAGTTTGATCATCCCCATTACGGCCTGGAGTATTTGGCCAATATTGATTTACGTCTTGAAGACTTGAAGCGATGAGTTTAATGGAGTAGAAGAAAAATAACATCGCCTTTCTGGCTAATGGGTTGTATTGAGAGGGAACATAGTATAAGGCTGTTTCATTTTGAATCAGTTTCTCTTTTCTGAAGCGACACTTCCGTCACATACCAGCGCTGATGGGATTACAACATGACAAATCGATTTGTTCGACAGTATCCTACAAGGATATAGAGAACCCACATCAGGTGATCTGTCATTAGCATTATGGAATAAAACCTTGCTCTATCTTGTTATTATATCCAGCCAATTTTTAGCAGGCGGTGTTTAGCCCTATGAAATACAGTTTCTCCTACTCAAAAAGCGCCTTTCGATATAAGGGCGTATCAATCAGTTGCTGGTAGGCGATGCGAAGCCGAGCTACCAGCTCCGGATCCGTGGCTAAGCTGACAGCCAAATATCCCCTGATACTAAGCGGTTCAATATCCAGCACATAGCGAAAGTGGTTGTCTGGTAAATTCATTGCCTGCGCTATGGCGCTGATATAGCGTGGGTCGTCCACCACCAGATCGACTTTATTGGCCGCCAGTAAGTGGTAGGACTGTTGAATATCTGCGGTCTCTATGAATTCAAACCCCAGAGTCTGCAATACCTGGGCAGCCACGTCCTCTCTTTGTACGGCAAGCCGATATTGTTTAGCGTCCATCAGCGACTCGATGTGGATTTTCTGAGGAGGCTGATTCGTTACAAAGCCGAGGTTAAACAGCGCCACGGGGCCAATCCAGTGAAACAACGCTTCTCGCTGTGGGGTTTTTGCCATGCTGTAGATTAGGGTGTTGGGCTTATCTTTTGCAGTATTCAAAGCGCGCGCCCAGGGGTACATGTAAAAATCGCCCTCCAGTGCAGCCGTGTCCAGAATGGCTTTAACCAGCTCGGTGCTTACACCGTCAACCTGATCGTTGACCCAGGTTTGGTTGGGTGGGGATAACTCCGTGACTACGGTGAACTTAGCCCAGCAGTGAAAGCTACTCAGGAATAGGATTAGCGTCAGGGTAACGACTGTTTTTACCATCAAAAACATACCTTTTAATCTACATACGGATAAAAGTGTAGCAGGGTCAGGTTATCTTGCCCTTATTATTCAAGGTGTCAGATTCAAGATGTCAGCCAGTTTAGTGCTAATTAACCATAAATCTCGTGAATACCCTCTATATTGCAAATTGTCGACAATCCGGCTCGGATTAGGTTGACGTATACGTAAAGCAGCACTATATTGTCTACAACTTTTAACAAGACCGGAAGGCAAAGACATAATGAGCTTTATGCATGAAAGTGCCGTAACTGCTTCTGATAAAGCATTTTTCCGGCTTAGAAAAGAGATTGTTGAAGGTGATATTCCGGCTGGCTCTAAGTTAAGCGAAATGGAATTGTCGACAAAGTATGAGGTAAGCCGAGCGGTTGTTCGTGAGGCAATAAACCGCCTTGAGGCCTGTCATTTGGTTGAACGTCGTCCGAATGTGGGGGCCAGAGTGGTCTCGCTGAGCGAAGAAGGCCTGATGGAGTTGTATCAGGTGCGCGAAGCCCTCGAAGGCATGGCTGCACGTCTGGCAGCGCAACACATGCCAGATGAAGAAATTGCTAAACTCAATAGCCTGTTGAACGAGCAGTTCGACGAAGTCAAAGGCGGCGAATCTTATTATCAGGAAGCGGGCGACCTGGACTTTCATTACCGCATTATTGTCGGCAGTCAGAATCAGCAGCTTATTGCTATGTTGAGCAATGGTATTTATCACCTGGCGCGAATGTATCGTGTGCAACTCGGCATGGCCGGGCCACGCGTTACAACGGCCTACGACGAACACAAACACATAGTGCGTGCCATCGCAAATCGGGATGCCGAGTTGGCAGAAATGCTGATGCGCCGCCATATTCAATATTCTAAAAATAATATTGCCACCAAGTTAACCAAACAGCACCAGTCATAATCGGGGAGACACACTTATGAGTACAGGGATCATCAGCGCAGGTAAGAGATTTCGTGACGCGCTAAAAGCCAATCAGCCACTACAGATCGTGGGTACCATCAATGCCTACAGCGCCATTATGGCGAAAAAAATCGGTCACCAGGCTATCTATCTGTCTGGCGGCGGTGTTGCGAATGCCTCTTATGGTTTACCGGACTTGGGCATTACTTCTTTGAACGATGTAATTGCAGATGTTCAGCGTATTACGTCTGCCTGTGACTTGCCTCTGATGGTCGATATCGACACGGGCTGGGGCGGTGCATTTAACATTGCTAAAACTATCCAGGAAATGCAAAAAGCGGGTGCCGCTGCCGTGCATATGGAAGATCAGGTTGCGCAAAAGCGCTGTGGTCACCGTCCTAACAAAGAGATTGTATCGACAGACGAAATGGTTGACCGCATCAAAGCGGCTGTAGATGCGCGTACTGATCCAGACTTCTTCATTATGGCTCGTACCGACGCGTTCGCGCAGGAAGGTCTCAAAGCAGCTATTGAGCGTGCAAAAGCCTATGTTGCAGCCGGTGCAGACGGTATTTTCGCAGAAGCTGTGCAGACAGAAGAACATTATCGTGCATTTGCCGAAGCGCTGGATGTGCCTATTCTGGCGAATATCACCGAGTTCGGTAAAACAGAGCTGTGGAACAAAAAAGAGTTGGGTGAGTGGGGCGTCGATATGGTGCTTTACCCTCTGAGTGCATTCCGGGCAATGAACAAAGCCGCAGAAATGGTGTATCAATCAATTTTAGAAAACGGCGATCAGAAAGCCGTCATCGATAGCATGCAAACTCGTATGGACTTGTATGATTATCTTGGCTACCACGAGTATGAGCAAAAGCTCGACGCATTGTTTGCGCAAGGTAAGAACAAATAAACAGTTTAAAGGATAAAGATAAAGCCGCGTTCCTGCGGCTTTTATCACAATGAAATTAACCAGCAGGTAAAATTCAGGAGACAACAAAATGGCTAAAGTATTAAGCGGTGCAGGCCTTCGCGGTCAGGTTGCAGGTAAAACGGCACTTTCAACAGTCGGTGTATCGGGCTCAGGTCTGACTTATCGTGGATACGACGTAAAAGACCTGGCTGAACACTGTCAGTTTGAGGAAGTCGCATATCTGATCCTAAAAGGTAAATTGCCTAACCAGCAGGAGCTGGACAGCTACAAGGCACTGCTAAAATCTCAGCGCGGCCTGCCACAGGCACTAAAAGAGGTGTTGGAGCGCATTCCGGCCGATGCACACCCAATGGACGTATTACGCACCGGTTGTTCTATGCTGGGTAATCTCGAAGGTGAGCACGACTTTGAACAACAGCAGGCCATCACAGATCGTATGCTGGCGTGTTTCCCAAGCATCATCTGTTACTGGTATCGCTTTAGCCATGATGGTGTACGTGTTGATGTTGAAACCGATGACGATTCAATCGGCGCACACTTCCTGCACATGTTGCATGGTGAAAAGCCAAGCGAGTTGCATGAGCGTGTAATGCACGTTTCACTTATTCTGTATGCTGAGCATGAGTTTAACGCCTCTACCTTCACTGCACGTGTGTGTGCTTCTACGCTGTCTGACATGCATTCATGTATCACAGGTGCCATCGGCTCGCTGCGTGGTCCTCTGCACGGTGGTGCCAATGAAGCGGCCATGGAAATGATTGAGCGTTTTGAGTCGGCCGATCATGCTGAGCAGGAAATGATGGGCATGCTGGAGCGCAAAGAAAAGATCATGGGCTTTGGTCACGCAATCTACTCTGAGTCTGATCCGCGTAACGAAATCATCAAAGGCTGGTCTGAAAAGCTGGCTGCTGATGTGGGTGATACCGTACTTTATCCGGTTTCTGTGCGTTGCGAAGCGGTTATGTGGCGCGAGAAGAAGCTGTTCTGTAATGCAGATTTCTTCCACGCATCGGCTTATCACTTTATGAAGATCCCAACTAAGCTGTTCACGCCTATCTTCGTGATGTCGCGTTTGACTGGTTGGGCAGGTCACGTGATGGAGCAAAGAGCAGACAACCGTATCATCCGTCCGTCAGCGGAATATACAGGCGAGGAACTGCGTCCGGTTCCTGCTATGTCTGAGCGTTAATACCTGAACGTCCACAACGTCACTGTATGGCACAGATCACCGACAATAATGATAAAGATCTGTGCCGTTGAGCCAATGAGCAATCCTGGAAGTAGTTATGAACAGCCAATTTCGTAAAAAATTACCTGACTCTTCGCTGTGTTATTACGACACGCGCGAAGCGGTCGAAGCCATCAAGCCCGGTGCGTATGATGGCTTACCTTATACCTCTAAAGTCCTGGCAGAAAACCTGGTGCGCCGCGCCGAGCCTGAAAAACTCTACGATTATCTGAGCCAAATTATCGAGCGTCGTCGCGACTTAGATTTCCCCTGGTTTCCGGCACGTGTGGTCTGTCATGATATTTTAGGCCAGACGGCGCTGGTAGACCTTGCCGGTTTGCGTGATGCCATTGCCGAAAAAGGCGGTGATCCTGCCAAAGTAAACCCGGTGGTGCCAACTCAGCTGATCGTTGATCACAGCCTGGCAGTAGAGCACGCCGGTTATGAAGAAAACGCCTTTGAGAAAAACCGGGCGATTGAAGACCGCCGTAACGACGACCGCTTCCACTTTATTAACTGGACCAAAACAGCGTTTAAAAACGTTGATGTGATCCCGCCGGGCAATGGTATTTTGCACCAGATCAATCTGGAGAAAATGTCGCCGGTTATCCAGGCGCGCGATGGCGTGGCATTCCCGGATACCCTGGTTGGAACCGACAGCCATACCCCGCATGTTGATGCACTGGGCGTAATTGCTGTGGGTGTAGGGGGTCTTGAAGCGGAAAGCGTGATGCTGGGTCGTGCTTCTTATATGCGCCTGCCGGATATCGTGGGTGTGGAGCTGGTCGGCAAACGTCAGCCGGGGATCACCGCCACGGACATAGTGCTGGCCATCACGGAATTTTTACGTCAGGAACGCGTGGTTTCTTCGTACCTTGAGTTCTTCGGCGAGGGCTGCGAGGGCTTGTCTTTAGGTGACCGGGCAACCATTTCGAACATGACACCTGAGTATGGCGCCACGGCTGCCATGTTCTATATCGACCAGCAAACCATTGATTATCTCCGCCTGACCGGTCGTGATGACGAGCAAATCAAGCTGGTTGAGCAATATGCCAAGCACACTGGTTTGTGGGCCGATGCCATGACAGGCGCTCAGTACGAGCGTGTGCTGAAATTTGATTTATCTTCGGTTGGCCGTAACCTGGCCGGTCCGTCAAACCCGCATCGCCGTGTTGCAACGGCAGACCTGGCCAAGCAAGGCATTGTGGCTGATTATGAGCAGCGTGAGGGCGAAATGCCAGACGGTGCGGTGATCATCGCAGCCATTACCAGCTGTACCAACACCAGTAACCCGCGAAACGTGGTGGCAGCCGGTTTGCTGGCACGTAATGCCAACAAACTGGGCCTGAGCCGCAAGCCGTGGGTAAAAACCTCATTTGCGCCGGGTTCCAAAGCCGTGCGTTCATATATGGAAGAAGCGCAGTTGTTGCCTGAGCTTGAGCAACTGGGCTTTGGTATCGTGGCATTTGCCTGTACCACCTGTAACGGCATGAGTGGGGCACTGGATCCAAAAATTCAGCAAGAAGTGATCGACCGCGACCTCTATGCCACGGCCGTCCTATCGGGCAACCGCAACTTTGATGGTCGTATTCACCCTTACGCCAAGCAGGCTTTCCTGGCATCACCGCCTTTGGTTGTGGCATATGCCATTGCCGGATCAGTACGTTTTGATATCGAAAATGGCGTGCTGGGTCAAGACCAGGCTGGCAACCCGGTCACGTTAAAAGACATCTGGCCAAGCGATGAAGAGATTGACGCAGTAATCGCACAGAGCGTGAAACCGGAGCAATTCCGTGCCGTTTACGAACCTATGTTTGACCTGAGCGTTGACTATGGTGAAGACAACGACCCGCTCTATCAGTGGCGTGAGATGAGTACCTATATCCGCCGTCCGCCATACTGGGAAGGCGCGTTAGCAGGTGAGCGCACCATGAAAGGTATGCGACCATTGGCGATTCTGGGTGACAACATCACCACAGATCACTTGTCTCCGTCGAATGCGATTCTTGCCTCCAGTGCCGCCGGTGAGTATCTGGCGAAAATGGGTTTGCCTGAAGAAGACTTTAACTCGTATGCGACCCACCGTGGCGACCATTTAACGGCGCAACGTGCTACGTTTGCTAACCCTAAACTCCTGAATGAAATGGTGTTGGAAAATGGTGAAGTGAAGCAGGGCTCTCTGGCGCGTCTTGAGCCAGAAGGCAAAGTCACTCGCATGTGGGAAGCCATCGAAACTTATATGGAGCGCAAACAACCGCTGATCATCGTAGCCGGTGCGGATTATGGTCAGGGTTCGTCTCGCGACTGGGCAGCCAAAGGGGTGCGTTTAGCCGGTGTAGAAGTCATTGTGGCTGAAGGCTTTGAGCGTATTCACCGTACCAATCTAATCGGAATGGGCGTGTTACCGCTGGAGTTCCAAAATGGTACAACGCGCAAAACGCTGGAGCTGGATGGTACTGAAACCTACGATGTCGAAGGGACACGTACTCCAGGCGCTACACTGAACCTGATTATCCACCGCAGCAATGGCGTTCAGCTTGAAGTGCCTGTGTTGTGTCGTCTGGACACGGAAGAAGAAGTGTCTATTTACGAAGCCGGTGGCGTGCTACAGCGCTTTGCCAAAGACTTTCTTGAAGCAAACGCTTAACCACTACGTTCTTGCTCTGCAGTAAATGCGGAGCCTGTCTGAGCAGAGGGCACCTGTGCGGGTGTCCACTCTGCTATTTAGGATGAAAACTATGACTTTCAAACCTCAACTACGTGTGCCGGCGACCTATATGCGCGGTGGCACCTCCAAAGGCGTGTTCTTTAATCTCAGCGATCTGCCCGAGGCGGCACAAGTGCCGGGTGAAGCGCGCGACAGACTGCTGCTGCGAGTGATTGGCAGCCCGGACCCTTATGCCAAGCAAACCGACGGTATGGGTGGCGCGACCTCCAGCACCAGTAAAACCGTGATCCTGTCGAAAAGTGATAAAGCGGACCATGATGTCGACTATTTATTTGGCCAGGTCGCGATAGACAAACCTTTTATCGACTGGAGTGGCAATTGTGGCAATCTAACCGCAGCGGTGGGTGCGTTTGCCATTAGCAATGGCCTGGTAGATGCCAGCAGAATACCTGAAAACGGCATTGCCGTAGTACGGATCTGGCAGGCAAACATTGAGAAAACCATTATCGCTCATGTGCCTATGGCAAATGGTGAAGTGCAGGAATGTGGCGACTTTGAACTTGATGGCGTGACTTTTCCTGCCGCCGAAGTGGTGGTGGAATTTATAGACCCAGCCGACGGCGATGCTGATATGTTCCCAAGCGGTAATTTGGTAGACCAACTGGAAGTGCCGGATATTGGCACATTTGATGTGACTATGATCAATGCTGGGATCCCAACCTTGTTTTTCCGTGCTGAAGATCTGGGTTACACCGGTGTGGAGCTGCAAGAAGCGATCAATGGTGACGACGCGGCGTTGGCGCGATTTGAGCAGATCCGCGCCTACGGTGCCGTAAAAATGGGTCTGATTGACCACATTGATGAGGCTAAGGTACGTCAGCACACACCTAAAATTGCCTTTGTATGCGGACCTAAGGCTTATACTGCCTCCAGTGGCAAAGCCATCTCGCAGCAGGATATTGATCTGTCAGTTCGGGCTCTGTCTATGGGCAAGCTTCACCACGCCATGATGGGCACGGCAGCAGTGGCGATTGCTACGGCTGCTGCTATTCCCGGAACGCTGGTGAACCTGGCTGCGGGTGGTGGCGAGCGCAACAGTGTCACCTTTGGCCATCCTTCAGGGACCCTGAAAGTGGGTGCAGAAGCTGAACTGGCAAATGGCCGCTGGCTGGCAAAAAAAGCGGTGATGAGCCGCAGCGCCCGAGTGGTGATGGAGGGACATGTCAGAGTCCCAGAAGAACAAATTTAGTGATGAAAATTGGCCCGGTTACTCCGGGCCTTGTTTTTTAAGGAACGAAAAAGATGTATGAAGCGTTACTTTCTATTGCGCTGACCACAGCGTTGCTACTTGGCTCGCCGGGTCCCGCACCTCTGGCATTGGCCGCAGTGGGCGCCAGTTCAGGTGTGCGGCAGGGAGCCCCTTTTCTATCTGGTATCTTACTCGGATTATTAGTGGCAATTATAGCCGCGGCGACGGGCCTGGGTGCGTTACTATTAAGCTACCCCAGCTTGAGCACCGTGTGTCAGATTGCAGCCATCGCCTATTTATTTTATGTCGCGTATAAAATTGCGACTAATCGCAGTGGATTATCTCATGTAGAAGGCGGTGAGGTTGGGTTTCGGGATGGCTTTATTTTGAACCTGCTCAACCCCAAAGCCTACGCAGCTTGTATTGCCATATTTGCTAACAACAGTGTGCCCGATACCAGCCCGTTTATCGGCGCTTTACTCGCAGCAATAACGTGCTTTGTCATTGCTATTCTGGTGGATAGTCTGTGGCTGGTACTTGGCGGTGTGCTGCATCGATTCATAAAAACTCCCGAACAGCTGCGTATTTTACGTTTGTTTTTTGCCTTTTTGTTAACCTCTCTGCTAATTTGGATCACTACGACCCAAATTCTTAGCTGAGGGAGTGATGGCGTGCTTTCATTCAATCTCTGTTGATACGGAGCGAGTAAATGGTGACCTGCTCATGAGCTTTACAGCGTTGGGCAGGGTAAACCATGCTGATTATATGGCCATTAAGGCTGTAATCGACAGTGCGTTAAGAGCGGCTGTAGGGCAAAAGATCAGAGTACTGGTTGATGTGACTGAGTTTGAAGGGTGGGAGTTGCATGCTGCCTGGGACGACGTAGCATTGGCCCAGCGCCATAGTCATGACTTCTATAAGATTGCGGTGCTTGGCAATAGCCGTTGGCAAAAGCTTGCAGCCATGGTCGGTAATTGGTTTGTAGAAGGGGAGTCCCGGTACTTTGAAGAAAAAGGGCAAGCTCTATCCTGGTTGCTAGACTGAGTGGGCTGCGCTGCCAAGTAAAACGTATATAATGAAACATATAGTGGTAATGTTAAGGCTGACATAAAGTTATGAATACACTTTTCATCACAGGTGCAAATCGTGGTATTGGGCTGGCGCTAGTCAAATTATATCTCGAACAAGGTTGGCGGGTGCTGGCAACCTGCAGAGCCCCACAAGCTGCCGAAGCATTGTGGCAGCTGGAGCAGCAGTTTAGTCACTTACAAATACTTGCTCTGGACATTACCAACTATGCACAGATGGCTAAGTTGTCTGGTACATTGCATGACGTACAGATAGACTTGGTAATTAACAATGCAGGCATTTATGGACCCAAAGGCTATGCGTTTGGCGACTGTGATGTAGAGCAATGGCAACGTGTTATGGAAGTCAATGTGATTGCACCGCTTAAATTGGCGGAGGCATTCACCCCGCAACTAAGGCTGGGTAAGTTAAAGACGTTTGCTGTACTCTCATCGAAAGTTGGCAGCATGACCAACAACACTAAAGGGGGCGGGTATATCTATCGCAGCTCAAAGGCGGCGTTAAACTCGGTGATCAAGAGCCTTTCCAATGACCTGTTACCTGAAGGAATAAAAACCGTGGCGCTGCATCCGGGTTGGGTTAAGACCGATATGGGTGGCCCTAATGCATTGATCTCTGCCGAAGAATCTGCGAAAGGCCTGAAACTGGTGCTGGATGAACTACACGAAGCGCAAAGCGGTGGCTTTTATGACTATCAGGGGTTAGCGATACCTTGGTAGCAAATATCTCTGGTTTAATTTCTAGGCATAGAAGTGGAGTAATGCTGCGATGTTTGAATTGGCCTCACAGAAAGACCTTTTTGTAACATGAATTAAAAGTAGCTGGGCTTAATGAGCGCCAGCTACCGACACTAGATAATGTTACTCAAATTTATCCTGACATGGGCTTGAACCAGGACAAGTCCAGCTTGTCGTGCCTGTTCCGCCAGCAACATGTGGTGTGTTTTTCTCTGCATGCAGCAGTTGTTTATGAGATAAGCTTTTTAGTGGTTTTTTGTTTAGTTTTAACATTGTTATTTCACCTCCAAATGGTTTTTGTGTTTTCCTTAGCGAAAAAACTTCGCAATTCACATTAACCTTATATTGATGCTTGGTCAATAATTGTTATGAAAACTTATCCTGCACTTGCGCCAGGTGATAGTAACCCAGCTGACCAAGGCGGCGAAGCTGAGGAAAGGGTATCCTGGGTAGAGGCTGCTGATATAAGGGTAGGTCGGGCACTTTGTCTTTCATTGCTAGTTGCGCCAGTCTGTACGCTGCCTGTGAGCTAAACGATACACCTGAGCCACAGTAACCCAAAATATATCCAACATTATCCTCAAAAAAGACATGCGGCATATCATCCAGCGCTGCTGCAATATAACCATGCCAGTGGTAGTCATGATTAATTCCCGATAAACAGGGAAAGCATGCCGAAAGTGCGGTTTTGAGGTGGTTCAGGTATTTGGCTTTGTTCTGATCCTTTGCAAACACTGCACCTCTGCCGCCAAAGAGCAGGCGGTTGTCAGGTAGCAGCCTGTAATAGTATTTCAGCCTGCGCGTATCCATTACTACCTGGTGTGTTTGCAGACCACTTTGCACCAGCTCTTGTTCGCTCAGAGGACGAGTTACGAAAATGCTGCTGAGAATGGGCAAATAGCGGTTATCGATAAGCGGATGGCTGTGTTTGTTGTTATAAGCATTTCCAGTATAAAGCAGCTTATCTGCACTTATTTCCTGATCGTTTACACTCAGCGTGTGGCGCTGACCGTGTTTAACCTTGCTGACCAGGCTCTGTTCAAACAAGGTAACACCAGCTTTAATAGCCATGTCACGATAGCCAAGCAGGAGCTTGAGCGGATGCAAACCAAAGCCATTTTCATAGCGTATAGCACCATGAGCGTGGTGATTCAGCATAAACTGCGTATCAAGTTCTGCCTTGCTGAGCAGTTGGCTGCTTTCACCGCCAAAATTATCTGAGATAAACCGCGCAGCACTTTGCAAGTTGGCATATGCCTGAGCATTATGCGCTATTTTCAGATAACCCGATGCCTGTGCGTCACAGTCAATTTTGTGTTCATCAATGAGTGATCTGACTCGGTTGACGCCACCCTGAAACTCATCGTAAATACCACGGCTAACATCTAGCCCCCAACGTTTAGCGTAATCAGGGTAGCCAAGACGTCCTGAGCCGGGCAGTGCAAACCCTGCATTACGCGCACTGGCGCCAAAGCCAACCTGGTTGGCTTCCAGTACACACACTTTTTGCTGATAGTTTTTGGCCAGATAGTAAGCACTTAATAACCCACTAAATCCGCCACCAATGACAGCTACATCAAAGTGCTCAGATGTTTCGGGTGCGGGGTTTGCTGTTGGCAGGGACTGTGTTGCGGCCCAGTAACTTGGCGCGAAATCCTGACCCTGACAATGGGCTGCACTTAGGGGATCGAAAGTTTGCATCAGAACTCCAATACCATTTCAGCAGCCTGGCAATGGCATTCAGTGTCGCAAAGCGTGCAGCGATACCCCTCGTATAAGGTCAGATCTAACCAGCGATCATCGTGAACTTTAACGAGCTTTCCACCCGCTTTAGTGAAATATTTCACGGCTCCGTTGCCCGGGCTTTGCATCCACAGATGGGAGACCCCGGCTTGTGCGCCTTGTTGTTTCAATACCTCGACAGATGCGTTGAGTAACTTAGGTCCAATCCCTTGTCCCTGCGCCTCGGGGTGAATGGCAATACACTTAAAGTATGCCATGTGCTCCTCATCAACTGGCCACAGTGCAGGTGAGCACCACTTGTCGACAGGCCACTGACCTGCGCTAAAGGAAGTTCGGAACCCAACCACTTGTTGCGACTCGTCGAGCGCCACAAATGAGGCATTCAAATCACCTTTTGTGCCCCGTTGGTGCATCATTTTTATACCCGCCATATCGAGGTAATTGTCCCCGTGGACCAGATTGCCGAGGTCGATGACTGCCTGATAATGGGAGGTATCGAGAGGAAGGATAGAAATCATGCGCTACTGCCTAGTGTCATTTACTGAGTTGTCATTTTGCAGCATTTATTAATTGAAAACAAAGGCGTTCAAAAAAAACTGTACATAATAGGTACAAAATTAGTGTGTTTTATGTTCATTTGCCGTTGACAGCGATGTCATCTTGGTAATAATTGTGACAGTGGTGTGTCTGAATGATGGTTGCGTACGCTGCAATTATCTGTGATGACGTACTGTTAAACAGAACGAGAACAACATAATTCAGGGCGCGATATGACTTTCGCACCCTGAGCCACAACAACATGTAAAGGATGTCCTATGAAAAAACTTAACTCCGTTTGCCTGGCGGTTATGGCGTGTATCAGCACGCCCGCACTGGCACTCAATGTTCAGCCAGATCCGAACAACTCAGGTGCTTATCTACTGGATCGAACCGGGCTTCAGGCAGCCGAAGCTGCGCTGACCTCAAACCCAATGTATAGCGTGTGGGCACAGGCACTAAAAACCCGCAGCAATACCGTGGTTGACGCCATTGTGCCTGGTGCTGCCTCTAACCCCGAAAACGTCAAGCGCGTAGAGCGGGTATTTGGCCAGAGTGAGTGGAATTTTCTAACCCAAATGGCTGCACCTGAATACACTTATACGCGCTTTTTGCGTGCTATAGGCAAGTTTCCGGCGTTTTGTGGTGACTATACAGATGGTCGCAATGCGGACGCCATTTGTAAAAAATCAATTGTTACCGCGTTTGCACATTTTGCACAGGAAACAGGGGGCCACATTGCCAAAGACAATGTCTCGGATAACCCACTGCGACTGGAAGAGTGGCAGCAAGCCCTGGTGCATGTGAGAGAAATGGGCTGGTCTGAAGGGCAACCTGGCTATACTACAGGGTGTGGTCAGAATGACTGGCAAAACCGGCGCTGGCCTTGTGCAGACGGGCAAGGGTATTTTGGTCGCGGCGCTAAACAGCTGTCTTACCATTTTAACTATGGCATGTTCTCTGAAGCCATGTTTGATGGTGATGCGACTGTACTGCTGAATAACCCAGCCCTGGTTGCTGATTCCTGGCTCAACCTGGCCTCTGCAATTTGGTTTTTCCTGACCCCTCAGGCACCGAAACCGGCAATGCTACATGTGATTGACCGTACTTGGGTGCCGTCTCAGACTGAGCTGAATGCCGGTATTGGCTACGGCTTTGGGACCACAATCAACGTCATTAATGGCGGGATCGAATGCGGTGAGCACAACAAGAATAAAGGCCAGCCAGTCAATCGCATTCGCTATTGGGAAGGGTTGTCGCATTATTACAACATTCCGGTCGAAAGCGATGAAGAAAATACTTGCTGGCAACAAACACCCTTCGGCAGTTTGAATCTGGATGGTGCCGGTGAAGTGCTTTACACCAACTGGGAAGCAAACTGGGAATACTATGCTGACCGTCCGGGTGGGTTCTCGTTTGAATGTAAGCTGGTGGGCTATCAGACCGCTTATTCCGCACTTGTTGAAGGCGATTATGAAAAATGCGTGACCAACTTCTATGGGTCACACACAGGATGGCCGGTTGTCACAGTGGTTGATAACTTGCCGCCGCCAGATGACAAACCTCCGGTTGATAATGTTGCTGCATGGGAAGCGAATAAGGTTTACCTCAAAGGCGATAAAGCCAGCTTTAATGGGAAAGTGTATGTTGCGAAGTGGTGGACTCGCGGTGATGAGCCAAACGGCACTGGGCCTTGGGAGCTGGCACCGGCAGCACAATAAGTTACTCCTGGTTTTTCCTGTTAAGAGTCAACCTAGCCCATTTACCGTAAGTGGCCTTTGTATCTAGCAAAGGCCACTTTTATTAATAGCGCAGTCTGCTTAACTGCTTCATTACTTCCTTGGTTTCATGAGGTGCCATATAGTTCTCAGGTGCTGAATACCATACTATCATCGTGCTAATTAGCGAGGGGTATTATTCGAACAGCTTCCGTCTGAGTATCTACTTTTGAAAGTTGGTAATGTAATGTATAGTTGAATACGTTTCATCAGTTTACAAGCAATGCCCTAGAGTGCTGATCGGCGGCGTTTACACACAAGAATAGAAAATGGGAAGCACATCTTTGATTAGAGAAAACTACTTTAATAAAAGAGCTTCCCTGCATTGCGTTGCAATTGCTGTGATTTATCTGGTTTTAGATATTAAATTATTGCTCTATGGAGAGAGTCAAACCCTGAGCTTTGAAATTTTGTTCAATGTTAAGGTGTTCGTGTGTTTTCTGTACTTGCTATGCTCAGAGAAGATAACAGGATATTTTGAGCAAGAGGATAATCTGCCGTTAGACTTTACGCTTCATATGACTGCATTTTTATTTATGCTTTGGCTCATGATCGTGCCCGGAATTTTTGGTATCGCTTTTTCAATGTATTTTGGGGGTGTCCTGATAATACTGTTGATAGGGTCAGTACCTATATTGTTTGAGGTTATAAAGTGCAGAGAAGTTAACCATGTTAGCTTTGGTCTCGTGTGTTTAGAGTTGCTAATTAAAGCAGCCTTTGTCTTCTGTGCTATCGTTATTTTGATGTATCTCGTATCTGGCAATTGGTCATGGGAAATCAGGCCGATCCACACACTGATTAAAAATCACTATTTATGACTTAAAATCAAGGTGGTAGAGAAGTTTTATCTCAGCACTTATCTTACAGGAGTTTGTCTCAGGTGTGTTAGTGTGCTTTCTTAAAATTTTCTAATGGTTTGAGGATTGTTAAGGGTTATTTGACTGGTGAAATAGAGACAAAATATAAGGTTTTGAGTTTTGAACATGATGGAATGGAATTCGTTCTGGCCGTTTCTTTCAAAGCTGCCATATTTCTATTTTTAGTCGTGGTGGCTTGTAAGCCTGATCTAATAGTGAAAGATAAATTTTAACGAGACAATTAAAGTAATGCGGGTGAGCGGCATTTTTATGAAACCGCGTGTGTCAGCGAGCTTTTTTCTAATAAAATAAAGCAGTTTTAGGGGTCTGTATAGCTGTAACCAAGTGCTTATGGTTGTGCTTGGATTATTGAAGAAAAGCCTGATTTACTGTCAGAGAACAGTTCGCGCAAGGTGCATCAATCTTACAGTTAAATGAGCAACCATTAAACTTAGATGTAAGTCCGCACTCTACCAAAATAACTCTTTAAACTGATCCCACAGGCCCAGCGACTCATTGGCAAAAATATCTATACCTAACCAGGATTTAAGCAGATAAAGAACAACGAGTATAATACCCAACAAGATCATGGCAACAACTAATAAGGTAATCAAAAACATAATTGCTGCTGTGACTCTTTCTGTGTGGCTCAGGCGACGTTTGTTCACCCCACCCAGAAAGACAAAATAAAAGCTCCAGGGTAAAAAGGGTAACGCCAGAGTGGGTCTGAAATCTATTTTATGATTGTTCCAGTCCCGGGTATTGATTGCTTTTTGCAGAGCTTTGCGTTGTTTATAAGTAAAGCTTGCTGCAATCTCAGGGTCCATTTTGCCAAGGAGCTGCTTAACATGAGCATGTCGTTGGTCGGATTTATTCACCGTCATACAGCCTCCTTAGCCATTGAGTCATGTCAGTATTGAGACGGCAACAGGTTTGACGTGCGTACTCACCCCAAAAGACTTGCCAAGCTTTCTCTAAGTTTAGCGCTTTAAGCTCTGCTATCAATAGCTACGGCCAATCTATCGCGGTATTGCCTAATCGTGCCTGTCATGTCTCAAACTTGGGTTGGTGGTTGTAAGTTAATAACAGCATTGGCCGTGACTATATCCGATTTTCATCCAGCCATAGTTCGATCACCATCGAAGCATGGTCTGAGTCATTTTGTAGACTGTCAAAAAGCTCGGTGGTTATGACGCTTTC
Organism: Pseudoalteromonas sp. XMcav2-N; assembly: GCF_024124545.1. Taxonomy (GTDB): domain Bacteria; phylum Pseudomonadota; class Gammaproteobacteria; order Enterobacterales; family Alteromonadaceae; genus Pseudoalteromonas. Next base: position 97,042 of record NZ_JAMXSF010000018.1, read on the forward strand.
ACTTCGCTGATCAGTTGAGTTTCATTGCATAAAATACAGCCCGTTTGAACACTTGCTTACGAGGCTAATTGAGGCACAAAGGAGTAATGACATTGGTACTGTTTAAATACCTCGATACCACATTTTACACGACACAAAAGTTGCTTGAGATAGCAGATATTTCTGACCAAATGCTCAAAGCACTCCAAGATAACAAATTGATGCCCAGAGCTTCTTATACGCTTAGTCTCAACTTAAACTGTGATTCGTTCTTTGGTCATTTTAAAGAAAATCATACACTGGAGTATTACGCGAAGGGCTACGCGCTGTGGTTGAATGCTATTAGAAAGGAACAAAATAAAGCACAGGCCTATGAGATATTTTCTGCCCGTTACCGAAATATGCTTACCCGACTTAATTGTCTTGGATATAGTTCAAATCACCCTAAGTTAACGACCTTTCTTTCTGATCATATTGCACAAGAGTGGCAACACTTTTTAGATGGCACTTATGGCTTGTGCACTTGCACTGGTTTGCCAGAAGACATCGCTGCTAAAGAGTTTGCCATTATCAAAATAAACGAGCTTTGTGACCTGAAAAAGTTGGGCCAAGCAGACCGTGAAGTTTTAACTTTTGCCGTTAATTTACTAGATGGTGTGAGTGCTCCATTTGCCCCGCACGAGCGGGACAGAAGCTCAAGGCGTCGTTTCGTTGATGACGTGAGGGAAAAATATGGCCTCACAGCCAGCCCCATATCTTTGAATGCTGGTATGAAGCCAGACCAAAATTCCAGTACGGGTTGCTGCGACAATTGGTAATTGCACGGTGTGCTAGGATTGTTTTTACCGCTTGACGGCCCAGGCGGTAAACAGCCCGGCACTGATAAACATAAACAAGCTGTAGATGCTTGGTGCTATAGACATCACTTCATTGCCCAACAGACCGGTAGTTACCAAAAGGGCGAGAGTGCCATTTTGTAGGCCAACCTCAAGGGTAATGGTGCGGGTCTGTGTATCGCTTCGCAATAAAATACGCGCGACCAAAAACCCCATAATCATAGAAATCAGGTTTAAGGTGATCACAGAAGGACCCGCCTTGATCAGGTAATCAACCAACTTATCGCCCAGTTGAATACAAATACTGACTATCACCAGAAGCAATACTACGACTGAAAACCAGCTGATATAGGGGCTGGCTGATTTAGCAAAGCGATGCCACTTTGCATTGACAGCCATGCCAACCAGAACTGGCAGAACACCAACCACAATAAGCTGCAACCAGGCCTTTAAAATAGGGAACTCAATCAGGGTATCGTTTTGCCCATAATATCCGATTGCCCATGCAGCCAAAAATGGCAAACTAAATGGGGTGATAAACCCTATCACGGCAGTTAAAGATACCGACAGACCGACATCCCCTTTGGCCAGATACGAATAGAGGTTGGAGGTTGTCCCACCCGGGCATAAAGCCAGAATAAATAAGCCAATTGCCAGCTCTCCTGTAAGCCCTGTGATCGCAATAACAGCAATGGCAAGCAAGGGAAGTAGAATCAGCTGACACAGTGCCCCGATGAAAAAGCTTTTGGGTTGCAAAAACACGCGCTGAAAGTCTGCCATTTTCAGGCTAAGGCCCACGCCAGCCATAATAAATATCAGTGCGACAGGTAAGCCGATTTCGATCAATGCAGATGGCATGTCTTTGTCCTTGTTGTGCCCCGTTCAGTTAATCTTAGCAAGCGCAACAGCGCATCGTCACATTCATTTTTTATCAATGGCGTCGAGGCACCCGTTGTGTCAACAAGATAGCATGTCTTTTTTACGGTGATGTGATAGGGCTAAGCCAGTTTTACCGGGCTTTGCTAAACGCGGCTGGAGCACATAAAACAAAACGGCCAGTCGTTGTGCGATCTGGCCGTCTTTATCCCGTCATTAGTGTGTCGTGTTCATTTAATCAGCAACCCTGTTGGTGTCGGGAAATGTCATGTATTTTGGTGCAGTTAGACAATTATTCAGATACATCGATTTCAAAACTGTAAACGGCTGCACCTTTTAAGAGCGATGTATCTGTGTATACGTTACCAGCATTCCCTTTTTGAAACTCCCGCCTGAGATCCTCAAATTCACCCGAAAAATTCAGGGCAGCGACATCCAGGTTTATCTCAATCCCCTCAACTGAGGTGATATTGGTATTCACACTGGTACCAAATTCGAAATCGGGAATGGTCGCCTGAGGTTTACTCATGACTTCCCATCGGACTTTACCATTGACAGTGTCTTCCCATAGCAATGTAATGGCAACCATGTTAACTCGTGAATCCACGCCCGAAAAATCATAATCGAACAGATTCCCGCTGTATTGGTCCGCCATGGACTGTGCAAATTGCTCGAACGCATTTTGAAAAGCGCTATTGAATAGCAAAGGCGCCGTTCTACCAGGCTGGCCGTCATCAGCAATGGTGTTTACGGTCGCTGATGAGGTGTACATATCAAAGCCCGGCAAATAAGTATGCTCAGTAACTGAGTTGTAAGCATAGCTGATGGTGGCAAGGTCCGGGAAGATAAACTTATTTCGCTGGTTTGAGCCCAGGGTGAACTGAGCGCTGAGCTCTTCTTTATCATTAAATGAGCTCAGAAATACGCGAGAATTGGGATAATCTGTGTTCGCGAAGGGTAAAGCGGCTATGTTTACCCTCACACCTTGGCTATCAAAGGCGTCATCGGTTAATTCAAGTAGCCCGTCTCCTTCCAGATTAAACAGGCCGCCACGTACATCACTGTAGTCTTCATTGCTGATATGCAGGATTGCATTCTTACTATCGGTACATAAATAGGCCGTAGCTGGATTTGGGTTTTGCAACGAGATCTCGTCTCCGATAAAGCCGCTGATATAGTAGTCTGGCTGACTGGCAGAAAGGGCACTGAGGTCCACATTTTTCCGAGGGCAGTCACAGCTTGGCTTTTGATCAAACTCGATTATGCCGTAATCTGTGTTGGTTACATCCAGTAAGGTATAGAGCTGAGTGTGCAGTGTCTGGTCATCTGTACTCTTGGCAACTAAAGAGACATGATGTGTGTTCTCAGGTAGCGTTTGCGCGAGTTTGCCGTCTGCACCTGTTTTAGCACTGGCAAGAACCTGGCCACTGGCATTATGGAAAATGACATCGGCAACTGTGGGGTTAGGAATTGCGCTACAGTCGTTGATGAGCGTAGTTGTCACTGAAAACGCTGTGGTTGAATTGCCTTGATCCGGCTTTGAGGCATTGGCTTTTGTTTGTTGTTCATTACCCACAACTGCCTTATCGCCGGATGATCCACCGCAAGCAGAGAGCGTAATTGCAGTACTGACAGCTAAAAAAAGTCCTTTAAACTTCATCTTTTCTCCAATTTATAATAGTTATTTCCGTGCACATTAAAGCTAAATAGCATTCTAACAGATATGGATGTTCTTGTATTGTGGACAAAAGGCTTTATTTGTATTCAAAGCTGGCTGATTTGTTTTCAGATGTAAATAAGGCTGCGCATGAGAAATACCAATAAACGCCGCCTTTCGTGGCGTTTGAATCTGTTAGGACTTATACCAATTTCACTTAATACCTGTTCAATTTGAAGGAGCAAATATGCCGCTAATGGCGTTAAAAATTTCTCATTTAGAACCTTTACCTAAGGTATGAGTTCACAAATTTTTGCCTGGTTATCGACGATATTTTCTCGCCTCAAAACAGAACACTTAATTAAGCAAATTGGTATTAAAACTCGTCGCAGGGATCCTAGAGCATGCTAGAAGTACCTTGCTCAGGTGCTGTTACACTGTTCACTTAGTAGGTTAGGAAAGGTAATAGGCGCTCACTTTGCAGGCGGGGATACTCTGCAAGACTCTGGAAATGCAACCTCTTTGGCAGAAGTTGCATTGTCCGGTGATTAGTTGAAGTCAGTACACGGACCTGTGACGACGCAGTACTGACCAGGGCCCGGGCTTGTCGCAATGGTATCTGTGTCGGTTGGTGGCGGGCAATTTCGGTAGCTTGGGTAGCTGCTATCAGGTTCGATGGTGCCGCCTGCAACGTTAGGCGTTTGTGCCAGGCTTAACTGCTGAGACTGAGATAACGCCTTTAGCTTGGTTTTTTTACTTGTAATTTCATGACTTATTTCCTTAATTAATCATATTATAAGTAACCTACGAATTTCCTATTGTAGGTACGGTCAGTTTGGCATGACATTCGATATGTTGTCAAATTGTTTCAGTGAGAGTGAATACGTTATTTTGATGGGGAGATTTTTGAAAAGACATAGGTCCTTTAAATATGGCACTCTCTGGCAGTAAACCACATATGGTCTGAGCTCGATAAAAGCGCTACAATTCCCCTTCAGTATTTGCAGGCAGAGAACACCGCGTGACCGTTGATCGTCAACTTATCAGTACTTTACACACCGCATTTAACAGTATTTTCCAGCAATCTTTATATGCTGATAAAGTCATTCAGCACCATATACATGATAATCCGCATTGGCGTCGTGAAGACAAAGGCTATTTTGTAACGACCCTGTATGATTTAGTGCGTTTTGTACGCAAGCTGGCATACCTTAGTAACGTTAGTGAGCAGGAGTTTTGGCCCATCTGGCAGGCGTATCAGCTGCTCAATGATGAGCACATCCCTGACTGGCCAGAAATGCGCGACTTGTCAAAGTCTGACCTGCAAGAGCGGCTTCAGAATGCACCGCAGGCTATCCGGCTTAGTTATCCTGATTGGCTGGATACACTGGGGGGTTCTCAACTTGGACAGCAGTGGCCTGTTGTGGCTGAAGCTTTAAATTGCCCAACGGGTTATTACCTCAGGGCTAACACCTTAAAAGCCTCGGCAGGCGCCCTGGCCAGTAAGTTAGAGCAGGAACATATCGCCTGTGAGTTAGTTTCTCCAGAATTGCCGGATGCACTGACTATTCAGGCAGTCGATAAGCTGTTTAAATCCAGCGCGTTTCAGTCGGGTGAATGCGAAATGCAGGATGCGGGGTCTCAACAGATTGCCCCTCTATTAGATGTTGCGCCAGGCATGAAGGTAGTTGATGCCTGCGCCGGAGCGGGGGGAAAGAGCCTGCACCTGGCAGCCTTGATGAAAAACAAAGGCCGTTTATTGTCTATGGATATTCATCAGCACAAGCTTGATAATCTGAAAAAGCGGGCCAAGCGTGCTGGTTGTCATATGATAGAGACGCGGCTTATTAAAAATAATAAGACTATTAAACGTCTTAAAGATAAATTCGACCGGGTTTTACTTGATGTGCCCTGCTCCGGTACCGGTGTTTTGCGACGCAACCCAGACAGTAAATGGCACCTGACGGAGCCGAGTGTCGATGAGCTTATTGCGCTACAAGCTGATCTGCTGCAAAGATACAGTCAAATGTGCCGCCCTGGTGGCAAGCTGGTGTATGCAACCTGTTCAGTATTGCCGGTTGAAAATCAACAGCAAGTCGCTCAGTTTTTGGATGCAAATCCTGACTGGATTCTACAACAGGAACTGAGTTTGCTGCCGGGAATAAACTCAGAGTTTGACGGATTTTATGGCGCCGTATTGTGCCGTAACGAACTAACACAAGATTAAAATAGGATAAAACACATGAATCCAATTATTGCCTTGCTCAAAGAGCACAACATCAGTGACGAAAAAATCAATGAAGTATTTCAGGCATTGACCGAAAACCCGCTAATGGCCATGGCCGTTGTTCAGCAGTTGAACATTCCTGCTGACAAACTTCAGCAGTTGATGGCGCTTGTGATGCAAAATCCAGCACTGATAAAAGAAGCAGTACAGGAGCTTGGTCTTGATTATGATAAAGTTGAACAAGCAAAAGCACAGCTTAAACAATAAGTAATCACATTAGTATAAATGGGCTGGAGATCCTATCCAGCCTGTTCGGTGCTCGAATTTTTTCAGATTTCTCATCAGACAAATTTGTTTCCTTTGACTAAACTAGATGCTAACCGCGTGGTAGCACTATTTTAAGAATAAGGACACACAATGCTCTCCAGCAAAACCCTTGAACATGACTCACCTATGGTGTTTGTGTTTTTCACGGTCATTGCCTGCTTTTTCTATTTTGTTCGACCTGGGTTTATGCCGCCAGCGCCACAGACAGACAAACCCAGTCAGCTCCTGTTTCCAAAAAACTTACAGCACTATCTCAGTAACCCAGATGCCAAGGCCGTGCTGGGGATCGATGTGTCACATTATCAGGGGGTTGTCGATTGGCAGCAGGTGGCACAAGCCGGAGTGCAGTTTGTTTATATCAAGGCGACTGATGGCATTACTTATCGGGACCCGGACTTCTATTCACATTTCAAAGGCGCTCAGGCGGCAGGCCTGAAGGTCGGGGCGTACCATTTCTTTGAACCAGACGATGATCCCATTAAGCAGGTCGACAACTTTGTGACGACTGTGCAGGGGCTGGGACTGACATTGATGCCTATGTTGGATGTGGAGATCACCAGTAATCGATCTTCACAGCAGATCAGCAGTGGAGTTGCTAAATTCATTGCGGCCGTTGAGAAGCGTATCGGGTGTCAGACTATCCTCTATAGTTATGGAGATTATTGGCAACAGAATTTATCGGATCAATTTGCCAACCAACCTTTTTGGTTAGCCGATTACGCCGACAGTCCCAGTGTGCCAGAGCAGGCGCATGCGTGGTGGCTGTGGCAATATTCAGATTCTGCACGAGTTGCCGGGGTGCAGACTCAGGTTGATATTGATGTGGTGATAGCCGGTGAATCAGGGCTTGCTGCAATGAAGTGCACAAGTAAGGGAGCAAAATCATGAACTTTGCGAAACAGCTTTGGCAACATGAGCACACAATAATGCGGGCTCTTTTACTGCTGGTTGTGGTGAGCTTTTTAACTTTGGTCATGCTTCACTACCATGACTGGCAGCACCGTCCGGATGCGTTATACCTCAGCAATCAGGCGTATCTGCATCATGTGGAGGTGCAGGCATTAGACGATTTGTTTTATCTGGCCGAGATCAATGGTCTGCTTAAAGTCGTCGAAAGCAGTCAGGTTGGGGTGTCGTTTATTGCCGAGTTTAAAGTGGATGTTGGCAATATGATCGCGACGGTTACACACTATCTGCAACAAGGCATCAACCTGAACCTTGCGTCACTGGTTGCCGTGGAGATCCTATCCTTACTCAGTGAAGCGGCCCATGTCATCGTTATGCCGTTGTTGGTGGTTACTTTGAGCGGCGCGACTATATGGCTGTGTGCTGAACTATTTGGTTTTCCCGTCGTTATGTGCGCGGTGCTTAAGCGAGTGTGTGAAGGCTTACTACTCACTTTTGTTATGCTCCACCTGATACTGCCTTATGCTATTCATATTAGTGGGGCCATTAGTCACTCCGTCAGTGCCAGTTACAAAACGACGGGTCGCACAGCATTATTGCAATATCATCAGGATGTCACGTACGGGCAAAATAAAGCGTCACTAAAAGATAAAGCAGAGTCGAGTATCCATGAGCTGGAGAAAGTGTCACCTAAGCATGTCAGATATCAGCAAAATGCTTTGTCACACTATTTGGTAAGTACGCTGGCGGTAAATCTGTTTGACCTGATCTTAATGCCACTGCTGCTTATTTGGGGGTTTTATCGAATTGTGAAAGGGCTTTACCTGCATGCACAGGAAACCTATCGGATGGTAAAGAATCGTACTTCAGAAACGATAAAAGGGCCATAAAGGCCCTTTGGTGAAGTATCGTTCAAGTTAGTTTGGTTACTCTAACCCCTTAAAGCAACCAACCAATTGTTTTGCAACTGAGGCTTATCTCATTAAGTTTCTAAGCTAGCGAGAGGAAAAACCCTGCAATTGCTGCGCTCATTAGGTTAGCCATAGACCCTGCTAAAACCGCCCTGAGCCCTAAGCGTGCGATATCCTTTCGTCGACTTGGCGCCATACCGCCCAGTCCGCCTAGTAAGATGGCTATCGATGACAAGTTAGCAAATCCACATAACGCGAATGTGACAATCGCTTGTGTGTGCTCACTTAACGTGTCGCGATAATTCATAAAGTCCAGGTAAGCAACGAACTCATTCACAACCAGTTTCTGGCCGATAAAGCTGCCCGCCTGAGTGGCTTCTGCCCAAGGTACGCCTAACATCCAGGCAACCGGAGCAAATACATAGCCTAAAATCTCTTGTAATGTCAGTGTCGGATGGTCAAAGAAACCACCAATACCGCCTAATAAACCGTTTAAGAGTGCAATCAAAGCAACAAAGGCCAGTAGCATTGCACCGACATTTAATGCCAAATGCATACCACTTGACGCACCTGCGGCAGCAGCGTCGATCACATTAACCGGTTTGTCGTCGCCGCTATCAACCTCTGCCAGGTTTTCTTTCGGCTTTTCGGTTTCCGGCACAATCATCTTGGCCATCAGGAAACCACCTGGCGCCGCCATAAAGCTGGCTGCGATCAGATATTTAAGTTCAACCCCGATAGCTACATAGCCAGCCATGACTGACCCTGCTACCGTTGCCAGACCACCTACCATGACGGCAAAAAGCTCTGACTGGGTCATCTTAGGGATAAAAGGTTTTACAATTAAAGGTGCTTCGGTTTGTCCCACAAAAATATTTGCCGTTGCCGACAAAGATTCTGGTCTGGACGTCTTCAGCAGCTTTTGTAGACCACCCCCTAAGATTTTGATGATCCACTCCATAATGCCGATGTGGTATAACACACCCACTAAGGCGGAGAAGAATACGATCACCGGCAGTACCTGGATCGCAAAAATAAACCCTATATTGTCTGCACCCGCTAACGGGCCAAACAGAAAACTGATCCCGTCATTGGCGTAACCAATGACAGATGAAACAGCCTTCGACATGGCCGCAAGCGCGTTTTTACCGGCTTCTACGAAAAGTACAAAGCCACCAATGAGTATTTGCATGATAAATGCGATACCCACGGTTCGATAATTAATGGCACTACGCTTGGTGGAAGCTGCGTAGGCGATGGCTAGTAGCATTAACATGCCGACTAAGCTCATTATTGTTGTCATGCCAGATTGTTCCCGTATTATTCTTGCAGTAAATATTTTATTTTACTTTTAATAATATCAATCGCAACGCGATTCATACCGCCACGGGTAACGACCAAGTCGGCATTGTGCTTTGAAGGCTCAATAAACTGGTAAAACATAGGTCTTACCGTTGCCTGATATTGCTCAACCACCGAAGAGATACTTCTACCGCGAGTTTCTATGTCTCGTTGCATTCTTCGCAGCAGACAGATATCAAGCGGCGTATCAATAAAAACCTTGATATCAAATTCTTCGATTAATGCTGGATCGCTTAACAGTAAGATCCCTTCAACGACTAAAATCTTTGCCGGGTTTACCGTGCGTGTCTCACTACTGCGTGTATGTTGAGCATAGTCATAAGTCGGTACTTGTACAGACTTACCTTGACGCAGTTGCGTCAGATGCTCTTTCATTAACGCATGTTCAAACGCATCCGGATGGTCATAGTTCGTTTGAGTTCTGTGTTCAAACGGCAAATGCGATTGATCTTTATAATAGGCGTCTTCTTCTATAACGGCGATGGCACCCGATTCAAGTTCGTTTACTAATTCGTTATAAATAGTTTGACTAAAAAGAGACTTACCGGACGCAGATGCGCCGGCGATGGCTATAATTGTTCGTGTCACTAAAGTTCACACCCAGCAGTTGTTAATGTTGGAAGATCACAATAGCAAAAAAGACACGATTAATCTCTTTTGCCTCGCTTAAGGATCAAATTTAATTGTTTTGGTTATAACAAAACAGGACTTATGTCCGCTGGTCCAATTAGTGATGAGATTTAATTAATATAGGTACAAATGGTTTTTTGTTATGCTTTTATGACAGCGGACTTATGTCCTGTACGTTAATTTTGGCTACAAATAAAGTAACACCCTCTGACGAGTATCGATGATAAAAAAACAAAATCGCAGCGCGTCAGAATAAACAGATAAGAGGTAGATTATGGCAAGAGCAATCATATTAATGGCAGACAGCTTAGGAATAGGGGCTGCACCTGATGCCGATAAATTTGGAGATGCTGGTGCCAATACCTTAGCTCATCTGTTAGCAGCTTATAAGAAAGAGAAAGGCGAAGCCTTATCTTTACCTAATTTAAGTAAGTTAGGTTTGATTGCCGCATGTGAAGCAGCAGGCAAAGAAACGTGTGAGGTCGCCGAGCGCATAGAGCCACAAGCTGCCTGGGGCTACGCAAAAGAATTATCCAGCGGTAAAGACACACCGTCTGGACACTGGGAAATGGCAGGCGTACCTGTGTTATTTGAGTGGGGGTATTTCCCAAATACACAACCTTGTTTCCCGCAAGAATTTATTGATGAGTTGTGCAAGCGTGCAGAAATCCCGGGTATTTTGGGCAACTGCTATGCATCAGGCACAACTATATTAGAGCAACTGGGTGAAGAGCACGTCAAAACTGGCATGCCTATTTGCTATACCTCAGTTGACAGTGTGTTTCAAATAGCCGCACATGAGCAATCATTCGGCCTTGACAAACTTTATCAGGTATGTGAAATCGCACGGGCACTGCTTGATGAAATGAATATAGGACGAGTGATTGCGCGGCCATTTATAGGCACTTCGAGTGCCGACTTTATTCGTACTGGTAATCGTCGCGATTACTCAGTGTTGCCACCGTCGCCAACAGTGTTAGATAAGCTGGCGAATGATGGTGGTGAAGTAATTAGTATAGGTAAAATCGCTGATATCTATGCACATCAGGGCATTACGCAAAAGCATAAAGCACCTGGGTTGATGAATTTGCTGGAAAAAACCAGCGAAGTCATCGACCGTGCACCGGACCATAGCCTGATCTTCACCAATTTGGTGGATTTTGACGAAAAGTTCGGTCACCGCCGCAATGCGGTTGGATATGCAGAAGCGCTGGCACAATTTGATGCCTATTTACCGACTATACTCGACCAGTTAAAAGACGATGATCTGCTGCTTATTACGGCGGATCACGGTTGTGATCCGACCGCACCGGGCACAGACCACACCCGCGAATATGTGCCAGTATTGGCGTATCGCAACGGAATGAACAATACTCCGTTAGGTGAAAGAAACAGCTTCGCAGATATGGGCCAGACACTGGCTCAATGGTTTAACTTATCTGCTTGTGATTATGGTGACGGCTTTGCAGCCAAACTCGCTAAGGCTTGATTTAAAGGAAACATGTTATGAGTACTCCGCATATTAATGCTAACCCAGGTGATTTTGCAGAAACGGTGCTAATGCCAGGGGACCCACTGCGTGCCAAGTACATTGCTGAAAACTTTTTGCAAGACGCACGTCAGGTAACGGACGTACGCAACATGTTTGGTTTTACCGGCACATACAATGGTAAGCCAGTTAGTATTATGGGCTCTGGCATGGGTATTCCATCCATGTCTATATACGCTCGCGAGCTGATTGTCAGCTTTGGTGTTAAAAACCTAATTCGTATCGGTACATGTGGTGGTATTAATCAGGATACCAAAATCCGTGATGTGATCTTCGCACAAGGTGCCAGTACAGATTCAAACGTAAACCGCGCTCGTGTGCGTGGTTATGATTTTGCAGCGCTAGCTGACTTTGGCCTGCTTGAAAACGGTGTTAACGCAGCACGTCGCCTTGGTATTGAAGCGAAAGTGGGCAATGTATACACCACAGACACTTTCTATCAGGCTGACAGCAGCTTTTATCCTGAGCTTGATAAGTTGGGCGTACTGGCTGTTGATATGGAAACGGCGGGTCTGTATGGCGTTGCAGCTGAGTACGGTGCAAAGGCAATGGCATTATTCACAGTAAGTGACCACGTGATCACTGGCGAAGCAACGCCGCCTGAAGATCGTCAAAGCACGTTCAATGAAATGGTTAAAATTGCACTAGAATCAATTTAAAGAATTTGGTCCTTTAACAGGGCCTCCCTGTTCCTTGGTAACGTAATCGCAGAGTTTTGGAGACACGCCTAAAACAACGCGAATCACACCCAAAAAGCCGCACTTGGTGCGGCTTTTTTTTGCCTGAAATTTGTTGCTCTAATATCTCTACTATAAACTCAGGGTAATGTATCTAATATCAGGTCCGGATAGAATGGCTTCTTCGATGATGTTATTGGCTTGGGGGATGACAACTTCCGTACCTACAACATGTGCTATACCCATTGAACCGCTTAAAATACAGGCCTATAACCAGCCACATCAAGCAATACAAACCTACCAAAACCACAAAGAAAGCCTGCAACGAGAAACTTGCTCTGAAACAGCACTGTTATATCGCTATGTTCTGATGGCTGCCATTCGACTGCAAAACTGGCCCATAGTGGAGGAGGTAGTGCAGTCACTTCAGTCCGAGAAACTGGCTTCTGATGTGGAAGGAAAAGAGCTCAACATCATTAATAACATTGGTGTTGCTTATCGTAAGGCAGGTCAAACTGATGATGCGCTGACGCATTATCGTTGTGCCTTAACCTATGCTCATACCCATGATGCCAGAGCGCTGATTAAAATTAACATTGCGATAGTTCATCGTAATGCAGGACAGCCCGCGATTGGTTTTCGCTTGTTAGAAGGCATAGAAGAAGGGTATTTACCAAGTGTAATTTTGGCCGGGTTACATGTTGCCAAGGGGAATACGGCGTTGCAGATAAACCGGTATAACGAGGCAAAACATGCTTATCAGCAAGCGCGCGACCATTATCTTGCAATGAAAGACAATCGTAATGCCCAGGCTGTGGTTGCCAATATGCTGGTTGTCGCGCTGGCCACTCATGATCTAAGTACCTATGATCAATTACGTCCGTTGAGTACGTTTGAACCTGATTTAATCTCAGACCATGGCTTGCGCTTTATTCAGTGGCTGGACACTTTTCGGTCATATAGTTCTGTTAAAAACCTGAGTAAGATGCAGCAGCAAACAGAGGCTATTGCAGCTGATTACCTCGAATTTGTCGCATTGCTGTCGTCGCGCTACGGCCTGAATCAGGGGGGGCGCAACGTATTTTAAAAAGAAGTCACGATTGACCTTTATCAGGAGCGCTTGCCAGGCACTGGTGTGCGTCGATGTAAAGACATAGCGTTTTGACGGTTTTAACTTAAAAATTTGTTTTTACCCCACTTTATGCCAGATTTAAGAGGCTGACATAACAAAATGAACGGGAGCACATATGGCGAACTGGGTAAATGGTAAAGTGGTCGAAAAGCTGTGGTGGACACCCAGCCTGTTTAGTATCAAGGTAGCGGCTGACATAGACCCTTTTTGTGCAGGTCAGTTTACTAAACTGGCATTACCCGTTGAGGACAAAAAAGTATCTCGTGCATATTCTTTCGTTAATGCACCTCAGGACCCGCTGCTTGAATTCTTTTTGATTGAAGTCCCGGACGGTCAGTTATCCTCTCCGCTAGCCGCTTTGGACATTGGTGATGATATTCTGGTAGCAGGAAAGCCGAGTGGGTTTTTCACGCTGGATGAGGTGCCCGACGCCAGTGTGTTGTGGATGCTAAGCACCGGTACTGCGATTGGTCCGTTTTTGTCTATGATTGGGGATGGCAAGCTCTGGAAGCGGTTTGATAAAGTCGTGCTGGTTAACGGTGTACGTTATGCGCAGGACTTGTGTTATCAGGATATGCTGCTGGATACTGAAAAAATATTTAAGCAATTTAAATATGTGCCTTTAGTTAGCCGCGAGCCAGTCGAGAACATGTTGACCGGACGAGTTACAAACTTACTGGAAAGTGGAGAGTTGTGTCGCCATTGTGGGTTTGACCAGATACCCGAGGACAGTCAGTTCATGTTGTGCGGTAATCCAGATATGGTGAAAGACACAACGACATTGTTACAGAGCTTAGGCTTTACACGCAATCGCCGTGCAAAACCCGGGCACATCACGGTAGAGCAATATTGGTAAGCTGGTAATCATGTATCGCGATATTGACACCTAGCTCTGTGAATGTTGCGCCCAGCTGGCCCAGAACCTGTATTCTATTGGCCGAATTTGCTATCTTGCTGGGCAACTTGTCCCATCAAAAGGTAATTTATGAAATACCTATGCGCCCTGATCTTACTTATTTACTCAGTTATGGGAAGCGCCAACCCCGCGCTGGATGATCAGGCTAGTGATTACCAGTTGGCAAAGACAGAGCAGGAACTTGCTGCCGAGGCGGTCGTAGACAAACTTATACAGGCATATAACGCACAAAACATACGTCTGTTTCTTGAACTATATGCGGAAGATGTCGAGTTTTATATGTATCCGCAAACGCTGATGTTTACGGGAAAAGAAAAACTGATTGAGCGCTATGGGCTGATGTTTAAGAAAATGCATTGCCTTAAAGCAACATCTATAAAGCGGGTCACGCATGGCTCCATTGTTATTGACCATGAAACATCTGAAATCTGTAGCAAAGAAGCTGGCGTTGTGGATAAGCGTTCTGAATTTGTGACCAGCTATCAGATTGAAGACGGTAAGATTAAAAAGGTCGTGTTTTTTCGTTAGTCCCAGTCTCTCAGCGCACTTTCTGACTACCAGAATAGGTACCTTTGATGCGCTGAACAAGAGTTGACTATGTGCTGGACAGACTTACCAGTGCTCTACCAGCTCCTTAAAGCTTGGGTTACTTTCCAGCACCTTAAATGACGGCTCATGTGTTAGTTCGTTTTTCAGGTTTGGTGAGTAAGCCAGGGCCATTTTAATGTCGGCTATGGCATCTGCCTGTTGTTCCAGCATGGCGTAAGCACAGGCACGTTGCCAGTAGGCGTAGCCATAGTCACTGTCTATTTCCAGTGCCTGATTACACAAGTTGATCGCAGGGCCTGTTTGTTCCAGCTCCAGCAGTGCATCGGCTTTGTATACCAGCGCCTCAACGTCATCCGGATGGCGTTTGAGTATTTCGTCGTACATTTCAATCTTACCCTGCATATCACTTTCAAGATTAGCTCGCATCCATAGTGAGTGGATTTCATTGGTAATGGTGATTTTCCGCTGGTTATTTAGTATCTCTTCTGAGCGCTCTTTGAGTTTTTCTTCCAAAGTGCCTAGTCTTTGTTCATACTCTGCCGTGATATCTCCTACCCGGTCATTAACCGTTTCTTCTACCTTATTTTTGATATCACGTAAAGAATTCCAACCGGCCAGGACCAACAGTGATGCAGTAGCGGTAATTATAAATAGCACGTTGTTGATGGTGTCGGTGGTATAGGTCAGTGCCCGATCGGCTGCATCCAGCTGTTTGTGAGTAAGCTGTAAGGTGACATCTTCACGTAATTTTTGCTGATCCTGCCGTAAGGATTTTAATTCATCCAGAACATAGCGTTCCATTAACGGCCGGTACATTGGCTCTTTCAGCTGTTGTAATGCTTGTTCTTGCTGCTGTTCAGTCAGAGTGGTTGTCGGGGATGAAGTGTTTGCTGAAAGTGTCCAGCAATACATCAAAGAGACGAAAAGAAGGATATTTTTAATCATAGCAGTGATCTGTTTGAGAGTTTGGTCTAGCATGGTGCATGAGAGGCTTAGAAATTGCAAAAATGGCTGGCAAGTTTGCGCAAAATCTGGTCGAGACAGCGGGTATTGAGGTTAAGTAGATTGCATGACGAATTGCACAGTATTTCGGGGAGTATTTTTCACCTTACTGGCATCCATAGTGTCTTTCAGTCACTTGGCCTTCGCAAGTCTTGAACCACGTCCTGTGCTTGTGCCGGACTCAGAACCTGATATTCAGCTTCATGTTGTTACAGAGCAGTGGGTACCTTATAACTTTATCAACCCGCAGGGAGAAGTAGACGGACGGGCCACTCAGAAAGTGCGCGAAGTGCTTGATGCCGCCGGGATCAGGTATGAAATATTGCTATTTCCCTGGGCCAGAGCGATGAAAATAGCACAAACTCAGCCTAACACCATGATCTATTCAATTTTTCGCACTCCCGAGCGCGAAACAAGGTTTGAGTGGGCATGTCCCTTGTTAAGACCTGTCAAAGAGCATCTGTTTAGATTAACTTCTCGCAATGATATACAGCTCAATTCTTTAGACGATGCCAAACGCTATATTACCGCCATGGTAAGAGGCAGTGTGGCACACGAATATCTGATTGCCAGGGGGTTTAAAGGGGGAGTGAATTTGGATTTATCAGCTGACCCCAGCTCACTTGCCAAAAAACTGCTGGCAGGGCGGGTCGATTTTTTGATGACCACTGAGTTTACAATCTATGAGGCCTTGCGGCTGATAGACCAGCCATATGAGGTGGTCACCTCTGCGCTGGAGGTACGCGACAGATCAGGAGAAAGAGCCTGTATGGCTTTTCATCCAAACACCGACAGTGAAATTATTAACAAAGTGCGCCGCGCACTGGCCGAGCACAACCGTCGCTATATTGGTCCTTAAAGTACCGTATTTTCGCTTTCTCGATTACTGGGTAGTCTGATTATTGAACAATGTTTGTAGCTCTGTCACAGTGACAAAGCAACAAGCATTGTTGTCGTTATATAAAAAATATAATCAAGGAGTCAGAAAATGAATATAGTTAGAACAATACTCCCACTGCTGGGATGTATGGTAGTGGCTGTTGCCTTCAACGGGATGGCAATGAGTTTGTCCGAGTTACACCATATTAAGAAGGGAAGGTTTTTTCTTACTGGTGACGGACTCGTTGAGCCGGTGGTACGATTAGTCTTAAACAAGCACGAAGTGGGTCAATATGAAGGTAATATCGCAAGCCCGATTGAATGGTACAAAACCCCTGATGGGCTTCAGATAAGGTTACTATCTCCCGAAACTCTGGGGGAGTACACTGAGCAGGGAGTGGTGTTTCGTGCTGAAGTTCACCAATGGAGTATTCAGCCAGCACAAACACGTAAGGGTGTCGAGTATGTCCAGCATACACGGGTAGTTCGCACAGATACAATGGACGTTGTGGATACTGCGGAACGAGGTTTTGTCGGGACTTTGTTGCCAGAGCACGAAATGAATGAATGGCAGGTTGATCTGGCACAGGGAACCTGGTCACTTCCGGCCGTAGATTATGCCTTTTACGATGCGTTTAATATTCCAGCGTTTGGTTCTGTTGACGCGCGCTTCTTCGTCGACGGAACTGGACAAATGGTGCATCACGACAAGCGCTTGAGCCGTTTTAAGTGGCGTATAAAGGGCAATCAGTTAGTGCTAAAATATCGGCAGGATGGCATGAAAAGGAAGCTGTCATTCAGGATCGCAGAGACATTAGCAGATATTGGGTTACGTGTTGTTATGCATGTACAAAGTCAAAATGATACAGCGCCAATGGTCCGCACTGGACTGATGCTCCAAGATCAAGGTACGCGGTTTAGTTATGAGAATGCGGTAGGCACCTGGTTGAATGGTACTGTTCGCTATGACTATTATGACGATCATGTATATATCCCAAATATTGCCTTTCAGGCGGCAACCTGGGCATTCACTCAGGCAGGCGAAATAGAGCGGCAGAAAATAGTACATCCTGAGCTGGGCACTGTGCCTGTGTGCCCGGACGACACATGTTATGTGTCATGCACTTTCACACTGAAACTCCTGGCACGAGACGAAGAAGCCATGTATGTCTCGATACAGACTGACTCAGAGCTAGTCGACGGTGGTCCACATTTCTTTATGGGTAAAACGGTTGCAAAGTTCGAAGTTAAACCACATCAGCGCGTATCCGCTTTTGACTATAGCTGGCTGGGAATGACGACTATGACATTCAAATCGGAGAGTGATTCGACTCCCTACTTTTTTGCAATGATGCCCTCAACAACCGGCGCCTGGGAATATATGTATTCAAAGGGGGTGCCCTCCAATGTAGAGGGGAAATTCTCAGTTGTGGACGGTAAGTTACACCTTGAAACACCTCAGGGCACACACACTCTGGAAATCACGCATTCAACCCGGGATTCGCTAGAGGTATGTCGATACGACCAAGGTGGCGTTTGTGGTGAAGGTGACAATTTGGTACTTGAGTTCCATAATGGCACTCACTTACTTGACTAGACACCCGTATACCTGAATCTGGTTAATGGGGCCTGTCTGCGGGCAGGCCTCATGCCGGTGAGTTTGTCAGTAGCTGATACAATACAACTATCAGAATAAGTGACACACAAACGATTAAGTAAAACGTTGGTGTAGAGCGTTCATTAGATTCTGCGACCAGATGCTTATGATATAACTGGCGTCCATAACCTGCGTTGATACTAGTATGTGTTTGATTGCGTCGTGGAAAGGTCAGCAAACCTAAAGTGGCGAGCATGCCGGAATTTACCCATTGTCCCTTTGTGAGTGTGAGCACTGCCAGAGTGAACAACGCGATACTCGCGATCCATCTTAATAAATACGTCATAATGCGTCCGTTGCAATAGTAGAGTCAGGCTGTACTTTAGAGCTTGGGGTCTAATCTTGCAAGTCAATTGTCCCCAAAATGAAAAAATTACAGGTTTAACCTATTTTTCTCACTAACTGTGTAGGTTATGTCTCACAACTTGTTACGCTGACGTTATATCAATTTGCTTAATTTAAGTGTTCTATTGTGAGGCGAGAAAATAGGATCGATAACCAGACAAAAATTTTGCTATTTAGTTATTCTAAATGAGAAATTTTTAACACAGTTAGCACCATATTGATCCTTTAAATTGAACAGGTATGCAATGAAAGTGGTATTATCCACTTTGCTGCACCAGACCCAGCTCGACGGCTTTGAGCGTTGCCTGGGTCCTGTCTCTGACCTGCAGCTTGCTGAGTAAATTGGACACATGATTGCGGATCGTTCCTTCGGCTTTGAAAAGTTGGGCTGCGATTTCTTTGTTAGAGTGACCCTGTGCAATGAGCACCAGTATTTGCTTTTCCCGCTCTGTCAGGTCGTCAAGAATGTTTGCTGTGCGAGAGAACACAGTGCTCAGAGCGCTTTGTATCACCAGTTTACCTGAGTGCACTGAATGGATAGCTGAGTGCAGCTCCTCCAGCTCGGCATCCTTTAACATGCAGCCGTTTGCGCCAAGTGCAAGGGCGTGCTGGAGTTTGGTCGTGTCATCAAAGGTTGTCAGAATGAGTACCTTGGGGGCGTTTTGCGTGTGCTTCAGTTGCTCAAGCACGCCCAGGCCATCCAATTCCGGCATACGCATGTCCAGTAGCACAACATCAGCTTCAATCTGACCAGCTTGATAGTCGTTGATAAACGCCAGGCCATTTGCCGAACTACCACTGCACTGGATATCTTCACATAGTCCCAGCAGTGCTTGCATACCCTGCCTTACTAATGCCTGATCATCGACGATATGGACTTTTACTTTAATCATGTTGCTGGACTTCCCTAAAATGAACTTGTATTTCAAAACCTTCACGAGTGCTTTGCCAATCGAACCGGCCGCCCAGCGCAGTTACACGCTCCTGCAGACCAAGTAAGCCATTGCCAGGTTGACAGGCTTGGGTTGCATTCCCATTGTCAGCAATTTTCATGCTCCAATGCATGCTGTCAGAGTCGCTAAATTCAATGCGCATTTGCGTTGCATTGCTGTGTTTGAGTGTATTTGTGATGCTTTCCTGGCAGACTCGTAAGATGCAGTGTGCATGGCTTAAGCTCTGTAAAAGTGGGTGCGTACGAAACTGCAAAGAGACGTTAATTCTGGGTATATGGCTAATCAGCTCTGTTAGCACGGCTT
This sequence comes from Pseudoalteromonas sp. XMcav2-N, assembly GCF_024124545.1. GTDB lineage: Bacteria > Pseudomonadota > Gammaproteobacteria > Enterobacterales > Alteromonadaceae > Pseudoalteromonas. The sequence continues at coordinate 116,715 of NZ_JAMXSF010000018.1, forward strand.
CCAGGTCAAGCGGTTGTTCAGTACGTTTGTCACTGACCAGAGTCCGGATTTTCTCTAATGTTTCTCGTGCCAGAGTATAGCTTTGTTGTAATTGAGATTTCTGTGGTTCTTCAGCGGTTCGTCTGGCAACGTCAAGGTTCACGATTAGGCTGGTCAACTGATGACCAACATCATCATGCAGCTCTCTGGCTAAATGGAGCCGCTCCTGTCTGGAAACAGACTGACTGAGCAGAGATTGTGTAGCCAGTAGCTGGCTGTTGGCGAGCTGTGCTTGCTCTTTGGCAAGGCGCTCTTGCCGCATTCTGTGGCTAACTACGAAGGAAAAAAGGTGAAATGATGCAAACATCCCAGCTTCTGCCCAAGGCCAGGAGCGCTCCCAAAATAGGGTTTGAGTAAGCAAATAAGCAAGGCAGGCAAGCAGGATGTAGCAGTAAGACAGCGTGGGTGTGAGATAAAAGGTCAGGATTGCAATGAACATCACACTGTATATCAGGTACACGGAGCTGGGTAATAAGAGGCCAGCACTATGAATTAAAATAGCCATTACAGCGAGTAGCCAATACCTGACTGTGTAACCATAACTGTGCTGTGATTCATTGGTGACCAACAGAATGAAAGGCAACAGTAAGACATGTGGCAGCCAGGCCCAGGCTGGCAAAGCAGACAAGGCTAGCAGGCTTGGAATGGCCACTGCGCACCAGGTGACGAGTGCCGTAATTAACATAGACGGTTGATATTTAAAGTAAGACTGCACGATAACTTCATATTTTGTATTGAGACTCTGTACTTATATCAGATCCTGACATGAAAAAAAGCATGACGAATGTCACTGATTTTTCATGACATTCGTGACATGAACAAAGTATCGCTTTTTCATAGTCTGAATGCACATCAATTTGAGGACTATAAATCATGCAATATCTTCATCAGTTTTCTCTCGTTATTCACATTATTGTTGGCAGTTGTGCGTTAATTCTGTTCTGGGTGCCAATTCTGGCTAAAAAGGGATCAAAGACTCATAATCAGGCTGGCAGAGCATATACTTACAGTATGCAGCTGGTTGCATTGTCTGGCATCTTGTGTTGTTTTTTGGTGTTACTCGACCCGATTACAATATATCAGGCGAGCTACTCACAGGCTAAAAATAAGGCACTTTTTATCGAGACAGCCCGTGAGCGAGCCAGCTTCTTACTTATGCTGTCCTTCCTAGTGTTAACTTCGGTCATGCACGGTGTCCGCGTGCTCCAAGATAAGGCATCTCGTCAATCGCTGACGCGACCAGATATGATAGCCAACTATATTGCGCTATGCTGCAGTGCACTCTATGTTGGATATCTTGGAAGCCGCAGCGGCCATGTTTTGTATACGGTATTTAGTGTAGTCAGTCTCGTTATTGTTATCAGGATGATGCGTTACTCGTTTGCTCAGACGGTCAAACAGAACCAGTGGGTGGTTGAACATCTCAGTGCGATGATTGGATCTGGCATTGCTGCTTACACCGCATTTAGTGCAGTTGGAGGGCGTTACCTGTTCGTTGAGCTGCTTGGTGAACAAGCGATACTGATGGCCTGGTTGGCCCCCACAGTTATTGGAACTATTGGGTTAGTCATTACTAAACGTCGCTACCGGTAGGTCGTTCGCCCGCGAAAAATTCTACAGGGGTCAGAAGTCTGAATAGGTGCAAGGTACCTGGTGAGGTTGATAAGGGCAGCTCAGAAATGAAGGGCGTTGTGCAGTAAAATGCAACTCCTTATTGAGGGCTGTCAACGAAAAGGGTGCAATACGCCTAAGTCGGTTTGCGTAATATTATCAAGTTAGTTATTGCTTTAGGTACATTTATCAATCCTGATACAAAGCGCCTACAAATGGTTACTTACAGTCTATGCTTGTAGTTGTATGGTTGAATTATGACCGCAATGACAACAATCCGACGGGGCTTACCATGAATAAACTCTCACTGATGTGCCTGCTTTTGATTTTCACCTGCCAAAGTGCAATCGCGGTCCATTCTATCGGCCAGGCTCACTGGACCTTGCTTGAGCAAAACCCGCAAATCAATCTTAAGAGTACAGAGCAAACTCTGATGTTAGATAAAGCCAGCGTCCAGGCATTGCTTACAACCTCCGACTTTGTTGATATGGCACTCCCTTTACCCTCAGGTCAGTTCGTCACATATCGACTTAAACCCAGCCAGGTTATGGCCCCGGCACTTGCTCGCAAATACCCCCAGATAATGACATTTCATGGGGCGGAAGTTGGCCAACCGGATAACCTGGGATCCTTTGATATATCACCAAAAGGGTTCTTTGGGATGTTTGAGCATGGTGGAAAAACGGTATACATTGACCCAGTAAAAGGGACTGAACAGTACCGCAGTTATTATTTCACACATGCTATGAAGCAGGCCAATCCGGTTAAAATTAAGCGCCATCCACCAATACGTTTCCCTGAGTTATCAGAAGCTTTAGAAAAAAGACCAGACGACTTGATGCAAACCAGCCAGATCACTGAACGGATTGTCTATCGCCTGGCTGTTACAGCGACGGGGGAATATACCGCCTATCATGGCGGCACACGCGCACTTGCATTGGCTGCGCTCGTCACTATGGTTAATCGGGTCAATCAGGTATATGCGCGAGATGTGGGACTTACATTTCAACTGGTGGCAAATAATGATCAACTGATATTTCTTGATGCAGCGACTGATCCCTTTACTAACTCAGACCAGGATATTGATGGTGATACCATTACTGATGCCATAGAGGCGGTGATTAGTGCGTCAGATTATGATATCGGGCATTTAGTGGTAACCGAGGGTGGTGGAGTTGCCGGTTTAGGGGTGGTGTGCACCTCTCAAAAAGCAGCGGGCCTGACTGGCAACCCTGTACCTGAATCAGACGCATTTTATATCGATTATGTAGCCCACGAAATTGGTCATCAACTTGGCGCTGAGCATACCTTCAACGGCTTAGTAGGAGCCTGCCAGGGAAATCGCTCCGGACTTTCTGCGTTTGAGCCGGCCAGTGGTTCCACCATTATGGGATACACAGGTATATGTGGTTCTCAGGACCTACAAAAAAACTCAGATCCCTTTTTTCATTTGCATTCTATCGAACAGATGGTTGAAGTCACTCGTCAGGGGGTTGGAAATACCTGTGGTAGCCGAACTGGATTGACAAACCAAAGCCCGGTGGTTAACGCTGGGAGTGATTATTTCATTCCGGCACTTACACCATTTACCCTGACTGGCAGCGCAACAGATCCTGATTCAGACACGCTCAGTTTCAGTTGGCAACAATTCGATTTGGGAGCGTCAACCAGCAGTCCTGATCAGGACGCCATTGACAGAGGGACGGGCCCATTATTCAGGGTGTTTGACCCTACTTCTGAACCTGTAAGAACCTTTCCCAGATTAATAGATATTCTGACCAACAGCACCGTGCTTGGTGAGACTTACCCGACGACCAACAGAACGCTTAATTTTCGGCTTGCTGTGAGAGATGGCCAGGGACACGTTGCAAGTGATGCGATGCAGGTGACCGTTGTGAACTCGACCACCGGATTCAGAGTGACGCAGCCTGATAGCAGCAGCCAGTGGGACTCCGCAACTCATTCTGTTACCTGGGATACAGCAAATACCCAAAATGCACCGGTGTCGTGCAACAGAGTCAGCATTAGCCTCTCAACAGATGGTGGTGCGAGCTTTCCGACTTCTCTGGCAAACGGAGTAGATAATGATGGGCAACAGGATGTGTTGATCACGTCCGCCATCAGTACAAATCAAGCCAGAGTAAGAGTGAATTGCTCGGACAATATCTTTTTTGCGATCAATTCAGGAAATTTTACCGTTAACTTCGATGGCCCGGCAGAGCCCATCATTCCCGTATTTCAGTCACAGGATCCGCTTTCGGTTAATGAGGATGAGCGGTTAACGGTCAAGAAAGAGGACTTAACCTTTGCGCTTGACTTAGCTATTGACTCTGTCACTTTGATGGCGGGCGACAACTATACCCTTGACGGTACGACAGTGATCCCGGATGAGCATTTCAATGGGCAATTGCTTGTGCCTGCTACTGCGACCAAAGACAATCAAAGCAGTGAGCAGTTCAGTATCGAAATCACAGTGGTTGCGGTGAATGATGAGCCGACCGTAATAAACGACAGGGCTGATGTTGCGTTTCAGGCCAGTCAGGTTGTGTTGTCTGTGCTCAGTAATGACAGTGATGTTGATGGAGATACGCTGAGTATATCGAGTGTGGACTATCAAGGAGAAGGAACAGTAACGATTGCATCGGCCAGTTTAGTCTATACCGCAGGCAGCACATTCTCAGGCGTAGAGACCTTTAGCTATACAGTGAGCGATGGCAATGGCGGCAGTGCTACTGGCGAGGTTGAAGTAACAGTGGCGGCAGCCCCAGTAGAGCCAGATCCGGAGCCGCTACCTGAACCTCCAGCGCAATCGCTTGATAATGGGGGCTCTGGAGGTACTTTATTTGGTGTGCTGTGGATCGTGATTTTGTGTTGTGGTATCAGATTAGGAGCAAAAAAGTATGGCAGGTAAACTTGCGACAGCGATCGCTTTGTTCGCCGCAGGCATAACAACGGGGTGTCAGGGCATGAGCAAACACGCTACCAATACAGACAGTAAACTGGAGCAGGCGGTGTCTCAGGCCCTGGCCGTGGAAGATTTCCGTCTGTACTATACGACGGGAAGAAGACCTGTTGTGCCCGGGTTTGAGCAGCTAGCGTTCAAAGAGCTGGAGGCTCAGTGCGGTGTTAAAGTTATGCCCGGAACAGGAGATACCCTACGTAGCGAAGCTGATAAAAAAGCGCGCTCAGAGGCTTATCGATACGCCAGGGAGTTTAATATCAAAATGTACGAAGCGTGTTTGAACAGGCGATAAATGACAACAGAACAAAAAATACTACTGATAGATGATGACACAGAACTGACCCAGTTGATGTCTCTGTTTCTTGAAAAAAATGGCTACTGTGTTTCATGTTATGCCCAGGGGAGCGGCGCAGTGGAGCGTGTAAGAGAATTTGCTCCGGACTTACTGGTACTTGACCTGATGTTACCAGGCCAAGACGGCTTAAGTATCTGTCGTCAGATTAGAGGGAGTTTCAGTGGGCCAATTATCATGTTGACTGCGTTGGTAGACGACATAGACGAAGTCACCGGCCTGGAAGTTGGTGCGGATGACTACTTGTGTAAGCCAGTTAAACCCCGGGTACTGCTTGCACATATTCGGGCCCAGCTCAGGCGTCATGATATGCTCTTGGCGCAAAGCAGTCAGCATGTCAGAACTATCCATGAAGGAGAGATATGCGTGGATCTGACCAAACGTAAGGCAACCTGTGGTGATAAAGAAATTCTTCTGTCCAGTGCTGAGTTTGAGCTTCTGTGGTTACTTGCCAGCTCACCCGGGCGAATTCTATCGCGGGATGAGCTGTATCGAACGCTCTTTAAATTGGAATTTGACGGCATGGATCGTTCGATTGATTTACGTATTTCCAGGTTGCGTAAAAAGCTTGGCGACGATCCTAAGGAACCTAAAATAATTAAAACTATAAGAAACAAGGGATATTTGATTGCAAGTTAACACTTTACGGGTGTTCGCCTTTATTGCCGTAGCAATTGTGCTTAATAGTGTGGTCGCTTTTACGGTACGTAATACCTTACTTATTGACATAGAAACCCAGTATACCGAAACACAAAATCAGTTTCTGGAAGATGTGAAAGCTCAGATTTCTGCAGTCCTTACAGACCCTGAGCGTTTACCTTTATCGGGTATTCAAATGCAGCTGGAGGCGCAATATGACACATCGGCGCTACTGGTGGCGCGTGATGATGAGTACTTCCCACAGGATCTACTGGCTGAGTTAGCCTTGCCTCACAATAAGCATGGGCTGGTGGATTACTTAAACGCAACCGTCTATTTTGTGTTAAGCGATAAGGATGTGCTCGAGGTTGGGCCACTGGTCGAACAGAACATGTATTATTTTCTGGTCGACTGGTTTGACTGGTTGGTATCAGCTTGCCTTAACCTGTTACTACTCCTGATATTTTGGTATGTGATCAATAAAGAGCGTCAGGCTTTAGTGGCACGATTGAACAAGATGCCTGTACCTTTGAGCCAACCACAGGATTTGAACACCAGTTTGCAACAGCTTTCGCAGCTTGTTGATGCTCAGCTCAGTGAAGGAGAAGCCAGGATCACTTTACAGCGAGACCTGCTTCATGGCGTGGCACATGAGTTCCGTAGTCCAATGGCGCGGATGCAGTTCGCACTGGATATGCTGGAGGAAGCCGGTGAAGATGAACGAGGTGAGCTTCATACCAGCCTGAGTCAGTCACTGAACGATTTGGAAAGTCTGGTCAGTGAGTTGTTGTACTATGCCAGAGTCAAAGACAACTCAGTCAAACCAAATCTGACCGCGCTGAATATGGATATTGTATTGCAGGAAACGCTGGATAAAGTCGTGCCTTTTTACCCCCATATCGGTTTTGAACTGGATAGCGTCGATATACACTGGCAGGGAGATGAGGCACAAGTGAAACGTCTGTTCACCAACTTAATGCGTAATGCGGGCCGTTTTGCTCGATCTCGCGTGCGCATAAAGGCTGGAGTTCAAGGGGGCGAAGTCGTTGTTCGCGTAGCTGACGATGGCATAGGCATTCCACCTGGAAAGCAGGCGCGTATTTTTGAGCCATTTACTCGGCTGGATCCTAGTCGCTCCAGAGATTCTGGTGGATGTGGGCTTGGCTTAGCAATCGTTCAGTCGATTGTTATCAAGCATCATGGCACGGTTCGGGTTAGTGACGAAAATGCTGAACTGGGCGGTGCATGTTTTGAAGTCAGATTGCCGGTAATGAACGAGTCACATGGTCAAATCACTCCAGGTCATTAAGTAGTAGTTTGATTTCACTGCGAACACTATCTATGTCCTTAACGACCAGGTCGACAGCCTGGGTGCTGGCGTAAATATTTTGCCAGTTGTTATTCCAGGTCGTTTTCAGTGTTCTGGCACTTTGTTGCAGATCGCCATTGGTAAGATAACTGAAGTCATTGATTAACCCGACACTGATCCACCCTTTTCGCGGGCTACCCTCTGTTTTATTTTGATCGTAATGGGCGACATAAATCAGCTGCTCTAATTGTGCGAGCTCCTTCAACATCTCGAAACAAGCGGTACGTATATTGTTGTTTTGCTCCGAAACTTCCAGCCGCCAGGCATTATAGGCAAAACCGACAAAGGCAAATAACATACTGGCGATAAGGCTGAGCTGATATAGACGGATTTTTTCACTAAGCTTCATAGAGTTTCTGGTCCATTTAAAAGTGGCGTTTTATGGCAGCTGATAGTTACCTAGCCAGTTTGCAGTGAGGGCTTTTTGTAATAACTGCATGACTGCGAGTGTACCTGCCTCAGCATCTTGATGAATATTAGCTGCGGCCTCGCATACGAAGCTAAAGGGCAAACCCCGTTCCATCGACTGCAGGCATTGATACTCATGTTGAGATAAAGGATGAAAGGCTGTGCGCAGATCGGCCTCGCGAATAACCAGCCAAAAGCGTTCAGACTCAAGCTCTGGCGAAGGGGGCGGATTCCCGTGTTTAAGTGCTTGCCAACTTTCAATCGCGGCAAACTGACAACGCAGCAGTCGTGCGCTTGGGTGCAAAGAAAAAACAACATTCGGCCATAAATCTGAGGGGATCTGCTGAATTTCAGACAATGTCAGGCGTTTTGTGTCAGGGGCATCGAACGCCTGTAGCAGCTGGCGCTCAAACAACGCTATTTCGCTCAGGATCCCATGTTCAGAAAAGGGCAGCTGACTGGCAAGAAAGTGGGGAAGTTTGTCGCCAAAATGCCGCAAAGAAGGGTCATTTGAGGGATACTGAGCCAAATATCCTGTCACCATTTCATCAAACAAATCGTCACCCAGATAGCGCCCCAGCATCTCATGATCTTGCTCTAATACTTTGGTGAGGCGAATGCGGTAAGCATTTTGGTAAATCAGGGCTCTGTGCTCGGCATCCAAACCGGGTTGTGGCGCAATATGGTTAATCAAATCCTGATCAGTGCCGTTAAGCAAGGCCATAAACGCTTGTTGAATTCTGGCCAGTTCAGTCATTAGTTCTCCAATTCACAGGGGCAAGCTTTCTTGCTTGATTTAATTCGGCCATCAGAGAATCAAAAGACGGAAAGTTATCGTCTCTTTCGATCATTGTGTTGATAGGTAAGCGAGATTGTGCGTAACGCTGAAATAATTGCCATACTGCGTCACAGACTGGCTGATCATGTGTATCCACAATGTGGCTGCCAAAATCACTGTGGCCTGCCAGATGGATCTGTGCAACAGCCTGCTGTGGAATCGCATTGAGGTAATCCATGGCATCAAAGCCATGATTTCTGGCGCTGACATAGACATTATTGATGTCGAGCAAAAATTGACAGCCGGACTGTTGATGTAGCGATGCGAGAAAATCCCACTCAGTCATCTGAGATTGATGATACGTCAGGTAGCTGGAGACATTCTCCAGAATCAGTGGGCGCTCCAGGTAGTCCTGAACAATTCGCAAGCGATCGCATACATGTGTGAGTGCCTCTTCGGTGTAAGGGAGTGGCAACAAGTCATGACTATTAAAATCGCCAATAGACGAAAAACACAGATGGTCAGATACCCAGACAGGGCGGATGCGCTCTATGGTGCGCTTCAAATCTCTCAGATAGTCGAAATTGACCTCTGTGGTGCTGCCAATTGACATCGAGACACCGTGCATGGCTATGGGGTAGCGCTCTTTTATCTGATCAAGATAGTGCCAGGGCTTGCCACCCTCAACAAAGTAGTTTTCTGAAATAATTTCAAACCAGTCGACTTCAGGCTGAGTGTCTATGATGTCTTCAAAATAGCAGGTGCGTAGTCCCAGGCCAAAACCCAGATAGGGAGGTGATGTGTTCAAAGTAAGGTCCATTTGGGCTAGTGGCTTTGTTTAGCTTGCGATGCTGGTTATTAGTATCGCAAGCTAAAACTGGGCCGTAAATTGTAATACGGAACGATTAGCTTTCGACTTTGCCGCCGATATCCTGACAAGCTTTGACAGGCATTTTTACAAAGCCCGTGCCTTTACATGAGGCATGACCACCACACGCGTTATTGGCAGTTTTACAGTCGTTGTGGCCACCGCAGATATTAACATCATGGCACTTCACCAGATCTGACTTGGCGACAGAACCGACCCATTTGTCTTTTACTTTACCGCCCACATCTGCGCACGCTTTACCTGGCATAGCTACGAAACCAGTTCCTTTACAACTGGCTTGTCCAGAGCAGGCATTGTTGGCAGTTTTGCAGTCATTGTGACCACCACAAACGTTCACATCATAGCAATGTACCAGATCGGTGCTTGCACCGCTCGTACCTGTGTTTGCTGCATTGGATGGTGAATTGTCTGTTGCATTACAACCTACCAGGCCTGCAACCATGACCGCCATAGCGGCCCCCGTTAGTGCTTTCATTTTATCTTCCTCATTGAGTGTGTGCCAAACAGAGTATGGCGGTTACCGATCCATAATTGCTGTTGTCATAGAGTGGAAAGGTAGTTCAGCAGCATGTTCAATGCCCGTACTTATTGGTAGCCAATTGCCACCTGAACATGCTGCTGTAACGACAAGACCTGCCCTGACCAAGTTTCATTTCAGTTTAGTCGAAAATTTTTTATTTGAGAGAGGAGGGAAGCAGTGAATATGGTGGGATCCCTGACCAAACCTCACGGCCAGGGATCCAGTTGCTAATTAACGCCTCAGGGGCGCGTGATTACTGTACTTCTAACAAAAAGGCACGGCGCTGGTTGTCCTTGTTAACGTAAATGCCCACAATGTCTCCACGTTCATTCACTGCTTCAGCTGTTTGCAGCCAGCCCGGTGCTGAAACCAGTCGGTTTAAATCATAGAGCTTGCCTCGATAATAAACAGTGGCCTGTATGGTGTCAGAGGTCGATGAGAAACCAACGGCAGTACCTGAGCGGTTAATGTCATTGAAAGCTGATTCTTCGCGTGATGTTTGCTGTAGTCCGCCTACAACATGTTCTGCAACACCCCCAAGCATAGAGGGATACCAGATGGTTGCTTTCAGTGGGGTCATGGCACGGACCATCTTAGCGCCCGCAATCATGCCATAGTCATTGATTGCATTCATTTCGCTCATAACGCCTTCACCTTCATCTATCACCGATACCTGTCCGTGTTTATAAATAAAGGCTCTGTTGGGTTTGTACGACCAGACTTCATACTCAAAGCCGACGACATCACCCAGATTATTCAGGCCAGTAGCACGACGATAATAGGTGTTGTGTGGTGCTTCTGCCGAAATGGCATTGTCCTGCCAGGATACTAAAGTATCCTGGCCGCTCTGATTGTCTGCCCAGCCAATGATTTTGCCCTGGTCATTGATATCAACAGCCATGGCACTGTCCAGTGGTTTGCTACTCAGTACCGGCAGAGCTTGGGGAGCGCCTTGCTCAAATCTGACTGGTTGATGATAACTTTCCCCCATTTTTGTGTCATCGTTAACGCCGCGTAAAATCTCATACCCCACGGCGACTGAGTGATTGTTTATGGCTACTGCATGTGAAGACTGTACTGTGTCCTGGCTGTGGCCGAGATCAATCATGGCGCCATTTTGATACTTGAACGCATATTCACAGTTCATTGGTTTACTGACCGGGGAAGTACAGTCCATATTGTTATCACGGGTGGACCAACCGACTATAACGCCCTGGTCGTTTATATCGAGCGCTGCCGATTCACTTCCTCCCAGTGTACCCAGATCGATAAATCGGTATGAAGGTGACTCAGAAGCCAAAGTTGCGGCAGAAAAAGTGCAAAAAACGGTGCTGGCGATCAGCGTGGTTGTGAGAGACTTAATGTAATACATCTTAATACTCCTTTTAGTTACATTAATGATAAAGAACGGGTTTTGTAATCTATTGAGACTAAAATTACCCATTAATAATGACAGAAAAAAGTATTAATCGTTAAGGTAAAATAACAGCACCTTTTGATCTGGAGCAATAAAGGTACATTTTATTAGTTTTTATATCATGTAGATAGCTTATAAAATGTTCAGGCCAGGTTTTGTTAAGGGTTAGACTGCAGACGTAGAGTCGCATGGCCGCCTATGTTTGCCGGATCAAGCGCCTGAGCATGACCAGCTTTCGTAATACTGAAATTTTGTGTTTGCTTTTGAACAACAGCACACCGCCAAGTGCCAACAGTGCAATACCTTCAGGTGTGCTCGCCATAGCGTTGGCTTTGTGGCAAAAGCGCCTTTTATTAAACTGCGCATGATACAACTGCTTCATCAGGCGCAGTTGTTGTTGCTGTGCCTCTTTGTGTGCATTTTGGTAAATGAAACGTGCCAGCCTGTTCATCATAGCGTCCTTTGAAAATCATGAATCAAAACACATCAAGCAGATCGCTGGTGGTTTTATCGAACAGTTGTATTGCAGCTACGATCAGGTAGTAAATCAGTGCCAGGTTAAGCGCCATCAGTAGCCCGGCAGATACAAACCAGCTCAGGCCGGCCTGTATCATTGCATAGGCAACCAAGCCCTGAAGAGACAACCAGGTTGCAGTGATAAGTAGTGCAGATATCATCATCAGGATGATACAGGCCAGAATGGTTCTAAAATGGGCATAAAGTTTGGCCTTCAGCAATGCTGCACAAGCGCGGGTGACATCAACATAACTGGAGGTAACAGACTTACCCTCTCGTAATAGCCCTTTCAACTGTGCACCCACACTTACCGAACGGTGTTGTTTTGCGCTATTGTCTGATGACGCACTCATGTTACTTACTCCGTAACAGCATGGTAAAAAGAACACGGGCACCAAATGCAATACCCGCGGTTTTCACGGGGTTTTCTGTTGCGTATTGTTTGACCCCTGAGGCATTCCATTTTTTTCGAGAAGGCGTTTTTGTACTTGTATGGCCTGACCTGATGCATCGCTTTTACTTCTTAACTGCTCTTCCGTTTTGGCTGCCGTGTTGTGCAAGGCATCGACGGTGGAATGTAGTGACTCAGCCAATTGATCTGAAACAGGGTGTGTGGGGTCGTTGCTTGTCTGACGGTTAGCAGCCGATTTATTAGTGCTCATAATAACTCCTTGATTGCGAGAATTAACATACTCAAGGCTGCAAGTGGCTTGCCAAATGAAATATATCTATTAATCAAGACTTTAGGTGTTTGTACAGATTGGTTCAGGGAGCGTTTACTCAGTGTGAGAATATTTTACTCGGTATTATTTACGCGCATGATCCGGGTTGAACAGGCTTCTGCGCGTGCAATGAGGCGTCTGAATAGCCACTCGACGGGCCCCTGAGTAAATCGTCGGTGCCATAGAGTGGCAAACAGCCAGGATGACAAGCAAAAAAGCAGACTACTCACCAAGGCATGTTCTATGGATTGGCCTCCAAGCATATCCAGTGCTTCTAATGTACCCATGCCAATGAGAATATGTGCAATATAGAATGTGAGTGATAACTTACCTGTCGCCTCCAGAGAGCGAAATACCGCTGTGTGGTGATAGCTTTGTGCCAGTCTGACGCATACGATCAGGATGATCACTGAGCTGGCGGTAGCAGAGATCAGGTACTGGGGTAAGGGGGGAATAGGGCCTGTACTCAGTAAAAAGGCGATTTCTTCCCCCTGTATACCCACGTTTTGCGCCATCATACGTAAGAGGTAAAATGCGCTTTCAATGAGTATCAACACCAGTAGTGCAGCTTTAAACAATCGCTTCTGGGTTGCGCTCTGATGCAAAGGTTGGCGACCAAGCCACATGCCAAACAACAGCAGCGCGAACCAGGGGAAAACAGGATGAAAGCCATTATAAAAAATGCGCCTAAGCATCCCTTGGGGTGTCCACAGTTCAAGATAAGTCAGGGTCTCCCAGTGCCAGCCCTGGGAGTAATCAATGATTAGTAAGAGAGCTGGAAACGTTGAGACAATCACTGCACACAGTACAAGCAAGGTACGATGGGACGCAAATAATAACCAGGACGCCAGGATAAAATAGCAGCCATAAAAATGCAGAATATCAGCAGGCCAGACAGGCAGGTAAAGCAGCCCCAGACAGAGTAGTAAGATGCCACGCATGGCCACTTTATTTTGCAGTTGTTTCCTTTGCAGCAGGGTGTGATGATGGGCTTTTCGACAGCTCAGTGCCAGACCAATTCCGGCAAGTATCACAAACAAAGCGGCAGCGCGACCCTCGAATAATGCACTTGCTGATATCAACAAAGTGCTGCCCGTGGTCGCGCCCATAACGAGTTTAAAGTTAACGACCACCATACCAAAAATTGCCAATGCTCTGGCAAGGTCAATACCATGGATCCGCTTACTCATTAGTGTTCCCACTTGCACGTTCAGTGTGTCTTAAGTTAAGAGGTGTGGGCGGAATATTCCGTTAATAAGTGTATAAATTTGTAATCGCTACAGGTACGGGCGGAAGTAAAATAAGTATTTAAAACATATTGCCTGTTAACTTAGCTTCCCTGCCAGATTGCGAATTTATCTCCCAGATATTTGCTGTAGCGAATGAAATACGCATTGACGAGCAATAGCAATCCACCAACAAGCGCCGCTTCGCTGAACAGCCCCATAAGGCAAAAGCTCAAACCAAAGCCATGTAGTATAAACTCAAGGCGTGTCAGAAGTTGTCTGTCGGGTTGGCTTTGAAACGTCCCCAGAAAAAACCACACTCTGAGCCATAAAGGCAGTGGGCGGATAGATGCGTCTTGATTTGGCATAAATGACTCCTTTTGTAATGTATCAATATCGGTCTCCAGTGCAGCAGCAAGACATTTTAATGACTCCATGCTTGGCTTCTGCCCCTGTTCGATGCGTTGAATGGTTCTGATATTTAGCCCCGACATCATGGCCAGTTGGGCCTGAGTCAGGTGCTTGCTTAATCTGAGTTGTTTTAGGATCATAAGTGACTCGCTACACGGTGATGTTGAAAAGTGTTACCAGAAGCTCTGCAACTGGCAAGAAATTACAGTCGGCTTTTTTGTGACAAAGTATAAATATCAGTAGGTTAAGGTTTTTCCTAAAGACCTCATCAGGCAAATAGACCAAGCTTTTTAAGCGTTCCAGAACTACATCGTTCGGCTGCTCAAAATATCTGGTTTGGCTGAAATAGCACCTTCTTGTGTGCTTTTTGAACGAATTGTGTGGTGAATAGACTAGCGCGTTTTTATGCATACGTATTCAATAGACGTTTAATCGGATCTCTCTATATTGTTACCGTGATGTAAATATTATCGTTATGACAACAACAGAGAGCACACAATGATTAAACAGTCACTTAAAGCGTTGAACACTGCGCTGATCACTGCTGGACTGGGCCTGTCCGCTCAGGCACTGGCAACCCCCACAACTTTTGTTCATTTGTTTGAATGGTCCTGGCAGGACATCGCTACCGAATGTGAAACTTTCCTTGGTCCTAAAGGCTATGCCGCGGTTCAGGTTTCTCCGCCGAGTGAACACATTACAGGAGCGCCATGGTGGACACGTTACCAGCCAGTCAGCTATCAGCTTGAGAGCCGCAGTGGCAGCCGTGCCCAGTTCACCGATATGGTGGAGCGTTGTAAAGCTGTTGGTGTAAATATCTACGTTGATGCAGTGATCAACCATATGGCACACGGCAGTGGCACGGGTGTGGCCGGCAGCACTTTTGGTGACAAACATTACCCTATTTACAGCCCACAAGATTTCCACGAAACGTGCGCCATTAACGACGCTGATTATGGCAACAATGCCTGGCGAGTACAGAATTGCGAACTGGTTGGCCTGGCTGACTTAAACACCTCCGCAACTTATGTTCAGAATACATTGGCAGCTTACCTTAACGATCTCGTCGGAATTGGCGTAGCCGGGTTCAGACTGGATGCCAGTAAGCACATGGCTGCATCGGACATTGCGACAATCATGAACAAGGTTAATGGTGATCCCCTGGTCTTCCAGGAAGTGATCGACCAAGGTGGTCAGGCTGTACGAGCAGATGAATACTTTGGTAATGGCTTGGTGACAGAATTCAAGTACAGCACCAAGTTAGGGGATACCTTTAAGTCGGGCAAACTGGCCTGGCTAAACAGCTTTGGTGAAGCCTGGGGTATGATGCCAAGTCATCTTGCTGTGGTCTTTGTAGACAATCATGATAACCAACGAGGTCACGGCGGGGCCGGAAATGTGGTGACTTATGAGGATGGCGCACTTTATGATCTGGCTAACGTATTTATGCTTGCCTTCCCATATGGCTACCCTAAAGTGATGTCGAGCTATGATTTTAACCACGACGGTGATGCTGGCCCTCCGGGAAGCTCTGTACACCAGGGTAACACCCTTAACTGCTTTGCTAACGAGTGGCAGTGTGAGCACCGTCGCGGCATGATCGCAGGAGCCATGGATTTCAGAAATAACACCACGGGCCACTGGACCGTAAACAACTGGTGGGACAATGGTAATAACCAGATTGCATTTTCGCGAGGCAGTGAAGGCTTTGTCGCAATTAACCGTGAAGGTGGGTCGCTCAATCAAACGTTACAAACCGGTCTTGCTGAAGGTGTGTACTGCGATGTACTGAGCGGTGGAAAAAATACTGCAGGTAGTGGCTGCTTAGGCAGTCAAATTACGGTATCGCAAAGTGGCGTTGCCAGTATCAATGTCAGCCCCATGAGTGCAGTTGCAATACACCACAACAGTAAAATTGGTGATACCCCGGATGTTCCTGCGGGTGACTGGCAGCGAACTGTGGTCTTCATTAAAGCCGAAACGGCGGCAGGGCAGGATATGTTTGTCCGCGGCGGACTGGATCATGCTTTTGCCGCGACATTGGGCCGAGACTGTGCACAAGACCCGATGCAATGTGCGATGCCGATCCGTCATAACAACCTGAAGAATCCAACAACACAAGGCTGGAAACAGGGTGATAGTTACCTCGACTGGCACGGAGCTGAGGCCACACAAAGCACTGATGCGCAGGGTAGCGCACTGGACTGGACCACCAACTTGTGGCCCACAGAGTGGGGAGCCAAAGCCACGGTTGAAAGCAATGGATATGGCGAAACGCCATTAAACCAATGGGGTGCCCATTACTGGATGCTGGACGTTGATATGGACTGCGCTCAGACACATAATGGCTGGTTTGAGATCAAAGCCTTTGTGAAAAATGGCCAGGGCTGGGAAGGTGATATCAACCAGACCGACACCCCATACAGCAGTATTAACCATTTCGCTCGTTGCGGACAAATTTCAGTATTTGAATTTAATCAATCGACTGCGAGTTACAGCAATTTCTAATCACTAACACCGGTTCTCCGGTCATCAGTATTCGGTGGCGGTCACTCTCCCTGGTGGCCGTTGCCCCTTACAAACTCTGCTTGCTAAGTTGCCTGCATCCGTTTATCGACTTTCATAAAGACGCGGGTAAAACAATCTCCTTAATACCTGCTGTTATGAACTCCAACACGCTTCACATGGGAGAGCTATCACTTACTGACAGGTTGGTAGCAGAGGTGACAAAGGTGTGAAGTAAACTGGGCCTTCGTAAAACTGATTTAGATATTTTTATTAAATTATTCAGTGACTTGTTTTATGACTACTCGGCTTCTGTAGTAGCTTTATCGCAGTCAGGAGCGAATTGTTTTTTGAGCTGATACATGAATATGGATTGGTTCAATTGCTGGTAGTCAAAATTGTGGGTGCCAAAAACGTTATGAATGGTACAGTGTATCAACACTACCTGGCTCATATTGATTTAGAGAATAAGCCATAATTGCAGCTGAGTAGCACCGAACCACGACTGGAGTCTTTTTGTGCATTTCATAATTAAACTTATAAGCTTCACTATTCGGAGCTTATAGGAAGCGCTGCATTCAATAATCTTGCATTTCCATTGTAGTTTTGCCCCCGAGCTGACAAATGAATTTATGGGTGGGGGTCGCTGAAGTTTGGTAATAAGATCAACCTGGTACCAATGACTCGTGAGCTCAATCGAGATTTATATTGATCAATGGTGCGTGAATCGGGTCAGGCGTTAAAAGATGGGAAGGGGTGTACGTTGATATAAAAGTTGGGTACCCTGACAATCCAATATCAACACGGCCAATTGTTTTTGTGGTTCGCGTTATTTTTGCGGTAATGAAAAAAGATATAGATTTTCGCGACAACGTTAGGTAGTGCTATAGCATGAATACAGAGCAAGCGTATAATATTCTAGGAAACGTACTCTTTGCGCATTTTGAAGCGGAAGAGAAGTTTGATAAACTGGAAATGATATTAGAGATTGGGGATGGCGCTACTGCTAGTACTGTCTGGAAATATTATGAAGATCAGAAGACAAGTCCCCCGCTTCACATAGACTTGCCTATTCAGGCCGACATTGATCTGCAGGAAGCAGCCTTTTTCCTTCGAGATAATCTACTGGAAACAACCAATGAGCAGATCTGGGGATTGGTTTTTACCCTCTTCCCGGACAGCAGTTTTAATATAGAGTACACCTACGAAAAGTCTGACTGGTTAAAAGGCGGCGAGTAAGCCAACAACTGGAATGACTGATATTTAAGATAAAAACGCCCGTCAATGACGGGCATTTTTTTATGAATGAGTAACATGGACAGCTATCTAAAACAGGCGTGCAGGCTGCGCGCCATCCACCTTTAGGTAGCACTCATTAGCCGCCCTGAATGGTTGCGTAATTTTAAAAGGGAAACCACACCAAACTGGCGATTCAAGCTTTAGAAGAACCATTGACAACAGAGTAAAGGCAATTAGGCAAGGTGAATAAAGTTAGTGATGTTATAAAAATCTTTGGAAGGCTTTCTTTTAGTTCGTTTGCAGCTAGCTTGGGGTTTTTCTACGTATCTTACGCTATTTACAGTGGTGAGGAAGTAGGGTGTAAGCATACTGAAACTAAAATATGTGATGACTTCTCAGAACCTTTAATTATTGGTCTGGTATTAGCTTTTTTGTCCGGACTCTTTCGTTACATTTATTGTAAATTAAGGGACCACACTCGCAGGTAGGCGCAAGTAAGTTACAAAGTAAGTAGAGAAGTTTACACGGACAGCCACCCCAAATTGGCGTACATAATGTACGCCGTCTACCTCTAGGTACGCTTGCACACAACGAAGCGTATCAGGATCAGGTCATTGCCAGTCTGGCAGGTACGTCTGATGTTAATGCCATCGATGCATTTATAAGAGTGTATGAACGGGCAGACTATGCGCTATCCAAAGAGAATGTTGAGAAGCTGACGGAATTTTATCAAACAACAACGCACCCAATAATTAAAAAGCGGCTGGCCGCTGTTATCCGGTTATAGCCAAAATGAGTGGCGGGGCTATATCGCCACTCATTCAACCTTATTTTGCGCGTATCTTCCACGGCGGCAAAATATGTATTGGGCCCTGCCTTTTACGGGCCGGAAAAAATGCCTGGGTTATAAATAGCCCTTGATGGCAGTGATTTTATTTTTGGCATACGCACTGTGTGGATTTATCTCAAGTATTTGCTGATAGTACTTTAATGCCAGTGAATATTGCTTGTTTAGCTCATAGGCTTCAGCAACACTACTGTGGTAGTAAACTTGTTCACTATTTTGCGTCAGCGCGAATTCAAAAACGGCAATGCCATCATCAACTCGACCACTTTTAACCAGGCTATTACCCCATTCAACCAGGACTTCCAAATCATATGTTACGCCTGTGTCAAGCTGCGCTTTTGCTAATACAGTGGCGAAGTTTTTAAACCCTTGTTTATCTGTCAGAGATTTTAAATAAGTCATGGGTTGGTAGGCAATTTGCTTGTGCTCATCGTTGAAACCCGGGATGTAGTAAGCGGCAATTTTGTCGACAAAAGTAATGGGTAAGCTGCCTAATAGGTTAGTCAGTACTACCACTGAAACTTTGTCTTCTGGATATATGATCATGGTAACGGCGTTCGCACCGCTTGCGCTGACTGCACTGTGGTATTTTCGCTGGTTCACCTGCCAGCCCATTGCATATCCATTTTCTTGGTTGTTAAACCCTTCAGTACGTCCGTTATTAAGTCTAACGGGTGTCCATAAGAGATTGAGATCTTTAACCAACTCACCTTGTTGTAATGACACAATGTAGTTGGCAAGTTCTGTTGCCGTTGAGCTCATCCCCGCTGCGGTTCTTAAAATGTACGGAAACTCACCGTAAAAGTTTTTATAATTGTTTTCGCTTAAATGAGTATACTGGCGAGTCTGGTTTGGTACCATACGTTCCAGGTAGTCGAAGCCTGCTTGTGCAGTTTTTGGCATCTTAGCGCGTTCTAGCTGCATGCTTGTAATGAAAGCGGTAAACCCTTCTGGGATGTATTTATCAATGAGCTTGCCCAAAATTACATAACCAGTTTGGTTATAACTAAAACGTGAGTTGGGCGTAAATTGAAGCGGGTGTTTTTGGACTTCCTGCCAGGATGCATCGGCATCGTGAGGTATAAGTGTTTCGAGGCCTCGGTTAGCTGCCAGGATCTCAGGTAAGCCCGCAGTGTGCCCCATTAGTTGATTAATTTTCAGTGACTGCCATGTTTCTGGTAAATCGGGTAAATGCTTGCCAATTTCGTCATCAATGTTGAGAAAACCTTGTTCTGCCAATTGCACAATAGCAACACCAGTAAAGGCTTTTGTCATTGAATTAATTGGGAATAGCGTTTTTTCCGTCACAGACACCTGATGTTGTAAGTCTGCAAAGCCATAGTTGCCTTGCTTAACAATTTTATCGTCTTTAATTACTGCTAACTGTAAACCCGGAATATGCCTTTCCTTCATCAGTGCCTTAATTAGCTTGTCTACCGGCTCAGCTTTTACCAATGACGACCACAGTAAGGTGCCAAACCAGAATAAGGTGGATAATAAGACTCTGTTGTTTTTGTACATGATAGTTCCGTTATGCTTTGTCATTGTGAAGATAACATCATACGTAACAAGTAACGTACCAAGTTTAAAATCTATATTTATCAGATGGTTATGGTTTTTATAAAAAGGTAGTACTACTTTATCTTTCGAAGAGTGGTCAGAATTGCGAAGAAATGGTGGTTTTAACAACGAGAAGAGCGGAGCAACGCGAGTGTAACCGCAATCAAGCAAGGATAAGAGCAGCCACCTGAAACTGGCGTACAGAATGAGCGCCGTCTACCTTTAGGTAATACTTACTGGGTTGAGGGTGAAAGATTATGCCAATGGCAAAGAAGAGACGGGTATGCTTATCGGATAAAGTGATTGTTATGCGTTGACATTAGCAGATCAAAGGCTGTTCGCAACAGCACAAAATGCAGCGGGCCAACCTGACTCTGTGCGAATGGTTTCTGAGTGAATACTTGGCACCTCTTCTGTTTTGTGATGTCTGTTTATCCAAACTTAGGTGGGGCATGTTCTTGTATTACAGAATCTTATCGACCTCAACTACCTCACATCTGAATGTACGATTTTAATCATAGCGTTTGAATACGAGCTAAAAGATAAACTCGTCTTATGTTCCAAGCATCGAGTTGCCGTGTTTCCTATTTCAGCGTATGAGTATGCTGACAGTAGTGTAATGAAGAAAACAAGTGGTGTTCTGTTGAATGTTAAAAGTTAAAACGATTTTATTATTACTACTACTCGCTGGTTCTTTTACTGTAGTGCAAATGCTGGACAGGCCAGTGAACGATATCTTTGTTTCAGAAGAAGAGTTGGGGATGTCGCTTGAAGAGCAAGTGTTTTTTGAAGAAGATCAAGCTCAGCAATTTATTGATGATAAGTATAATAAAAGAGAGGCCTTGCTCAGGGTTAAGCTTGCTGAACGGCAGGAAAGACTCAGTATATTGAAGCATTGTTCTTTGTTTTTGGTTTTCGTTTCACTGATAACTGTTTTTATTGTTGGAGCAGAAAAAATAAGAGTGTTATATGCTGGATTACTGCTAACGTTCGCATTGATTGAATGGTGGCTATACGGTTTGAGTGGATTGGTTTTGGCCCTAATTTTAATCTCTATTATACAAGTCATTTTTTACATATATAAAGATGAGCAGTTGCCACCTGATTGGGATCAGAATATAAAAAGTAAGAAAGGGGATGAAGATTAGAATCACGTGGTTTCAGAGTGAAGGGATTAGGTAAATAACATGATCAATGTGGCCAAAATCTTTAGACGGCTTTGCTATAGCTCATTTGTAGCCAGTATGGCGTTTTTCTACATTTCTTACGCTATTTATAGTGGTGAGCAAGTATGGCGTAAACATACTGAAACTAAGGTGTGTGAAGGCTTCCTTGAACCTATGATGATCGAATTGATGCTAGCAGGACTATCAGGGGTCTTTCGTTATATATATTGTAAATTAAGAGAAAAAAGCGTTCTTCAATTTTTCAAAGGGTTAAGGTGGAACGGTACTAACTTCTGGGAGTTCAAGTGGGGGTGACAATAACAGCCACTTCAAAAAGATCTGTAATGGATGACTTTGTAACTCCGGTGGAGACCTTGAGGTCGCATGGTTTTATTACCGGACAGTACCAGATTGGGTGGAGTTACACACTCTATTGAAAATACTTTGAAAAACTCTGTTACATAATATTTATGTATACGTCGGAGCTTCCCTTTGTACCTTTAATTAGATAAAGCCATTTAAAAACAGTTTCTTAGTGTTTTTTTGAGCTTGGCGGGTGGCGCTATTTTGAATCTCAAGATAAGAATTGACTTTTAACTTCATACCGCTTGTGTAGATAATTGTGTATAACAACAAAAAAGGATAATTAATGTTCAAGCGCACTCTTTTATCTACTGCCATTTTTCTTTCTCTTGCTACTTCAGCAAATATGAGCGAAGACTACCGCTTAGCCAAGGTTGCCAAACCAATACAACAGCATGTTAGCTTAGATGTAGACCCATCTAAAGAGCGTTTTTCAGGGCAAACCGCCATTGATATTCAAGTTTTAGAAGAGACTCAATTTATTGAATTAAACGGGCTCGACTACGCGATTGAATTTGCCAAACTACTCGGCGATAAGCAATGCGATCTAAAAGATACGATGTTGAAGACAGGCAAAGTGAAACTCGCTTGTGACACGCTGATCCCAAAAGGGAAATACACCCTAAAAATTGCATTCGATGCGCCTTACAACCGTCAAAGCGTTGGCCTATATAAGTCAATGGATAGAGGCGTACCATACCTCTTTACACAATTCCAGATGAGTGACGCAAGGCGTGCCTTCCCTGTATTTGATGAGCCTGAATTTAAAATTCCTTTTCAGCTCACCATTACCGCTCCTTCCTCACAAAAAGTGTATGCAAATACCCCAGTGATTAAGACCAGTTCAAATAATGGGAAAACAACGCACTACTTTGATAAAACTCCGCCCCTGTCATCTTACTTAGTTGCTCTGGCTGTAGGACCTTTTGAGGAAAAGCCCGTTGAAAAAATGTCGGTTCCGGGCAATATTGTGACACCACATGGAAAAATTGGCATTGCTGACTCTGCGGTTAAAGAAACGCCCAAAATTCTTCAAGCACTGGAGCAGTACTTTGACATTCCTTATGCGTATAAAAAGCTAGATCAAGTTGCCCTACCAGAATTTCCTTATGGTGCAATGGAAAATGCAGGGTTAATTACCTACCGCGAAGAAATTCTGCTTGTTGACCCCATTACGCAATCTCGCGATGAGTTTGATACACATTTATACGTTATAGCACATGAACTTGCGCATCAATGGTACGGTAACCTGGTGACCTTGAAATGGTGGAATGACATGTGGCTGAATGAGGCATTCGCTACTTGGATTGGTGGAAAAATAGTCACCAAGTTATACCCTGAGCTAGAACGTGATTTATTGTTGCCGCAGCATGATGCCATGTTAAGAGATGCGATGGTCACCACTAAGCCTATCCGTAAGCCGATAAATAACTCTGACGATATTATGGATGGACTAGGTCTTGCTTATTCTAAAGGCAGTGCTGTGCTTACTATGGTTGAAGAGTGGATAGGCCATGAAGTCTTCCAGCAAGGCATGCGGAACTACATTAAAAAATACGCCTATAAAAATGCAGAAGCAAAAGATTTATGGTCTGAACTTGAGGCCGTCTCTAAAAAAGATGTCCCGGGCGTCTTGGGTTCTTTTGTCTCTCAATCTTCTTTTCCTTTAATCGATTTCACTCAGTCAGGCAAAACTATCACGCTGAGTCAGACACGATTTATACCTAAAGGTCAGCAAGCCAAAGAGCAACTTTGGAAAGTTCCTGTCTCTATCAAGTATGGTGATAACAAAGGGAATGTAGCCACCAAAAGAGTATTGTTAACTAAGCAAACTCAATCAGTTACACTCGATTTTGAACCTACCTGGGTGTATCCAAATGACAATGCTATTGGCTACTACCTGTGGTCCATGCCAGAAACACAGTATCAAGCTGTATTGACACAGGCAGATAAAGCGTTAAACACGCGTGAAAAGCTCTCTTTGATAGAAACAACCAAGCAACTTATGGATGCAGGTAAAGTTAATGCCTTTACCCTGCTTGCTTCTCTTAATGCATTCACTGATGATGCCCATCCGAAGGTTGCCGCCAGTGCGTTAAAAGAGATTGTAAATAATATGCACACCTTCGAGACTGAGAAAAATCAATCTCAGTGGCGGTCTTTAATTTCTCAAAAAGTATCTGACGCAATTGAGCGATATGGCTTCGAGAAACAGGTTGGGGAATCTGACACCGTTTCCGAGTTAAGAGCAAGAGTATTCAGACTGGCTGCTTTTGAAGTGCAAAATCCTAACATTATCGCTGAAGCACAAAAGCAAACAGCTCAGTTCTTCAAAGACCCCAGTAAAGTCGATCCTTATTTAACTAACACTTACCTTGAAATTGCGGCTTACTTTGGTGATCAGGCACTACTCAATCAATTTAAATCAACGATTGAACAAACTGCTACCCCCAGTGTTCGTGTAAAATTATTATCTGCCCTTGGTTACTTCAATCAACAGAATCTTCAGTCTCAAGTACAAAGCTACTTGTTAACTGGTAAATTAACGGCATCAGACACGCCTACAGTACTGAGAGGATTAAGTTATCGCCCAGAGCGAAAAGCAAAGTTGAACCAATGGATTTTTGAAAACTTTGAGCAAGTCGCACAACGTGTCCCACCGTATGTAGTCGCTTTCTTCCCTTATATTTCAATGCCAAAATGCCATGAGAAAGACTTGGAAGATATTAAGTCCTTCTATGAAGCGAAAGTAGAGGCATTCCCTGGGATGGGCAAAAGCTTACCTGCAGCGGAACTCAGGTTAAACACTTGCTTGTCTTTACAAAAACGAGAACTCGCCTCTGCTGAGCGTTTCTTGAAACAACTATAAATGTCATTGTGAGTAATAGGGTCTCCCCTATTACTCACTTTTGATAATGCTCCCGTCTTGTTAAGTAAATTCAGATAGTTTCATCAGCACCGCGATTTCGGTTGTTCCCCTGATATTAAGGCATATCTAGCCCTGCTATTCTATGACCGCCGTCTCAGCAAGCAGCTGATTGGCTCAATGAATCATCAGCTTGTCACCCATTAGCTGTTTATATCGGTACATTACTGTTTCCACCGGCGAAGGGGGTGGTAATTCA
Source organism: Pseudoalteromonas sp. XMcav2-N (assembly GCF_024124545.1). Taxonomy (GTDB): domain Bacteria; phylum Pseudomonadota; class Gammaproteobacteria; order Enterobacterales; family Alteromonadaceae; genus Pseudoalteromonas. Next base: position 141,379 of record NZ_JAMXSF010000018.1, read on the forward strand.
CGTGCTTTTCCCACTCAGTGCTATCTGAAAGTCTATTTTCCCAAAAGTTGCACAGTTTAAAATCAGTTTCGTAAGGTTTTTACGTAAATACTTTAATTCCTGTCTCTGGCTACAAGCAGAAGCTATGCATTGCAATGAGGGAGTAAAGAAGATAAAAATAATCATTTATATCAATTGTATATGTTTTTCATAGGATTTCTCACTGGTTTGTCAGGAGTTGTCTTCTCTATGGTTTTACAAAAGATCGTGTGTTTTTTACTCAGTGAGGCTTGACCTCTTACCACTTTGGGCTAGCCTTTTGTTGCTAAATTGTAACTTTTGGAGCAACTCAATGAAAAAAATAACACTGACACTTTTGCTTAGTTTCATGTCACTCTTTGCACAATTTGCGCACAGTAGTGATGAGCTGGAATATCCAGTGGTACTGGTTCATGGCCTCTTTGGCTTCGACAATCTGCTTGGCGTGGATTACTTCTATCGCGTGCCCTCGGTTATTCGTCAGGAAGGCGGCAATGTCTATGTGGCTGAAGTGTCGTCTGCACATAATTCAGAGCTGCGAGGTGAGCAACTGCTTGAGCAGGTTGCGCTTGTCAGAGCCCTGACAGGTAAAGACAAGGTGAACCTGATTGGTCACAGTCAGGGTGCGCAAACCATTCGTTATGTCGCTTCGGTAAAACCTCAGTGGGTGGCCTCGGTAACCAGCATTGGCGGCGTAAACTGGGGCAGTCGCTTCGCTGATGTGGTGCGCGGTGGAGTCGACCAGGGATCCTTCTCTGAGCAGTTTCTAGCGTCACTGGCCAATGGTCTGGCTGGCCTAATTGACTTATTGTCGGGTAAACCTACAGCACCTAAGGATGCACTTGAAGCACTCGAGGCCCTGACCACAGAAGGCACGCTTGCGTTCAATCAAAAGTATCCGGAAGGGGTGCCAGCTACTTATTGCGCTCAGGGTGATATGCTGGCTGACAATGGCGTCTACTATTTTTCGTGGAGTGGCAGCCGTGCCTGGACGAACTTGTTGGATCCTGCAGACAATGCGCTTTTACTCTTCTCAGGTGTATTTGATGAAGCCAATGATGGCCTGGTATCGGCCTGCTCAAGCAACCTGGGATATGTGATTGGTAACGACTTTAAGATGAATCATCTGGATCAGGTTAACCAGACCATTGGTGTTCATCATTTATTCGAGACGGATCCACTCACGATTTATCGTCAGCATATTCGTCGTCTGAAAGGGCTGAATCTATGAGTTACCGGCGTCTGCTTTCACTTAGTTGTATCGGGCTCAGTGTGTGTCTGTGGTATTTGGCAATGCAGCAAGCTGATACAGAATCCACCAAAGTGGCCGTCGCTTCTGCACGCCCAGTGACTGAGACGCCATACGCGTATGATCAGCAACTTGTTGCCGCGATGTCAGCACAGACAGTGCATTGCGGCGCAGTCACCAAAGCACACAAACATCAGCTTGATGACTGGATCTTAGCTTTACAAGGCGAGCAGCTGGAACATAGCTGGGCTAACTATACCAGTCGCTTACCGGTGTGTTTGCAAAAGTTGGCGCATGACTACATGAACTACAAACAAGCGCTAATGGAAATACCAAGCAATCTTACTATTCACGAGCGTTTTGAGGCACTGCAAACGCTTCAGGGACAGTATTTCTCTCCTGACGTGCTCGAAGCCTGGTTTTCGGATGAGAACCGCTGGAACACGCAGGCACTGGAGCGCTGGCAAATTCTGGCTGATCAATCGCTCAGCGTGCAGGCGCGGGGCGAACTAATTAATGCACACATCAGCCAGCTGCCACAGGACGAGCGAGAGACAATAGTGGCGACGCAAACCCTGGCTACGCTGCAACAAAGCTGGCAAACCATGGATTATAACCAGCTCAGCGCCAGATATGGGGATGAAGCGGCAGAGCGCCTGATGCAAGCCAGAAGCACACGGACTAACTGGGAGCAGCGACTAGCGGATTATAAACAACGTCGCGCTGAACTCCTTGCTGGTTATACCGGTTCTGATGAGCAAGCTGAGATAGATATGTTGAAACAGGCGCTGTTTTCAGCAAATGAGCAAAAACGCTTAGCAGTGATACTGGCAAACAACGAACACTAAGTCACTGATGCTTATTTTCGACACACACCGCTGTCGCAACGGGACTGACCAGTCAGCCAGTAAGAAATGCGATAGCGGTTTTTGGCAAACAGTAAGTAAAACTTATCAGCGATGGGCTTAATGACAGGCCATCTCAGTGGCGCATACAGCCAGCCCATTCCCACTAATCGCCACGCCTGATGCGTAACATCCAGACCCAGCAACAGGTTACCTTTGGCATCCAGCGCGTGCAAAACTGTATTTGCCTTTTCCGGGTCAATGCCGGGGTAGCGGGCAAATTCGTCGCTGAAAATATCGACGGTTTTAATGCGCTGCGCCTTATCTCGTTTGGTCAGCGCGGTCATTTCCTTTACGCACAAAGGGCAGGTGCCATCATAAAATATGGTGAGTTCGCTCATTAGCTTATCCGGTTGTTTTTAACGCAATACGCACTGGTAAAATAATAAGATCATTGCCGGCGTATGTCTGCATATTATTTCAGAGAGTTATCTTCTTCATAAAACCGTGCAACTGTCGAGTTGTATGTCGGTAAAAAACGAACTCAGCAGACGCAAGAGCTAAGCTATTCACCTCTTAAAAAGGCTAATTGTAACTCTGTCCCACCTTTGTGATCTAAGTGTATAAAAGATGATCTTTTGGTTTGTTTTTTCTCTGTTACTAGTGTTGTTTCATCATCTAATCAATAACATAAGTTCAAACCATTAATAATTATGGTGTTCAATCAGCGGCGGTCTTTAATTATAATATTCGATTACTTAATGAGTCGTTGTGTAAAAAATATACCCGGGCTAATCCGTATTCAGGCGTTAGGCTAAGACTTTATTGTGTACAAACATGCTGCATGGTTATGCCATTTGCACACATAAAATCGCTGGTATTTTGCACTCTTTTTTCAGGTTACAAACAACCGCCAGAGATATTTGGTTTTAGTATCTCTGGCGGTTTTTTATTCGTCTGGGTTATTGTTAAATTAGGGAACTTTACAAAGAGCATGGCAATAAAAGATTTATCCATCACCCAGGGTGAGAGCATACTTCGTTAACGACATTAACCAAAGATAAGCTCTGCCCTGAATTCATCGTCAAAGCTGGCCCGAACGCACTTACCACGTATCGAATCTTTACGGCCTGTGTGCTGTTTTACCA
>NZ_JAMXSF010000019.1 GCF_024124545.1 Pseudoalteromonas sp. XMcav2-N
AACTATGATGACATTCTGGATCAGGTCAGCGAAGCATGGAATGCGTTTATCTCATGTGCTGACAGGGTGAAATCATTGTGCTTTAGGGACTGGATAAATCTGACCAGTTAATTATTCAAAATGGTATTACTCAGCACTGAAAAACAGGTTTAAATGGATCCCGCATCGTGTGCGGGATGACGACGGAGTTGTTGTTGGAAGTATGGTAGAGCTGGGTAAACCTGGAGCCGCTGCAGGAAAGTCACACCGTACGTATGACAAATACACCGAAACAAACCTACTCAGCACTGAAAAACAGGTTTAAATGGATCCCGCATCGTGTGCGGGATGACGACGGAGTTGTTGTTGGAAGTGTGGTAGAGCTGGGTAAACCTGGAGCCGCAGCTGGAAGACCACACCGTACGTATGACAAATACGCTGGAACAAAGCCGAGAGAAAGGTTTAAACAGATCCCGCATCGCGTGCGGGATGACAACGGGGTTGTTGTTGGCGGTGTGGTAGAGCTGGGTAAACCTGGAGTCGCTGCAGGAAAGCCACACTTTACGTGTAGTAAATACGCCGGCTCAAACATACTGCTTGTTTTCATGATGTATAGAGCGATTTATGGCGAAGTGTCATGTATTTCTCCATTCATACAAATCCACACTATCGTCATCCCGCACTTGATGCGGGATCTTCTAACAGGCTACACCGTGAGTATGATTTGCACTGAAATTCGACAATCATTGTCAGACTTCAAACAGAAAAGCTCGAATCGAACGAGTTAGGCTTTTTTGCTATGTGCGTTTTAGCTTAAAGATTTTTTAGTTGATATCGCCGACATTTCTCCATTCAAACAGGTCTACACTACCGTCATCCCGCACTTGATGCGGGATCTTCTAACAGGCTACACCGTGAGTATGATTTGCACTGAAATTCGACAATCATTGTCAGACTTCAAACAGAAAAGCTCGAATCGAACGAGTTAGGCTTTTTTGCTATGTGCGTTTTAGCTTAAAGATTTTTTAGTTGATATCGCCGACATTTCTCCATTCAAACAGGTCTACACTACCGTCATCCCGCACTCGATGTGGGATCTATAAACAGGCCACACCAAGTGCATGGCATTGGCTCCTTACCAAACACACTAACGAGTCGGGCCTGGTTCAACCTCAGAACAACGACAAAGCAAGAGTGGAGTTGGGTCTAGCATAAGTTGCTGTTCGAACAAGCCGCAGGCACTGCAAACTCAGTGCCTTAACGGAGGTTAACAAAATATTTGCCCCTATTTTCAATAAATTTAAATCACCCAAGTTTCAAACTCTCATGCGTTCAATTTCTAATGACCTCAGACTTTAGGGATTAAAATACCTTTATTGTTATTTAATGTGAATTAAAGCTCCTTTATGTCGCGCTATAAATCGGCTTTTTTGAAATAAATATGCTTGATCTGATGTTTTCGACCATGTTAAAACATAGGCAATTCATCAACAGGACCAATGCCCACATGCAAATTATTACGTTGTCACTATCGCTTAACCTCTTGCTGCTTAGCTGTAAGAGCGGGGCGTAGTTGCGCGTAAGGGCAGCAACACGATAAACCCCGCACATTGTGCGGGGTTTTTTTATGCTTAAACGAGGACATCAGGTATGCAAGACAAGGTTTGGATATTCGACACAACATTAAGAGATGGAGAGCAGGCGCTTAAGGCCAGCCTGACTGAAGAAGATAAAATTCTACTCGCGCATACCATTAGTCGTTTAAATGTTGATGTGATGGAAGTTGGGTTCCCGGTTTCAAGTCCGGCGGACTTTCGTGCGGTACAGCGCATTGCCAGAGAAATAAGCGGTCCGAGCATTTGCGGTTTGGCTCGGGCTGTCAGCAAAGACATTGAAGCCTGTGGAGAAGCCCTGAGACCCGCGGAGAAGCGGCGTATTCACACCTTTATTGCGACTAGCCCATTGCATCTTGAGCATAAGCTGAGAATGTCCCTGGAAGATGCAACCGAGATGGCGGTGAAATCTATCAAGCTGGCGCGCAACTATACCGATGATGTGGAGTTCTCCTGTGAGGACGCCAGTCGAACCCCGTTTGATGATTTGTGTCGCGTTGTTGAGCGAGCCATCGACGCCGGAGCCAGCACCATAAACCTGCCTGATACAGTGGGCTATGTAACACCTGATGAATATGCAGCAATGATCCACCATATCCGAAACAATGTGCCAAATATCGATAAAGCACGACTCAGTGTACATTGCCATAATGACCTAGGCTTGGCCGTGGCAAACTCGATAGCGGCTGTTCAAGCTGGTGCCAGACAGATTGAGTGTACCATCAATGGCATTGGTGAGCGTGCCGGTAACTGCTCATTAGAAGAAGCAGCCATGATCCTGAAAATGAGAGAAGACCACTTACAAGTAGGCTGTGATATTCGCAGCGAAGAAATATACCGGGCATCACGTCAGGTTGCCAAGATCTGCAATATGCCGGTTCAGCCAAATAAAGCTATCGTGGGAGAAAACGCCTTTGCTCACAGCTCTGGCATCCACCAGGATGGTGTATTAAAAGCTCAAAATACCTATGAAATTATGTCTCCGGAAACCGTTGGCGTGCCAAATAACCAGTTGAATATGACGTCACGCTCCGGTCGCCATGTTATTGAGCATCGTCTGAGCGAACTAGGCTATCAAAAATCTGATTATGATATGGATTCACTCTATGAGAGCTTTTTGGCATTGGCTGATCAGAAAGGCACAGTATATGACTACGACCTTGAAGCAATGATCCACTTTAATCAAATTACTGATAAAGACAGTTTTTACCAGCTGCAATTTGTGAATGCGTCGTCGAATTCTCAGTCTATTGCCAGCGCAACCGTTGGGATTGCAATGGGTGAGCAACTAAAGCAGGAAGCAGCCACGGGAAATGGTCCGGTAGAAGCAGCATTTCTGGCACTTGAGCGGATCACCGGTAAGGCCATTGATATCGTTGAATACAACCTGGATGCAACCGGTCAGGGGGCAAGCTCTCTGGGTCAGGTCGATATGATAGCCAAATATGATGGACGTCAATACCATGGTACCGGACTGGCTGCGGATGTTGTAGAAGCCTCAGTGCACGCCATGATCCACGTTTATAACTTAATTCACCGAGCCGCCAAGGTCTCGAGTTTGAAACAACAAAGGAAAGCAGGATGAGTCAATCAAATTATCAGATAGCCGTATTAGCCGGAGATGGTATTGGACCAGAGGTCATGGCAGCCGCTGAGCTGGTGCTCGATAAAGTCAGTGAAGTCTTTGGTATCAGCTTACAGCGCCAACACCATGCTATCGGTGGTGCGGCAATTGATGAATATGGCGTCGCGTTGCCTCCAGCAACATTGGCAGCCTGCGAAGCATCGGATGCGATTTTGTTTGGTTCAGTCGGCGGGCCTAAGTGGGAACATTTACCGCCTCAGGAGCAGCCTGAGCGCGCTTCTCTATTACCGCTGAGAAAACACTTCGGTCTGTTTTGCAATCTGCGCCCGGCTCAATTATTACCAGCACTAAGTGCAGCCTCTCCGCTGCGGGCTGACATCAGCCAGCAGGGCTTTGATATTTTGTGTGTTCGCGAGCTAACTGGCGGTATCTATTTTGGTGAGAAGGGTCGCGAAGGGTCGGGGCCAGATGAAGCGGCTTTTGATACTCAGCGTTACAGTCGCCAAGAAATTGAACGGATTGCACGTTTTGCGTTTGAAGCGGCAAGGCTGCGCAGTAATCGGGTTACCTCGGTTGATAAAGCCAATGTGCTGGCATCGAGCGTGCTGTGGCGTGAAGTCGTATGTGAGGTAAGTAAAGACTACCCGGATGTAGAACTGGATCACATCTATATTGATAATGCTGCGATGCAACTGGTTAAACAGCCGGGGCAGTTTGATGTGCTGCTGTGTGACAACTTGTTTGGCGACATTCTGTCGGATGAGTGCGCCATGATCACCGGTTCCATGGGTTTGCTACCGTCAGCGAGCCTGAATCAATCGGGTTTTGGTCTGTATGAGCCAGCCGGTGGTTCTGCCCCTGATATCGCAGGTAAAGGCATTGCCAATCCAATCGCACAGATCCTCAGTGCAGCGCTGATGCTACGTTATTCATTGGCACAGGATGAAGCGGCAAGACGTATTGAAAAGGCAGTGGCGGAAGCCGTCGCCGCTGGCGTGGGCACACCGGATATTTACCCGGAAGCTGGCTATACCACTTTGGACGTCGCTCATGCAATTGTTGAGCGAATTTAACCTAATCTCAGATTAACAACAGGATGTAGCAAGTGGCACACACATTATATGACAAAATCTGGCAGGCGCATGTGGTCGCCAGTATTAACGAACAAACCGATTTACTGTATATAGACAGACATCTGGTGCATGAAGTCACCTCGCCTCAGGCGTTTTCCGGCCTGCGTGAAAAGAACCGCAGGGTGCGCTGCCCGCACAAGACCTTTGCGACCATGGATCACAATGTGTCGACCAAAAGCCGCTCTATCGATGCGGCGAGTGAAGTCAGCAAAAATCAACTTCAGGCGTTAGCAAAGAACTGTCAGGAGTTCGGCATTGAACTTTATGATCTGAACTCAGTGAATCAAGGCATAGTACATGTGATGGGACCTGAGCAAGGGATCACTCTACCAGGCACGACTATCGTGTGTGGCGACAGCCACACCTCAACACATGGTGCTTTTGGTGCACTGGCCCATGGCATCGGCACCTCTGAAGTGGAGCACGTGCTGGCAACTCAAACGCTGCAGCAGAAGAAAGCCAGATCACTGAAAATTGAGATCACTGGCAAGCTACGGCCAACCGTAACGGCCAAAGATCTGATCATGGCCGTGATCGGCAAACTGGGCACGGCCGGTGGCACAGGCTTTGTGGCGGAGTTTTGTGGTACAGCCATAGAAGCTTTGTCGATGGAAGCACGGATGACTCTGTGTAACATGAGCATTGAAATGGGTGCTAAAGCCGGATTGATCGCCCCGGATCAGATCACCTACGATTACCTGAAAGGCCGCCCTTTCGCGCCACAGGGGAAAGACTTTGAACAGGCTGTCGCCTATTGGCAAACCTTGCATTCAGATCCTGATGCAGCCTTCGACAGTGAAGTGATCATCAGTGCTGACGAGATCCAGCCACAGGTAACCTGGGGCACCAGTCCTGAGCAAGTGATAGGGATTGATGAGACAATTCCCGATCCGGAAACTGAACCGGATTTAATTAAAGCCGAGGCTATGCGCAGTGCACTGCGTTACATGGGTCTGCGCGCGGGCCAGAAACTGACGGATGCCAAAGTAGATACGGTGTTTATAGGCTCGTGTACTAATAGCCGCATTGAGGACTTGCGGGCCGCCGCTCAGGTCGTTGCGGGTAAACAGGTGGCCAGCGGTGTTGAAGCTTTGATTGTGCCAGGTTCTGGTTTGGTAAAACAGCAGGCTGAGCAAGAGGGTCTGGCGGATATCTTCATGGCGGCTGGGTTTGAGTGGCGAGAGCCGGGGTGTTCCATGTGTCTGGCAATGAATGACGACCGTCTGGGGATGGGTAAACGCTGTGCTTCGACCTCCAACCGAAACTTTGAAGGACGTCAGGGGCGCGGTGGCAGAACTCACTTAGTTAGTCCGGCGATGGCCGCAGCGGCTGCAATTGCAGGTCACTTTACCGATATTCAAGGAGAGCGGGTATGAGCGTATTTCATCGCGGATTATTGGCGCCGCTGGACAAAAACAATGTTGATACGGATCAGATCATTCCAAAGCAATTTTTAACCTCAACCAGCAGAGAAGGGTTTGATAAGGCGCTCTTTTTCGATTGGCGCTATACAGACCAGGGCGAGCCGGATCCGAGCTTTATTCTGAATGCGCCGCAATATCAGGGTGCCAGTATCTTGTTGACTCGAGATAACTTTGGGTGTGGCTCCTCTCGGGAGCACGCGCCATGGGCATTAAAACAATATGGTTTTACTGTGATTTTGGCACAGAGTTTTGCCGATATCTTTTTCAACAACTGTGGCAATAATCAGATGCTTTGCATTAGTTTGCCTGCGAGCACGCTGGATAGCTTGTTTGGCTTGTGTGAGCGCCAGGCAGATATTCAGATTGAAGTTGACTTAGCACAGCAGCAATTGCGCAGTGAGTACTTTGCCCCGATTACATTTGATGTTCGCCCGGACATTAAAGCGCGGCTTCTCAGTGGTCTGGACTTTATTGGTGAGACTGAGCAATTGAACGCCCAGATAGAGTCGTTTGAACAACAGCTTCAGGCTGCACGTCCCTGGCAGTAGCTGTTTGATCACCGCATTTAATTGGCAAAGGCCGCTAAGTGGATTACGCTGCGGCCTTTATTATTTTCCAGGAACCTAGATATGAAACTTGTTTATGCAGCTGCTTTGCTGGCCAGTGGTACAGTCATGGCACGTCCGGCACCGTTAGTCTCTATCCCCACGCATGATGCGTTTTTTGACCACATTAAGCAACATTGTGGTAAAGCGTATGAAGGCAAAGTGACGGTCGACAATCAGGGACCCAGTGCGTTCAGTGAGGCGCGTTTGATTATGCATGTGCGCCGTTGTAACGACCGGGAGCTGCAAATCCCGTTTCATGTTGGACAAAATGCTTCGCGCACTTGGATCATTACCAAGACAGGCAGCGGTCTGAGCCTGAAGCACGACCATCGTCATAAGGATGGCAGTGATGACGATTCAACTATGTATGGTGGCCACACCGTCGATGCGGGCTACAACAACGTACAGTCTTTCCCGGCAGATCAGTACTCAAAAGAGTTGTTTGCGAAGCGCGGTATTCCCCAATCTATGGGCAATACCTGGCAGATGTATATTTACGATGAGCGTTTTACCTATCGCATGGTAAGAGAAGGGCGTGAATTCCGGGTAGACTTTGACCTGACCAAACCGGTTAAGGCACCCAAAGCACCTTGGGGGTACCAGGATTAACACAGCGGTCTTGCAGGCTTAGTGCGAGGCACTGAGCTAAGCAAGTGGCATCACTGCGGGGTTTCACACACCGCACTTCAACTTGCAAGTCAGGCTCATACGGCCTGGGATAGGTGGGTAGTCGATCAAAGCCCTGAATGCCCTCGATCACTACCAGTTGTGGTAATTGACCCTGACACAAACGTTGGCTGTGTCTTAGTAAAAACACACTTTGTTGCAAAAAGTGCTGATAACTATCCGATTTTATCTGTAAATAGTAGTGGTCGTCATTATACTTAGTTTGTTCGTAGTGCACTTTGTGATCGAAGTCGTAAAGCTTTTCGACTACGCCATTGGGCGGAGGTGTGTGGCTACTGCAGGCACTGACCAGTAAAGAGAATGCGGCCAGAAGAGGTAAGCGCCGTTGTTGTTTGAGTGACCGAGTTGTCTTAAAACAGAAGTGTGGCATACAAAACCTGCTAATCCATTATCGTCTTGCTTGAAGTGTAACATATTTAGGAGGTGCACTTGTTTGCGCAATTGAGAAAGTTCATTAATACCCTGGCTGAGCAACCCGACTCTGATCAGGCTCCCGATTTTACCACTGCATTGGCAGCGCTGATGGTTGAAATTATGCGTGCAGACGGTGAAGTTCATGCTGATGAGTGCCATATGATAGCGCGGTTACTGACCCAGCACAGTGGGATTTCCACACAGGCCAGTGAACTGATCCGCGATCAGGCGATTGAAATGGTGAATGAAGCCATAGATTTACATCGCTTTGTACGAGTCGTGAATGACCATACTGGTGAGCTTGAGCGTATCGAAGTGATAGAACTACTTTGGCTGGTTGCTTATGCCGATGGTCGCCTGGACCCGCATGAAGAACATATGGTCAGGAAGATTGCGGGTCTGCTCTATGTAGCACATGCCGATTTTATCTCGGCGAAACTCACCGCTCGCCAGCAACTCAAGCTTGCTGACTAGTGGGTAAGCTGCGCCGTCCCCAACTCGGTTTTGCAAGACTGAATAGCTTCCTTAATCAGAAAGTTAACCAGGGTTGGGGAAATACAATACATCTGAGCAATTTCTTTTTGCTTTAACCGACCATCTCGGTAAAAGCTCACCACATTTTGGTGACGTGTTGAGAGCTTAGCGATGGTGTGGTTTACCTTCTCTGACATTTGCTCGTCAATGAAGCGTGTCTCAATGTTGGAATCTTCATCATCAAAGTGTTCGCCGTGTACGGACTCCATATCAACCAGACTTTCCCGACTCTGCTTACGCAGCATATCGATAGCAATGTTTCGTGCAACCTGATAGCAAAAGCTCTTGGAGTTTTTAACCTGGCAGTTTTGACAGGCTGACATGCCAGACAGGCGAATAAAGGTGTCTTGTAACGCATCCTCAGCGAGATAGGGGCAACGCAGAATATTATTCAGATAAGCGAGTAGCTTGGCTTCGTTTTCTGCAATGACATTTGACCACTTTTCTTGCGACTGCGGCACGGTAATTTCTCCTGATGTATTTGATTTAGATCCGTTATAACGAATGATAATAGTTATCAGTTGCGCATTATTTATATTTTGTATTCACAAGTCAAGTGTGTTTCTGGATGTTGTAGCAAATATTGCGAAAGTGCGTTCTGCAGGATGTTGGCGGGCCTAACGCTCTGTGGATTGATGGTGATATGGCGATTACGTTTGTGTTTGAATATTAAATAATTGCCATGGCAATGATCTCCGAGCCTAACACTATTTGGTTGCCTGCCCTGTTTTTTTTAATCTTTTATGACGTCTACAAGGAGAGCATATGACGAACTCTATCGTCATATGCTGCTGTGTAATTAATAACCAAAAGGATTAATATGAACTTTTTTAAGTTGAGTATGGCTGGTTTATCAATCTGTATGGGGGGTGCTGTTACTGCTGAGCAAGCTGCCCCTGCACCAACGCATTTTAACGCTCAGGAATCTGTTAGGATCACTCGCACGCATTTGGGTATTGCACACGTAAAAGCAGATACTTTGTATGGGCTTGGATATGGTAATGCCTTTGCGCAGGCTCAGGATCATGGCTGCATACTGGCCGATGGTTATTTACGCCAGCGAGGAGAACGGGCGAAATACCTGGGGGCACACCGCTGGGGCCAGGATAATTACTATTTATATTCAGATATCGGGTATCGGATCCTGGATTTGCCGGGGCGTGTCGCGCAACATTACAATCAGATGTCAGATAACAGTAAGGCGCTGGCGGAAGGCTTTGCAGCCGGGTATAACCACTTTCTGAGCGAAGTCGCAGCAGGTCGTGAAACACTGGATCAGGCATGCCGGGATCAGCCCTGGGTTAAACCCATCACTGCACATGACGTTGTCTCTAGTTTAATGCTGATGAGCGTACAGGGCAGTTTAGGACGTATGTTACCAATGCTGATTCAAGCTGCACCACCTCAGTTTGACAGTCTGAGTGGGGTTGATGTAGTGTCAGAGTCTGTCGGCGATATTACTCAAGGTTCCAATGGCTGGGCACTGGGCCAGGCGGTTACAGCTAACGGGCGAGGCATGGTTCTGGCCAACCCGCATTTTCCGTTTCATGGTAACTCTCGTTTCTGGACACATCATGCAACGGTCTCGGGAGAGTTGGATGTTATGGGCGCGTCTGTCGTTGGTGTCCCCGGCGTTGTGAACATTGGCTTCAACCGCAATTTGGCCTGGACGCACACCTTTTCCAGTGCCTTGCACCACGTATTTTACCGCTTGACGATGGACCCGAATAACCCGCTTCGTTATCAGTACGAAGGACAGTGGCGCGATCTACAAACCCGTCAGATTCAGATCCCGGTCAAAACCGCTGGTGGGATCGATACACACGAGCACACTGCTTACGCAACCCATTTTGGTTTTCTTTTGGAAGACACACAAAACTTCCCCTGGCAAGGGAGTGTTGCCTTTGCAGTCCGTGATGTAAATCTGGAGAACTTTGAAGCCATAGATCACTGGCTCGCTTACAATAAGGCTGCGTCAATAGATGAACTAGCAGCAGCGTCAGCACGTTACAACGGGTTATCCTTTAACAATACACTCGCTGCTGACAGATTGGGAGACACGTTTTATACCGATGACTCTAACGTGCCAGACTTGTCACCTGTGGCATTGGAATGGCTGCGCACCGATCCATATACAGCCGCGGTGTTTGCGTCGACGGGCCAGGTTGTATTGCCTGGTGATCGCAGTGATATGATATTTAATGGTGCCATCGACTTAGATAAGTCTCCTTCTCTCAGGCGTCGCGATTATGTACAAAACTCCAATGACTCATTCTGGTTAACCAATCCGGAGCAACCCATCCGGGATGTGTCTCCCTTATTTGGCAAGGTAGATGCAAAGCAATCAGAGCGAAGCCGATATGCACATGAGCTGCTTAATACGCAGCGTGGCCGGGATGGTCGTTTCGACCTGTCTGAACTGGAAAAAGTCATACTGGGCAATGGCAGTTATTACGCTAATCAACGAGTGGTGGTTGGCGGCCTGTGCCAACACTATGCCGGTCAAACTCTGGTGTTAAGTGAGCAAGTCAGCGCTCAGGTGGACCCTATCTGTGCGGCATTTGCACAGTGGGATGGCCAATTTAACCTGGATTCTAAAGCCGCCCACCTTGCCCGAGAGTTTTTTAGAGAGCTGGACACGAGCCAGGACTTTGTTGTGCCATTCGATGCAACTCAGCCAACCACCACGCCACACACCCTGAAAAGTGAGCGCATTATTCTTGAGAAGCTGCTGCGTGCTGGTGTCAATTTACAACATTATGGATTCGCACTGGATGCGCCTTACGGCGAGATCCAATACCTGCGCAAAGGAAGCGAACGGATGGCCTGGCCTGGTCCTGATCACAGCAGCGGTGGATTTAACATGTTTGCCCCGGCTAATGGCATGGATCTCACCAGCTTTGCCAAGCCCGCTCGTGCGCCTCTGACCAGCATAGTTGACGGTCAGCCATTGTGGTCTGAATTAACCCGTGACGGTTATGAGGTTAACTATGGCTCCAGCTGGATGATGGTAGTGGGCTTCGATTACTGGGGGCCTGTGGCCAAAGGCTTATTGCTTCATTCTCAAAGTGCTAACCGCGACTCAGTACACTTCAGTGACAGTAGCCGGCGCTATGCTCAGCAAGGCGGTCTGATCACCTTGCCATTTTATCCCTGGCAAATTGCGCTCAGTGCAATCAGCAGTACCAAACTGATTGTGAAAAAAGACTAAAAAACCCAGGCTGTCGCGCGTCACTATGCCGACAGTCTGATTTTTGGAGAATATGATGAGCTTTGACAATGAAAATGGCACCTTCAAGGTATTGGTCAACCACGAAGAGCAATATTCACTCTGGCCCAGCTATAAAAGCGTTCCGGGTGGCTGGAAAGACGTGGGTGTGGAAGGTGATAAAGAGACCTGTCTGGCCTACATCAATGAACACTGGACCGATATGCGTCCACTCAGCCTTCGCCAGGCAATGGAGCAGTAACTCTTCTGTAGCGTATTGTGACGGGTATTGAGGTACTCATTGTGATGCGCACCTGGCTAATACAGGGGATTGTATGCCCCTGCCTCCCTGTCTGTATGTTTTACGGAGTATCCCATGACCGCCACGACGATAATGGATCAGCTTGCCCGCCATGCTGAGCAAAAACCTCAGCAAACAGCATTAGTTTGTGTGGATAAAAAAGCCCATACCCGCTGGAGCTATCTGGCTCTTTATGAGCAGAGTGTATGGCTTGCGGGCCACCTTCAGGCGCATGTAAATGCAGGTGACAGAGCACTGATCTTAATGGACACAGGTATCGAGTATGTCACCAGTTTTCTTGCCTGCCAGTATCTGGGTGTGACTGCCATTCCGAGTTTTCCACCCGAGTCGACGAAAGCACAACATATTGCCCGGACAGTGGGTATTGCAGAAGATGCCAGTGCAACACTGGTTCTGACGACCAGCCGCTTTGCTGATACGGTTTCAGCTATGTGTGAGTCTCTGAGCGAAGTGGTGGTGCAGGTGGTTGATGAGCTGACGGGGGATGCGCCAGCAGCGCCGCGCCATCCGGCACTTAGCGATGAAATTGCGTTTTTACAATACACGTCTGGCTCAACAGCTAAGCCTAAAGGGGTGATGGTCAGTCATGGCAACTTGTTAGCCAATGAAGTTGCCATTGCTGAACGAATGCAAACCAGCGAAAAAGACGTCTCGGTGAGCTGGCTTCCGCTCTTTCATGACATGGGACTTATCGGTGGGTTATTACAGCCTATCTTTACCGGTTACCTCCTTGTATTGTGCTCGCCACGCTATTTTATGGAACGCCCGGCGCGTTGGTTGCAGCTGATCAGCGAGTATGGAGGTACTATCTCCGGGGGGCCAGACTTCTCATATCGTCTTTGTCTTGAGCGTGTGCGTGAAAAACAACTGGAGGGGCTCGACTTAAGCAGCTGGCGTGTCGCTTTCTCCGGCGCCGAGCCGATCCGCCACGATACCTTACTGGATTTTGCAGAGCGTTTTGCACCTCAGGGCGTGAAAGCGTCTGCCATTTACCCGTGCTATGGGTTGGCTGAGGGCACCTTGATGGTAACTGGTACAGAAGCCGGCGGCGGTGCGGTCATCCGTGCGTTCGATAATCAGGGGTTAGCAGAAGGGCAAGCGAATCAGGTTGAGGCCAGAGACCTCCGTGATACCGACGCTTATAGCCATCAGGTGGGCTGCGGCAGGCCTGCCAGCGAACATATAGTGCGGATCACTTGCCCGCAATCGCAGCGTACACTGGCTGACGGAGAAATTGGTGAAATTTGGGCTGCGGGGCCGAGCATTGCCTTGGGGTACTGGCAAAATGAGCAAGCGACGCAGGACACGTTTGTTGAGTGCGAAGGTAGACGGTGGTTGAGAACCGGTGATGTCGGCTATGTTTTTGACGGCCAGCTTTATATTTCTGGCCGACAAAAAGATTTGATCATCATGAATGGCCATAACGTCTATCCTCAGGATATCGAACGAGCCATCGAAGCCGAGCTAAGTTTTGTGCGCAAAGGGCGCGTTTCTGCCTTCCCGGTGCCCAGCAAAGAAAGTGGCGAAGGGATTGGCCTGGCGATTGAAACCAGTAATAGCTATCGCAATGACACACCTGCTGAGCAAACGGCATTGATTGTTCGCGACTTTATTACCGAGCAGTTCGGTGCCTGTCCTGAACTGATCTTGTTGTTAGATCAGGGCGGCCTGCCTAAAACGTCCAGCGGCAAGCTGCAGCGCAGCGCCTGCCTGAAATTGCGAAATGCAGGTGAACTGGCCAGTTATGGTGATTTTAATCTCATCCAGTTGCAAACACTCAACACCGCCTCGTCAGGTGCGGATATGTCGCACTGGGATGCGCTAACGCAGCAATTGGCTCAGCACTGGCAAAGTGTATTACGTTATCCGGTAAATCATGATGATGCCGATTTCTTCGCGCTTGGTGGCAGTTCAATTAAAGCCGCTCAACTGCTGGCCTTGATCCAAAATGAGCTGGACTGTCAGCTTGAACCCAGCAGTCTGTTTGCGGCGCACCGTTTTGCAGATTTCTGTCAGCTGGTCAGAGAAGCAAAGGCAACACCTGGCATTCAGCTCGTGGCGTCACAGTTGGCCGATTATCCGCTGAGTACCCAGCAACAAAGGCAGTTGTTCTTATGGCAACTGGAACCGCAAAGCTGTGCCTATCATATTGGTGCCACTTTGGAGTTGCAGGGGAGTATTCAGCCTGAACTGCTTAAACAGGCGTGTGCCAAAGTGCTTGAATCACAACCGGCTCTGCGTCAGGCGTACTTCAAAAATGCAACGGGTCAGTGGCGTCAACGCACCACTGAGCAGCCATTGCAGTGGCAAGAGCACGATATTAGCAATGCCGCCGATCCAACAGCGCAAGCTCAGACAATACAACAACAAATTTCGCAGCAACCTTTCGCACTGGACAAGGGTGAAAACTTCCGGGCAGCTTTGATTTCGCACTCTGAACAGCATCATAGGTTTGTGCTGGTTATGCACCACATTGCCAGCGACGCCTGGAGTTTTGATTTGATCCTGGCGGAGGTCACCCGTCAGTACAATGCATTGTGTGCCAACGCACCGAGTATGCAGACTCAAAGTGATGCCATTCACTACGGAGATTTTGCCCTGTGGCAGGGAGAGTGGCTGGGATCTGAGCAGGCTGCAACTCAGCTGGCTTATTGGCAGCAAAGGTTGGATGGTCAGGGAGATGAAGAGCTGTTCGCGCCAGAGCGAGCGCGAGGCGCAGATCTGACTGCGCCACTGGGCGTGATGCAATTTACACTGGACCACAAACACACCGACAAGCTGCAACAACTGGCACATGACAACAATGCGAGCCTGTTTATGTTATTACTGAGCAGTTTGCAGGTACTGTTTTACCGTGTCAGTGGCAAACGCCAGCCGCAGATCGGGGTTGCAGTGGCAAACCGAAATCTGGCTCAGCTACACAATTTGGTTGGCTTTTTTATCAATACCCAGGTGATCCGTGGCGCAGTTGCGCCGGAACAAAGTTTTGTTCAGCTGCTCAGAGCGTGTAAGACTGCGGCACTTGAGGCGCAGCGTCATCAGGACTATCCGTTTGAAAAGTTAGTGGAAGTACTCAACCCGCACAGAGCTTTAGGGCAGACGCCTTTATTCCAGGTGATGTATAACCATCTGGAGCAGGACGTGACAGATGTGCTGGCCTTAGCGGGTACGATAACGACCAGCGCACAGTCTTTGCAGCAGCAGGCCCAGTTTGACCTCAGTATTGATTCCCGACTGGATGGTCAGGGACAGCTGACTATCGAACTACAATACAATCAGGCATTGTATCAGACATCGACCATTGCCCGATTGTGTGATGCATATCAGCAGTTACTCAACCAGTTGCCACAGCAGGCAGAGCTGGCCATAGGAAACTGGTCATTGCAGGCCGAGTTGGCGACTATGTCGGATGCTGCAGTGGGGCCACAGGTGGTTGCGCAGGCCGGAAACTGGCTGAGTGCAATCAGTGAATATGCCAAGCAAAACCCCGATGATACCGCGGTGATCTTTGAAGATCAGCACTACAGTTATGCATGGCTGGAGCAGACCGCGAACCGACTGGCCAATGGTCTTGTTGGCAATGGCCTTTCAGGTGAAGTGGTTGGTATCATGCAGGCGCGTAAGCCGCTGATGCTGGCCTCGGTGCTGGCCTGCCTCAAAGCCAATGCCGCTTACTTACCACTCGACCCGAATTTCCCGCAAGCCAAACTCACTCATATGATAGACGACAGTGGCTGTGCTGCTGTACTGGGTGACAGCACGCCCTTTGCGCTGTCTGTGCCGGTGATTTCACCGGTCACTTTACTGAGCGAGTACCACGAGCATAGTCAGTCGCCTGAGTGGTCTCATCATTCATATTCACTGGCGTATTTAAATTACACCTCAGGCTCGACCGGCCAGGCCAAAGGCGTAGCGATTGAGCATCAGGCGCTGGCGAGCTATATCGGCTCGGCGATTGATTTTATCAATTTAACGCCTGATGACGTCGTGTTGCAGTTTGCCACCATCAATTTTGATGCCTTTGTAGAGCAAGTGTTCCCAAGCTGGACGGTGGGTGCAACCGTGGTGCTGCGAGGTGATAGTTTGTGGGATGCAGAGACCTTGTATCAGCAAGCTCAGCGTCACGGTATATCGGTTATGGACTTGAGTGCTGCCTATTGGCGCAGCATTGCCGCCAGTTGGGCGCGTATTGCTGCAACAACTCCATTGTCACTGCCGCGGCTGCGACAGGTTCACTCTGGTGGCGAGGCCATGTCTGAACAGGGGATATCGGACTGGCGACAAGCCGGTCTGGGTGACGTCCGCTTGCTCAATACCTATGGGCCCACTGAGATAGTTGTTGAAACGGCGATTTACGACTGCCGGGCACTGGCTCCCGGAGAATCCGTGCCGCTGGGACATGCACTGAACGGGCGTCGTCTGTACGTACTGGATCACAACCTGCAACCGGTCGTGAACGGTCAAGTCGGCGAACTGTATATAGGCGGCGAGATGCTGGCGCGTGGATATTGGCAACGTGCCGCTCAGACCGCGACGCGCTTTATTGCAGATCCGTTTACCAATGACGGAGGACGTATGTATGCAAGTGGCGATCTGGTCAGCTGGCAAGCCGGTGCACTGCACTATCATGGGCGTAGTGACCATCAAGTGAAAATTCGTGGTTTCAGAGTTGAGTTAGGCGAGATTGAAACGCGTCTGACGCAGTTACCCGATGTAACCGCAGTCGTTGTGATCACCCAGCAGCAGGCGCAGGCGCTGAGCCTGATCGCCTATGTGCAAAGTGAACGTCACAAAGATGCAGAGTATGCGGCTAAACTCAAGCGTGCTTTGGCTGAGCAGTTGCCAGAATACATGGTGCCGTCACATATTGTGGTGCTGGCACAGCTGCCCATTAACGCCAGCGGCAAACTTGAGCGGCAACAGCTGCCTAAGGTCCAGGCTTCACCCAGCATGGTCTCGAATACGGCCAGTAGTGACATTGAGCTGGCACTGGAGACGGTGTGGCGCAAACATCTGGCCACGGAGCAGCTGGATCTGAATGCCAATTTCTTCGACCTGGGTGGCCACTCGCTATTACTGATGGCTGTGTATGATGACTTAAAACCTCAGTTTAGCCAGCTGCAGCTGACCGATTTATTCGCCTATCCCAGTATTGCCAGCCTGGCAGCCTACCTGGAACAGTCCGGGACGGTTGCGTCACAAACAAGTAGCACCCAAAGTGGTGCCAAACAGCGTCGCGGCATGGGCGCCGTCGCCGCTCGCAAACGAAAAGCAAGAGAATCATAAACATGTCAGAACATGAGTATAGTGAACTGGATATTGCCATCGTCGGGATGGCGGGACGTTTCCCCGATGCGGATAACGTCGATGCCTTATGGCACAACATTCGCGCCGGACAGTGCGCGGTACAAAGTTATGACGACGAGGCATTGCGTCGAGCCGGGGTGAGCGAATCCGACCTTACGGACCCAGATTATGTCAAGCGTGGTGTCCCGTTTGAGCGACTCGCGCAGTTCGATGCCGAATTCTTTGGATATACACCGAAAGAGGCTGAGCAACTGGATCCACAACAACGCCACTTTCTGCAAACTTGCTGGCATGCAATGGCTCATGCCGGGTTGCCACTGGGAGAACAAACGGGTGTATATGCCGGGTGTGGTGTGCCTGCCTATCTGATGCAAAATTTATTACAGGGTCAGTCACGTGATATCACCAGTTTACTGGCGCTGACCAATGGTAACGACAAAGACTCACTTGCTACCCGGGTCAGTTATGAACTGGATCTGAAAGGGCCAGCCGTCACAGTACAGACTGCCTGCTCTACGTCTTTGGTTGCTGTTCATATGGCCTGCCGTGCCCTGCAGAATTTTGAGTGTGACTCTGCCCTGGCTGGGGGAGTATGGCTGAATTTGGCGCAGGATCAGGGCTATCATGCGCCTGCGGGTGGTAGCTTGTCACCGTCGGGTCAGTTGAGTGCGTTTGGTGAGCAGGCCGATGGTATTCTGATAGGCAGCGGCAGCGCGGCCGTGGTTCTCAAGCGTTTGGCGGAAGCTCAGCAAGAGGGTGATCACATTCTGGCTGTGATCAAAGGCTCAGCAATCAATAACGACGGTCGTGATAAAGTGGGCTACACTGCCCCCAGTGTGACAGGGCAGGCCAACGCCATCATGGCGGCACTGGAGTTTGCAGATATTGAACCGCACAGCGTTGGTTATATCGAAGCACATGGCACGGGTACTGAGTTGGGCGACCCGATTGAAATCGCCGCACTGAGCCAGGCATACGCCAGCGATACAAAACAGTACTGCGCCATTGGCTCTGTTAAAACCAACCTGGGCCATCTTGATGCGGCGGCAGGTATCACAGGCCTTATCAAAGCGGTTCAGGCCTTGCGCCACCAGGAGTTGCCGCCAAGTTTGCACAGTCAGCCGCTGAACAGCAAAATTGACTTTGCGAACAGCCCATTTTACGTCAACGATACACTTAAGCCCTGGCAAAGTAATGGACCACGGCGCGCTGCGGTCAGCTCATTGGGCATGGGGGGCACCAATGCCCATGTGATTTTGCAGGAGTATACGCACCAGCAGACAAGTGAAGTAAGTGCATCAACGCCGTGGCAAGTGTTACCGCTGAGTGCCAGCAGTCAGGCCGCCTTGATGCGTCAGACGCAAGCGCTGGCCGATGCGCTGCAGCGTACCCCTGAGCAATTTGCCCAGCTTGCGGCTCAGCTGCAACACAAGCGCAGTGCTCTGGCTGTACGCTATGCGTGTGTGGCTGACAGTGCTGAGCAGGCAATTGCTCAGTTACTACGTGAACCGCAAGGTGACAAAGCGACGGCGCCGCGATTGGCTCTCATGTTTTCAGGGCAGGGCTCTCAATATGTCACTATGGCTCAGCCTTTATTGCGTGATGTGCCTGCCTTTAAGGCGGCATTTGATGAGGTGATGGCACACTTCCCGGACGCGCTGAGAGCCGAACTGAACAGTGTATTTAGCCCAGCAGACAACGAGATCCTGACGGCCAATCAATTGCTCAATCAAACTCGGATCACTCAGCCTGCTTTGTTTGTGGTGGCTTATGCAACTGCGAAAGCCTATCAAGCACACGGTGTTCGCATCACGGCGATGCTGGGACACAGTATTGGGGAATATGCTGCGGCCTGCCTGGCGGGTGTGATGACCCCGGAGGTGGCAACACGCTTGGTGACTGCGCGTGGAGAAGTTTTGCAGAGCATGGCACCTGGCAGCATGCTGTCGGTCATGGCTGATGGCAAGGCGGTTGCGCCTTACCTGCATGAAGAGCTGGATATTGCGGCACTGAATAGCCCGACCAATACCGTTGTCGCTGGTACCCGTGAGGCAATAAAATCACTCCAGGGCGAGCTCAAAGCGGCGGATATTGCGACCACCCGACTGCATGTCTCTCATGCCTTCCACAGCCATCTGACTGAAGCTGTATTACCTGAGTTTGCGGGTACGTTAGAACAGGTGTTGAGCACCTCACCACTTCAGGCGCCACACACGCCGTTTGTGTCGAATGTGACAGGCACCTGGATCACAGCAGAGCAGGCTTGTTCGGCTCAGTACTGGTTAGATCATATCCGCCAGCCCGTTAATTTTGTGAGTGGTGTCAGTGCGCTGGCTGAGCGATGTGATGTGCTCATCGAAGCCGGACCCGGGGATACTTTGCAAAAGCTTGCCAGACAGACTTTGGGCGACAGTGTGGTTGCACTGCATTCGGTGTCTCATGCGCGCGATCTCAAAGCGCCGTTACCGCCATTTGCTAAAACCCTTGGCAAGCTTTGGCAACTAGGGTGTGCCATCGACTGGTCACAGGTAACAGTGCGTCCGCACGGTCAGGCGAATATTTTGCCTGACTATGTGTTTGCTGATACCGAGTTTTGGGTTGAGCCCAAGCCATCAGAGGCCGTCGCATTCTCAGCAGACAATGCACTGAATACCGAGCCTCAGCTGTATGTGCCACAATGGCAACAAGTGGTTGAGCTTGCGCATACTCACCGTGATTTACAGGATAAACATCTGCTGCTGATCGCGGTGGATACGCCACTGGTCAGTCAGCTGAGTGAGGCCTTGAATCAGGCTGGGGTAAAGGTCACTCAGGTTTGGCAGGGGGAGACCTTTAGCCGCATCAACGAACAAGCTTACCGACTTGATTTGGGGTCGACCGAGCAGTTGGCGCAACTTGGTGAGGCCATTGGGTCGTTCGAACAGGTCATTGATACACGTCTGACGGCAGCGCTTTCGTCAAACACACTGGGATACAACTTACTTCTACCCGTGTTGCAGTGGGTGCTGTCTCTGGGCGGACGTCCACTCAGTGTACTGGCAAGCGATCTTTTTAACGTGTTAGGTGATGATACCGTCAATCCGGCCAAGGCCTCAGTACTTGGGTTAACACGTGTGGCACCGCTGGAAGAGGCACAGCAAGGTTGTCAGGTGTTGGCACTCACCGAGACGATGGTAGCCAGTCCGACTCCTGCACTGATTGCCGCACTCCGGGAAGATTTAGCCCATGCCCGTGGTGAAATAGCCTATCGTGGTACACAACGATTTACCCAGTCTCAGTGCGCTGTGCGCAACCAAACAGGCACAGTGAAAGCGACGACAAAGCCGCAACACACCTTGATCACCGGTGGGTTAGGTGGCGTAGGTCTGGCACTGGCAAAACACCTGGCGCAACAGGGCCATAGTTTAGTCTTACAGACTCGTCAGTCCTTAGCTGACAGTACACAGTGGGCGCAGCTGGCGGAAGATGAGCAGCAAACCCCACAGCAGCGTGCGCGTTATCAGCAACTACTCGACATTTATGCCCAGTGCCCGCAGCTGCTGGTACTCAGTGCCGATGTCACCGATTTAGCGTCTATGCGTGCGGCGTTCGACGCGGCATCAATCCCACTTTCTTCTATATCTCAGGTGATACATGCTGCCGGGCTACCAGGCGGTGGGTTGGTTACTCAGCAAAGCGCAGAGCAAGTCCTGCAGAGTACAGCTGCGAAAGTACAGGGAACGCAAAACCTGCTGACCTTGTTCGCAGAGTCTGAGCTGGACACTATGGTGCTGTGCTCTTCTTTGGCTTCCGTACTCGGCGCCATGGCTCAGAGTGATTATTGTGCAGCAAACAGTTATCTGGACGCCGTCGCGCAGCAGTCACATCCTTTTGCAGTGAAAGTACTGAACTGGGATGCGTGGCAAAGTACCGGTATGGCTGCCAATATTGAGTTGGCAGATGGGCTGGGTCTGACGCCAGGTGCAGCTTGTCAGTTGTTCGATAAAGCCATCGGTGTTGCACAGCCGCAGGTGTACTGCGCCAGCACTGAGTGGACACAACTTGTCAGTGCAACACGCGCCACCGAGCAGGCTATTCTCACGCGCTTAAACAAGCCAAAAGGTCATGCTCGCCCGGAGCTGGCGGTCGAGTTCGAAGCACCGGAAAGTGAACTGGAACATAAACTGGCTGCTTTGTGGGCTGAGTATCTGGGCTTTGACGAAATCGGTATTTTTGACAGCTTGCTGGAGTTGGGGGGGGATTCTCTGGTGGCCATTCAGATGCTGGCGAAGGCCAAGCAAATGTTCAGTGTTGAACTGGAACCTGCCGCCTTTTTCGAAGATCCGACCATAGATAACCTGGCATATATGATTGAAGAACAGCTGGTGGCTCAGCTACAGCAATAATTCAGTTTGGTCAGATATCTTATGACGGTCTCCTGGTGAGGCCGTTTTTGCGTTAAAAAAACACCAATAGCGAGCGTCTTACAGATGCACTGTGCAACCGATGTACAGTGCGAAGATAAATAATAATCTGGATAAATGATGAAAACACTGAACTTGATATATATCTGCTCGCTACGCAATGCGGCGGCCGATCAGGCCGGACGTATGGTTGAGTACAAAGGGGAGCAGCGCTACATGATGTCTCCCCTTGAGCATCTGGTGGAGCAACTTAATACAACCTCTTTGGGTCAGCAGTACGCTCTGAAAGCCGTTATTTTCGATGATGATCTGAGTCATGGACCTGATCAGCGCAAGCTGCAAGACTATGGCCTGGAGCGAGGAACCTCAAAAGGTCCCTGGATCTACCCGGAGTCACTTAACATTCAGGGGCAGCCGGTGGATGAGCTACTGCAGAATATTCCATCGAGCTATCGCAAAACACCGCTGAATTCACCTGAGCGGGTGGCAGGAAAAAAAGAGTTTGAAGCACAACTGGAAGCGCAGCTGGATGCACTTGAGGCCAATGTTGTTTTGCTGGATGGACTCATCCTGATCCTGGACGACTTAGCCAGTACACACAGCAAATACCACAATAAAATAGTGAATATTCACCCGGGGATCACGCGGGCTGATTCACCTTATCAGCGTCGCGGTGCGACCGCGACTTTGGATGCGCTTTACGGGGCACGTGGTCAGAAAGTCATTAATTGGGCGACGAGAGAAACCGTAAGTGTGCCGGTGATAGATAAAACAGGGGCTTCCTTCCACTATATTGATCAGGGGATCGATTCAGGCCCGGTGATCACCGATGTGATGGATACCCATATTAATCCGGACGATACCATTATCGAGATGCGCTGGAACAACTTTCAGCAGAGCCTTTTCCCCGCCATGATCAATGGCCTGAAGTTACTGGCAGAGCAACGCTTACCCAAGTCTGTAGCAGCTGACGCTGAGCCTGCCTGATAGTAACAAGGTAATGGGATGTGCCCATTGCCTTTCTTCACCTGCAATTTGTCTGAAAAACACACTTTACAGAGTTCGGCTCTTGCGTTTGGTTTTGTGATATTATAACATGTCTGTATTGTTACAATATAACGTATTAACTGTAGAGTAGTATTGATGATTTTCAGAGCAAAAGTATTGGCTGCAGCTGTATCTGCAATCTTGTTGTCTGCTTGTGGTGGTACAGACCATCAGGTAACCAAAACGCAACAGGCTGTGTCTTCTGATGAATCGGTAACGGAAGACGAAAACAAAGCGGGTGAAGAGGCGCACGACCATGACGAAGACATCAAAGATGTCGCGGGTCGCTTGCTGGTCACCAGTAGCGAGAGCAACGTTGTCAATATTTACTCTGCAGCAGAGCAAAGCCTGATTGGAACAGTTGGCCTGACGTATGCACCACAATATGCCTATGGGTCAGAAAACCACCGCTATGCCATTTTGGTCCAGCGTGAGCAAGGCATGGTGGAGTTTGTCGATAGCGGCCTCTACAGAGAAGCCCATGGCGACCACTTTCACAATCATGAAGATGCCCCTGGTAATGTGTCTTTGCAGCTGACATCAACTAAGCCGACCCATGTTACCGTGAGTGAAGGCGGGATTGCCGTCTTTTCTGATGGCGATGCAGACACTCAGCAAACGGCGTCTGTCGCTATGTTTGGTGAAGCGCAGATCAGCGGTGAGAGCAGTCAGGTCGTTAAGCTGAATTACAGCACGCACATGCATGGAGCAGCCCAGGCAAGAGGCGAATATCTGATCAGCACGTTACGTGACAGCGAGAGCGACTCTATCTTGCCTTCACAAATTGCTTTGTACCATGCACATGATGACCATTTCGATCAGGAGCAGGTGTTTAATGTGACCTGTCCTGCGCTGCACGGCAGTGCGCAAAATGACACCACCATTGCATTTGGGTGTGGTGATGGTGTGGCCATTGTCACGCAACAGGGTGAGTCGTTTAGTGCAACTAAAGTGGCTAACCCAGAAAGCTTTGCAGAGGGCATGCGTGTTGGTGCATTAAAAGGGCATCATGAGCAGGAGCAGTTCATAGTCAGTGCGAGTAATCAGTTGTTTATGTTGCACCCGGAAGATGGGGAGCTGGAAGCGCTGGAGTGGCAGGTCACTGACAATCATCGCCTGAGCTATTTTGGCTTTAGTCATGATGGTGAGCACATAGTGACACTCGACAGTGCGGGTAAGCTGAGCATTCTGTCAGGGCACGAGCACGAAGCAGAACAAAACGGCGAACATCAGGGTGAACACCACGACGGTGAGCACCATTGGGAAGTGGCGCATGAAGTGACGATTACTGATGCAGATTTAGTAAACATGCCTGAAGATCATGGTTTTTCACTGGCGCCCTCATATGTCGAAGAGGCTGTGTTTGTAACTGATCCAATAGCGAAACAAATTAAAAAGTACGATCTGGAGACTGGTGAGTTGGTGCAGACCATCGAACTGGATGTGATTCCGAATAAACTCGTGTGGCTAGGTATTGCCAAGAGTGAAGAGGGGCACAATCACGACGACTAAGCAAAGCAGATCGAGCTTAACCATTTTTGTAGTGTTAGTAAGCCATCTCGGGTAAAACCAGGTGGCTTTTTTCTTATTCAGGCTCAGTCGCGCTGTGCCGCACCTTTGCATCCTGTTCCCTGATTGTGAGACAGTAGAGCTCCATTTTTAATTAACACCAACAGGTACTTTGATGCAGATACGAGTTGCTACTCACGAAGATATTCCACGTCTTGAACAACTGGAGCAGACCGTCATTGAGGCTGAGCGTCCTTTCAACGCTGCCATTAAAGCAGACAATGCACACTACTATGATTTACCAGCCCTACTGAATGATGAGCATAGTTACCTTATTGTTGGCACAATTGATGGCAGCATCATCGCAACAGGCTATGCCCAAATCCGCCAGTCCAAGGCGCAACTTGACCATGCACAACATGGCTATCTGGGCTTTATGTACGTGCATCCGGAGCATCGTGGCAAAGGGCTCAATCAGCAGATCATGACAAAGTTGATGGATTGGTGTAATCAGCAGTCAGTGTATGATTTTTATTTAGACGTCTACAGCGACAATGCAGCCGCTATTCGTGCCTATGAAAAAGCAGGATTCAGACCTTGTTTGCTGGAGATGAAATTGCACCAACCCATGCCTTAAAAGTAAACAGTTGAGTAGCAAATTTACCAGTAAATGCAGCTGAAGTTATCTTTTTGATAATTATTATAATTCGTACTAAATTTGTGCGAGGGGAGTTCGTCTGGGTGTCATAAATACAACTAGGATGAAACAATGAACCCACTCAAATACAGCTTACTGCCGCTCGCACTCGCCGTTTCCAATGCCGTCATGGCAGACGATAGTAAAGAAGACCTGAAGTCGATTGAACAGATAGTGGTGTATGGTGAAAACACACAACGTTCACTAAAAGACACCACGTCGTCTATTGCCGTTATTGATCAAGAGCAACTGAAAAGTGGTCAGGTTAATTCCCTGCTGGATGCCTTATCAGGCATTGCAAACGTTGTATTTACAGATAGTCTGCCGACGATCCGTGGCTTGCAAGGTGAAGGTGTATCACAGGGCTTTAGTTCATTTTCATCGGGTGCTAAACCGCGTGTGTCTGTTATGCGTGACGGTGTTTCAGACCCGTTTGTTGCTAAGCTAAGCGGTGATTTTGGCCTGTGGGACGTTGAGCAAATCGAAGTGCTGCGAGGTCCACAATCGTCAAACAGTGGCCGCAACAGCATCGGTGGTATTGTTTACATCAAGACCAAAGAGCCCTCACTGACTGACTTTGAAGCCGCAACCCGTATTGGCTATTCAGACCTGAACGAAAACACGGAACTGTCGGGTATGGTCTCTGTGCCACTACTGGAAGATCAGCTTGCACTGCGCGCCACCGTTCAGCGTAACGAAGGGGAGTCGTACATGGATTATAAAGGCACCTCTCCTTTGGTGGTGTATCCATTTAATCCAAAAGAGCTTGAAGATACTCGCATGGACATCAAGCTAAAATGGCAACCCGCTGCACTCAGTGGCCTGGATATGCTGCTTCATTACTCACGCAGTGAAGAAACCGGTGAGCGCCATTGGGGCTTCCAGGGACCGGTATTAAATGGCAATGATCCGGAAAATACCAAAATTGGTCCGCAGTTATCAGACCGTGTTGTGTCCTATCAGGTGGTACCTACACCCGCGGGCCCAGTCGCAGGCTCGTATGCGCGTGATAAAGACACAGAATATGATCGTTGGTCGTTACGCACCCGCTATGAGATAAGTGATGCGATTAACCTTGAAATCATGTTGTCAGATACCGACTACCGTTATGAGTTCAGACAGTATCCTGAGCCTTGGTATGTGATCATGAACGACAGTGGCAAAACCTATGATGCGAAGGTGAGCTTTGCGGGTAATGAGACTGTCAGTGGTTATCTGGGTTTGTACATGAATGACCGTGACCAGACTTTCTTCCGTGAAGGTTACTACAAAGGGACTGATGACAGTGAAAACCAGGCAATCTATGGTGAGGCAACCATCAAGGTGAGCGAGCAGGGTCGTGTGGTCGTTGGTGGCCGTATCGAGGACGAAGAGCAGTATCGACTCTTCGACGGTGCTGAAATGGCGAAACGATTTGGCATGCCCAATATTGAATTTGTCATCGATGTTGATAATCGCATTTACCTGCCAAAACTGGCCTATCTGCACGATTTAAACGATAACATCACAGTCAACGCCAGCTTCCGCAAAGGGTACAGCTCGGGCGGTGGTGACTTCCACTGGTTTAGCATGAGCAATTACACTTTTGAGCCTGAGTATGTCGATACTTTCGAAGTCGGCTTGCGCTCTACGCTTATGGACGGTGACTTAAACTTCGCGGTAAACGTGTTTTACAATGACTTCGAGGATTACCAGTATTACGGTACCGGCCCAACGGGTAACCCGAATGACTTTAGCATCATTAACCTGGCGAAAGTAAAAAGCGCCGGCTTTGAAACTGAAGCGCGCTATGCCATCAACCCAGATCTGACCTTGTCAGCAAGCTTTGGCTGGATGGACAGCACGGTTGACGAAGCGAATGCTGAAAACCCAACAGTACGTGACAAAGCGCTTCCAATGGCGGCCGATATCACGGCTGGATTAGGGCTGGAATTCTGGGCCACAGATAAGCTCCAACTAACGGCGCGTAGCAACTATGTGGGTGAATATTACAGCAAGCTGGGTGAAAAAGCTGAGCACCTGGCAGGCGACTACGCCGAGTTTCATTTCTCTGCCGCCTATGTTGAGGAAAACTGGCGTATCGATGCTTATGTAAACAATGCCTTCGATCATGACAGCTT
Source organism: Pseudoalteromonas sp. XMcav2-N (assembly GCF_024124545.1). Lineage (GTDB taxonomy): Bacteria > Pseudomonadota > Gammaproteobacteria > Enterobacterales > Alteromonadaceae > Pseudoalteromonas. The sequence goes on from NZ_JAMXSF010000019.1 coordinate 26,591, forward strand.
GATCAGTGCAGGTCGGGTAACCGGCTCAGACGTATTTATCTACGGTGACTACACGGACCCAAGAAACATGGGTATCTCGTTCAGCTACACCTTTTAATTTGTAAGTCTATCATGCCCGCGTAAGCGGGCATTTTTCTCTCCCTGTACAGCCCACTCAGGTACCTAGCTCAAAGTCACATTTTTTACCCGCTAAGCTGGATTTTTGCCGTGTTCATTCGTCTAGCAGTCATATTTTGAAATCAGAATCAAACTGACTGCAGTGGAGCCAGAATGTCACAGCAAAGACGTACCAGAAGAAATCGCGCTATCTCCTCCCTATCAACCGAAGACCAACAACGCTTAAAAGCACGTATTGACCAGGCCCAGAGCAATGCCGGCCAGCTCCAGGTTGAGTTGACAGCAGGTGAGCGAGTGCCGCTGACACCCGCACAGAAGATCCTCTGGTATGCCTGGAAGCTGGATCCTCAGGATGTCTCCTACAATTTGGCCGGGGCACTGCATTTTCAGGGTGAATTACACACCGCTCAGGTCAGGCAGGCATTTGAGACCTTGCTGGTAAAACACTCTGGATTGCGGATCCAGTTTGTTGAGGAGCAAGAGCAGGTCTGGCAGTGCGATGGCGGGTATCAGTCTTTACCTGTTCATGAGCTTGAACTTGGGGAGCATAGCGATCAGGCAAGCATTCGTCGTTTCGTTGAGCAACCATTTGCGCTGTGCAGTGAGCCACTGTTGCGTATTGCCATTGCCCGCTGGGAGGGGCGAACCAGCCTGATCGTGACCTTGCATCATATCATCGCCGACGGCACGTCAATGCAGCAGTTGTTAGATGAGTTTATTGCACTTTATGCTGGTAAAGATATTGCCTCGCCAGCGTCGGGCTATCTGGAGTTTGCGAAATGGGACAATGAGCAGGACCATCAACCACGCTATGATACCCAGCTGGCGGTATGGCAGCAGCAGCTGACAGAGTGCGAAGAGACCTTACGTTTGCCGGCCAAAAATCAGCACAGACACGACCTCAATTATCAGGTTGCAACGCAGACACAGACTTTGCCAGCAGCGCTATGGCAGCGCATCGGCGCGCTTGCAAGTCAGTATCAGGTCACACCCTATTTAGTCTTACTAACTGCCTGGCAGGCTCTGCTGGCGCGCCTTAGCGACAGCCAGAATATTCGTGTCGGGGTGCCGATTGCCAATCGTCATCGCAGCGAAACTCAGAACCTTGTCGGCTTTTTCGTTAACACTCAGGTGATGCCGCTGCTGCTTGAAGATACCGACAGTTTTGTACAGTTATTAGAAAAAAACACGGCAATGAGCCGACTGGCACAGAACAATCAGGATCTGCCATTTGAGCAGCTGGTGAATGCACTTAAGCCAGCGCGTCAAAGCGGTGTTCACCCTATCTTTCAGGTAATGTTTAACTACCTGCGTCGTGATAAGCGCAATCTAAGCCAGCTGGAATCTGTTTCTCTGCTGGACACCGAAATGTACCGTTTCGGTATGCCGTTTGATCTGCAGCTGGATGTGATTGAAGACCTCAGTGAAGGAACGAGTCTAAACCTTATCTATGCCCGTGAGCTGTATGATGCTGAATTTGCTCGGGCTTGCCTGGCGCAATTACAGATGATGTTGGATAGCTGCCTGAGTGACCCAAGTGCTGAGGTCAATAATGTTCCTCTGCTAAGTGCACAACAGGTATCCGACCTGATCACCACAGGGACCGGTGCTGAGGTGTTTGACTACTCACAGCCCGTTACAACCCTGATCAGCCAGCAAAGTGCCAGCACACCAGATGCGATTGCAGTGCGTTTTGCTTCGCACAGCCTCACATATCGGGAACTGGAGCAGCGTACAAACCAACTGGCTCATTATCTGAACGCGCAAGGCATAGGCGCCGAAGACAAGGTGGCGCTGGTGTTCGAACGCAGCATCGAGATGGTGGTCAGTATTCTGGCGGTGGTGAAGGCGGGGGCAGCCTATGTGCCACTGGAGCCTTCTTTACCGGCGGATCGCATTGCTTACATCGCCAATAGCAGTGGCCTGAGCCTGTTCTTGGGTGACCACTCACTGGCGCGATTGGACAGCCTGGCAGATCTGGCCCCCCGTGTTGAACTTTCGACACTGGCGCTTGAACACTATCCGCATAGCTTGCCGACGCATGAGATCCCCGCAACCCAACTGGCTTATGTGATTTACACGTCAGGGTCCACCGGTAAGCCCAAGGGCGTCGGTAACCAGCACAGTGCTATATACAACCGCATTGCCTGGCAACAGTCAGCTTACCCCATTGACGCCGGTGACAAAGTATTGCAAAAAACCCCTTTTGGGTTTGATGTTTCGGTGTGGGAATTCTTCTGGCCGCTGATGTATGGTGCTGAGCTGATAGTGGCCCCACCTGGTGCACACAAAGACAGTGCGCAACTGATCGACACGATCAATCACTTTGGCGTGACCACACTGCACTTTGTACCGTCAATGTTACAGGCGTTTTTAGGTCATGAAGCCGTTGCTACGGCCACCAGCATTCGACAGATCTTATGTAGTGGTGAAGCGTTGCCCAGCGAAGTACAGGCGCAGGCAATGCGTAAGTTACCAGGCATTGCAATTTACAATCTGTATGGCCCGACAGAAGCGGCTGTGGATGTCAGTCACTTCACCTGCCATGGTCGTGCTGATCTGCCAGTGCCAATTGGTGCACCTATTGCGGGGATCCGGTTATATGTGTTGGATCGCGCTTTGAACCTCTGTCCGCAAGGCATTGCCGGAGAACTCTATATTGCGGGTGCAGGTCTGGCACGCGGTTATGTGAGTCGCCCTGATTTGAGTGCCGAGCGGTTTGTTGCCGACCCCATTGCGGCGGATGGCAGCCGCATGTATCGCAGTGGTGATTTGGTAAGCTGGAATGCTAAGGGTCAGCTGGATTATCTCGGTCGTATCGACCATCAGGTTAAGATCCGTGGTTTCCGGATAGAATTAGGTGAAATTGAAGCAGCGCTGTACGCAGCGTCTGGGGTACGCGAAGCGGTTGTTGTGGCTGACGACAGTGGCGCTGCGACACGCCTGGTTGCGTATGTTTCAGCCGTCGCTGAGCAGACTCTGGATAGCGAACAACTAAAAGCAACACTGGCTGAGGCTCTGCCTGAATATATGGTGCCAGCGGTGATCATGGTGTTGGATACGCTGCCGTTAAGCAGTAACGGTAAAATTGACCGTAAAGCCCTGCCAAAGGTAAGCAATACCTCATCGGCGCTATTTGAAGCGCCACAAGGCGCGCGTGAAGAGGCGCTGGCAAGTGTCTGGCAACACGTGTTGGGCCAGCCGAAAATTGGTCGACTGGATAACTTCTTCGAACTCGGTGGCGATTCGATCCTGAGTCTGCAGATTGTAACCGGATTGCGTGAACACGGCTATGTGGTGACACCAAAACAGATTTTTGAACTGCATAGCATTGCCCGTTTGGCGCCTCAGTTAAGCGAACTGAGCCAGGCTGAGGCGATAGCACAGCAGGTGGAAGGTGAGGTGGATCTGTTACCGATTCAAAAACAGTTCCTGACCACCAAGCTGGACAACAAAAACCATTACAACCAGGCGCTACTGCTGACACTGGACACACCGCTGGACGAGACGCTGATCCAGCAAGCCTGGTCTGCATTAATCGCACACCATGATGCATTGCGCCTGCGCTTTGTCAAAGATGCGTCGCAGCAGTGGCAGCAGCACTATACGGAATTTGATGCCACGCAGGCAGCGGCCAGTTGTTGGTCGCGTCGTATTGAGGCGACTCAAATAACGGCGCTTGCCGAAGAGGCACAGCGCAGCCTGAATATTGCCGAAGCTGAGGTGACCCGACTGGTGCATATGACACTGGACGATGGCAGTGCACGCTTGCTGCTGGTGATCCATCACCTGGTGGTGGATGGCGTGTCATGGCGTATTTTGCTCGACGACTTAGCGCGGGTTTATGGCCAGTTACAACAGCAAGTTAGCCCGTCACTTGCCAGCAAAAGCCACAGCTATCAGTACTGGGCACAACAGCTCAGTGGTTATGCACACACTCACAGTGACGAACTGAACTACTGGCAACAGCAGCAGGCTCCCGAGTTGACTTTGCCTGACCTCAATCATGAGGGCAGCCGTAAGCTTGCCCACAGTGCCAGTGTGCAGGCCATACTGGATACACAGCAAACTCAAACCTTGCTGCACGACGCTGGCAAAAGCTACCGGACTCAGGTCAATGAACTATTACTGAGCGCGCTGAGCGAAGCCTTGTATCAATGGAGCGGACAGGCAGAGTGTTTGATCAACCTGGAAGGACATGGCCGTGAACCCTGGGATCTGGACACAGATTTAAGTCGCACGGTAGGCTGGTTCACCAGCTTGTATCCGGTTCAGCTGACCCGACATACCACCCTGAGCGACACCCTGAAACATAACAAGGAGCAGCTCAGAACCGTGCCAAACAAAGGTATTGGCTATGGGGCACTGAAATACTATGGTGATGCGCAAGCCCAGTCCTGCCTGGCAGCCCAACCTCTGGGACAAATTGAGTTTAATTATCTTGGTCAGCTGGATAATACGCTGGCTCAGTCAGAGGCCCCCTGGCGTCTGGCCGACGAGCACAGCGGTGCCGCTTTCAGCCCGGACTTTGAGCCACACAGTGAGATCAGTATCAATGGTCAGGTGAGCGATGGCCGCCTGCAACTGGTGATTAGCTATGGTGCACAGCGACTCAGCGAAGTGACAATGACGGCCTTTGCCAGGCATCTGGAGGCGGCCTTAGTCGCTGTGATCGGCCATTGTACAGAGGCTGCCGGCTGCCTCACCCCCAGTGATGTGCCACTGGCCGCACTGAGTCAGTCGCAACTGGATACCTTAGCGATTAACGGTGCTGAGTTACAGGACCTGTATCCGCTGTCGCCGATGCAGCAGGGCATGCTGTTTCACAGTCTTTACGAGCAGGGCGAAGCCTATATCAATCAGACCAGTCTGGACATCACCGGGCTTGATGCTACGCGCTTTAAATCCGCATGGCAGACGGTGATAGATCGTCATGATGTACTGCGCAGTGGCTTCTTAAGTCTGGATCCTCAACCGCTGCAGTTTGTTGTGAAAACCCTGGCTGCTCAATGGCAGACACTGGACTGGCAGCACCTGAGCGCCGATGAGCAACAGCTGAAGCTGCATGAGCTGGCTCAGCAACAGCGTAGCCAGGGCTTTGAGCTCGATGGCACGCCGGGTTTACAGCGTTTTGTGTTAGTACAGCTGGCACCTGAACGACATGCCTTTATCTGGACCATACATCATATTCTGACTGATGGCTGGAGCTGTTCGGCGCTGATGGGAGAAGTGTTACGCTTGTACGAGGGTCACACTTTGCCTCCGGCAGAGGCCCAATATCGTGACTATATCGCCTATCTGGCACAACAAGATCAGTCCGCTAATCTGGCTTACTGGCAGGCGCAAACCGATTTATTGTTGGAGCCGTGCTATCTGAGTTCGGCCTTTACCACGCCCTCGCAGGGCAGCTACAGCGCGTTCGATTTACTGCTAACGGAGCACGAAGATGCTGCGCTGGGCGAGTTTGTCAAAGCCCAGCACCTGACGCCAAACACTCTGATGCAGGGAGTATGGGCACTCTTGCTGAGTCGCCATCTTGGTCGTGAAGCGGTGTGCTTTGGTGCCACGACATCAGGGCGTCCGAGCGATTTGGCAGGGGCTGAGCGGATCCAGGGGATGTTCATCAACACTATGCCGGTCATGGTTGAAGTGCGCCCTGAGTTGTCTTTGAGTCACTGGCTGCAGGCGCTGCAATCGGCCAACCTGGCCGGTCGGGAACACGAATTTACGCCTTTATACGATATTCAAAAACAGGCGACACATCTGGCAATGGACAAACATGGCTTGTTTGATACCCTGCTGGTGTTTGAAAACTACCCGCTTGCGGAAGCACTTGAAACCCGTGCTGAACAACAGACCAAATTTACTGTCGGTGAGGCCAAAGAAGAAACCAACTTCCCGCTCACGGTGAGCTTTATTCAGGAAGAGACGCTGCGGTTACATTTCAGTTATCAGGGTAGTGAGCTTGCCGGCGCCGATGTACAGGCACTGGCAGAGCAATTCAGACGTCTGCTGCTGAATATCATAGCGTCACCGCAAAGCCGTTTGTCGGCACTTACGCTGATCAATGAATCACAGCAGCGGACACTGCAAAAGCTGGGCTTTGGTGAATCCATCACGCCACTGCACTCGGGTGCAGTGGAGCCCATTTATATTCCGGGAGGTCAACTGCCGAAGTTAGCGGCCACACAATATCAGGATGTGGTGTCGACGCTGAACCAGTTGGCTGAGCAGACACCGGATGCACAGGCCCTGACATGCGAGGGTCACAGCTATACATTTAAAGAGTTGTTTGAGAAATCAAATCAGCTGGCCTTCTACCTGCGTGAGCAAGGGGTTGTGCCCGAGCAGCGCGTTGGGGTGGCGCTGCAACGGGGTATCGATCTGCCACTGGCTTTCCTGGCGGTACTTAAGGCTGGTGCGGTTTATGTGCCAATGGACTTGAGCTACCCGCAGGAGCGTCTGGCATATATGATCAACGACAGTCAGATGGCGCATATTCTGGTCAGTGATAACAGCCTGGATGAGATTGCCGGTGAGGCAACTTTGCATTGTCTGGCGGATATTGTAATGACTGAGCAGTGGCAGCAGCCTCAGGTATATCCAATGCAGGGCGCGTATGTCATTTATACTTCGGGTTCGACAGGTAACCCCAAAGGCGTACTGGTCAGCCGCGGCTCAATTGCAGCGCACTGCCGGGGCATTGGGCGTCGGTATGAGCTGAGCGCCGCGGATCGCGAAATGATCTTCATGTCTTTTTGTTTCGATGGTGCCCATGAGCGCTGGCTGTCAGCAGTAACCCATGGCGGCACGGTTGTGATCCGTCCTGAGCGTCAATGGGATCTGCAGGAAACCTATCAAAACCTGCATCAGCAAGGCGTAACCACAGTGGTATTTCCACCGGTATTTTTGCGTGAACTGTCGGCATATGTGGAGCAGGTAGGTAATCCGCCGCCGGTGCGGGTTTACTGCTTTGGCGGGGATGCGATGCCACAGGCATCCTTTGAGCTGGCGCAGCGCGTGCTCAAACCCAGTTTCTTCATCAACGGGTATGGTCCGACTGAAACTGTGGTCACGCCATTGACCTGGAAGGCCATGCCTGGCAGTTCATTTGAGGCGGTGTACGCGCCCATTGGTGAAGTGCTGGGGCAGCGACAGGCCTGGGTGCTGGATAGCCAACTCAACCTGGTGTTACCAGGACAGATTGGTGAGCTATATATGGCACAGGAGATTGGTCTTGCACGGGGCTACCTGAACCGTCCCGATCTCACTGCCGAGCGCTTTGTGGCCAACCCGTTTGCCAATGATGGCAGCCGCTTATATCGCACCGGTGATTTGGTGCGCTGGAATGAACAAGGCCTGATGGAATATCTGGGCCGGACTGACCACCAGGTTAAGATCCGTGGTTTCCGCATCGAACTGGGTGAAATTGAAACCTTATTGCGTAAACAAGACACAGTGCGTCAGGCGGTGGTTGTTGCCGACGATACGCCAGCAGGAAAACGCCTGGTGGCGTATGTCAGCGGACATGATGGTGCACTGCCTGACGACGCAGAGTTAAAGAGCATACTGGCGGCGAACCTACCGGATTATATGGTACCTGCAGTGATCATGGCATTGCCGGATCTGCCAGTGAACAGCAATGGTAAAATAGACCGCAAAGCTTTACCCAAAGCTGAGTTGCAAAGCGAATTCAGCTATGTGGCGCCAGAGGGCGACATTGAGCAAACGATGGCTGCCATCTGGCAGGATGTTCTGGGTGTTGAGCGGGTTGGTCGTTTGGACAATTTCTTCGCACTGGGGGGCGACTCTATCAGCAGCCTGCGTGTGATTGCGCAAGCCAAGCACAAAGAGATAGCCCTCGACATTCAAACGCTCTTTGGTGCCGAAACACTTCAGGCGTTGGCTGTCAGTCTCAATGCGGGCAGTGTGATAGCAGAGATCCCGCGTCAGGAAAATGAATATCGTGGCCTGTCTTATGCGCAGGAACGTCAATGGTTCCTGTGGAAGCTTGACCCGCAGAGCATCGCTTATCACTTACCCAGCGCATTGCACTTAACCGGCGAGCTGGACCGCAGCGCATTGCAGTCGGCTTTTGATCACCTGGTGAACAAGCACGCTGCGCTGCGCACGGTATTTGTTGAAGATCAGCAAGGCACCGTCTCGACACAGACGCTGCAAGCCAGCCCTTGTCAGATCGCTTACCTGGAGCTTGGTGCGACACAGGCACAACGCAGTGACTTTAAACAGACACTGATCAGCACGCCATTTGATTTAACCCGGGGACCGCTGGTCCGGGTCGGTGTGATCTGTGACGCACCACAGCAGCATGAGCTGGTGGTGGTCATGCATCATATTGTCTCTGATGGATGGTCATTGAAGCTGATTGTTGCGGACTTTGTGCGCGGTTATGAAGCGGCCCGCAACGGTGAAACACTGGATGTGGCAGCAAACGCCTTACGGTATAGTGATTTTGCTAAGTGGCAGCGTGATTACCTGGCCGATGGTGCAGAGCAGCAACAGCTGGCCTACTGGCAGGCCCAGTTGGGGGATGAGCATCCAACGCTTGCTCTGCCCAGCGATCTGGATGGGGATGATTCTCAGCTTCACAGCGACACCCTCACTCATGAATTGAGCCAGGAGCAGACCAAAACATTGCAGGCGTTGGCATCGACACAGGGTGTCACACTGTTTAGCCTGCTTATGAGCGCATGGCAGATCTTATTACACAAGTACAGTGGCCAGCGCGAGATCCGGGTAGGCATGCCGGTGGCCAACCGTCATCATAGCGGCACTCAGGCCATGGTCGGTTTCTTTGTTAATACTCAGGTGATCAACAGTCAGATCCAAGGCAGTGATTCACTGGAGCGTGTCTTGCTTCGCATAAATCAGGCGCTGCGTGGTGCTCAGGCCAACCAGGATCTGCCGTTCGAAAAGTTGCTGGATAGCTTGGATCTGGAACGCAACCTGGCAGCGTCCCCGTTGTTCCAGGTGTTGTATAACCATCAACGCGTGGAAGAAAACGCCCTGACTGAGTTCGGCGGTCTGCAAGCTCAGGAGGGCCAGGCTGATACCCAGGTTGCGCAGTTTGATCTGGTATTGAACTCTTTGGAGCGCGAAGACGGCTCACTGACCTTGTCACTGGACTATGTCAGCGCGAAATTCAGCGCTCAGCGTGCTGAGGCATTGTTCTATGGCCTGACAACAATCCTGACTGCGATGCAGCGCGATCTGACTCAGCCTGTAGGCACCCTCAACGTGCTGCCACATTCTGAGCAACAAAGGTTGCTGCCTGAGCATACTCCTTATCTGGCCGGTGCCGATCAAGCTGACAATCTGGTTGCCCAACTGCGGCGCCAGGCGACACTAACGCCGGATGCCGTGGCACTGAGCCTGGCTGACCAGACACTGAGCTATGCACAGCTGGAGGCACGTGCCCAGCAGTTCGCACATTACCTCATCGAGCAGGGCGTTCGCAGCGAAGACAAAGTAGCGGTGGTATTCAGACGTGACATTGATACCGTGGTGAGTTTCCTGGCTATTTTGCAAAGTGGCGCCTGTTATGTGCCCGTTGATGCCGAGCTACCTGCTGCGCGTGTCGCGACTATTACAGCACAGTGTCAGTGGGTGGTCACTGTGAATACTGACTATCAGAGCGAAGCGCAAACGCTGATCCGGTATCGCCCTGAGTTGTGTGCCAATGAGGGTCTCAAGCGAGCTGAGCCGCTTATTCACCCTCAACAACTGGCTTATGTGATTTATACGTCTGGCTCCACCGGGGTTCCTAAGGGAGTGGCCGTTAGTCATCAGGCCTTACAGGGTCACTGCAACGCCGTACAGTCGCTTTATCAATATCAGGCACAGGACCGCTGTGCGATATCTGTTTCCTTTGGCTTCGATGCCTCAATTGAGCAGTTATGGGGGCCGTTGCTGGCTGGGGCATGTGTGGTGCTGGATGAGTTCAAGCTGCTGTCTCAGCCCGAGCTTGAGCAGTTTGCAAGGGACAAGCAACTTTCAGTTATGGGCTTTACACCGGCGTATTTGCAGCAATTTAAGTCTCTGCCTGCACCGCTTCGCTTATGTATTGTCGGCGGGGAAGCCTGGTCTGCACAGCACTGTGCCAGCCTCTTAGAGCATGCGCCAGACACTCGCTTTATCAATGCCTATGGTCCATCGGAGACGGTGATCACACCGCTGGCCTGGACGCAGCAACAAGGTGCTGCACTTGGCAGTAACTATGTGCCCATTGGTCAGCCAATCGGTGGACGCGCACTTTATATTCTTGATGAAAGCCTGCAATTACTGCCGTATGGCATGACGGGTGAACTTTATATCAGCGGTGCTGAAATGGCGCGGGGCTATCTTGAACAACCTGGACTCACAGCAGAGCGTTTTATCGCGAATCCGTTCGACAACGATGGCAGTCGTCTTTACCGCACGGGAGATCTGGTACGCTGGGATCAGCAGGGTCAGCTGGAATATGTCGGGCGTTGTGATCAGCAGCTTAAAATCCGCGGTTATCGGGTTGAAGCCGGCGAAATTGAAGCAAAACTACTGGCCTTCCCTGGGGTAGAGCACGCCGTGGTCGTGGCTGACCAGGGAACTGGCTCAACCCGCCTGGTCGCGTATGTCAGCGCGGCTGCGGGCATTGAACTGGACAGTCAGCAAGTGAGCGCGTCACTGGCGGCTCAGCTGCCGGATTACATGGTACCCAGCCTCATCATGGTACTGCCACAGATGCCATTGACCCATAATGGCAAGGTCGACCGCAAAGCACTGCCTGCGCCACAGGCTGAGGCTGATAAAGTCTATCAGGCACCACAAGGGGCGCAGGAAATGCTGCTTGCTGAGATATGGCAGCAGTTACTGCGACTTGAGCAGGTGGGCAGGGACGATAACTTCTTTACACTCGGCGGCGACTCGATCCTGAGCCTGCAGATCATCGCTAAATTGCGTCAGGCAGGGTTTGTTCTGAGCGCCAAGCAGATCTTTGAACACCAAACAGTTGCTAATCTGGCCCCTCTGATGACCCCGTTAAGCGAAGATGCCATACCGCAACAAGAGGTGACTGGCGCGGTGAGTTTGCTGCCAATACAGCACGCCTTCTTCGAGCGTGACATGGTCAATCGCACTCACTGGAACCAGGCGGTCATGCTGCACCTGACTGAACCAATGGCGGCGCAGCTGTTGACGCAACTTATTTCTGCCCTGCTCGAACGCCATGATGCATTGCGACTGCGTTATCTGCAAAATGAGACGGGACAGTGGCAGCAGGCTTATGCGGCGTTTGACGCACACATGGCCGAGCAAAGTATCTGGTATCGGGATACTCATTCCACGCAAATCACAGCGCTGGCGGAGCAGGCTCAGCAAAGCCTGAGCCTGAGCGAAGGTCCATTGTTACGCGCCGTACACATGACGGTGGAAGATGGCAGTGCACGATTATTACTGGTGGTGCATCATCTCGCGGTCGATGGCGTATCATGGCGGATTTTGTTGGAAGATTTAACGCGGTTGTGGCAACAGCCTGATGCCGACCTGGGCACTAAGAGCCACAGCTATCAGTTCTGGGCACAACAAGTTCAGCAATACCCGGCGCAGCATGAAAACGAATTTACCTACTGGCAGAGCATGGCCGGAGTCAACAGTGTCTTGCCTGAGCTAAACGATACAGGCAGCCGCTACTATCGAGACTCAGAGGTGGCTGAGGTGACGCTGGATGCGATTCAAACCGAGGCCTTGCTGACGCGTGCGGGTCAGGCCTATCGCACTCAGGTTAACGACTTATTGCTCAGTGCGCTGAGTGATGCACTGTACCGCTGGACCGGACAGGCGAGCCATAAGATTAACCTGGAAGGACATGGCCGGGAGGCCTGGACAGACACGGTTGACCTGAGCCGCACAGTTGGCTGGTTCACTAGCCTCTTCCCGGTGGTACTGACGCGCCATGAGCAACTTGCTCAGACCATCAAGTTCAACAAAGAACAGCTGCGCGACATACCCAATAAAGGGATTGGGTATGGGGCATTCCGTTATTATGGCAGTGAAGCCCAGCAGGCTGAGCTGGCCGCACTGGGTGGTGCAGCCATTGAGTTTAACTATCTGGGCCAGCTGGATAACAGCACAGCTGATAAACAAAACTGGCGCCCGGCGGACGAACACACAGGCACGGCATTGGATCCGCAGTTTGCCATGGACAGTGAGCTGACGATCACCGGCCAGGTTATCGCGGGTCAGTTACAGTTGAGTATTCGTTATGGCAAAGAGCGACTGGCGCGCCAGAGCGTGGCTGCATTGGCTGCACATTTTGCGGATGCACTGGCTGAGTTGATTGCTCACTGTGAGCAGGCTCCGGCCACCTTTACTCCCTCTGATCTGCCGCTGGCCGATTTGTCTCAGGCGCAAATCGACGCCCTGTCTCTGCCGCTGGATCAGATCAGTTCCATTTATCCTTTGTCACCGATGCAAGAAGGCATGTTGTTCCACAGTCTATTTGAGCAAAGCGAAGCCTACATCAGTCAGAGCTGCTTTATGATCACCCGCCTGGACAGTGCGCGATTTAAAGACGCCTGGACACAGGTGGTGCAGCGTCACGATGCGCTGCGTACCGGGTTTATTACTCAGGACGGCCTGTCCTTGCAGTATGTGAATCGCGATGCTGTACTGGACTGGCAGGAGCTGGACTGGCAAACGCTGACGCCAGAGCAGCAGCAAACACGATTACGTGAGCTGGCATATCATGAATCTCGTCGCGGTTTCGACCTGACCACTGAGCCTGGATTAAACCGCGTTATTCTGATCACACTGGCAGAGCAGCAACATGCACTGATCTGGACCATGCATCACATTCTGACCGACGGCTGGAGTCGCTCTGCGATGATGGGCGAAGTGTTGACAGCATATGAAGGTCAGTCACTTGCTCCGGTACGTGGCCAGTATGGTGACTATATTGCGTATCTGGCAGCGCAGGACGAAGCACAGAATCTGGCATTCTGGCAGGGGCAGCTGGCTGAGCTGGAGGAGCCAAGCTACCTGAGTCGCGCCTTTGCTCAGCCACAGAGCGGACAGTTCGGTGGTCTGGATGTACTGCTCGGTGAGTGCGAGTATGCGCAGCTGACTGCTTTCTGTCAGCAGCACAGGATCACCCAGAATACTCTGGTGCAGGGCGCCTGGGCGGTGTTGCTAAGCCGTTATCTTGACAGAGATACCGTGTGCTTTGGTGCGACAACTGCGGGTCGCCCGAACGACCTGCCAGGTCACGAGGCTATCCAGGGTATGTTTATCAATACCGTCCCTATGGTGGCGAGCGTAGATCCGGCCCAGTCACTGACGCACTGGTTGCAGGCGCAACAAAGTACGGCACTGGCAGTGCGTGAGCACGAATTTACGCCTCTGTATGAAATCCAAAAACTGGCGGCACAATCGCTGGAGCTTAGTCGTGATGGTCTGTTCGATACCTTACTGGTATTTGAAAACTATCCTATCGATCAGGCACTGATGCAAGAAGGTGAGCGCCAGACGCATTTTGAGATCCTCGAAGATCGTGATGAAACGAACTTCCCGCTGACAGTATTATTTATTCAGGAAGAGACGTTGCGTCTGCGCTTCAATTATCAGGGCAGTGTTTTGGCTGAATCCGATGTCCGTGCGCTGGCCTCTCAGTTTAAAGACTTGCTGCTGGCGATGACACAGGGCGACCAGTGTCAGCTTGCGTCTTTATTATCATTGCAGGATGAACAACAGCTCAGCACCCTAATAGAGATGGGTACAGGTACGCCAGCGCATGCATATCAGCGTCCGATCACGACTCTGATCAGCGAACAAAGTGCCCGCACCAGCGATGCTGTGGCGTTGCGATTTGGCCAGCATAGTATGACCTATGGTGAGCTTGAACGTGCCTCGAATCAGCTGGCCCACTATCTAAATGCCCGTGGTATCGGTGCAGAAGACAAAGTTGCACTGGTCTTTGAACGCAGCCTGGAGATGGTTGTCAGCATTCTGGCGGTGGTTAAGGCGGGTGCAGCCTATGTGCCGCTGGAGCCGTCACTGCCGTTAGAGCGCATTGCCTATATCGCCGAGCACAGCGATTTGTCGCTGTTTATCGGGGATGATTCACTAGAGCGACTGGCGAGCCTGTCTCAGCTTGCACAGTGTGTGCCTTATCGTAGTGTGCCGTTAGAAGATTATCCACAGCAGCTGCCACAACACCACATAGCCCCGAACCAGCTGGCCTACGTGATTTATACTTCGGGCTCAACTGGTAAACCGAAAGGGGTTGGCAATCAGCACAGCGCGATATACAACCGTATTGCCTGGCAGCAGTCGGCGTATCCGATTGGGGGCGATGACAAAGTGCTGCAAAAGACGCCGTTTGGGTTTGATGTGTCGGTGTGGGAGTTCTTCTGGCCGCTGATGTATGGCGCTGAGTTAGTGATAGCGCAACCGGGTGCACACAAAGACAGTACTCAGCTGCTCGAAACCATTAACACCTTTGGCGTTACGACCCTGCACTTTGTGCCGTCTATGTTACAGGCGTTTATTAGCCATGAACAGGTCCACACGGCGACCAGTATTCGTCGCATTCTGTGCAGTGGTGAAGCGCTGCCCAGTGAAGTCCAGGCACAGGCATTGAGTAAACTGCCAGAAGCCAGATTGTACAACCTTTATGGTCCAACGGAAGCGGCGGTTGATGTCAGTCACTTTACCTGTCATGGCGATGCGGCGTTACCTGTGCCAATTGGGGCGCCCATTGCGGGGATCCGTCTCTACGTGCTCGACAGAGCATTGAATTTGTGTCCGCCGGAGGTTGCCGGTGAACTGTACATTGCCGGTGCAGGGTTGGCTCGTGGCTACGTGAATCGTGCCGACCTCAGTGCTGAGCGCTTTGTGGCAGACCCCTTTGTGGCGGATGGCAGCCGCATGTATCGCAGTGGCGACTTAGTATGCTGGAACAGTGCGGGTCAGCTGGAGTATCTGGGCCGTACCGATCATCAGGTGAAAATCCGTGGCTTCCGTATTGAACTGGGTGAGATTGAAGCGGCGTTGTACGCGATTGAAGGTGTACGCGAGGCTGTGGTGGTCGCAGACGAAGGCCCATCGGGCAAACGACTGGTTGCCTATGTCAGTGGCCATGAGGCGGTGACAGTAGACAGTGGTGAATTGCAGGCTGAGCTGGCTTCAGTATTGCCCGACTACATGGTGCCGGCGGTGATCATGGTGCTGGCCGATCTGCCAGTGAACAGCAATGGTAAAATTGACCGTAAGGCCCTGCCGAAGGTAGAGCAGCAAAGCCAGGTTAGATACGAAGCGCCACAAGGTGAGGTGGAGCAGACGATGGCGTCTATCTGGCAAACGCTGTTAGGCATTGAGCAGGTTGGCCGACTGGACAACTTCTTCGTGCTGGGCGGAGATTCAATCAGCAGCATGAAGCTGATCTCTCAGGCGCAATCGCGCGGTATGAACTTATCTCTGGCCGATATTTTTGCGGCTCCTGAGCTGCACAGTCTGGCGCAACGGGTCGGATCAGCGCAGAGCAGCATACCTGAACTTGTGCGCAGCGCCCCTGAGCAGGCTTACCAGGGATTATCCTATGCGCAGGCACGTCAGTGGTTCTTGTGGAAACTGGCGCCGCAAAGCGATGCTTATCACATCGCAGGTGGCCTCAACCTCAATGGTGTTTTGAATTGGGATGCGCTTCAGCAGGCATTTGATTTTGTGCTGCGTAAGCACAGTGTGCTCAGAACCCGCTTTGTTGAGCATGCTGACGGTAAGATCAGTCAGTACGTGGATGACAACTGTGCCTGCGAGATTGCCCGCAGCTCGGCGACCAGTGCACATGAGCAGCAGGCGTTCAAGGCGAAACTGGTTAATACACCGTTTGATCTGACCCGTGACCCCTTGTTGCGGGTTGGTGTGATTGCACATCATGACACCCGACACGAGCTGATCGTTGTGATGCACCACATTGTGTCGGATGGCTGGTCAATGAAGCTGATTGTGCGTGATTTTGTTACGGCATATCAGAGCGCAGTCACAGGTGACACTTTGCACATTGACGCAGCCCAGCCAGAGTACCGTGATTACGCATTGTGGCAGCGCAACTGGCTGGCCGGTGGGGAGGAGCAACGTCAGCTTGCTTACTGGCAGGCGCTGTTAGGGGATGAACATCCTCATCTGACCCTGCCAACGGATCGCAGCAGTGATCTGTATGAAAACAATGGCGCTGCACAGCAAGTGGTGGTGGATGATGCATTGAAACAGGCACTGGAGCGCTTTGCCCAAGAGCAAAACAGCACCTTATTTGGTGTGCTGATGGCGGCATGGCACGTGCTGTTACATCACTACAGTGGCCAGTCTCTGATCCGCGTTGGCATGCCGATTTCTAATCGTCAACACAGCCATAGCCAGGATATTGTGGGCTTCTTTGCCAATACTCAGGTCCTGCAATCGACACTCAGTGGTGAGCTGAGCTTACAACAGGTGGTGGCACAAGTTGCAACCCGTTTGCAGGAGGCTCAGGCCAACCAGGATTTACCATTTGAAAAGCTGGTGGACAGCTTGTCGCTGGAGCGTACCGTCGGACAGCAGCCACTGTTTCAGGTGGTCATGAGTCACCAGCGTCAGGATGACAATGAGCTGGTCAACCTGCCGGAACTGAGCATAGCACCCAGTGAATTGCCTAAGACCAAGGCACAGTTCGATCTGGTACTCAATACCAGCGAGAGCTTTAGCGGTGAACTGACCCTGAAGCTGGACTATGCACAGGAGCTGTTCAGTGAGCAGCGGATCGCAACTTTGATGGCGGGCTTACAGCAGATCCTCAGTGCCTTTGTAACTCAGCCAGCATTGAACCTGTCAGAGCTGGATATCATGCCACAGGATATTCAGCAAGCACTGCAACAGCAGGGCTTTGGTGAGGCAATCACGCCGTTGCACAGTGGTGCTGTTGAGCCGATTTACTTACTGACGGGTCAGCCGCCACAATTGGCTGCAACCCAGTATCAGGATGTGGTGTCGACGTTAAACCAGCTGGCCGAGCAAACACCCGATGCTGAAGCCCTGACCTGTGAGGGCAACAGTTACAGCTATAAAGAACTGTACGAAAAGTCTAACCAGCTGGCCTATTATCTGCGTGAGCAGGGGGTGGGTCCGGAGCAGCGGGTTGGGGTGGCACTGACCCGTGGCATCGACTTACCCTTGGCTTTCCTTGCGGTACTTAAGGCCGGCGCGGTCTATGTGCCTATGGACCTGAGTTATCCAAAAGAGCGTCTGGCATACATGATCAACGATAGTCAGATGCAGCACATCCTGGTCAGCGATCATAGTCTTAATGAGATTGCCGGGGAGGCCCGCTTGCATCCGATAGCAGATATTCCGTTGACACAGCAATGGCAGCAGCCACAGGTGTATCCGGCTCAGGGAGCCTATGTGATCTACACCTCAGGCTCAACGGGCAATCCAAAAGGCGTGTTAGTGAGTCGGGGGTCAATCGCCGCACACTGTCGCGGCATAGGTCGCCGCTACGAGTTGACCTCGGCAGATCGCGAATTGATCTTTATGTCCTTCTGTTTCGACGGCGCCCACGAACGCTGGTTGTCTGCGGTAACCCATGGCGGCACTGTGGTGATCCGTCCACAGCAGCAGTGGGATTTACAGCAAACCTATCAGAATCTGCATCAGCAAGGGGTTACGACCGTGGTGTTCCCGCCCGTATTCCTGCGCGAGTTGTCTGCCTATGTTGAGCAGGTGGGTAACCCACCGCCAGTGCGAGTGTACTGTTTTGGTGGGGATGCCATGCCACAGGCCTCGTTTGAACTGGCGCAGCGAGTACTGAAGCCGGACTTCTTCATCAATGGATATGGTCCGACCGAGACGGTTGTGACGCCTTTGACCTGGAAGGCGATGCCGGGCAGCTCGTTTGATGCGGTGTACGCGCCCATTGGTGAGGTGCTGGGACAACGTCAGGCCTGGGTGCTGGACAGTCAGTTAAAGCGGGTGTTACCGGGACAGATAGGTGAGCTGTATATGGCCGAAGAAATCGGTCTGGCACGGGGTTATCTGAACCGTCCGGACCTGACGGCGGAGCGCTTTGTGGCGAACCCATTTGCCGATGATGGCAGCCGCTTGTATCGCACCGGTGACCTGGTGCGCTGGAACGAGCAGGGGCTGATGGAATACCTGGGCCGGACCGATCATCAGGTGAAGATCCGTGGCTTCCGTATTGAATTAGGGGAAATTGAAACCCTGCTGCGCAAGCACAATACAGTGCGCCAGGCGGTGGTTGTTGCTGATGATACGCCAGCTGGTAAACGCCTGGTGGCTTATGTGAGTGGTCACGATGGGAGTGTACCAGACGAGGTCGAGCTGAAAGCCAACCTGGCGGCGAACCTGCCTGATTATATGGTTCCTGCAGTGATCATGGCGTTGACGGATCTGCCAGTAAACAGCAATGGTAAAATTGACCGTAAAGCCCTGCCAAAGGCACAGTTACAAAGTGATGCCAGTTTTGTGGCACCCCAGGGGGAAGTTGAACAGGCGATGGCCGCTATCTGGCAAACCGTGCTGGGTGTAGAGCAGGTTGGCCGTCTGGATAACTTCTTTGCGCTGGGTGGAGACTCTATCAATGGTCTGAAAGTGATCAGTATGTGGCAGCAACATAATGCCCTGCCGCTGGCCGTCAGACAGTTGTGGCAAGCCCCGGATCTGGCGAGCCTGGTGGCTGAGATGACGCACCAGAGCGAGCTTATCCTGCATCCGCTCAATGATGCCGTGGCAGGTGCAGATAATCTCTTCTGTCTGCATGAAGGTAGCGGCTTAACGGTCGCGTATCGTCCGCTGGCTGAGAAGCTGGCGGGTAAGGTTAATTGTATCGGTGTGGCGGCTGCAAAACAGCTCGCCCAGTTCAGTACGCTGACCGATTTGGCGCAGCATTATGCGAAGGCACTGGATGAGGCTCAGCCGAATGGCACCATCAAACTGCTGGGCTGGTCTTTGGGTGGCGCGTTGGCGGCACTGGTTGCCAATGCACTGACTGCGCGAGGCAGAACGGTGAGTCACCTGTATCTGGTTGACAGCTGGAACCCTCACGGTGAAGCGGCGCAAAGCAGTCTGGACTGGCGTAGCTGGGCGCTGTCATGGATCGGCGGCTACAGTCTGGCACCTGACAGTGCATTGCATCACGCTCTGGTGACGCAATTGCAGCTGGGGCTGGATGATACTGTCCGGGACCCAGCCACACTGGCTCAGTGGCTGATCACGCATCAGGCGCAATTTGCGGATCTCTTTGAGCACACGCTCAGTCAGTTGCCTGAAGCGGAATTAACAGCCTTACTGGCGGCGGGTTATGAACTGCAGCGCCTGGCCAGGGCGCCTCAGCAGTATGCTCAGGAAGCCTCGGCAAAAGCGCATGCCTGGTGGTCTAATCAGGCAGATCAGGCTGCGATGGATGCCTATCTCGCAGAGCTGGACGCTGAGTTTGATGTGACGCATCTGGATTATGATCATCGCCAGATCATTGCTGCCGAAGAGGTACTCACCTCCGTTTACGACAGTTTGCTGTGCACTGATTAAGCGTGTCAGAGTCGAAGGTAAAAAAGCCGTGCGAATGCACGGCTTTTTTGTGTCAGCAGATCGACTGGGTGCGCACAGGTTGGTGTAATCAAGTGTGATAGAAAAAGCCCCCTGCCTGCGTTTAAATAGAGATCTTAGGTGTACAAAATAGAGGTAATTAACAATGGATCATACGCAGGCGATTGAAATCGTTAACGTAGACCGAGACAAAGTCGCGCAGCATATTGAGTTATGCAACAAGGGGGAGCACATTTGTGACCTCAATGGGTGGCGTTTAGAGATAGCATCATCAATTCAGGCGTTTACATTTGGCCCACATACCCTCTTGCGCCCGGGGGAGATGCTCAGAGTCTATTTAGACAGGGAATACGAATTTAGCTTTAACGCGGCCAATGCTTTTAACCGTCGGGGTGACAGGGTGTTGTTGTTTGATAGACAAGGTGAACTACGTTGCCAGTTTGCATATGGTCGTTCAGCCCACAACCTGGTGGACATCAGTTATATTCACAGCGACAGCCTGGGGGGCAGAGATTTTAGTGATGAATATGTTGAGCTATTTAATATGTCAGATTGCCGTGTGGACATCAGTGGCTGGCAAATTCGCGCCGTAAAGGGGGATGCGCAATTTATTTTCCCGGAGGGGGCCCAGCTGGCGCCTCAGGCACCTGCTCGGGTCTATTCCAACTATATAGATCCGCAGACCGGCGGCTACAGCTTCAGCAGCCCGCGAGCGCTTTGGCGTACCAGCAATGAAAGTTGTCAGCTGCTGGATGACGCCGGGCGTGAAGTATCCCGCTATTCTTTCTGAGCGGTGGGGCTGGGGAGCGACTGAATGTCCTCCCCGGCACATTTGATTACAGGTCGAGCGCTTCGACGATCTCCGCTGAACGTACCGCCAACACCGACAGTAAGGAGTCACTGATCCCATGGGTTTGCTCATTGACGCCCTGGGTAAACACTTTTGGCATAAAGTTGTCGGCCGTTTCAATTTGATAATAGCGACTGATATCTGGCTTCAGCCATTCTGCCAATTGCTCAAGGAGCGGCGAGCGGCTGGGGTACTGGTAGCCAGTCGCCAGAATTAAATGGTCGTACTTTTGCATCCCGCGGCTTTGCACATCTTCCAGCTCCAGATTGATCTTACCTTCGGTATCAATCGCTGCGCTATTGACGGAGGTGCGGTGACGAATGGCCAGGCGATCGCCTCCTTTGAGCTTCTGGTCATACAGGCTGGCATAAATACTGGCAATCAATGGCTCATCGACTACAGAGTAGTTGGTGCTTCTGAATTCGTTAAAGTAGCGGTCTTTTTGCTCTGGCGACTTGTCGAACACCACATCGGTGAATGCAGGGTCAAAGATCTCGTTTACAAATGGGCTTGAATCAGCAGGCTTCATCGCGCCGGCACGCATGATTAAGTCAACCTGTGGTTGCTCAGTCATGTTTTCCAGATCAGCAAAAATCTCAGCGCCACTTTGTCCGGCACCGATAATCGCAACGCGATCACCCGCTTTGACTTTATGTTTGTTGTGTAAATACTGCGATGAGTGCCAAACATGATCACTGTCTTGCAGTGCGTCAAATGGGGCGGGGATTTTCGCCGAACCGCCAACGCTCACAACCAGGTTTTTGGTCAGACGTACGCTTTGATTGCCCTCGGCATCCCGGCTGGTGACTTTGAGGTGATCAACTTTACCTTCGACAATAATAGGCTCAACGTCATTGACCTGCTCGCCAAAGTGACAGTGATCACGAAAATGACTGGCCGACCAGCGCAGGTAGTCATTGAACTCATGACGAGAAGGATAGAAGGTCTTCAGGTTGATGAAACTGTCCAGGCGGTTTTGATTATGTAAATAATTAATGAAGCTGAAATGACTGGTTGGGTTGCGTAATGAAACCAGGTCTTTGAGGAAAGAGATCTGCATATCTGTGTTGTCCAGCAGCATCCCACCATGCCACAAAAAGTCCGGCTGTTTCTCGATAAAACACACTCGATCGCTCAGTTTGTTTTGCTCTTTCAGGGCGATAGCCAGTGCCAGGTTGGCCGGGCCGAACCCGATCCCAATCACGTCATATAGTTTCATTTTTCTGCCTTTGATTACCTTAAATCGCACGCACGGGGGCGTGAAATAATATTAATTGTCATAAAGACGAAAGATGTGCGGGTTTCTTTAGGGGCCGTCAGGTGCAATCAGCGCAAAAAGTAAGGGAAAAATAATTACCATGCGCGAGCGCAATAAATTCCCATAAAATGTGAATTTTTTTGTCAATAACTCGTCTAGCTAGTTCACCGTGGCTACGTTGCTAAATGCCGTCGCCCCATATGTTCTTTGCGCTAAAATGAGTGAGTGAAACCAATATGTTAGTTGCCGACTTTGCCTTGGAAAAATGCCAGTCATTAAGTGAAAATGCCATTGCATTGACCCAGAAGCTGGTACGTTATAAATCCATTACCCCCGAGGATGCTGGCAGCATGTGTTTTCTGATCCGTAAGCTTCAGTCACTCGGATTTGACTGTCATGAAGTCACTCGTCAGGGCGTCAGAAACCTGGTTGCAAAAAGAGTATTTGGGCCCGGCGAAACCCTGGCGTTTGCTGGCCACCTGGACGTTGTGCCGCCCGGCCCGGTCGAGTTGTGGCAATGTCCGCCTTTTGCTGCAGAGATCCAGGACGGCCGCTTATATGGTCGTGGGGTAGCCGATATGAAAGGGGCAATAGCCTGCTTTATTGCAGCGGTTGAGTCTCTGCTCGAACAATGCAGCCGTGGTAGTCTGATGTTTTTGATTACCTGCGACGAAGAAGGGGAGGCGGAACACGGCACCGCCGTGCTCATGAGCCATTTGAAACAACAAGGTGTAGATCACCTGCCGCATTATTGCTTGGTGGGAGAGCCATCGAGTCGTAAGACGCTGGGTGATGTGCTTAAGATAGGTCGTCGCGGCTCCTTATCTGCCCATATTCGGGTTTATGGCCGTCAGGGTCATGTGGCCTATCCGCATAACTGTGATAACGCTACACATCATACCTCACGCCTGTTGCAGCGTTTACTGGCGCTGGAATGGGACGAAGGCAGCGCGCAAATGCCGGGTACCACGTTTCAGGTGACGCAGCTCAACAGTGGTGAGTTTGTCGATAATGTGGTCCCGGGTGCCTGCGATGTGTGCTTTAACATTCGCTACAGTAGTCGCTTTAACGAAGCGGAGCTGAAACGACTGATCGATGATATTTTGCTGGATTTAGACCTTAATTATGACATTGAGTGGCAGCGCCCTTGTGCGCCTTATTTCAATCAGGCGGATGAGTTTGTTGCCCTGATCTGTGGTGCGATAGAGAGCGTGGTGGGTCAGGTCCCCATGCTGACCACAGATGGCGGTACATCGGATGGCCGTTTTATTGCTTCTAATCATACTCAGGTCATTGAATTTGGTCTGAAAAACGACAACATCCACCAAATCAATGAATCTGCACAGATACAGGACATTGCCGATCTGGCGCATATTTATCAGCTTGTGATCCAGGCATTTTGTGTTGAGGAAACACAAATCGCACAGCGTCAGGCGCAGCAACTGGCGGCATTGACCTAAACAGCGAAGGAAGAGCCCATAACCGGGCTCTTTTGATTGTGCGGAACAACTTAGAAAGTCGCACCACCATCAATGGTGATAGTTTGCAAGGTGGTGTGAGATGAAAGCTTTGACGCCAGAAATACCACGCTATCGGCAATCTCTTGTGCCGTGGCCAGCTTTTTAAGCGGGATCCCTAACTTATACTGGGGGGCAAAGCCTTCTATGACGCGCTGTGCACCTTGCTCGTCCTGCCACATACCGGTTTGCATTGGTGTCAGTGTCGAACCCGGAGCAACCACATTACAACGTACACCAAAGTTCGCCAGTTCCAGCCCCGCGCTCAACGTAAGCTGAGTAACGGCGGCTTTTGAAGCGCAATAGGCTGCCATCTGTTGACGAGGGGTGTGTGCGGCATTGGAGCCAACCGTCACAATGGCCCCTGCCTGTTGTTGTTTAAGGTGGGGCGTGCAGGCGCGAATAAATGTAAACACGGCCCCCGCATTGACATTCAGGCAGTGCTGCCATTGTGCCAATGATAACTGCTCTACCTCACCCAGCTCCAAGACCCCGGCGATGTTGATCAGGTTATATGGCGCCAGGCCCTGAGCCAGCAGCTCGTTTAACGTGGCTTCCAGCTGCGTCAAATCTGCCAGATCACAGTGCACGGCACGCTCGAGTATGTCGGTGTCACTAAACTGGCGATCAAAGCCAATCACTTTCGCCCCCAGGGCGGCAAAGCGCTGGGCTGTTGCCAGTCCGATGCCCTGACCCACACCACTGATCCAGACAATCTGATCCTGATACTCTTGCTGTAGTCGCGCATCATAAGACATGGTCATAGACTCCGTTTAATGCTGTGACCACGCTGCCCAGTGTTTGGGTGGGATGTTGAGACCAGTAGTGAGCGGCCCGGAATATGGCAGCCTGCACCTGCTGCTGTTGCTGATCTGAATAACGCGCCACATTGGCATCGACATCCAGCCTGGCAGGTTGATCCTGCAACAGGTGCCACTGCAACATGATGTCGTCGGTCGTACCGGCACTGAGTATATGAGAGTGGCTGGCAATTCCGCCATATTTTGGACTGCTGGTGAAAGGCAGCAGGTTAACGGTCGGGCCAAATATATGTGTACCTTTACCTTGCTGCTGACGAGTTCGCTTGAGATCCTCAACCCGGTAAGTTTGCAGTGCTTTGAGCGCTTTAATGCCCTGATTGATGACCCGGCAACACTGGCTGAGTGTCATGTCTGTCGCCAGCTCCAGTGGCAGCGGCATAACATTGCTCTGTACACAAGGCGTGCTGAGTTCATGCTGGTGCTGGCGGTTCATCATGATAAGGCCCAGCGTTATATGGTATTGCGCAGTCCTGGCAACCAGTGCCGCGCTGACCGCCGCGAGCAGGACTTCGGCATGACCCGCCTGACATACCGAGGCGGCAGACATCACGGTATGCCAGTCGGTGTGGGTAAAGGCCTGACTCAGACGTCTGTTTGGTTCTGTTACATCTTCTTTTTGGTGACTGAAGCTTAGTGGGGCAGGTACACCGTCTAACCAGTTGTTGAGTGTGGCCCGGGCGACTTGTTGGCGTGCCAGATAGGCTTCACTATTGTGTAAAGTGAGCAAGTCTTGTTGCTGGCCAAATGGCAACTTGGGCAGTGGCTTGCCTTTTTGCAGCGCGTTATAACAACGATTAAGTGCCTGGGTGAATAAACCAAACCCATAGCCATCGAGCAATAAGTGGTGGCCAACCAGAAACAGTAAGTCCTGCTCGGGAGCGCGCACCAGTGTCAGTTTCAGCAGGGCATCTTGTTCTAAAACAAAGGCCCTGGCCATTGCCGGTGTCACAAACTGTTCGGCAAAGGCGGGAATATCCTCTGGCTGAGCGTCAAGCTGGATGATATCCAGGGTTGGCACCTCGGCATTCGGCTTTAATTGCGGGGTAAAAGCATTGTCATGAACAAAACGGCAACTCAGGCAGTTACTGCTTTGCCAGACGTGCGCAAAAGCCTGCTGCAACATAGTCGCTGAAATTTTACCTTTAAACTCAATACACTCGGCCACATTGAACAGCGCGCCACGGCCGCTGATGGTATGCAGCAACCACATAGCTTGTTGTGAGTCCGTTAACGGCAATGCCTGTGACATTAGTCTTCCTTACGCTCTTCCAGCAAGTCAATCCAGGCCGCGAGGGTCGGGATCTGCGCCAGCTCTATGAAGTTTGTTTCAATACCTTGTTGCTGCCACAACGCGATGAGATTCATCACCTGCACGGAATCCAGGCCATAGTCGATGAGGCTTTCATGCTCGTCAAATTCATCGGCTTCACAGTCGATCAGCGGCAGGATATGCGCTTTAAGGCCCTCAAGTGTGGTGATGTCCTGAGTTTCTTCACCGAGAATGTCGGCCACAGTAGCCACTTTACCGCAGCGTCCCGCCACAAAGTTCAGCGCCATCAGATGCTCATCGCGGCTGAAATCGGCAATCGCATCGGCAATCACAAACGGCTGAATGTCACGCATAAAGGCATCTACCGCGGTGGTCATCACCCCGATGTGGCCATAGATACCGACAATCATTAGCTGGTCACGACCGCGCTCTTGTAGTTGCGCTTCAAAGTCGCACTTCTGAAAGGCACTGTAACGCCACTTGGTTAGCACGACATCTTGCTCGCCGGGCGCCAGCGCATCGACAATCGGTTGTTGCGCCGGGTCTTGCAGGCCCGGGCCCCACATATCGCTCAGCAACCCGCGTTCATGCTGGCCCTGTTTGATTGGTTGCGCAGTGTAAAACACCGGAATACCCTGCTCGTAACAGAACTGTTTAAGGCGCTGAATATGATTGATCATGGTTTCAATCAGGGGGTTATTGTCACCGTAGTAACCCACAAAGTAATGCTGTACATCGTGGATCAGTAAGGCGGCACGACTGGCATCCAGCTGCCAGTCAACGCGGTTTTCAGGTAACTCCGCAGCGCGGGGTAACGGGTAATGGGATAACTTAGGAATACTCATTGTCTTTTTGCTTCTTCTGTTAATCAGGCCTGGCCGTCGAAAGTAGCGCGCAGGGCTTTTTTATCGACTTTGCCGACCGCAGTCAGGGGTAAGTCGGTTACAAACTGGAATTTGTCGGGTACTTTGAAATCGGCGATCCCCAGCTGGCGCAGGTACTTTCGCAGCTGTAAAGGGGTGAGTTTTTCGGCTGCCACCACGAAGGCACAGCTTTTCTCGCCCAAAGTGGCATCGGGCATAGATACTATGGCGACCTGCTCGATATGTGGATGACCAAGTAAATGATTTTCTACTTCCTCTGCCGCAATTTTTTCGCCGCCACGGTTGATCTGATCTTTATCACGGCCAACCACAATCAGGTGGCCGGAAGGCAGTTGCCTGACCAGATCGCCGGAGGCATAAAAGCCGTCAGCATCAAATGCACTGGCATTATGCTGAGGTGACTTGTAATAGCCGCGAAACGTATAGGGGCCGCGGGTCAGGAGTCTGCCGGCTTCACCAGGTTCGACGGGCTGGCCATGCTCATCTACCACCTTGATCTCATCGTCGGGACTAATTGGGCGGCCCTGAGTGGTCAGTACCAGCTCGTCATCATCGTCGTGACGGGTGTAGTTCACCAAGCCTTCTGCCATGCCAAATACTTGTTGTAACTGGGCACCCAGCACCGGCCTGACCTGTTCGGCTACAGTACGGCTGAGTTTCGCGCCGCCAACCTGGATCAGCGTCAGGCTGCTCAGGTCATGATTGCTGTGTGCGGCGTGTTGTATCCACAGCTGTAGTGCCGGCGGTACCAGCGCGGTGTGGGTTATGGCAAAGCGTTCAATGAGCGCAAAGCAGTTACTTGGGCTTGGATCTGAGGCCAGGATCACTGAGCCGCCGGCTGCGAATACGCCCAGTGCGCCCGGTGAACTGAGCGGGAAGTTATGCGGTGCCGGTAGTGCACACAAATAGCGGGTATCCCCGTGCAGCTGGCAAATATCCCGACTGGCAACCACAGAGTAAAGGTAGTCGTTGTGGGTGCGTGGAATCAGTTTGGGTGTGCCGGTGCTGCCACCAGAAAGTTGAAAGAAGGCGACGTCTTCTGGATTGAGCTCAGGCGCACGGAAGGCGCGTGCATGCAAATACGCCTGTTTCAGTTCGCTATTGCCTTTACTGTGATCCACCATAATGTGGCTGATACAGGCAAAGCGGTTAAATAACTCCTGAGAAAAGGATTCATCTGCAAACAGCGGCTGAGCAGAAGAAACCAACAGTAGCTTAGGCTGCAAAATTTCACAATAGCTTTGCAGCTCAGTGCGTTGATGATTGAATAGGGCACACACCGGCGCCACGCCGAGTTTAAGCAGCGCAAAGTAGCTGATATAAAACTCCACACAGTTGGGCAGCTGAATAAGCGCGGTATCGCCCTGTTGCAGTCCCTGACTGGCCAGATGAGCCGCCAGGTTGGTGCTGTATTCATCGAGCTGCTGATAGCTCAGTTGTCGATTAGCATCGGCGACGGCAATGCCTTGCCCGTTATGCACCAGTTGTTCGTTCAAAATGCTGGTGAGTGGTTTATCCTGCCAGTAGCCCTGGGCGCGATAGTGGGCGGCCAGCTCTTCGGGCCACGGGGTATATTCAATACTCATAGTGTGTGTTTCGTTGCTAAGTGATAGGCATGCCGTACGTCCAGCGCATTCAGCATAGTGTTTAGTTTGGCTTCGGTTTCCAGCCACTCGGAGCTGGGGTCGGAGGCGGCCACAATACCGGCGCCGGCAAATAAGGTCGCGAGGTTCGCTTGCAGGTAACCGCAGCGGATCACCACGACCCACTCACCATTGCCCTGATTGTCACACCAGCCGACAATCCCCGAGAACAGGCCACGGCCATGACCCTCCAGCGCATCAATATGCTGATATGCCAGTTCTGTGGGTTTACCACACAGTGCAGGCGTGGGATGGAGGCGGTTGGCCAGCGCAATGGCAGGCTGTTCGGGGTCTGTGAGTGTTCCTTCAATAACAGTCGATAAATGCCACATGGTGGCTGTGCTAAGCAGATCGGGTTGCTCCGGTATATGTAATTTGGAGCACAGTGGGCCGAGGACCTGTGCCATATCTTGCAGTACAACAGCGTGCTCATAGCGGTCTTTTTTTGATGCGAACAGAGTTGACCGGCGCTGTGCTTCGACGCTGGGGCACGGATCGCGGGGAATTGACCCGGCCAGTGGATTACTGAAGATCTGTCCGTCAGATTTGCGTAGTAACAGCTCCGGGCTCACCCCCATGAGTACGCCGGCATCGCGCTGCGCATGGGCATCATGTAACTGGCCGGGGATAGAGAAATGATAGCCGCTGGGACTTTGTGCCAGCAGCTGTGAAAGCACGCCAACCTGATCCAGTGGCCGCTCAAACTGCAGTTCAACCTGCTTACTGAGTACGATTTTATCCAGTTCACCGTCGGCAAACAGGGTTTTAGCATCGCGTACGGTTTGCTCAAAATGGGCTCTGTCTTGCTTGTAATGCACTGACTGTAAGCGATTGGGCGTTTGAGCACGTGTAGGCTGTGCACTCAGGCACTGAGCAAACAGGTGCTTGTCCAGCGTGCTGACCTGTTCCGGGATGATAAACTGTGCCTGCTGTTGCTTACAAAAGGGCACCACACCGAAAGCAATGGCCTGACCCTGGCTGGTCTGTGCGGCGTTGTTTAAGGCTTGCTGCAACTGGTTAGCCAAATTATCAGTATCATTGATAGCCAGCGTAAAACGCCTAGCCACGCCGCGGCTAACCAGGCAGTTTTGCCCGGAAACAAACAAACAATCTTGCTCAGGCCGGAACTCCCCCAACTCTAGGGGTTGGGGGACATCGGATAGGTGACCAGCATGCATGCGATTTCTTCCTCGTGTTCATCAAATCGTGTCAGTGAGAAACAATTTGCCACTGATTGAATGTGTTCAAGACGTATTATTGCGACAAAGATTTAGCAACTGATGCGCGCATGTTCATGTGCTCAGGTCGTTTTGGGCAATCATCACAGTAACCCTTAACCGGGTGTTCGTGCATCAGGCAGCAATCGCCCCGCACACGCATGGCACCCACATCAAAGCCTTTTTGGTGTGCTTTAAACAAGGGGTTGCGCTTGCCACGCCATTGCTGAGTATGCAAAAGCCAGTGCACATCCTGGTTTAACTGGGACGGGTTGGGCAGGTGCTCAGCAATCGTTTTACTGAGGTGGTTCAGGCGATACACCAGGCTGCTCCACAGCACGCGCTCCGCAATACCAAACTGTTCGTTCAGATAGTGGTGTAGAGGCGCAAAGTGCCCGAATATCAATGCATGGTATCTGCTGTCAGTATCGCCTGAGAGTGGACTGATTTCTCCGCAATGCGCCAGCATGAGTCGCTGGCTTGTCAGACACAGTCGTACTGAGTGGGTACTCAGCGGTAAAGGGCGCATCAACACGCTATGACTCAGTAACACAGATGGCATCACTCTGATGGTATACAACATATGCCAGATAGACGCCTGTGCCCGTCCAGCCGCTACTCCCTGTGAGTGTGCCCAGCCAGTGATTGCCGTTGCCAGCAGTCCGCGTTCGTCTAAACATTGTGCCAGCGTCGGTTCGGACTGAGACTGAGACAGTGCCATCGCATCGCCATATTCGCTAAAGGGCCCCTGAAAAAATGGCTGCAGTGTCGGTAGCAAAAGAACCTCGATTTCACTTACTTTTTAAAAGACTTAGTTAAGACGTTTGGTGGGTGAATTTTTTTACTTCCAGATCGTCAAGCCATATAAGTAAATTCGCGTTAGCAAATGAGAGAGTCACAGTGCTTGCAAAATTGATCCAAAATACCTGGTGGCGATTCATCGCGACCGCCTTCAGTAGTATTCTGTTTGGTGTAATAAGCGTGTCTTTGGTCGCGCTTATCAACGAAATCATCAATGGCACCCAAGAGTCCCGGGCTGAGCAGTTCACCCTGTTTGCTATCCTGGCCTGTCTGGGCGTCGTGTTACAGCTGGTATCTCGTATACTGGCAGAGCAGCTCAGTGAACTCAGTCAGGCGACGGTACGTCAGCAGGTGGCGGAGCACGTTATAGGTGCCCGCTTCAGTCATGTTGAAGCACAAGGCGCCGGTAAAATAAAGTCGTGTCTGACCGAGCATAGTCTTCGGGTTGCGGAGTTCTTTCAGGGGCTGCCCAATATCCTGAGTAACGGCATGATTGTACTGGGAAGTTTTGTCTATATGGCCTGGCTGGATTGGCAGGTATTTGTTTTTGCTATGTTAACCCTGATCTTAGGCTCTGTAGGTTACAGTCTGGCGAATGCCACCGCATTCAGAAAAGTCTCTGAAGCCGCCAGCATTCAGGATACGCTGTATGAACAATTTGATGCGATCTATGCCGGTGCCAAAGAGCTTAAACTGCATCGCGAAAAGCGTATCACCTTTTTAAATCAGGTGATTGGAGACACCATTACTCTGTTGCAAAAACGTCGGGTACAGGGCGCGAGTATTTATCATTATGCTGCATCCTGGGGGGGATTCAGTGTGTTTGCTTTCATCGGTGGTGCACTGTTTTATTTGTCAGGACAAGCCGAAGACACCGGCAAAGTAATGTCGGGTTTTGCACTGCTTTTCTTGTATATGCTCACACCACTGGAAGTGATGCTAGGGGCTATTCCTAAAGCTGCGGCAGCAAAAGCATCGGCCAATACTATTGCCACACTGACAGAAGAAATGGCCCTGATGCCGCACAGCGACCATGCCATGACCACGTTCGAGCAACTGACTCTTAAGGACATTAGCCACGGTTATTATCACGAACAAAGTGACGAAGTTTTTGCGCTCACGCCTATTAATCTGACTCTGCGCAAGGGGGAACTGGTTTATCTGGTAGGTGGCAATGGCAGCGGTAAGACGACTTTTGCCAAGCTGCTGTGTGGCTTGTATGAAGCTCAGGAAGGCAAAATCCAGGTCGACAATCAGGTACTTGAGACTCAGCAATTTGATGATTATCGTCAGCTGTTCAGCACTGTATTTAGTGACTTTTATCTCTTTGATCGGGTTCTGGGTTGCCAGGGGCAGGATTTAGAAGATAAAGGCAATGCCTTGATCCGAAAACTTAATCTGCACCACAAAGTGGCGATTAAGGATGGTGCCTTTACCACCCAAAAGCTATCGCAAGGTCAACGTAAACGTCTGGCGCTGGTGGTGGCATATATGGAAGACAGACCTTTCTATATCTTTGACGAGTGGGCTGCGGATCAGGATCCGGTCTTTAAGGAAGTATTCTATCGCGAGTTGCTGCCGGAGCTCAGCGCTCAGGGCAAAACCGTGCTGGTGATCACCCATGATGACAAGTATTTTGATCTGGCCGATCGGTTACTTAAAATGGACAACGGGTGTCTGAGTGAAGCTGTTCAGGTGGCGCCCCAGACGCCAGCAAAACACACTGAACCGGCTTAGACGTCAGCGCGCAAACAGCATTCGGTCAGCACCAGTTTGTCATTGTACTGGTAATACACGCTGATCCGAGTGCCCTGTGGCAGAGTCTCATGCAGTGTTTCTGTGAGCGTAAAGAATAGCTGATTATCGCTGTGTTCCGTCAGGCATGCCGCTTCAAATCCAAAAAAGCGTTGTACAACCGGGTAGAGTGCTTTATAGATACTTTCTTTGGCAGAGAAGATCAGCGTCAGTGGGCAAGTATGCGTCTGGCCCAGTCGCTCGAAAGCAGGTCGTTCTGTTTTTGCCAGGATCTGTGTCTGGAGCTCCAGTTCTTGCTTGAGCGACATCTTTCTTTCCAGATCTATGCCCAACCCCAGTATTGACGGATCGTCACAGACCATGGCCATCGCCAGCTCCCGAGTATGGGTGATGGTGCCCTGAATACCAGCAGGCCAAATCGGCGCGCGACTTTCGGCGCTGGTAATGATGGTATGCGGTAGCCCCAATGCTTTTAATGCCTGGCTGGCACAGTGCCTTCCGGCCAGATATTCGGCCTTGCGTTTGGCTACGGCGCAGCTGAGTTTGGCGGGCAATGGCTGAGCAAAAGTCGCAAAATCGCTGTCCTGATAGGTTCCAATATGAAAGGCACAGCTGTGGCTGGTAAATGGCAGCTGGGGTGTAAACAGTTTGGTTGATGTTAACGACATACGACTCCCTCAGTTAGTGGCCGTCATAATACCGATATAGGGAAGGGTTGCAAGCAGCCGCCGGCGATAAAATGTAGCCGGTGCTATCAGCGTTCAGGCTGCTGTGGATTGATCACACAGGGCACAGTGGATAACACCTGGTACGCTTTCGTTCTGGGATAATACAAGACACACAGCTCAGCGCGTTTTTGCAGCTCGAAGCCGGTCACTCCACCTTCCTTGCTCCCCAGGATCGGCTGCCCAGAAGGGTCCAGACTGTTGCCTTTTTCCAGCAACAGCGTTGAGTTTTGCATAAACACATTATGTGCCAGTCGGGGCGCAGTGCCGCCCTTAAGGGCGACAATGGCGTCTTGAATTTCACGGATCATGGCCGGAGTGGTGTGCTCAATTAACGCCGCATACACAGGGGTTGCTTTAGAGTGTTGGCAGCCACTGAGTAGCAAAGTGAGTAACGTTGCAAACCATCCCGAACATTTCATAATCACTGACCTTCTAGTGTCGCGTGAATGGCACCATCACGTAGTGGCCTGAATGGCAAAGTCACTGCATGACTGGAGTCGGTATCTCCCGGTCTGGCTGAGACGCCTTGCGGGGCGTCGTTGAACAAGCAGCTTCCGGTCGCACTGTGATGCAAAGCGGTAGCAAGCAGGCGTTCATTTTCGTCGCCCAAAGCGCTGCTGAAATCATCGTTAACGCGACAGCCTGGCACTCTGGCATCCAGCCCCGCTTCACCGTTTATCTGGCTTGCTGGTGTTGGGGTAAAGCCATCAGCATAGTCTCCAAAGCCTTTTTCATTGGCTGATTTTGATTGAATAGTGTAATACACCATGCCGCAGTTAGGTGCGGGTAAAAAACCATAGGGTTTGCCTCGCGTGGTGGTGCCTATCTGCACGACCTCTACGTCGATACCACGCAGACCATTGATGACCATTTCACTGGCTGAGGCAGTATCGTCGGTAGTGAGTACATACACTCTGGAGAGGTTCAGCGTCGGTAAAGTGGTGTCGTTCAGGAATACCTCCCGGGTCCAGTCTATTTGCCGAGGCTCAAAGGTATAAATGCGATTGTTGTCCTGGCGTTTAGCATTATAGGTGGTTACACCAAAATTACGATCCAGCGAACTATCGCCCGCAATCATATAGCCCAGCTGCGCGGCACTGTGGATCAACCCACCACCGTTATAGCGCATATCCAGCACCAGCTCGCTAACCCCATCTGTGATAAAGTCATTGAAAGCCTCGATCAGATCACCCTGAGCACTGGCAATAAACTGATTAAACTGCACATAGCCGACTCGTTTCCCGCCATGATCTATGTACTTCGCATTTTGTACCGGGGACAGTGCAAAATCGATGGCGGTCATTTCGGCTGATTTCTCATCGCCCTGAACAGAGCGAAAGACAAACGTGTGGGCTTTCGTTTCAGTGGGGAACAGAGCCTCATTGAGTTGTGCTACTTCGTCGCTGTTGATGAAATCAAGGCCATCAATGCTGAGCAAACTATCACCACGTACGAGCCCGCTCTGCGCTGCCGGTGAATTGGGTTCAACGTAAGCAATGGTAAAATTACGTGGTGGTGCAGTTTCTATTGCAGCCCAGCGGATCCCATAGCTGGTAGTCACACCCGACTGACTTTCTTTTTGATAGCTTTCGTAGGTTTCCGAGTAGTGGAATTGATCCTTCAACGACCCATCAGAATTACGTTGTGTGGTTTTGAGTTGTGCGAAGTACTCAGCAACGGTGTTAAAGTCCTGCGGGTTGTTGTCTGGTAGCTCGTTGTACCAAAGGTAGGTTTCATGACTGAACGAGCGCAACCACATTTTTTCGTGCATCACGGTGCCCGCTTTGTCAGGGAAAGGCTGATTATTGTTAAACTGGTCGACCCCCGAGCGCGGGTTAGCGCAGAAATTAATGAAGTTACTGGCAGGTGCAAATACACCGGCCTGCCAACTCGGTTCTGTGCTACCGTCACCGCTGTTACCACCGTTACTGTTGGTGTTATCGGGTGTTGTTCCGCCGTCTGTTCCACCACCGCACCCTGAGAGTGCACTCGCAGTTAAGGCCAATCCGATGGCAAGGTATAAGCTGCTGAATTGCTTCATGGTTCTATCCTGTTTAGTCATTGCACTAAAAACTATCAACACTGTTTCTACAATACAATATAAAGACCGGATTGATTGTTAATTAATGTCAACGGCAGCACAATTAGTAAGTGTAGGACAGCGGCGTCAAATTAAAAGCTCAACCTCGTGAACGGCGGCGTCGCCAGGGCGGGGATTGCAACAGCAACAGCATGCCACTGAGACAGAAAGCCACACTACAGACTGCAAATGTTATAAGTAGCGGGTTGTTAAAGTCATCCCGCTCGTCATAATCCATAATGTGCAACATCCAGAAAAAGTCAAAAATACGCCAAAGCGTGCTTCTTACGGTGATCACCTGACCACTGTTGGCGTCTAGGTACAAGGTGGTACTGAAGGTGTCGGCAAAGATGACCCGCCAGATGTGTGGCCGATACTGAACTTCCCGTGGCCCCCGGGCAAGTCGCTGTGCGGATTCAATGGCGCCGTCGCCCAGATAGTGGGCGCGGGCATTAGCACGGATTTGTGTTTCGGTCGGACTGGGAAAGGGGGCTCCTGTGGCGGTGAAATAACCCGTTTCTGCGCCAGTGGCAATGATCATGGGCTGATCCAAAAAATGACTGAAGGTCAGCGCATTGAATTGGTCAACGCGGCGCGCCAGCTGGTCTAAATCGGCCGGGTAGTCGGCGAGCGTGAAAGGATTATTCAGATTACGCTTGGCGAGGTGTTTACCATGCACCATTTCCAAAGGGATCGCGCTCATTACCAGGCCACCGAGCAGCCAGGCAAAGATCTGTAATGCCAGCAGATAGCCGGCCAGCTTGTGAAATTGTCGGATGGGTTTAAAGCTGGATTTATTCATAGTGCTGTTTTTTCGTCAAAATTGCTGATAGCTTATGAGAATTCGCGTAAAATCCATAGTGACATATTGTCGCACCTGCCAATCGTATGTGTTCTGTTGCGTGAACATGGCTCAGGTCTGGCAGCGAACTACTCAAAAAGAAACAAGGTAAATGTCCCGTCATGTCAGAAATCCAGTTTTTAAATGTCGATTTAGAGTTAGAATCCAAGCAGGATATTTCTGCCCTGGTTGCGGATCTTAAGAAGAACGCGGTGGTACTGCACTATGATCAGGATGAGTACCGCCAGCTGGCGAGAATAGAAGCCAGCACTCAGGTGACGAGCCCGGATAAAGCCATTAATCACCTGTGTGAATTAATAGAGTCATGCTCTAAGGCCGCACTGAAGCAATGGTTGGGGTGTTCTAAGCGGACCTTTGATATCGGTTTCAGCTGCGGTGAACAGCCTAAATGTTACTCCCAGGCACTGCACGTCGATACGTTGTTACGGATCTCTGCCATTGGTGCCGGGATGGAGATCACCTTGTATCCAGCTGAGAAATAATCCCTTCTATTTAGCCTGTCATTGCTCGTTGAGTTGGATCAGCGCGATAAACCGCACGGATCCAACTATGCTGGCGTGCCGCCTCGCCATTATTCCTTAACCCATAATAGTGACTGAATCCCAATAGAGTCATCACTCTTGTTACTAACTGGATCTAACCTTAATTCTTTTTTTAACATTTTAAGTTTATACATAACAATGCTTTAGTGTTTATTTGTTAAATAAGTTGTGTAAATTTTATATTAATGTGTTGATAATTTGATTTTCGTGTTTTATCTTGATTTGGCACACGAGAGGTGGCTTCCCGTGGTTCAGGTGAGGCCAGAACAGGATTATTTCTGGAGAATTATAACAATGAAACGCATATCTCAGATGACCTTATCTGCACTGGCCCTGAGCCTGAGTGCAGCAGCGAGCGCAACCGCAGCCCCGGTAGATACCGTGAATAACCTGGCAGCGCCGCTGGCACAAATTGATCGCTTTAATCCACAGGCTTTTCAGGTCAGTGATATTAAGAAGGTGATGGCGAAGTCTTTGGCGCAAGAGTTGTCAAGCCAGGGTTCGCGTTGGCAGTCAACACTGGCAAGCCAGTCTCGCCTGACTGTGCAGGACATGCAGGTATCGCAACAGGCGCAATCGCTGATCGGCCAGGCAAGCACACAGACCAGGGTACTGAAAGGATTGCCGCAAAGTGACAGCAACCTGTATCAATTACGTCTGGCCTCTGCAGACATGCTGAGCCAATGGCAGGAAGGCGAAGAGCCGCTGATCGCCTTTGCACCTAAAGGGGATGATAAGACCTGGATCCACGTAGAGGCCTATGACAGTGACGGTCAGCTTCATCTGCTGGATGCCCAGCAAATGCCGCAGCGTCCTGTGCTTGTGCTTGAGTTGGATCTGCAACAGGTACGTCGCGAAGGCCTGGCCGTGATGCAGGATATTTTTAGCAGCGCCAGACAGACACAGGGCGCTGAGCGTGTATCTCGCGATATGCTCCAAGCGAACCAGATGACGACTCAGTCTGAAGCCATTTCGACCAGCGTTTTGAAGCGTATTCGTCTAAACAATGATCAGGAGCCGTGGATCCTGGGTAAGGCTGAAGTGTATGGCATTGTCACCGGTGTGAGCCCGTCGCGCGATGAGCCGGTTCTGGATATTGTTGATATGCCCTACCTTGACCATGACGGCACTGACTATACACCGAATCAAATCCTTATCCACTGGGAACGTTATCGCTGGCAAGCGGCTGATGTATTGCTCATGGAGCAGGATGACAACACCAACTACAAAGATTTAGCGACGACTTTCCTGGATATTGTCACTCAGGTCATGCGCACCATTCCGGATCCCAATGTACAGGGTTATGCGATTATTCCTCAGCTGACTAATCAGCTGATCAAAGCGATGCCAGATCACTGGTTCAGCAATGATGATGACTACGTTGATGTGTTTTATACCTTGTTTGAAGGCCAGAACTATAGCGGGTATATGGGCGCCAGCAATAATGCAAAAATCACATTATCTCCCTTAACCATAGAGCCAAGATAACAGCCAGTGGCCAGCCCATTGCCTTAGCTTATTAGCTCACAACCCGTTGAGTAGGTTACGGTCTAACGGACTAGACCGGTTTTTTTATTCTTCAGCGAGTATACCTTGAGTATGCTCGCTTTTTCTTTTCTGGCGCTGTATTTGAGCGATGTACATAGTTTGCATACGTCATACTGACCACGATTCTCTTTCTTTAACCTTTTCTTTTAACTTAAATTTTAATACCAAAGCTGTTTACCTAACGGCATCCGATAGACGGTTTTAACCCACTTGCGATATCGTCTTTGCTGAGAAAATACACAAACCCATATTTACATACGTTCCGGTATGTATATAATTCAAACATTCCATGGGGTATGTAAAAGAGGGTGAGTGTGAAACCATATTTAGTAATTGCGGCCACAATGATGAGTTTGCTGCTAGTCAAAACAGGTTATGCAGATAATAAAGCAGGGGCCTATGCCGTTGAGGCAAGTACGGCGAGTAAACAGACGATCAGAGACTGGGCCTTTGCAGAAGGGATTGCACAAGGGATCCGCCGCGAGTACCTGAATTTTGAAAGCGGCGGCAAGGTGGTCTTTCTGGCTGACGACCAAAGTGGCAACCGCTTGCGCGCGGGCAGTTTTGTCACCGGACCTAAACCCGGAGAGCGTTTTGGTCAGCTGCTTGCGCGCGTCGATGAACGCACCGGCGCGGAAGCCGTTAAAGGCTATGAGGCGTCACTGCGCAGCGCGGTACTGGGCATTGAGCAGGCGCGGGCGCAGCTGCATCAGGCTCAGAACAACCATAATCTGGCGAAAACCAGTTTTGAGCGTGCACAATCAATGTGGGAGCGCAAGCTCATTGCTAAAGAGCGTTTTGAAGCCGTGAAAACTGAGCTGCTGAATGCGCAGCAATCCATGCACACCGCGACTGCGGCACTGGACTCTGCCCGAAGTCAGAAGCTGGCGGCGCAGGCCCAGCTGAATCAGGGTAAAGTGAATCTGGAAAAGACTGGCATATTTGCGCCCTTTGATGGTCAGCTCAGAGCGGTCAATATTCGCCAGGGGGATTACTGGGCAGGGCCAGCAGCGGTGATGTCAGATAAAGACCGGGAAATGCATGCGGCCATGGTGGTGATCGACACCAGTCAGTACGAGGTCACTTTAAACGTACCTTATTACGCTGCCGACAAATTGGCTGAAGGACAAACTGTATATCTGAGCTGGAGCAATGAGAAGCTGCTGAATGCAGCTAACAGTGGCTTCACCACCGGGGATATCAGTCTGGGTAAGATTTTCTCTGTTAGCCCGAGTATCAGCCTGAATAAGCGTGCGATTGAAGTGAAAGTGCATACCTTTACAGGCGCGCAGAACCTCAAAGATGGCATGCATGTCAGTGCCTGGATCAAGGTGGCAGAAAAACCACAGGCTTTAAGCGTACCACATCAGGCTGTGATGATGCGCAACAACCAGCCTTTTGTATACGTGATCAACGCAGCGAATAAAGCACAACTGACGGCAGTTGAAACGGGTATCGAAGATCTCCATCGTATCGAGATCCTGGCCGGGTTGAACGCCGGCCAGCGGGTGGTCGTGAACGGTGAGCACCTGTTGGTGCATGGCAGCGCGGTACGTGCTGTGGGAGCGACCGATGAATAAGCAGGGTCTGGCACATAAACTGTTTGTCGATAAAGTCATTTCAACTTTGTTGCTGGCCATCTTGTTGGTCGGCGGGGTACTGGCTTACTCGGGCATGTTGAAAGAAAACTATCCGGACCTTGAAATACCCCAGGCCATTATTACGGTTGAATGGCCGGGGGCGGCCGCAGAGCAGGTTGAAAAGGAGATAACTAAACCCCTGGAAGACGCGCTCAATGGTTTGCAGGGGCTTAAAAAGCTGCAAAGTGGCTCACAGTTTTCTTATGCCGTGATTGCCGTGGAGTTCAAGTCCGATGAACCGATGAATGAGGCGATGCAGCGCTTAAGAGCGAAAGTCGATGAAGGCAAAGCTGAATTTCCCGGTGCGGTGAAAACTCCGTTAATCGAACAGGTCTCAGTGAATGATACGCCGATTATTGAATTTATGCTGTATGGCTCGCTGGATGACACCAGTTTCAGTCTGGTGGTTAAAACCATTGAAAAGCGTCTGGAGGCCAAACCTGGGGTAAAAAAGGTGGATAAGGGCGGCTATCGGGAAACGGTCGTACATGTACGCATGCTGCCGGACAGGTTAAGGTCGTTGAAAATATCTCCCAATCTGGTCCGCCAGCGCATTGAGGAGGCCAACCTTGATACCAGCTG
Source organism: Pseudoalteromonas sp. XMcav2-N (assembly GCF_024124545.1). Taxonomy (GTDB): domain Bacteria; phylum Pseudomonadota; class Gammaproteobacteria; order Enterobacterales; family Alteromonadaceae; genus Pseudoalteromonas. The sequence goes on from NZ_JAMXSF010000019.1 coordinate 66,293, forward strand.
GGGGGAGTATGACGATGGTCATCGTATTCATCGTTTGTATCTGGCGGGTCGTTTCGATGATATCAGGGCATTGCAGCAATTGCCGATTGCACGACTGAGCGATAATCGCCTGATCCGGCTTGAAGAAGTGGCGCTGGTTTACAAAGGGCTGGATAAAGTTAAAAGCGAAACGTATTTCTCTGAACTGGGAGAACCTTTTACCCAGGGAGTGTCACTTGGGGTGAAAAAACGTCCGGGTGTTGACACTATTACGCTTATCAATGAAGTGAAAGCAGCCATGGCGGAGTACCAGAAGCAGGGGTTCTGGCCGGAGGGTCTGAAAGTGCAGATCATCAGCGATGAAAGCGCCCTGATTGATGAGTCTTTTGCCAATGTGTTCAGTAATATCTGGCAGGCCATGCTCGCGGTGTTCATCATTTTAATGGTGTTGCTCACCTGGCGGGAAGCACTGATCGCCGGTGCTGCGATCCCGCTCACTTTTTTGGGGGCGCTGATGATCCTGGGTTTATTCGGCTATACCCTGAATACCATGATGATCATCGGTATGGTGTTGGCATTGGGCATGCTGGTGGATGTTTTCATTCTGGTGATGGAAGGGATGCACGATAACCTCTACAGCAAACGCCTGTCATTTAAGGAAGCGGCGCTGGCAACCGTTAAGACCTATGCCATGCCTGCGTTTTCAGGCCAGCTGACCACCATTTTGGCGATGGCACCTATGATGGCCATCGGCGGTGTGGATGGTAAGTTTATTCGTCTAATCCCCATCACCGCAGTGTTGTGTCTGGTGTTGAGCTATCTGATTGCCTTTGTGATCTGTATTCCTCTGTCGCAATATTTGCTGAGCAACGCCAAACAGGCTCAGATGAGTAAGGTTGACAAACTGACTCAGGTCGCCGGGCAGCGTTTGCAGCTTTGGCTGAATCGGTTTGCCTTGCGCAGTCGTCGTCTTGCGGGCACCTGGGTTGCTGGCAGCGTTATTGTGTGGCTGATCTCAATTGGGCTGATGAGTTCGCTGCCGTCGCTGCTTTATCCAAAGGCGGATGGCCGAAACCTTGCTATCACCATAGAGCTGGGGCCGGATGCGACACTGGCACAAAGTCGCTCGGTGGCCGAGCGGGCTGGTGCATATCTGGCCACGCTACCCTACTTTGAAAACGTGACTATGTACGTGGGCAAAAAAAGCCCCAGAGCAATCAGCTCCATCAGTGATCAGCTACTGCTCAATGAAAATCCGAATCTGGTGGGGTTCTCGGCATTATTCGTGCCTAAGGACGAGCGCACCCAGTTAGCCTATGAATACGTGCCTGAGCTCAGAGCGGGTCTGAACGAGGCGCTGGCCGACGTTGCCGGTATTACCGTGCTGTTTACACCTGAAGTGGGCGGGTCCAGCAACGATGACCCCGTGCAAATTGTGCTCAGTGGTTCCGATATGGCGCAGCTGTCGGCGTATGCCAGTCAGGTTCAGCAGCAGTTGGCTACTATTAATGGGGTGACTGATGTGCGCAATAACCTGGGGGCGTGGCAAAGTCAGGTGAGACTGACGGCCAACCGGGAAGCGTTGAATTTTCACGGTATTACCGAGCAAGATTTTGCCAGTCAGCTGCGCCTGGCAACCGAAGCGGATGAATACGGCAAGTTTAAACTTGCGGGGACGGAGGACGACCTGAAGATCCGACTCAGTACATACTGGGAGAGCCGGGATGAAGATATCGGCGGCCCTAAGTCTATGGCCGAGATCAGCCTGATCAGTTTATTTACCCCTGAGGGGGAGCTGGTCCCCGGTGGCAACCTGGTGGAATATGAGATTGATGCGGTGCCGCCACTATATACGCATGCCCAGACTCAGCGTGCTATTACTATCAAAGCTAAAGTAGAAGGGATCACCGTTGGTGAAGTGATTGCACAGCTTGATCCCCACCTGCAGGCCTGGCAGCAAACCTGGCCAGAGGGATATGGGTATAGCTATGCGGGAGAAGCGGAAAACGCCGAAGAAACCTATGGCTCCGCCGGGGTGGTGTTTGTGCTGGCAATCATGATGGTATTTGCGGTTCTGACCTTAGCGTTGGGCTCATTCAAACAGCCACTGGTGGTGCTGTTTACCATTCCGCTGGCATTGATTGGCACCTTTAGCGGATTCTGGGTGTTCCAAATCCCGTTCTCCTTCCCTGCCATGATAGGGTTAATTGCACTGGTGGGGATTGTGGTCAACAACGCCATCGTGATGCTGGACACCATAAACAGTCATATTAAAGCCGGGGTAGGGCTCAGAGATGCCTGTGCCCGCGGTGCGGCGGACCGCCTCAGGCCCATAATTGGCACCAGTATCACCACCATAGTGGGATTGGTGCCGTTGGGACTGAGCGACCCGACCTGGTTCCCACTGTGCTTTGCAATTATATTTGGCTTGCTGGCATCGACTCTGGTGGCCATGATTGTCATTCCGGCAATGTACATGCTAGTCTCGCGACCATTATCTGATAAGCCTGTTTAATATCTGGATGGAAACTACTGATGCCCAGAAGAACCAAAGAAGAAGCCGAGCAGACGCGCCTGGCGTTGATCAAATCCGCACTGCAACTGTTCAGTGAAAAAGGGGTCGCACACACGACCCTGATGGATATTTCTAAGGCTGCGGGCGTGACCAAAGGGGCGTTTTACTGGCACTTCAAGAATAAGCTGGAAGTGCTGGAGGCGATCACCCAGGAGTATGCGTTGCCTCTGGACGAGGCGGCGCAGCACAAGCTGGAAACCATGGTGCCCAGTAGCGCGAATCTGATTGAAGCAATCGCTTTTTATTTCGAGACCCTGGAACAATCGGAGGCCCTGATCGCTTTTCAGGAAGTGATCTTGTTTAAGTGTGAATATACCGATGAGTTCAGTGCGTTACTTAAGCGGGATAAGGATGATCTCGAGAAAGCCCGTGATATTTTTACTGCGTTTATTACTGAAATGGACGAAAGCCAGTGGCAGGGTCCACGCCCTGATACAGCGCACATCGAAGTGGTGAGTCAAACACTGCTCAATGCATTGGTCGGTGCTTTGTTTCAATGGCTCACAACCCGCGAGGGCATATTGTCTCAGACTGTGATCCAGACGGTCAGGATGATTTTGCGTGGTGGTGGATTGAAAGTCGATGGATAAAAAGGCAAACCTGTGAAGGCAAACTGATGTCTGCCTTTTTTGGTTTGGTTCAGCCACGGCCTTGTGCGCTGAACCTTTTTTGTATCAATATAGTGGTGAAAATTACCAGATCTGCTCTACAAACTCAGGGTGATCCACAAACGGGTTGCGATTGCCCTGAAACTGATAGGCACCTTCGTTGCGGGCACGCTCCAGTGCATCAACCGGATCGGCCTGATGCCAGCGTTTGAGCATAGTAACAACCCAGGCCTCGAACACCTGATCACTGCTGCCATTGAGCACGGCATCCCCATTGGTGGAATAGCTTTGCCAGCTGGCAATGCGGTCCTGGTAACGGGTCGCCATATAAAAGTAGGCACGGGCAAAGTCACCCTTGAACTGATCAATCGGCTCAAACACGGTGCCACTGTACCCTATGCCAGAGGCGCTGCCTACTTTACTGCCGTTGCTTGAGACATAAGTGCTGCTGCCGACTTCGCCAAACGGGAAGCTGCTGCGGCGGTTATTCACATAGCCGTCGGAGGCAAAGATATGATGAATGTCAGAGTTCATTGGCTCAATTTTGCCACCAAACCAGCTTTTCGGAAATGAATGCTCACGGTTGTAGCAGTCACCTTCGGTACGGGCGGTACCACATTGATCGCTGATGGCCGTGAATTCATTACTATCTGTTCCTGATGGCTTTTCTGAATAGCGGTCCAGCACCGTACCATTGTTCTCGAAGTAGCGGTCGCGCTCGTACTGATCGATGAACGACCAGATGGCACTGTAGCCCTGATTATTATGGCTGGCAATGATGTTATGCAGGGCAGTTTTAAGAGCATAACCCGATAAACCTGCTGCAGCACTGTAGTAACCAGTCGGAGTATCACCACCACCGTCACCACCGCCAGTACCCAGCGTGAAGCTGTGCGAAGCCGACGAAGTGAACTGACTACCCGACGCTATCGTCCCGGATGGACCGTTCAGGCTATATGAGCCGTTTCCATAACTGCAACAAATACCGTCACCATAGCTATCAGATATAGTAAAAGTGTATGAGCCATCGGTTAAGCACAGGCTTTCACTATAGTTCTGACTGGCGCCATAATTCTGTCCGCTTGCGACGGTCGTATTGGACGCATTTTTTATGACCCAGCTGGTCTCCTCACCATACCTGTCTGTGGTCAGGTTGAAGGTCAGCGCATTGGCCTGGCAGGCACCGCCGGTTGGTGGTGGTGTGCTTGTGGTCCCGCTGGGCTGGAAGTTATCAATATAGACGGTTTCATTGCCGTCAAATCCGCTGATGTCATAAAAACGCAGACCCACGGTGATTTGGCCATTGCTGGTCGCCGTATAATCGTGGCTCAGTTGTTGCCATTGGTTTAATTGTTGCGGATCCGAATAATTGTGATAACCGTCAGCGACCAGACGAGCCCTGACGCCACCTTCAGTATGATAGACCCAGGTACTGAAGGTGTAGGTTTTGCCGGCTTCAACCGTGACGGTTTGTGCCAGATCTGTATTGCCCTGCGTCGTCGTCAGTACATTGACGGCGGCAGCCGTCTGTCCGCTGTAAACGCGATTCTGTTCGGTAGTCAATGAGATACCCGAATCAATGGTGGTCCAGTTGCTGGGTTTACCCAGCTGCCATTGTTCGAAATCACCGTTGTCTACCTGTCCCCATGCCATGGTACTGAGCAGGCTTAACGCGCTGCCAGCCAGGCCCATTGTCAGGCGCAAAGGCCCTTTTATTGTAATCATTTTATTATTCCCGTGTTCTGTTTTTTAATTAATATTGTTGTTTGGTTGTAAAAAACCGAGTGGGAGTTTAAAGGAGTTTTGTTACATTGTCGTTAACTTTTTAATTGTATAAATCGGTACAATGATTTTTAATCTGTTTTATTTGGAGTTTTTGGATATCCATAACCAAATGGAATAACAAAGCAGATACTGTTCTTTTTGTCGCGCAGTGAGTTGCGTATCCTGCATGCTAAGAAAATGACCGAATTGCATGTCTGTGCGGTGGAGCCGCAGGCAGTTCGGCGGGGCAAGCTATATAAGGGTTATGGGGAAACAATCATCATGTTGTTAAGTCAACTCAGTGCCGCGGCCAGTCCGCTGACACAAGAACAACTGCAAAAATTACAGGGGTTAGTGGCGGAGCTTAATCCGATCCAGCAGGCCTGGGTCAGTGGTTATCTGGCTGCCAATGCCAACACTGCCGCACTTGCGGGGACTTTGGGACAGGCACCTGCAGCTGCCTCAGAAGCGGCACCTTTGACGATTTTGTACGGCTCTCAGACGGGCAATGCCAAAGGGGTTGCGGCGCAACTAGAAAGTGCCGCGAAAGCACGTGGCCTGCAAACCAAGTTGGTCAATATGGCTGATTACAAACCTTCAGCCCTGAAAAAAGAACAGTTTATTGCCGTTGCGGTCTCAACGTATGGTGAGGGTGAACCTCCCGAAGATGCTGAGACCCTACATGCCTTTTTGGCTGGCAAAAAAGCCCCTAAGCTGGACGGCGTCAAAATCGCGGTACTGGGCCTGGGTGACTCAAGCTATGAGTTCTTTTGTCAGACTGCCATTGATTTTGAAGAGCGCTTGCAAAAGCTGGGTGCCGAGTCTGTGGTTGCCCGTGCAGATCTCGACGTAGACTATGAAGAGCAGGCAACAGCCTGGATTGACAGTGCACTCGATGCCTTTGAACCTGCGCTAAAGGCACAGCAAGAACAAGGCGGTGCTAACGTCGTGGCCATGCCATTGGCAACGGCCGGTGCCCATGCCAGCCAGTACACTAAACAAAACCCGTTCAGCGCAGAAATCTCTGTGGTGCAGAAGATCACCGGCCGTAACTCGACCAAAGATGTTCGCCACGTCGAAATTTCGCTCGAAGGGTCTGACATTCAATATCAGCCAGGTGATTCACTGGGTGTCTTCTTCCTCAATGACGAACAACGTGTGGACGAGGTGCTCGCCCTGCTTGGTCTTGAAGGCGACAGCGAAGTGGCGCTGGGCAACGAGACGCTGACACTGCGCACTGCCCTGGTTGAAAAGCTTGAATTAACTCAGTCTTACCCTGGCTTTGTCGAAAAGTATGCGGCTGCAACGAATAACGCAGAGCTGAGTACATTGGCCGGTGATAAGGCGGCGCTGCGTGAGTACATCGAAGCGCGTCAGATCTTCGATATTATCAAACAACAGCCAGGTACGCTGAGTGCGCAGGCACTGGTTGACAGCTGTCGTAAGATCCAGCCACGTCTGTATTCTATTGCGTCGAGCCAGGCTGAAGCAGAAGAAGAAGTGCACCTGACAGTGGGTCTGGTGGAGTTTGATGCTTTTGGTGAAACCCATCAGGGGGGTTGCTCTGGCTTCCTGGCGCATCGCGTTGAGGAAGGCACGCAAATTAAAGTGTTCAGCGAGCACAATGACAACTTCCGTTTACCAGCTGATGACAATACCCCCGTGATCATGGTTGGCCCGGGTACCGGTATTGCGCCATTCCGCGCCTTCTTGCAAGAGCGTGAGGCACGCGATGCTGAGGGCGACAACTGGTTATTCTTCGGTAACCCACACTTTACCCAGGATTTCCTGTATCAGGTTGAATTGCAAAAGTACGTGAAGTCGGGCGTACTGAATCGCATTGATCTGGCCTTTAGCCGGGATCAGGCAGAAAAAATTTACGTTCAGGACCGTTTACGCGAAAGGGGTCAGGACGTGTATACATGGTTGCAAAATGGTGCGCACTTTTATGTGTGTGGAGACGCCAGCCGTATGGCCAAGGACGTTCATCAGGCATTAGTAGACATCGTTAAGCAGTATGCAGGTAAGAGCGACGAGGAAGCTGAAGAGTATCTCAAAGAGCTACGCAGCGAGGGTCGCTATCAAAAAGACGTGTACTAATCCTGCGGGATTAGTCAGTACACACCGTCACAGTGTAAGAATTTAGGAATAAAGATGAGCAATAGCGATTACAAACCCAACAGTAAGCTCGACCCGAACGCCAAACTGTCTGATAACGAGCGTTTGAAAACTCAGAGTAACCTGCTGCGTGGCACCATTACGAATGATTTGGGCGATCAATTAACGGGTGGTTTTACCGCCGATAACTTCCAGTTGATCCGTTTCCACGGCATGTATCAGCAGGATGACCGTGATATTCGTGCCGAGCGACTCAAGCAAAAGCTGGAGCCTATGCACAATGTGATGTTACGTGCGCGGATGCCGGGCGGGATCATCAAGCCACACCAGTGGCTGGCGATTGACAAATTTGCTGAAGAAAAAACTGAGTATGGCAGCATTCGTTTGACCACACGTCAGACTTTCCAGTTTCACGGTGTACTGAAACCACATATTAAAGAAATGCACCTGACGCTGAACGATGTGGGCATTGACTCCATCGCCACCGCGGGAGACGTAAACCGTAACGTACTGTGTACCACCAATCCGGTTGAGTCTGAACTGCACCAGGAAGCTTACGAGTGGGCGGCACGTATTTCTGAGCACTTGCTGCCAAAAACCCGTGCCTACGCCGAGATCTGGCTAAATGGTGAAAAGCAGGAAACCACCGAAGAAGAGCCGGTGCTAGGTAGCACTTACTTACCGCGTAAATTCAAAACCACAGTGACTATTCCGCCGAACAACGAAGTGGATGTCCACGCCAATGACCTGAATTTTGTAGCCATTGCTGAAGACGGCAAGCTGGTTGGCTTCAATGTCCTGGTTGGTGGTGGTCTGGCCATGACCCATGGTGATGTGAACACCTACCCACGTAAGGCGGATGACTTTGGTTTTATCAGCCTGGACGACACGCTGGCGGTAGCCGAGCATGTGGTTGGCGTACAGCGCGACTGGGGCAATCGTGCGAATCGTAAAAACGCGAAAACCAAATATACCCTGGATACCTTTGGCACCGATACGTTTAAAGCGGAAGTAGAAAAACGTGCCGGTGTGGCCTTTGCGCCGAGCCGTCCGTATGAATTCACCCATCGTGGCGACCGTATTGGCTGGGTTGAAGGCATTGATGGTAAGCACCACCTGACGGTGTTTATTCAAAGTGGCCGGATCCTTGACTACCCGGGCAAACCACTGAAAACCGGTTGTCGCAAGATTGCCGAGATCCATCAGGGCGATTTCCGCATGACGGCGAACCAGAACCTGATCATCGCGGGTGTGCCTGCTGAGCAAAAGGCTGAAATTGAGCAGCTGGCCCGTGAACATGGCCTGATTGATGATGCGCACACCGAGCAGCGTAAAAACTCGATGGCCTGTGTGTCTTTGCCAACGTGTCCATTGGCCATGGCAGAAGCTGAACGTTATCTGCCAGATCTGATTGAAAAAACCGAAGCGATCCTGGCCAAACATGAAATTGCTGATGACGACATCATCTTGCGTGTGGTTGGTTGTCCAAATGGTTGTGGTCGTGCCATGCTGGCAGAAATTGGCTTTGTAGGTAAAGGCCCGGGCAAATATAACGTGTATCTGGGCGGTAACCGTGCCGGTACGCGGATCCCGAAACTGTATCTGGAAAATGTCGGTGAAGAGGTTTATCTGCCGGCACTGGATGAGCTGATAGGTCAGTGGGCCAAAGAGCGTCAGCCGGATGAGTGTTTTGGTGACTTTGTGATCCGTAAGGAAATTGTGGCCGAAGTGAAGGTATCTAAAACCGACTTCCATGCTTAATTTAGAAGGCGCCCGGCGCCTTTGACCACAGCTTTTGTGTGGTGGTGAATACTGGGAATGAGTAATGAGTGACTTTAAGCAAATCTTAACGCTGGATAAAGCCTCGCAACAGGCATTATTGAATGATGCGAACGGTATGCTGGCTGAGAAAAGTGTTGAAGAGCGTGTGATCTGGGCACTGGAAAACCTGCCAGATAACCCGATTTTATCGTCCAGCTTTGGGATCCAGGCAGCGGTGATGCTGCATTTAGTAACCCGTCAGCGTCCGGATATCCCGGTGGTCCTGACCGATACCGGCTATTTGTTTCCCGAGACCTATCGCTTTATTGATGAACTGACAGAGCAGCTTAACCTGAATCTGAAAGTCTATCGTGCGACACAGGGCCCGGCATGGCAGGAAGCCAAATTTGGTAAACTATGGGAGCAGGGCGAAGAGGGCATTAAGCGTTATAACACCCTGAATAAGGTAGAGCCGATGACCCGTGCACTGAACGAGTTGCAGGCCGGGACCTGGTTCAGTGGTTTACGCCGTCAGCAGTCTTCGACTCGTGCCGACAAACAGATCTTAGAGATCAGTCGTGGCACGGTGAAGGTGTATCCGATTATCGACTGGCATAACCGTGACGTCTATCAGTACCTGACCAAGCATGGCTTGTCTTATCATCCGTTATGGGAACAAGGCTATGTGTCTATGGGTGATGTGCATACCACCCGTAAACTTGAGCCGGGTATGAGCGAAGAAGAAACGCGCTTCTTTGGTCTAAACCGGGAATGTGGTTTACATATTGATGGTGACGGCATTTAGTCGATTCTTATCAGATCGCAATCATAACAGCGGACCCGGCCACATAGCCCGGTCCGCTTTTTTGTCACTATTGGGCTGCAAACGCTACACTGTGACTAACGAGGGGAAAGAGAAGGTGACTGCGATGCGCACAATACACAGTCTGTTTGGTCTGTTACTGTGGCTGGTGCCAATCACTGGGCAGGCTGCTGTATCACCCCTTCCTCCGACCGGAACTGAGTTACCGGTATTGCGTGTTGCTTTGCCTTATAATGCCTTTCCCCCCTTTGTCACTGGCGACCCCAATCGGCCCGGTGTGATCCCTGAGCTGCTGGCACACTTTACGCCTGAGGGTAAACCGCTGGATGTGGACTATATCCCGGAAGAGCGCTCAAAAAAGCTGATCAACCATAATCAGATCCAGGTACGTATGGAGTCCGAGTCCTGGTATCGGGGTAAAACATCAATGTGCTGGAGCCAGGGATTATACTGGGTAGAGGATGTGTTGATCACACACCAGAATGCCACCGTGCCCACCCAGGATTATCAGGACTTTATTATGCTCGGGCGATTTGGTTATACCTATCCGACGGTTGAGCAGGCATTGGCGCTTGGACAGCTTCAGCAAAAGCTGTTTTACTCGGAACGGGAGATGCTGGATGCGCTGGCGTCGCCTGTGAAAGAAGACCGTCGTTTTGCACTGATGAGCCTGCCTGCGGTCCGTTGGCTGCAGTTGAGTAATCCTAAATTTATTACCGCGCTTAAAGTACATAAAGTGGTTGATACCGCGCCTTTACAACTACAGTTCAATCATTCAGAACAGGGGTTACGTAGCTGTGCGCAATTTCGAGATTTCTTTGGGCGCTTTCGCCACTCTACCGAATATCGCTCTATACTGTTAAAGTATGGCCTCGATATAAAAGGAGTGCCGCAATGAAGTACGCAAGTTATCTGTTAATTATGGTGATGCTGATTGGTGTGGCGTCATTGTTTGTTTTAAAGCGCCCTGATGGGCGCACCTGGCTGAGCCTGAATGATATCCTCGGCAAGGCGCAGACTCAGGCACAGCAAGTGCTGAATGAATCTAAGCAGCAACTAGACAAAGCTGTGGATATGGTCAGCAGTAAAGATGCACCGGCAGCGCAGGACAAACCCGCAAAAATCTATAAATGGCAGGATGCACAGGGCAACTGGCACTATTCAGACCGCCCCAATGCGCGTGGGCAGAGTGAAGAAATGACACTGGACCCCAGCAAGATCACCATCATGGCGGCGGAAAATACTGACATTCTCAAGCAGCTAAAAGAGCAGCAGGATGCCGGCCGGATCCCGAAAGATTTACCAGCAAACATGAGTCCGACTGACATTAAAAAGTTGATCCAGGATGCACAAAACGTTGAAAAGTTAATGCAGGAGCGCAGCAAGAAGCTCGAAGGCATTTAACCTATAGTTGTACTTCAACATACTCGGCGATCGCCAGACTAGCGGTCAGCCCGGGTGATTCAATACCAAACAGGTTGATGAGTCCTTCAACCTGGTGGTGTTGATGCCCTTCAATCATAAAATCCTGCCCCTTTTCGCGGCTAAGCTTGGGCCTGATCCCCGCGTAGTCGGGATGCAGCCGCTCAGGGTCCAGAGCGGGCCAGTAGCTTTGTATTGCTTGCACAAAACGGGCTTTGGCCTGTGCATCAACCTGGTAATCCAGCTTGTCAATAAACTGGGTATCGGGCCCAAACCTGAGTTGACCTGCCATGTCTAAAGTGGCATGGATCCCCAGACCATGCTGTTCAGGCATCGGGTAGATCAGGTGATTGAAGGGGTGGGGGCCTTGATAACAGAAATACTGACCACGGCATAAATGGCTTTGTGGGATCTGGTCTTTGCCAAGCCCCGCGATGCGCTGAGCATTGTCTTGTGCAAACAGGCCTCCAGCGTTGATCAGAGTATTGCAACTCAGCTCAAAGGGGGCACCGTCGCAGTTTAACGTCAGTGCAAATCCTGACGCTGTTTTTTCCGCCGATTCAAAGCGGGTGTGACAGACCAGGTTGCCACCTGCGTGCTCAAGCTGATGGACTAAAGACAGCATCAACTGGTGGCTGTCGACAATCCCGGTTGAAGGTGAAAACAACGCCGCACTGGTGTGCAGGCCAGGAGCCATATTTGCAATTTGTGTCTGGCTGAGTGGCGTCAGATCATGCACGCCATTGCGTTTTGCCTGCGCCTCGATGGCTGCGAGTTTATCCAGCTCGTGTGTCGTGCGCGCGAATAAAATTTTGCCAAGCCGTTTCACCGGAACATGGAAGCGCTCGCAATGCGCGTACAGCAAGGCTTTACCACGGACACACAAACGTGCTTTGAGACTATGCTCAGCATAATAAAGACCGGCATGGATCACTTCACTATTGCGACTACTGGTATGTTCGCCAAATTGTCCCATCTGATCGATGACCAGAACGGAACGGGTCTGACTGAGGCGCGCCGCGATGGCCAGGCCAACGACCCCTGCGCCTATGATCACTGTATCTATATGGTCCATGGATGTCTCTGAATGAGCAACTGAAGGCAAAATTGTAGCGAAATGCCCACGCATAGGCAAAGCCACTGGTGGCAAATTGGGTTGCAGTGCAATCCCGATTAGTCTGACTTTTCTCGGCGCATTAGTAGAATCGTCAGATAAATCTTAGTAGGTAATGAACAGATCAGGCCTATGGCTATACAGGCCGCTCCTAGTGCATATCCCTTGGGACCGAGTGCCGTCAACCACTGAGCGCTCAGCAGAGTGTGTCCTGTGAAGATCAGCAACAGGCCGCATACAATCACACAGTGCAGAATAATAATCAGGCGTTTTTGTTTCTTCATGATCTCAGCCTCCACAAACTGGGGGTGAGATCATTGTGATATTGTAAAGAGTAAAACGGGTTGCGCTATATCAATTTCGGTGACGTTAGGACTAGCGTCGCTCGACGACTGCCGCCGTCATGCGAGCCACACAGCATAATTCATCACGCGCATTGACTATTTTTACTTCCCATACGGAGGTGCGTCGACCAAGGTGTAAGGGACGGGCTGTGGCGGTCAGCGTTCCGTTTCGAGAAGCCTTGAGATGATTGGCGTTAATCTCCTGTCCGACACAGTAAAAACGTTCAAAGTCGACAGCAAAATTAGCCGCATAACTGGCCACCGTTTCGGCTAACGCGACATTGGCGCCACCATGGACCATGCCCAGTGGATTATGATGTGCCGGAGTAGCGGGCATAGTGGCAACGAGATAATCGTCGCCAATTTCACTGATGCTGATCCCTAAGGTTTGCATCAGCGTGCCTTTTTGATGAAGCCCCTCATCCAGAGCTTTGCATTGTGCTAGTGTGACCGGGCGATACCAGATACTCACCGTGTGATCTCCTGTATTATCCAAACGAAATAGGTTTTCTGCCTGTGACGCTGTCCACATTATTCTTTTGCTTATTGCGTCGCTTTTTGCCAGCCTGCTTGCCCTTGTCAGTAGCTGAAGGTGCACTGTGTTGGTGCGCCGGTGGGGGGGGTGGCTGGCTACGGTCTGCGGGCACTGCGCCCTCAGCCAGGGTCAGCATAAAGGCTTCTTCGTTAAAATAGAGGGTATCTCCGGCGTACAATTTCTTGCGTTTAACCGTACAAAGTTCTCCATTGACGCCCACATATCCGGCGGCGATAAGTTGCTTGGCCTGTCCACCACTCTCTGCAAAGTCTAATACTTTTAATAGGTTACAAAGTTCAATTGGCTCTTCTTCGAGCTCGATTTCAATATAATCTTGATTCATATCACAACCCCATTGGATGTTTTGCGACAGTATAGCGCGACGCTGCGGTGAACCACGAAACTTTTTCGAACATCGTGGTGTCTTTAATGTAATTGCAGCATTTGGTGTGTATCTTGCACGCCGATACGAAGTCGGGCGGCCATTGGTCGAGGCTTTTGGCAGTGATTCGCTGCGACTTTTGTAAATTATGACAACAGGAGACATTCCATGGGGATCCGTTCTGCATTAAAAAAAGACCTGATGAATTTAGAGGCATTGGGGTTAATGACAGCAGATGATGTGCGTGGCTATCTCAACACTCAGCTCAATCAGGGCAGAGACAAACTGACTTTGATCTCACGATTCAATGAGCATCACAGCCAGGTTCAAGCTGGTTTACCCAGTCAGGAGAGCGATCTTAAATTTGAGCGTCATCGCTTGTTTAAAGAAATTGTGTATCCCAAAACCGCGGTACAAAACTGGCTGACGCGTAGTCACTGATGCTGTAAGTCGCGATGGCACAATGGACAGATGTCGGGCGGCTGTGGTCTACTCAAACCATAATAATAAGAACAGGGAATTTTCATGAAAGTATGGTCAGTGGCAGGGTGCCTATTTTTGAGCGCCTGTAGCAGTCAGCCTGTGGTACATGTGTTTCACTCCTCTTTGGACGACACAAAACAACATCAGCTGGTGAGCCAGCTGGAACAGGCCAATATAAACTATGTGTTGAATGACCTTGCTGTGCCTGCACAGTACAACAGTGACAGTGATACTGTCCGCCTGAATCGTTTTCCCGCGGATCAAAATGATGTGCTGATCTCGCAGCTGTCTGAGGTGGTACAAGCGTTAGGGTATAGCGGGCTCAATGTGCAGGAGTTTAACGGCGAATATCATCGTTTCAGTGAAGGAAATTACGGCCTGTACTTTCCCGGTGAGCTGGCGCAAGTGGCTCTGCCTGAAGTGGTGTTTTCACACAATTGCGCGTTGGATGCATTTCAGGTTGAGCTAAAGACAACTGGAGACTGGTTGCTTACGGGCACAATGACGCAAGGGAAGTGGCTCTACAATGATCCGTATCTAACTCTGATTTGGGATAGCGGTCAGGGGACCATGCAGCAAGCCTATCAAGTTATTTCACACACAGTGCAGACGCGATTCGGAGAGAAACCCGCTGCCACTTACCAGGTAATGGGCCATCGCAGTTATGCCTCCATCCCAATCTTTAACTGTGATTTGCAGGTGATCTATGCCGAGTAGCTCGGGAGCAACGGTTAACTGACAGCGCTAACCGTTGCTGAACATGGCGTCTCGCTTACGGTTGGTTGGTGTTATTCATACTGGCAATAAAGGCGTTTGAGTCTTCAATCGAGCGATTCATATCGCTGATCAGCGACTGAATATCCCGCTTCAAACCACTGAATTCGCCTTTGATGGCGGCAATCGCTTGTGCGTTAAGGTTGTGCTTTAAGTACAACACGTTATCTTTGAGTGAATCCAGAACGGGTTGCATTTTGGCTTCGCTGGCGCGCATCGAACGTAGCAGCTTGTCAAATTGACGTTGCGTCTGACGGAGCTTTTGCTCGCTCTGGCGTTTCAGGCTGGCACTCGAGTATTGAGCCAGTTCATCCTGCCATTCAGAGAATAAGGCTTCTGCAACATCTTCTACTTTGTCTATGTTTGTACGTACGTCCTGCGCAGCGGCTTCACTGGAGAGATAATCATCATTGAGTTGTTGATACACACTTTGTAATTCGCCACCATCAAAGTTGATCAAGGTGGTCAGGCGTTCCAGGGCAGACTGAAACTCTTGTTGTGTTGCCTGTTGTGCTTCTTTAGTATTTTCTACACGGTCCACTAAGATCTCACGCTTATGCACCCCCACTTTTTCCCAGGCTGCGTAGTACGCGCTTTGACAGGCGCTGAGCAGGCTCAGGCTTAAGATTATGAGGCTCGTTTTTATTACAGAATTGTTCATCGGCTTTCCTAATGCAGTTGATACATAACGGCTTATACTTAAATCTGACCCTATGAATTATGACTGGGATTGGTAAGATGTGCAAAACTCACTCTGTAAACCTGTGTAATGATGAATGAATTATGGCGCTTGCGGTTGCAGCGTCTGAACCTGCAAGGTCGTGCAATGGTCAGACGTCAGCCCGACTGGTGGCAGCGTTTTTTTAGACGCTGTCAGGAAGATCAACTGACGATCAACGCCGGTTATCTGGCGTATGTGACCTTGCTGTCACTCATCCCGCTGGTGGCAGTTGGGGTGGCGATTTTCAGTGCATTTCCTGGTTTTCAGGATGCCCGAGATGCCATTGAAAACTTTATTTTTAATAACTTTGTGCCTACCTCAACAGACACCATTAAATCCCATATCAGTGCTTTTACTGGCAATGCTAACGAGATGACCGCTGTGGGGATTGGCTTTTTGACGGCGGTTGCCCTGTTATTGATCCGCAATGTGGATGCCGCATTGAATCGCATCTGGCGAGTCGAAAAGTCACGACCAATGATGATTTCCTTTGCCATTTACTGGATGGTCCTGACCTTGGGTCCCGTGTTATTGGGGGCCAGCATTGGCGTAACATCTTACATTGTGTCACTGGTCTCGTTTGCCGATCAGGGGATCCCAGGCTTTAGTGGCTTTTTGCTGAAGCTTTTGCCCTATGTTATTTCCATGGCAGGCTTTTTTATGCTCTATACTTTAGTACCAAATACACGCGTGTCTTATCAGGCAGCGATACCAGGGGCATTTTTTGCGGCTTTGCTATTTGAACTGACCAAAAAAGGCTTTGCTCTGTATATCAGCCATTTTCCCTCATATGAGGTGATCTATGGTGCGCTGGCCACAGTGCCAATTCTGTTCGTCTGGGTTTATCTCTCCTGGATGGTGGTGCTGCTGGGTGCTGAATTTACTGCCTGTTTGTCCGAAAAGGAGTGCGAGGAACAAGACACACCACAATAAAGAGGTGTGCAATGACTCAATTGTATCGGCTGGAATCGCCACGACGCAGTTTTCATATGGCGGTGTCTCATGGACACCAAATACAGGTAGAAGAGTTTGGTCTGGAGACCGGGTTGCCTGTGATTATTTGTCATGGTGGCCCGGGCAGCGGTTTATGTCGTCAGTCTGCCAGTTATTTTAATCCACAGCGCTATCGTATTATTTTGTTTAGTCAGCGCGGTTGTGGCCAGTCTTCCCCCCAGCAACTTACACACAACACCACCGAACATCTGCTCCAGGATATAGACAGTCTGCTGTCGTACTTAGATATCAGTCAGTGCGTACTGGCGGGGGGATCCTGGGGCGCCACGTTAGCCCTCTTGTTTGCGCAGCGCTATCCGCAGCGAGTGCAGGGATTAGTGCTATGGGCGACCTTTCTGGGGTGCCAAAGTGATTTGCAGTGGCTCTATGGGATCAGCGGTGCCGGGGCACAGTTCTATCCAGAGCGTTATCAGGTTTTCAGTCAGGGACTAGGGGATTACAAAGCGGTATTGTCCCGTTATACCCAGCTATTGCATTGTGATGATGAAGTGGCGGTGCGCCGCGCTGCGCAGCAGTGGCATGACTGGGATCGTCAGCTTAGCGTTGGCAGCCAGGCGCAACGTTATCAGCTGGATCATGAACAGGCTGTGGTCCAGCAAGCCCGGATTATGGTGCATTACTTTCATACCCGCTGTTTTATTGAGGAACAACAGATATTCCATCAGGCCGATAAAATAGCAAGTTTGCCTGTGTGGATGATCCATAGCCGCCATGACTATGTCTGTCGTTTTGCGATGGCTCAGGCTCTGGCAGAGCAGCTTAATGCGCGTTTGCTGATCCTCGAAGAAGTTGGGCACTGCGCCACAAATGCAGTATATTCCGAAGCCATACGGCGTGCCGCCGATCTGCTGTTATGTAAGCTGGCACATTAGCGGCATCGTGGATATTAATGACGTGATGATTTTTAGAGGTAAGCGTGCAGGGATTAATTCAGAGGGTCAGTCAGGCCAATGTGGTCGTTGAGGGCGAGTGTGTTGGTCAAATTGGTCAGGGGATCCTGGTATTGCTCGGGGTGGAGAAGGCTGACGACCAAAAAAGTGCAGACAACTTGTTACACAAGATTAGTAACTATCGTATTTTTACAGATGCTCAGGGAAAAATGAATTTGAGCCTGAGAGACATCGGAGGTGAGCTGCTGGTGGTGTCTCAGTTCACTTTAGCGGCGGATACCAAAAAAGGCATGCGCCCGAGCTTTTCTTCTGCTGCCACACCGGCACAAGCCGAAGCACTGTACGAGTATTTTGTAGCAAAGGCGAAGGAATCGGGGTTACGGGTGGCCACTGGGCGGTTTGCTGCCGATATGCAGGTGACCCTGTGCAATGACGGTCCGGTCACGTTTAATTTGTCGGTCTGACGAGTAGGGCTAACGGGTTAAGGAAATAATGTGATTGGCGTAATCAGGCACCTTGTGTACGAAGGGTTTTTTGCCAAAGTTGGTAATAAGCAGGTGCTCCAGCTGTTTTAGTTGCGAATCATGTTCTGCAAGAAAATTAATATATAAACGGCCGCCTTCATTGAGGGTGGCACGAATTTGTGTGTAAAACTTGTGTTCGTACAAAAATCGGGGGGCATCGAGCTGACTGAACAAATCCAGGATGATCCAGTCATAATGGCCATTATTCTCGAGCGCCTGATACGCATCGCTACAACTAACATTTGAGATAGGATCGCCACCAAAATAACGTTTATAACAGTGAATAATATCAGGGTTGTTATCGATAGAGGTGATCTGACAGTCCGGATAGCTGATATGCAGATAATCCCGGATAGCTCCTGCGCCGAGACCCAGTTCCAGTACTTTGCCAGGAGCGGGGCACTTTTTCCACAGCGCGGCTAACACCTGTAAATGTGGAAAAAGCAGTTTCTCCGGATGATTGAGCTCAATCACGGATTGCAGCGTGTCGTTAATCAGTAACCAGCGTAAGGTTTTTTCCTGGCGTACCTGTATGCTGATTTTGCCATGTTTATGCCAATACAACAGATGCCCGAGCTGATGGCTCTGGTGTACAAACTCGTTACTGATAGTGCCGGGTTCGGTAATAAAATCTTGCATAGTTACATCAGCATAGCTTGGCCTCACAGTTCTGCCACCGCGTTGCGTTGAATTTACATGACAAAATGGCCAAATCTGGCCGATCATTCCCTGTTGCACACTTTTCTTGTAAGGTAAGGTCCATAAATTAGACAAAAGTTCCCCGTTAAAGAGTGGGATCAGATTGCACAGGCCGGGCGTATCGCCTCGGCGACAGGAAAAGCACAGGAGTCACCATGTTTCAAGTAACAGCGCCACAGAGCAGTGAAGATTGGCAAGCGTATTATCAACTACGATGGCAGGTTTTACGGGCCCCCTGGGAGCAGCCCAGAGGCAGCGAGCAGGATGATCTTGAGCAGGAGGCCGAACATCGTTATATCAAAAATAACGAAGGTCAGGTGCTTGGTGTGGCACGTCTGCATTTCAATAATCAACAGCAGGCACAAGTCCGTTATATGGCGGTTGATGAGGCACATCGTGGCCATCATCTGGGCAGTCGGCTGTTGCATGAGCTGGAAAAAATAGCCTGGACGCAACAAGCCGAAGAGCTGGTGTTGTTTGCCAGAGAACGAGCACTGGCATTCTATGAACGCCATGGTTACCAGATGATTGAAAAAGCCCATCTGTCTTATGGCGATGTGCAGCACTGGAAAATGGTTAAACAACGTCCATCTGAGCCTGGCTGGTTTCGTCACCCGCAGTGGACTCAGGTGTTACAGGATACCTGGCGCGAGTCGATCCCTATCAGCGATGCGATGGGGATTAAGGTAGAAAGTTACACCGACTGGCAGTTTTCAACTCGCGCAGACCTGAAAGCTAACCTGAATTTGCACAATTCGATGTTTGCAGGCTCGGTCTACAGTATGGCGACATTAACCGGGTGGGGTGCTACCTATCTGGCACTCAAAGAGCAGGCCCTGGAAGGGAATATTGTCCTGGCCGACGCCAATATTCAGTATCTTAAACCGCTGACCACCGCGCCCAGTGCAACGGTCACGCTGGCCGAGTGCAGTGGCGAGCTGAGTGCACTCAACAATGAGGGCAAAGCGAAATACCGGGTGCCGGTAAATGTCTATGATGGTGATGTGCTGGTGGCGAAATTTGAAGGCTTGTTTGTCGTTATCAAATAAATGCTTGTACGGCCTGCTGTCGCAGGCCGTGACAGTGACGTTAAAGTAGATCAGTGACCGCAATACCCAGGCCCAGACGCTGAATATGGGCATTGTAGTCAATCAAACTCTCGCCATAGCCGTTAAAATACTGCACATATCCGCGCACCCGAGAGGAGCCCAGCAGTGGGAATGACCAGTCAAGTTGTATGGCACCATGGTTATCACTGTTGAAGTTGTTACGGGTCATAAAACCAAATTCATGGTCGCCGTAGCGATAGGCGCCACTGAGCTCAAAGTAACCCATGTACTTGTGAATGTCCGGGTTGTCATCGCCTTTGGCAACCAGAGGCTCAGGTTTATCATCTTCTGGCAGGCGATACCAGGGCTTAAAACTAAACACAAAGCCTTCATATTCCCAGATAAAATTGGCATAGATGCGGTTCCAGGAGCGTGAATTCGGCTGACTGCGGCCATTTGACTGATGCGAGGCACCCAGAATAATGGCCATTTCGTCGCCCCACAGAACGTTTTCATCATCCAGGAAGTTGACCCAGAAGATTTCAGGCTCGTAATTGGTTTCACGAAACGGGGAGGAAATGTCTTTGTTATAAAGCTGCCAGTAAGATTGCAGTGTTACGCCGACATACACTGCCTGGTCTTTGTCCTTAAAGTGTCGATACAGGGGCACTTTCATCGAGATCTGGTATTTGACCTCCATATGATCGAGTGGCTCACCTTCTTCTTCCTGAATGGCTTTCAGACCATCAAAGGGCCTGGAATTTGGGTTTTTGACATAGGTAACCGGCAAGATATAGTTGCGATTGTGCGGTGTCAGCACATTGCGGTTGTTCTCTGTGACCATCTCGCGCGCCATGCGGCGATCCAATTTACTGAGGCTCGTTTTTTGTAGTTGCTGGCAGTAAGTTTTGAGCTCGGCAACGGTTTGTTGTTGATCACCGGCGATGATTTCGTTCAGTACACATTGTTTTATTATCTCCAGGTCATCCTGGTCCTGCGGTTCACTGGCCTGTAGCGGCGCGGACGCCAGAAAAGACAAGAAAGCGAGCATCCTGAGTTTCATAGGTGATGAAGTCCTTAGTCAAAAGCAATTAACGTTCATTTTATCATGGTAGAGAAAACTAAGAAGGACAAAGTTTACCGTGAGTATTGTGTCAAGATATTGGGTGGTTGATTTTTATTCAACATGGCAGTACGTTAATTGAGCAAACTACATAAAAGGAAATGGACATGAAAATATCACTGAACAAAAAATGTATAAAACAACTGAGTAATAACCAGCAGCTTGGATTGGCTCAGACACCGAATATTGCTGGCGGAGCCTCTGGCTATCCAGCTTGTAACTCGTTTGGGTGCGATACTGCCGTTTTCCTGGGTTGTCCTACTGGCCGGGACTGCTACTCTGCTCGTAACGAAATCTGTATGCCGGATTAATACCAGTTTCACTTAGTACCTTGTTCAATTTGAAGGAGCAAATATGACGCTAACGGCGTTAAAAATTTCTCATTTAGAACCTTTACCTAAGGTATGAGTTCGCAAATTTGTGCCTGGTTATCGACCCTATTTTCTCGCCTCAAAATAGAACACTTAATTGAGCAAATTGGTATAAAAAGGCCGGCGGCAACGTGTGTTGCCGCCTCACCTTAGCAAGTGAGGGCTTGCTCACCTACTCTCACGCAATCGTTGTGTTGTTCTGTATGCCACGTAACCAGAGGTTCTGGCCAATTCGCATAAGCCCACTATAGTTCGTAGTAGTTAGTGAAAAACTTATATAATTCAGTGCCCTGATTAACACTGGCCGAAGCGAAATGCAGTATCGCAATAGCATCTTGTGTCAATGTCAGGCTGTGCAGGGGCATTTCGGATAAGTATTGCTCCATACGCAAAATCCGCGCAATACACTCTCCTGCTTTAATGTGCCCACCAAGCTGCGCTTTGTACTCCACCATGCCGCCCATGGGGGCGTAATAAGTCAGGTAATCTTTGAGTGCACAGGCGTAACGTTTGATGTCTTTTGGTTGATGGCTGCCATCTGCTATCACTTCTCTGTGAGTCAGGTAACTGAGGATACTATTGGCATCATGAACGGCTTCATCGAGATCAATTTTTTCCTGAGAGCCCAGCTCAACAGTAAATGCTTCTACGGGGACGGGCAGGTCACGACCTTGTTCTTTCAACGCATCACTCAGCTGCCACCAGGGACAGAAGCTGGCTTCATCCATTGCCCCATCGAATTCATTGGGGATCAGCAGTACATGGGGAATATCAAAATAGCGTGCACTGTCTTTGGCATACCCAGGGCAATATAAGTGCTTTGCCGAAATGGGGCCTGTGTGCAGGTCCAGTACAATGTCCGCCTGATGGGCTAATTTTTGCAGTGTCAGTGCGATCCGCTTGCCTGTGTTTAGTGTATGTGCGGGTGCATCAAGTAAGGCATCGGTTGCTTTGCATAGTTGTTCACGAAAGGCCGCAATCAGCGTTGTATCAGGGGCCTGGCTGTGCTTTGCAAGACAGGTTTGCACCAGAGCACTGTGATCATAGTACATGCGATTCCAGTTTACCCCGGTAATAGGGTCAAAACGCCCGAGCGTAAACTCACCGGATTTCTGGTTACAGCCAATCGGGTTGGCATAAGGTACCAGAGTAATGTCACCGGCCAGTGTCAGATGTTTCAGTTGCTCCAGCAGTGCATAGATCACGGCATTACCCTGCACCTCAGCGCCATGCATATTTGCCTGGATGTATACGTTTGGCCCTGTGCCATCGCCCTGCAGGCGGTAGACGGGAATGGTCAATGGCAGACCATTGGCAATTTCCCCAACCTGGATATGTTGCTGTGTAATTGTGTTCATGATTACCTCAGATAATAGTCGGCGTGCTCGCTTTGACGAATGCAGTACAACTGGCCCTGCTTAAAGACGTATTCAGCCGGCAGTTCATGGCACAGGAAGTAGGGCATACTCTCGGTAAAGCCATAGGCACCGCACTGGCTAAAGACCAGCCAGTCGCCATATCCGAGGTCCTCAGGCAGGGGGTGAGTCCCGAGGTGATCCAGCGCGGTACACAAGGGGCCATGCAAATGGTACTGGCGATCAGCGGCAGTAGATGCGCGCAGTGCCTGGGCCGGAAAGGCCTGACCGGTTACCGCCGGGCGCAGCAGGTGATTGATACCGCCGGCAAGGATCAGCTGATGTTCGTCATAGTTTTCTTTTTGCTCTACAACCGGGTTCAGATAGTAGCCACAGTGCGCGACCGCATAGCGGCCCAACTCCATCCACAGCTCCTGCACGCCTGCTTCGGCCTTGATGGCGGCCAGGCTGTCGATAATCTGATCCCAGTCAAGCGGTTGCTGATCCGGTTCATAAGGCACACCTAATCCGCCACCCAGGTCCAGGATCCGCAGTGGCATGCCGAGTTGTGTGCTCAGGCTAACCAGAGGTGGCACCATTTGTTGCCACAGGCTGGCCAACTTGGATGCGTCCAGCATATTACCCCACTGGAAAATATGCAGGCCGGCAAAGTCCAGCGCTGGATAATCACTTAGAGTCAGTTGCTGCCATTGCTCAGACCCGAGGCCGAAGGGCGTCAGGCTGTCGCCACCAAGCGGGTTTTTGTCGCCTGCTGGCCAACGCAGCTGAACGCGCAGCAGCACTGTCAGAGTTTTTTGATGTTGTTCTGCGGCGTCATTCAACCAGCGCACCTGATTGAGACTTTCAGCCACAAAGGTGGTGACGCCAGCATCGAGGAAATGCTGGATCTGGGCTGGCGACTTGGCCGGCCCGGTGTTGAGTACGCGCTCAGCTGCGATGTCCTGTGACAGCACTTGTGTAAGCTCTCCGCGACTGGCAACGTCAAAGTTGAACCCTGCTTTGTCTAGCGTGTTAAGCACACTGGAGAGAGGGTTGGCTTTGACCGCGTACCAGAGTTTCACCACATCTTGAGTGGTAAGGCGGCTTACATGGGCGTGCAGCGCATCGAGATCATAGACAAAAAAGGGCGTTGCCGGGTCACGGTTGTCCTGCTCTGTGCACAGCGCATTAAGTTGCTCGCGCAAAGGCGTACTCAAGGCTAACATTAGCGAAGCACCTCTTCGAGTTCTAATGACGCATCACTTTGTTCGTCACGATATTTCACTATCAAGGCGCAGGACATGCTCAGCCCCTGGGCTTTGGCCCAGTCACTGGAAGCCGGGCGTGAGCCTGGGATCACAATGGCAAACGGAGGAATGGCTTCGCCTTTGCCCAGCGTACGCTCATTAACACAGTCGTACACCGGAATGCTGGCAGACAAGCGAACACCAGGAGCTAACACAGCCCCTTGTTTCACGACTACGCCCTCAACCAGTACGCACCCCGCGCCAATGAAGGCATCGTCTTCGACAACAACCGGGCTGGCACCGACTGGCTCTAATACTCCACCGATCTGTACGGCGGCGCTGAGGTGCACGTTCTTTCCTATCTGAGCACAGGAGCCAACCAATGCATGACTGTCGACCATAGTGCCACTGTCTATGTAGGCACCGATATTGACATAAGCGGGTGGCATAATAATGGTACCGGGTGCAACATAAGCACCGCGGCGTACGCTACTGCCTCCGGGGACCATACGTACCGCATCACTGGCTGAGAAACCACGCGGTGCCAGGTTGTCTTTGTCTACAAAGCCACCTGGATATTCGGTATTCTGACCGGCACGAAACGCCGCCAGGATACCTTCTTTTACTTCGACGTTAGCATGCCAGTTACCTTGTTCGTCTTGGGTTGCCGCACGTTGTGAGCCATTTTCTAAATTATCTAAAAGTGTTGACCAGGTCATAGGGATTCTCTTAATTCCAGGATAAAATCTGTTCGTTGGCGGCGCTCAGAGCCGCATTATTGGTTAGTTCCAGATGCGTCAGTGGCGGCCTGAGGTGAGGCGTGGCCAAATTACCTTGCAGATGCATGAGCGTTTTAACCGGGATGGGGTTTGCAACGATAAACAGGCTGCTAATGGCGTCGGCCCAGATGGTAAACAGGTTAGGGCTGGTGCCACTGAGTGCGCGGCGCACAAACTCTGCGGTTTGAACAGGCCAGGCGTTGGCTGCCACAGAAACCAGGCCGGCGGCACCGGCCTGGGCAAAGTAGGGAAGCAAAGCATCGTCACCGCTGTATATCGCCAGTTTCGGCAGCGCGCGGCGAAAAGATTCAAATGTGGCAATGTCACCACTGGCTTCTTTAAGTGCCCACAAATTGTCATGATGTGCCAGGTTAGTCAGCACTTCAGGGGCAATGGCAACGGCACTGCGACCAGGAACATTGTATAACATGCATGGCAGTGAAGTAGCGCTGAGCAAGGTATCGAACCACTGAGTCTGACCAATCACTCCGGGCTTGGCATAGAGTGGGGAGCCCAGTAGCAGCGCGTCAATGTTTTGTGTATTGCAAAACTCAACCCACTCCAGCTGGGCTGACAGATTAATGCCGCCAACAGCAACCATAATAGGTACAGAGGGCTTTAATGCACAAACAAACTCAACGATTCTTTGTTGTTCAGCAAGGGTCAGGGCTAATCCTTCTCCTGTGCTACCCAACAGCAAAATGCCATTGTTTGCTTCTACTTGCAGAGCGACGAGTTGCTCTAAGCTGTGGTAATCGACTTGATCGTACGCATCAAAAGGCGTAACCAAAGCCGTCCATAACGGGTAGTCAGATAACGGGTCAGATAACAAAGTGTGTGATTTCATCTCTACCGAACTTCTTGCTGGCCCGGTAGTCAGGGAAATGTCCTGCTCCGAACCGTTTAAAATTCGAAGAGCAATGGACTTAAAAAGAATAGGCCGCTGGCCATATTGTTTCTAAGACCAGAAGCTCTCCACCAAATGTGTTGGTGACAGTCGCTGGGATTCAGCCCAGTCGCCCGAAACACTGTGCAAGCAAAACACAGTGTTTCTCGGCGTTAATTCCCCTCTTTGAGTTTCCCGGGAGTTTGCTCTCCTCCACTCAAATACCTGAATAACGCACCTCTTCCAGCCCTAAGACACCCACACATTTTTGCATGCATGGCTGTCTGGATAAAATAGGGTACGGGCGCATTGAAACATTTTGGCCGTCTGGGTGTCAAGTCGCCGTCGGCAAAAGTTTGAAATTTAATCTAAACTGGGAATGAGTCAGAAGCCTGGACGAGTTGGCTGGCAAATGGAGGGATGATTTGAACAATCTGGTTACACGCTATCGCCTGAAATACCTGGTGGCGCTGGTTATTATGTTGCTGTTGCTGACCATGACAACCGGCTTGACCTTGTATTTACTGGACCAGCAAAAGCAGGCTGCGAGAGTGATCAATGTTGCGGGCATGCAGCGCATGCTATCGCAAAAAGCGGCGTTGCATCTTGAGTATGTGATCATTATGCGCGAGCGTAATGTCACTGCAGACCGTCAGGCTCTGGGCAACGCGTTGCAGCTGCTGCGAAGTAACCACGCTTTTTTGACCATGCGTGACGGCGAAGAATACCTGCATCTGAACGCCGAACTGTATGCCTGGTACTTTACTCAGCCTGGTGATTTGAACAACCAGCTGAATCAGTATTTATCTCTGCTCTCACGTACCGCTGAGCAACCGAGCCTGGACCAGATCCAGGAGATCCATGCCCGCTCTCAGTTGCTGCTGCAAGATTTAGATCATGCTGTGTTGTTGTTCGAACAATCAGCCAACCAGAAGATCGAGAAACTGAGAAATTTGCAATTACTGATGTGGTTGGTGGGGCTGACGTTGCTTATTGCTGAGATCAAGTGGATCTTTTTTCCAATGGAGCGCAGTATTGCCAGCGCAATTGAGCGCTTACAGCAAACGCGTCTGAAAGCAGAACATGCCAACCAAAGCCGGGCTATGTTCCTGGCCCGCGCCAGCCATGAATTACGCACGCCTTTGCAGGCGGTACTGGGATATTTACATTTGTATCAGGAGTCTCAGCGTGAAGGGTATCTGGCGCAGGCCAATAAGGCGGCACAGCAATTGAAAGCCCTGATCGCCTCTGTGGAAGACTACAATCGATTGTCTGACGAACAGCAACCCGAACTCTATTTTCATCCGGCGCGCTTAACTGATACGCTGGGGCAATCCATCGCTACTTATCGTCTGCTAGCAAAAGAAAAAGGCTTAGACTTTAGCTACCATTTTAGCAGCCATACCGAGAAAATTTTTGAATGTGATCACGAACGTTTGAGCTGGGTTATTGGGCAGTTGCTCGATAACGCGGTGAAATTTACCGATCAGGGAGTCGTGACTTTGTCTGCGTGGGTTGAGCAGGCCAACCCTGAAGAGGACGAGTTAAATTGGCGTTTTTATTGTGAGGTAGAAGACAGCGGCCCTGGCTTTAATATGGCGCGTGTGAATGCCCCCCCCTCAGAAAATAACTCAGACGGACACCACTTCCAGGGTTTACAGCTGGGGCTGGCACGCTGCAATTTACTATTGGCAATTATGTCTGGTGAGTTGTCGTTCGTTGCCCGTCAGCCTCATGGCACCAAAGCGTTATTGAGTGTACCCCTGAAGCGCCTCCCTGAGCCAGAGCAGGTGCACGGCATTACCCGCTGCAAAGTCTTACTGGTTGAGGATAATCTGCTGAATGCCAAAATCATCGAAAAAATGCTTGAAAGTCTGGAGCTAACCAGTATCCATGCCAGCCATGGTGGGCAGGCGATTGAAGTATTGGGCCATCAGTCTTTTGACGTCATTCTGATGGATCTGAATATGCCTATTATGGACGGGTTCAAAGCAATCAAAGAGATCCGACAGACGCTGGCGTTGTCGACCCCTATTCTGGTGCTGACGGCCAATACGTCTGAACAGGCAATTAAGTCGGCCATGCAGCTTGGCGCGACTGATTATTTGTTTAAGCCTGTGGATCAAGAAGCCCTGGAGCGGGCCCTGGTTAAAATCTTATCTGCTAACGACGCATAGTGATATTGCCGACACCGACTTCAATATCAATGCTGTGCTCACCTTTACCACGGTAACGCAGCGTTTCGCCTACCATGTTGCGCTCGGTATCAACGTCTCCCGGCATGTCAGATAAGCGTGTTTTCCCCACGCCAGCATCGAAACGTACCCGGCGAAAATCATCAGCCGTAGTTTCGATATTGACATTACCAACGCCAATTTCAACATCCGCATCATTATTCAAACCGAGGAGTTTGACGTTACCTACGTCAATCTCGATATCCAGCTCCATTGATTCCGGCACCTTAACCGTCCAGCTTTGCTTTACATACTTATTGTTGATGCTCAGATTGAGATCATCTCCTTCTCTGCGGCTGTCTAGTTTTATCTCTGCCAATGCATCCGGCAGCCAATCTATATCGTGCTCAGCGGGTTCAAGCTCAATGGTCACATCGATCGTTTTACCTGAATGGCTTACGGTTTTGAGCTTGCCTATTGGAAACTGAATTTCCAGCTCTGAGCTGTCAGCTATGTCGAAGGAGTGGGTTAAAGTGCGTGTTTCATCCGCCTGAGCTGTTGCGCTCAGTATCAGTAGTGCGGCAGTGATCAGATTGATTCTCATCCTGTTGTCCTTTGTTGATATCGTATTGATATCTGTGTGACGCACTCGAAAATGAAAAGGTTTAAAAGCGACTCAAAAAAGCCGCTTTACAGGTGATTAATGGATGCGCTGGACCTTGAATCCCTGGTTTTTAAATTGGCTGATCAGGCCGTGTTTTTGGGGCAAGTGCAGTGCGCCGACAGCAATAAAGTGCGCGCTGTTGACGAGCTTGGGTATGAGCGCTTTCACCCAGGCGTTATTACGCTCAATAAGCATGACTTGCTCTGCTTGCTGACCATACTCAGTGTCATCAAAACTCATATCATAAAACACATTAAGTTGTTGATAGTCGCCTTGCTTCCAAGCTGTAAGCATCTTTGTGAAATAGCGATCAAAGTCTTTAACCTGCTTGAGTGTGTCGACTATCATGGCGTCACTTTGCGTGCCTAAAGCCGTGAATATGGTGAGCTGTTGCTCAAGACTTTCTAATTCCATAATCGGCTTGTTGAGCTGAGTGGCGTACTCTATGACTTGCCCGTCAATGCCAAACTCTTCACCGAACCCTGCTTTGGTGTATTCCAGCTGCAAAATAGTGAGCATCACAAACCAGGGTTGATAATGATTGAACAGTTCTATCTTCATATCACGTGCTGACAAGTACTGCTTAACTTGCTGGTAGATTGTGCTTGTCAGAGTGGTTTTTAGTGTTTGTCCTTGCCCAAGCAGCATAAATGGCAAGGTTCTGCGTTGCAGCTCTGCCGCGCTGATGGCTTTGGTATTGAGCTCGACTACCACCGCTTGGCTATTTGCTATGGCGGTTTTGAGGCGTTGGTCTAACCCCTCCATAGACGCGTCACCAACATGAACGGTACCGAATAAATAAGAGGTAACACCGTTTTTTTCCACACTCCACAGGGCTGGTTTGGCTGTGACGGGGTGGCTAAGTAGTGAGGCTACGAGCACAAAGAACAACAGGGTCAGGCGAGTAAGATGGGGCATGATCCCCTCCGAATGCGATATAAGTGGGTACATCATAATCAATTCCCGGAGTAAATCATAAAAATTTAATGTTGTGGCGCGTAAGGATGAATCGTGTGAGAAAAAATACTCTCTTTGACTTTAAGGCGGAGTGAGTTTTTAATCTGGTATTTTTTATTCGTGTAACGTTGTTTTTTTAGATTTATTTTTAAAATCACTTCTTCCTCGCTTATTAATTAGCATAATTTTTAGGGTTGACTTGTTAGCCGCTCGCGGGTTACTAATAAAAAAAGAGCACACAGGAGCGCTTCGGGCGCGTGCAACGTATTCGGTTTTAATTAAAGAGCAGTGACATGATGAAAACAGTTTCTCTACTAGTCGTGATTATCAACGTGGTGATTATTATTACCGCGGGGGCTGGTTAGTGCTGTTTAAAAAGTATTAGCAAAAAGCCCCCCGCACTGAGAAGTTCGGGGGGCTTTTTCGTTTTAGGGCCAAATTCAAAGACAAAGGGCAATAGGCAAAACAATGACAGGCGCACAATTGGTAATAGACATGTTGGTAAAACAAGGGGTGAGTTCGGTATTCGGGTATCCGGGTGGAGCCATCATGCCGATTTACGACGCGCTATACGGTGCGCCGCTGAAGCATTATCTGACCCGCCATGAACAAGGCGCCGGGTTTGCGGCGGTTGGCTACGCCAGAAGCACAGGTAAGCTGGGCGTTTGTTTTGCGACATCAGGCCCTGGTGCTACCAACCTGGTGACAGCTCTGGCCGATGCCATGATGGACTCGGTACCGCTGCTGGCGATCACCGGTCAGGTGCCTACTGCTGCTATCGGCTCTGATGCCTTCCAGGAAGTCGACGTATTGGGTATGTCGCTATCCTGCACTAAGCACAGTTTCATGGTTGAACGTGGTGAAGATTTGGCAGACGTGTTGCAGCAGGCCATGCATATTGCACAGTCAGGCCGCCCAGGTCCGGTGTTGGTGGATATTCCGAAAGACATTCAGCAGGCCCAGGTTCCGGTGACTGGCTGGCAAGCAGAGGCGTATCAGCCAACGCCATTGTCGAGTTTTGAGCTGGACAAAGCCAATGCGCTTTTGGCGCAGGCGAAAAAGCCGGTGGCTTATGTCGGTGGCGGTGTCCACAGTGCAGATGCGCAGGCCGAGCTAATGGCCTTTTTGCAACGCACGCAGATGCCCGCTGTGTCGACACTCAAAGCACTGGGCAGCGTAAAGCCTGACTATGCATATGATCTGGGGATGCTGGGTATGCATGGGGGACAGGCTGCGAACCTTGCGGTGCAGGAGTGTGATTTGCTGGTCTGTATCGGTGCGCGCTTTGACGATCGGGTAACGGGCAATCTGGCGAAGTTTGCTGCCGCGGCCAAAGTGATCCATCTGGACATCGACCCGGCTGAAGTGGGTAAGCGTAAACCTGCTGCGGCTTCACTGATCGCCGATTTAAAAGTCTCTTTACCTTTATTACAGGGCGATTTGGCGCCGGCTCCCTGGCGTGCCCACATCAGTGCGCTGGCTGAGCAACATGCCTGGCGTTATGACTATCCTGGTGACAAGGTATATGCCCCTTATCTGCTGAACCGTTTGAGTCGCTTGATGCCGGATTCGGGGGTGGTGTGTTGCGATGTGGGCCAACACCAGATGTGGGTGGCACAACATATGCGATTCAGCCATCCAAGTAATCACCTGAGTAGTGGCGGCGCAGGCACCATGGGGTTTGGTTTGCCGGCTGCCATCGGAGCGCAGGTTGCTCGCCCGGAAGATATGGTGATCACGGTATCCGGTGATGGCTCTATCATGATGAATATACAGGAGCTGGCGACTATACGACGTAATAACTTACCGGTCAAAATCGTCATCCTCGATAATCAGCGCCTGGGCATGGTACGCCAGTGGCAGCAGCTCTTTTTTGATGGCCGTTACAGTGAGACCAATTTGTCAGATAACCCGGACTTTGTGCAACTGGCTGCGGTGTTCGGTATTCCGGGACAGACCATCACCCGCGCGGATGAGGTCGATGGAGCGGTCGATGCGCTGCTGGCTTCAAAGGGCCCCTATATATTGCATGCCTGCATCGATGATAAAGAAAATGTCTGGCCATTAGTACCGCCGGGCGCAGCAAACCATGAAATGCTGACGCAATCGCAACAGCAAAATTAACTTTACTGATTTCCTTTGACGGAGCGAACACCATGAAACATCAACTCACCGTAGCGGTAAACAACCAGGCCATCGCAGTCGAGCGTTTTTTGCGCGTCGCCCGTCATCGCGGGTTTCGCCTGACCCAATTAGAGCTGCAGGGCCATGAAGAGTTATTTCACGTCAAAATGACGGTAGATAGTGACAAACCCATCTATCTATTGACGTCACAATTAAATAAGCTGGTTGAAGTGCAGTCAGTCGATCTGCACACACTACAGCAGGCAATATAATAAATAAGGTTTTAAACAATGACACAAACTTCACAATACATTTGGCACAATGGCGAATTAATCCCCTATGAGCAAGCCACCACGCATGTGCTCAGTCATGCCATACATTATGGAAGCTCCGTATTTGAAGGGATCCGCGCGTACGATACGCCTAAGGGTCCGGCTATTTTCCGTCTCAAGGATCATATTCAGCGTTTATTTGATTCGGCCAAAATCTATCGCATCGAGATCCCTTTCACTCAGGAAGAGATTATGCAGGCGTGTAAAGACGCGGTGGCAAAAAATGGTTTCACCAATGCTTACCTGCGTCCTTTTGCCTTTTTAGGCCACGTTGGTCTGGGCGTGCACCCGAAATCTCACCGCGCGGAAGTGACTGTTGCGGCAATGGAGTGGGGCGCTTACCTGGGTGAAGGTAGTTTAGAGAATGGTGTGGACGCATGTGTCTCCTCCTGGCAGCGTCTTGCACCGAATACGATGCCTACTGCTGCCAAAGCGGGCGGTAACTATTTGTCTTCCCAGCTCATAACGGCAGAAGCTAAGCGTCATGGCTATGTTGAAGGCATTGCACTGGATGTCAACGGCTATCTGAGTGAAGGCGCGGGTGAGAACCTCTTTGTGATCCGCAAGGGCATCATCTATACCCCGCCAACAACAGCGAGTATTTTGCCTGGTTTAACCCGTGACACCATTATGCATCTGGCAAAAGCACGGGGTTATGAGGTCAGAGAAGAGCCAATCGCCCGCGAAGGTCTGTATCTGGCGGATGAGTTCTTTATGGTGGGTACCGCTGCTGAAGTTGTACCAGTTCGTAGCGTTGACCAAATTCAGGTCGGTGATGGCAAACGCGGACCGATCACCGCAGAGTTACAGCAGGCGTACTTTGATCTGGTGAAAGGGCAAAGTGACGATCCGCAAGGCTGGCTGGACTACGTGAACGATTAAGCTCAGGCACTGTTACTTAATACACGCCGGGTCAGCTGATCCGGTATACATTTTTTTGGAATGAGGAAAGCCGTTGCCAGATGGGGCAGCGCAGACTGGATAAGGGGTCAACATGGCAAAGTTACGCAGCAAAACAACCACTGAAGGCAGACAACAGGCAGGTGCCCGCGCACTATGGCGCGCGACCGGCATGACCGACAGTGATTTTCATAAGCCCATCGTGGCAGTGGTGAACTCGTATACCCAGTTTGTGCCCGGGCACGTGCACCTCAATCAACTCAGCGAGCTGATGGCCGATGCCATCCGGGACGCCGGCGGTGTACCACGCGAATTTAATACCATTGCCATCGATGATGGTATTGCGATGGGCCATGGCGGCATGTTGTATTCTTTGCCTTCGCGGGATCTCATCGCCGATTCGGTAGAGTATATGGTTAATGCCCACTGCGCTGATGCCATGGTGTGTATTTCAAACTGCGACAAAATCACCCCGGGCATGCTGCTGGCGGCGCTGCGGCTGAATATCCCTGTGATCTTTGTCTCGGGTGGGCCGATGGAAGCGGGCAAAACGCGCCTCGCCGACATCGACATCAAACTCGACCTGGTTGATGCCATGGTCAAAGGCGCCGACCCCAGTGTCAGCGACGAAGACTCCGAGCAGGTAGAGCGCTCGGCTTGCCCAACCTGTGGTTCCTGCTCAGGCATGTTTACCGCTAACTCTATGAACTGTTTACTCGAAGCATTGGGTCTGGCATTACCGGGTAATGGTACTACCCTGGCCACCCATGCCGATCGCCGCTTTTTATATGAAGGGGCTGCAAAGCGCATCATGGCGTTGTGCGAAGATTATTACGGCAAAGACGATGAGGCTGCACTGCCGCGTAACATTGCTAACCAGGCTGCGTTTACCAATGCCATGACCCTGGATATTGCCATGGGGGGCTCGTCTAATACCGTGCTGCATTTGCTCGCGGCAGCCATCGAAGGTGGGGTCGAATTTGATATGGCCGACATCGATCGCTTATCTCGTACCACGCCTTTCTTATGTAAGGTGGCACCGGCAACTCAGCAATATCATATTGAAGACGTCCACCGCGCCGGTGGCATCATGGCGATTCTGAATGAACTGGCCAAAGCCGACAAACTCGATTTAGCAGTAGGCCATGTGGCAGGTGGCACCCTTGGCGAGGTCATTAAACGCTGGGATGCCACCGATCCGAGTAATGAGCGTGCGCAAACCTTCTATCGTGCAGGTCCCGCTGGCGTACGCACCACACAAGCTATGAGTCAGGAGTGTCGCTGGGATGAGCTGGATCTGGACCGTGAGGGCGGCTGCATTCGCAGTGTTGAACACGCGTTTCGTCAGGACGGTGGTCTGGCGGTGCTGACCGGCAACCTGGCGCTGGATGGCTGTATCGTGAAAAGTGCCGGGGTGGATGATGACATGCTGTGCTTTGAAGGCCCAGCTGTGGTGTTTGAATCTCAGGATGATGCCGTAGAGGGGATCCTCGGTGGCAAGGTGAAAAAAGGTGATGTAGTAGTGATCCGCTACGAAGGCCCCAAAGGTGGGCCGGGTATGCAGGAAATGCTGTATCCGACCAGCTACCTCAAATCTATGGGGCTGGATAAAGACTGTGCCTTGTTAACCGATGGCCGCTTCTCTGGTGGCACGTCTGGTTTGTCGATTGGCCATGCCTCACCAGAAGCCGCAAGTGGCGGTGCGCTGGCGTTGGTGGAAAACGGCGATATGATCCGCATTGATATTCCTGCACGCAGCATTGACGTGCTACTGGATGAACAGCAGCTGCAAGCACGTAAAGAACAGCAAGACGGCCGTGGGAAAATGGCTTATAAGCCGCTGGATCGTCAGCGTTATGTGAGCCCCGCTCTGAAGGCCTATGCCCTGCTGGCGACGAGTGCAGACAAAGGTGCGGTACGCGATTTCGAGAAGCTGGAGGCATTGAGTTAATTATGGTGGCAAAAGAGCTCGATTATTTTCGTGCTGTTGTGCAGGCCAATGTCTCGCCACTGGTCCGGGAGACCGAGGTCAGTGAGCTGAGCGGGCTTTCCGCCCGGCTCGGACATCAGATCTGGCTCAAGCGCGAAGATCAACAACCGGTTTATTCGTTTAAATTACGTGGTGCATATCACAAGCTGAGCAAGCTGCCCGCAAATAGTCTGGTCGTGACGGCCTCAGCCGGCAATCATGCTCAGGGGGTGGCGTTAAGCGCCGCTCATTTGGGTCATCGAGCCATCATAGTGATGCCGGTGACGACACCAGAGATAAAAGTCAATGCGGTACGCAGCCAGGGAGGTGAAGTGGTCTTGTATGGTCATCATTTTGATGCCGCGCAGGAGTACGCTCAGTCTTTATGTAAATCGGAAGGCGGTGTGTTTGTACCACCATTTGATGATAAAGACGTGATCATCGGCCAGGGGACCGTTGCACGCGAGCTGATGCAACAGCTGCATCAGTTGGATGTGGTATTCGTACCCGTTGGGGGCGGAGGCTTACTGGCCGGTATGGCCGTATACATTAAATCGTTGCGCCCCGAGATCCGCGTGGTGGGTGTTGAAGCTGAGGAAAGTGCCTGTCTGAAAGCGGCACTGGAAGCCGGGCACCCGGTTGAACTGGCACGAGTTGGCAGCTTTGCCGATGGTGTTGCGGTAAAGCGCATTGGCTGTGAAACTTTTCGCCTGGCCGAGCAATACTGTGATGAGGTTGTCACTGTGAGTGCGGATGAGATCTGTGCAGCAGTGCAGGATATTTTTGTTGAAACCCGGGCTATTGCAGAGCCTTCCGGGGCACTGGCCACAGCTGGCTTAAAGAAGTGGTGCCAGAGCAGTGATGAACAGGGTCTGACACTGGCTTCTGTGTTGTCTGGTGCTAACCTCAACTTTGATCGCTTAAGGTATATTGCCGAGCGCACGGCGCTGGGAGCACGCAGCGAGGCGTTGCTGGGGGTGACCATAGAAGAATCCAAAGGCAGCTTCAAGCGCTTTTGTCATGCCCTGTCGGGTCGTGCGATCACTGAGTTTAACTATCGATATGCCGGTGGTGAAACGGCCCAGATTTTTGCCGGTGTCGGATTACGTGGCGGCGAGCAGGAACTCCAGGAGCTTAAAACCAGTCTGAGCGAGGCGAATTATCAGTTTACTGATTTGTCTGATAATGAACTGGCGAAGCTGCATATTCGTTATATGGTTGGGGGTAAACCGCCCGTGGCCCTGAGCGAGCGGTTGTTTCGATTTGAGTTTCCCGAGTATCCCGGTGCACTGGCGCGCTTTTTAGATACCCTTGGCAGCAACTGGAACATAACGCTATTTCATTATCGTAACCATGGTGCAGCGCAGGGTAATGTACTGGCGGCGTTTGAACTGGGTGCGCAGGACAGTGTGCGCTTTGATGAGCACCTGCAACGTTTGGGTTACCAGTATCAGGAAGAAACAGATAATCCGTGTTTTAAACAGTATCTTCAGCACGATATGCCACAGGCAGACCGTCGCGTCAGCTAGTATTGCAATCCGTCCGGTGCCTTCTATAGTTGTAACAAGGCAGGCTCCGGGCGCATATCACAATGAGTTATTCCCCTTTAGTGTTGGCAGTCTTGCTGCTGTGGTGTGATATGCTCGCCGCACTGGAAGACGTGACGCTACAACTTAAATGGACCCATCAGTTCCAGTTTGCTGGTTACTATATGGCAGAAAAAAAAGGTTTTTATCGCCAGCAGGGGCTGAATGTCAAAATCGTAGCAGCCGATCCGGATAACCCGGATGAGCAATTTAAAGTCTTGTCGGGACAGGCACAGTTTGGCGTGACGCACTCAGGTATTTTACAGCAACGTCTGAGGGGCAAGCCTTTGGTTGCACTGGCAGCGGTGTTTCAGTCTTCTCCCTATTGCTGGATGGTTCGCGCCGAGAGCGACATTTATGTACCCAAAGATTTTGCAGGAAAAAAAATCAGTCATTTGGGTAGGGTCGAGGGTGCTGAACTGGTTGTCATGCTGGAACGCGCCGGGATTGACGTGACTCAGTTGCCACTCTATGCAGGGTTAGAGCCCATAAAAGACTTTATTGCCGGGCGCTTTGATGCCTTGCAGGTTTATATTTCAAATGAACCCTATAAACTTGCGCAGCAAGGCGTGGCGACACGGCAGATCTGCCCAAAACACTTTGGTCTGAATGTGTATGCCGATATCTTGTTTACCTCTGAAGATGTGCTGAACTACCGGCCTGACACCGTGGCGCGCTTTCGTCGGGCTTCTTTGCAGGGTTGGCGCTATGCTATGAGTAACCCGGACGAAGCGCTTGCAGTGACAAAGACGGCGTATGCAACGGGTAAGAGTATTGAAGCGTTGGCCAATGAGGCCGACAAACTGATGCCTTTTATTAAAGCCCCCGGGATTGCACTGGGCGCAATGTCGCAGGCTCGTTGGTTGTGGATTGCGCAGCTCTACCGACTCGATCTTGCTCTGTTTCACGAACAAAAGCATCAGTTTATATATACCGAGCCGGATCAGAAAGAAACCAGCTGGTCGTGGATGTTGACCTTAGCGGTGATAGTGACAGTGATTTGTGTGCCCATGTACATACATCTCATTTTCTTCCGCCACCGACGCTTTACCCTAAAATGACGGTCAGTGCTTTGCGAGCGGGGCATGAGCGCATACAATGAACGCCCTTTGTTTCGTTCAGTGCCGGTGATTTGTATGCGCAGTTCTTTTCATTCTCAGTTTTTAGCCCTGGATGCTCTGCTTGCGGACTCCCGTCAGTACTGGCAATTGCTGGCTTTCGATCATACTGATATTCCCTGGCCTGAACTCAAAAGTACGTTGCTGTCGCTGAGCGATGAGGAAGTGACGGCACTGGACCAAGAGCCGGCAGCGTTGTTGTCGTTTCTGACGCCGTACATTTCTGGGTTGTCCAAGCTACCAACACTGACGGCACTGACACTGGAGCCAGCGAGTCGGCCAGAGTTTCCCTTCTGGCTCAGCAATGGCATCAAAGGTCGTAAGCTGACGCAGTTACAAGACTTTGTTGGTCAGATAGCCCAGACAAAATTACCTGTCCTTGAATGGTGTGCAGGCAAAGGCCATTTAGGGCGCCTGCTGGCATATCAGGGGGCTGTGCATGTTGACAGCGTGGAGTTGCAGGCTGCTTTGTGTCAGCAGGGGCAACACAGTGCACAACAACAAGGTCTGGCCATGACCTTTCATTGTGCCGACGTACTTAAAGACCCCATCGAGCATTATTTTAAACCACAACAACAGGCGGTTGCGCTGCATGCGTGTGGTCGTTTGCATCAAACTTTTATGGCACAGGCCTGCGCCGCAGGGTGTGAGCAGATCAGCCTGTCACCCTGTTGTTACCATCTGTTTACTGAACCTGCCTACCTGGCGATGAGCGATGCTGCCGCACAGAGCATACTCAGTTTGTCACACAGTGACATGAAGCTGGCGTTGCAGGAAACGGTCACCGCGCCGGGTCGAGTGGCTAAGGTGCGCAAGCGGGAGGTGCAGTGGCGACTGGCCTTTGATGCGCTGCGTCGTGATGTGACAGGTGATACTCAATATCTGAGTGTGCCCTCTGTAAATAAGGCGATTTTTTCCGGGTCGTTTGTTGATTTCTGTCACTGGGCGGCAGACCAAAAACAGCTAGACTTACCGGCACACTTTGATGCTGACCATTACCTGGCGCAAGGGCGTGCACGTCAGCGCATCACAGAGCGTATCGAGCTGGTACGCCATGCCTTTCGCCGCGCAATAGAACTGTGGCTGGTGCTCGACAGGGTATTATATCTTGAACAGGCCGGGTATGATGTCAGTCTCTCAGAATTTTGTCATAAATCACTGACACCAAGAAATATCTTAATTCAGGCTACGCGGTGTCAATCAGTAGAATAAGGAAAAGCCATGTGTCAGTCTGACAGCCAGCTGCAACACTTGCT
The DNA here is from genome assembly GCF_024124545.1 of Pseudoalteromonas sp. XMcav2-N. Lineage (GTDB taxonomy): Bacteria > Pseudomonadota > Gammaproteobacteria > Enterobacterales > Alteromonadaceae > Pseudoalteromonas. The sequence goes on from NZ_JAMXSF010000019.1 coordinate 104,713, forward strand.
CAACAACAATCGCCAGTGGGCGAAACAGACTCAGACCAACAACCCGGAGTTTTTTGCCAAGCTGTCGATGCAGCAGAACCCCAATTATCTGTGGATTGGCTGCTCCGACTCTCGGGTACCCGCCAATCAGATTGTCGACTTAATGCCGGGGGATCTATTTGTTCATCGCAATGTGGCCAATGTGGTGGTGCATACCGACCATAATTGCTTATCTGTGATGCAGTATGCCATTGAGGTATTAAAAGTAGAGCATGTACTGATTGTGGGGCATTATGGGTGTGGCGGTGTTCGCGCTGCGCTGGAAGATGCGCGCTTGGGTCTGATCGATAACTGGCTGCGCCATGTTGGTGATGTCAAAGAAATGCATCAGGCGATGCTCAATGAGATCCACCCTGATCAGCGTTGCGATGCCCTGTGTGAGCTCAATGTGATCGAACAGGTGCGCAATGTGTGTCGAACCAATGTGGTACAAGATGCCTGGGCTCGAGGGCAGAAACTAACCATTCATGGATGGGTGTATGGTCTGGCAGATGGATTGCTGAAGGAGCTCAATACGCAGATTGAGTATGAAGAGCAACTGGCAGCGCACTACGAGCGGGCCCTGGTAGACCTTGCTAAGCGATACCAGCTGTAGATATTACTGCTCTGGCTGGTCGTTATTCTGAGTAGCCAGTTTAGCTTCCAGTTCAGCCACTTTGGCCTCCAGCTCTGTCAGCTTTTCACGGGTTTTGATCAGCACTTTACTCTGAATATCAAATTCTTCACGACTGACAAAATCCATTTCTGCCAATTTATTTTGAATGGCTTGTTTGGTTTTGCTTTCAAAGGTATCTGCCAGATTTTTCACACCTTGTGGCATGTTACTGGAGATCTGCTTGGCGATTTCTTCAATTTTTGCTGGGTTGATCATGGGCTGGCCTCTAAGCTTGATTATTGTCTCTATCTTACCTAAAGCGGTCACCGGTTAAAAGCGCTTGGGATCCACTTGAGCATTACGGTAAACTTAGCAGCTTATTGACTAAAGGTGATCACAGATTATGAAACTGAACCCGAAACAAGACGAAGCCGTTAAGTATATCAGCGGACCCTGTCTGGTACTGGCCGGAGCCGGCTCAGGTAAAACCCGGGTGATCACCAATAAAATTGCCTATCTGGTGCAGAAATGTGAATACAAAGCACGTAACATTGCGGCGGTGACTTTTACCAACAAAGCCGCCAAGGAGATGCGTGAACGGGTATCGCAGACGCTGGGTAAGCAAGAAGCCAAAGGGTTATGGGTATCCACTTTCCACACACTGGGACTGGAGATCATCAAAAAAGAAGTAAAAACGCTGGGTTACAAGCCAGGTTTTTCCTTGTTTGACGATCAGGATACCCATCAGCTGCTGGCTGAACTGACCGAAAAAGAGCTGGATCGCGACAAAGATCTGCTCAATCTGTTGAAAATGCAAATTGGTAACTGGAAAAATGAACTGATCCAGCCTGAGCGCGCCATTCGCGAAGCCGGTGAAGCGCAAAAAGCACTGTTTGCCCAGCTTTATGCGCGTTATCAGACCCAGCTCAGAGCCTATAATGCGCTGGACTTTGACGATCTGATCATGATCCCAACCTTGTTATTAAACAGCTCGGTTGAAGTGCGCGAGCGCTGGCAGGCGCGTTTTCGCTACCTGCTGGTGGATGAATATCAGGACACCAACACCAGCCAGTATCAGCTGGTAAAATTGTTGGTGGGCGAACGTGCCCGCTTTACCGTGGTTGGGGATGACGACCAGTCCATCTATTCTTGGCGTGGCGCAAAGCCACAAAATCTGGTGCTGCTGAGCAAAGATTTTCCGGGGCTGCGTTTGATTAAGCTGGAACAAAACTATCGCAGTGCCGGACGGATCCTTAAGGCGGCGAACATTCTGATCGCCAATAACCCCCATGAGTTCGATAAAAAACTATTCAGTGAGCTGGGGTATGGGGATCCACTGCGGCTGATCCCAACCCGCGATGAAGAGCATGAAGCCGAGCGGGTGGTGGCGGAGATCATCTCCCATAAGTTTATGAAGCGTACCAGCTACAAAGATTACGCCATTTTGTATCGGGGTAACCACCAGGCCCGGGTATTCGAAAAAGCCCTGATGGCCAACCGTATTCCGTATAAGATCAGTGGCGGAATGTCGTTTTTCGCCCGCAGTGAGATTAAGGATATCATGGCGTATTTGCGTCTGTTGGTGAATCAGGACGACGACAATGCCTTCTTGCGGATTGTAAACACCCCGCGCCGTGAGATCGGACCGGTGACATTAGAAAAGCTGGGTAGCCTGGCCAATGATAAACATATCAGTTTGTTTGCTGCCTGTTTTGAACCTGAGCTGCCGCAGCGCCTTAGTGGCCGTGGTCTGAACGCCCTGATGGGGTTTGCCCGCTGGGTGGTGGAGCTGAGTGACAGGGCAACCCGCGGAGATACCCTGGAAGCCGTGAAGGACATGGTGCGGGAGATTAATTACGAAGCCTATTTGTATGAGTCGTCGCCCAGCGCCAAAGCCGCCGAAATGCGCATGAAGAACGTGTCTGAACTGTATCGCTGGATCAGCGACATGCTCACGGGCGATGCCGACAATCCACCCATGACCTTACCTGAGGTGGTCAGTAAGCTAACTTTACGAGACATGCTTGAGCGTAACGAAGAAGAAGAAGACAGCGATGCAGTGCAACTGCTGACCTTACATGCCTCGAAAGGACTGGAATATCCCCACGTCTTTATGGTCGGTATGGAAGAAGGCTTATTGCCACACCAGACCAGCATCGACGAAGACAATGTGGAGGAGGAACGTCGTCTGGCCTATGTAGGCGTAACCCGTGCACAGCAGACATTGACCATGACGTATGCCAGGAGCCGTCGTCAGTTCGGTGAGCAGATCACCCCGGAACTCAGTCGCTTTGTGCAGGAAATGCCGCAGGATGACATTCAAAGTGAGGGTAAAAAGCCCGTGCAGTCACAGGCCGAGCGTATGGAGAAAGGTCAGGCCCGAGTGGCAAATCTTCGGGCCATGTTAAAGCGGTAACGACTCGTGAGCGGAACGGGTTTCGTTCTGGCTGGCGCCAGTCAAGCTTTGCTGCTTACCAAAAAACAAACTGAGCCCGTGGCGCTCCAGCAGGCTTCTGAAGTTCAGGATCGCCGGGCCTTTAGCAATAACCTGAATCGATTTCAATGCGGTAACCGCCAGGATCCCTTGTAGCTGCACATCATAGCTATTTTGCTGTAAAACGCGTTTGCTGAATGTTGAACTGAGTAGCAGATATTTAAAATCAACATGACTGACCAGCGCCAGATCGCAGCGATCTTTGGCAAAGTCGTTGAGCCCAACCGCAATGCCCAGACTACACAGCTCCTTGAGATTCTCGAGTTGCATACTCGAGGCATAGCGGATCTCATTTTCATCAAATAACAAGCATAAGTTACTGGCTCTGGGGCTCAGAAGTTGTTTCAGCTCACTAAATTTGGCGCTTTCTAAAATGGCACAGGAACAGGCAAATAACACATCGATATTACTGTTTTTGGCAATACTGCTGGCCTGGTCAAGCGCTTGAGTAAGCAGCTGCATTTCAATTTTTAGTTGCTCATCTTTAGCAGCAGCAAACTTTTTAAGGATATCGAAGCTGGTACTGCCCAGAACAGGGTGTTCACCAAACGCTTCCAGCATGACAATTTGCTGACCATGATTGGCCATACTAACGATCTCGGTACTGCGGAAGTGAACTGGCAGTGCACTGAGATGGTGATACTCGGTTTGCTTACTTTGCGTGCTGGCCGCGCTGAGTAGCGGGTGATAAAACTCGTACCGTCCCCGGCCTGCATTTTTGGCATAGTACATGGCTGCGTCGGCATCGCGAATAATTTCGTCGGTATTTTTGTAATCTTTGTTGCTATAGGTAATACCAATACTGGCGCCACTTTGCATGCATACACCCTTCATACAGAAAGGCTGCTGCATTACCCTGATCAGACGCTTGGCGACGTCTTCGGCCTGTTGGCGATCGCTCAGGTGATCCAGCAGGATCACAAACTCATCTCCCGCTAGTCGTGCCAGCAAGTCGTGTTCACGAATACACTCGGCAAATGCTTTACTGACCCAGATTAAAAACTGGTCGCCAGCTTGGTGGCCGAGTTCATCGTTGATGTCTTTAAATTTATCGAGATCGATAAATAAAACGGCAAAATTATTTTCCGGGTAACGCTGGTATTTTTGTAAGGTTTTCTCGAGCTGAGTGAGAAACAGCAAACGGTTTGGTAACGTGGTCAGCGGATCATGATGGGCATCATGATAAAGCTGCTGCTCAATTTTTTTTCTTTCTTCGATTTGCATCTGTAAATGCAAATTAGTCTGACGCAGTTCTTTGGTTTTTTCAGCCACCCGATGTTCCAGCTCCAGATTACTGGCTTTGAGGGCCTGATTGGCCAAATGGGTTTGTAAAACCGAGGCAATCTGATTCGAGACAAATGAAATTAATTCAACATCTTCATGATTGTATTCGTACTCATGGTTGTATGCCTGACAGGCAATCAGCCCTATAACCCCTTTTGCCGTTTTCAGAGGGGCGCCAAGCCAACTAGTGGCTGCATTCTTTAGCTGATAGTTGTTGGGCCGTTTGACGATTTCATTGTCTATAAGAACCTGAGCTCGCTTGGTGTCGATCAGCTGACTGCGCTCAGTGGTGATCACCAGCTCACTGTAGCCATTGGCAAACGGACGAGGTTTGTAGTCTGTCATCTCGTCTACGCTGTACGGGAAAGTTAGCCAGTTGGATGCTTTGTCATGCAGCGCAATAAAGAGGTTATCGGCAAAAGTAATGGAACGCATGATCTGGTGGACTTGCTGGTAAACATCGTCGATATCACTGAACTGAGTGGCCAACTCTGCGATCTTAAACAGGATCTGCTGTCGTTCCAGCGCCCGTTTACGTTGCTCAATTTCGGTATTAAGTGCCTCATTACTCTGCATCAGAGCTCGGGTTCGAATTTTTACCTCGGATTCTAGCAGTTCGCGTTTTTTAACGCGCTCAATTGCCGTTGCCAGATATAAAGACATGACTTCGAGCAGCTCGACTTGCTGTTCGCTGTAAAACTGATCCGAAGAGTAATTTTGCGAGACCATCACACCTATGATGGTTTTTTCTCGGAAAATAGGCACGCCCACCCAATGCTCAGCTTGGGTTCCCAGTGCTTTAAACAGACCCTGAGCACTCATTTGCTCCATTTGTTGGCGCTTAAGATACAAGGTTTGTCGATTTTTAAAGACGTAACCGGTGATCCCCTGGCTAAAGTGATTTGCCTCGTGCAATGGCACTGAGATGCCATCTTTTTCATCAACAAAATAAGACAGTTCCAGACCCTGAGTGAACTGGTTCTGTAATACGACATAAAAGCTTTTACTAGGTAGATATTGCTCTAAGATGTTGTGAATTGCGGGGTACAGCAGCGTCAACTCCGCAACCGTACTGGCCTGCTCTGATAATTGGATCAAGGCATGCTGCAAGTGCGAGTTTTGTTTGTATTTTTTCAGCAAGGACTCTAAACGGCGATTTTTCCGAGTCAGTTTGCGAACTAAGACGCTGGGATCTTCCAATGATGAAACCAAGAGTTATTATTGTCTATTTATTGTTCTTATATTTTCATTTTTACAATGGGGGGTCAAGTGCAAAATTTTAATAACATTATGGTGATAATTGTCTTAAATTCTGCGACATGACACGCCATTAGCAGGGGGGAATTAACTCCCCCTGCACGGCGATTTTTTACTTGATCATAAAATCAATCGCTGCGGCGATTTCGTCATCGCTACAGTCCATACAGGTACCGCGAGGAGGCATCGCGTTGAAACCATTGATTGCGTGGTCAAGTAGCACATCTTTGCCTTTTGCAATACGTGGTGCCCAGTCATCAGCTGTTTTAGGCGCGCCTAGTGCACCTGTGCCATGACAGGCAAAACAGGAAGCCTGGTACACTTGCTCACCTGAACGCGGACCAGTAGGCGCCGCGGCAGCAGTATCTTCGGCACCAGCCAGGTAGACAGAGCCCACAGGCTCAAGACGCTTTTTAATCGCTTCTTCAGTTAAAGAATTGTCGAATGGCTGTGCGATTGCCGCAGTAGATAGCAATAACAGTGCTGCTGAAAGTTTCTTCATTTACCTTGCTCACTTCAAATTGAACGTGATCTATCACGATGGATGACGGAATTAAGCCGATTATAACGTCACCAACTAATTTATAAAACGTAAACTTGAGTATAAGCGACTAAAAAATAAAATTTATTGCGTTAGGGCAAAAAATCATAGGGTTGAGAGTAGATGAATTGAATTGGTTTGCTTGATTATTAAACAGGTTGACAGAGGCGGCATGGTGCCGCCCGGGTTTAGCGCTAGGCCAGCTCAAGTAACTTTTGTACGGCTTTTTCGATACCGCTTGATGCTTCGCTAATTGAGCCTGCCAGCATATATGCAGGGGTACTGATGACTTTGTGGTTGTCATCGACCACGATCTCAGCCACACCGCAGGTAACGTGGCTGGCACCCAAAGCTTCAACCGCCTGGGCTGTAGCCTCATCATTGCCGATGGTGGCCAGCGTACCAGCGGGGTGGATATGACCAATAAGCGCAGGTGCAATACACAGATAAGCGATGGGTTTACCTAGTTGGTTGAAAGCCTGACAGCTTGTTTTGAGCGTCTCCAGGATATTGGATTCAGCCCCTTTAAAGGCAAAGTCGGATAGATTTTTTGCGACACCAAAGCCACCAGGCAGGATCAATGCATCAAATGCACTGGCGTCCAGTGTGGCGAGATCTGCAACTTCCCCACGCGCAATACGCGCTGCCTCAACCCGAACATTGCGCTGCTCGTCCTGTTCTTCACCGGTGAGGTGGTTGATCACATGATGTTGCTGAATGTCGGGTGCAAAACACTGATAACTTGCACCCAGGCGCTCAAGGTGAAGCATAGTGAGTACAGATTCGTGGATCTCAGCACCGTCAAAGACGCCACAACCGCTTAAAATGATCGCTACTTGTTTCATCGGGATCTCCGTTTAAAGTCTTTGTTTTGCGATATATGCAATTTTGTCATTAAGCTAGTAATAAAAAAATATAAAGGATCTGCTTTGATCTTTGATCGTTTGTGTTAGTATACGCCTCCGCCCATGAAAAAGCGGTGAATTTATAGCCACTCAATAACTGGCTGTAAACTGACTCCAAAGTCACTGTCCACAATCTTAGCTTAAAGCATATAAAAGAGTAAAAATAAATTTCCTTTTATATTCAGTGTTTTACTTTTTTATCCTAGACATCTTTTTGATGTGTGGGCCGATAGCTCATGTTTATCTACAAAGTTATCCACAGGCCATCCCCATTTCTTATGGGTCGTTTTGGACTGTGCCAGACTCGTTTTATTCTCGTCCTTATGGCATGCTAACCCAGATTTAAAACTTCCAATTTTAGGATCCCTATAACTATGTCTCAGATCCCTGAAAACCCGCTGATCCTGGTCGATGGTTCGTCGTATTTGTTTCGTGCCTATCATGCGCCACCGCACCTGACCAATTCAAAAGGAGAAGCCACGGGCGCCATCTATGGTGTCATCAATATGCTGAAAAGCTTACTCAAGCAATATCAGCCCAGCCATATGGTGGTGGTGTTTGATGCCAAAGGGCCGACTTTCAGAAATGAGATGTACAGCGAATATAAAGCACATCGTCCGCCGATGCCCGATGATTTGCGCACGCAGATAGCGCCGATCCACGATATTATTCGTGCTATGGGGTTGCCGCTGGTCAGTATTGAAGGCGTTGAAGCCGATGATGTGATCGGGACTTTTTCCCGCCTGGCGTCAGAGCAACAAAGGCATGTATTGATCAGCACAGGTGATAAAGACATGGCGCAGCTGGTCAATGAGCATGTCACGCTGATCAACACGATGACCAACACCATTTTAGACCCGCAAGGGGTGGTGGATAAATTTGGCATCGGACCTGAATTGATCATCGATTACCTGGCTCTGATGGGCGATAAAGTGGATAACATTCCAGGTGTACCTGGCGTTGGTGAAAAAACAGCGTTGGCTATGCTGCAGGGCCTGGGGTCAATTGACGATCTCTATGCAAATCTTGATAAAATCGCTGATCTGGGTTTCCGTGGTTCCAAAACCATGGCGAAGAAGCTGGCTGAACACGAGGCACAGTTAAAGCTATCCTACGAGCTGGCGACCATTAAACTAGACTGCGAGGTTGAGCAAGATCTGGAACAATTCAAGATCCAGGACATGAACAAAGATCAGCTGATTGAGCTATATGGTCAATGTGAATTCAAGCGCTGGCTGGCAGAGTTGCTCGATGGTAAAAGCGCACCGGAAACGGCCGCAGATACCGAACAGGAGTCGCTGGTTACGCCACCCGTTGAAGTTGACTATGAAACCATTTTAGAGCGCGAGCAGTTGGATCGTTGGCTCGATAAGCTGCGTGAGGCTGAGCTGTTTGCCTTTGACACCGAAACCACCAGTCTGGACTATATGCAGGCAGAGTTGGTGGGGATGAGTTTTGCGGTCGCTGCAGGTGAAGCGGCATATTTGCCACTGGGCCATGATTATATGGGTGCTCCGGAGCAATTAGACAAACAACTGGTATTTGACCTGATTGGTCCGATCCTGGCAGATCCCAAGCATAAAAAAGTGGGGCAAAACCTGAAGTACGACAAGAGCGTGTTGGCGCGCGCCGGTCTGGAGCTCAATGGCATTGCCTTTGATACTATGCTGGAGTCGTATGTCTTTAACAGCGTTGGCACTCGTCACGATATGGATTCGCTGGCGCTTAAATATCTGGGTCACAAAAATATCAGCTTTGAAGAGATTGCGGGTAAGGGTAAAAATCAGCTGACGTTTAATCAGATTGAACTGGATAAAGCGGCGCCGTATGCAGCGGAAGATGCGGATATTACTTTACGTTTGCATCAGCACCTTTGGCCACAGTTACAGCAGCATCCGACCTTGGTGAGTGTATTTGAAGACATCGAATTGCCGCTGGTCAGCGTGTTGTCTGATATTGAGCGCACTGGTGTGAAGATTGACAGCAGTATGCTGGCACAGCAGAGCCATAATATTGAAACGCGTCTTAAAGAGTTGGAGCAGGAAGCCTTTGAGCTGGCGGGAGAAGAGTTCAACCTCAGCTCGACCAAACAGTTACAGGCAATCTTGTTCGACAAGCTGGAACTGCCGGTTTTAAAGAAAACGCCAAAAGGCGCGCCGTCTACCGCGGAAGAGGTGTTGCAGGAGCTGGCCCATGATTACCCATTACCTAAACTGATCATTGAGCATCGTGGCCTGGCCAAACTGAAATCCACCTATACCGATAAACTGCCCAAGATGGTTAACGAGCAGACTCAGCGAGTTCATACCTCGTATCATCAGGCCGTCACGGCCACTGGTCGTCTCAGCTCCACCGATCCTAACCTGCAGAACATTCCGATCCGTAATGAAGCTGGCCGCCGGATCCGCCAGGCATTTGTGGCAGATCAGGACCATGTAATTATGGCAGCGGACTACAGCCAGATTGAACTGCGGATCATGGCGCATCTGTCGCAGGATGCCGGTCTGTTAAAAGCCTTTGCAGAAGGTAAAGATGTCCACAGTGCCACTGCATCAGAGGTCTTCTCTGTACCGCTTGAAGAGGTTACGTCGGATATGCGCCGCAAGGCCAAAGCGGTCAACTTCGGACTGATCTACGGTATGAGTGCCTTTGGTCTGGCCAGACAGCTGGATATTCCGCGCCATGAAGCACAGCACTATATGGATAAGTACTTTGAACGCTTCCCGGGTGTGCTTGAATATATGGAGACGACACGGGAGAAAGCCGCAGAGCAGGGCTATGTTGAAACCCTGTTCGGTCGACGTTTATATCTGCCGGATATCAAGGCGCGTAATGGTGCCCGTCGTAAGGCGGCTGAGCGCGCAGCAATCAATGCCCCAATGCAGGGCACGGCTGCGGACATTATCAAGAAGGCCATGATTAAAGTGGCACAGTGGCTGGCGACTCAGCAGGACAGTGATATTAAGCTGTTGATGCAGGTGCACGATGAACTGGTCTTTGAGGTGAAAGCCGATAAAGTGGCGGAGTTTAGCGAGCATGTCTGTCAGCTCATGAGTGACGCTGCCAAGCTGGATGTCCCCTTACTGGTCGAAGCGGACCATGGTGATAACTGGGAGCAGGCGCATTAGCGTTATGGGTATCCCGAAAAACACGGCTCAGGCCGTGTTTTTTATTGCCCGGAACCCAGCAATGGCGGGCCCTGCAAATGTATCTGGTGTAACTCAGAGGTAAAAATGCACAATCTGATGTTTAAAAAATATCAAATTGGCGCATAACTTGCTTTTGGCTGTTTATTTCCCCTAAGTGATTTGCTACAGTGCGCGCGTCCTCTTCCTGTAGGACATCCTGTTGATGATGTATCTCTCCTTGTGAAGATACAGTGTATTGATAGCTTCTCCCCAGATTGCTATAACGGCTCGCAATGTGAATGGTGCGAGCCGGTTTTTCTCTCTCACTCGAATATTTCCCAAGCGCCATGTCAGGCCAGTATTACGCGCTATGTCGTTGCATCTGCTTACAGGATACAGTTAAGATGACGACTTTCATTTTCAAGGAATACGTCATGCTTAAACCCCTTCTTTTTTCAGTTCTTGGCCTGTCGGCGCAGTTCGCTCAGGCGTGGCAATTAGACAGCGCGCGCAGCGATGTGAGTTTCACTTCCATTAAGGCGGGCAGTGTTGCTGAAAACCATCACTTTAAACAGCTGTCTGGCACCATAAATAAAGCCGGTGAACTGGATTTAAGACTGGACCTGAGCAGCGTTGAAAGCCTGATCCCCATTCGTAATGAACGCATGCAAAAGATGCTGTTTGAGGTGGCTAAATTCCCAGAGGCTAAAATCACTGCCAATGTGAGTCAGTATCTCAAGTCACTGAAACCGGGTGTTCAAATTATCCAAAAGGTGCCTGTTACGCTGGCACTGCATGGTCAGGTTGCAACACTGAATGTGGATCTGGTGGTGAACAAAGCCAATCAGCAACTTCAGGTGACACCACTGCGCGCTGTGTTGATCAACAGTCGTGATTTTGGCCTGGATGCGGGGATTGAAGCGCTGCGTAAAGTTGCTGGTCTGAATACAATTGCAACCGCTGTACCGGTTACTTTCAATCTGGTGTTCAGTGAGTAATCTAGATGTGCTGATCTCACATTATGTGACGCAGCATGCACCCACCGGGCGCTGGCATGCGGATGAGTGTGGCGTCGGCGCATTTGAAATTGACGCACAAGGTCGCTGGTTTCATGAGGGCGCGCCTATCAGTCGAGAAGGACTGGTCAGGCTGTTCGCCAGCGTGTTGTGTTATGAGCAGGGCCAGTATCTGCTTAAGTCACCCGCCGAGACGTGCCCGGTAAAAGTCGCAGATAGTCCCTTTGTGATTGTAAGCTGGCAGTATTGCAACCAGGCACCCTCGTTGGGCTTGTCGACGACTTTAATCGCACAGGATAATTTGGGCCGGTTATGGCCTGTTTGCAGCGAGTTTCCCCTGGTGCTTAAATCCTACCACGGTCAGCCAGTCCCATATTTGATGCTCAATTATGGCTTATCGGCGCGAATTAGCCGTTCGGTCTATTATCAGTGGGCTGAATTGGCACAGGCGCGGGGTGATGAGTTTGTGTTAACGTCGGCAGATATGCCGTTTGTGATTGGCTAGGCTGCGCCAGGGGCGCAGCCTGAAGGCTATTACTCAGCAGCAGGCGTGTCTTGCTCAGCCTCTTCTTTGACATATGGTCCCAGGAACCAGTCATCCAGCTGCCAGGCCAGCTCTTTAAGACCCAACCCTTTTAAAGAAGAAAACGCGTGTACGGTAATATCGGCGTTAAGCTCCGCCAGTGCTTTACGCACCTGCAGTACCTCTGCTTTACGCTTGCCTTGCTTTAACTTGTCGGCCTTGGTTAACAGTGCCAGTACCGGAATGTCACTGCCAGCAGCCCAGTTAATCAAGTCCATATCCAGGTCTTTGAGCGGGTGACGAATGTCCATCAATACCACAATACCTTTCAGGCTCTGACGCTTTTGCAAGTATTCGCCCAGTGATTTCTGCCATTTCTTTTTCATTTCCAGCGGCACTTTTGCAAAGCCATATCCGGGTAAATCGATCAGGCGTTTATCATCATCGAGTGAGAAGGTATTGATGAGCTGAGTACGGCCCGGCGTTTTACTGGTCCGTGCCAGCTTCTGATCAGTCAGGGCGTTTAGCGCACTGGATTTCCCTGCATTGGAGCGTCCGGCAAACGCAACTTCAATGCCGGTATCGGCGGGTAATCGGGAAATATCAGGGGCACTCGTCACAAACTGAGCACGATTATACGGCATGCGGGATTTTAGCACTTCGACTCCTCAAGGGGATTGATCTCATTATTGTCTATTTTATTATACTTGGTTGCTAAAGCAAAAGCCGATAAAATCTTCACCTTGGGTGAGTTTTTACGCTATGTCCTCAAGGGGAAACTTAATCCAGGTCAAATCCCTATAATTTATGGGCTTAATGTGAGCAGAAAACGTGCCAGAGAAATTAATATCGTGTAGAATGTAGCAATTGCAACGTAAAACTCGAGCCCGTTGACTTTGTCGGTGCCAATTAGTGCACAATTAGCAAGCTTGGTCAGTCGGTCTCAAATAAGATTTGCCCACGCAGTAAAAGAAACGAGGCTTTTTCGGCTGGGGTCAAAATTACAGGGTCGGAAACAGAGAATTTACCATGAAAAAAATAGCATTAACTTTAACTATGTTGCTAGGGTCCTTGTCAGCCAGCAACGTCGCGGCATTTGATGGCGATGCGCAAGCCGGTAAAGCAAAGGCAGCAACCTGTGCGGCGTGTCACGGTCCGGATGGCAATGCTCCTGTTACTATGTATCCGAAAATCGCTGGTCAACATGCGGATTACATCTACAAGCAACTACAAGAGTTTAAGCTTGGCATGACGTCGGGTGGTAAAGAAGGTCGTATGGATCCTGTGATGAGTGGCATGGCTATGCCTTTATCGGATCAAGACATGAAAGACTTGTCTGCGTATTTTGCGTCGCTGCCTATGTCTTCAGGTACTACACCAGAAGATGTGGTTGAAGTCGGTCAAAAACTATATAAAGCGGGCGATGCTGAGCGTGGTATTCCGTCTTGTGCTGCGTGTCACGGTCCACGTGGTAACGGTACGTCTCTGTCAAAGTTCCCGAAAATTTCATTCCAGCACCCTGAGTATATCAAGGCACAGCTTGAAAAATTCCGCAGTGGCGATCGTAACAACGATCCAAACGGCATGATGAGTGACATTGCGAAGAAACTGACCGATAAAGACATCGAAGTATTGTCTAAATACTTAGGTGGCCTACACTAAAGTCGTATAGATACAAAATAAGCCCAGTGTAAACTCTGGGTATTGTAAAAAAGGCAGCAACAGGGCTGCCTTTTTTTGATCTTACTTTGTGAGATATATCTCAATATTAATGTAGGATATATGCTTATGTAGGGTGTAGGACTTGACTTAATTTCATCCTGCGTTCAGTTGTAACCTATTGTAATAAAATTGGTTTGATGTTGTTCTAAAATATTCAGGTAATAATTTTGTTATTGTTTAGTTGTAACTGTTTCAGATCGGCGTAGATTATTCGTTGTCGCCAGATAATACAAAAACAGGGACAATTCGTATCGGAAGCGTCGGTGGCAGGATTATGTATTCTCTTTGAATACGCAGGATGACCAAGAAAGTGTCAGGAAGACCGAAAATAAAAAATGCATTGGAAGTTTGATAACAATAACAATATGGAAAGTGTTCACGGAAGTGACAACAAAAACAAAACGGAAGATACCACAATAAAAATAATAAAGACTTAAAAGTCGAAGGGAGAAGTGTCCAGTTTGTGACGCTCAGATTAGTAAGCGGTAGAGAGCAATCTCTGCCGCTTTTTTATTTGTGTGTGCATATTTGTTCACTAATTGATTGCTGATACAATACGGCCTTTAAGGCATTTCGGTTTATCTCAGTTGCAAAATCCACAGTCATGGCGTTGCGGCCTTTGCGAAGGCGACTCACTGACGCACTACCATCAGGACAAATTCAGAGACTACTGGCAGTGTCAGCGCTGCAAGCTGGTGTCAGTTTCCCCCGAACAGAGATTAAGTGCTGAGCAAGAAAAAGCCATTTATGACAGCCATGAAAATGATCTGATGGATCCCGGCTATCGGCGCTTTCTGTCACGGTTGGCTGACCCACTGTGCGAGCGTTTACCGGCGGCCCAATCAGGACTGGATTTTGGCTGTGGTCCAGGCCCCCTGTTAGCTAAAATGCTAACCGAGGCCGGCCATCGAATGGCGCTATATGATTTATACTATGCCAATGATCCCAAAGTGTTGGATCACCAGTATGACTTTATTACCTGTAGTGAGGTGATAGAACACCTGGCCCAGCCCGGCAAAGTGCTGCACCAGTTACTGGCGATGCTCAAGCCTGGTGCACCATTGGCATTAATGACTAAGCTGGTAATAGATCCAGCACGCTTTGCAAACTGGCACTATAAAAACGATCAAACCCATATTGCGTTTTTTAGCCGTGAGACATTTGCCTATATTGCAGAGCAATTTAATACCCAGGTTGAAGTGATTGGTAATGATGTCATCATTTTAACTAAGCGATAGTACAGAATGAGTAAAGACTAGTATGACGAGAAAGAAGAAATCCCGTAAGGTTGGCAACATAGGTACGCCAAGGTTAAGCAAAGAGAAGCTCCAGGAGCTCAGAGCGCTCAAAGAGCAGCGCAATAAAAAGCACAAAGGTAAGAAGCCTGGATCTCGCAATGCACAAGAAGCCAAAGTCGATGAGCACAACACCACAGGTACTAAAAAGGATCCGCGTGCTGGCAGTAAAAAGCCGATAGCTCTGGTGCCCCAGCCGCAGCAGGTTAATGAACCTAAGCTAAAACGAGATCTTAAACCTCAGGTCGAGTTGAAGAAAGTGGCTGTGGTGACTTTAAGCCCGGAAGAAGAACTGCAGCAACTGGAAAATGATGAGCGTCTGATGGCACTATTGGAGCGTCATGAGCGTGGCGAGCTATTAACGGGCAAAGATGCTAAGTACTTCAATAAGTCAGTGGCACGCCATCAGGAGTTATGTGAGTTACTGGGCATTGATGATGAGTTCGAAGAAGCTGATATGCCCCAGGAAGATGAGCTGGATCAGTGGATGAGCAGTGATCTGGCAGATGAGTGGTTAACAGACGAAGACGAGGAGCGTTAAACTATGTGGATAGCCGCGATTGTGGTAGGCGCGTTGATCATCGCCGGTCTGGCATTTTACGCCGGCAAGCTGCTGTGGCAGCTGAAAGTTCAGAAAGACACGATAGCAAAATTGCAGCAGGAGCAAAAAGAGAAGCTGGCACGTTCTCGTCAGGAACGAAATGCCAAGCTGTCCGATAGTATCAATCTGATAGCCAAAGCGATGCAGCAGAAGCAGTGTGAGTACTCTGAAGGCTGTTTGCGGGTATGGGTGCTGATGTCTCAATACAGCTTTGACGAGGAAATCGAGCTGAGCCAGAGTTATCCGGGCGTGCATGAGATGTACGAGGAAGTCAAAGAAATGCCGACCCATGACGCTCGAAAAAAATACAGTAAGAAAGAGATTTATAAAATGGATGCGCAGCGCTGGCGTGCTGAAGAGCGCCTTGAAGCTCAGATCCTGGAAGACTGTGAAAAGCTACTGAATCGTTTTAAACCGCTGCCTGGCAGCGAAAATGTGGTATTTCAGTAGCCATACATGAGCTACTGTGCGCGCGCAGGGTGGCGGGTGAAAAGCCCGTCACCAGCATAGTTCCCGTTAATACCAGTACCATCCCGCCTAACGTATTGAGCCCAACCTGCTCGTCTAACACCAGATAGCCCCAGACAATCCCAAACAGGGGGATTAAGAAAGTCACCGATAGCGCAGAAGCCGCGCCTACCTCTGAAATTAATCTAAAATACAACAAGTAAGCAATGCCGGTACAGATCACCCCTAAGGCGATCACGGCAGAGATCTCGGCACTATCTGGTACTGCCCGCATGGGTATGAAAGGGAGCAGTGGCAGTAGCCAGAGGACGGCGGCCCACATGCTGCCATGGGCATTATCAAACG
Source organism: Pseudoalteromonas sp. XMcav2-N (assembly GCF_024124545.1). Taxonomy (GTDB): domain Bacteria; phylum Pseudomonadota; class Gammaproteobacteria; order Enterobacterales; family Alteromonadaceae; genus Pseudoalteromonas. The sequence continues at coordinate 120,926 of NZ_JAMXSF010000019.1, forward strand.
CGGGGATCTGGGGCGCATTTTTAGCATAATTGCTCGCAACCCCGTAACTGACTGCAGCAAGTACACCCGCCAGAACCGGCCAAACCAGTTTTTCTGAGACAAGAGTCTTATCCCAGCCAACTAAGACAATAACGCCAAAAATACCCAGCCCCATACCGAGCAGGGACTTCACTGAAAGAGGCGTTCGGTGCCAGAAAAAAGCGATCAAAGCACCCCAAATGGCAGCCGTGGCGTTTAAAATTGCCAGCATAGATACAGTAAGCGTTTGCGCCGCATAGGCAAAGAGCACGAAGGGTAGCGCGGTATTGAGTAAGCCCAGCGTAAAATAGTGGCGTGCATGAACACGAAAATGTAGCAATTGCTTCAGATACCAGGCTATCACGAGCAAAGCAAGTGCGGCAAAGCTCACTCTGAACTCGATTAGATAAGCCGGTCCAAAGGTCGGCGCGGCAATACGCATAAATAAAAATGAACCGCCCCAGATTGCTGCCAGACAGATCAAACGTAAAAAACTAGATAATGTCATCATCTTCCCTTTTACAGAGCCAGTCTGTAGGTGAGGTGAATAATGCAATTAAAGTGACGGAAGTGGCGTCTGGATGCAACGATAAATGAACAATGAGTTCTGAAAGTGGCTATTTGGGGCAAGGGGAGGGAATATACGCAGGGGCGCCTTCTCCCCTGCGTAAACGGGCTTACAGGCCCAGTTTCTTTTCCAGGTAGTGGATGTTGGTACCACCGTTTTGGAAGTTTTCGTCCGCCAGAATTTTCTTGTGCAGCGGGGTATTGGTTTTAATACCGTCAATCACAAGTTCATTCAGGGCATTACGTGCACGGGCAATGGCCACATCACGGTTTTCACCGTAAGTGATCAGTTTACCGATCATGGAGTCGTAATGCGGCGGGACTGTGTAGTCAGCATAGATATGGCTGTCCCAGCGAATGCCCAAACCACCGGCCGGGTGGAAGCGCGTGATCTTGCCTGGAGACGGAATAAAGCTGACTGGATCTTCGGCATTGATACGACATTCAATGGCATGGCCACGAATTACTACATCATCCTGAGTAATAGACAGCGGTTGACCAGCGGCAATTTTCAGCTGCTCTTTGATCAGGTCAACGCCAGTCACCATTTCAGTCACCGGGTGTTCTACCTGGATACGTGTGTTCATCTCAATGAAGTAGAATTCACCATTTTCATACAAGAATTCAAACGTACCGGCACCACGGTAACCGATCTCGATACAGGCACGCGTACAGCGATCACCAATGAACTTACGCATTTCTGCGGTAATACCAGGTGCAGGCGCTTCTTCTACCACTTTCTGGTGACGACGCTGCATTGAACAGTCACGCTCGCCCAGATGGATGGCATTACCTTGTCCGTCTGCTAAGACTTGTACTTCGATATGACGTGGGTTTTCAAGGAACTTCTCCATGTATACCATGCCATTACCAAAGAATTGCTGTGCTTCAGTTTGCGTCAGTGCGATTGAGTCAAGTAGCTCTTCTTCAGAGCGTACAACACGCATACCACGACCACCACCGCCACCGGCAGCTTTGATGATCACCGGGTAACCGATACGCTTCGCGATTTGTACATTGCGCTCATTATCATCCGTCAGCGGACCGTCTGAACCAGGTACACAAGGGACGCCTGCTTTACGCATTGCTTCGATCGCTGACACTTTATCACCCATCAGACGAATGGTATCGCCTTTTGGACCGATAAAGATAAAGCCGCTCTGTTCAACCTGATCGGCAAAATCTGCGTTCTCGGACAGGAAGCCATAGCCCGGGTGAATGGCAACGGCATCAGTAACTTCAGCTGCAGCAATGATGCGTGGAATATCCAGGTAACTTTCACTGGCGGCGGGTTTACCAATACAAATGGTTTCGTCTGCAAGTAGCACGTGTTTGAGGTCACGGTCGGCAGTCGAATGGACCGCAACTGTTTTAATCCCCAGCTCCTTGCAGGCACGCAATACGCGAAGCGCAATTTCGCCTCGGTTTGCAATGACTACTTTATCTAGCATAGTGTTAACCTTCCAGGGGCATTATTCGATGATGAACAGAGGTTGATCAAACTCAACCGCATCGCCATTTTCAACCAGGATCGCCTTTACAACACCGGCTTTGTCTGACTCGATTTGGTTCATCATCTTCATCGCTTCAACGATACACAGTGTGTCGCCCACGTTAACTTTTGAACCCACTTCTACGTAAGCCGCAGCAGTTGGAGAAGACGCTGAGTAGAAAGTACCTACCATAGGTGATTTTACCTGATGGCCGGCAGGCGCGTCGCTGGCTGCAGCTGGTGCTTCCGCGGCTGGTGCTGGAGCTGCTGCAGGCGCTGCTGCAGGCGCTGCTGCTGTTGGTAATGAGTATTGCTGTGGCTGAGCAATGACTGGCGCGCTGCTGTGACGGTTGATGCGTACCGACTCTTCACCTTCGGTGATTTCCAGCTCAGCAATGCCTGATTCTTCTACTAATTCGATAAGTTTTTTGATCTTGCGAATATCCATAACTTGACCCGCCTGTTAGTTAATTTGAGTTATCTTGTTTGCGCAGCTTGGCTACGGCCGCCATTAATGCCGCTTCGTAGCCCAGTGCACCTAATCCACATATTACGCCTTGCGCCACATCCGAAAAGTAGGACTTGTGGCGAAAGGGCTCGCGTGCATAGACATTTGATAAATGCACTTCATAAAACGGAATGCTGACGCTTAGTAGGGCATCTCGCAAAGCAATACTGGTATGCGTGAAAGCAGCTGGGTTGAAGATGATACAATCAACACGATCATACTGAGCATGAATATGCTCAATCAGCTCTGCTTCGCTATTGCTCTGAAAGTGACTTAGCTCAACATCGTATTTTACTGCGCTTTGCGTCAGGCTCTGCATGATGTCTTTTAAGGTCCGGGTGCCGTACTTATCCGGCTCACGTCGGCCCAGCATGTTCAGGTTTGGGCCATTCAGGACTAAAATCTTCAAATTTGTAGACATAATGCGTGAAATTCCTTTATTTAGAAAACAAAGCCACTTTTTTCGAAAAAGACCTTGTTAACTTAAGCGTATGCACAGTAAATAGCAAATATTTCTCACGTTCGCGAACTATTATAGAGAGTTCAAGGTAAATAGCAGCAAAATACTGGTCTAATCAGCATAGGAAGAGACGAGACACAGAGGCAATTCTTCAGGCCTCTGTGTCGTGGGGAACAATTCTTTCGCTAAAAAGCAGGTTACATCACGTATTGGCGTACTTTTTCGAGGTGAGCGGCGAACTCGTCGGCATCCTGGAATCCGGTGATGCGCAGTTCGGGGATCTCATTGCCCTGGGTATCAAAGAACAAAATACTGGGCAGACCGAATACCGTAAATGCTTCCATGATCTCTATGGTGGTGTCGTTACTTTCGGTCAGATCGAGCTTTAAGGTATCGAAGTAGGCAAACTGCGCCTGTACCTGCTCGGTAGGAAAGGTGTATTTTTCAAACTCTTTACAGGCCACACACCACTCGGCATACAGATCCACCATGGCGATTTTACCGTTACTGTTGGCTTGCTCGACTGCCACATTTAGTGCAGCCAGGTCGTCCAGCAGTCTGAAGCCTTGCTTGGTGTCATTTTGCGCCACGCTTGTTTGAGCTGTTTCAGGTGCCGGGAAAACCACGCTTCTGGCTGTCAGCAAGCCAACTACGAATAAGCTGGTTGCCATTGCCCAGAGCAGGGTTTTGCCTTTGCCTTGTGCCTGAGCACTTTGCCAGTGGTGCAGATACAATGCGGTTGCCACCGCCAGCACCGACGCCAGACCCAGAATGATATTAAAGTCGAGGATCCGCTCCAGCAGGATCAGCGGCACAAACAGCATGACAAAACCAAACAGGGTTTTCACCTGATCCATCCAGCCTCCCGCTTTGGGCAGTAGTTTACCGCCTGAGGTGCCAAGCAGCAGCAGCGGCAGACCCATACCCAGACTCAGCGCATACAGCGTCAGGCCGCCCACCATAAAGTCGCCGCTTTGAGCAACATAAAGCAGGGCCGCAGACAAGGGGGCCGTGGTACAAGGTGAGGCAATCAGGCCTGACAACACGCCCATGGAAAACACTCCGGCATAGTTGCCGCCACTTTGCTGATTACTGATCTCAGTAAGCTTACTCATCATGCCGCTGGGCAGTTTGATTTCGTACCAGCCGAACATTGCAAAGGCCAGTAACACAAACAGTAAACTAAAGCTTATCAGCACCGCCGGATGTTGCAGATAGCCTTGCACCTGGCCACCAAAATAGGCCACCACTAAACCAAGAGCGGCATAGGTCACGGCCATGCCCTGAACATAAACAAAAGATAGACTAAAGGCCTTTTTAGTCGACAAATTTTGCTGTCCGGCAATAAGGCTAGAGAGGATTGGAAACATCGGGAAAACACACGGTGTAAAGGCCAGGCCCACACCCACCGCAAAAAACACCGCCAGGTTAGTGAGCAGCGATTGCTGCGCCAGTCGCTCCGTGAAGCTCAAATCGTCGCCGTTAGCGGATCCAGGCTCAGGCTGGCTGGTTGCTTTGGCGGGAGGGGTTGCATCAGCATCGCCGCCACTGACGAGTACAGTTAAAGGCACAGTGATCACTTCGGGCGGGTAACACAGCCCGGCTTCGGCACAGCCCTGATAGCGAATTTTGACGACTGCACCGTCGGTGATGTTACTGAGTCGGGAGATCACGGCAAATTGGTCAAAATACACTTCGGTTTTGCCAAAAAATTCATCCTCGATCATTTCACCCTGCGCATATTCGGGCACTGAAATGTCGGCCCCTTTGGCGATGATCTCCAGTTTCTTCTTATATAAGTAGTAGCCGGGTGCAATGTCCCAGCCGGTAAACAGCACTTTGCCCTGCTGGTCGAAGTCGAACTTAAACGCTTCTTCGACGGGTAAAAACGTTTGCTGCTTGGGAGCGAGCAAGCTATCGAGCACAGTAGCATTGCCTGCCGCTTGGCTGCCGGTGCTTAGCAGCATCAACAGGGCGGTCAAAACGGCCAGTATGCCGCTGGGTAAAAAGCGCGTCAGCATTCGCATTAATTCAGTACCTCATCAATCCAGTTAAAATAGTCCCGCGATCCAGCACAGACTTCGATGACCTGAATTTCAGGCACATCGTATTGGTGCAAACGGTGAATGGTCTCCATGACGGCCTCGACCAAGTCAACATGCGTTTTAATCATTAACTTGTACTCGCTGTCCTGAGTGACCTCACCCTGCCATACATAGATGGACTCAACGTTTGGCAAAATGTTCACACAGGCTGCCTGTTTATTTGCCACCAGCTGCCTGGCAATGTCTTGGGCCTGCGCATGAGTGTCACAGGTGGTCATGACTAATCGGTAAGGCGTCGTCATGGTTATCCTTTCACTTGAGCTAAATTTGCTCTAGTGTAACCAAACATGCTGGGTATCCCAAGCGCTTCACCTTTACTTTCAGCGCATTGATCGTGTGCTTTGCCGTGCCTGATGCGCGGGCTTGAAATAAGACCCGAGGACCCATACATCTATTTCAGTTATTTTGGAGATCCTATGTTTAAAGTCCTTTTTTTACTCTTTATTGTTATTCCCATCGCTGAAATAGCCCTGTTACTGCAAGTCAGTGAAGTCATCGGCGGATTTGCCACCCTGGCACTGGTGATCCTGACTGCGGTGTTTGGGGCGCGCCTGGTTAAGCAACAAGGTCTGGGTGCCTACGCCAATGTGCAACAACAAATGGCACGCGGCCAGTTACCCGCCAGCGATCTGTTTGCCGGTATTTGTGTGATCATTGCCGGTGTATTGCTGATGACGCCGGGAATTATGACTGATGTATTGGGCTTTATGCTGCTCACGCCAGCCATTCGCCAAAAATTAGCCAAGGCGCTGCTGCAACGTGCCACCGTACAGGTGCAAAGTGGTGGCATGTTCAGCCAACACACTACACAGCAACAAGAGCAGCAGTTTGACCCGTTTGCTGGTCGTCCTTCAGGTCATGGACAATCGCAGCGTGATGAGGGGAATACCACGTTAGAAGGCGAGTTTAAACGCAAGGACTAAAAAAATTGAAAAAAATGCTTGGGTTTTGTTTTGCCCATCCCCATAAAGTGAAGCAACTTAGAAATTAATTAGTTAGCCCCTTATAAACGGTGAGTTTGAGCGGGCAAACATCTTACACTATGTATTCTGTCATTGTTCAGAAACTGTTAGGAGAACTAAACACATGAACATTCGTCCTTTACATGATCGCGTTATTGTTAAGCGTCTTGAAGAAGAAACAAAGTCTGCTGGCGGTATCGTTTTAACTGGTTCTGCCGCTGAAAAATCAACCCGTGGTGAAGTGGTTGCTGTGGGCAACGGCCGCGTGTTGGACAATGGTGAAGTGAGAGCATTGCAAGTTAAAGCGGGCGACACAGTATTGTTCGGCTCGTACGTTGAGAAAACAGAAAAAATCGAAGGTCAGGAGTACCTGATCATGCGCGAAGATAACATCCTGGGCATCGTAGAATAAGCCCGGTCGTCGCACTCAACATTTAACGGTTAATCGAAAAGAATTTAGAGGAATAAATATCATGGCAGCTAAAGAAGTTCGTTTTGCAGGCGATGCCCGCACTAAAATGCTTAAAGGCGTAAACGTACTGGCAGACGCAGTAAAAGTAACTTTGGGTCCAAAGGGCCGTAACGTAGTACTGGATAAATCATTCGGTGCCCCTACCATTACTAAAGACGGTGTATCTGTTGCAAAAGAAATCGAACTGGAAGACAAGTTCGAGAACATGGGCGCGCAAATGGTGAAAGAAGTTGCGTCTAAAGCAAACGATGCGGCGGGTGACGGTACTACGACTGCAACGGTACTGGCACAAGCTATCGTGAATGAAGGTCTTAAGTCAGTGGCTGCGGGTATGAACCCGATGGATCTGAAGCGTGGTATCGACAAAGCCGTGATTGCTGCGGTTGAAGAGCTTAAAGCGCTATCTGTTCCTTGTTCAGACGCGAAAGCGATTGCTCAGGTAGGTACTATCTCTGCAAACTCTGACAAAGAAATTGGTGACATCATTGCAGAAGCAATGGAAAAAGTAGGTCGTGAATCTGGTGTTATCACCGTAGAAGAAGGCCAGTCGCTACAGAACGAATTAGACGTTGTTGAAGGTATGCAGTTTGACCGTGGTTACCTGTCTCCTTACTTCATCAACAATGCGGAAAAAGGCCAGGTAGAACTTGATAACCCGCACATTTTGTTGGTTGATAAAAAAGTATCTAACATCCGTGAACTGCTGCCAACTCTGGAAGCGGTTGCAAAAACCAGCAAGCCTCTGTTGATCATCGCTGAAGACCTTGAAGGTGAAGCGCTGGCGACTCTGGTTGTGAACAACATGCGTGGCATCGTAAAAGTTGCAGCGGTTAAAGCACCAGGGTTTGGCGACCGTCGTAAAGCGATGCTACAGGATATTGCTATCCTGACTGGCGGTACCGTTATCTCTGAAGAGATTGGTCTTGAGCTTGAAAAAGCAACAGTTGAAGACCTGGGTACTGCGAAGCGCGTTGTTATCACTAAAGATGACACAACCATCATCGATGGTGCGGGCGAGCAGGAAGGTATTGACGGCCGCGTTGCACAAATCAAAGCACAAATCGAAGAAGCGACTTCAGATTACGACAAAGAGAAACTACAAGAGCGTATGGCTAAACTGGCCGGCGGTGTTGCAGTGATCAAAGTTGGTGCCGCAACTGAAGTTGAAATGAAAGAGAAGAAAGATCGCGTTGAAGACGCCCTGCACGCAACGCGTGCTGCGGTTGAAGAAGGCGTAGTACCTGGTGGTGGTGTTGCACTGGTTCGCGTTGCGAGCAAGATCGAATCACTAACAGGCGACAACGAAGATCAGAACCACGGTATCAAAGTTGCGTTACGCGCGATGGAAGCACCGCTACGTCAAATCGTATCAAACGCGGGTGACGAAGCATCTGTGGTTGTTAATGCAGTGAAAGGCGGCGAAGGTAACTATGGTTACAACGCAGCGAACGGTCAGTATGACGACATGATTGAAATGGGTATCCTTGACCCAACTAAAGTAACGCGCTCTGCACTGCAGTTTGCAGCGTCTGTTGCTGGCCTGATGATCACCACAGAAGCCATGGTTGCTGAAATTCCGAAGGAAGAAGCAGCTGCTGCACCTGATATGGGTGGCATGGGCGGAATGGGCGGCATGGGCGGCATGATGTAATCGTCCCCCGGCACTATACGCTTTGAAAACCCGGCTTTGCCGGGTTTTTCATTTTATGTAATAAAAATTTGGCAAAGTGAACGATGTGATGAGGTCGTTTGTACTGAGGAAATTGAACATCAGGATTGTGCGATATATCTGTTTTAATAGAGGTTAATCTATTTAATTTAACTCTTTCATATAAATATAATCATATTTATGTGAGCTTTTCTTCTCATCTTAATAATTAAATAAGTAATGCTTCTTATTGTTGGTAAATATACTCTCAATGTGGCGTACTTTTGTGAGTTTGTATTATTATCGTCAAATGTTTGCAAAGAAAAAGCGGTTGACGCGTTTATATTCTTTTCTATAATCGACCGTGAAAACCTTCAAAGATTGAAGGTAATAAAATCAATAAGGATGAATATGTCTTTTTTCAAGAAAGCACTTGGCGCTGTTGGTATTGGCGCAGCAAAAGTAGACACATTGTTAGACCATCACCAGGTTGCACCTGGCGAGGAAATTTCCGGCACAGTTAAAATTAACGGCGGCAAAGTTGCTCAGGAGATCAACAAAATCGATCTCAAAGTGATGTGTACTTACACCGTTGAAAGAGAAAACAGTGAAGGTGAGTCGGAAACTGTCACTAAGCAACACACCTTAGCCAAATTTCGTATTAATGAGCGTTTTGCCATTGAGCCAGGTGATGAAAAGCATATTCCCTTTGCATTTGATTTAGACCTGGAAACGCCTATCACAGTCGGCGAGTCTCAAACCTGGATTGCCACTAATCTGGACATCGACATGGCGTTGGATAAATCCGATCGTGATTATATCCGTGTTGTGCCAACCGACCTGCAACAAGCCGTTATCGATAGCATGGAAGAACTGGGTTTCAAATTGTATGAATCAGACTGTGAAGGCATTGAAGAGGCTTCTTTCTCTCGCCTGCCATTCGTACAGGAGCTGGAGTTCAAAACCATTGCCGGCGAATTTCATGGCCGTTTCGATGAAGTAGAGATCGTCTTTTTCAATCGTGGCAGTCAGCTGGAGGTTATTTTTGAAATTGACCGTAAAGCTCGGGGCCTCAGAGGGTTTTTTGCCGAGGCACTTGATTTAGATGAATCAAAGGCTCGCCTGGTTATTGACGAAGATAACCTGGAGGACCTCGAAGATCTGATTTATGACCTGCTTGAGGATAACTGTTAACACTCAGGTTTTATTGCCAGGCCCGCGGTATACAACACGGCAGTTATGCCGCAGGCACCGACTATTTTATAGATAATTATAAGGACCATAATGAAAGCACTCACTTCTTTGGTAACTATCCCAGCCTTATTACTGCTTACTGCATGTGGTAGTGACGAACCATCCACTGAGCTGCCACAATGCGACGATGATGATGTCATGGAATTGGTTCATGACATCGTAAAAGAAGAGGCAAAATCTCAGTTGTTTAATGTGATGCTAACCCAGGCTGGCAAAGCAGGCGAAATCACGTACGAGCGAGCTGTTGAGGTCAAAGGGCGCTCGGCAGATTTGGCAAAAGTACTGGATGCGGTCGACGAAGCGATAGAGCAACAGGATCTGAGGTATTCAGATATCGCACAGTCCTCTCAGGACGTCAGTTTACAAAAAATATGGTGTAGTGCCAGCATGATGAGCCCTGGTGGTCAAAAGCCTGCAATCATTAACTATACAGCATTATATGAAGGTGATGATGTTGAAGTGTTGGTGACTTTCTAGCCTTTGGCATTTGCGTATTAATGGGCAGAATAAATCTGCCCATAATTCTTCCCTATGTGATTATTATTAAATGAATTGTTAATACCGTTTTTTGCGCAAGTATCTATATCTCATTTAAACGTCATTTTTATTTCAATGTTTGCGTATGTCTACACATACTGACTTTCACCTCTGTACCTCTATTTTTTGAACTTTATGAAGCGAGTTATATATTGGTGCTTGGTTATCCACTGCAATTATGTAGAATAGAAAATCTGAATTCGTATCAAGGTAGATCAGGTGACAATGAATGTCCGATTTTAAAGTTTGGAAACTGATAAGTCTGCTCTGTGTAATGTGCTTAATGTTGGGGTGCGAATCGAAAGAGGAGCGCATCCAGCAAACGATTACTTACACACTTCAGGACGCCTCAAGGGCCATCAACACCTTAGGTGATGCGCTCGATAAAAATCAAGTGCGTAATGCCAATCTCTTAACCGAATATGGCAAGGTGCTGAGTCAGCAGAATCCACAATTGAGTAAGATTGCTCAATTGGTTGCACAGGATGCAACCAGTGCCGGTCCACTATATCAAAATTTACTGACCCGCTATCAGGCGCTCAAATCTCCTCAGCCGGGTATGAGCAGTGATGACCTTATTGAGCAGGCGGTACTACTCAAAGAAGCTGCTTCTGTGAGTTTATTCAACGATGCACTGACTGATCCCATCAATGTTCTGGCCGATATGTCCAACGGCACACTGGCTCGGGTTGGTGCTGTCAGTCAGGCTGCCGAGCAGGCAGCCAATAACGGCCAACAAGCAGTGGGTAACCAATTAGTCGGCAACGCCAACTATGGTGAGTGGCAGACCAGCTCCAATGGTACCAGTTTTTGGATGTGGTATGGCATGTACAGAATGCTCGGTGATTTGTTGGGGGATGTAGAATACAGCAGCTGGAGTAAGCGTCGAAAATATAGCTACTACAGCGATTATGGCCGCAAACGATACACCAGTTATCAGAGCTACAAGCGCCAGAATACGATTGAGCAGCGTACCCGGCAGTCTTATCAGCGCCAGGGTAAGCAGTTTACTAGCCCCTATGCAAAAAGAAAATCGGGCGCTTCTGGTCTCAGTCGTGCCAGTCACACCCCCTCATCAGTATCGCGAAGCAGCTACTCGAGAGCAAAATCGGGATCAGGCTCAATTCGCAATAGTTCAAACCGGACCTCTCGCGGCGTTAGCCGGGGCAAGTAGTGCATCAGATAGCGGAGTTAATACATGTATCAATTTAACGGATTAACTGCCTGGACATTTCAGGCACTTCTCATCGATATGGCGGTGATCATTGCCCTGTTTGTGAGCTTAAAATATATCAAGGGGTGGGTGTCAAACCTGCACGCGAATGACGAAATTACCGAGCGCGACAACTTTGCTTTTGGTTTGAGTTTTGCTGGTGGTTTGACCGGGCTTGCCATTGTACTGACTGGAATAACCAGCGGTGCTTTCGCAAGTACACTGACTCAGGAAGCCCTGCAAATGGCAGGCTATGGCGCCGTGGGGATTGTGTTGATCAAGCTGGGACACTTTTTTCAGGATAAAGTGGCGCTGCGCAAAGTGGATTTGCACAGTGAAATCCTCAAAGGCAACATCACGTCGGCTTTGATTGACTTTGGTCATGTGGTCAGTGTTGCTATTGTGATCCGCTCAGCGTTGCTGTGGGTACTGACGGAAGGCTGGTATGGGTTGCCTATTGTGGTGGCAGCTTTTGTCATAGGTAACGTGTGCATGTTGCTGGTAAGCCAATACCGGGTACAACTGTTTAAACGCACAAACCGCAACGGTGACTGTTTGCAACAGGCCATTGTGGACAACAATGTGGCGGTCGGTATTCGCTATGCCGGGTTTCTTATTGGTGCAGCATTGGCATTGACTGCAGCGTCTGGCCTGGCACCGTATGTGGCCGACAATATGATCAGTAGCCTGACGTACTGGAGTATTGCCGCACTGGGTAGTATCGTTTTGTTCGCACTGTTACACCTGGTGATGATCAAGGTTATTCTGGCCGGCACTGATATTTCCGATGAAGTGAATCGTCAGAAGAACATTGGTGTAGCAACCATTTCCGCGGCGGTGTCCTTTGCGGTCGGTGTTACCATGGCAACCTTGCTGGGTGCGTAATTCTTGAGTGTATCGGTAACCCCAAATCAACCTAAAGTGACCGGCAGCATGTCGCTGTTTGGTCACGATGTTTTACTGATCGGTGTGATGGCCATTTTAGCTGGCTGTGGCCTGATCTATGAATATTTACTCTCCCATTATGCCGGCAGGGTGCTTGGCTCAGTTGAAAGCGCCATTTATGCCATGATAGGCACTATGATAGTGGCAATGGGAATAGGTGCATTCTTAGCGCGCTGGTTTAAAGACCCATTTACGGCGTTTGCCTGGCTGGAAAGCCTGATTGCTTTACTGGGGATGAGCAGTATTTTGATCATCGCCAGCATTATCGCATTGACCTACACCTTACCTCACACCCTCTCCAGTCTCTATAACCTGCCACCTGATAGTTTACTCGATGGCAGACCGCTCCAGCAGTTGCAAGAGTTTGCCCGCTTTTTGCCTTATATATTTGGCTTAATTCTGGGTATATTGATAGGCATGGAAATTCCCTTGATCGCCCGTATTCGTCAGCAGGTCTATGGTCGCTTTTTGGAAAATAACGCCGGCACTATTTATGGGGCAGACTATATTGGTGCGGGAGTCGGCGCCGCGATTTGGGTCATGATTATGCTGGCGCTGCCCATTATGCAGGCTGCTGCCTGGACAGCGTTGTTTAACATTGTTGCCGGGCTGATTTTTTTGTGGCGTTATCATCCGTATGTGCGCTTTGCCAGGCTCTTGCTGGTGTGTCATATCCTGTTGCTGGGCGTGTTTACCGTGATACTACTCAATGGCACTGCATGGATGAAAGACCTCAGCAATGTGCTATACAAAGACAAAGTGATTTACTCCGAGTCGACCAAATATCAGCATGTGGTGATCACGGAGCGCCTCAGTCGTACGCAGGCGACTCCTATTAATGATTTATTTTTAAATGGGCGCTTACAGTTTTCATCAGTAGACGAGCAAATCTATCACACTATGCTGGTGTACCCGGCTATGCTGGCGTCTAATCGCCATGATAAAGTGCTGATCATTGGTGGTGGCGACGGCTTGGCTTTACGTGATGTACTTAAGTGGCCGGTACAAAGCGCAACCTTGATTGACCTGGATGGTCAGCTGCTGTCATTGTTTGGTTTACAGGGTCAGGCGTTTGAGGCAAGACCAGAGATTACCTCCAAGCTGGTGTGGCTCAATCAGGATGCGCTTAATTCCCCCAGAGCAGAGGTGATTGTGGCAGACGCTTTTTTAGAAGTCGAAAGTATGCTCGACCGCGGTGAGCAATTCGATACAATTATTATTGATCTGCCAGACCCTAACCATCCGGATCTGAATAAACTTTACAGTGATTATTTTTATAATCATGTTCGTCAACTGTTGGCACCCGATGGAGCATTGGCCATTCAGTCGACATCGCCTTACCATGCTAAGAGTGCCTTTATCAGTATCGCAAAAACGGTAAAGCAGGCCGGGTTTGAGCATGTAGAGCAGTATCAGCAGAACATTCCCTCCTTTGGTCAATGGGGGTGGACAATTGCAACGCGTACCGGCCAGCCCGCCAGTGCAAGAATTGCATTAGCCGAGCACCTGCCGGTTGCCAGCAACTGGGTAAGCAAAAAATATTTACTGTCCTCTTTCGCGTTTCCTAACCGTTTCTTTGATAAGAATAAAGATATTGAAGTCAATCGTTTAGGTTCTGGTGTTCTGTACGATTATTACCGCCAGGCATGGCAAACGGAAGATGAGTTGTATAAAAATTAACGCAATAGTGTTGACATATTATGTCGCACGTGCAAATCTTAACTCAGACATAATATGTCAAAACGAAAAGGTAAAAAAGATGGAATTAAATGAACTATCAATCAAATTGGCATCATTTGAAACGGAAGGTGCTAACTTCGAGTCCTTTCTGATCAGCAATGAGGGTGAGCAAGATGTATTGCAAGTGATTGTAGAGGGAAATGACGAATTACCGATTTTTGTGACTCAGACAGAAGAGCAGCTGGTGTGTATCAGCTATCTGTTTAACGAAAACGAAGTGAAGCCTGAGTTATTGAACGAGTTAAATGAAGCTTTGTTAAAACTCAATGTACCTATCCCCTTGAGTGCGTTTGCTAAGATTGATGAACAGTACGCTATTTTTGGCGCACTGGCTGTTTCCTCCTCCATCGATGAGATAACGCACGAACTGGTCACTCTGGCAGACAATGCCATCGAAGCGCTTGATGCCGTGACTGTGTATTTAAAAGATTAATAGTGGAGCAGTGAGATGAGTATTTTAAAGAAATTATTTACAGCCGTACGTGGTGGTGCCCGTGAAGTGGGTGAATCGATTGTCGATGCCAATGGCATTCGTATCTTTGAGCAGGAAATTGCCGACGCCAAAAATGCGCTGGCAAAAGCCAAAAAAAGCCTGACCGAAGTGATGGCGAAAGAGATGCAGACTAAACGCAAACTGGCCGCCCTGGATGAGAGCATTGCCGAGCATGAAGACTACGCAGGTCAGGCATTACAGCAGGGTAATGAAGCGCTGGCAGTCGAAATCGCTGAAAAAATTGGTGAATTTGAAACAGAGAAAGAAGAGCATCAGCAAGTGCTGGATGGCTTTACTAAGCATGTGATCCTGCTTAAGCAGCAAGTTAAGGACGCAGAAAAATCGATCAAAGAAAATCAGCGTCAGTTGACTATGGTGAAAACCACTGAAAGCGTGCAAAAGGCCACCATGGCGGTAAACAGCACGCTTAACACCAATGAGTCGTCTATGGTGAATGCACGTCAGTCACTGGAGCGTATTAAGCAACGTCAGCTGGACAGACAAGACCAACTGGCCGCAGCGAAAGAGCTGGAAGCTGCTGAAACAGGCGCGGATCTGAAAGCAAAAATGGCGGAAGCGGGCATTGGCTCAACGCAAAAGAGCAATGATATTCTGGATCGCATTAAGGCAAAACAAGCCAAGTAATGTGGTTTGAATGATAAAAGGAGGCCTGGCCTCCTTTTTTGCCTTGTTTATTTTCTCAAAGGTGAGTTATGTTTGGTTTTTTCAAATCTAAGAAAGCCCCTGAGCGTCAGTTGAATCATGCCCGCGACTTGCGCGTCGGAGACATGTTGACGTTGATTGATTCCTTTGCCTACCCCGATTGGCTGAAAGGTCAGACGCTTAAGGTTACAGCGGTGCAAACCTATCAATATCAACACAGTGCTGAGTATGAGTTTGTGCTTGAATCAGAGTCAGGCAAAGTGGTCTTTTTACAGATAGAACAAGATGACGGCGAAGAATTTGCTAACTTTGCAGTGAAGATCCAACGCGATGATGTGGATGCGATATTTACGCTGGACGAATTTGCGCGGATTTTTGATGAAGAATCCCTGACAGAAATTAAGACACAGGCCAGGCCGGCAGCCTTTGAGCGTTTTCTGGGACAGAGCTACCAGCAAAGCGAGGCACCTTATGTGGCCTATTATTACGAGCAGGACTATCGGGGTCGCACATTACCACGTTACCAGGATGAAAGCGGTGAAACCTGTGAAGTGATTGAGCTGGTATCGCCCGATGAGAAGCACAGTATCAATATTGAAATTTGGGATGGCGGTGAGACAGACGTATCTCTGGTTTT
Source organism: Pseudoalteromonas sp. XMcav2-N (assembly GCF_024124545.1). Lineage (GTDB taxonomy): Bacteria > Pseudomonadota > Gammaproteobacteria > Enterobacterales > Alteromonadaceae > Pseudoalteromonas. Next base: position 136,640 of record NZ_JAMXSF010000019.1, read on the forward strand.
AACTCGGCCGCTTAGCGACATTGTTGATCTGTTTCCCGGGGCCTGATAGTGACTGATAAACAAGCTAAATGGCAACGTCAGGAACGGGCGTTGCGTGCCACCCAGATGGCGTTTGATTTAACCACTGAGGTTCAGAAAAGCCTTAAAAAGCAGGCTATTGACGAAGAACTCACGCCGTCGGATATGATCCGAAAAATCCTCGATTTAGAGGTCAAATCAAAAAAAACCCGGCAGCGATTGTCGTTTAATCTAACCGATGAAGAAATTGCCTTGCTGGCACAACGTTTTGGTGTGGACCCCACCGATAAGCGCGCAGTAAAGCAGCAGGTTGCCAGTTTACTGATCAATCGCTATACCGAGTCTCAGGGGTAGCTCTGTGCTCACCCTGCTTCCTATTTCATCAGCTTGTGATGTGCTTTTTGGTAATAACGCGTGCAATCACCGGTTTTATCGCAAAATGAGACAAAGCCGATACCGTTGCAAACAATACCACACCGACAAAGGGCATCGCGGGTCCTGACATTAAACAGGCACCCAGTACATAGCCCAGGATGCACTCCATTCTGTACAGTGGCACAAACAGTGCGGTGATCAACAGCCCCAGTAACATGAATTTGGCCAGCGTATGAAAGCCCAGGCTGAATACGATTGTCTGGCACAAACTGAACAGCAACAACATACCAAACCCTAATTGAATAGTGCGCCAGGCTTTATTGTCGGCCATGTCGTGCTGAGCGCTTGCCGTCAACCTTGCCTGAATGTGTATGCCAGTTATCCACACCAGCGCGGGCAAAATAATCAGCCCCCACCAGTTTGAAACGCCCGGTAAATCTGCACGCATCAGTAAATGATGGGTGACGATGCCACCATTGAAATGTTCCCAAATTAGCTGAGCTGCCTGAAGCAACAAAACGCCAGCAAGAAACACATTTCTTGTTCTGCTGAGTTGTTGTGTATTCATACTTTTTCTTCCTTATCGGGTTTGTTCTTAGTTAGTATGTAGCGTATGAAAGCAATGGGTGTTCCATATTTAACTCTTTGATTTTTTAGTGTGTTACTGGGCTTTATATTTTGCTTTTTACCAACATTTGAGTATTTTGATTAAATGATAGTGGCTTGGAAAAATGGAGCGGGAAGCGCACGGTTTCGTGGTAACCATGAATATATTCATAATATGAGCAGGCAGAACAGGCGTGACTGAGCTAGAGTTACAGGGCCTGATATCACCGCTGGCTTGCATCATAGGCAGCAGCTTGCGATACAGGCGGTAAACCTTACTGGAGTCAGCAGGTAGTAGGGACAGTTTATTATCCCAGGCCACCAGGTCGGCTCTATGTGTTACATCATGATATGTATGTCGGGTGTGTACCCGTTAACCACAATGAGTGAAAGAGCTGGCATGGGGCGGTGTTTTTTTTAAGGAGCAACTCATGGCAGAACACCAATCACGCGCACGTTTTTTTCAACAGCATCCCAAAGCCAGAGCACATGCCGCATTGGATGATGCAACCAATCAGCAACTTAAGGTCACTCCGGGC
>NZ_JAMXSF010000001.1 GCF_024124545.1 Pseudoalteromonas sp. XMcav2-N
ATATTGGTGAGGTAAAACTTGGCCGAAAAAGCCCTATCAACTGCCACCTTCATTTATATAAAGCCAAACCAAAAGGCCGCACTGACAAACGTTCTTCAAAAGCTGGCAGGCGTCATACCGCCCAAAAAAGTTATCGAACTGGTAGTAAAGAGCCCTGGCTATTGGTCACCAACCTGCCCGCAGACTTGTTCAAACCGAAACGTGTTGTCTCACTTTACGCCAAGCGCATGCAAATCGAAGAGAGCTTTCGAGACCTGAAAAGCCCCCAATACGGTATGGGTCTGCGGCATAGTAAAAGTCGATGCCCCAACCGGCTCGATATATTGTTATTACTCTCTTTGCTGGCGACCATTATTCTCTGGTGGATAGGCCTGTATGCCCAACACTCAAATTGGCAACGAAAGTTCCAGGCTAATACCATCAGAGAGCGTGCTGTGCTGTCGACTGTCAGACTTGGCAAAGAGGTTAGACGACGAAACGATTATGTTATGACAGGAAAGCAACTGCGCTGGGCTATACGTGAATACGTGCGCTTGATACATCTGCTCGGGAGGCCTCAATTATGAGGGGATCCCCCAGCGCCGCAAATAAACGGCAAAAATTAGTTGGCTAAACTTGTGAGGAACGAACAAAGCCAACTGGTTTTTGTCCGCCCTTTTTGATTTGCCTTGTTAGGTTTTATACTATTTCAACCATTGGTTCATCAGGGTCAAGGATATCAATCCAACCGTACTTACCCTCATGCTTTTCTGCTGCATTTATCAATTTAGTTTCTAAATCAATGTAATAGTTAGAAACAGGTCTATCTTTCATTGAAAACCTTGCCCACCATTTAGCTTTGTTTTGTGATTGAGTAACTTCAACGTCAACATTTTCCAATTGTAGAGAAGATACAAGTGCTTCAGCTTGCGTTTTAGAATCAAAGACAAATACGTAAGTGAATGTATATAACTTATTTGGATCAAGTTTCTTTTCTTTGGAGGTGCTTTGTTTTCTTAGATATATAAATACACCGATCACTACAGCGACAATAACACCACTCAAAAGTATGGAAAAATCCATCAATACTCCCCATGAAACCTAACAATTTATTCTACCCCAACATGTCGGAACATAAACCGACAAAACGGACTGTATTACATAACCTTATGATCCCACGGAATAAACTCAAAGTAAACAATCTGTTGCAACTGTCAAAGTCACATCTGTGTGGAATTTGGACAAATTGGGGCGTAATAATGTTATTGGACAACAGCCCTAAAATGTTTAGGCATCCGGCATCGAACTTGCCGGGTAAAGCACTTATAAAAACCGCAGGTACCCAACTGGAACCTGTTAATAACCGCAGACACCCAACCGAAAAATAGTGCAGGTTCAATTCGAAAGTGGAGATTTACTCAAGGGTAGCTTTGGAGAAGAAAAAGCTCAGCTCTGACATGGTTAATTCAAGTAATAGTGCGTGTCTACCAAACACACCTTAACTGGGCGTTATAAATAAAAAGAAAGATAATTGCAAAGACACCCAAGCTAATTACAAAGACATCCAGCCAAATTTATCGATATTTTTTGGGCAGTTTCAAGTTGAAACTGCTTTTGAGTGAGTGTCCGAACAAAACTCCGCACTTCGAGCTAAGCTTTCGCTGATGGTGCAGGTGCAAAATCTGATAAAATTACAAATTAAGTTAGCCCTGCAGAAGGGAGGAATGTTGATGAGTGAAAGTAATGTAAAATATAAACTTTTACATGATGACTCAGTAAACGGAGTCAAGATGCAATTATTCAGCGATTTTGATGGTGAAATTGCTGACGTGATCAACCGTGAAAATGTAACTTCTCTGATGCTAAATCAATGGCTGGGTTGGAAGTGTGAGCCTTTGGATTTTTTGACAGAGCTCACGCAACTTAAAGCGTTGTATATCTTTGATTCGACAATCACAGATATCTCAAAAGTATCCCATTTAGTGAATCTGGAAGTGCTATATTTGGAGTGCCCCAAATTAAAGGTTGGATTTGATGTTTCACAACTTTGTAACTTAAAAGATGTGCGGATCGACTGGAAACCTTGCTTAAAAAATATTTCTGAGAGCACTTCAGTTAAGGTTTTATTGTTGAATGGATTTAAGGAGGAATCGCTAAGTTGTTTATTACCATTAACCATCCGCAGATTAGATCTCATAAAGCCAAGTAAGTTGAAGACCTTAGATGGGTTAGAAAAATTAAGTGAGCTAAATTCTATTTCGTTATATCAATGTAGAAAGTTGGAGAGCATTGATGCCATAACTTCGTTAGGCCTTGCTAGTGTTGAAATAGAAGGATGTAAACAGGTCAGAGGGTTATCAAAACTACTCACTCTATCTGGGTTAGAAGGTTTAGTAATTGAAAATTGCTCGACCATTGAATCTATTTCTGGCATTTCTAAGCTGCGTAAACTGCAAAAACTACGAATAGCTTCAACTACGATATTGGACGGTGACTTGTCTGAACTGGTCGGCATGAGGCTTAACAGTCTGTTTTTAGAAAGAAAAAAATCGTACTCTCATAGCCTGGAAGAAATTAGAAAATCTTTGATTTAAAGAAATATTGTTACGAACAAATACAACCCAATAATTTTTGAATCCAAAGCCTCACACTTGCGGGGCTTTGCTTTTCCTGGCTTTGGAGAAGAAAAAGCTCAGCTCTGACATGGCAAAAAAAGGACAAGAGCGTGTGTCTATTTGTAACTCCACCCAACCTAGTACAGCTCATTAGTAGAATTATGCAGCCTCAAGGTAGCCAACTGGAGTCATGTCTTCCAGTGCATCGTGAGGCCTTTCATAATTGTAAATTTCTAGCCATTCATCTGTGATTTCGCGCACTTGTTGTAGTGAATCGAACAGATATAAATCTAATACTTCTTCTCGATAACTGCGATTAAAGCGCTCCACAAAACCGTTTTGATAAGGGCTACCAGGCTGAATAAACTCTAGCTTTATGTTTTTCTCCTGCGCCCAACTTTCTAACAGGCTGGATGTAAATTCAGGTCCATTATCAACCCTTATTTGCGACGGCTTTCCTCGCCAGGCAATCACTCGTTCAAGCGTTCTAATAACTCGCTCTGTGGTCAAGCAGGTGTCAACTTCGATGGCCAGTGCTTGCCGATTATAATCATCAATAATATTTAATGTTCTGAAGCGATGTCCAAAGCTTAAAGCGTCGCTCATGAAATCCATAGACCAAGAATCATTGTGCTTTTCCGGCGTACTCAATGGCTCTGGGTTACGTGTAGGAACACGGCGCTTTCCTTTTCGCCTCAAGTTGAGCTTTAGCATATTGTAAACGCGTTCAACACGCTTCTTGTTCCATTTTTTACCCTGATGCCTAAGCCGTTTAAACAGCTTAGGTAAACCCCAGCGAGGATGACGCTCCACAAGCAACAGCAACGCATCGATTACCTCATCATCTGGTGGCCGTTTATGCGTGTAGTAATAGACACTTCGATTTAGTCCTGCAACCTCACAAGCAAGTGCCACACTTACCTCATACTGCTCTAGGAAGTGCTCAACCCACGCTCTACGCCTGCTTGTGCTTACAGCTTTTTTGCAACGATTTCCTCAAGCATAGTGTGTTTCAGACTCAGTGTTGCAAACATGTCCTTGAGCTTGCGATTTTCTTCTTCAAGCTCTTTCAGACGCTTTACATCCGACACTTCCATGCCGCCATATTTGGAGCGCCATTTATAAAATGTGCTCTGTCCAATTCCATGTTTTCGGCAAAGATCTGGAACCGATATACCCGATTCAGCTTCTTTGATCATGGCAACAATTTGTGACTCGGTGAACTTGCTTTTTCTCATCGTAAAACTTCCTTCTTTTGTTAATGGAAATTCTACTCAAGAACTGTTGCAGTTTATGGGGGAGTTACATATTGAGTACAGATTAACTGGGTGTTGGATAACAAAGGTAAGTTCAAGAAGATAAAGCCACCTGTCACACAGGTGGCTTTTTTGTGGTTAGTCGCTGCCGCGTAGTGAATAGATCACTCGGTTGCGGATCAGCGGGCTGCTTGCATAGATAGCAGACAACACAGATGTGCCTACAATCACCAGCAATGACAGCAGTACGCTGACTATATCCAGCTCTACAAAGTAAGTGCTGTGGTTGCTCAGGTAATAGTAAATCCCAACCAGGCCAAGCAGTGCTATCACGATACCACTCAGCAGAGGTGTCATCGCATCTTTAAGCAGTAAAGAGATGATACGATTTGGCGCCGCACCAATGGCCATACGCACGCCCAGTTCAAACTTTCTGAGTGTCACACTGTAGCTGAACATACCGTACAGACCAATGGCTGCGAGCAGGATAGACAAGACACCCAGCGAAGCTGAGATCCAGGCAAAGATGCGATCCAGTGCCAGTTTCTGGTCATGGATACTGGTCATGTCATAGGCGTCGTACAGATATACCTGAGAGTGTACTTGCTCTGCCAGCTGGTTGTACTCCAGAATGCTGACTCGGTTGTTCGGCTTATACTTCACCATAAAGCTGGCCGCCGAGATGCTTGGAATATAAAAGCGTGGACTATTTTCCTGTGCAGGTACCTGCATATCTTCAACGATACCTACGATAATGTAAGGGTCTTTTTGACGAGGTAAATACACAGGGCGGTCAAGCACGTTACCACTTGGGTCAATTTGCTCGGCCATGGTGCGGTTGATGATCGCAACCTTCTGGCGATTGGCAACATCTTCAGCGGTAAAGTTACGGCCCTGATGCATTGGCAAACCAATCAAAGGTACGTATTGCTCATCGATGAGTGCCACCCCCGGGCTGATGCGGTCACCACCGCCTTGCTCCGTGGTCACCGCTATGGTCCATTCCATGTTTTTAGTACGGGCCATAGGTGCATTGGATCCTATGCTGACTTCAGCAACTGACGGATGCGTGGCAATTTTATCTTTCAGGTCCTGTACCAGGCTCATCCATTGCTCACGGGTTTGCAGGTCGACTCCACCCAGCTCCATAGACACATAGGCAACCTGTTCAGATTCAAATCCAAGCGGGCGCTGGATATTGTCTAACGCTTTGCTCAGGACATAGGCATTACAGGTTACCAGCAGGGCGCTGAGGGCTACCTGGCTGGCCATCAGGGTCGTGCGCAGGCTTCTTGAAATTTGCAGGCCGCTGCCTTTACCACTGGTTTGAATGGCACCCGCCAGAGCACGGTACTTGATCTGTTGTGTGGTAATGGTGGCAAACGCAAACGCAAGTAACCAGGCAACCGCAAATGAGAAGACCACAGTTGCTACATTCAGGTGTAGCTCTGCGACGCGCGGAATATGATTTTGTGCAAAGCTGACCAGCAGATTGTTTGCAATCAAAGTGATCACGACAGAGAAAACCGCCGCGGCTGTCATTACCAGGCCAATTTCAGCCAGAATCGCAGAGAAAATATGACGCTTGTTGGCGCCCAGTGCGGCCTGAATACTGAATTTACGATGGTTGTTGGCAGCACGGGCAAGTACCAGGTTGGTCACGTTAACCGCCGCAATCAACAGCAGGATGATCATACCCGCCAGCATCAGTAAGGTTTGAGAGCGGGTATCACCCAAAATGACCGTTTCAAACTTTTCTAAAGTAACGTCAATTTTGCGCGATTCAAAGTAAGCCACGCCTGCGTTCTCGGCGCGGAATTTGGTATTAATAGCGTTGCTCAGTACCAGTTCAGCCTGTTTAGGCGATTGATCTGCTTGCAACTTAGCAACCATAAAGATATCGATGAAGAACAGTCCCCAGTCGGTATCGTCTTTTTCACTGACCGGGTTGAAGTCCCATGGCATCCACACCTGCGTTTTATTGTCTACCGACATTAACTGCGGCTCAACGAATTGAGGGCTGGTCACACCAATTACCGAGAACTTAGTTCCCTGAATTTCCAGAGTCTGGCCCAGCACATCCTGGCTGCCGGCATAAAAGTCCTGCCAGAAATCATAGCTTATCACGGCAACCGGGTTGTGGCTGTCTTTGCGTTCAGTGTCCTGAAAGCCACGACCCAGCGCATATTCAGCCGCCAGCAATTGCATGAACTCCGGGCCCGTGTATGCCGCTTTGAGTTTGCTCTTGCTCGGGTCATTTTGCAGTATCTCTTCACCATATTTAATAAAGGTGTGTTGCTCAAAGAGCTCTGCGGAGTTGGCCATTTCGCGCAATCCCGGGTAGTTCTGGGCATTGGCGAATTTAAGCTTGCCATCGTCGGTATGACGCCAGTTACTGATCACCAGTCGTGACTGATCCGGGTAGGGCAAAGGTTCGAAGCTTAACAGGTAATTGAGGTTAAAAATGGACGACAGGGCACCTAAGGTGATCCCTAAGGTCAGCACTATGGTGATAAAATAACCTGGTGCACGCAGCAGGTTATTCAGCGCGTTGCGCAGATTCTTTTTGAATAACATATCACACAGCCTCCGCAACCTGCTCAATGTGCTGCTCAATGAGGCCTTCACTTAAGCGGAATTGCTTGTTGGCGTGATCTGCATACCGAGGGTCGTGCGTAACCAGACAAATTGTGGTGCCATTGTCGTTGAGTGATTTCAGCATCGCCATCACCGCATCACCATTTTTGGAATCCAGGTTACCGGTGGCCTCATCAACCAGTAGCAGAGCTGGTTCACATACCAGTGCCCGGGCAATCGCCACACGCTGTTGCTGACCGCCCGAAAGCTGGTTTGGCTTGTGACCAGCGCGGTTCAGCATATCAACCGTCGCCAGACATTTTTCAACGCGGGTGCGGATCTCTTCGTCGCTATATTGTGTATTCGCATAATCCAGTGGTAATGCAACATTGTCGTATACACTCAGCTCATCGATCAGGTTAAATGACTGGAAGATAAAGCCGATTTTCTGGTTACGAATGGCTGCCGCTTCTTTAATCGAAAGGCTGCTGACGTCCATGCCATCGAGCATATAGGTGCCCTCTGAAGGAATATCCAGCAGACCCAAAATAGACAGTAAGGTTGATTTACCGCAGCCAGAAGGGCCACAGATTGAAACAAACTCACCTTCTTTGATTTCTATATTCACGCCACGCAGTGCATGGGTTTCCATTTCTTCCGTCGCGTAGACTTTTTTGATCCCGTTAAGGGTGATAATTGACTTGGACATAAAATGCTTCTCCCGGCTCCTAGTTGATGATGCCTATTGTTTTTGATTCTTTAAAACTGGCCATATCCGATAAAATAAAGATGTCGCCCAGTTTGGCTCCTGAGGTAATTTGTAAATAGCGTCCGGCGTCTTCGCCAAACGTGACCTGCGCCCGATAGGCCGCATCGCCACTGTCATCCAGTTTGAACAGGGTTTGTGTCGACTGGGTTCTGACGTTGACCGGACGTTCGATATAAAGGGTATTTTCTAGTGCTTTAGTGAAGATTTTTGCATCGACACTGAGTTCAGGCCGCGCTGAGCTGGATAGCTCTGCAACAAATGCAACTTCGACCTCAACCATGCCATCCTGTACTTCTGGGGTAATGCGCTGTACTTTCGCAGCAACCTGATCGTTGCGAATTTTAACGGTTGCAGCCTGACCAATCTGAACGCGTTCAGCCTGCGACTGGGACACTTTGATCAGACCAACCAGGTCATCCTCACTGCCTACCAGCGCCAACTCCTGGCCTGCGATAACACTTTGACCCAGCTCAACAGGTGAGCGCTGCAAAATACCGCTCATGCCCGCTTTGACGGTTAGCCTGTTGACCCGATCCTGGATTGCCTGATGCTGGGCTTTTTGCTGTTCCATCTGACCTTCCTGAATGGCATAGGCCTGTTCGTGAACCAGTTTGAGCTGCGCCATCCGATTCTCCTGAATATCGATGGACTCTTGCAACTGCTCATATTCAAGTACAGTGGTGTTGTAGCTCAGTCGCGATACTATCCCTTTCTCTACCAGCTCAGTTTCGGCGGTTTTTTTCAGTGCCAGTTTTTTATACTCAGCACGTAGTTCGCTCAGCTTAGAGGATTCGGTAAGTAACTCTCGTTTATTGTCCAGTGCCAGGCGTTTGAGATTGGCTTCTTCTTTTGATAATGCCATCAAAGAGCGCTCTAACTCTTGCTCCATTTCCGGGTTGCTCATCCGTAAAATAACGGATTCCGGGGTGACCCGGGCGCCGGGCTTGAGTACCACTTCGTCAATGGTGGCAGGGTAGCGGGCTGTGATCAGCTTTTGACTGTTTGATCTGAGTACACCAAAGCCGGTGATTTCAGCTTGCAGCGTGCCCCGTTGCACTTGTGCTGTCACTATGTCGTTGCGTTGGATCTTGCGTTCGCCATCGGGTTTTAAGGCAACCCAGCCCAGGATCGAAACACACAGTAATGCGGCACCTGTCATCAGATACTTTTTATTCGATTGCTTTTTAGCTTTGTGTTTGACTACATCCATCTCTATTCCTTAAATGACGTTCCCGGGCCCTGTCGGGCCCGGCATTACGTTATGCGGTTTGCGCTTTAGTATCGTCAGCTTCCTGGTCAGGGCTGGCATCATCGTCATCATTGGCTTCGTCAATGTTGCGAATGTGCTTGTTCATAAAGCCCAGAACAGCAAATAGTACTGGCAGTGCCGCGAGCAGGATCAGCATTAAGCCAATACCACGACCCGGGCCGGTGCCAATGAGTGGTCCGAAGAAGTTTGATACCGCATTCTCACTACGCATAACCGGCTCAAACACATAGTCGGCCAGAGGTCCGGCGAGGAAATCACCCAGCGGAATGGTAAATTGTGCAAACATCCTTCTCAGAGCAAACACACGTCCTTGCATTTTTGGCGGGATACGTGTTTGCCAGATAACCTGGCTACTGCCGTTAATGGTAGGAACACAAAACTGGAACAGAAACAGGCCGATCATAACGACCCAGATCATATTGCTCATACCCATGATGAACAGACAAATGCCCATGGCCAGACCGCCGAACAGAATACCGTTGATCTTGCGTTGTGGACCGCCACTCCATGCCAGGTAGCTGGCACCAACCAGCGAGCCGATACCGCCAACGGATAACACCAGGCCTGTTTGCCAGTTTTCGGCAGTGAAGTTCACCATAGGAACAATGGAAATTGTGCCCATACTTACTACGAAGTTAACAAGGCAGAAAAATAATAGCAAATAGACGAGATCTTTTTGCTGGAACAGGTAGTTCCAGGCCACTTTGATCTCCTGCCACATGTTAGATTCTTCTTCTGCGCCCTCGTAAGGTTCTGGTTTAGGGATTTTCACCAGTAGCAGGGTGCACAGGGCAAATACAAAGGTCACTAAATCAATGATGAAGATAGTGAACAGATCCACAAAGGCAAGGAGAGCACCTGCTAATAGCGGGCCTGCAATCAGAGAGATAGAACCAATCATCTGCATCAGGCCCGATACCCGGCCATAATCCTTACGTTCAATCAGGGTAGTAATGGCTGCGATATTCGCCGGTCCCTGGAAGGCTGTGGCGATGGCAGAGATACCAACACCGATAAAGATGATCCACATGTTCAGCATGTCGAAGTAGAAACACGCAGCTAAGCCAAGCGTGACCAATGCGCTGAGGGTGTCAGCAAAAATCAAAATCAGCTTACGATCGTAGCGGTCAACCAGCGCACCGATAATGGGAGAAAAAATAATGGCCGGCAGGCCGGTTATCACGGCAACCATAGTAAAGCTGGTTACTGAGTCGGTTTCGCCCAGTAGCCAGATACCGACGGCAAAGCTGGTGATCCCTGAGCCCAGTACAGATACCATCTGTCCCAGCCACATAAGGTAGTAGGTTTTCATCCCACTACTGGAGTTTTTGATTGTCTCAAACATGGAAAAATCTCTTCATTATAATTGGTTATAGGTTGCAAGGATCTCTTTTAAACACGCTTCACAATGCTCAGCAAGGCGCGCTATTTTGGCTTCTTCAAACTGATTACTACTGAATTCCCAGCGCACACTCAGTTGGTTCTGCTTGATATAAACACCCACGGCAAGAGGACGCAGACGCTTGGTTTCTTTATCCAGACCATAACCGCCGAAGCCATCTTCACGTTGTAACACGCGCAGATCGGCGACATTGTCATGGCCGAAGTAGTTAAAGAACACCTGAGGTTCAGGGACGGTATTAAAGTGGTCGATTAGCTCCTTATCTTTTGCCAGATAGCGCAGTACGCCATAGCCGATACCGCCGTTAGGAATGGCTCTGAGTTGTTCATTGATATATTTCATGGCACCAACCGGACTGCGGTTGTCGCCATAGCTGAGAAAAGCGGGGTAAATGGTATTGAACCAGCCCACGGTGCGAGACAAGTCGACGTCATCAAACAAAGGTTCACGACCATGACCGAGCAGGTCGATCATCAGACAGTTTGAGTCACACTCACGCATAAAGGCGTAAACGATACTGGTCAGCAGAACACTGTCTATCTGTGCGCCCGTAACCTTAGTCACTTCTGTTGTCAGCAAGGTGGTTTCGGCTTCATCGAACTGCACATAAACACTTTGCGACGAGGCCATGCTGTTGACGCCATCCGGGTAGTCCTTTGGCAAATCGGCGGCATGTTTACGCTCTTCGAGCATCCAGTAATCACGCTGCTTCAGGGCGTCCTCCGACTGGCTCCACTGGGTCAGTTTCTCCACCCACTGAGCAAAGGAAGTGCCTTTTTTGGGCAGCTCCAGAGGCTCGTCGCGACTGATCTGACGATAACAGGTTTCAAAGTCATCTATGATGGTATGCCAGCTGCCAATGTCCGCCAGCATAAAGTGGCCGATCAGGAACAGCATAGGTTTTTCACCTGGGCTTGCCGGGTAAAGGATGGCGCGAAATAGCGGGCCATTGGCCAGGTCCATGGCGGTTGCCGTATCGAATATATGATAGTTAACCTGCTGTGCCAGCGTACGCTCTTGGGTTTCTTCAAGGCTTGCCAGCGTCAACGGCGCCTTGGCTGGTAGTTCATCACCTATCAGCTGATGCTGACCTGTAGCATCTGTGGTCAGGCGCATTCTCAACGTGTCGTGCTGTGCCATCACATGTAGTAAAGACTGCTCAATTGCTGAAATATCAAAGTCTTTGTCTCTGGGTAGCAGGAATACACCCAGAGTGTGATATTCCGGATGAGTATGAGACAACTCCAGGAAGTGCTTTTGTGCCGGTGTCATGGCAACCGGGCCAACCACAGGCTCGACCTGACGCAGGATCTGCGTGGTCAATGATGCTTCGGCCAGGGCACGTACGGTTTTATGCTGGAACACTTGCTTTGGCGTGATCTCGATATCAAACGGTTTGGCTTTGGCAACCAGGCGGATCACCAGTAGTGAGTCACCTCCCAGACTGAAAAAGTCGTCGTCTATGCCTACTTGCGGCGTTTTAAGAATTTCGCTGTACAAGCGGCACAGCGTGGCCTGCAAGTCATTTTCCGGGGCACAGTAGGGCACTTTACTGCTCATCGCGCTCATGTCTGGCACCGGTAATGCACGACGGTTCAGTTTACCGTTGGGCGTCAGTGGGATCTGCTTAAGGTATACAAATAAGCTGGGTACCATGTATTCGGGCAGCTTTTTCTTAAGGTGACGAACCAGCTGTTCCTGCTCCAGTTCACCTGCGGCACTGCTGTAATAAGCGATGAGTTTTTTATCACTGCCAAATGTGTGCACCTGACAAACCGCTTGCTCTATGTCGTTGTGGCTGTTCAGTGTGCTTTCAATTTCGCCCAACTCGATACGATAACCGCGCACTTTTACCTGATCATCGGCACGGCCCAGGAAGATGATCTTGCCGCTCGGGTCGTACTTGGCCAGGTCTTTGGTACGATACAGTCGCAGGGTCTGGCCTTTATAGTCATGGCTGATAAATGCCTCGTCAGTCAGGTCATCACGATTGAGGTAACCACGGGCAAGACAGTCACCAGTCACGTACAGTTCGCCGGGCACGCCAGGCGGTACGGCCTGCATCTGGCTGTCGAGCAGCAACATAGTGACATTTTCTATCGGTTTACCTATGGTCACTGCACCGGTTTCTCCGTCACCACTTTCAATACGGTGGCGTGAACACCACACGGTGGCTTCGGTAGGGCCATAAAGGTTCCAGAATGACGAGGATTTAAGCAACAGGTCTTCTGCCAGCTCAGGCGGGAGAGCTTCACCGCCACAGAGGATCCGCATGTCGCGTTTACCCTGCCAGCCCAGTTCCAGCATCATACGCCAGGTCGACGGGGTGGCCTGCATCACGTCGATATCGTGGCGGTCAATCAATGCGATAAGCTGGGTTGGATCCAGCACTTGCTCTCGTTGTGCCAGTACCACAGTGGCGCCGCTGATCAGGGGCATAAAGATCTCAAGCACCGCAATGTCAAAACAAATAGTGGTACAGGCCAGCAGCTTCTCGCCTGTGCGCATGCCGGGTGCCTGCTGCATAGCAAACAGGAAGTTACTGACACTGTGATGTGGGATCATCACCCCTTTGGGGTTACCGGTCGAGCCGGATGTGAAAATCACATATGCCAGCAGGTCTAGTTCATTGGCCACATCAAAGCTCAGCGCGATATCCGCATCAGGCTGCGGTGCAGCTGTGCTCAACAAGCCATCGGGGGTGATCAGAGTCAGCTGACTATACTGGCTGAATTTCTCACTGAGCGAGTCATTGGTGATAACAAACTCAGTCTGAGCATTGTCCAGCATATAGCTGACCCGTTCTTTCGGATAGTCGGTATCAAGTGGAATGTACGCGGCGCCGGTTTTCAAAATCGCCAGCATGGCGACTATCATAGACGCATTGCGGTGCGTGGCCATGGCCACAAAGTCACCCGCACGCACACCTTGCTGATAAAGGTGGTTCGCCAGGGCATTAGCACGGTTTTCTAACGCCTGATAGCTCAGGGTGAGGTCGCCATCGATGATGGCACTGGCATTGTGGGTACGGTTAACCTGCGCACTGACCAGCTGGTGTAGCGGCTGATGGTCAAAGGTGTGTTGTGGCCCATCCTGCCATTGCTCTGTGATGGTCTGTTGCTGCTCCTGAGAGAGCAATGAAAACTGCTCAATTTTTTGTTCAGGCGCGGCTATCACGCGCTCCAGCAATAATGCAAAGTGACCGGCAAGTCGCTCAATTGACGCCATATCAAACAGATCAGTGTTGAACTCGATAAAGCCACTCAATGTATCTGACTGACTAAAGTAGAAGGTCAGATCAAGTTTGGACGTTTTGTTCTCCGAGCTCATGGGCGCAAACAGGGGTTGCTGCCCTGACGATGCCGGATTACCCATTGATGAGGTGGTGTTATCGAGGATCAGCATGACCTGGAAAATAGCGGCGCGGCTTAAATCCCGGGTCGGGTTTAACTCATCCACCAGTTTTTCAAATGACACGTCCTGATTAGCATAAGCATCAAGCAGCGTTTGCTTTTCCAGATCCAGCATCTGAGTGAAGCTTAGCTCGGGCTCCACCTGGGTGCGAAAGGCCAGAGTGTTGGTAAAAAAGCCCAGAGCCTGCGCCAGGGTGGGTTTTTCACGGTTGGCAATCAAGGTACCGATGGCAAAGTCGCTCTGACGCGTGTATTTGTGCAATAAAATGCGCAGTACACACAGCAGCAGGTTATAGGTCGTGATACCACGTTGCTCGCAAAACGCACGTACCCGTGCAGCCAGGTGTTCTTCCAGTGGCAGTCCGCAGGCATCGCCGTTAAAAGTGCGCTCGGCCGGGCGAGGGCGGTCGCAATAGAGTTCAATCGGCGGAACGGCTTCGAGCTGTTTCAGCCAGTACTGCAGTTTGCTTTTCAGTGCTTCCTCTTGCTCAGGCATACGTTGCCAGCAGGCATAGTCAATATAGCTGGCCTGCGGTTTAGCAGGCTGCTCGCCTTTGCCCGACAGTGCGGCATAGGTTTGGTTGACATAGCGAATAAACAGATTGTGCGACCAGGCGTCAAATCCGATGTGGTGCACATTGACATACCAGATGTAGTGATCGCCGGCGAGCTTGAACAGGCGAGTGCGGAAGATGCCTTCGCGAGTAAGATCGAATGCGCGTTCGCAATCTTCTTCAATTTCTCTGAGTGCATCCTGTTTACCTTGCTCCAGAGTACGCTCAGAGAAATCGACAATGGGCAGCACCCGGTATTTGTCCTGTGCTTTAAGCTCATCCATGCTAAGGATGACCTGATGCGCTTCGCCCTGATCTTCGTCAAACCGACAGCGCAGAATGTCGTGATCTGCCAGAGTTTGCTCAACGGCCTGAGTAAAACTGTCCAGATCCAGCGGTTGTGTGCTCTGGTATAGCTGAGGAATGCTGTATTCCGGGCTCTCTGGTTCGTAGCGAGACAAGAACCAGATCCTTTGTTGTTCATGCGAGAGTGGAAAACGTTGCTGCGCTGCTTTAGCCACGACGGGAATGTCGTTGGCCACCGCTTTGGCTGCTTTGTTTTTTTCCGCAAGTTGTTGCAGTAACTTAGCCCGTTTTTCGGGGCTAAGTGCACTGAGTTTCTGTTGAATATCCATAATGCCTCATTGTTATTCTTGTTCTAGTTCCATCAGTAATGCAGCTAAATCGGCGTCATCCACCTGACTTAACTGTACTTGCTCAATGTGACTGCTTAGCTGGCTTACGCTCTGATAGGCCAGCACATCAGCAATCGTCAGGCTGCTCAGGCCAAATGCCTCGTTCAGTCCTGCGACCAGTTGCATGGCCAAAATAGAGTTGCCCCCGAGTTTAAAGAAGTTGTCACTGAGCCCGACTTTGTCCTGGCCGAGAATGTTCTGCCATAAGTCACAAATGGTTCGCTCTGTCTCACTTTGTGGTGCCTGGTAGGGCATTAACTGGGTGAGCTGATAGCGACCCAGTGCCTTTTTATCGACTTTACCGCTGGGCGTCAGTGGCAGCGCGTCCAGTGCTATCAGATGAGTCGGAACCATAAAGTGAGGGAGCTGTGCTGATAAACCGGTGACCAGCTGCGTCTCTTCCAGTGCGCTCTGGGCGACATAAAACGCCGCCAGCACAGGCTCGGTCTGGGTCTGGTTGATGACCACAGCACACTGACTGACACCACTTTGACCTTCAAGTACCGCTTCAATTTCCTGAAGCTCGATACGGTAGCCACGCAGCTTCACCTGATCATCCAGGCGCTGCAGGTAAGCCAGTTCACCATTGCCAAGCTGACGAACTAAATCTCCGGTCAGATAGGCATCGACAGATTGACCGTCAATATCCAGAGTAACGAACTTTTCGGCATTCAGCTCTGGGCGGTCACGGTAACCCATGGCCACGCCCTGGCCCGCGATAGCCAGTTGTCCCATTGCACCAAAGCGTGCCAGCTGATTATGCTCATTAAGCACATACAACTGGGTATTGTGGATCGGGCAACCTATGGTTACGCGCTCACCGGGCAGGATCTGTTTGATGCTGGACCAGACGGTGGTTTCAGTCGGGCCATACATGTTCCACAGTGCCTGATTATCCTGTGCCAATTGTTGTGCCAGCGCATCGGGCAGAGCTTCACCACCAACCAGACAAGTGAGGTTAGATTTGCCTTGCCAGTTTGCGCTATACAGCAGACGCCAGGTGGCGGGCGTGCCCTGCATCAGGGTAATATCCTGCTGTGTGATCAGGGCACAAAGTTGTGCGCCATCTTTGCTTTGTACATCGTTCGCCAGTACCAAAGTGGCACCACAGTACAGTGGCAAGAAAAGTTCCAGCACAGAAATATCAAAGGAGTAGGGGGTAATGGCCAGCAGCTTGTCTGTGGCGGTGCACCCTGGTTTTTCAGCCATTGCGTACAAGAAGTTATTCATGTTGGCACGGCTGATATCAACCCCCTTAGGCAGACCCGTTGAACCCGAAGTGTAGATACAATAGGCCTGATTTTCAGGGCGATACTCAGGTGTTGTTAATGCACAGTTGGCCGCATCGAGCTGATTGATGTCAACAAGCTGGCAGTCTGCGCCAAGGCTAAAGCCGGACTCTGTACTATCGCTGAGTACAAATCTGACTCCCGCATCTGTTGCAATAAAGCTCAGACGCTCGCTGGGATAGTCTGGGTCCAGTGGCAGATAGGCTGCACCACAATGAAGAATGGCAAGCAGGCTGATCAGTAAGTCTCCCTGGCGTGGCAGTGAGACTGCGATAAGGTCGCCCGGTTGTATGCCAAGCTGGTGGAGTTGCATGGCACGCGTTTCAACCGCCTGCTGTAATGCTTCATAACTCCATTGTGCTTCGCCACAGATAAGCGCCGTCTGCTGCGGGTGCTGCGCGGTGTGGTGCGCCAGCTGTGCCAGTAAGTCAGGGATCTGCGCGGGGGCGATTGCAGTTCCTTGCGGCAGATTTGCCAAAGTGTCTGACTGAGCTGTGCTTTCTAATGTCTCTACCGAGCCGTCAAGGCTGCTCGCCAGCTGCGTCATGATCGCAATATAGCGTGCACGTAGCAAAGCGATAGTATCGGCAGAGAATAACTCTTCGCTGTATTCCAGGTGTCCTTTTATCCCCGCAGGAGAGGCGACCAGAGTTAAGGTCAGGTCAAATCTGGCGGTGTCATTGGGCGTATCCGGCAAAGACAGTGTCAGCGTATCCGTGATGGGGTGTGACTGCTCCCCGGTGCTGCTTAAAAAGTTAAAGAACACCTGAAATAGCGGGTTGTAATTTAAAGCCCGGTCGACGTCCAGTAACTGGACTAACGATTGTAACGGCAGGCTTTGGTTGTCAAACCCAGACAAGATACGTTCCTGCGTTTGCGCAAGCAGCTCAGTCAGAGTTTGCCCTGGCGTCAGTGTCATGCGAATTGGCAGGGAGTTAACAAACAACCCCACAACCTGATCCAGCTGATGGCCCGGGCGTCCGGAAACCGGAATGCCAATGGCGAAATCCTGCTGCCTCGATTGCTCTTGCAATAAGAGTGCATAAGCACACAGAGACAGGGTATATAAAGAGACACCAGCGCGGCTTGCCTGCTGTTCCAGCTGCTGACTTTGCGCCGCTGGCAGCGTCAACTCTAGACGACTTCCCCGGAAGCTGGGACGGGCCGGGCGAGGTGCATCGAGCGGCAAGTCCAGAGTATGCGGCATTCCGTTTAACGCATCGAGCCAGTATTGCTGGCTGTGTGCTAAAAATGTCTGGCCCTGCTCTGTGTGCTGCCAGTGGGCGTAATCCAGTAACTGCACCGTCAGATGTTCTGGCTGCCAGTGATTACCCTGTAGCTGCTGATAATAACAGGCGGTCAGTTCTTTGATCAGCACATCCATTGAGGCGCCATCGCAGAGAATATGGTGGATCACTAACCCCAGCCAGTGACGGCCATCCTCTAGCTGATACAAGACCCAGCAGTAGGCTGGTTTGGCCAAATCGAACTTCTGCTTGAGCAGAGTATGAAAGTGCGCTTTTGCCTCTGTTTCACCCAGTTGCAGCGTTTGTACAGGCAGTTCAACGGTGTTGAGCACTTGCTGACGGGCCTCGCCCTGATGCTCAACAAAACAGGTGCGCAGTGCTTCGTGCCTGGCTGTCAGGGCTTGCAGTGTGCTGATGAGCACGGTTTTATCCAGCGGGCCATCAAGCTGCACTAACAGCGGCATATTGTACAGTCCGGCTTCACCGGCATACGCATCCAGCACATACATCTGCTGCTGGCTGTGAGTCAGTGTGCCTGCTTCTGTGCGAGAAACCGGTTGCAATGCACTCATACGCTGCTCGGTTTGCTGCTGCTCTAGTAATTGCGCTTGCTGTGCAATACTTGGCGCTGCGAAAAACTGCTTCAGTGTGAGTTCTTTATCTAACTGCTGCGTGATCTGACTGAGCACCTTGAGTGCTGCCAGTGAGTGACCCCCTTGCAGGAAAAAACTGGTTTCACAACAGAGCCCTGTCTTATTCAGTACCGTCTGCCAGATGGCCTGCAATGTCGCCTCAAGCTGCGAATTGGGCGCAGCACGCTGAGTCAGTGCGTTAACCACATCGGCTTTAGGCAGGGCTTTTTTATCAATTTTCCCCCGTGCGGTCAGCGGTAGCGCATCTAGTTGAATAATGTGCTCAGGGAGCATATAAGCGGGTAAAGTCTGAGCCAGCACATAGTTGAGCTTGTCTTGCTGTAACTGTGCCTGACTGACGACATACGCAACCAGGGTTGGCTGAGGTGTTTGTTGCACTACGCAAATACTGGCGGTCACGCCTGTGATGTTGTTTAGCTGACGGCTGATTTCTTCCAGCTCAATCCGGTAGCCCCGGAATTTCACTTGCTCGTCAATGCGGCCTTTGAAATAGAGCAGCCCCTGTTGATCGTAATATGCCTGATCGCCCGTTGCATACAAACGTTGCTCGAGCAGAGGGTGGACAGCAAATTTTTCGGCGCTTACCTCTGGCAGGTTTTGATAACCTTGCGCCAGGTTGTCACCACCAATATAGAGCTGGCCAAGCACATAAGGTGCAACTGCATGACCTTGCTGATCCAGCACATAGATCTGGCTGTGTGGTAGCGCAGAGCCAATTGGTACTGGCGAGCGGTGAATATCAAGCTGATTGACTTCGTGGGCACTGCAGCTGATAGTGGCTTCACTCGGTCCGTAGGCATTGATAAAGCGCTGGGTTTTGGGGTTGGCCAGCGCGAACCAGTTGGCAACGGTGCGATTTTGCAGTTGTTCAGTGCCGGTTACGACCAGTTTGATCTCACTCGGCAGCGGCTGATCTGCATGACGTAGTTGCTCCATCCAGGCATGCAAATAGCCTGTCGGCAGGCTCAGATGATTGAGTGCGTAGCGCGCAATCAGGTCACCCAAATCGGCAAAAGAGGGGGTGTCCTTTGCCGGACGCAGCACGACCTGACCACCGTGATACAGGATCGGGAAAAACTCTTCCAGTGCCAGGTCGAATGACAACACCGAAAATTGCAGCGCTTTGGTATGCGCCCCCAGGTGATAGAGCCCGGCCACCGCCTGACAGTGGTTGTTGAGCGCTTGTCTGGTTACGCGTACCCCTTTGGGCGTGCCCGTAGAGCCTGAGGTATATACCAGATAACCCAGCTCAGGATCTGTGCTCGCCTGTGTATTAAGCACGGTCAGTGCAAGTTGGTTCGTATCATCAGTTAACATTACGCTTGCCTGAGCATCCCGGGCAATAAACTCACGTCGTGACTGAGGTAAAGCAGGGTCAATGACAACGAAGGCACAATGAGCAAACTGGGCCGCCAGCATGGCTATCACGCAATGGTAGCTTTGCTCACAGCTAATGGCGACGGTCTGTCCGGTCTGTGCAACAGAGCGCAGCTCACTGCTGACGCTGCGCACCACCTGGAGTAACTGGGTATAAGTAAGACTGGTATCCTGATCCGGTTGTACGCCGGGCGCAACCAGTGCAATGGACTCTCCCTGATGCTCAGATAACGCAATGAGTCGCTCACTGAAGCAGGGCACCAGATGCGATGGCTGAGGTTGATTCAGCAGCGCCGACTGTTGTGCGTAATCGAAGCTGTTAAGCTCACCAATAGTGCACTCAGAGCGGCTCAGCATCACATTGATGATAGTGGCGAGCTGGTGCTGCCACTGACGTACCTGCTCTTTCGTAAACAGCGCCGTGCGGAATTCAAAGTAGCCGCTAAACGTGTCACTGCTTTGCTGAATTTCCAGCGTAACATCCAGTTTGCTGTAGTGTCTTTGTACCGGGTAGGGCTGCCAAATTGGCGCTTCCTCAGAGTTTGATGGCGTGCTGCTGCCCAGGTTATTAAATGAAAACATCACCTGGAACAGCGGATTCGTGCCACTGTCACGATCTGCCCCGAGCAAATCGACCAGTCGCTCAACCGTGACCTGATTACATTGCAGATCCTGATAGAAATGCTGCTGCAACTGGGAAATAAAAGCGCTAATCGGTGTGTTTGCGCTCACGCCTGCGGGGATCAGTAAGGTGTTGGCAAAGTTGCCCACCATAGCCCGTTGCTGCTGATTGGCTCGTGCCAGCTCAGGCATGCCTACGATAAAATTATGCTGACCGGTCAGCTTATGTAGTAACAACTGATACGCAGCAAGAAAGAACACACATGGCGTGATAGCAAGTTGTTGGCAGCAAACAGTAATTTGCTTGCTGAGCGCGTTATCAAAGCTGAAGTTGACATAACTGCCTTGCTGTAAATCCTGCTCCGGTGATGCCGGGTTGAGCGCCAGAGACAAAGTATGCTCAGTGTCTGCAAGGCGGCTCAGCCAATATTGTTCCATTGCACTGCGGTCGCCGCTTTGGGTGGCGAGTAACTGAGTCAGCGTGTAGGCGGGCTCTGTCGGTACACTTACAGCACCCGAGTACAGAGCCATAATGGCGCGTTCAACCATCACCACCGAATAACCGTCCAGCGCAATATGGTGGAAACACAAGGTCAGCACGTATTCGTCTGCGGCCTCAGTGTTATGGAATAACCGGAACCGACACGGGTACTGACGACTGAGCTCAAACGGCACTTTTGCCTCGGCTTCAATCGCGTGTTTCATTTCGCTTGCTGAGTTCACCGGCACCTGCTCAAACGGGACCTTTTCCAGAGGCTGACTGAACTGTCTGGGCTCGTCTTTAACCATCACAAATTTACTGGTCAGGGCCGGGTGTTGGTGCATGACAGCGGCAATTGCCTGTTGCAATGCCGCAGTATCTGGTCTTTCAGCAAAGCGGTAGGCACGAAAAATATTATTCATGCCGCTGGTGGCATCCAGCTGATGACTGAACCAGAAGCGTTGCTGCTTATCGCTCAGTCCCAACAGGGTCAGACCCGCCTTTTGCTGTTGCAGTTGTTTCAGCCGCGCGAGTTTTTCCGCGCGGCTCAGAGTCGAGGCTGTCATCCTAGCTTTCCTCGCCATCCATCGCAGCAAGCAAGGCATCCAGTTCCTGATCGGACAGTTGCTCGTCGATTTCAGCCTGTTCCGGTGCATTGACAGGATCCACTGCCTGAGGTGCGTGCTGCTGCTCGTCCAGTTTGCGGACCAGCTGAGCGACCGTAGGGGCAGTGAACAGGTCTACCAGGGTAAGGTGTGCCTGTAGCTGCTCTTCGATGTTGGCAATGACTTTGACTGCGACCAGCGAGTGGCCACCCAGCATAAAGAAGTTGTCGTTACAGCCAACCTGCTCCAGCCCCAGGGCTTGTGCAAAGATAGCGCACAGTGTCTGCTCACGTTCAGTCTGAGGTGCCACAAACTGCGCCAGCTTACTGCGTACATCAATCGGGTTCGCCTCAATAATGGCATTGCGATCCAGTTTACCATTGCTGGTTAACGGGAACTGCTCCGCTTTAACGAAGAAATCCGGGATCTGGAAGCCCATCAGCGCAGACTGACAGTGATCCAGCAATGCGTCGTCCAGGTTCTTGTCTGCCTGATAATACGCGGCCAGATGTTGATTATCTTCACCAGTTACAGCCACACATACGGCTTGTACGTCTGGATGCTGACCTATCACCTCTTCAATTTCATTGAGTTCAACCCTGAAACCACGCACCTTGACCTGGTTGTCGTTACGGCCGATAAACTCAAGCTGTCCCTGGGCATTTTCGCGCACCATATCGCCACTGCGATACAAGCGAACGGTGCGTTCAATCCCATGCAGTTTAAAGGTATGAGTGACAAAGCGTTGTGCGTTGAGCTCATTATCCAGATATCCCTGAGACAGTCCCAGTCCGGCCAGATACAACTCACCAATGCCACCTTGTGGTACACACTGGCCTTGCGCATCCAGCACAAACCCTTCGCTACCTTTGATGGCTGTACCAATGGGCACTGAGCGTGACAGCGCAGTGGCTTCCAGGACGTCGGCTGTGAGTTGCTGACAGTATGAGAAAGTGGTGTTTTCTGTCGGTCCATAGCCATTGATCAGGATGCAGTGCGGATTGTGCTCCACAAACTTTTGCACTTTGTCCCGAGACAGCACGTCACCACCAGCCAGCAAATAACGCAGCGATGCAGGCAGGGCAGTTTGTTGTGCTTCAGCCAACTGATGGAACAGGCCTGCGGTTAACCACATATGGCTGATGTTGTGGGTGTTCAGGTAATCCTGATACTGGGCCAGAGACAGACGCTTCTGTGCTGGCACAACCAAAGTACCGCCATTGAGTAGTGGGGCATAGATTTCAAGTGTGGAAGCATCAAAGTACTGAGAGGAGTGCTGCAGCCATACGTCTTCACTGCCCAGGGCAATGAAATCAGGCTGTTCTACCAGGCGCAGTATCCCCGCTTGCGGGATGCGAACCCCTTTGGGTTTACCCGTAGAGCCAGAGGTGTACATGATGTATGCCGTCGAGTCCTGAGTACCTAAATCCAGCAATGGCACATCAGACATATCGGCAATTTCGCTGACATGTACCAGGTTGAAGCGCTCAGCCAGCGTCAGTGCCTGCTGATCGGTAACAATCACCGGGCTGGCATTTAGCTGTGCCAGGTCATCAAGCATTGTTTGGGTACGGATTTCACCGCTGTCCAGGTCGATAGGCATATAACTCGCACCCAGACGAGCCGCCGCCAGCATGGCAGCATAGAGTTCAAAGCCGGGTTTAAGTACCAGGCCCAGAGTATCACCCGCAGTAACATGTGCCTGCAGTGCTGCGGCTATGCTGGCAGAACGCTGTTGCAATGCCAGATAGCTGTACTCGGTTGAGTCTGCATCAATAACAGCTGTGTTATTCGGGTATTGCGCAACCTGATGGTCGAACAGGGCTGCAACCGAAGGTGACAGCTGTGATGCGAGTTCATCTTCGTTCATCAGCAGCTGACTGGCAGAGCTGGCATTGATGGCCGTCAGCTGGTCAATAGGCTGATCCGGGTTTTGGGTCAGGTTAGCCAGCAGATGCATGAAGTTAGCCACCATTTCCTGCATGGTTTCTTTGGCAAACAGATCGGTACTGTATTCCCAGGTCATAACTGCTGCCGCGCGTCGTGATGTAGTTTGTCCTACGCGTTGCTCTGCATGCGGCGCGACTATGATGTTCAGGTCCAGCTTGGCCGATTTGTTGGTGTTAACCAGGCCATTGACCTGTAAGCCACCAAAGTCTGGCTCAGGGACTTCTGCATCATGGAAACTGAACATAGTCTGGAACAAGGGGTTGGCCTGTCCCATACGCTCAGGGCTGAGTTTCTGAACCAGTTGTTCAAATGGCATGTCCTGATAAGCATAGGCATCTAGACAGGTCTTACGCACGCGCTGCAGCAACTCAAGGAAGCTTGGGTTACCTTCCAGGCTGGTACGTAGCACGATGCTGTTAACCATCATACCCATGATAGGGTGCAGCTCGGGTGCGGTACGTGACGCCGTACCGGCACCGATATTAATGTCAGTCTGGCCACTATATTTGTGCAGTAACACATAGTACGCGGCGATCATGGTCATATATAAGGTGAAGCCATTTTCGCGCGCAAACGTACGCAGTGATTCATACAGTTCAAAGTCCAGGTTGAACATGAGTGAGTCACCTCTAAACGACGGCTCCAGCGGGCGTGGATAGTCATAAGGCAACTCCAGTGCTGGCGGTAAATCTGCCAGCTTGTCCAGCCAGTATTGCTCCATTTCTTCGTAGTAGGCACCAGACATCACTTCACGTTGCCACAAACAGAAGTCGGCATAAGTGAATTTAAGCGGCGCCATTGAATGGGCTTTACCTGCCAGTTTGGCCTCGTAGATGGCGTGCAGTTCTTTGGTGAAAATACCCACAGACCAGCCATCGTGGATCAGGTGGTGCTCAACCTGCAGCAGGCAGTGAGAATCTTCAGCCAGTTTGATCAGTTTCCAGCGGATCAGTGGCAGCTGAGTAATGTCGAATGGCTTCTGAGTCAGTTTAGGAAGTAACTCATCCAATTCTGCTCGTTGTTGTTCTTCGCTCAGGTGACTCATGTCCAGCGGGGTCAGGTCGACTTTGAACGGACTTTCGATGCGCTGATAAGGCACACCATCGTCATCGTGGAAGGTGCTGAACCACAGCGCATGACGGGCAACGATCTCTTCCAGCGTTTCTTCCAGGTAAGTGATGTTCAATGGACCGTCGAGATAGAAGGTCATCTGGAAGTTATAGGCCGTATTGGTTTTCTGTAATTGCTGCAGGAACCATACGCGTTCCTGCTGGAACGACAAGGGGTAGCGGTCCAGCTCCGGACGATGTGTCAGGCTGGGTAGCAGTTGCTGGCTGCTCTCGCTGTTACGGGCTTTCTGGGCGATCAGCTGAGCCTGTGCTGCCAGTGTTGGATAATCAAAGATCTCGCTGAAATTCAGTTTTACGTGGAAAACATCTTTAATTTTTGCCAGCAGTTTAATGGTCAGAATTGAGTGACCTCCCAAACGGAAGAAGTGGCTGTCTTCGCTCAGTGTTTCCGGAGAAAGTAACTGCTGCCAGATCACCGCCAGTGAGTTTAGGTAGTGATCCTCGAAATCGATTGTGACTGCTTTGCGCTCCAGTGCAGGCAGTTTTTTCCGGTCATATTTACCGGTAATGGTTTTGGGGATATGTGGCAACTGCATCCAGTGACTGGGCACCATATAATCAGGCAGTCGCTCTGTCAGTGCATCACGTAGCGCCGCAGAGTCACACTCCACCGCCGCGGTGTAGTAAGCCGCCAGTTCCTGAGCACCCTGGTCGTTATCGACAACAACCAGGACCACTTCTGAAATGTCCTCCAGCTGCGCCAGGGCATGTTCAATTTCACCCAGCTCAACGCGATAGCCGCGGATTTTGACCTGGTGGTCTTTACGGCCAGCATAGTAGAGCACGCCCTTTTTGATATAACCCAGATCGCCACTGAGGTAGCAGCGGCCAAGTTGTGGGTGCGCAACAAACGCGGCGTCGGTCAGCTCACGCTGGTTCAGATATTCCCGTGCCAGACCGGCACCCGATATGGCAATCTCACCTAAAAAACCTTCCGGCAGACAGTGCAGAGACTGGCTCAGGATATGACAGGCGGCGTTGTCGATGGCACGACCGATAGGCAAACGGGCGAGGGTCAGATGTGACTCATCCAGCTTGATTCGAGTGGTGACGACGGTCGCTTCTGTCGGGCCGTAGGTGTTGAATAAGTCAATGTTCAGCTGATGTTGCTGGCAGAAGGTGTGCCAGGCGCTGAAGCTTTGCTGGGTGAGCTCTTCGCCGCCGACAATTACTGTCTTCACTGATGCAGGCAGTGGCTGCTCAAGGGTGTTACTCCAGGCAATAAAGAATGCGGTTGGGAAGTTAAGGATACTCAGGTTATGGGCAGTAATAAAGTCGATGAATGCCTGTGGATCAGCCATGATAGCATCGTTTCGTAACACCAGTTTGGCACCCGCAAATAAGGTGGGGTAGATCTCTTCAACGGCGGTATCAAAGCTCACAGAAGCAAACTGCAAAGCGCTGCTTTGAGGCGTAATTTCGTAGCACTCTATCGCTGACAAAGTGTGGTTTAGCAATGCGCTGCGTGGCACACTTACCCCTTTCGGGTTACCGGTAGAGCCAGAGGTATAAATGACGTAGGCTTCTGCCGTGTCTTCAACGTCTGCTGCCAGCAGTGTATCGGCATGTATGGATGTGACTTGCTCTGCACTCAGACAAGGTAGCTGACTATCGATGGCGACATTGGTGATCAACAGGGCCGGTTTCGCATCATCACAAATGAATGCCTGTCGGCTTGCAGGCATTTTAGGGTCTAGCGGAATATAGCTGGCACCAATGCGCAGGGTTGCCAGTGTTGCGACGATAAAAGGTAATCCTCTGTCGAGTGCAATGGCGACGCGCTGACCTGCTGTAATACCTTGTGCCTGCAATTGTTGAGCGCAGCCATTGATAAGTGTATTCAGTTCGCGATATGAGACTGACTGTTCTCCATCCACGATTGCAATGGATTCGCCCGGTTCACCCAGCTTGGCCAAATGTGCGTGCAGATGGTTGTTTTCCCACTGAATGCTAAGATCCGCCGCCGGCATAGCCGTCAGCACATTCTGGCTGTAAGGGTCCAACTGGGCCAGCGACTGCTGAGCTTGTTCAACACAGTTCAGCAGGAAAGTCTTGTAGAAGTCCAGCAACGCCTGAATATGCGCAGCGCTGTAATGCTTGGACTGATAACTGGCGTGCACACTGAGCGCGCCCGATGCCATGACATACAGCGTCAGTGGATAGTGGCTTTGTTCATAACCCACCACTTGCTGCATTGGAGCTTGCTGCGCATCTGATTGTTCATCATTGACCAGACGCTTAGGGAAGTTTTGAAAAATAAACAAAGTAGAAAACAAATGCTCAGTGATCGGCATTTTGACCGCTTGTTTAATTTGTTCCAAAGAGACATGGGCATGATCCCATGATGCCACTAAAGTGTTCTGGAATTGTTTCAGCCAGCTGGTGAAGTCGCTGTTGTGCTGTGCATCAATACGGATTGGCAGGGCATTACTGAAAAAGCCAGCAATGCTTTCCATGTTTGGCACCTGGTGCGGACGACCTGCGACAACCGAGCCAATGACTGCATCTTCACGTCTGCTGACCTGAGCTTCAAACAAGCCAAATGCGCCCAGCATCAGGGCATTTAATGTAACCCCCTGGCGTTGACAAAAATCGTTGAGCGTTGAAAATTCCTGCTCGCTGAAACTGAGCTTGGCCTGAGAGTTTTGCTCACTAACCTGCTCGGCCGCAAACCCCTGCAATTTGAGCGGAGCACTTGATTGCGGCTCTCCCAGATGAGTATACCAGTGGCCTAAAGATTGTTTGGTGTCCTGAGCCAGCAGCCATTTCACATAGTCTTTGTACTGGCCTCCCTGAGGGAGTGCCACAGCTGAACCCTGAAGCAGCTGGGATACGGCCAGTTCAAGCTGATTGGTGATCAGCGCCATGGACCATCCATCCAGTTGCAGGTGGGTGAAGTTAAAGGTCATCAGGTTATGCTCGGGGAGCAAATAATAGTCGACCCAGACTGGGGGCACTTTGCCTAACTCAAGCGGTTTGCGGCGACTCTGCGCACTATTTTCTAAGACACTTTGCTCGGCCTGCTGTTCGCTCATTGCACTGAAATCGTGCTGATGCCACGGCAGGGTGTACTGACCCAGCACGGCTTGTAATGGCTGAGATTTATTTTCCCAGCTGTACACTGAACGCAGTACAGGGTTATGGTCAATGACGGCCTGCCAGGCCTGTTGCAAGATCTCTACCCGGGTCTCCTTTGCAACGATGAGGTTGAGCTGCTCTCGGTAGTTCTCGTCTGACTCTGTTGCATTAACCAGGTAAAACAACATGCCTCGTTGGGTTGCCGAAAGCGGGTACACAGCTTGTATTTCTTTGACAGAACTCATGGGTATTCCTTGTTTTCTTATATTTTTTATATTTTTAAAAATCAGGACTCGAACTCATCGAATAAGGACTGCAGATCCGCTTCTGATACGGCATCACCAATCACCTCAACGCCATGCAGTTGCTGCTCGCTGGCAAGTACAGTGTTGGGTGTTGAGTTCGGGATCAGGCTCTGAGCCAGATCCTTAATGGTTTGATGTTGAAAAATATGGCCACTGTTTGCATTGAAACCCAGTGTCTGTAATTGGCTCACCAGCTTTATCGCGGTGATTGAATCTCCGCCCAGTGCAAAGAAGTTACAATTAGTGCCAATGTCAGACAGGTTGAGCAGGCTTTTCCAAAGCTCCAGCAATTGCTGTTCCTGATCATTTGCCGGGGGAACGAGCTGATTGTATTCCGGGCTGGGCTCCAGTGAAGCCAGATGGTTTCGATCTATCTTGCCACTGGGGGTGAGTGGTAATTTGTCCATCGCGATGATGAAATCTGGCACCATATAGGCTGGTAGTACCTGACGGAGCTGAAATTGCAATTGCTCGCAATCTTGCGTTTGCGTCGGATCGGCAAAATAGGCGATGAGTTTTTGACTGCCGTTTGGCATGGCGTGCACGACGACACACACTTTTTCCAGTGCCGCCAGTTGCTGAAGTTGACGCTCGATTTCTTGTAATTCTATCCGGAAGCCACGAATTTTAACCTGATGGTCATTTCGGCCTAAACAGTAAAGCTCACCTTCGCAATTGATGTAGCCCAGATCGCCCGTACGGTATGCATTGACTGGACCTTGTGGGCTATCCAGCGTGATGAAACGTTCAGCGGTCTGAGATGCTAATCCGACATAGCCCTGACCTACACACGCGCCAGCAATGACAATTTCCCCGCGCATCTGAGGCGGACAGGGGTTGCCCTGTTCGTCGAGGATGTGGATAGCGCAATCATTGATTGGCTGGCCAAGCGGTATATCCTGACTGATATTGGGGTCAACTAACTGGCAGGTTGCCCAAACGGTTGCTTCGGTTGGGCCATACATATTCCACAGGCATGCGACTTTGCCATTGAGTGCCTGAGCCAATGTAGTCGGCAGGCGCTCACCGCCAGAGAGGGCGCGCACAGTCGGTTTGCCTTCCCAGCCTGCATCAAGCAACGATTGCCAGCCTGCAGGCGTTGCCTGCATCACGGTAATAGGCAGCGTATTGAGCTGTTGCTTGAGACTCAGACCATCCCTTTGCTGCTGTGGCGCAATGACCACTTCACCGCCAGCCATCAATGGGGCAAACAACTCCAAAACCGAAATATCGAACGAAATGGGTGTAACCGCCAGCAAGGTATCGTGGCGAGTCAGTGACAATTGAGTGACCATACTGGTCAGGAAGTTATCCAGATTCCCATGGTTGATCTTGACCCCTTTGGGTTGCCCGGTCGAGCCTGAGGTAAAAATGATATAGGCAAGCTGATCCGACTCTGGGAGCAGATCCAAGTCCGTCGGTGCCACAGGCTGTGCTCTCAGCTCCTCTAAGGTCATCTGAGTAAAAGTGCCACTAAGCTGCTGCGTGTGTTCACACAAGATAAGCTTACACTGGCCTTGTTGTGCAATGTATTCAAGGCGCTGCTGCGGATAATCAGGATCCATTGGAATGTAAATCAGGCCAAGGCGCAGGGCTGCAAGCATCGCGATAACCATATCGCAATGGCGCTCAAGCATGAGTCCCAGATGATCGCCTTGTTTGAGTCCCTGGTTTAGCAGGTTTTGTGCCAGTAAATTAATCTGATTATTAAGAGATTCATAACTTATCTGCTGCTGATGACATCGCAGTGCAATGGCATGAGGTTGGTGCTGCGAGTGCTCAGCGAGGGCGCCAAGCAGGGTGCGTTTTGGTGCAATTTGTGTCGATGTAAGCTGAGCCAGAGTTGGATACTTAATCTCTGTCAGGGCGCGTTTTAATGTTTGCTCCCGGGTATTCATTAATTGTGTGAGCAAGGGCACCAGGCTGTCGCTCATCATGGTCATCAACTCGCTGCTGAACAGGTCTTCCCGATATTGCCAAAGGATCCGTGCTTCATTTGGTGCGGTGACAATCTTAAGGGTCAAATCGTATTTCGAGGTTGCCTGTGCTGCGCTGACAAACGACCAGCTTTGCGCATCTGAATCTGCTTGGTCGGTACTGGTATGGTTAGATACCAGGATCTGAAATAGTGGATTCACGTATGGCTGGCGAGCCGGTTTTAATTGCTCCAGTACGTACTCAAAGGGCACATCCTGATAGCGCATCATCGCGTTCTGCTTACCCTTAATGTACTCAATGAGTTCAGCAAAAGACCAGTTATAGTCAAGCTGATGGCGCAGTGGTAACAGGTTTAAAAAGCAGCCAAGTACCTGATCCATATTCGCAGTCGGGCGATGGATCACGGGTGTACCGAACATCACATCATCCACTTTACTCCAGTGGCCCAGTAGTATTGCCAGGACGGTATGATAAAACGAAAACTCGGTGATCCGAGCTTCCTGACAAAGATGCTTTACTGAGCCTGCCAGCGCATCGGGAATGGTGACGGGAATGGTTTGCGCTGTGCTGCGGGTGTTCTGTGCGTGCGGTGCCTTAAGCGGTAAGCGATGTAGCTGAGGTGCACCGCGCAAGGTCTCAATGAACGAAGTAGCATGGCGCTGAAAAGCCGGGCTTGTCAGGTGTTGCTTTTGCCACAACGCATAATCGCGATATTGCCCCGTACTGGATGGTGTGGTGTGTTGCTGGTGTGAAGCAAACAGTTGAGCAACAAACGTCTGACAGGCGGTCTCGTCCAACGCAATGTGGTGGAACAACAAACACAAGTCGCAGCCCGTGGCAGTATGGAAAAAGGCAACGCGCACCGGCATATCCGTCTCCAGCTCAAACGAGTAAGCAGAGAAGGTTTGTACCTGCTCCGCCAAATCTTGTTCGCTGCTTTGAGTACATTGGTGATGCTCTACAGTGAGTACCAAATCAGATTGTACTCGCTGATAAACTTCATCGTCTTTTTCGTAGTAGCAGGTATTAAATATTTCATGACTGGAAATCAAGCTTCGGATCGTAGTTTCCAGCTCATGTGTATCCCAGCTGTTATCGAACCTGATCCACATTGGAATATTGAAGTCTGTAGTGCCGGGTTGAAGCTGTTGTGTCAGCCAAATACGTTTTTGGCTCAGCGATGCGGGCGCATCACCTGACAAACGAGCAGCCTGCTGTCCCTCAAGGTAGGCAATGATATGTGATTTCCGGCCCGAAATTCTGGACAGAATGGAACGATCTTTAAGCCGCCTGTTCGTCTTGTAACCCAGTTTTCCATCTTCAATAAACAGCGAAACACCTGCTGAATCTGCTTCCTGGATCAAGCTCTGGATATCCATGTCGCCTCCTTGGATATAGAGAATTGGTTATCTTTGTTTGTTGTTTTTGTTACAGCAATTAACAGCGTTGTTTTCATTTTATTGCAATTCGGATTTAGAGTACCTAAGGCTTGGAAATTGTCAAGATTAAAAAAATTCAAATTTAGTTTGATTTGTGCTCATCTTGTGTGTTTATTAGGTATTAAGTGACTTTTAGTGCTTGCAAATTAATTAATTCATGTTTGTTTGTGTGCACTTACAAACCAAATTGTGTTTTTGTGGTTAATTTTAAGTATTGAAATTGTAAGTTTTATTTTGTTGCGTAAATTGGGATGAAAAGTGAACTTTTTGTGCGATGTATGAACAGTCTTGTGCAAAGTTAATAACATCTGAGTTTACTGTCTTGCTGTATGTCATCTTGTATGTTTTGTGTGATTTTTAAGCATGCATAAAAAAGCAGGCAGGGGATTCAGTGCCTTTGTGTGAGTCCTGTCCATGGTAATAAAACTTCGCATTGAGTATGCCTTTGATTAAGCAACCACTAACTTAGGTCTGTGAAGAACGGGTAATGGTGAGGCCACCGTGATGGTGTCCGTTATCTCATTCTGCAGTGCCGTTAAACCGAGTCAGGCATCTTGTTTTAAGTTGCTTTGCGCATCGCAAAACGAGAGGTATGACGCTTAGTGCAACAATGGTTTGGCCAATCACGGACAGCATAAACAGAGTTACACAGATTCACACTGGTTTGCACGACAACAAGTGCAAGCCCTTATGTACTGAATTTTATAAATATAATAATACCGGGAGAGATACAGTGATTGTCGACAGAGCTAATCCAGGCATGGCTAAGGAAATAACCAGTTTGGCTCAATCCAGCCTAGATGCTGCAACAGTGACCCAGGCAGCAACCAGGCTGAATACAGACAAAGCGCAGATGTTGTTTAGCTGCTTCGCACTGGTGTATGCCAGATATTACCAGATGTCACCAGCGAGGATGCGATATGTAGATAATGCTGACGCTGATTTAGCAGGTAATACCGAAAGAGTATGTGATTTACACCTTGACCCCATGATGACTGTGCAGCAATGGCACGATTATGTGTGTACACAGACAACAGGCGCACTTCCCGTGCCAACAGGCGCGTCAGAGAGTACAGATGCACTGTTGCCGGTTTTTCTTGTGACAGAGTCTGCCAAAGCAGACATTGAACGTCTGTCATTTACTTTGCTGTTAAACATGGCATCTGACACACACCTTGAGTGGTTTTATGATGCCCGGCAGATAGACCATCAAACTGTGGAGACGCTTGCTGACTGGCTAAGCTTTGTGGTTACAGAGGTCGCGATTGACCCAAATCAGTCTCTGAACGCTTTGGCTTATTATCATAAGACTTTGTCTCCCCCGGTTGCACAAACACCTCAAAGCATTGTCGATGTACTCGACCAAGTTTCTGAACACGCTCCCCGGACCCTTGCTGTGTGTGACAGTGATGAGCAAATCGATTATCGCACTTTAGTGACTCGCTCCTGTCACCTGGCGGCACAACTTAATGAGCAGGTTGATCCGGGTACTCGGGTCGGTGTGATGCTGCCCGGCTCAGTGTCTGCACTGGTGACACAGCTTGCGTTATGGCGCTTAGGCGCCACCTTTGTACCGCTTGACCCTGGTTATCCGGCACAAAGACTGGCACACATTATGACGGATGCAGACCTCAAATGTGTGCTCACAGATGCTACCAATGAGCACAAAGGTGCGCGCGATGGTGTGAAGTGCTATCGGTATGATGCTCTGATGGCACAGACGCATAGTAAGGTCTGGCATCCACCCGAGATAGACACCAGTTTGTCTGCTTATATTATTTATACTTCCGGGTCGACCGGTTTGCCCAAGGGCGTGCCGATAAGCTATGAAGCTTTTGCTGCGCACATTCATGCCATGTCTGAGCATTTGGCGTTATCGGATAAGGATGCCGTGTTGTCATTTGCATCTTTGAACGTAGATACCGCACTGGAGCAGATCTGGGTGGGACTGTGTGCCGGCGCAGCGGTGCATATTAAGGGCGAGCGGTTGTGGCGTCATCAGGAGTTGACCGATTACTTGTTGCAACAACAGATCACCTGTACCGACTTGCCGCCGGCGCTGGTCGCTGAACTGCTCAGTGAGCAAACGAACGAGATGGCGTTTTGGCAGCAAACCCGGTTGCATACTTTAGTACTGGGCGGAGAAACCCTGAACCCTCAGATTGTCCGTCGCTGGGAAGAGTTGGCGCTTTTCTCACGCTGTCGATTATTTAATGCCTATGGACCCACTGAAGCAACCATTACCTCCACCTGGCACCAGGTAACACCGGCTGATTTGTCGCGTGCCAGTATTCCCATTGGTAAGTTATGTGGGCCCAGAATTGCGTTAGTGGTTGACAGTGAAGGCCATGAACAGCCCCCTGGTGCCGTTGGGGAATTGTTATTGGCAGGACCCTGCCTGAGTTCAGGTTATCTGAATCGCGAAGCAGAAAACCACAGTAAGTTTATTCAATATCGTGGCATACGTTGGTACCGCAGTGGGGATTTAGTCAGACAAGGTCCCGATGGCGAGTTCTATTTCCTGGGACGTGCCGATGAGCAGGTCAAAGTACGGGGCTTTCGTGTCGAGCTGGGTGAGATTGACAGTCAACTGGCACGTCATGATCAGATCAGAAGCATTGCGGTGGTTGATGTTGTACAAGGGCAGAGTCAACAACTGGTTGCCTTCTATGTTGCGCAGGGAGAGCCGTCCACTGGCGAGGAACTCAGTGAATTTGCCGCATCTCGTCTGCCCGGGCACATGGTACCAAACCAGTTTGTCGCCCTGAGTGAATTACCTCTGCTGCCTAATGGGAAGGTCAATCGTCGTGCACTGCGAGATCATCGCTTGCCTGAACCTGTGGCCAGCGAAATCGTTGAGCCTCAGTCGCCATTACAAACACAACTTAGGAAAATCTGGGCGCAGGCATTTGAATTGCCTGAAGAAGCACTCAGTTGTGCTGCACACTTTTTTGCGCTGGGCGGACACTCCCTGATTGGTCTGCGTATACTCGGCGCCATTAGCGAACAGTTGATGGTAGACGTTGAGTTTCAAACCTTGCTTACTCATCCCACCATAGTGGATTTGGCAAACTACATTGAGCTCGACACTGCGTCATTGGCAAAGGAAGCGAACCCATTGCCCGCCATCTCGGTGCAACCTGATGCAGCAGCTGGTCCGGTGGTATCCTTTGCGCAGCAACAGATGTGGCTGGCCAGTCAGCACGAAGGCTTGGAGGAAAATGGACAACACAGCTATTTAGTGCCTCTGACACTGTCGCTTAGCGGCCCGCTGGAGATCCCGCGTTTGCAAGCTGCATTGGATCTGTGGCTGGCACATAACCCAATCTTACGCACTCGCCTGGTGATGGACGAAGACGGCCAGTTGCAGCCCCAGCTCGCAGACACTACGCAGCTGCCATTGCAACACATTGAACTGAGCCAGCTGGATGAAGCACAGCAGTCACAGCGCATTGCGCAGGTCCGTGCTGAGTTGGGCCGCGGACTGACACCAGCCAGTTCGCTGATGGTGAACGCCTGTTTGATTAGCGTGTCTGAGCAGCGCCACCTTTTATGTTGTGTGTTTCATCACATCGCAGTTGATGACTGGTCGGTCAATTTACTGTGCCAGCAACTCAGTGAGTTTTATCAGCATGCGGTTGAGCCTGGTGAGCGGGCAGGTTATGGGGATTATGCTCGCTGGCAAAAGCAACACTGGGAGGGCAGTGAGCAGGCGCAGGCCATGAGTCAGTATTGGCAGACGCAGTTAGAGTCGTTGCCGGCTCTGCATGGTATTGCCCTGGATAAACCACGCAGTCATTTGTCACTCAATGAGGAGCAATCACCCGCGGCAGGTATGGCACGAGTTGTGCTCCCACAGACTGTTGGGCAGCAATTGGCTGAATTTGCCAAGCGCCATGGCACCTCTGAATTTGTGGTATTGCAGAGTATGTTTGCGCTGGTGGTAAGCCTGTTTAGCCGTGAAGAAGACGTTGTGATTGGGTCACCCATGGCGAATCGTCAACAGCGCGCCACCCAGGATATGGTCGGATATTTTGTTAATCCGGTGGCTATTCGCAGTCAGGTCAATCGCCAGCAAACTCTGGCGCAGTTTATCGCCGGTCAGCACGACACCATCATGGCGGCAATGGCGCATCAGGCGTTTCCTTTTTCTCATTTGGTCGATACGCTTAATCCGCCACGCCAGGAACATGTTCATCCAATTTTTCAGATTCTATTTAACTTTCTGGGTAAGAACCCACATCGTGAACACTTTACACTGGGCGAGGTTGAAGCTCAGGTATTGACTGAGCAAGACACTCAGGCGAAGTTTGATCTGACCCTGGATATCTGGCAAAGCATGGATGACCAGCTCACCACCAGCCTTTACTATAACAGTGCTTTGTTTGACAGCACGACCGCGGAGTCAATTCTGTCGCAATTCTGTGAGGCCCTGAATCACTGGCTGACAGAGTCCGCCCAACCTCTGCATCAGTTAACAAACGCCCCTGTTCAGTCTGCCCGGGAAGTGCTGCTGACACTTGGTAAAGGGGTAGAATGTGAGCTGGATGAGTCTTTTGTGCAACGTCTGAATCGCCTCAGTGAACAGTGTGACGGCCGCCCGGCGCTGATTGACGATAATCGTTCTCTCAGTTACCGGGAGTTGGCACAACAGGCCCGTGCATTGGCTGGTTATCTGCAAAACAACGGGGTGGAGCAAGGTGATGCCATTGCCGTGATGATGCCTCGTTGTGTTGAGTATATTGTTGCTGTGTATGCCTGCCATTTATGTGGCGCAGCGTTTGTCCCTGTCGATACTCATTTCCCGGTTGAACGGATTAATAATATCGCCAGCCAGGCCGGTATCCGTTGGTTGTTGAGTGTATCGGAAGTTGCCAAGGCTCCGGATCTGGCATGTGAATTTATCGATGTACGAGTTGCGATGGCACAAGGGTTGAGCTGTCAGCCGGTAGTCAACCGTCCACAAGATACGGCCTATATGCTGTTTACGTCCGGTTCAACCGGCACGCCCAAAGGGGTTATCGTCACCCAGCGTAACTTAAGCTACTTTTTAACTACCAATGATACGGATACATTTGCGGCGCATGATCCTCGTAATGTACGGTGGGGCTGGCGCCTGGCGTTTGTCTTTGACGGCTCCATGCTGGGGCTGGGTGCTGTTGCCTCTGGTGCAACTGTGGTGCTGGCAGACGAAGCAACCTGTCAGGATCCTGAGCGTTATGCAGAGTTTTGTCGTCAGCATCAGTTGACTCACTGTTGTGTCACCCCTTCATTTTGTGAGCTATTTATCGAGCAATGGCCGGATGCTGCACAGATGCCAAATCTGGGGATGGGAGGGGAGTCGATTTCGCCGTCATTATGGGCGCGCCTCAATCAGATTGCCGCTCAAACCGGGTTGAGCATCATCAATTACTACGGTCCGACAGAAATTACGGTACATGCCACAAGTTGTGATATCAGCACATCGGCTTTGCCGAGCATCGGCAAGGTGGCAAGCAATGCGCAGATTTATCTGGTCGATGACTGCGGTGCCTTGTTACCTCGTGGCGCGATTGGTGAAATATGGGTTGCTGGTAGTGGTGTCACTGCCGGTTATCTCGACCAGCCGGCATTGACTGCGGAAAAATTCATTGAAAACCCCTTTGGTCCTGGCTTGGTTTATAAAACAGGCGATCTGGGGCGCTGGAATACACAAGGGCAGCTTACTTTTCAGGGACGCGCAGATACGCAATTAAAACTGCGTGGCTATCGAATTGAGCCCGGTGAAGTCGAATCAGTTATTGCTCAGCATGAGGCCGTGCAGCAAGCGTTTGTAACAGCGCACCGCCAGCAGCTGGTTGCTTATGTGGCAGTGGGTGACGTCGCTGAGGACGCACATGCTGAGCTGCAGCGTGCTTTACAGGTGAACCTGAATGCGCAGCTCCCTGCCTATATGGTGCCTACCCACTTTGTTTTTATACCTCAGCTGCCCTTGACTCTGAACGGCAAGGTCAACAAAAAAGCATTGCCGCTTCCTCAGGCGAGTGGCGCTGATGAGTATGTTGCACCGGGCAATGTTACTGAGGTGAAGCTCTGCGAAATGTGGGCAGAGGTTTTAACGCTGGACGCCTCGCAGATCAGTGTGCACAGCAACTTCTTTACGCTGGGTGGCCACTCCTTACTGGCAACCAAGCTGATCAGCATGATCAAGAAAGTGTTTGGCTATCCGCTGACAATGACACAGCTGTTTGCCAATCCAAACATTGCCGCGCTGGCAGCCCTGCTGCCAGCGCCTCAGGCAGCCGACAGTGCAGTACGCAGTGAAATACAATTTGACCCCAATGCAGACGTCGTATTGTCATTTGCGCAGCAACAGATGTGGCTGGCCTGTGAAATGAGTGACAATCAGGCTGGGTACTTACTGCCACTACACCTGGCATTGCACGGCACAGTTGATGCTGCCCGACTTGATACAGCACTGGTTAGCCTGCTCACTCGCCATACCGTGTTGCGTACTTCCATTGAGCGCACCGGGCAGGGGATTGCTGCTCGGGTAAACCCGGTACCGGACAGGGTTTTAAGTCAGGTTGACTTGCGTGAGTACAATACCGCGCAACAGCAAGAGGCCATTGCTAAAGTGGCAGAGCAAGTGGTAACCACATTGACACCTGCCAGCGATCTTATGCTGCATGCCGTCTTGTTTACGCTGGGCACTGAACTGTATGAGCTGAGATTATGGTGCCATCATATCGCAGCGGATGGCTGGTCTGTCGAGCTGCTGGGTAATGAATTATCCGCTTTGTATATTGACCCCACAGCACAGCATGACGTGACGTTACAATACAGTGACTTTGCACGTTGGCAGCGTGAGCACTTTGCTGAGCAAGATGTGCTGCCGTCACTGCGTGAATACTGGCAGACGCAGCTCACCGATTTACCGAGTTTACACAGTTTGCCTATAGATGGCGCACCTGAGGGGGATCTGCATACCGCGCATACCTGTCGGGTGACACTTGATGAAAAGCAAAACCAGCAGCTGAAAGCATTTTCGGGTGCTCATGATGTTACCTCGTTTGCGACATTACAGAGCGCATTTGCGTTACTGCTGGCACAATTTGGCGCCGAGCAAGACGTGGTAATGGGTACGCCGATGGCGAATCGTCGTCATGAAGAAACTCAGGCACTGATTGGCTATTTCGTCAATTCAGTGGTGCTGCGCAGCGAGGTAGACTGGACAGACAGCTTCAGTACTATGCTTGTCCGACAAAAAGCCATGATCCTCGATGCGTATGAGCATCAGGAACTGCCATTTGAACAGCTGGTTGAACTCTTACAGCCGCAACGCGTGCATGGTCGTCATCCGCTTTTCCAGATCATGTTCAATTATTTATCCAGTGATGAACGTCTGACGTCGTTTGCCTTGCCGGGTGTCCGGGTGAGTACATTGCCCCCAGAGCAAAGCGCCGCTAAGTTTGATCTGTCACTGAACATCATAGAGCGCGACTCTGGTGCGTTGAGCATTGAAGTGGATTACGCCACGGATCTGTTCAGTGAGGCGATGATAAACAGCTTGCTGTCTCAGTTCGTGCATATTATCTCGGTATGTTGCGCCGCGCCTTCTGAGCCGCTCAATGCACTTGATTTACTGGCACCAGAGCAGATTCCAGTAGTGCGCGAGCAGCTGGGTCACGGGCCTGAGCAGACTGTGCAGTCGGTATTCATGCCACAGCGCTTGTCTGATCTGGCTGCCGCTCGTCCGGCGCACATTGCCGTGCACGATGCGCATGCTCAACTGAGTTATGCTGAACTGGATCATCAGGCCAGGCAGTATGCTGCGGGTCTTCAGCAGCTGGGTGTAAAGCCGGGTGATGCGCTGGCATTGTTGCTACCCAAAGATGTGCATTTGGTGGCATTGCTACAGGCAATTCATCTGTGTGGCGGCGTCTATATCCCGTTGGATGAAAGCTATCCGACTGAGCGGATAGACAACATCTGTCAGCAAGCCGATGTGCGCTTTATTATCAGTTGTGAGTCGTTGCAAACACTGTATCGGGGTGAACGTGTGGTCCACCAGCTGAAAACCCTCAGTGCTGATTATAACCGCTATCAGAGTGTGGATGTCTGTGCGCAAGATACCGCGTATATATTATTTACATCTGGCTCAACCGGTGAGCCAAAAGGGGTGCAGGTGAGCCATGGCAACCTGGCTCACTTTATTGGGGTGATGCAAGATACTGTACTCAATGGTCGTGATGTCAGTGACGTGTGCTGGGGCTGGCGTGCGCCGCTGGTCTTTGATGCCTCGGTGGTTGGCCTTGCTGCACTGGCACTGGGCGGACAGCTATGGATATGTGACAGAGAAACCAGCCGGGATCCAGTTAAATATGCGGCGTTCGTTCAGCAACAGGGTATCAATCTGACCTTTGCAACCCCCTCGTTTGCTCAGCTGATGCTCGATGCCTGGCCACAGGATAAGCCTATCCCGGATCTTGTGTTAGGCGGAGAGGCACTGGAGCAGCCCCTTTGGTCACAACTGGTCACTCTACGTGAACAGGGGCACCGGGCTTATAACGTCTATGGACCAACGGAAACAACGGTTTATGTGACCTGTACTGAGGTAACTGGCGACACAACGCATTTGGGACAAATCGTAGCCAGCACTCAGCTATATGTGCTCGACCCTTATCAACGTCTGCAGCCATTTGGTGCGAAAGGCGAACTTTACATCGCCGGTAGCGGCGTATCACAGGGATATTTGAATCGTGGTCAGCAAACCCGGGACAGCTTCCTCAGCAACCCGTTTGGGGCTGGAAAACTTTACCGCAGTGGCGATCTGGTGCGCTGGGATGAGGCTCACCGACTGGCGTACATGGGTCGGGCGGATGACCAAATCAAATTGCGCGGTTTGCGAATCGAATTGGGAGAGATCACTCGCTTGATGAGTAACAGCGGCCTGGTCAAACAGGCTTGCGTACAGGTTGTTGAACAGCATTTGGTTGCCTACTTTACGGCATCTGAAACAGCGGCAGGCGACCTTACTCGTCAACTTACACAACATCTGAGCGAAAAGTTGCCGGATTATATGGTGCCTTCACAATGTATTTTGCTGGATGAAATGCCATTGACCGTGAACGGTAAAGTGGATAAGCGCAGGTTACCCGCGCCAAATATCGTTGAGCATGTGTACCAGGGGCCGGCTAATGAAACAGAGCAACAACTGGTTGAGCTGTGGGGTCAGGTATTGGGCCGTAAAGCCGGTGAAATCAGTACAACGGCCAATTTCTTTGCGCTGGGCGGACATTCTTTACTGGCAGCAAAGTTGATCACCCTGATCAATGGGGCATTTGGGGGCGACTGGTCACTGGCGAGTGTCTTTAAGTATGCAAGCGTTCAGGCTCAGGCAGAGATGATAGCGCAGCACACGCAGATTACCCACAGTGTTGAAATTACGCGCTCACATAATGATGAACCTGTGCTGTCTATGGCACAGCGCCAGATGTGGCTGGCCTGTGAGATGAGTGACGCTCAGGCGGGTTACTATATCCCGCTTTATCTGCGCTTTGAAACTTGTCCGGATCCTGAACGTCTGGACCGAGCCTTATGTGCTTTACTTGAGCACAATCCGGTACTGAGAACCTCAGTGGTTCAGCAAGATAATGAACTGACAGCAAAACTTAATGCCCAGCCTGATAGCCTACTGACGTTTGATGATCTGTCAGAGTGTGAGACAGAGCAACGTGACACTGCACTGGCTAACAGTTTTGCGCAACTTCATGAGGGTCTTACGCCGCAAAGTCCGCTGATGCTGCGCGCGAAACTGATCACTCTGGGCGCTCAAGAGTACGTTCTGGCGCTGTGTATTCATCATATCGCGGCGGATGGCTGGTCCATGGGACTGATCCTGGAGCAGCTGGATCACTTTTATCGTACTGGGCACGCTGATGAGTCTGACCTGCCTCTATATCATGACTATGCACGCTGGCAGCAAGCACGGTTCGAAGATCCTGTTCATATGGATAAGCTGGCGAAGTACTGGCAACAGCAGCTGGCAGACTTACCACTGCATCATGAGCTGGCACTGGATAATCCGCGTCCGGTTGATGCCAGCTATCGAGCGCAGACTCTGAACAGACGCATTCCTAAGAAGCAGGTGAGTGCAATCCGCGAATTTGCTCAGCAGCAGCAAACCACCCCATTTGTGGTGTTGCAGAGTGCTTTCTCCTGGGTTTTATCGCTGTTCAGTGGTGAACAAGATATTGTGATGGGTACGCCAATGGCAAACCGTCAGCAGGCGAGCTGTGAACACATGATTGGCTATTTTGTAAATAGTGTTGTGTTGCGTGCGCAGGTATCTCCTCAACTGAGTTTTAACGACCTGGTCAAAGCGCAAAATAGTACCTTCCTGAGCGCTTATGAACATCAGGCCTTCCCGTTTGAGACACTGGTAGAAACCTTAAATCCGGAGCGGGTTGCGCATCTTCACCCGTTGTTCCAGATTATGTTCAGCTATCTGACGGCTGAACACAGTGCGGCAATTTCTCTGGGAGAGCTTGGCTGTGAAACGCTGGAAGAGCCAAACAGCTTTGCTAAATTTGACCTGACGCTCAATGCAACAGAGCAGCAAAATGGCGATATCCTGC
This sequence comes from Pseudoalteromonas sp. XMcav2-N, assembly GCF_024124545.1. GTDB lineage: Bacteria > Pseudomonadota > Gammaproteobacteria > Enterobacterales > Alteromonadaceae > Pseudoalteromonas. The sequence goes on from NZ_JAMXSF010000001.1 coordinate 41,263, forward strand.
TGGAAATTGACTTCAGTACAGACATCTTTGAGGCCGCGACAGCACAAGCCCTGCTGACCTGTCTGAGCGATGGACTCAGCAACTTACTGGCTCACAGCAGTACGCCATTCGAATCTTTGCCCGCACTGGTTGATGACACTCAGCGGCGTGCCATTGAGGCACTGGGTAAAGGAGCGTCTTGCCAGTACGAGGCGGATTTGCGCACTATGCTCGAAGCGCGTGTTGCCCGAAGCCCTGATCATATCGTCATTGAAGAGGGCGAGTTGACGCTGACTTACAGTCAGCTACAAACGCGCGCCACACAGTTGGCAGGGTATTTACAATCTCTGGGTGTCCAGCCTGGTGATAATCTGGGACTATTATTGCCGCGTAGCGCAGATGCGCTTGTGGCTATTTATGCAACCCAGCTGTGTGGCGCGACTTTTGTGCCGCTGGCGCTGGATTACCCTCGTGCCCGGGTTGAGAAAATAGCTGAACAGGCACAGATCCGTCTGTTACTGGTTCAGCACCCGGATGCAGGGCAGGCATTTGAGGGAATAGCCGAGATTGTCAGCCTGCAAACTATTCCATCTGGCTGCGACTACCGGGTGCCAGAGCGATATGCACAGATGGCGTATTTGCTCTTTACATCCGGCTCTACCGGCGAGCCCAAAGGCGTGTGTATCAGTCAGCAAAATCTGGCGCATCTACTGACAAGCTGGACACAGCGGACCTTTGCAACGGCAGACATGGCCATGGTGCGCTGGGGCTGGCGTGCTCCTTTAGTGTTTGATGCGTCTATGTTTGGCCTGGCCATAGTGGCATTTGGCGGGTGTCTGGTCATTGCTGACCATGAAACGGGTCGTGACCCCTATGCCTTCATGCAGTTCTGTCAGGCTCACGATATTAACTACAGCTTTGCCACGCCTTCTTTTGCGGAGCAAATGCTGGAGTGTCATGAACAAGAGATGCCATCGCTGATGCTCGGTGGTGAAGCGCTGAATCGTAAACTCTGGTGCCAGCTCAGTGAGTACAGTGAGCAACATGGTCGCGTGTTCTTCAACGCCTATGGTCCGACGGAAACAACCGTCGAAGTAACTCAGACTGAGGTCACAGGCACCCATCCTCATCTCGGTGGTCCGATAGCCAATACCCAGCTTTACGTACTGGACGCTCAGCAGCGTTGTGTTCCTGTCGGGGCCAAAGGGGAGTTGTATATTGCCGGTGCGGGCGTTGCTGAGGGATACCTCAACAATCCGGCACAGAGTGAAAAAGCCTTTATTAACAATCCATTTGGTTCAGGTTTGCTGTATCGCAGTGGCGATTTGGTGCGCTGGGATCATGATGGCAATCTGGAATTCTTTGGTCGTATCGATCAGCAGGTCAAATTGCGTGGATTCCGTATCGAACTGGGCGAGATTGAAACGGTACTCAGTCGCAGCGAAGCTGTAGCTCAAGTGGTCTTAACGGTGCAGGGCTCGCACCTGGTTGCCTATTTTGTCTCGGCAGGCGCATTGAGCGAGCAGGACATTACGGCGCGTTTGCGGGCACTGGCTCAGCAAGCTCTGCCTGACTATATGCAGCCAAGTTACTATGTTCAGATTGAGCAGGTGCCGTATGCCGTAAGCGGAAAAATTAACCTGCGGGCACTGCCTGCGATCAGTGTCGAGCAGGCGCATTATGAGGCGCCGGCAACATATCTGGAGTCGCAGCTGCAAACGCTGTGGGCTGAAATTCTCGCACTGGATGTTGGCCAGATAAGCGTTGAGGCCAATTTCTTCGCGCTGGGGGGCCACTCTCTGGCGGCGAGCAAACTGGTTGCCCGGGTGAAGCAAACCCAGCCATGCACATTGAACGTATCTGATGTGTTTAAAATGCCGACCATTCGGGCACTGGCACGTGCGCTGACGTCGCAACGGCAGCTGCCTCAGGATCAGCCTTTGGTGAAGACGCTGCGTCCGGAGCGACTGCCATTAAGCGATGCGCAGCAGCGATTGTGGTTGGTTGATCAGATGGAAGGGCGCAGTGCTCAGTACAACATGCCATTCGCATTTGATTATCATGGTGTGCTTGATTTAACGACGCTGACACAGGCATTGACGGCGCTGGTCGAGCGCCATGAAGTGCTGCGCACCTGCTTGCGTCGGGACGAGCTGGGGCCTTACCAGTATATCCAGGAGGTCAGTGCATTTGAGCCACAAGTACTCGATGCCAGTGATTACAGTACAGAGGAATTTGCCGGTCTGCTTGAGCAGTTGGCGGTGACCCCGTTTGACTTGGAGCAGGATGTGCTGCTGCGTGCACATGTCTTTATCCGTGGTGATGATCATTACACCCTGCTACTCAACTTCCATCATGTGGCGATGGATGGTTCGGGCATGGAGATATTCATTGCTGAGCTGGATGCGCTGTATAGCCACAGGGGAGACAGCGAACGCCTGAAGCCGCTGGCACTGCAATATGCCGATTATGCGCTGTGGGAGCATCAGGGTCGTCACCCCGAAAATCTGGCCGCACAGCGGACCTACTGGCATCAGCAGCTGGCACAGTTACCGCCTGTGCATGAGCTGCCGCTGGATAAGCCGCGCCCTCAGGAAATGACCCACAGTGGTCAGGTGGTGTTCAATCAGCTTAGCGAACAATGCAGCGAGACATTAAAAGCCTACTGCGAACGTCAGGGGGTCAGTACTTTTATGGCGATGCATGGCTTACTCAGCGCACTATTGAGTAAGTTCAGTGGCAGTCGCGACATTGTTATCGGTACGCCTGTGGCCAATCGTGAACAGTTGGAAACGCAGCGCATGTTAGGCTTCTTTGCCAATACTCTGGTCCTGCGTATGGACACAGATCTGTCCATGTCATTTGCACAATTGCTGGCACAAAGCCGCGACACTGCACTGGCTGCGTTTGATAATCAAAGCGTGTCTTTTGAAACCCTGGTGGCAGATTTGCAAGAGGCGCGTCACAATCGTTATAACCCTCTGTTCCAGATCCTGTTGGTGGTTCAGAGTCAGCACAATAGTGCCTGGTTACTGGATGGGGTCGAGCTGCGTGAGCACCCGGTTAACTTTGATCAGAGTAAATTTGACCTGACACTGTCGGTGGTTGAGCAAGCAGGACAGATCCGTCTCGACTGGGAATATAACAGTGACTTGTTCCACAAAGCGACCATAGAATCACTGGCACAGGCGTTTGTGGCTCTATGTGAACAAGCTTTGGCGACACCAGATGCACAGCTACTGTCTCTGCCGCTGAACGCTGAGGACACCTGTGACGCTGCAGACGTGGCGCACTTACCTCAGTCTGTCGCCGATGTCTTGCAGTTAAGCGCCCAGACTCAGCCCGGTGCCCTGGCGTTAGAATCAAGCGAGGTACAGCTAACTTATGGTGAGTTTGTGGCTCAATCCAGCCAGCTGGCGCGTTTACTGGCACAGCACGGGGTCAGGCAACATCAGGTTGTGGCGTTGACTTATGCGCGCACACCTGCCAGCTATCTGGCCATTGCGGCCCTGCTACAATTGGGCGCGGCGTATCTGCCTCTGGACCCTAAACTGCCAGAGCAGCGTCTGCGCTATATTCTGCAGCAAAGTGGCGTTGAACATGTGATAGACACCCGAGGCGACGCCAGCCTCGCAGAGCTAATCAACACGCTTGAATTAAACTGTCTGTCACTCACCTGGCCGGCGCTGCAGTCGCGACTGAAGGGGCTGGACGACAGCGTCTATCACAGTGAAGAGCCCATTCAGGGTGAAGACGCGGCCTATGTGATTTATACCTCAGGGACAACCGGTGAGCCTAAAGGGGTGGTGCAAACGCATCGTACTTTATGTCATCTGGCGGTTGCCCAGCAAAGCACGCATGGGCTCACTGGTGCGAAGCGAACTTTGCAGTTTACGCCTCTCACCTTTGACGTGTCAGTGCAGGAACTGATCACCAGCTGGTTCACACTCAGTCCGCTGGTACTGATGAACGAAGAAGAAAAAGACAATCTGGCGCAGCTGCCTCAGCTACTGAGTGCACGCAAAATCGAGCGTTTGTTCTGTCCACCAGCGGTACTTCAAATTCTGGCTGAAGAAGTGCTGGGTAACGACTATGATGCGGTGCCGGATGAGATCATTGTTGCCGGTGAAGCCTTGTATATCTCAGAGGCCATTGCGGCGCTGTTTACCCGCTACCCCAGCAAGCTCTGGAACCATTATGGTCCGACAGAGACCCATGTAGCCTGTGCGGAGTTTGTCGACGACTTTAGCCAGCCCGGTTTTGCCTTTATTGGTCTCCCTGTGGGCCAGTGTGGGCTGCATATTCTGGATCCCCATGGTCAGCCGGTGCCGCGAGGTGCCATCGGTGAGTTGCATGTCAGTGGCGCGCAGGTTGCTCTGGGTTACCTGGGCCGCGATGAGTTAACTGCGGAGCGTTTTTATACGCACGCCAGCGGGCAGCCTTGCTATAACACGGGCGACCGTGTCCGCTTCAATGGTAACGGTAAGCTGGAATATCTGGGTCGTAGTGACGATCAGGTTAAGATCCGTGGTTTCCGTGTTGAGCTGACTGAAATTGACCTGGCATTGCAGCAATGTAAGGGAGTTACTCAGGCACGTTGCTTTACCTTTACAGATAGTCAGGGGCAACAGCAGCTTGCCGCAGCCGTGGTGAGTGAGTCCGGTGAGGCAAATGAAGCGCTGCAAAGTACCCTGGTTCAGACGTTGGGCACGCAGTTGCCTGCCTATATGGTGCCAGAGCGCTATGCCTTTGTAGCGAGCCTGCCACTGACCCGCAATGGTAAGCTGGACAAGGCTCGCGTGCTCGAGCAACTGCAAAGCTCAGTCACTATGAATGAAGTGATTGTACCGGCCAGTACGCCGACAGAGACTTTCCTGGTCACTGTGTGGGCCGAATTGCTGAAACTGCGCGAAGCGCAGATCAGTATCGACAGTAACTTCTTTAAACTGGGCGGACATTCACTGCTGGCGACACGCTTGTTAATTGCCATTGAAAAAGCGTTCTCGCTTCAGCTGCCGTTGAAAGTCATTTTCAGTCACAGCACCATCAACAAACTGGCCGCACTGATTGATGATTCGCAGGCGACGGAGCAGTCCCTGAAACTGACTGCTGCAACTCAGGAAGGCCAGTGGTGTGCGCTGAGCTTTGCACAGGAAAGGCTGTGGTTTATGCAGCAACTTAACCCGGATGCTACCAGTTACCATATGCCGGCAGCCTATGTGTTTAAGGGGGAACTGGATGTCGTTGCGATGGAACAAGCGCTACACTGGCTTGTCGCCAGACAGGCCAGCCTGCGTACTCAGTTCCGGGTGTTTGCAGATGAAGGGGAACAACAGGTTGTACGTCAGCGCAGCCTGAGCCCGGCGCAGTTATCCTTTACCCTGACTCAGTGCACACTGAGCGACACAGAGACAGAAGCACACTTTAATGCCTTTAACGCCCGGCCGTTTGATTTGCAGGCGGGCGAGGTGATCCGTGCTGAGTTGTGTAAAGTGGCTGAGCAGCATCATATTTTGATGATTTGTATGCACCACATAGCAACCGATGGCGGATCGTTCGCGATTTTTGAGCAGGAACTGTTCAGCGCCTACAATGCTCATCGTGCCCAGACACCGCTTGAAGTTGCAGAGCCGGACCTTCAGTATCGTGATTTTGCTGCCTGGCAACGCGCGCCTGAGAATCTGGCCGCGCTGGAGCACAGCGAGCAGTACTGGCAAACACAGTTACAAGGTTTGCCAACTGTTCACAGCATTCCACTGGATAAGCCGCGCGACAGCACACAGTCATTTAAGGGTGGGTTCCACCATCACCAGCTTGACGGGGGACTCAGTGCACAAATTGATGCGCTGTCTGCAAATGAGCAGGCGTCGTCGTTTATGCTGTTGCATAGCGTGTTTGCCGCGCTGCTGGCTCGCTGGAGTAATGAGACGGATATTGTGGTTGGCACTCCGGTGTCTAACCGCAACGATGCCGCGTTGCAAAATGTGATTGGTTTGTTCTTAAATTCAGTGGTGTTGCGTCTGGATTTAAGTGACTCGCCGAGTTTGACGAACCTGCTGCAACAGGCAAAAACGCACCACCTGTCGGCGCATGAGCATGCCAACCTGCCATTTGAGCGGCTGGTGGAAGTGCTCAATCCGGAGCGTAACCTGCAACATGCACCACTATTCCAGGTGATGATTAATTTCGATGGTCATGACCAACCCGAACTGGCACTGGACGGACTGGACGTATCAGGGCTTGCGCTGGGCGAGTTCGATAACAAATATGATCTGACCCTGTATTTGTCGCGCCGTGAACGGGGATATGAACTGACCTGGGCGTACGATGCAAGGTTGTTTAAAGCCAGCACAATCAGCATGATTGCCGCTGAATTTGAACACCTGCTGGCTCTGGGCTGCAATAACCCGGAACAGCCGCTGCTGAGCCATGCCTGGAGCGACAACGCGGTGCTGCCGCAGCCTCTGGCTCTGCCATCGCAAAGTGACACCATACTGACTCAGTGGCAGCAGGTGGTGGCGATGTGTGCCGATAAGCCCGCGCTGATATCCGGTGAGCATCGCCTCACTTACCAGCAGCTGGATGCACAGGCCACACAAGTGGCGAACTTCCTTAGTACGCTGGGGGTTGAGCAGGGTGATCGGGTCGCTGTGTGTATGGCCCGGGCGTTGCCAAGGATTGTCGCCATTATGGCGGTGATTAAACTGGGTGCAATCTATGTCCCGGTTTCTACTGAGCTCCCTCAACAGCGCTGCGAATTTATGATTGATGAAGTTGGCTGTAAATGGGTACTCAGCAATGCGGGCAGTGAGGTCTTGGATTGGCAGATTGAAGCGCAGATTTGTGCCCTGGATGATAAGGAGTCTGCCAGCGCGATTGCTGCTCAACCAACAACGCCTTGCTATCAGGTTAGCCTGACACCCAATGATGGCGCCCATATCATCTTTACTTCTGGCTCAACGGGTAATCCAAAAGGGGTGCTGGGAACCCATGGCGCCACCCTGAACCGGGTTAACTGGATGGCACAAGCCTATCCATATCAGGATGATGAGCAGGCCTGTCATATTACATCGATGGCCTTTATCCGGGCGGTATGGGAATTGTTCACGCCGTTACTGCAAGGCGTTACGCTGCACCTGATAGACCGCGAACTGGTTAAGCAGGTACCTCAGTTGCTGCAGGCTCTGAGTGAGCAAGGGATCACCCGTATTGTTACGGCGCCGTCGTTGCTGAATATAGCCAATGAATATATGGCGCAAACGGGTTTCAGATTACCGGCGCTGAACTACTGGTTTGTCAGCGGTGAGCCGCTGGCGACGGCACTGGCCCGTCAGGTATTGCCTACACTGGGCGATACTCAGCTGGTGAATCTCTATGGCTCCACTGAGGTGATGTCAGATGTCACTCATTACGTTGTCACTGATACTTCGCTTACCGATACCTTATATGCGCCTATTGGGGCTGCGATAGCCAATACCCAGGTGGTATTGTTGGATGCCAACCACAATCCGGTGCCACAGGGCGCGGTGGGTGAAATTGTGATCACAGGCCACGGTCTGGCAACTGGCTATTTTAATCGTCCGGAGCAAACAGCTGGTGCCTTTATTGAAACTCCAATTGGCCGGGCTTATGCGACGGGCGATCTGGGTCGGGTTGATGAGGCAGGTCGTTTGCATTGTCTTGGCCGTAAAGATTATCAGATTAAGATCCGGGGTTACCGTATTGAAATCGGTGAGATAGAAGCGCAGCTTGCGCGTCACAGTGATGTCCAGAATGCCATTGTCATTTATGTGCCAGAGCAGCAGAGCCTGCAGGCGTATCTGCTGACCCAGGTACCTGCCTGTCAGCAATCGGCTCTGCTGCAGGCAATCAAAGTGCAGCTGGCTCAGACCCTGCCTGATTACATGCTGCCAGATGCCTTTATGTGTGTCAGCAGCTTTGCCTATCGACCCAATGGTAAGGTTGACCGCAGCCGCTTACCGGCATTTGATGTGGCTGTGAAGGATGAGTATGTCGCTCCGGCTACGCCAACAGAGCAACGGCTGCAGGCTGTCTGGCAACGTTTGCTGGACAAAGAGTCGATTAGTACCGAAGCCAACTTCTTCCACCTTGGAGGTCATTCATTACTGGCTACGCGTCTGGTGACGGCCATCATTGCTGAGTTTAACGTGGAGCTGGCGGTTAAATCCGTATTCAGTGCCAACACCATTGCCAAGCAGGCCCTGCTGATAGACAGCAGTGAGCAGCTTTCAGTGGGTGCTCAGTTGAGCGTTCAGGCGCGTCCTGCTGAAGGGGCTCCGCTGTCTTATGCGCAGCAGCGCATGTGGTTTATCAACCAGCTGGAAGGCAACAGCGGCAACTACAATATCCCGATGGTGTATGCGATCCGCGGTGAGGTGGATGTCAGTCTCATGGAGCTGGCTTTTGCTCAGCTGCTGACGCGTCACGAAGTGTTGCGCAGCCAATTTGTCAACCATGACGGAGAGGCGCGACAAATTGCCCATGATGGCAGTCATTTCAGGTTGGATTATCGTGACCTGAGTGCCTTGCCTGATGCACAGAAACAGCAGCAGCTGGCCCTGGCAACAACGCAGGCAGCCACTCTGGCGATTGAATTAAGTTGTGACCCTATGTTGCATGTCACCTTGATCAAAGAGCAGGAATGTTGCTTTAAACTGTTGCTGACGGTACATCATATTGTAGCTGACGGTTGGTCTATGGGCCTGATCACCAATGAGTTTATTCGTCTTTACGAAGCGCTGGTTGAAGGGCGTGAGGCCGTATTGCCAACACTGAGTGTGCAGTACGCTGACTTTGCAATGTGGCAGCGAAGCTGGTTGCAGGGGGCACAGCTGGAACAACAGGTTGGCTTCTGGCAACAGGCTCTGGCAGGGATCCCCGCGGTGCATGAGTTGCCGACCGACCAGCCTCGTCCGGCAAAACAGAGTTATCGCGGTGCCTGGCATGAGTCTCAGCTCAGTCATGCACAGCTTGATCAGTTACAGTCTCTGGCTCAGCAAACAGACAGCACACTGTACATGGTGTTGCAGTCTATGTTCAGCGTACTACTGCACAAACTGAGTCATCAGGATGACATTGTGCTGGGTACACCGGTGGCGAACCGCCGTCGTGAAGAGCTGGTGGACCTGGTGGGCTTTTTCGTGAACACTCTGGTCATGCGTACTCAGTTTGAGGCGCAGGATGGCTTTATGGATGTGCTGGCTCGTTCCAAGGCTTATATGCTTGAGGCGCAGACCCATCAGGATGTGCCTTTCGAAGCACTGGTTGAAAGTCTGGCACCGGAGCGTAGTCTGGCGTACAGCCCGCTGTTCCAGATCATGTTTGTACTGCACAACAACCAGGCGGTTGAGCTGGACAACAGCGCCTTCGAAATTGATATTGAGCGTAGCAAAGCGGCACTGGCTAAGTTCGACCTTACCTTGACGGCGATGGAAAATGAGTCGGGTCTGGGCCTGTCCTGGGAGTACAATACCGATCTGTTCAGCGCGCAGCGGATCGCCCGGTTTGATGCGGCGCTGCACCGTTTAATTGACTTGCTACTGGATACGCCACAACAACGTATTGCGGATATCTCGCTGGCTACCCCAGCGCAAGGTCAGCTGACAACTGCCGCTGTTGAAGTGACGCCGCAGTCACAGGTTATACCTTTATTTATGGCCGCTGCGGAGCAATATGCGCAACACGGTGCGCTGAGTTTCCAGGGGACACACCTGACCTATCAGCAACTTGCTGAGCGGGTTGAGCATCTCAGCGGCACTTTGTTCGAGCAAGGGGTTGAGCCTGGCAGTGAAGTCATAGTGATGGTCCCTCGGGGGATCAATGCGGTGCTGGCGATGCTGGCAGTCTGGCGTCTGGGCGCAGTATACATGCCCGTTGACAGTCAATGGCCTCAGGCTCGTATCGACACCATTTGCCACGACAATGAGGTGACTTTTGCGCTGATCAGCAACAGCACGCCATCAGCGCAGCACCCTGACGTCGCCCGGGTACTGGAAATTGAAGCCTTATTGACCAGTACAGTGGCAGCAAGCGCACCTCACTGGCAGGGGGATGTGGATGATGCGGCGTATGTGATCCATACCTCGGGCTCAACGGGTAAGCCCAAAGGGGTCGTGGTGCCTCATCGTACACTGGCAAACCTGCTGGCGTTCCAGCGCCGCGACAACAGTGTGCTGTCTGCACCGGCAAAAACGCTGCAGTTTGCTTCACTGAACTTTGATGTGTCTGTGCAGGAGATCTGCACGGCACTGACCACAGGCGTTGAGCTGGTGGTAGTCGATCAGCATACCCGTACCGATATGGCGGCATTGCTGGATGTGATTGCCACACAGCAAGTCGCCCGGATATTTGTGCCATTTGCCGTTTTGCAGGTGATGTGCAGTGAGGCGCTGGCATCTGGTGTCTCACTGGATGCGCTGCGTGAGATTGTGACAGCCGGTGAGCAGCTGCAGATCAGTGCTGATATTACCCGCTTCTTCAATCAGTATCCGAATTGCACGCTGATTAACCATTACGGTCCGTCTGAAACCCATGTTGTGACCGAGTATGTACTCCGGGGAGACCCGGCTCAGTGGCCGCAGCTGCCACCAATTGGTCAGCTACTGCCGGGTAATGAAGCATGCCTGCTGGATAAGCATCTTCAGCCTGTGTTGCCCGGGTGCGTGGGTGAGTTATTTATCAGCGGTGTGAACGTGGCGCTGGGTTATCTGAATAATCCGGTACTGACCAATGAGCGCTTTGTCGAGATGGCAGAGGGCAAACGCTGGTATCGCACCGGAGATCTGGTGCAGCTCGATGAGCAGGGCCAGTTGCGCTATGTTGGCCGCAGCGACACCCAGGTTAAGCTGCGCGGGTTCCGTATTGAGTTGGGCGAAATTGAAACCCTGCTGAACCAATGCCCGGGCGTGAGTGAAGCCCTGGTGACGGTACACCAGCAAAGCCGTTTAATTGCTTACTATGTGACGGATAAGCCTTGTGATGAAGCACTAAAGGCGGCATTGCAAGGTGCTTTACCAGATTATATGTGCCCGGAGCTTTACTATCACCTTGAGCGACTGCCGCTTACCGATAATGGTAAAGTCGACAGACGTGCGCTACCACAGCCTGATGCTCAGCAGCAGGCGCAGTATACGCCACCCCAGACGCCAACCGAGCAAACACTGGCGCAGATCTGGCAACAGTTGCTGTCAGTAGAGCAAGTGGGCAAAGGGGACAACTTCTTTACTCTGGGCGGGCATTCTCTGCTGGCAATGCGCCTGGTGACTCAGGTTAAGCAGAGCTTTGCCATCGAGTTTGGGGTTAAGCAGGTATTCGAGACTCCGACTCTGGACAGCATGGCATTGGCCATAGATGCGGCTGCACACAGTGAGCTGGGGCAGATAAATGCAGTATCCAACCCGGATGCCTGTTATCCCTTGTCCTATGCGCAAAGTCGCCTATGGTTTATCGACCAGCTGGAGCAGGGCAGCAGCAACTACAATGTACCGGCGAATTATCGCCTTCGTGGTGCCCTTAAAGTGACCGCACTGCAAGCCGCTTTTGCCGCCCTGAGTGACCGTCATCATATCCTGCGTACAGTTTACGAGCAGGGCACAGACGGGCCTGTCCAGCGCATTACACAGCGACAAGCTCAGCTCACCCTGCGTGATTTGAGTGGTCTGTCTGATCCGCAACAGGCACTGGACACTGCGCTTCGCGAGTTGTCTGCGACCTGCTTTGACCTGGCTGCAGATCTGCCCGTACAGGCGGTGTTATATAAAGTGGCCACACAGGAGTATGTTCTGGCGCTGGTGATCCACCATATTGCCGTTGATGGCTGGTCATTTGCAGTGATTGAGCGCGAGTTGTTCGCTCATTATGAGCAGCTGTGTGCCGATCAGATGCCGGATGCAGAGCCATTAGCCATTCAGTATAAAGACTTTGCCCAATGGCAACATCAGGATGCGCAGCAACAGGCGCTGAGTCGCTCAGAGCAGTACTGGAAAGAGGCGCTTAACGGCGCACCTAAACTGCACAGCTTGCCGCTGGATAAGCCTCGACCTCAGGTACAGAGCTTTAGCGGGGCACGGTTTATTACCGAGTTGGATAGTGATGTCAGTGCGATGCTCAATACGCTGGCACTGGATCAGGGGTGCTCATTATTTATGGTGCTGGAGTCGCTCTTTGCGGCGTTGCTGGCCCGTTACAGTGGCACGGACGACATCATGATAGGCACACCCGTTGCCGGACGTGAACGACCTGAAATCGAACCTTTGGTTGGCTTTTTCGTCAATACTGTGGTGCTGCGTAACCGTCTGGCATTATCACAGGGCTTTGTTGAGAACCTCAGAGGTACCAGCACGATGATCCTGGATGCCTTTGAGCATCAGGCCATGCCGTTTGAGCGCCTGGTGGAAGTGCTTCAGCCAGAACGTAGCCTGAGTCACTCGCCGCTTTTCCAGATCCTGTTTGCACTTCAGAACAATGAATTTGACGAATTGCAGGTCGCTGATCTGGCGGTTGAACCTATGGGATATGACAGGGACACCAGTAAGTTTGACCTTAAGTTGTCGACCATAGAGCAACCCGAGGGCGGCGTAGTGCTGGCCTGGGAATATAACCTGGACTTGTTCAGCGAGCAGAGCATACAACGTATGGCACGCAGTTTTGCCACGCTGGCCCGGGCGGTTGTGAACCAGCCCCATACTCCGTTGGCACAACTGGACGTGATCGACCCGCTGGCACATGCAGAGCTTGCCGCTTGGAATGATACCCGCCATCAGTTTACTGAGCAGGTGCCCTTCCATGACTGGTTCAGTGCCCAGACTAAGGCGACACCTAATGCGATTGCTATTCGTCAGGGCGCTGCGCAGATAGACTATCAGCAACTGGATGCTTTGGTTAATCAATGGGCACATTTGTTGATTGCACAGGGCGTGAAACCGGGTGATGTGGTTGCGCTGAGTCTGGATAAATCGATTACGCTGATTGCCTGCATGCTGGCGGTATTAAAAGCCGGCGGTGCCTATCTGCCCGTTGACCCTGAGTATCCGCAGTCACGGATTGACTACCTGGTTGCTGATTCCGGGGCTGTTTGTGTGATCACATCACACTCTGACAGCGAGAAGTTCCCGGCACTGGCAACACGCTGCTTAGTTGACTGTCCGCACTGGCAGGCTCAGCTGAACGCCTGTGAGACTGTCGCACCTGATGTCGTCGTGTCGTCACTGATGCCTGCCTATGTCATTTATACCTCAGGTTCTACCGGTCAGCCAAAGGGCGTCATGATCAGTCACGCCAATATTGCCAATTATCTGGCTCAGGCGTTAGACACTTATTTTGTGTCGGAACTGGAAGGGTCAGTACTGATGAGCTCGGTCAGTTTCGACGGTACTATCCCGAATATTTACCTGCCGTTACTGCGGGGTAAAACAGTCCATATCGCTGACAATGATAACCTGTATCTCAGTGCCGCGCAGATCCTGACAGACAGTGACGTGCCGCTGTACATTAAGGTGACGCCGACTCAGATAGAGGTTTTGCTGTCTCAGTTAAGTGCGCCAGTAGCTCAGCCACACACACTGATGATGGGGGGTGAGGAGTTCACGGTGCAAACCTATGAACGGATCCGTGCTTTATTACCTGAGGCCCGCATCTACAACCACTATGGTCCGACTGAAACCACCATTGGCTGTACCTTTAACTTTGTTGCAGAGCCGCCACAGGGGGCCGCGATTGCCCTGGGTAAACCTATTCACAATACTCGTTTGTATGTACTGGATGAGCAACAGGCGCTTGCACCTGTTGGCGCTGTGGGCGAATTGTATATTGCGGGTGAAGGGGTCACGCTGGGCTACCTTGGTGCTGCCGCTGAGCAGACCGGGAGTCGTTACCTGCCAGAATATGGTAATCCGGGTGGACGTATGTACCGCACGGGCGACCAGGTGCGCTGGCTCAATGACGGTACGATCCTGTACTTTGGTCGTAATGACGGACAGGTGAAACTCAACGGTTACCGGATTGAAACTGCAGAGATTGAATCCTGTCTGCAGCGCCTTGATGGGGTTGAACAAAGCTGTGTGGTGATTAGGCAAGATGCGCAGCAGCAGGCTATTTTGGTGGCATATTATTGTGCATCGCAGACGCTCGACAGTCAGACACTACAGACTCAGCTCAGTGCTTTGTTGCCTGAATACATGGTGCCTAAAGCCTGGATGCAGCTTGATGCCTTGCCACTGAATATGAGTGGTAAAGTCGACCGTAAAGCACTGCCTCAGCCTAGCTGGCAATCAGAGGTGGCTTATCGCTCACCTGAAACGCCATTGCAGCAGCAGCTAGCAAAGATCTGGCAGTCATTGCTGGGCCAGGCACAAGTTGGCCTTGACGATAGCTTCTTTGCACTGGGCGGGCATTCATTGTTGGCCATTCAGCTGGTCTCGCGGATCCGGGATGAGCTGACGCTGGAAGTGCCGGTCAGGACCATTTTTGAAGCACCAAAACTGGCGCAGTTCTGCGAGCGACTCAGTGCAATGAGTGCAGTTTCAGGCATGACCGAGATCCAGGTGCTGGCAGATAACAGCCCGTCTGTGGTGTCTTATGCACAGCAGCGTCTGTTGTTTATTGCCAAGTCCAACCCTGAGTCCGGGCTGTATAATATGCCTTATCCGTATGACATCTCAGGGCCGCTGGATCTGACTATGTTCAGGGCTGCGCTAGATATAATCGTGACACGTCAGCACAGCTTACGTACACGTTTTGTGCTGGGCGAGACACTATTACAGTATTGCACGGAACATACTCAGGTTGTCCTTGAGCTGGCAGAGTTGGAAGGGGATGCACAAAGTATCGCTGACTGGGTGAACGAAACTTCGACCCGCGCGTTTGACCTGCAAGGAGACAGCTTGTTCCGGGTACATGTCGCTACCCTGGGGGCTGAGCGCCACATGGTGAACTTTGTTTTCCATCATGTGATTTGTGATGGCTGGTCAATCGGACGCTTCTGGCAGGAGCTCAGTTATCTCTATACCGCGCTGGTACGTGGTGAACAACTGCAGTTACCTGAACTAAAAGTGCAGTATCGGGATTATGCCGCCTGGCAGCGCGGCTGGTTCAGTGGTGAAGTGCTTGAACAGCAAAGTGGCTATTGGCAACAACAGCTGCAGGATATCCCGGCGGTACACAGTTTGCCGCTGGATTTTGCCAGACCGAAAACCCAGTCGCACCGTGGGCACTTTATTGGTACTGAACTGGATCAGCAGACCCTGACAGGGCTTAAAGCGCTTACGCAACGTCATGGTGCAACCTTGTTTATGACGTTACAAACCGCCTTTGCAGCACTGCTAAGCAGCTGGAGCAATGAAACTGATATTGTGATGGGAACCGTGGTGGCAAACCGCACCCAGCGAGATGTTGAAGCTCTGATCGGGTTCTTCGTCAATACCCTGGTGCTGCGCAACCGCTTTGATGACAACCCGAGTTTTGAGCAGGCGTTGCGCGACTCCAAGCAAATGCACCTGGATGCTCAGTCGCATCAGGATATGCCGTTTGAATTGCTGGTAGAACAACTGCAGCCAGAACGCAGCACGGCTTATCATCCGTTGTTCCAGGTGCTCTTTGTGCTACAAAACAACCAGTCGGCGGATTATAGTCTGGACCAGCTGGTGGTAGAGGACTATCAACGCTCGGCTGAGTCAGATGTGAAGTTTGATTTGTCACTGACAGCCCATGAATCTGATACCGGTCTGTACTTCACCTGGGGTTACTGCCGTGATTTGTTTGCTCAGCAGAGCATAGAAATCGCCGCTGAGGCCTTCAACCGCTTACTTAAAGGGATAGTCGATGCGCCACAGCTGGCATTGTCACAGCATACGCTCAGCGATGAGCCGATTGCTGAGGCAATTTGTCACTCGTCGCAAGGACCACAATCCATCGCAGCGGCGATCCGCGCCTTTGCGCTGGAGGATGCCGGACATACTGCGGTGTTCTATGCACAGGAGCAGCTCAGTTATGGCGCACTTATCGAGCAGGCCGACGCACTGATGCAACGCCTGGCGGCGCAAGGCGTGAGTCATGGCGACAAGGTAGCGGTGATGTTTGACCGCTCGCTTGAGCTGGTGGTCGCGCAGCTGGCCATTATGCAGCTGGGCGCAGCGTATGTGCCACTTGACCCGAACGCCCCCATGGACCGGCTGAGCTACATTGTAGACAACGCACAATGTTGTATGTTGCTGAAAGCCTCACACTTTGAGGTTGAACTGCCGTGTCCGGCTTACACTGCGGCACAACTTCCAGAGGCCCACGGCCCGGCTGTATCTGTGGTCGAAAACCACCCGGATGATCTCGCTTATATTATCTATACCTCAGGTACCACAGGGCGTCCGAAAGGGGTGAAGATCAGCCAGGGATCGATTTTCTCTATGCTGACCCAGCTGGAATTCTGCCCGTTCAATCGTGATACCCGGGTATTGCAGTTGTTGTCACTGGCATTTGATGCGGCTGTTTTCGATATCTGGGGACCTTTGGTCCATGGCGGTGCAGTGGTGTTCTATCCGGGCCGACATGTTGAGATAGATAAGCTGGAGCAGGTGGTGAAGCAAAGTGGTGCGAATACCGCGTTGATCACCCCGGCACTGTTCGAACCCTGGTGCGAGCAGCTCACAGGCACTTGTGGCTTTAGTCACTTGTTGATCGGGGGAGATGTTTTCCCGACTCAGTCGGTGCAACGCTTATTTGAGCTCGACCCTGAGGTTGAGGTTTACAATGTTTACGGTCCGACCGAGAACAGCGTTTTGTCGAGTTACTATCCGGTTCCGCGCACATTGCAGCTGAGCGATGATATTCCTATTGGCCTGTCTCTGGGTGGTACCCAGTATACAATCCGTAATGCACAGGGGCAGCGTCTGCCATCTGGATTTGTGGGCGAGCTGTGCTGGCATGGTCCGAGTGTGGGTATTGGCTATCAGAACAACCCTGAAGCCACTGAAGCGGCCTTTATCACAGATCCGCAGTCGCAACAGCGATACTATCGCAGTGGTGATATGGCACGGATTGGTATGGATGGCATGTGTTACTTCAAGGGACGCAAAGATCATCAGGTTAAACTGCGGGGCTTCCGTATCGAGTTACAGGAGATTGAACAACAGTTTGAACTGCATCCTGCGGTGCGTCAGGCCGCGGTCTTGGTCAATAAAACGGACTTTGCGGTCCCTACCTTGTGTGTTTATGTATGCCTGGCCCAGGGCGCCGACGAGACGCAACTTGGCGATATCTGGCAACAGGTTCGAACAGGGTTACCCGGATATATGGTGCCAGGGCATTATGCCTTGGTGACAGAAATGCCGGTGAATCTCAATGGTAAGCGCGACGATAAAGCCCTGCAGGCGCTGACCCTCAGCGAGTGTGCAGTGGATAACTATGTCGCACCGGAAACAGACACGGAGCAACAACTGGCCGAGCTCTGGTCGCAGATGCTTCGCCTGGAGCAGATCAGTATCCGCAGCAACTTCTTCGAACTTGGAGGCCACTCCTTGTTAGCGATGCAGCTGATTTCGAAGATCAATGATGCCTTTGAGTTAGAGCTGAATGTGGCTGATTTGTTTGAGCTGGGTGACATTGCGTCGATGGCCGAAGAAATCGACATAATGCTGGATGAACAAGAAAGTGGGTGGTTATAAGATGACAAAGTCTCCGTATTACTTTGCACCTAAGCCACTTCTAAACCCTCGTGCACGGATCTTTTGCTTTCCGTACGCGGGGGGCACCAGCAGTATTTACTTTGACTGGCCAGACTATTTTTTCAGTCGGCAGATTGAGGTAGTGGCAGTCAGTCTGCCTGGGCGCGGTGCGCGCTTTGGTGAGCCATTTGATGTCAGCATTGAGGCGGCCATAACCAATATGGTTGACGAGTTTGTGCCCTATCTGGACAGGCCCTTCTATCTGTATGGTCACAGTAATGGTGCGTTATACAGTTATGAATTTGCTCGTCAGTTACTTAATCGCGGACAGTTGCTAAATTGTCGGCGGGTCTTTTTGGGCGCGAAAGCCGCGCCCCGAAGGACCTATCGGCGTGACCCACTTCACTTGCTGAATGAAACGGATTTCAGGCAGGCATTGGCTGAGCTGGGCGGCACACCTCAGGCACTGCTGGCAGATGAGCAGTTACTGGCGTTACTGTCACCTATGCTACGCAGCGATTTTAAGCTGGGATTCGATTATATGTCCACAGAGCCTCAGCAGCGCTTGCAGCAGCTTCCCACAACGCTGATTTATGGTACGGAGGATTTGGATGTGGGCGCCCTAGCGATGTCAGCATGGCGCGAGTTGCTGCCACAGGCTGAGCTGGAATCAGTTGCCGGCGGACACTTTTTTATCCATCACCAACAGGCCTTACTGGTCGATCTGCTCTTGACGCGGATCCCAATGTAGCCGATAAACGGAACTAGAAAAGGATAGACAACAATGAAAACACTTTATTCACTGGTTTCTGCCGTGTCGCTGCTGGTCAGCACACAGGCAGGGGCCGCAGTAGTCACGGATAGCGGAGTTAAAAAACACGCAATGGAAACATCAACACTGAACATATTATACATGGGCAACAGTCACACCAAACGTCACAGTGTGCCCGAATTTGTTAAAGCCATCATTGAGGCATCCGAGCCGGGGGTTCAGGTTAGTTATCAAATGGCGCCCGGGATCTTGTTTCTGGATCAGCGCTGGGATCATGGTCCGAGCCGTAAGATGTTAAAAGACACCTCATTAAGCCATGTGGTATTGCAGGCGCAAAAATACTCACAAAGCCGCAGAAAGCTCTACTCAACCAAAGAGGCGAAAAAGCTGGTTGCGCTGGCGAAGGAGCATGGCACCCAGGCCGTTATGTTCCCTGAGTGGGGGCAAAGAGGCCGTCAGTGGGAAGGCCAGTATGTGCATGATATTTATGCGGGCATAGCGAAAGAGTCGGGCGCGTGTATTGCACCCGTTGGCTTGGTGTGGGATAAGTTTTTATCAGAGCACCGTATGAACTTACATGCAATGGACGGTAACCACGCCAATGACAAAGGGGCGTTTCTGGCCGCGCTGGTATTATCGCAAAGTATTCTCGGTCGTCCGGCAGATCAGCTTGCAGTCACCACCACCGCACCTGTTGACGCTAAGTTACAACAGCAAATGCAACAGGCAGCGGCCAGTTTGTTTAAAGCTGAAGCTACCGCCTGTACGTCATAGCATGTTTAGATCCGATGGCTGTATGCCATCGGATTTGCCCCGCTGCCCTTTGTTAGACACTTCAGCCAGAGGTTTTAACTTTGCAAGGAGCTCGGCTATTAGTTAGCTGATAACCCATGCTTCGTAGTAGTGGCTACCGTCTTTGAGAGCGTAAGTAAATAAGTTGTCATTCGAGTTCCATTGACTTCTATAACCTCCACCCCAGTCTTCAAGTGTAGTGATTAGGTGGCTAAACTCATACGGTTCCAGATGGACTATTAACTTTTCATAGAATTGACTGATTTGATCATCATTACTGCCATGAGCTGCTGCCGCAGCATCGGTCACTGCATTCGTCCAATACTCCTGACTCATATCTGAAAGTGGTAACTTTGCCATAATTAATTTCCTTTAATGTTGAGACGAGTCTACGACTCGTGTTTGTGAAAAAAACGTACTAATTATGTTGCATTGAAAGGTATAGCAGTCTAGGTGTTAGGCAGCAATTACACTGGATTACACATCGAGTGTGCCGGACACCCAACCCATACCTGTAAACACGCTACCCCGGCGCAAAGTTAGCGCAAGCGACCACACGCTTCTATAGTTTAACTAAATTCCTTGTACTGCATATTGCATCATGTTCAGGATCATATTGCTGTTATCTTTTCTAGCCTGGCAGCTGCACGCTAAGGGCACTAATCCCGTAAGTATTGCAACTGGTGAGTATCCGCCGTTTACCGGCAGTAAGTTGCAGGACGATGGGTTCGTGAACCAGGTTATCCGCTTGGCACTGGCGAATGAAGGATATCTGGCGCAGTTTGAATACTTACCCTGGAAGCGTAGTTTTCAGGCGGCTCGGCAGGGGCTGTATGCGATGGCGTCATACTGGGTCTGTGAGGCTGAATATCAGCAACACTTCTATTGCAGCGATGAGCTCTATCGTGGTCAGCTGTTACTGTATTTCCGTGCCGACACACCGTTGCCAGATTGGCGTAGTATTGACGATCTGAAACCCTATCGGATAGGCGCGATTTTAGGCTACGAATATGTGCCAGAGTTTCGCAAGGCGATTGAGGAGGGCGAGCTGGATGTGATTATGGTCAGTAATGACCGGCTTAATCTGAATATGCTACTCAATGACCGCGTGGACCTGCTCCTGCTCAGTGACACGGCAATGCAAAGCCTGATGACCAACCATTTTCCCTCCTTACAAAAAGATAAGATCCGGGCACACCCCAGACCATTTTTAAATTACCGTGCCCATGTCTTATTTCCAAAATCTAGAAAAGAGAGTGTTGTGCTACGCGACCAGTTTAATCGGGGGCTGCAAACACTCAAAGCGTCAGGTGAATTTGAACGCCAGTGGCAGCGGTTACTGAATGGGGAGTTTGTGCCTGAGCGTTAGTTGTTATGAAAAGTGAACAGGCTTCAGCAGTCCGTCTCATGAAGTGTCAGAGGTCATGTCACGGCAAAACATAACTGTTTGTTTATTATTGTATTTTTGTTTTTATGAATTAATTCATGAATTTTCAGATGGTGTTGTAATTTGTTTATAGTGTGTTAACTTGGAGCGGCTTTAACAAACATAAGGAAATTAAAATGAAGTTAAATCTAAAGAAGAAAAGCATCAAATCGTTGAGTTCGGACAACAAAAAACTCCCTAATGCAGCAACGCCCGCGGTTGCTGGTGGAACACATTCTGATTATGTATGCGAAACTGCTGCATACTGCAATACTAATCATTGCTTCACTAAAAAATGGAATGAAGGTTGTAACCCTCAGCTTTATACCTACCAGGGAACAGGGTGCTGCAGAACCACCCTGTGCTAAGTTCAGTTGAGTAACGCCGTGTGTGTAAGCCATGATGTAAAGGGACACTCTTTCAACAAGTGTCAATCCCGAAATGGCTTTATCGACACGTGGCAAACGCTGCAGGCTCATCATTCGGTGTAAGCCTGCCGCTATCATTTTTCTCAATACACTACAGTGATGCGCTACTTTTCAGGAGCAGCCAAATACGCTCGCGTTTGCACTGGGCGTTGACCTTGGCTGGATTTCTCGACCCCCTACCTGAGGGGCCTCGTTAACTTTTGGGTGAGAAAGGTCTACCGCTATTAGGGTTAAACTTCGACAAACCTGGTTCGATTTTTTATTTGGCGCTTAATCGCTTGATATCACCCTCAACCGATTCCATTTTGGCGATCACTAAGGTGCCATCGGCAGCAATATCGTAGTGCCAGAGCAGGTGTTGTGTTTTCAGAAGCTCAGGCTTTGCGACACCATCCAATGCCAGTCGCCAGATATGATCCGTTTTTGACCAGGCGCTTTGCCAGTACAAATAACCATCTTTGAGCCTGGGATTGGTTATCTGATGATATGCTCTGGGCTCCAGGGAAGTCAGTTTAGTTTCCTTCATGCGCGCAGCGTTTATTTCCGTGCTGTGATAAAGTGCGGCGTCTTTAAAGATGAGCCAACTTTGAGCCCGGTAGTCATACATCAACATATCTGATGCCAGTGCAAAGCGGCGCTGCAATTGACCTGCTTTGTCATAAATCAAAACGTCATGTCCGTCTGTTGCCCACAGCGTATCTGCATCTATCCAACCAAAGTGGCGAAGTGAACGCGATAGGGCAGGAGTGAAGGTGTGCATTACCCCAGAGCGGTCTAGCAGCAGTAACCGAGTCTCCCGGTTAGCCAGAATATGAGCATTGTCCGGGCTCCAGGTGACAAAGTTGACGTAATCACTGCCCTTGTGATGGGTCAGCTGAACTACCTTGTCATTGCTATGCAGGTATATTTCACACGCGCCGGTGCGGCGTGACATAAATGCCGTTTCACCCAGGCTGTTGGTGACTGGCAGATAATCATGGCTGGAACTGGAAAAAATAGGCAGGTCGTCTTTGTCGCGAATATTCACCTGCCAGCTTTCGGCGGCACTGAAAATATAACCCTGTTTGTCAACACTGAGACTGCTAAATATCCCCTGCGGTGTCGAGATGACCTGATATTGATGTCCATCACGCGTTGTGGCGATCAGGTTATGGTGCTTGCTGCCATCGTTAGTGATCATGCTGTGTTGTTTTGGATCATAGGCAATCAGCCAGACTGGGAAGTTCCAGTGCAGCTGCACTTTGCCATCTAGCGTGATTAAGCGTGAATGCTGAAAGGCATTTTTCACCAGGTAATAGATTTGATTGTCCCAGCCGCGCAATGTGCTGATGAGCTTATCGTCTTCATCAAGCTTAAGAGGAATAGGAATATATTTATTATTATCAGTATGATACTGATATGCTTGCATGCCCGTTTTGCCTAATACAGAGACAATAAGCTGATTGTCTGATTGCCAGCTTGGCGCCTGAATACGATAACAAGGCAGACCTTGAGCACGGTTCAGCTGCTGACCTTGCGC
Source organism: Pseudoalteromonas sp. XMcav2-N (assembly GCF_024124545.1). Taxonomy (GTDB): domain Bacteria; phylum Pseudomonadota; class Gammaproteobacteria; order Enterobacterales; family Alteromonadaceae; genus Pseudoalteromonas. Next base: position 63,851 of record NZ_JAMXSF010000001.1, read on the forward strand.
GTTCACAATCAATAGTTCACAACGGTCGCCCTGATAACGCCAAACTGCCAGCCAGTCTTTTTCAGGATGCCAGGTTGGTTTGGCAACTCGGCTGTCAAATTGTAAACGCTGTATCGGGTTGCCCTGCTTATCGGAAATAACCAGAGTTTTGAAATCGTCGATATACGCCAAAAGCGATTTACTGGCGTGGGCGGCGACATCAAATTCTAACCCCAATTCATAGGTGATATCCGCGACCTCATACTGGGGAGCAGCAAAGGGAGCCGGTGCTGAAGAAAAGTAAGCGATTGCACTGAAGCAGGCTGTGACGACGGGGAGTGCCATCATTAGTAAACGCTTTTTACCGGCCATGCCTGGCTTTGCAACCGCATCGTTTTGTAAAGTCGTGATAGTGTGCCCGTTATATTGTGGTGCCCGTTCTAGCGGGGAGGCTTGCAGAACTGTCACTGGCGCAATAAATACATAGCCTCGTTTGGGTACGGTTTTAATAAAGCGAGGGGTTTTGGCACTGTCATTGAGTACACGGCGCAATTTGGTCAGCAGCTGGTACAGGCTATTGGACTCGACAATGGTGTCTGGCCACAGCGTGGTGTTTAATGCTTCGCGGGACAGGACCTTATCAGGAGACGTAACAAAGAGTTCAAGGAGTCTGGCAACTTGTGGCTCAAGCTTGATAGCGACTTGGCTTTCGGGGGCGCGCAATTCATCCTGACTGGCATCAAAATGCCAGGATAAAAAGTGGTATTGCTGAGCGCCAGTCGATATCGCCATGATGGTTGTTTCCTTAGTTCTTGTTGTAGCCTGTTGCCGCTGCAATGCGGTGCCCGCACCTGAGTCTGGAACGTTTGGTCAGATGACTGACTCAGAGGCCGACTTATCCGGTGTCACGCATTCTGTCTGCTGAAACTAACCTAGTTCAGAACAAAGTCAATAATCTTCAGGGGTTGATCACCTTTATTCAGGAAACTTTCAGCTTTTTAAAGGCCCATTTCTGCTGCAATGAACGGCAATCAGTCATATCGGAAGCAGTCATATGAAACAGCACTATTTAACTTTGTGTATCACGGCGGTATTGGGCAGCCAGTCACTCTGGGCAAACGAAATTTACAATACAGAGGTAAACCTCGACGGTCGTCTGGATGAACAACAATGGCAATCAGCTCAGCAGTTTAAGCAATTTTATCAGGTGGTACCGGCGACACTGACAACACATTCAGACAAGCTCCATGCAAAAGCATTCAGCAACGCAGCGGGGGTCTATATTGGTATTGTTAACTTTCAGGGCAGAGCAAGCAGGCAGAAGCAGTTTAATATTCAGGATGCCTTTATGCAGGCTGAATTCAACCGCATCGTGGTGGATTTCGCGGGTGATGGCAGCGGCGCGTACGAGTTTGCCGTGACTCTGGGTGGTGGCACGCAAGATGCCGTATTGACGCCACAGCTGACCAAAGACGGTGACTGGGATGGCGATTGGCAGTCTGCAACGTTTGAGGCGGATGATTACTGGTCTACAGAAGTCTTTATCCCCTGGCATACCGTATCTTTCTACAACCCGGCTCAAGGCACGGAAAGTGCGCTTGGGGATATTGGTGTGTCAATACAGCTTTATGACCTGGGGAAAAATTATATCTATTCAAATCAAAAACAAACAACCAGCAATAGCGATTTTTATCTGGGTATGCCAAAGCTCAAATCGGCCATTCCAAACCATAGCCAACTGAGTTTTGTGCCGTATTTTAGTCATCAGCAGCATTTTGCCGAGCAGGCCAAGAATAATAGTCAAAGCGATGTGGGTTTTGATCTGTTTTATAAACCTAGTCATCACCAGAAACTGTCGGTGGCGGTTAATCCGGACTTCGGCCAGGTCGATAGTGACGAAGTCGACATTAACTACAGTGCGGTTGAAACACTGCGTAGCGACAAGCGGCCTTTCTTTACTCAGGATATTGCAGTGTTTAGCGTACAGTCTTTGCAAGACACCAAGCTGATCCATACCCGGCGTATTGGGGCTGGCAGCGACGATGGGCGGGAATTTATCACCCCTATCGATTTGGCGACCCGTTTTGTTCATCAGGGAGAGACCATGCAGGTCGGTGCCTTTGCGGTAAAAGAGGATGACCTGGACAGTAACGCCGGAAAGCACTTTTATGCGGCCCGTGCTAAGTATCGGCAAAAGTACTGGCAAACAGGTGTACTGGCCACACATACAGAACGGCCATGGCTGGACCGTCAAGCCACGACGATGGCCTGGGATAGTCAGTATCAAAGTGCCACTTGGTCATTTCAGGGCGCTTTGCTCGCCAGCGAGGTCGAGCAGCAGCAAAAGCAAACGGGTAATGGGGCATCATTGCAATTGGGGTATCAGTTTTCTCCCAATACAAATCTGGAAGGGCGATATCTTAAGCTTAATAAAAGTTTTGATAACAGTGATTTAGGATATGCACAGCGCAATAATTGGCAGTATAGTGAAGCCAAATTCAGTCATGCGATTAACACCCAAAGCGAATGGCTAGCGCGTATCAAGCACTCTTTGACACTCAGTTATGAGGCTGATAACCAGGGTCTGAAACTGCCGGCCCGGCAGGCCTATCTGAGCCAGTGGCTGCTGGCAAGTGGTGGCCAGATTGATCTGCATCTGGACAGGGTCAGTGGTGGATGGCAGGACAACCTGGGTCGTCAGAGTCAGGCCTTTGAAGTACCCGGTAACTGGGAAACCCGGGTAATGTATGTGAGTCCTTACATTGGCAAGTTCTCATGGGCCGCCAGTTTTGAGTACGATCAGGAGGGGTTTGATGGACGGGCTCAGCAATATGCGATTGATATGACCTGGTTACCACACCCAAACTGGACTTTAAAATTCAACAATTTTTATCGCACCGGAGATGGCTGGCTGGTGGCAAGTGACACAGATCAGGTCACTCAATATCAGCGTGATTTCTTCGTAAATAAGATTCAGGTTAGCGGATTGATAACCGATAAACTGGAATTTTCTTCAACGCTTGAATGGGCCGTACTGGAAGCCCGCAGTGACGATGTGTACTCCATACAGGCGCATCACAGACATCGCCTGAACAATGTGGATACCAGCTTTGAAGATCGTCGCTTGTCCAGCCAGTTTAAGTTGCGCTATCGGATGGGGGCACTGTCTGATGTGTTTTTGGTATATCGGCGTGGCGGGGCTGTGGGAGAAAGTGTACCTGGCAGTCAGATTGGCTCAGAGCCCTGGCTTGAACGCGCAAAACAGCTTTGGCAATCACCTTCACAGGATTCCGTGCTGCTGAAGGTCAGGTATAAGTTTTAACGGCGCAGCTGCAGCTGTCCGGTATCTGTGTGAATATTTCTCAATTCACACTCTTGGGACAACACAGCATACTCAAACTTTTAAGTTTAGGGACAAAGCTATGCAAATAAGACATGCTGTTGTACTGGGCGCTGCGTTGAGCTTGGTTACCTCCTGCGCATCCCTGCAGTCGGCTACTGAGCTGTATCAGTCTCAGGATTGGGTTACGGACGGGGTATTTACTCAGGGAGTAGAAGGCCCGGCCGTAAACCGAGATGGTGACCTGTTTGCGGTCAACTTCGCCCGACAAGGCACCATTGGTCAGGTGAGCGGACAAGGTGAGGCGGGTTTATATCTGAATTTGCCTCAAGGTAGCACAGGCAATGGGATCCGCTTTGATGCGCAGGGCACTATGTATATTGCGGATTATACCGGTCACAATGTACTGAAAGTGACGCCTGATAAAACAATTTCTGTGCTGGCTCATAACCCCAAAATGCATCAGCCCAATGATTTAGCCATCAGTGATAAAGGCATACTGTATGCCAGTGATCCGGATTGGCAAAACAACACGGGACAGCTTTGGCGCATTTTACCTGATGGGCAAACTGAATTGTTGCGTGCAAATATGGGCACCACAAATGGTATAGAGGTCAGCCCCGACAATCGTACTTTGTATGTGAATGAGAGTGTGCAGCGCCGGATCTGGGCGTTTGAGCTTGATGAGCAGGGGATGATAGGTGACCCAGAGCTGTTTTATGAGTTTAACGATCATGGCCTGGATGGTATGCGTTGTGACGAAAATGGCAATCTGTACGTTGCCCGCTACGGAGCCGGGGAAGTGGTGATACTGTCACCAAAAGGCCAGCTACTGAGAAAAGTGGTGTTGAAAGGCCAATATCCGACGAATATTGCGTTTGGTGGCAAGCAGGGCAAACAGGTGTTTGTGACCATGCAAAAGCGAGGCGCCATCGAAACCTTCACCTCAGAATACGCCGGGCGTTCGTTTAACCGACATACTTTGTAACCACACACAGATACTTTGTATTGAGGTGTTTTGTTAATATCGGAACGGGTAAATATCAAGGACCTGTATGATAGAAATAAAACACCTCACAAAAGTGTATTTGCATGACCCTGTTTTTTCTGACTATTGTGCTGTGCTGAGTGAGCAGAAGCTCTGCATCGAAGCGCCAAATGGACTGGGGAAAAGCACGCTGTTCAGGATCATTGCCGGCCTGGATGACGCGTTTCATGGTGATGTACTGTTTGACGGTAAGCAGCACTCTGCCATGCAGATAATCGTGGCACTGGCCAGTGACTCTATAGCCTTTCCTGATTTTTTGACGGCCAGACAATTACTGCAATTGACAGCTAAAAGCTGGGCATGTCCCTGGCCTGAGCTAATGATCCGGCAAATGGAGTTTGAGCCCTTTTTGGATACTCGTTACGGCGCACTGTCGTCCGGTAATCAGAAAAAGTGCCAACTAATCAATGCTATGATGAGAAATACGCCTTATCTGGTGCTGGATGAACCGAGCGCTGCATTAGATCATGCCAGCGTTGATGTGTTATTAAGCTGGCTTATTCATCACCCTGCACAAGTGATCATTAGTTGCCATGAACCTCAGCCCTTTATTGATATTGGCTTTGTAACTCAGTCACTGTTTGAGTGAGGTGCTGATGCTACATTATTACCAGTATCGCTTCCGTGCGTTTCGTGTTGCGCTGACCGCGTTGTTGCGCCAGCTTCAGCAGTTCTCACTCATGTTTGTGACCTTATTCTTCATTTTCATCCCTCAGTTGATCATTGGGGTGTTTTTTGGTCTGGGTAAGTTGGTGTCGTTCGACTCGCACGGTGTTGCCATGAAAGTGGCATTTGGTTTCCTGTTGCTACAAAGTTTGCTGTTACAGGCGGTAAAGCCCGCAATTACTGATATCAGGCACAGGGCTTATCACCTTACCCTGTTGCGAACCCGGTTTCATCAGTTTGTGGCTGACTGGCTGCTGTTACTGGTGTGCCATGTGCTATTTGGTGCAGCTTTGCTCCTCGCGGTGAGCATGGGCACAGCGACACTCTGGGAGGCTCCGCAGTTGCCTGGGTTTATGCTGGCACAGTGGCTGTTTGCGCTGGCATTGCTGTACCGCCCGCAAACATTGGTTTCATCATTGTGTGTTGCTTTCGTTGCCGTCTGGCTGGCTCCGAGTATTCAGGCATATCTGGCTGTGAGTGTGCTGTGGCTCGCTCTGGATTGGGTCAGGCCGAGACTAAAGCTAGCAGCACCTCAACCTCAGCTTAGTTCTGTCAGCTTTTGGTACTATGTCATCAAAGAGTATCCCTGGATGGTGTTGTGGCGAGCAGGCGCATCATTTCTGGCTTTGTGGGCAGGCATGATCATGGCACATGAGCGGCCCGATCTGCTGCATTACTACACTTTGATGATACTTCTGGTGAACCAGTTGTGGTGGTCCAGCTTGTATTTGGATACCAGTAAACAAGTTATGGGGCGCAGAGGGTTTTGGCGTAGTCTGGGTCTTGACAGTCAAATTGAGTTTAGCCAAAGCGTTTTGATTTACGGATTATGCCTGATCAGCTGGCTTGCAGGGGTTGTGCTGCTAAACGGCGAGTTGTTTACCGTGTCGGTAATCGCTACTTGTCCGGCACTTGTATGGACTCTAAAGCACTATCCGCAGCGTTTTGCTGTTGTCTGGGGCTGTGCCAGTGTGACGCTGATGATGATTAAAGTGCTGTTTATTTAGGACAGGAAAACAAAAAAGGCCAGCATGGCTGGCCTTTACATTAGAGACAAGTTACGCGGCGTCCGCGTCTTTTGCAACCACTCTGGCCTTACCAGCCAGCAGGTCGGCCGGGTCAAAGTCATCAACATTGATAACGGCCAGTCGCTTCTCTTCAACGGCTGCCAATTTGTTGGCTTCGTCGTTATTAAGTGCACCACATTCGCGGCCCATTTCGGCCACTTTATCCAATCGCATAAATGGCAGTTTTTCACCTTTGGCACGACATACTTTGTCGAACAGAGGCTCTACTTCCAGAATGTCTTTCAGTGTTTGCTCTTGTTTGCCGATCAGGTTAAGCGGTTCATCACGCATATAAATGTGTGAGGCAAGGCGGTCACGGGCGGCACTTGGTGTTTGTAGCAGTTGTGCCAGTTTGTGCTCCATTTGGTCTGTAGGCTTGCGCACAGGACGACCAAACGGGAACAATACGAGCTTGAGCAAACCACGTAGCGCCATTGACGGCATGTTGTTAATTAGATCCGCCAATGCACGTTGACACAGGTACAAATGCTCCTGACAAGCCCACTGAACGTAAGGCAGATCTTCTTTACGACGGCCTTCATCGTTGTAACGTTTCAGTGTTGCAGACACCAGATACAGGTAGCTTAGCAAGTCACCAAGGCGCGCAGAAATACGCTCTTTGCGTTTCAAAGAGCCACCAAATACGGCCATACAGATGTCAGACATCAGCGCCAGTGACGCACTAAAGCGCGCTGCGGCACGATAGTAATCGGCTGTTTCATCGTTAAATGGTACTTTGCTGAAACGACCACCAGTCAGAGCCAGCCACTTAGTGCGAACCAGATTAGAAATGGTAAAGCCAATGTGGCCCATTAGTGCCTGGTCAAAGCTGTTAAGCGCTTCTTCTTTGTCTTTGATAGTACAGGCGTTAAGTTCAGCCAGAACAAAAGGATGACAGCGAATTGCGCCCTGACCGTAGATGATCATATTACGAGTCAGAATGTTTGCACCTTCTACCGTAATCGCAATTGGGGCGCCCTGATAGCCGCGGCCCAGGTAGTTATTTGGACCCAGACAGATACCTTTACCACCGTGAATATCCATTGCATGCTTGGTTGAATCACGCATTTGCTCTGTCAGGTGATATTTCAAAATAGCAGAAATAACAGATGGCTTTTCACCTAAGTCGACAGCACCCGTTGACATGCTCACTGCTGCGTCACTGCTGTAGGCGTAACCACCTAGTTTAGCCAGTGCTTCTTCAATACCTTCCATCTTACCGATAGGCAGTTTGAACTGACGGCGGATACGGCTGTATGCACCACTGGCAAGCGCCAGAGATTTAATACCACCAGTTGAGTTAGACGGTAGCGTGATTACGCGACCCACTGACAGACATTCCACCAGCATACGCCAGCCCTGACCTGCCATTTTCGCACCACCAATGATGAAATCAAGGGGTACAAAGACGTCTTCGCCCTTAGTCGGACCATTCTGGAAAGGTACATTCAGTGGGAAGTGGCGACGGCCAATTTCAACACCAGGCGTGTTGGTTGGAATAAGGGCACAGGTAATACCAATTTCTTTTTTGTCGCCCAGCAGGCCATCCGGGTCGCGCATTTTGAATGCCAGACCAAGTACAGTAGCAACGGGTGCAAGGGTGATATAACGCTTATTCCAGGTTAGGCGAATACCTAAGGTTTCTTTACCTTCCCACTCACCTTTACAGACGATACCGAAATCCGGGATAGATGAGGCATCAGAGCCCGCTTCCGGAGAGGTCAGTGCAAAACAGGGGATCTCATCGCCTTTTGCCAGACGAGGCAGGTAATGCTCTTTTTGCTCCTGAGTACCATAGTGTTGAAGCAGCTCGCCTGGACCTAGTGAATTAGGTACACCTACAATAGATGAAAGCAGAGTTGATTTACTGGTTAGCTTTTGCAACACACAAGACTGTGCATAGGCCGAAAATTCCAGACCACCGTATTGCTTTTTGATGATCATGGCAAAGAACTTATTGTCTTTGAGATATTGCCATACGTCCTGTGGTAAATCAGTCAGCTCATGAGTGGCTTCCCAGTCATCCAGCATTGCACATACTTCTTCAACAGGACCATCCATAAAGGCTTGCTCTTCGGCCGTAAGGCGTGGAGCCTGATACTGGTGAAGCTTATTCCAGTTTGGGTTACCACAGAACAAGTCGGCTTCCCACCAAGTAGTACCAGCATCTATAGCAGACTTTTCTGTTTCGGACATGCTAGGCGTGACTTTTTTGAACGCCTTAAACAACGGCGCAACAATATATTGTTGACGTACGTTAGTCATTGATAAGGGAACTGCAATGGCCAAGAAGATAAGCCAGGCAAATGCGCCAAAGGCGCCGGCGAAGGTGCCGATCAGCAGCGTCGCCGCAGCAACACCTAAGCAGGTGTTCCAGCTCGCACGGTGGTAGCAGGCAGCGCTAACCAGTGCGATTAAAGCGAGTGTAAATAAAAGTGTCATGTTGTTATTCCTTGTAAGAGGTCTGACCACATTGGCTAGGCTAGCTTGTTGGACCAGTGATTTCAAGCCTAAAAAGCATCTTATCTTCATTTTAGTTGCTATTTAGTTACCTCGCGAGTTGGTCATATTGGTGTTGTTTTTATGTAATGAGTTTGTAATTTTTAAGATTACTCCTATATTTTAAGAGATCATTCTAGGAGGGAATCGTCATGCAATATGGAACATTGTGTGTCGCATCTGCGACGTTTTTTGCTATGCTGCTTTCAGCACATCTTTATCAACCCGCTGTATTTCTTAATCTTGCCAGTTGCGTCTTGTGCGCTATCTACGGTTATCAGGGCGCCAGTATCATCGCTATGTTTTTAGCCTGGTGTAATGTTCAGGCGTTTTTGGTCAGTCCATGGATAAACCTCACCGAACAACCAAGTATCAAAGCGCTTGTTCTGTTTCTGCTTTGCCTGATGTTCGCAGCTATCAGTATCGGGGTTAGTAAACGTTAGCCTGTTGTCCGGGCCTTGGCTGCGGTACAATAAAGGGTCCGTGTATCGTTTGGGAAGTATGAATGAAGATCCTTGCAGATCAGAATATGCCCCTGGTTGAAGAGTTTTTCTCCGATCTGGGGGAGGTCAGTCGCTTTGATGGTCGCACCATAGCGCCGCACCAGCTGGCTGATGTTGACGTGTTGCTAACGCGCTCCGTCACTCAGGTTGATCAGACACTCTTGGCTGAGGCATCTAAGCTAAAGTTTGTTGGCACCGCAACAATTGGGGTCGACCACATTGACAGGTCGTTACTGGCCGGGCGAGACATTGGTTTTGCCAGTGCCCCCGGTTGTAATGCTGTCGCTGTTGCCGAATATGTGATCAGTGCTTTGTATGCCTATGCGCAGCACAAGGCGATTAATCTGCAGGGTAAAAAGCTAGGTATTGTTGGGGTTGGTAATATAGGCCAATGCTTACACGATAAACTGGCTGTCAGTGGGGTAGAGCTGCTTTTGTGTGACCCACTTCGTCATGAAGCGGGGACTTTAACGCAGCACATGCCACTTGATGAGCTGTTGGCACAAGCCGATATTGTTACTTTCCATGTGCCTTTGATTAAGACCGGTGTTCATCAGACCCGGCATATGCTTAATGCTGAACGCATAGCGACGCTTAAGCCTGATATGTTGGTGATCAATGCAAGCCGGGGAGATGTGATTGATAACCAGGCTTTGTTAGCAGCGCTTGAGAACGGCCAGGCAATCGATTTGGTGTTAGATGTATGGGAAAATGAACCCAATATTTTGATGCCTTTGTTGGATCATACATTGTTTGCCTCAGCGCACATTGCTGGCCACACACTTGAGGGGAAAGCCCGCGGAACACAAATGTTGTATCAGGCCCTGTGTGACCAACTCGGTAATGCAGCCACAAAGTCGCTTGAGTCGTTTTTGCCGATCCCGGCTCTGACATCTTGTTATGCAGAGCATACGCTTAGCGAACAGGAACTCGGCAGGTTGGTTCATCTGGTCTATGATATTCGTCGGGATGATGGCCTGTTGCGTAATAATATCACCAGTCAGGGCTTTGATATGTTGCGCAAAAATTACCCGCCTCGTCGAGAGTTTAATACCTTGACGGTGCAAAATGCACCTCAGTGTGGGAAGCAGTTACAACAGCTTGGTTTTAAAGTAATTAATTCGAATGAGGAATAATATGTCGCAGAAATATGATGTGGCGGTGCTCGGTGCAACCGGGCTGGTAGGCAAGCAAATTATTGAAACTCTGGCCGAACGAAAGTTCCCGGTTGGCAATTTGTATCCTCTGGCAAGCAGCCGCAGTGCGGGTGAAGAAATTGAGTTTAACGGTGAGACGCTCACTGTGCTGGATGTGGCAGAGTTTGATTTTAGCCAGGCGCATATAGGCTTGTTTTCGGCAGGAGGCAGCGTGTCGGAACAGTATGCGCCAATAGCGGCCGAAGCGGGCTGTGTTGTCATTGATAACACATCACATTTTAGATATGACTATGATGTGCCTTTGGTTGTACCTGAGGTAAACAGTGCCAGCCTGGCTGATTTTCGCAATCGTAATATCATCGCCAACCCAAATTGTTCGACCATTCAAATGATGGTTGCGTTGAAACCTATCTATGATGCTTATGGTATTGATCGTATCAATGTGTCTACCTATCAAGCTGTATCTGGTGCAGGTAAAGAGGCGGTTGAAGAGCTGGCTAAACAAACTGCTAATCTGATGAATGCCCGACCTATGGAAAATGAGGTCTTCACTAAGCAAATCGCCTTTAATGTCATTCCGCAAATTGATGCCTTCCAGGACAATGGCTATACCAAAGAAGAAATGAAAATGGTCTGGGAGACGCAAAAAATCCTGGGCGATAGTAGTGTTATGGTAAACCCGACGGCTGTTCGTGTTCCTGTTTTTTATGGTCATGCTGAGGCAATCCACCTAGAAACACGCATGCCTTACGATCTTGAACATATCAAGCAGTTGTTAAATGATGCTCCCGGTATCGAACTGGTTGAAGATGAACAGGATTATCCAACGCCGGTCAGTGACGCCAGCGGCAACGACACCGTGTATGTAGGTCGACTGAGAGCGGATATTTCACATCCACATGGCCTGAACCTGTGGGTTGTGTCTGACAACACCCGTAAAGGTGCTGCAACTAACAGCGTACAGATTGCCGAAGAGTTGATCGCGCACTATCTGTAATGATTGCCGGGCCCGTGAACAACGACGGGCCCAAATTCCTTTTCTGTTTGTTCCCATACGGCAGCAATTTGCCACTTTTCACTTCTCATCCGCCAAGTCTGTGTATTTCGTCTATCCTTGAGTGTATTCAGAGGCTTAAATAAAGAATTAGTAACTCACCAAAAAGCATGATAAGAATGTTAATTTTCAATACTTTGGCGATGGATATTCACCGTTATCTGGTTTATAGTTGGCAATTGGAACAGAGCTTGCACAAGCCCTATTAAGCACAATTCAGTAGTCGCGTTGCCGCCAGGGCAGCGCTAGAGAGTATACAAAGGAACAGCATGCGCGGTTTAGCCTTTATTTGTATCTTAGCAATGGCCCTAATTGCAGCGCCCGTTCATACCCAGGACGGGACCGTTCTCAAAGGTCCGAAAGGGGTTGATTTGGGACTTCAGGGACGCTCAGTTGGCCCGATAAAGTCAACAGATACCTTATGGCGCATCGCGCACAAAGTGCGGCCTAATGACTCCGTTTCTATCTACCAGGTAATGCAGGCTCTATATGAGAAAAACCCACAGGCTTTTCTCGACAACAACCTGAACCATATGCGCGATGGCGCTTATCTGAAAATTCCAACTTTAGCTGAAATACGTCGCATTAATGCGCAGTTAGCGCGTCAAAAATCTGATCAAGACGATGAGCTATGGGAGCTGAAAAAAAGTGGAAAGCTTGACCAGGCTACCATAGATGCTGCCGATAAGCGGGTAACGCAAGCGCGTAAAGTTGATGTTGAAGAAGCCCGTGAAGCGTTAACCAACGAGCTAAAATCACTCAAAATGGAGCAAGACTCGCGTCTACTCGATTTACAAACTCAGTTTAAAACCTCCGTACGTAGTGTTGAAGAGATCCTTCAGGAAAACAACGAACTTGAGAAAAAACTAAATAATATTTCTGAAGAGCTCAAAAATGTTCAGGAGCAGCTGGGCAGAGATAGCGAAATTCAGCAGCAGCTTAAAGCTGTGATTGATATGCAAAGTGAAATGATTGCGCAGCAGCAGATGCAGGCACAAGCAGAAGCTGAATTTAGCATTGCTAAGCTGTTTTCCAACCCTCTGGTTGTTGCCTTACTGGCGACCATTCCTGCCTTACTGATCATTGGTGCGGTTGTGATGCGTATGCGCAAAGGCAAGGCAAAACAAGCGGAGGAAGACGATGAATTTTTACCACAGTCACCAGCACCTGCCGCCGCTGCAGCAACGGCTACGGCAACAGCGGCAGCAGTCGATCCGCTCGATCTGGATATGCCACATGACAGTGGCGAAGATGCTTTAAACGAAGGCGTGCAGCTCGATGACGATATTTTACCTGATGATGAAATCGTCTTTGATAGCCTGGAAGATGATGCATTTGAAGAGGGTAATGACACGCTTGAGCAGGATGAACTGGACAGCTTACTGAACGATGACATCGTGTTTGACGATGAGTCGGATGTCAATGCTGAGCAGTCAGATGCTGACGACCTTGATGAGTTTCTGCAACAAAACTTCGATGAAGCGGACGACAGTCTGGGTGATGAAATTACTCTGGATGTCGACGCTGATGCAGCGTCGGGCGATAACGACATATTGAGTGCCGATGACATTGATGATTTGTTCAACGAAGTCAGCGAAGGGGCTGATGACGATACTCTGGATGTCAGTGACGACGCTCTTGCTGCACTAAGCGAAGAATTAGCCGAAGAGAGTCTCGAAGAAGTTGATACCGCGGAATCTGACGTAGCTGCGGATGAAGACTTTGATCTGGACGACATTGATAGCTTGATAGATGAAGTCGGTGAGTCGCCCCCAAAGTCCCCAGCGGCTGATGGAACAGCGACAGACGACGGTATTCTGAGTGCTGATGATATTGATGACTTACTCGATGGCGCACTTGATGATGAGCCCGATATCGCAGAAGACGATTTTGACGTTGACGATATAGACAGCTTGCTTGATCAGGCCCAGGATACTGGTGACAACGATGCCCTCCCTGAAGAATCCGATATTGACTCTGATGATATCGACAGCCTGCTGGAAGAAGCGGTCGATGAGGCCCCGGACGAAGATCTACTGGCAGAAGAGCCGGAAGATATCGACAGCCTGCTTGAAGAAGCCTCTGATGCAGTACCTGATGAAGATTTACTGGCAGAAGAGCCGGATGATATCGACAACCTGCTGGAAGAAGCCTCTGAAGCAGTACCTGATGAAGATTTACTGGCAGAAGAGCCGGAAGATATCGACAGTCTGCTTGAAGAAGCCTCTGATGCAGTCCCTGATGAAGATTTACTGGCAGAAGAGCCGGAAGATATCGACGGCCTGCTTGAAGAAGCCTCTGATGCAGTACCTGATGAAGATTTACTGGCAGAAGAGCCGGGTGATATCGACAACCTGCTGGAAGAAGCCTCTGATGCAGTCCCTGATGAAGATCTACTGGCAGAAGAGCCGGATGATATCGACAGTCTGCTGGAAGAAGCCTCTGATGTAGCGCCTGATGAAGATTTACTGGCAGAAGAGCCGGATGATATCGACAGCCTGCTGGAAGAAGCGGCCGATGCGATCCCTGACGAGGATTTACTGGCAGAAGAACCGGATGATATCGACAGCCTGCTGGCAGGTGCCTCTGATGCAGTACCTGATGAAGATTTACTGGCAGAAGAGCCGGAAGATATCGACAGTTTGCTGGAAGAAGCCTCTGATTTAGCGCCTGACGAAGATTTATTGGCAGAAGAGCCGGAAGATATCGACAGCCTGCTTGAAGAGGCCTCTGATGCAGTACCTGATGAAGATCTACTGGCAGAAGAGCCGGACGAGCTGGATGGCTTGTTAGAAGAAGAGCCTGAGGCTGAGCTCACAGAAGACATGCTGGCGGAAGAGCCGGACGAGCTGGATGGCTTGTTAGAAGAAGAGCCTGAGGCTGAGCCCGCAGAGGACATGCTGACGGAAGAGCCGGACGATCTGGATGGCTTGTTAGAAGAAGAGCCTGAGGCGGAACCCGCAGAAGACATGCTGACGGAAGAGCCGGACGATCTGGATGGCTTGTTAGAAGAAGAGCCTGAGGCTGAGCCCGCAGAGGACATGCTGGCGGAAGAGCCGGACGATCTGGATGGCTTGTTAGAAGAAGAGCCTGAGGCGGAACCCGCAGAAGACATGCTGACGGAAGAGCCGGACGAGCTGGATGGGTTATTAGAAGAAGAGCCTGAGGCCGAACCAGCAGAGGACATGCTGGCGGAAGAGTCGGACGATCTGGATGGCTTGTTAGAAGAAGAGCCTGAGGCGGAACCTGCAGAAGACATGCTGACGGAAGAGCCGGACGATCTGGATGGGTTATTAGAAGAAGAGCCTGAGGCGGAACTCGCAGAAGACATGCTGTCGGAAGAGCCGGACGAACTGGGTGATTTGCTTGAAGAAGAGCCTGAGGCCGAGCTCACAGAAGACATGCTGGCGGAAGAGCCGGACGATCTGGATGGGTTGCTTGAAGAAGAGCCAGGTGCAGAAGAATTTATGTCCGGTTCGGACGCTGTCTCTAAGACAGAGTCTGGTCATCTTGATGGCATGCTGGAAGAAGAATCCGACTTGCAGTCTTTGCATGATAAAGCTGAACCATCAGTTGAACTGGAGCTCGATGTACAAGAGTCTGCGCAGGCAGGATCTGAACTGTCTGAAACCGAGGATGAGTTACTCGACGAATTTGCAGAGCAATTAACTCACCCGTCCGAAGAAGCCAAAATGCCCGAGCCCACTCAACTGCAAAATGTGGATGAGTTACTGGAGGCGCTGGAAGCTGAAGGAGATGAGTTTGACGCGGATGTGGAAGAGGATGTTGAGATAGACCTTGGTGACGATCCCTTAGCGGATGAAGACATAGATCTGTCCGAAGAGGAAGAGCTGACCGAAATAGACCTCGTTACCCCCAGTGAAGAACTGAGCAGTTATCCTGAGTTACAAATGGATGAATCTGAAGCAGAAGAGATTTCTCTCGATGATGAGCCAGAATCGGCAATCAGTGAAACAGAAAGGGCACTGGCAGAGAGCTTGGGACAAGATGATGCGTCCGGTCTGCTAGATGAACTGGATGATGATGGCGAAGACTTGCTGGATTTTGAGGGAGATTTTGACGATCTGGATGGTCCTGACTTTGAAATTGAACTGGATGAAGACGCGAGTCTTGACAGTGCAACAGCGGAGGAACCGGCAGCCGGGCAAGCTCCAGAAGAAGCAACATTAAGCGATGAAACGCTGGCCGACGAAGACTTCCCTGAGTTTGACGAAGAAGACGCGCTATCGGCGATGGACGCCGAGCCCGAAATCGAAGAACCTGCAGCTGAGCAAGCTGAAGAAGCAACATTAAGCGATGAAACGCTGGCCGACGAAGACTTCCCTGAGTTTGACGAAGAAGACGCACTAACGGCGATGGACGCCGAACCCGAAGCCGAAGAGCCTGCAGCTGAGCAAGCTCAAGAGGAAGCGACAGTAAGCGATGAAGCCCTGGCCGAGGAAGACTTCCCGGAGTTTGGCGAAGAAGACGCACTAACGGCGATGGACGCCGAGCCCGAAGTCGAAGAGCCTGCAGCTGAGCAAGCTCAAGAGGAAGCGACAGTAAGCGATGAAGCCCTGGCCGAGGAAGACTTCCCTGAGTTTGACGAAGAAGACGCGCTAACGGCGATGGACGCCGAGCCCGAAGCCGAAGAGCCAGCAGCTGAGCAAGCTCAAGAAGAAGCTGCATTAAGCGATGAAGCCCTGACCGACGAAACCTTGCCAGAGTTTGGTGAAGAAGACGCACTAACTGCGATGGACGCCGAGCCCGAAGTCGAAGAGCCTGCAGCTGAGCAGGCTGAAGAAGCATTAAGCGATGAAGCCCTGGCCGAGGAAGACCTCCCGGAGTTTGGCGAAGAAGACGCACTAACGGCGATGGACGCCGAGCCCGAAGTCGAAGAGCCTGCAGCTGAGCAAGCTCAAGAGGAAGCGACAGTAAGCGATGAAGCCCTGGCCGAGGAAGACTTCCCTGAGTTTGACGAAGAAGACGCGCTAACTGCGATGGACGCCGAGCCCGAAGCCGAAGAGCCAGCAGCTGAGCAAGCTCAAGAAGAAGCTGCATTAAGCGATGAAGCCCTGACCGACGAAACCTTGCCAGAGTTTGGTGAAGAAGACGCACTAACTGCGATGGACGCCGAGCCCGAAGTCGAAGAGCCAGCAGCTGAGCAGGCTGAAGAATCATTAAGCGATGAAGCCCTGGCCGAGGAAGACCTCCCGGAGTTTGGCGAAGAAGACGCACTAACGGCGATGGACGCCGAGCCCGAAGTTGAAGAGCCTGCAGCTGAGCAAGCTCAAGAGGAAGCGACAGTAAGCGATGAAGCCCTGGCCGAGGAAGACTTCCCTGAGTTTGACGAAGAAGACGCGTTGAGTACGATGGACGCAGAGCCTGAGGTCGAAGAGCCCGCAGCGGAACAAGCCCCAGAGGAAGCGACAGTAAGCGATGAAGCGCAGGCCGACGAAGACTTCCCGGAATTTGACGAAGCAGATGCGCTTGCCGCAATGGACTCAGAGCCGGATGGTGAAATAGAGCTGGAAGATCTGGAAGATGATTTATCTGATCTCATGTTGTCTGATGAAGACCTTGTCGGGCTTGATGACAACAGTCCTCAGGCAGAGGAAGACTTGTCTGAACCTGAACTTGCATTAGAACCGGACGCATTTTTGGATGAGTTAACGGACCTGGCTGAAGACGATGATGACGCTCAGGAACCAGAGATCAACATAGATGAAGCTGCCATTGAAGATGAATTTCTGGCAGAGCTGAACGAGACTGATTTCAGTGCCTTACTTGATGATTCTGCTGAGCCGGATACCTCGGAAGTCGACTTATCTGAAGACACTGAACTGGACTTTGACGCGCTGTTGAGCGAGGAACTGGCACAGGATCTTGAAATTGAAGATATTGACGAGCCAGCAGGCGAAAGTTTGTCTGGGGACGAAGCAAGTGCCGAAACTGACGCATCAGCGGGTGAAGGGGATTTCCTGGAGATAGACGACCTCCTCTCTCAAAGTGAAGATGAGTTGACCCAGGAAGAACCTTACCAGTCGCCGGATATGGACGTAGGGCTAGGTGATTTTGAGGAGTTACTTGCCGGTGAAAATGCCACGGATGTTGATCTGGAAGAAGACGGATACGCCGCCAAACTGGACCTGGTTCGTGCATATATTGAAATTGGAGACTTTGACTCGGCAGAAAATGCCGTTGAAGAAATCCTGAGTAATGGTCCTGAATCGGTACAGACAGAAGCACAGGCACTCAAACAGCAAATCAAATAGACCATAGACGCCAATGAGACAATGGTGTTGGTATTATTGGCGGTGATCGCATAAAATGCGCGGCTAAGTTCGAAATGAGAGTTTGAGTCGTTTATGCGTGTAGCTTTGGGTATTGAATACAATGGTGGTAATTACAGTGGCTGGCAACGTCAGTGTAATGTAAATAGTGTTCAGGAGGAGCTGGAAACAGCCCTGTCTAGCATCTGTAACCACAAGGTCGATGTGGTCTGTGCCGGGCGCACTGATGCGGGCGTGCATGCCACAGGTCAGGTGATTCATTTCGATACTCATTCAGATCGGGACATGAAAGCATTTACACTCGGCGTCAACTCTCAGCTGCCTGACGACATTGCTGTGCGCTACGCCACGCCTGTTCATGACGAATTCAGTGCACGTTTTAGTGCAACAGCCAGACGCTATCGTTATGTGATTTATAACAGCGTCAATCGCCCGGGTATTTTACGCAGTGGGGTAACCCATTACTACCACCCGCTGGATGCAGACCTTATGCAGGCAGCATGTCCGGTGATGATTGGCGAGCATGACTTCTCTTCTTTTCGTGCTGTACATTGCCAGTCCAATTCTCCATGTCGCAATATCCATCACTTGCAGGTTGACCGGTTCGGTGATTACATTGTCATTGATGTTAAAGCTAATGCATTTTTACACCATATGGTACGCAATATCACAGGGTGTCTAATGGACATTGGGGTGGGGAAATATCCGCCAGAGTGGATGGCTGAGCTGCTGAGTATTAAAGACCGTACGCAAGCCAGCGCTACGGCGAAGCCGAATGGTTTATACCTGGTAGATGTTGATTACCCTGAGCGTTGGCAGATTCCCACAACGCCGGCTGGTCCTCTGTTTCTACCTGAGGTAACTATTCGCTAATCATACAAAGGGATAACTAAAGCAAACCTGAGTGCGAGCGTCTTAAATTTAAGAGACAACTAAGACCAGTTTTTTATATCACTGATGTCTTAATCATGTTTTAATTGAGAAAATCTATCTGCTTTTTGCAGATCGCGACACAGAATGAGCACTAAGAGAGTTGCAAATGAGTTGGTTAGAAAAAATCTTACCTAAAACGGCTAAATCAACGGGTAAAAAAGAGATCCCTGAAGGCGTTTGGGCAAAATGTACGGACTGTGATTCAATCCTGTACAAAGCGGAATTGGAAAAGTCACTGCACGTCTGCCCTAAGTGTGATCATCACATGCGGATCAGCGCACGTAAGCGTCTGGAAAACTTTTTAGACGAGGGTGGCCGTGTTGAGTTAGGTACTCAGCACGAACCAAAGGATGTACTCAAGTTCAAAGATTCCAAAAAGTACTCTGACCGCATCACTGCTGCACAAAAAGTCAGTGGCGAGAAAGATGCGCTGGTGGCCATGAAAGGCTCACTAAAAGGGATCCCGGTTGCCGCGGTGGCGTTTGAATTCTCTTTTATGGGTGGTTCAATGGCCTCTGTGGTGGGTGCACGCTTCGTCGATGCCGTGAATGAGTGTCTTGAGCACAATATGCCGCTGGTCTGTTTCTCAGCGTCAGGTGGTGCGCGTATGCAAGAGGCTTTGATGTCATTGATGCAGATGGCTAAAACCAGTGCGGCTCTGGCTAAAATGAGCGAGCGTGGTTTGCCGTTTATCTCTGTGATGACTGACCCGACAATGGGTGGTGTATCAGCATCACTTGCTATGCTGGGTGACATTAATGTGGCTGAGCCTAAAGCCCTGATTGGCTTTGCAGGACCACGTGTTATCGAGCAAACGGTACGTGAAACTTTACCAGAAGGTTTCCAGCGTAGTGAATTCCTGCTGGAACACGGTGCCATTGATATGATCATTGACCGTCGTGAAATGCGTGACTCGTTGGCACGTATCCTGGCTAAGTTCATGAACTTGCCTTCTACCGAACAAGAGCATAGAGTAGCGTAAAATTTTCTAAATTGAGCGCACTATGTCAAAGACTACACCAAGCCAATCATCTTCTTTGAGTGATTGGCTTTGTTATTTAGAGCAGTTACACCCTGCCAACATCTCGATGGGCCTGGAGCGCGTTGCTAAGGCTGCGAACAATATCGACTTGCTTGATAGCCCCGGTAAAATCATTCTGATTGGTGGCACTAATGGTAAAGGCACCACAGCGCGTTGTTTGGAAGCCATGTTGCTGGCACAGGGTTACAGCGTCGGTACTTATGCTTCTCCGCATCTTATCCACTATAACGAACGTGTTCGCATCAATGGTAAAACCTTGCCCGATCAGTCTCATGTCGACGCTTTTTATGCCTTAGATCAGGGGCGCGGCGACGTTGAATTGACGTTTTTTGAGTATGGCACTTTGGGTGCCTTGTGGTTATTCAAACAGCATGCGGTAGATTATGTGTTACTAGAAGTGGGTCTGGGTGGCCGCTTTGATGCAACCAATATTGTGACGCCTTATGCAAGCGTGATCACCACTATCGACCTAGATCATAAAGAGTTTCTGGGTGATACCCGTGAGTTGGTAGGCTATGATAAAGCGGGAATTTTCCGCACAGACACACCTGCTATCGTAGGCGACCTGGATATTCCACATACCGTGACCGAGTATGGTGAGGAAATTAAGGCAGAATTGATCCTGTCAAAACGCGACTTCCACTTTACTCTTTTGCCTGACGGATTGCGCTGGCAATATGGTGAGCACGACCTGACATTGGCACAGCCTGCCATCCCTGCGCAGAACGTGGCAACGGCGTTAACGCTCCTTGCCAGGCTGAACTTATTACCTGATGTAGAGCAGATAAAGCAAATTCTGGCCGGGTTACAAGTGGAAGGCCGGTTTATGCAGCTCAGTCAACAGCCTTTAATTTACACCGATGTGGCACATAACCCTGAATCAGCGCGTTACCTTAGAACGCAATTATTGCGTTTGAAAAATCAGGGCTTTAAAATTCATGCCTTAGTCGCTATGCTTGCTGATAAGGATAAAGCGAGCGTGATTGATGCCCTGTCAGATGTGGTTGAGAAGTGGAGCTGTGCGTCTTTGGAAGGCCCCCGTGGCGAACGAGCAGAGCAGCTGCTGACAATGTTGCCTGCACCGCACAGTGAGCACAGTCAGGTATTCCCGAGTGTCGACTCGGCCCTGCAAAGTCTGCTTCCTCAGCAACACCAGGACACAGCACTGATTATATTCGGCTCGTTTGTGACCGTGGCCGCGGCCATGCAGTACTGGCAAAAGTAGAGAGCAATAGTTGTGAACTCAGGATTTATTAACCGACTGGTCGGCACCAGCATCGTAGTGATAGCGGCGGTGGTGTTTATACCTAATATTTTGGATGGCGAAAAAGTCCACTATAAGGAAGGGTTTAAGCCTATCCCTGACCGTCCTGAGTTCTCGACCATTGAGCTAAAAACGCGCATAGATGAACGCGCATCACTGGCAACAGAGCCAATGGAAGAGGTGGTAGAAGACATCAGTGCCGATGACGACCAACTCAGTTCTGCGCTAATATCTAACGAGCTGCAGGACGACACACAAGGCGAGCAACAAGCGGAGTCGCCTGTGGTCGAGGTTGCGGACAATAAGGGGGAAGGTAAGCCTGAATCAACTCAGCCACCCACTGAGCTGCCCGCTAAGCCCAGCGCTGCGCCTGAGGTGAAAAGTGAGCCGTTGGCACGTCCCGAGTCTTCCAACTTTACGCAGATGGCCTATGTCATTCAGCTTGGTAGTTTCTCACATAAATCAAATGTTGAAGCACTGACTAAAAAACTCACTAAGAATGGCTTTAAGACATTTACCCGCCCGGTGAAAACACCCAATGGTACCCTGACCAAAGTATTTGTCGGACCAGATTTAAATAAAGCTAAACTGGAAGCTAAGCTCCCAGAATTAAAGAAATTAACTAAGTTAAACGGCCGCCTTACTCAATTTACCGTGGTAAAATGATCTGGTAATTGATGGGCGTGTCTTATAGAATGCGCCCCAAATTAACGACTTATTGGTTTATATGATCTGGGTTGATTACGCCATCTTTGCAATTGTCGGTATCTCGACACTGTTTGGCCTGATGAGAGGTTTTGTGAAAGAAACCATGTCACTCGTGGTTTGGATCGGCGCCTTTTTCATATCTAGTTTATTCTACCAATACCTTGCAACCTTCCTGACCTTCATTTCAGAACCCCTTTTAAGAAATGCCGCCGCAATCGCCATACTTTTTATTGCGACACTTGTGTTAGGTGGGTTTGTCAATTATATCTTAGGTGAACTCGTACAGCGTACGGGCTTGTCTGGTACCGATCGCCTGGTTGGCATAGTGTTCGGTGCGATGCGGGGCGTGCTGGTCGTTAGCGCCGCGTTGTTTTTCCTGGATGCCTTCACCAAAGCCCCCGATACATCGTGGTGGCAGGCATCCCAAGTAATCCCTGAATTTGGCTTTGTAATAGAGTGGTTTTTTTCCTATCTAGAACATAACTCAAGCTTTTTGAATTCAGCAAACCGTTAATCGGCGAGGAAATTTTTAATGTGTGGTATCGTTGGGATAGTCGGAACATCTCCTGTAAATCAGGCGATTTATGACGGCTTAACTGTTTTGCAACACCGTGGCCAAGATGCAGCCGGCATCATTACCATTGACAACAATACGTTCAGCTTACGCAAGGCCAATGGCCTGGTCAAAGACGTGTTTCACACCCGTCACATGAAGCGTCTGCAGGGTAACATTGGCATCGGCCATGTGCGTTATCCGACAGCCGGTTCTTCCAGCTCAGCGGAAGCACAGCCTTTTTATGTGAATTCACCGTTTGGTATCGCCATGGCGCACAACGGTAATTTAACCAATGCGGAAGAGCTGAAAGAGCGTTTGTTCACTAAGGCACGCCGTCACGTCAACACGACGTCTGACTCAGAAGTGCTGCTGAATATCCTGGCGTATGAGCTGGGACGTAGCGACAAAATGAAGCTGGAACCTGCTGATATGTTTAACGCTATCAGCGAAGTGAACCAGCAAGTGTCGGGTGGGTACGCCACCATTGCTATGATCATCGGCCATGGTATTCTGGCGTTTCGTGACCCGCACGGTATTCGTCCTTTGGTATTCGGTAAGCGTGAAACTGAACGTGGCGTTGAATACATGTTTGCGTCTGAGAGCGTGGCATTGTCTATCGACGGGTTTGAATTCGTTCGAGATGTGGCACCAGGCGAAGCCATCTATGTGACAGAAGACGGTCAGTTCCATTCGCAGATCTGTGCCAACAAAACCATGCACGCGCCGTGTATTTTTGAGTTTGTTTACTTTGCTCGTCCGGATTCGAACATCGACAATATGTCGGTCTATGCTACCCGTGTCAATATGGGTACTAAGCTGGGTGAGAAGATCAAACGCGAATGGGCCGACAAAGACATTGACGTAGTTATCCCAATCCCGGAGACATCTTGCGATATCGCGCTCGAAATCGCATCGGTGCTTGAACTACCTTATCGTCAGGGTTTTGTTAAAAACCGCTATATCGGCCGTACTTTCATCATGCCTGGTCAGGAACAGCGTAAAAAGTCGGTACGTCGTAAGCTAAATGCCATCGACCGAGAGTTTGCCGGCAAAAATGTACTACTGGTGGACGATTCAATCGTTCGCGGTACGACATCGGCGCAAATTGTTGAAATGGCGCGTGATGCGGGTGCAAAGAATGTCTACTTCGCTTCAGCCGCACCGGAAGTGCGCTTCCCGAATGTGTACGGTATCGATATGCCATCGGCTGCAGAGCTGATTGCCCACGGCCGTGATGTAGAAGACATCAATGCCAGCATCGGCTCAGATGGCCTGATCTATCAGTCAATCTCTGATCTGAAAGACGCGGTGGCACTGGAAAACCCAGAGATCACACGCTTTGAAACCTCCGTTTTTGATGGTCAGTACATTACTGGTGATGTAAACCAGGATTACCTGAATCGTATCGATGCACTGCGTAATGACTCGGCAAAATCGACACGTGAAAAAGCCATGTCGGCAAGCCTTGAGCTGCACAATCAGGAAACGGGTGAAGGCGAGTAAATTAGCCTAACATGTTTAAAAAAAGGGCCGCGATTGCGGCCCTTTTTGTTAGATTTCTATAGGATAAAAGCAAAGGAAGCGAGCTGACCTACGCACCATTAAGGGGCATAAGCGCGCTCCCTAGGTAAATGTAGGACTGATTATCCCATTCGTCCACAATATCGCTGTTGCAGCCAAAATAATTACCAATAATACCAAACCACAAGTGACCACTGAGCTGGCATAGATAAAGCCACGCTCCTCAGGTATGTGCATCAGAATAGGAACGCCGGTGTAAAGCAGGTAGACCGAGTAGGCAAGGGCAGCCAGCCCTACTGAGACCACAAACCACAATTCCGGATAGAAAGCAGCAAAGGCAGACATAAAGACCGGTGTGGCGGTATAGGCAGAGAGCTCCAGCGTTTGTGTATAAGTGGGTTTAGCACCGAATGTCACCGCCATCCAGTGAGCCAGATAAGACAAGGCAAACACGCCGATGATCAGCGCAAAGTACATGGCAATGCCTATCAGCATGGCACTGTTATGGGTGAGAAACACATCGTCGCCAGTGCCGATTTTCCAGCCCAGATACACAGAGGAATAGTAGCCCATTAAACTGGGGATCAGGGCAATCAAGGCAATGTGAGATAAACTGTACGTAGCGCTTTCGTGGCGATTGTCTATGGTTTGCCACTCTTCGATTGGGTGGGCATATATGCCCCACAGATGATTTAAAATCATAACGAGCCCCTCAAAAAAGATTGTTGTCTGACGCGTTCAGATTACCCGGCGATCACGGGTGCAGTCCTTGTCTTATACCAGTTTGCTTAATAAATTGTCCCATTTTGAGGCAATGAAATAGGGTCGATAACAAGGCAAAAATTTTGTGATTTAGTCGTTCTAAATGAAAAATTTTTAACGCTGTTAGCGTCATATTTGCTCCCTCAAATTGGACAAATATTAAGCGTAACTGGTATCTCATAACAGCTCAGTAACATCACAGTGCGATGAGGCTAAGCTGCGTAATCACCATAAAAATGGGGCCACTGGCGACGCCTGTAAGTATGAAATTTATACAACATCATTTAAGTTATGAAAGATTGGTTAATTTTTGTCAAGAAACAATTCTGAAATCCCGGCGTCTTTGATCTGGCACAAACTTGTGGTAAACGACGGGCGTTCATAGTGCCACTTGGCACGCTTGTGGTAGAATAGGGGTAATTTTTTGCGAATGATTATCTGAGACATGTTAGAGAAGTATGCCGATCTGTTGGCACCTATTTATCAGTTTCTGGGTTGTGAAACTCCCGACAGCTGGATCGACGAAGCGAAAAAGCCGGAGCATCTGCAAGCCTTGTTGGTCGACCATATGCACTGTGAGCTCAAAGCGGCCCAGAGCGCGGCATTTTTAATCCGTAAATATGCGGTAGACAATGCCTCAGCCAAAACTCTTCTTGGCTGGATCAAGCCCTATGAAGACTTTGTCTATCGTAAAATTGGCGATGGTCAGTTTAGTGCCAGCAAGAATGAACTCATCGGTAGCCTAACCGCTAAGCCCGAATACGCCTATAACCAGGATATACTGGATAAAATGGTGCGATTGATCAAAGAAGAGTTACACCACTTCGAGCAGGTGCTGGATATCATTAACGAGAAAGGGTTACGGGTTCAGAGCCTCAATGCCTCTCGTTATGCCTCTGGCATGATCAAGCATGTGCGTACGTTTGAGCCAGCTGCGTTGATTGATAAGTTGATCATAGGTGCCTTTATCGAGGCCCGCTCCTGTGAGCGTTTTGCGAAACTGGCCCCTTACCTGGAGCCGGACATTGGGCGCTTTTATGTCTCGCTGTTGCGCTCGGAAGCACGTCATTATCAGGACTATCTGGAGCTGGCACAGCAGGTGGCCGATGCGACTGATCCGCAGCGATTTGATATCGCAGCACGTGTCGCCGAGTTCAAAGCCATTGAAAACTCGCTGATCTTAACGCCAGACAGCGACTTTAAATTTCATAGTGGTGCGCCGCTTCAGGCTGCATGAACTGACAGGTTTAGTCTGAAAAAGGATGCTGAGTGAGGGTCTGGCCTTGCTCAGTGGCCACCAGATAAGAGCTCTGACTATACCAGTCGCCCAACACGGTACGTGTTTTGTCGTTGTAGTGGTGGACATTTGGCCTATGTGTATGGCCATGGATCATATTGTTAACCTGATGGCGGTCGAACATTGCCAGCACGGCTTCTTCGGTTACATCCAAAATTTCTGGCGCTTTGCCCATTTGGCTTTGTTTGCTCTTTTCTCTGGCATTGCGCGCCACCCGGCGGCGATACCACAGCGGCATAGACAACATCAGCCTTGGCCACCACCAGCCACGGCTTTTCTTACGAAACTTCTGATAGACCTCGTCCTGGGTACACATTTCATCGCCGTGTAAAATCACGGTGGGAGTGCCATACAGATCGATCACCGCTTGCTCTGGCAACAAAGTCATACCGCAGAGGTCGGCGTAGCGCTGACCAACCAGGAAATCTCGATTGCCATGAATAAAGAACAGTTTAATACCACGCTCGGAGATCGCACGCAGTTTAGTGGCTATCTCAAGTGCCAGCGGATTACCTTCGTCGTCCCCAATCCAGACCTCGAAAAAGTCGCCTAAGATATACAAGGCATCCACTTCATCTTGCATATGCTGTTCAAGAAAACGATAAAAAGCGGCGGTGATATCAGGGCGATGTTCGGTTAAATGCAGATCAGAAATAAAGTAGCTTTTGCGCATGGAGACAACTTCAGATTAGAGCGAGGGAAAGGAACAGAGGCATGCACAGCTCATACAAGCGTTGAATGTACACACCTCACAATCAATAAAGCGGTCGCTTATTCGGCAACAAACGCTTTTTCGATCACAACGTCTTCCAGCGGAACGTCCTGATGGAAGCCTGCAGATCCCGTTGCAACACCTTTGATCTTGTTAACGATGTCCATGCCTTCTGCCACTTCACCGAATACACAGTAACCCCAGCCTTGTGCGGTTTCACTGCTGAAGTTCAAAAAGTCGTTATCGTTTACATTGATAAAGAATTGTGCCGTGGCAGAATGAGGATCTGGCGTGCGTGCCATTGCCAGCGTGCCTGTTTTATTGGCAACGCCATTGTTGGCTTCGTTTTTAACCGGCGCACCCACTTCTTTTTGGTCCATGCCCGGCTCAAAGCCGCCGCCCTGAACCATAAAGCCGTCGATAACACGGTGGAAGATAGTGCCGTTATAAAAACCAGATTCAACGTACTTTAAAAAGTTCTCAACCGTTGCCGGCGCTTTGTCAGCAAACAGGTTAATTTTGATGTCGCCAAAGTTTGTTTGTAAAACAACCATAACAGGTCCTTGATTTACATATTTCATATTAGGAGCCTATTTTATAGCACAAATTCATAACTACAAAGTCCCTCAGGGGGTGAGCGGCTAAATTGTCAACTAACTGTTACTTTTTCATTCTATTTGGACGGGATTTTCTATAGAGCCAAAGCGGTGCAAGTGATATGATTGCTGAGAATTTGGATAAATTTTAGGAATAAAGCTACATGTTGCAGATCTACAACACACTAACACGTCAAAAGACTGAGTTTAAACCGCTTGTGGAAGGCAAAGTAGACATGTACGTGTGTGGTATCACTATTTATGACTTCTGCCATGTAGGCCACGCCCGTACATATGTCTCTTTCGACGTGATGAACCGTTACCTGCGCCACTTAGGCTATCAGGTTACTTATGTACGTAATATTACGGACGTGGACGACAAAATTATCAAGCGTGCTGCTGAGAACAACGAAGAGATCGATGCGCTGACAGTACGTATGACCAAGGCCATGCACGAGGACTTCGAGGCACTGAACATTCTGCCTGCGGACATTGAGCCGACTGTAACCGGTCATATGGACGAAATCATCGTGATGATTGAACGTCTGATCGAAAAAGGCCATGCCTATGTGGCAAAAAATGGCGATGTATTATTTGATGTGTCGACCTTTGAAGCATATGGTCAGCTGTCTCAGCAGGACCTGGATATGCTTCAGGCGGGCGCGCGCGTTGAAGTGGCTGAAGGCAAAGATGATCCGCTCGACTTTGTGCTGTGGAAAAAAGCCAAAGCTGGCGAGCCCAGCTGGACATCACCTTGGGGTGAAGGCCGTCCGGGCTGGCACATTGAATGTAGCGCGATGAGCTCTAAGCATTTGGGCGAGTTCTTTGATATTCACGGTGGCGGATCGGATTTGCAGTTCCCGCACCATGAAAATGAAATTGCCCAGTCATGCTGTGCCAACAATGGTCGCTACGTCAACACCTGGATCCACACCGGTATGGTGCAGGTCAATAAAGAGAAGATGTCTAAATCACTGGGCAACTTCTTTACTGTGCGTGAAGTGCTTAAAGCGTATGACCGTGAAACCGTGCGTTATTTCCTGATCAACGGTCACTACCGTAGTCAGCTAAACTACTCACAGGAGAACCTGGAGCAGGCACGTTCGTCATTAGAGCGTATTTACACGGCTCTGCGTGGTGTTGAACTGGTTGAGACAGAACTGGCGGGCAACCCGTTTGTGGCACGTTTTGAAGCGGCTATGAACGATGACTTCAATACCCCGGAAGCGCTGCCAGTAATTTTTGAACTGGCCAAAGAAGTAAACCTACTGAAAGACTCAGATGCCAAAGCCGCGGGTGAACATGCCTTTATTCTGGTGAAACTGGCCGAAGTACTGGGTATTGCCCAGCAAGATCCGGAGGCTTTCTTGCACGGTGACCAGGACGAAGACGAAGTAGCAAAAATCGAGGCCCTGATCGAACAGCGTAAAACCGCCCGTGCCAACAAAGACTGGGCCGCAGCCGATGCCGCCCGCGACGCCCTGACCGCCATGGGCGTGGTACTGGAAGACAGCGCCGGTAAAACCACCTGGCGTAAAGCCTAACCTCTATTCGCGCTTTATAGCGTATCTAACAAAGGCATATGTGTTTTGCATATGCCTTTTTATGTTGCCAGAAAACCCTGTGTTAACCTCTTGGCCGTTTGTATGAGCCGGGCTTTTTAGGATTTTCGGCTAGCCTTTTTAAATATAAATCAGGAAGAAATGTGAAAAAAGTAGTACTCCTCAGCGCATTGTTGTTTATCAACTCTGCAATGGCCAGTACAACGTGGATCCCCATTAGTAATGGTCGTATCTCTGTTGTAATCCCTTATATTCCCAAAGATAAATTTCCAGCACCAAAGAATATCAGGATCACAGATTCGAATGGCGGAAAAACCATTGCCTGGGATGATATGAAGCATGCCAGTCAATATAAAATCCAGGTACTCAATGAGGCAGGCGATTGGGTAGATGTCGCCATCACCGATAATACATTCTTCGAATTGCACAGTGGCTATACAGGAAAAAATGCTGAGTATTTTCAGGTACGTGTCGTGGCCTGTAATTATAGTACATGTGTTAACACCGGCACTTATTCCCTCGGTTATTCTTTTAGAAAGAAAGTGGTATTTATTCACACTGACTTACTAGGTAGCCCGGTTGCCGAGTCTTATATGGAGGAGCAATAAGCATGGAACAAACACTTAAGAAGCATTTTTCTTCGTTGCTTTTATCTGTCAGTCTCTCGATCTCTTCTGTTTATGCTGATGAGTATATCCTGGAGAAGGACACTAAGTCGCGCGCACTCAGTGTCAATGCTGCCAGCTCCGAAGGCGATGCCTATGATCCTGTATCAGGCACCATTAGTTTTGCGGTTACAGATATCTCAATACCCGGAAACTCATCGCTTCCGGTTGAGCTTAAGCGTGTACACAGTCCTTTTTCCTATATGAATGCGTTTGACGATGTTAGCAATACGGGGTTGGGTACCTGGTTATTGGATGTGCCTTATATCCGTGCTACGTATGTTGATTCAAGTGACCTTACTCACAGCTTTCGTATTGAAGGCAATGGGCGCGGCTGGGAAAACGGATATGAGTGTAGCGATAGTTCAAGGTGGTACACTTCTGCCTATGGCAGCGCTAGCCACAGAGAGTTAGGAGGTTACTGGAGTGGTGTGAAGCTGCATATTCCGGGGCAAGTAACGGAAGATATCCGTGAAGGCAGTGGTGAATTTAGCGGTATGAAGCTCACTAAGAGCCTGTATAAAGTGACTGACTGTTATCAGCGAAAGGATGGTCAGGGGCAAGGTTTCGAAGTGACTTCTCCTGATGGAACTAAATATTACTTTGACCATAAAGTGGTTCGACCAAACGGTCTGCCCTTTCCGATTGGTAATATGGGTCGCAGAGCGATGATGTTGGCCACTAAGGTGGAAGATAAGTTTGGTAACATTGTTCAGTATCGATACTCAGGAGGTAATCTTGTAAGAGTATTCAGTAATGATGGCCGAAATATTGATCTCTTTTACTCAAATAAAATGCTCACTAAAGCTAGGGCAAATGGCAAGATATGGCAATATATCTATTCAGGTGATAATAAGTTGGAAAAGGTTGTTTTGCCAAATAAAACTGAGTGGCAATATCCTTCTGAGTTTTATACCGCACAATTCCGTGCGACAACTAAATTTAAAAGTCGCATTGGTGAAAGCCCAGGTAAATGCGAAATTAGCGATCTGGATGATAAAAAAACAAAGTACTTTACCGTTACCACTCCAACTGGATTAAATGTCAGGTACGGAATAAAGACAATATATCATGGACGTGAAGATGTAAGGGTTTCTATTGAGCAAAAGTATTCACCTGGAAGGTTGGAGTCCTATTTTAGTCCTGCCAATTGTTCTGCTAAGAGAAACCTAGTTTATAAAAGAGTATCAGGTGATAAAATTAACGCAATGACATGGAGGTACAGTTACTCTGAGAATGCGGGTTTATATCGTGATTATGGAAGCGATATGATTAAAGAAGTAAATCGTCGCATAACCAGGCCACTGGAAGTTGCTTTTCCTTACGGGAAACCTGCGTCAGTTTCGAAAAGTCGGGATGTTAAAACCACGACTATCTCAGGGCAAAATGAAAAAGTCATATATTACATAGATCGCAATTCAAACTCTTATTCAGAAAACAAGATTAAAGCCATATATTCTATTGATGAGTCTAGCAATAAGCTGAAGAAGAAAGAGCTTAGTTACTTTGCTAAAGGTCGGAAAATACTAAATACCTGTGACAGGATGTCTGGCTTTAGAAATGGTGATTCACCCCCTTGCGCGCTAATTAATAACTTAAATGTTGAAGATTTTAGAGTGAATCTATCTAAAGTTGTAGAAGTACTATCCAGTGATGAATCACAGGGAGATACGACGTATACAACTGAATATAAATCATATGATAAGTTTGGTTCTTACACAAAAAAAGTTGAGAGTAATAGTTATGGTGGAGATAAGGAGTATCGTGCATACAGTTACCAGAACGACCTTGATTTATGGGATTTGGGAAAATTAAGAACTGAAAAAGTCTCAAATTCAGACTATGGATATAAGACTGTACGAGAAATTAAATACTATGGCAGTGGAGCCAAACAGCCCTATGAAGAGCTGGCTTATGGGCGATGGATAAAACGTTATACGGAATATCATGAAAGAGGGAATGTTAAGCGCGTTGAATATAACAGCAATGGCCACGGTGTTCAGTATGTAGAGTATGACGGTTACAAACGCGGTATACCAAGGAGGACTAACAAGAAAAATCGCTATGATTCAGGCGAAATGCTAAAAGTACAAAATGTTGACAATGACGGTAATATTTATAGGGTTGAGGATTATAACGGTGTAAAATCTTATTATTCTTTTGATAAGGCAGGTAGGATTTCGGCAATACACTTTGAGAATGATCCGATTCTGGGGAGCTGGTATGGTTATCAGGTGTCCTGGGATGATAGCGCGAATAAGCGTACAGTTGTTCGGTGCCAATTGAATATCGATCGTAAAACATGTGACGGACCTGCAAAGTCTCGTGAAGTACACTATTTTGATGCTCTGAATCGCTTGAAGCAAGTGACCTTTACGGATCTTTCAGAGCACGCAGTCTCTGGACATTCAGTGGTACATCAGCTGTTTAGCTATAACCATAGAAATCAAATTGTGTTTCAATCATATAAGTCGGCATCTTCGACAGAAACAAAAGGTGTTCGTTATACATATGATACGCTCGGACGTTTGAAGTCTGTGTCAAAAAGCAATTTAGGTACTACTAATTTTAGCTATTTGGCGAATAATAAGGTGAAAAAAACTGACGCCAACGGCAATGTCACGGTTATAAGTTATGATGCCAAAGGGACACCAAATCACGACAAGCCAACAGAAATAGATTCACCGGAAGGGGTTGTTACTGAGTTTACTTATAATATATTCGATAAACTCACCCACATCACGCAAAAAGGAGCTGGAAAGTCACTGACAGAGACTCGCTTATATGATGCACACCAGGGCTTGTGCCTGATTAAACGTAAAGACGTAGGCAATACTTTAGTCAGTACAGATGCACAGGGAGCACTCGATTGGCACCTCCAGGGAGCCTCGAACACTTCTTGTGTGTCATCTCGGCCCGGTAACGCAACCATATTTACCTATGACAATTTAGGTGATTTGCATAAAGTTAACTACCCGGAAGGTACGCCAGATTTAGAAATTACCCGTGACAAGCTCGGAAATGTACTCACCCAGACTGCGGGTAATGTAGAACACAGGTACAGCTATAACAGCCGTGGTTTGCTGGAAGATGAACAGCTCTACATAGAAGACCATGCGCCATTAATGTTGGATTATGGCTATGACAAGTTTGGCCATATCAGCCGAGTGGTGTATCCAGATGGCACAAACGTGTCTTACAAGCCAAATGCTTTTGGGCAACCAACGCAGGTAAGGTCTTATAATCAGGATGGTTCCTTGGAGCAGACATTCGCCAGGTCTGTTAAGTACCACCCTAACGGGATCCTTAGCAGCTTTTACTACGGCAATGGTGTAAAGCACGATACTATACTTGATGCATATTCCCTTTTGCCTGAGTGGGTGAGAGATGAAGGCAATATGGGTAAAGTGGTATCACTACAGTATGGCTTTGATAACAATGAAAATGTCACCTCAATCAGGAATCTTATAAATTCTAGCTACAGCTTGAACGACCTGGTTTATGATGGATTAGACAGACTGGTAGAGGTGAGCGGCGGCGCTTCAATTGGCAGCAGTACCATGCGTTATGATGCGCTAGGCAATATTAGGTACTATAAGAATCGTAAGAGAACGCTTAACTATACCTACAATGGCACAACTAACCGCTTAACGAGTGTGTCAGGTTATAGCGGCAAGTATGGTGCTTTTCAGTATGACAGCAGAGGAAATATTACCCACAATGGTCAATTCTCTCTGGCACATAATCGTGCCAACCAGATGACCTCAGCAAATGGCAATCATTTTGTTTACGATGGCCATAACCGACGCGTTAAACAGGTAGAGCAGAAGGGTACCAGTTACAGCATGTATAGTCAGGCTGGCCAGCTGATGTATCGTGAAAATCACCATGTAAGTGGCGAAGGTGTAAATTATATCTATTTAGGCAAGAAACTGATTGCCAAGTATGGCAGCGTAACACCGAAGGGAGTGCTCGCTGATGAGCAAAACTATTTGCCGTACGGTGAGACGCTAGAGAGCAATAACGATGACGTAGGCTATACCGGGCACAAGTTCGATAAAGAGCTTGGTCTGAGTTATATGCAAGCTCGATACTATGATCCAGCGATAGGTCGTTTTTATTCTAATGATCCTGTTGATGTGATGGGGCATATCGGGCGAGGCAATCCTGTTCATGGGTTTAACCGTTATACCTATGCCAATAATAACCCATATAAGTATGTCGATCCGGATGGTGAGTTTGCTGTCCAGATCGCTGCCACAGTTATTGGCGCTGTGATCGGTGGAGCAACGGAATACTTTACAAATGATCAATGGACAATTGGCTCGCTGGGGCGTGCATCGGCAGTAGGAGGCCTTGTAGGGCTGGGGTCTTCACTGGGCACCGGGGTTGCTTCTTCCGCATTCTTAGGGGGCTCAGCCAATGCGATTGGCGAGATGGCAAACCAGACTATGACAGGGACTTATGAGCCGGTTAAGGTATTGACCGCCGGTGCTTCGGGACTGGCAGGGGGGGCGCTGGCCAAGTATACAGGGGAAGCCGTTAAAAAAGCGGTTACGAAAAACCTGCCTAATAACTCGGTCACCAATGCGTCACACAATATTACACCGTCGACCTCACAGCGGGTACTGTCAGATTCGCAGTCTTTGACCAATGCAACAACTAAGTCCGCTGTGGCAGACTTACAAGTTGGGGCGGGTTATAGCTCGGGGGCTGCAGCAGGTGTCACCGCTGCGGATAAAATATGTAGAGATCATTCAGAGTGCCAATAATGAACTCATTAAAAATTTCAGATGCCAGAACTGAAGGGGGAAAAAGGCTTCGGGCCTTATTTCATATAATTAATGGCAGTGCCATAACCTATGTGTCTATTATTTTGATCCATAAAATTGCGATAGCATTTGGGGTTGATCCAAATACACCCGGAAGTGAACACCCGGGAGAGTTGGTTTTGGGTGTGCTGGGATGTGCCTTTGTCTTATTCATCTCGCTTTACGCGTTATCCTTTAGAATTCTGCTTTGGATTTTTAAGCGCTTAAGGATATAGGCTGCTAGCTTGCCAGGTCGCCCATTACGGTGACTTGCTTGGTATTTAAAATTGAGCCCCACGCTGTGGGGCTTATTTATATCAAGGTGTGTATATGGGTGGTTGTTTGAGCGCATTATTTTCAGGGCATAGGCATCATCTGCATATAAGCGATATGTTACTTGAACAGTGCTCGGAGCCAACAGCGACGAGTATTTCATTGTAATCGTACCTTTAACCTAAGCTTGGTGAATTTTGTATGTATTGTCGATTTAATGACAAGACGGACGTCCCATTTGCGGCTGTTTTAGTATGAAAAAGGGATTGCTCGTTCAAAGCCAAAAAACCAGGAACGAGCCGTATCGATTAGCACTATCTTGGGGTATAAGTTGATAAAGCTTTTAAAGTCATGGCGATGGAAGAGATAGTCGCTGCCTGCCATGATTAGTGTATCGTCCGGCTGTGTGACTTCTTTAGTAAAAAATTTGAAAAAATGTCAGATTGATGACAAACCAATCAATAAGGTGTTGTTTTGGGTGGTTTGTTTTGGCTGGTGTGGCTGATTTAGGTAGTTAAAGCGCAAAAAACGAGGCTTTGCTCGCTGGTACAGACTGCCAGTTGATACTGGCAGTCTGCGTATATTACTGAATAATCAGGGTGCCGACAGGCGAAGCATCTGATTGATTGCCAGCCAGGTCGACGGCGATAACCTGATAGCTGACTTCACCTTTGGGCGGCCAGGGGTCCTCAAAGCGTGCCTCATTACTCAGGGTATAGGGCTGGCCGTTGCGGATAATCTTGTAAAAGCGAATGCCTTGATTATCCGCGCTTGGTTGCCATTGTAATGTTGCGCCATAAGCGCCATCCGACTGCACACTGAACTGAGTGGGTGTCGTAGGTGGCTCGCTGTCACCGGCTTTGGTATTCAGGCTTGCCTCTGCCACCAGTGTGCCCGTGTCGCTGTGTATAGCACGAACTTGGTAGTGGTAGGCCTGATTAAGCGGGAGCCAGTGATCTTCGTAGCTGTTGGCGGTGGTATGCCAGATCAGTTGCGTATCGCGATAGACCTGAAACTTCACCGGTATCTCGGGAACATCAATGAATTGCCAGCTCAGACCAACGCCATTGCTGCCAAACAAGGCTGACGAGCTCAGGCTCAACATCTCGGCTTGAGGAGAGCCCTCACCTGCGGGGACGCTCTGTGTATTACCACTTTGTATGCTTTGCTCGCACCCAGTCCACCAGCAGGGCGTCTGCTCGATAAAGTTCAGCACGGCATCGTATTTATGTGCCTGCTCACGGGTCTGAGTCTGATATTCCTTAAGCGGAAATGCACCCCAGCTGTCCCAGCGCCCTATGCTTTCAAACACCACATACAAACCTGCACCGGAGTTTCGCCAGTCATTCAGGTGACTGGTAAAGGCTGTAGCCATGCGCGGATCGCGATTGGCACTTAGGAATAATGCCTCGCTGATGGTATCGCGGCCATCGCGAATATCCCCGGCATAGGTGAGGTGCTGGCCGCCCTCATAGGCTGCCAGCATCAGGCCATCCTGCTGGGCCAGTGCCAGGTTGCCCTGAATATTGTCTCTGGCCTGTGCCAGCGCGCCATGCTCAGGTGCCTGCCACCAGGGTGGCTCATCGGGGTTATAGGTCAGGCCATACAGTACCCCCGAGTCCATTTCCTCAAACAGCTTGTTGAGACCTTCAGCCCCTTCAGTGGCCCAGCTCTGTAAAATGGGCAGGTACTTTTGATCGGCAAAGTATCCGCCAAAGTAACTGCCCACCGCCAGCACATCCATGTTATCAGCACAGCGTTGACCGACACCTGCTGCATGGATAGGGCAGTTCAGTGCCTGCTCGCTGATCCAGGGCACACCGGTCTGGCCGCCCATCACGCATTGTATCCGGCCCGCTTCCTCGGCAAACTCTGCTTTGATGATGTCGCACATCTGCGTGCTGCGCAGCCCGTAATAGTTCATGCGATATTCAATATCGTGGTAACTGGTGTCGGGCCAAAGGGCTTTACCTTGCTCTTCGAGATACAGGCCATCGAAAATATACGGCCAGGCGTTGTTCCACAACTCGTTTCCAAACTCCACATAAATTGCAGAATCGCCGTCGCTTTGCGTTTTCAGCAACCGGGCAAACTGGCGCATATAGTCGTCATCTACCCGAACCGGGAGCGTGTACCAGGGCTCGGCACCCAGCTTGTTACTCATGGCAATGGCCACTTCATAGGGGCTGCCACCATTGAGGGCCCAGCTGGCGTAATCGTACTGATTTCTCTGCGCCCAGTGCTGAACCGGGTTATCTATGGTGCTCAGCAGCTGCATAAAACGCAAAGTACGGAACTGGCGCATGTCATCCAAAAAGAGTGGATGGAATATCCGTTCCTGATAGCTGTGCTCGAACGAGACAAACTGCTCGGGGCTGGCGCAGTCCGCCGCGCTGGCGGCGTAATCAGTAGCCGCGTCACTACAACTGCCGCCTGGGGCTATGATACGGATATTGCGCAGATAGTTGCCGGTATTGTTTGGGTCGGTGGCGTGGATCTGCAAATGGAAGAAACTGTTTGCAGTCATGCGTACCACGTCGCGTCCGGGCGCGGAGCTGATAAGTTCCGGGCCGGAGTAATAGAGCTCACCTTCACCCTCGTACAAGATCACAAACTCGCCGACCGGATGGTGCGGGTTATCGTGATAGATAATGGTGGTGACATAGTGAAATGGCGAGTCGGGTGAATCCGCAGGTAAAGACCGCGGCCAGCCTTGCTCGTCCAAGTCCAGAAGTGCCTGATCGCCGGTGTTAAATTCCCAGGTGTGAGCATTACTGGTTGCCCACAGCTGGCCACTGCCGTTAGAGGCATGCTTCATCACATCCAGCGTGGTCCACTGGCTTGACCAGTAATTAATACCAGTGAGATTAATCCCCACGCCTGAGTTGGCGTTATCGCTGCTTGCTGCCAGCAGAGGAAATGATAAACCGAGCGCCATCGCCCCGGCAGTGAGAGTTGCGTAAATAGGTGTTTTCATAAGCTTGACCATTCCAATTGACCAAAAAGTCGTCATCCATTTTGTTGCAGTGTACTGTACAGTGCTGTGTGTCTTTGAGTAAAGCGCACAGCACTGAGTGACACAGCCTACTGCAGCCCTGTAAAAGGCGGTGCCCTGAACAGCCGTCTTTCACTCAGTAATAAATTAGCAATGATGGTAAATAAAAAGGATACGAAAAAGGCATGGTTTGGGACGTTTTTTGCGTGGATAGCTATTAAGAAGAACCAGCCTCCCTGCCAGTTATTCATCAACCTAATAAGAGGGGTTGCCCCGTTCAGAAATACCACTCCAGGGATAGCTGTACGTGGTCATCTTCCTTTATCGCGTTTAAAAAGTCAGTTGGTTCAGAACTTTGGATCAATCTTACATCGACGCTAACTTTTACATCTTCACCTAAACGGCGATTAGCTTCCAGGATAAAGTTCACTGCACTGTGATCTAGGTCTGAGCCGAAGCCCATCAACAGTTCACTGCTTTGAATATCATTCAATGCTAACCTGGCCCCCATGAAGATGTCGTTTTGCATTGCAGCCCCGGGATCGTTATTGTCACCTGCTCCCCGGGAGTCCCAGGCATATTCAACTAGCAACCCCAGATCAGCTGCAGAGTTGAAAACACCCACATAGGTATATTCAAATCCAGCCTGAGTTGCTACAAAGTCTTCTTCACTGGTACTGCGATAAATGGTCTCGAATTTCCATAACCAGTCATCTACCGTTGCCTGAACGTCCACACCCAGCTGGTCCATCTGTAAATAATAAGGGGAGAGTCCGATGGGCTCATTCCCATTACTAGTATCAGGCGAACTGACAAAACGCGGTGTTAAAATTGGCTCGCGGTTAGTACCGTGAAACCAGTAAACCCCCAGGTCAAACACATCTATGCTATGGCTCCAGCGCGTTGCAAAATCGAGGTGGTTTTCTTCTGCTGAGGATTCATAGCGCACACTGTCAGTGTCTACAACCAGATCTGAGCGTAAACGAGCGTGTTTGTCACTGAACGTGCGCTCCCTAAATCCAGGCAAGAAATACAAGTCCACAATCCCCCAGTCCTTCACCAGAGACAGGTTTAGCATTTGCTGGCCGAGCTTGTCTTCGCCATCAAAGTCTTCAACGCTATCGGTTTGATTGATCACATCGACGAGGTGTTGAAATTCAGTGACGCCCCAAAACTCCTTGCGAATACCTGCGCGCAACTCCCAGTCATCACCGACATACACATATGACAATTCGCGAATGTCGCCATGGTCTCGTTCACTGTCGCGCTCATCAAATCGGTAGTAAGGCTTAAAGGTGACGGACTGAACCCCGTCGTCCCAGCTCCAGTATAGTTCTGGTTCCACATAGATTGAGCCCTGTGTGTTCCCTAACTGGTCTTTATGCTGGCCTTTATTAAAAAAGTAGCGCTGCTCCGCGCCCACTTTGCCGGACAGTTCGAACTCAGCTGCGTGCAAAGTGGACGTGGCCAGCGCGCAGCTCAGCACGGCGGCACTCAATAACGTCTTTGTGGTCAAAGAGATCGCTGACTTTAACATGGCTTAGCGTGCTCTTTTCAAAGAGTTGCGGTTAAAGTCGCCGTCTGTTAAGCCGGTTTTAAAGGCGTAGTTTTGCCATTTTAATGTAGTGCTTTTACCACTTTGATGGTTGGTCATCTCTGCACTGTCGGCGCGCCAGTATTTGCCCAGATACTGCTGATACCCCTGATATGACAGGGTTTTAAGCAACGTGTTTTTGCGGTCATAAAAGTCGACTTTTTGTAAGCGGTATTCGGATTTGTCTATCCAGACCAGGCGACGGGTATAGCCTGAGTTCTCATCAACAGGAAACTGCTCCACGACAAAGTTATCCAGGCCGTTCAGTTGTTCATCACCGATGTAATTGTAGCGATACTTTTCAATTTCAAAGGAGCTGAGGTCCTCAAAAGAAAACTCTGATCCCATGAAAGGACCTGACTTGTTGCGCGACGCGATGCGTTTAACGCGCTTCAAAGACGGTAGATACAGCCACTGATCGTCATTGCCAACCGGGTGTGAAAAGCTTAAAAAAGACGTGCCTTTAACATCTCTGGGTTTGTTAAAGATCGTCAGGCTTTTATCGCCATCATCCAGTAACTCCAGGGTTTTAGTGGATATTTCCCTGATACTTTCCTGACCCTGTTTGTTACGCAGGATCATCAGCATATCTGCGGTTGAGTCCCCCCAACCGGTATCACGGGCTTTAGCTTCTTGTGAGATCGCAAGGCCTTTAGCCTCTGCTGCTGCACTGCCCTCAGTGGATGCTGACGCAGAAAAAGCTGCGAAAGTCAGTAAGCTGGTAAAGAACATGCCATTCAGGGTTTGTGATTTAAAAGCGGGTTTGTTGAACATAGGGTACTCCAGATTATTTGTTTCTTTGTTAAGCTACACTCTGCCTGCATCTGAGCTGTGGCAGAGTGTCATCATTGTTTGCGTGTAAGTGGCTTAGCCGGTGGTATTTGCCAATGGCGTGTCGGTTTGTTGTGTTTCCTCGCTTTGTGCAGATGACTGCGTATTTTTACGCTTGTCGAGCATCATCAGCAGAGGAGGAAGGAACAGGAAGTCGACAACTAAAGCCACAAAAATGGTGATTGCCGTCATCAGGCCCATATCAGCATTGAGGCTAAAGGAGGACTGAGCTAACACAATAAACCCGGCAACCAGTACAAATGTGGTGGTCCATAAGGCTGTACCAACATGTCCAAAGGCATATTTAACCGCGGTGTGCGTGTCGGCCTTTTGCTCGCGACGGGCATGTAGGTATTTACTCAGGAAGTGAACGGTATCATCGACCACAATACCCAGTGTCATGCCTATCACAACGGAAATACTCATACCGACCTGACCCACGCTCAGTCCCCAGATACCAAAAGCCACGCCTGCTGGAATTAAGTTTGGCAACAGGCTGATTGCGCCAAAGCGCCAGCTCTTTAAGGCCACACCTAGAATCACAGAGATCAGTAGCAGTGCCAGTACAGTACCGAGCAACATGCTGTTGATACTGCGCTGACCAATATGGGCAAACATCAGGCTTGGGCTGGCTATGTCGACCTTGTACTGAGCTGCATGAGCGCCGAACCAGTCCTGGATCTTGGTTTCTAGTGCGATAAGCTCATTGCTGGTCATGTTTTTGAACGTCCCCACGATTTTTGACGACGATTTGTCTACGTTTAGCTGGTTGTTTAAGTCGAGACCATAGGGCAGCGACATTTCGTACAGCAACAGATACTGTGCAGCCATTTCCTGATCGGTTGGTAACTTGTACCAGGCGGGGTCGTCGCCATGCATGTTTTTATTCAGGCGCTTCAACGTATCTGTGATCGTGTTTACGTGGTCGGTTTCCGGTTGATCGCGCAACCAGTCACTAAAATCAGAGACGGTACGCAGATACTCGGGTTTATTGATGCCACTGGACTCGTTAGTCTGAACAGAGATCTCAAGTAGGGTCATGCCTGACAGGTGTGTCTGCATGAAGTCTGTTGCAACGCGATAAGGCACGGACGTATCAAAGTACTTGACGAAATCATCGTTCAGTTCATTTTTAGGAATGAACAAAGCTGAAGCAATGATGATAGCGCTGGTGACGGGCAGCAGTAAGCGACGTTTTTTAATAACGAACTCGGCCAGTTTCTCCATCTTGTCGTGCTTTTTTGTGCTCACTTGTTTTACTTTTATCGGTAGTACACTCAGCAACGCTGGGAAAATTGTGATAGCAAAAACAAACGCCAGCATCACACCTATGGCCACCATGTTGCCCAGATCATGGAAAGGCGGTGAATCGGAAAAGTTCATGCTCAGGAAGCCAATCGCGGTTGTTACACTGGTGAGTAATATAGGCTGGAAGTTCAGGCGCAGGCTGCGCGCGATGGCGGTTTTCTTGTCGACGCCACGGCGCATTTCGTAAAACATGCTCGACAGAATATGGATACAGTCCGCCACTGCGAGCGTCAGGATCATGGTTGGTGCAGATGAAGAGGGGCCGGTTAAGAAAATTCCCATCCAGCCTGCAATGCCCATTGTGGCTGAAATGCTCAGAATAATCACGACGACGGTTGCAAAAGTACCTGATATGGTGCGTAACAGGACGCCGATAAATACAATCACTATCAGGAACATGAGTGGTACCAGCGTAGCGCTATCGCTCATTGCAACATCGGTAAACGCGCCATTCATCATAACCATGCCAGACAGATGTACTTCAACGCCAGGGTTATTAGCCAAAAAGGCATCGGTCATGTTTTTTACGAATGCGGAGACCTCAGGTACTTCCGCGTTGAGGTCAATGCCAGGGAACTGAATACTGACGTTTACAACAGAGACATGGCCTTGCGGTGATACAATTTTGTTTACCAGCAGTGGCTCCCTGGTCGCAATTGATTTGATTTTGTCAAGATCCGCCTGACTCAGAGCTCGCGTATCACCGACCAAATCTTCAACGATCAGGTCGTCTTCCTCTGCGTAGGTGTATTGAAAATTAGTAACCGAATCTACCCGTGTTGAATAGGGGATTTGCCAGCTTTGTTTGGTCAGTTCTTTCAACGATTGCAGGTGCTGTGCAGTAAATACATTGCCATCTTTGGGCACCACAACAAAGGATACGTTGTCACTCTTGGAGTAAATGTTTTGCATCGACTCATAAGCGACAAGCTGCGGGTTGTCTTTGCCAAAGAACACCCTATAGTCACTCTTAAACACCAGATTCTGCGCCCCAGAAGCGGCGAGAAATGCTAAAGTCAGGCTCACAAGGATGACCCAG
Organism: Pseudoalteromonas sp. XMcav2-N; assembly: GCF_024124545.1. Taxonomy (GTDB): domain Bacteria; phylum Pseudomonadota; class Gammaproteobacteria; order Enterobacterales; family Alteromonadaceae; genus Pseudoalteromonas. Next base: position 105,926 of record NZ_JAMXSF010000001.1, read on the forward strand.
AAAGGGTGCTTTCCAACAAAGCCAAATAGCTTGTCTTTCATATGCTCTCCATTGTGACGAATCGTCACTATAGTATTCTAAAAAAGGGTACAAATGCCCAATTAACTATTTGTTTTTAGGTCAATAGTTTTCTTTTATAGTGACGAATCGTCACTATTGGTTTTAAAAAAAACGGCAAAAAGCCGCTCAATTATGTGTGTAAAGCGCATCCATACATAAACGCGCTTTATACTTTATTCAAAACACAGTTCTCTTCCCATGGCCTTCATCAATGCCAGTTCACTCGGGAAGACCTTTTGTAACGCCAGTTCAATTTGCTGGCGATAGTTATGCTCTCGGGTTGTGGGCAGCCACTGCAAGCCATCAAATAGCAGATTTGCCTGGTTAAGTAATTCGCGCTCCACAACCATACCTGATGCGCCGCTGCATTGTTCCACTTCGTTTGACAGCAGTGAAATGGTGCCAAAATTCTGTGACCAGATAGCAAAGCACACCTGGTGCATTGTCATGTGCGCAGGTAAAATCAGTTGCTTTTTCGCTATTGCATCCTCAATTATCCCCATCGTGGCACTCATCACCTGGGCCTCCAGGCGTTCCTGCTCCTGGAGACGCTTTTCACTCGATTTACCATACACATTGGGGCTTCTTGCACATTGAACACTTTTAAATAAAGCCGGATGTAATATGGCATAAATTAGGTACGATATATTTAATAACAGCATACGTTCACGCGGGCAGCCCTTGTGTTGTGCTGCTCGGCTGAATAAATCGTACATGATGGCAATTGCTTGGTTTCCAATCGCTAAAAACAAGTCTTCTTTGCCAAGAAAGTGTTTATATACAGTACCTTTCGAATAAGAAACGGCAGCCACAACCTTATCCATGGTAATGTTCTCCACGCCGAGTTTGTCAATCAGCGCAATTGTAGTGTCAATAATTTCTTGCTCTCGTGCTCTGAGGCTGAATTCATCTAATACTTTGGGTGCCATGTTTACCTGGATAGTCTGCTCACATTTATATATGTGACGATTCGTCACATATGGTTGTATGGTAGTGAAATTTTGTCTATTGTCAATAACAATTAAATTCTCAACATTGTTAATTTACTCGCGATACGGTGTGTTGCCCGCTGAATGATAGACTATTACAGCACGTCACAAATACCTCGTGTATGTTATGGTGAGAGACAGAGGCGGACAGGAGGCATAATGCGTGGATTGATAGTGGCGATATTACTGTGCTCGCAGAGCTGGGCCACGGAAGTGGTTTACCAGGATTTGCATGTACTGGATGCGAAGCAGCAAGCCATTGTCAAGAATTGGCTGAGTCAGGGGCTAAAAACGACCGAGCAGACTTTAGGCCCCCTGGCACAATCTCATCTGCCAGTGAAGTTACAAAACGTGTATTTGAGTAGTGAGCCGGTCCCCTGGGGGGCCGTAAACCGCTCGGAAGTGGATGGAATTGAGTTGCATATCAGCTATTTCGCGACGCAGCAGCAGCTGATCAGCGACTGGACCCTGTATCATGAGCTGGCCCACTTATATCATCCTTTGCTCGATTATCCGGACTTCTGGTTAGCAGAAGGGCTTGCCACCTATTTACAAAACGTCATTATGCTGCACGGCGGTGTGATCACCACTGATGAGTACGTACAGCGGATCATGGCTGGCCTGGAGCGGGGTCGATTGGGCACCTGGGAGACACCAGGTCCGCTTGCCCGGGTCAGTGAGGATATGTGGCGGCTCAGGGCTCACGCGCGTGTTTACTGGAGTGGCGCGGCATTTTTTATAGAAGCAGATCTGGCATTGCGGCAAAAAGATCCGGCGCTGACTTTGGTGAGTTTGTTAAAGCGTTATCAGACCTGTTGCAGAGCGAAGGCTCCAGCAGGGCAGCCAGACAGCGCAAAGGCGTTTCTGGGTCAGCTGGACAGGCTTTCTCGCAGCAGTATATTTAGTAATCTTTATCACAGTTATAAGCTACGCCAGGATTTTCCAAGATTAAGTAAGCAGGCTGTCAGGCTGAGTGGTTTACATATGATGTCAGCCAGACACAGTGAGCTGCTCCGGCAAAAATAAAGGCTGCCAATTGGCAGCCTCTTAGTTGGTTAGATTTTAACTTTAACGTACTCACCGGGCGCAGCATAAATGCCTGGATTGGTTTTGCTGCTGGTAACGCGCTTGGGCACTTTCTCGTCGGTATACTGGCTTAACCATTTACCCCAGTGTGGCCACCATGAGCCACTCTGATGCTTGGCTTTGTCCAGCCAGGCATTGGCTTCACCAGTTGCTTCCGGGCCATACCAGAAACCATATTTCTCGGCGGCTGGTGGGTTGATCACACCGGCAATGTGGCCTGATTCACCCAATACAAACGTGGTTTTTGCGCTGGTGTGCTGAATACCCTGGAAAGTAGCTTGCCACAGGGCGATATGGTCGTCTCGCGTGGATAACATATACACCGGCTGTTTGACTTTACTGAGGTCTATCTTAGTGCCTCTGACTTCAATTTCGCGAGGTTGTACGAGGCGATTTTCCAGATACAGGTCGCGCAGCATAAAGTTATGACATTTTGCAGTGAGGTTGGTGCTGTCGCCGTTCCAGTACAGCAGGTCCAGATCCATGGGGGCCTCACCTTTAAGGTAGTTATTAACGTAGTAATTCCAGTACAGGCTGTTTTCGCGCAGCATGCTGAATGAAACACCCAGCAAATGGCCATGCATGATGCCATTTTGCAGGTTGTATTTTTCCAGCGCAGAAATCGTTGGTTCATTAACAAATACGCCAATCTCACCAGGCTGCGAGAAATCCAGCAGGGTCGTCAATAAGGTGGCGCTTTTAATACGATGTTTCATGCGCTTTGAGACAAAGTAAGCCATAGCTGTGGTTACCAAAGTGCCTGCAATACAGTAACCTACTGCATTGACATAGGCTTCACCGGTTTGTTTCTCAATGGCATCCAGAGCCGCAATGACCCCATCTACGATGTAGTCTTCAAAACCCACATCAGCCATGCTGGCATCCGGGTTTTTCCATGAGATCATAAACACGGTATGGCCCTGATCTATCGACCATTTTACCAGCGAGTTTTGTTGTTTCAGATCGAGAATATAGTACTTGTTGACATACGGCGGTACTATCAGCAGCGGTGTTTTAAACACCTCTTTAGTGGTTGCTTCGTATTGGATCAATTCGAACAGGTGATTCTGGAATACCACTCTACCCGGGGTCGTGGCAATGTCTTTACCTAACTCAAAAGCGTGTTCATCAGTCATGCTGATACGCAACATATCACCACTTTTAGCCAGATCTTTTTTAAACATTTCCAACCCTTTAATAAGGTTTTCACCTTTGGAGTCCAAAGTGAGCTTAAGCAGTTCCGGGTTGGTAGAAATAAAGTTGCTGGGGGATATCGAGTTGACGACCTGGCGGGCAAAAAACTCCAGGCGCTCTTTGAGTTTGTCGTCCAGCCCCGGTGTTTCACGGATAGACGACAGTAAAGACTGACCAAACAACAAATAGCTTTGCTTGATGTAATTAAACCAAGGGTTGTCACGCCATTCATCGGCTTTGAAACGGCGATCCCCGCGCTCTGTTTCGATGACATCTGGTTGCTCAGTGTCGAATCCCTGACCCCAGGTTTGTTGCATGATTTTGATTTGTTCCTGCCACCAGTCAAACTGATGTTGAACAAAGGTTTCTGGCTGCTTCGCTATTTCGTTCAACCAGACACCAAAATCCCGGGCACTTTGCTCGTTCAGGGCTTGTTGAACGGGGTTTTCTTTGAGCAGGTTATTACTGAATATGGTGTAGAGATCTTGATTGTACTGCCACCAGGCAGTCAGCGTTTTATTAAGATCTGTGTTATCGGTATCCATTACTCGTGTCCTAATAGGCAAATTGATTGCACGTGTCTTGTGTCGTGTTTGGTATAGCGGATCAGCCACTACAAAAAACAGGCTAAAAAAATGCCCCCGCAACAGGCAGGGGCAGACGACAGCGATTAAGCTTTAGCAGTGGCTTTAACACTGTCTTTAGAGATAGCGTCAAGGTGCTCTTTGAATTCGTTGCCAAGTTGAGTCAGCTTTTGACCGTCGTCGATCATTTGCTGGCTTAGCTTGTTCATCGCAGTAAGCTGGCTGGCATTGAAGTCGATGAAAGACTTAACATCTTTTACTTCAGCAGCAGTTTTCAGTTGCTCAACAGAGGTTTTAGTGAAGTTTTCTGTTGCATCAAGCTGGATTTGTGCCAGTTGCTCAATGTTTTTAGCAACCAGTTGGTTGAACTTGATAGCCGGAGAAAAAAACTGCTCGCTTTGCTCAGTAAAGGTTTTCATTAGATCGTTGTACATGGTGTGCTTCCTGTTTATCAAAAAAGTCCGTATAGGTAGCGTTACTGCCCAGGTACTTCAGAGCGCATGCTCAATCCTGATATACGCCGCTTAGTTCATATAAAGTCCGCCGTTGATCGCCAGCGTTTCACCTGTGATATAGCCCGCCTGATCAGACGCCAGATAAGCGACCGACTGAGCCACTTCACGTGGCGTGGCTAAGCGCTGCATCGGCACTTGTGCCTTGATGCTTTCAAGCACATCTTCGCGCATTTTTTCGACCATAGGTGTTGCCGTATAGCCCGGGGCAACTACGTTTACGGTCACGCCTGCGCGGGCGCCTTCGTAAGCCAGTGCTTTGCTAAATCCGATCATACCGGCCTTAGCTGCTGAATAGTTCGCCTGACCAAACTGACCCTTTTGGCCGTTTACGCTCGAAATGTTGATGATGCGACCTGATTTGTTACCACACATGTGTGCAAAAACAGGGTGAGTCATGTTGAACATGGAATTGAAGTTAGTGTCGATGACTTCCTGCCACTGTGCCAGAGTCATCTTTTTGAATGAGGTATCCCGTGTGATGCCTGCATTGTTGACCAGAATATCGATGCGACCAAACTGGTCAATAACATCATCGAGCTGCTGCTGGCAGGCCTGATGATCTGTGACATCCAAAAAGATGCCATGCACGGCTGCCGGGTTGATTGACTGCTCATTGAGCCAGGCGTCAATATCCGCTGAGGTACGACGCGGGCTGGCAACAGCCACAACAAAACAGTTTGCATTTACCAGCTCTTTGACGATAGCTGAACCGATGCCACCCAGTGCACCAGTGACGACTGCGATTTTTTTGCTTTCCATATTGCTCTTCCGAACTTAAGGCGGCTCAACTATCGCACTTCTAAGCCACGTTTCCGGTTGTTTTTACACTAACCGAAAGGTTTACGAACTGGCGTTATTGTCATTCGTCATTGTGACGAATTAATAACCGATATATTTAATTCTCAAGACAAATTTGCACCTGTTTATTCGTCGTTATTAGCGCGTCCCTTCAAAAGGTTCAATATTTTTCATCATCAAGCTTGATAAAAAATATAGCAAAATAGAGTAAAAGCTCAAGTTTTTAATGGCTGTTCCTTTTTTCATATAACAGGAGCGAACACTCTCACCAAAACACTAGTAATAGATGTAAACTCTGATACTGAGTATTAGACTATAGCCGTAGTTGTCTGACCAATGAGCCAGATCAAATAAATAAGTAATTGTAAAATAAATGGTAAGTTTTTAAAGTGAAAAATTGACAAGTTGAACTGTGTTTTAGATATAGGTAAGCACTTTGCTTAGGTAACTCTTATTCAGCTTTATTGGTGTTTGTGGGGTAAAATATTCTTGAGGTGAATGTATCGTTACTTTACTCTGCTTGCGGTTAGCAGAAAGTCTGAAAGACAGAAGGTGTTATATGATTAAGAAAGGTCTATTTTTGTTGTTTGGTCTGGTGAGTTTATTCGCTCAGGCTGCCACAGAGATCATCAGTCAACAGGCGTTATTACGAAATCAGATGTCGGCTCAGCCCCATGTCATTGTGGATGTCAGAAGCGAAAAAGAGTTCGAGGCCGGACACCTTAAAGGCGCGATTAACATTCCTTTTGATCAGATCACTCAGCACCAGTCTTTGTTGGAAACACTAAAATCCCAGACGCTGGTGGTTTATTGTCGCTCGGGACGCCGGGCAGCTATTTTTGAGCAAGCACTGACCGAGCAGGGGTTCAGCCTGCTGCACCTTAGCGGTGATTATCTTAGCTGGCAGGCCGAGCAACTTCCGGTGATAACACAGACAGAGTCAGCCGGGCAGTAGTGCGCACCAGAGCAAGCGTGCGGGTGTCTTTCACCCGCAGCGAATTCAGAGGGTATTACACCAGGCTTGTCAGCATCTCTTCGGAATAAGGGGTCAGCGCGTCACCCTGCCTGACTTTTTCCACATAGTCCGGGTTGGCAATGAAAGGCCTGCCAATTGCCAGCAAATCAAAGCGATCGTCACGTAGCGCCTGCTCGCCAGTTTGCGGGGTAAAGCCGCCTACGCCGACCAGGGTTTTACTGTAATTTGCTCTGACATAGTCCGAGACTCTGCCACCCAGAAAATCAAACTCCATGGCGTCGTCAAAAATACCAATGTGCACATAAGCCAGTGTGCGCTGTTCCAGTTGTGCCAGCAAATAGTCAAAGACCGGTTTGTCGCGCGGATCGGCCTGCATATTAAAATAAGCACCCGGTGTCAGTCTGACGGCTGTTCGCTCAGCGCCAATGCGGTCGCTGATGGCGTCAATAACCTCCAGCGCAAAGCGGCTCATGTTTTGCGGCGTTTCACCATACTCATCGGTACGCTTATTGCTGTCATGATGCAAAAACTGGTCAATCAGGTAACCATTGGCGGCATGAAGCTCAATACCATCAAACCCTGCGTCGATCGCGTTACTGGCCGCCTGTGCATAATCTGCGACGAGCACTGAGATCTCTTCAACCGTGGCAGGCGTGGGGGTGATATAGCTCAAATCACGCATGCGAGGCACTGTACCTTCTACTTTTTCTGCGCTGGGAGCCAACACTTTGTCACCGTCAAAGAAATGCGGGTGCGCAACCCGGCCGGTGTGCCACAACTGAGCAAATATTTTGCCGCCGTTGGCGTGAACAGCATCTGTTACTTTGCGCCATCCAGTTATTTGTTCAGGTGTAAACAGGCCCGGTGTATTTGGGTAGCCTTGCCCGTCGGGTCGAATAATTGTGGCTTCAGAAATGATTAACCCAGCCTCTGAGCGACGCGCATAATATTGTGCCATAGCGTCGGTCGGCACCAATTTTTCATCCGCCATACAACGGGTAAGTGGCGCCATTAGAATACGGTTTTTCAGTGAGATTTGCTCATTTAATGCATAACTTTCAAATAGTTTGCTCGTCATAGTAGGACCCGGTTAGTTTTTGAATGTTTATTCAAGATATGATCATTTGAACGATCGTTCAAGTATATTTTGAACATTTGTTCAAAAATGAGTAAAATGCGCTATGCCTGAACAGGAGAAGAATGAAATGCGCAGTGCAGAATTTGACAAAGAGCAGGTGCTCAGGGCCGCGATGACGGCATTTATGGAAAAGGGGTATGCAAAAACCAGTATGCAGGATCTCAAAGCTGCAACGGGTTTGCATCCAGGGTCCATTTATTGCGCGTTTCAGAATAAGCGCGGTCTGCTGCTGGCCGCTCTGGAGCAGTACAACCGGGATCGTGGTGATGAATTACAGGCGCTGTTTTCACAACATTCATCGGCCAGAGCCGGGTTGTCAGCCTATCTGACTCATGTCGTGGATGAATGTGTGAGCTGCGATCCGCAAAAGCTCTGTCTGACGCAAAAAGCGCTGAACGAACTGGCTGAGCAGGACGCGGAAGCCCAGGCTATTCTCAGTGAGCAATGTGCCATGTGGCGTAATGCTCTGTGTGCGGTGTTTGAACGTATTGCCGAGCAAGGTGAGCTGACAGGCACACGCTCTCCTTTGGACAGAGCACGCGGCCTGATTGTCAGTATTTATGGATTACGCACCTTCGCTCATACGCACCCTGAGGCTCAGGTCATGCGTGATCTGGGTGCGCAAATACTCAAAGACGTTTGTCAGTAAAGTAAAGTGTACGTGTCCGTTTTAGTTGGCTCTGTGCCATGTTGGATAAAATATCAGCAAGTATGTTAGTCTCAAATCTCATTACTTTTTCTTACTTTTTGTGAGTTAACTAAGGGGAAGTTAGATCCCCAGGGAGATGAATATGAGACAGCTGGACGACAATATTTGGATCTTCGATGGTGAAGCGGTATCTTTTTTCACCATGCCTTTCACTACCCGAATGACGATAGTGCGCCTACCTTGCGGCGGGTTGTGGGTACATAGCCCAATCCGCCTGACACCAGAGCTGCGAGAGCAGGTAGATGCACTGGGGCCTGTGACTTATCTGATCGCACCCAACCATCTCCACCATCTGTTTATGGCGCCGTGGCAGGAGGCCTATCCACAAGCGCAAACCTTTGGTACGCAGGAAGTCAAAGATAAGTGCGAGACCCTTAGCTTTGATGAGCTCCTAGACAATGACCATCATTACCCCTGGGATAATACACTGAAAACGCTGCTTTTTACTGGCTCTCCGGCCATGGAAGAAGCGGTGTTCTATCATCCACAAAGTCGCACTTTACTGGTCACCGATCTGATTGAAAATTTTGACCCACAAAGTCTGAATACCTTTCAGCGCTTTGTGGCAAAAGGCGCGGGTGTGGTCGCACCTGAAGGCCAGACACCACTAGACTGGCGGCTGAGTTTTATTTTCCATCATGATACGGCGCGGGCGCATTTGAACAAGATGTTAAGTTGGTCGCCACAACGGTTGGTGATGGCACATGGTCTGATCATCGAAGAAGACGCGGTTGCTTTTTTGAAACGTGCATTTGATTGGCTGAATAAATAAATTTAACTATTTGATTTTATTATTTATAAGTCAAAAAATCGAATCGAAATATTGCACCGGTACGACCAAAGTTGATAAGTATTCAAGTGTTTGTATCTGGTATGTGAATAAAAAATCCGCTACGCTGGTGCGATAATAACAAGAATATTGTCAGAATTATGGAATTTCAATTCGCCAATGCGCGTTTGAATATCGCGACGCAGTGCGTCATCATCAATGAGCGGTCAACGCAGCTGGATGACCGCGCCTTTTTGCTTCTCAACTACCTATTACAGCGTCGGCCTCAGGTGTGTTCGCATGCCGAGTTGGTAAAATTACTGTGGCCAAATACTGTGGTCTCAGATTGGTCACTACCTAAACTGGTTTCGGATCTGCGCAGCCAGTTAAACCGTGCAGGGCTGCAACAAAATTGCATCGTTACCGTACGTGGCCAGGGTTATCGTTTCGCACCTGCCATTGAGGTCACCGAGCATCAGGCTACAGGCTCTTTAATGGGCGCAGTGGGCAGCTCCGATACCGCAGCGATGACCGATCAGCCGGTGCAAATGATGTCCGTGCGAGAGCACAATGCCTTGCCTGCCCGATACTGGTTACCGGTATTGGTGATCGCCTGTCTGTGCTTCGTTGGCCTGATGACTCATAGCACTGAACAGACGCCTGTATTGCGTCATGGTGAACCGGTAGATGCTATCGGGCGGATACTCTGGGTGGACGACAACCCACAGAATAATCTGCAGGAAAAGCGTTACTTTGAGCGCCACCATATTGGTGTCTATCCCGTGAAAACCACTGAAGAAGCCCTGTTGTTGTTACAAATGTATGAATACAACTTGATTATTTCTGATATGGGCAGGGCCGAGGAGCCTTTAGCGGGATTGAAATTGTTGCAGCAGCTCAGAGCGACAGGCAATCAAACGCCGTATTATTTCTATACACTGATCGACAGTCAGGAGATGCTACAGGTGATTGAAAACAGTGGCGGACAAGGGGTTGCGACTAAGCGGCCACAGCTTTATGGTAAAATATTATCTCATTTTGCCACAAAGAATATAGATTTAAGTAATTGAAAATTATGCTTTTCAAAATGATTCAAAGGACAGGTAATGACTTTTGCGCTGTGCTGTGCCACGTTTAAATCGTTGCTCTCCCGACCTTTGGCATTGACATACGTCCGCTGAGCAATGTGGGTGTATGACGACAGGATTAAAGACCTGAACACATGTCTCGGCCCTGGCACTGTAACTGGGTGCCAGGGTCTTTTTTTATGGCTACTGTTTAAGTCGAGAGGTCGTACTGCATCATTAAGTGCGTATACCTGCCAAGCGAGGCATATGGCTCTTGCTGGTTGTATTCGAGTTCCAGTGCCAATAGTGCGTCAAACTCATTTTTGGCTTTTTCTGGTTCCCGCAAGTAATCATGAAAGCAACGTACACCTGACTGACTCAATTTTTGCAGTGGCAAAGCACTGAGCCAACAGTTTACATCGTCCGGTTCAAGTGGACGGTTGGGGCTTAGCCCGACTTTCTGCTTGACCTGCAAACCATTTAGCACATAATCAAAATTGCCATACACCATGTTGGCCATGCGCTGAGCTGCTCGATTGTAATACATTAATGACAGGTAGCCCTCAGAGGTTAACCTGTCTGACAACAGCTTTAACGCCTGTTGTTGTTCAGTTAGCCATTCCAGCACAGCATGGCACAGTACCAAATCAAACTGACCCAGATTCAGATCCGACAGTGCCTGTAACGGGGCATGGATCAGGGTAATACGGTCGCTGACTCCCAGGGCTTCGGCTTGCGTTTGCGCCTGAACCAGCATCTCCTTTGAGATATCGATCAGCGTGACGTGATGACCCTGCTGTGCCAAAAACATTGCCAGCTGGCCCTGACCGCCACCAACATCAAGCACGGTTTTTTTGCGGTCGACACCCAGCCACGACACATGTTGGATGAGGTCTCGCTGGAGTACAGCTTCTCTCAGTTTACCTTTCGATGTGCCATAAATGTTATTTTTAAATTTACCGGTTAACTCGCTGAAATTACGATCCTCATTTCTGTTGAGGGTGCGCTGTGTATGTCTTGCCATGGTGCGATTATACCGGGTTGTCGATATCAACAAATTCGACATCCAGATCGAACTGCGCAGCCAGGTATTCTCCTAAAGCTTTGGCACCATAGCGCTCGGTAGCATGGTGTCCTGCAGCGAAGAAGTGGATCTGTTGCTCATTTGAAGAATGGATGGTTTGCTCCGAGGCTTCTCCTGTCAGATAAGCATCGATCCCCTGACTTGCCGCCAGATCAATAAAGCTCTGCCCACCCCCTGTGCACCAGGCAATGGTCTTGATCAGGTGGTCACCCGCCTGGTTGAGTAGCGGTTTACGGCCCAGCTTCTGTTCAATCAAAGCGGCAAAGTCGGTCGCAGCCATGGGCTCGCTTAGTTTACCTTTTACAGCTACGCTGCTGCTGTTCCAGGGTTCTAACGGACGCTCAATAGTCAGGCCCAGCAGCTTACCCAGTTGTGCGTTGTTGCCCACTTCAGGGTGAACATCCAGCGGCAGATGATAGGCCAACAGGTTTATATCGTGTGCCAGTAAGCTTTGCAGGCGGCGCTTTTTCATACCGGTTATGGTCTGGTCTTCGCCTTTCCAGAAGTAGCCATGGTGCACCAGTATGGCATCGGCTTGCCTGTCGATCGCTGCGTCAATAAGCGCCTGACTTGCGGTGACACCTGTGATCACCTTGCGGATCTCGGTTTTGCCCTCCACTTGTAAGCCGTTTGGGCAATAGTCTTTGATTTGAAAAGGCTTTAGATATTCATTGAGGTGATTTACCAGCTTTTTACGTTGCATCATACTCTCACTGTCGGACATCAAAAAGACCTAGTTTAGCGTTTTTTACAGTGGCGAAAAAGCGCTAACCAAAATTCGCAGGTATCGCTTTGATGCCTGACACTCGACATTTGACCGAACTGAACTAGCTTTAAGAGATGCAAATACCTGACAGGCTGTACCACTTTAAGGATGGGCATGTCTCCATGCCGTTTTGAAGGTTGGCGCTGCCTGCAATCTGTGAGGAAATCACCATGACAGTTTCAGCGATACCCGATGGCTACCATGCCCTGACGCCTTATCTAATCACCGAAAATGCCGCACAAGCAATAGAGTTCTATCGCAAGGCTTTTTCGGCCGAGCTGGTTATGCAGCTGCCCATGCCAGACGGTGGTGTGGCACATGCGGAGCTGAAAATTGGTGATTCTCACTTGATGTTATCTGATATGTGCCCCGATATGCACTTTAAGAGTCCGCAGCAGTTAGGCGGTACACCAGTCAGTCTGATGCTGTATGTGCCCGATGTTGATAGCACGTTTGCTCAGGCTGTTGCCGCGGGGGCAACCGAGCTTCGCCCTGTCGTTGACCAGTTTTATGGTGACAGAGCCGGGACACTGCAAGATCCGTTTGGTCATGTGTGGACAATCGGTACGCACCGTGAAGATCTAAGCGAAGATGAAATTATGGCTAGAATGTCTGAATGGATGACGGACGATTCTTAATTAAAGTAAAATAATTGTTGATTTATTGTTTTTTAAGTGGCAATTTATTCTTGTTGATTTATTCAGCAATTATAAAAAATTCAACTCAAGGAAAAGAACATGAAACTTCAAATCAAGAAAACGTCCTTAAAACGTCTGGCAGAGTCACAGCAGCTTGCTAATCAACAGACCCCCAATGTAGCAGGCGGTGCACCTTATACCTATCGTTGTCGTCCTGCTGAATCAGAAACTGGCAACCGTTTCTGGGCGTGCATGTGCTAATGTCAGCTGTTTAGTGCACTTAGCTCTGAGCCTGCAATGTCAGGCTCTTACCAACCTACCAACTCACAAACATACTCTACTGAATACGCTATACTTATCCTATCCCGCGTATGAGTTGGCTGACTGAATACTGCAAGCCAGCCTCTGTTATTTGGATAAGCGATATGAATTTATCACCCGTGCCGGCTAGTTCACTTAGGTTCAACCCAGACAAGGGAAAGCCCCTGCATGTTTTTACTGACGCATTGCTAGGGTGCCTTGCAATTGCTGAGCAAAATCGGCGTGTGTTTTTATGTAGTCATGACCCTGAAGCGGTTCACCAGTATCGAATTGTCTTACGGCAAGCCCGGTCGCTTATCAAAGTACATAGTGACTGGCTGACTAAACCCGTTCGTCACCAGCTCATTCTTTGTATAAAGCAATTGGCGAGACCGACGGATAATCCCAGAGACTTTCAGGTTCTGGGTGAACAGATAGCCCAGATGCCTGTGACTGAGCGTTTTTGTCCGGCTTTGGCATCCGCCTTGAATGAAGTGAACCGCGAGGTAAATCGGCTGCGTTATTCACAATGTGTGCGACTGCGCCGATACTGGCATAGCCGTGACTATCAACATCAGTTTGCTGCAGCCCAGGCAAAAATCAAGGAAGTCCATTTCTCGATAAAACGTAAGACGTATCGCAGCACACTGCGCCAGATCGCTGTCAGACAATTGAACAAACTTAAGAAACGGATGAAGCATTTACCTGAGCTTGACCTGATACACCAACATCGTGTCCGTATCAGAGTGAAAGTGCTGCGGTATGTGGTTTCTCTGTATCGTCCCTGGCTCAGGCGCATCAAACTTAAGCCACTACGTAAAAGCCAAAAAAATCTGGGTAAGTTGCATGATCTTGAAACCCATAGCGAGCTACTGCAAATCTATCTGGCCCGAAAACACGAGACAACGGCCAATTATTCACTGTGTGCACTTGGCGTTGGGGCGTTAATACAACAGTGGGCACGTCATTATGAACAGACATTGGCAAGTTTGTCTGCACAAAATCAGATTTAAAGGCGTTGACTAGCTCCTTTTATTTTAGACGGTTGGTAACAGGTGTAGTTTAAAACTCGGTTTGGTCAGTAATCTGCACATTTCGTACACACTGTCTGGCTACAGTGAAAGTCGTGATTGAACGAGTTTGGTGTTTAGCTGCATCAGAAGTGAAGCCAGCTAGGAGATAGGGATATGATAGGACGACTTATAGCAATGTGCCTGGCTGCGTTAAGCTATGGTTTTGTAAGCAGCGTGGCCGCATCAGACGGTGTATGTACCGGTCTTAGCGGAGGAACCATGGTTGAGTTAAAACGCATGTCACTGCGCACCGCTAAATCTGCAAATTATATTGTCGTGTTAAATATCACTGGTACTGAAGAGGCTGAAACATATCGTCTCACAGGGGATGGACGGCGCATCAAAATCATGCGGGCAACCTCTGATAATGCCAGCTGTGCGTTTATTTATGCCAGTCAGGTTGAGCAAATTCATGTGTACCTGGGCGCGGGGGAAGATAGCTTCGATGGTCGTACCATGACGAACGAGTTGCATGTGTGGGCGGGTGATGGTGATGATGAGGTAATGGGAGGACGAGGCAAAGACAGGCTCTTTGGTGGGCCCGGGAACGATGAACTGAGAGGCTTTGCTGGTCGTGATAAGCTCGTTGGCGGTACTGGTAACGATGTCCTGATAGGTGGTGATGATAAAGATGTGCTCGAGGGCAGAGACGGGGATGATATTCTGGCCGGTGGTACGGGTTATGACATACTGAATGGTGGCAGCGGGCGCAATCAGCTCTTTCAGGGAGACATAGTGACCAGCGCAAAAGAGCAGGGGGCCCAGTACTGAGCTCCGGCACCTCAATAAGCCTGGTAACGCCACCTGTTAATATATGGGTCGCTAAAAAATCCGCTTTTAAGCCAGATCTTTGCCAATCCACACCACTTTGCCGATGATTTCTAACTGCTCCAGCTCGTCAGCGCGCACCACCTGTTCGACGTATTCTTTATTGTCACTGATCAATCTGACAGAGCCATCCAGATACTGTTGTAGCCGTTTTGCATATAACTCTTCACCGAGTCTGACTACGTAGATCAGGCCTTCACTGAGTTTCTTGTCACTCAAGTCAACCAAAATGGTGTTGTTGTTGTGGATAGTGGGCTCCATCGAGTCGCCTTTTGCAAACACCACTGCCAACTCACTCTTATCGAGGTTTTTATAGTCGATCCACTTCTTTCTGAATGCGAGGTGGCGGGCAACCTGAGCGTTGTCATTGAACGCGCCATGGCCGGTACTGACAGATACATGATACCCGGGTACTAACACAAAGGCTTCGTTAAATTCATCGAGTTTAACCAGAGGCTGAGTGATGATGGGCGACTGTGGGCAATCCGTGGTTGTTTCACCCTGGATAAGCCACATCAGATCTACATTCGCAACCTGGGCAATGCGTGCAACAATACTGAGCTTAGGATCCTCTCCTTTCAATATGCGTCGTAAAGTTCCTTCAGAAATATCAATTTTTGACGCGAAAGCACGAATGCTATGCGGCTTAATTGCATATTCAACGCGTTCTGCAAATGCTGAGATGTCAGCTTCGGTATTATGTTGTTTTTCCATTGTTTGATACCACGCCTTTGGATGTCCCATTTTTAAGCAATACGGCATTATAGGAACTTGGCTGGCAAAAGGCAATTCAAATTTTTACGCAAAAATTTGAAAGTTACGCATTGAAATGCGTAAATAATTGCACTATTATCTTTCATAAATTACGCATTGGCGGTGTTTTAAGGATTCAGTCCGCGTTAACAGCCTTTGCTGATAGTAGATAATGACCCAATTGCCTTAAGGTGGTTGGGTAACATGACAAGATTGCGTAAAAAAGTAAGGAAGTGGATATGACCAGTACAGTAACCTGCAACATCCCAACAGAAACAGTGATCAACCCGTTTGCCATGGGAGGGTCAATGCCGGTTCAGCACGCAGACAATGCCGGGCAGTTTGATCTTTTAAGAGCGCCTCGCGGTGCCCAGCTATTAAAGTATGCCCGCAAGTTACGGGGTTATACTCAGGCTGAATCAGCTGCGAGTTATGGTATCGAGGAGCGCACCTTAAGGCGCTGGGAGAACAATGAGTTTAATCCAAGGTGGAATGACGTCATTTCTTTGCTGGAGGATGTTTATTTTATGGATATTATGCAGGCGATTGCAGGTGTCAGGTCAATGCAAGCGCAGGGAAGAACGGTTTAACATGGTCAATGATCGCTGCTGACCACAGGGGGCTGGCAGCAGTTCAGTGCAGAGACTGAACCACTGCCTGTCATTTATAAGTGCACTATGCTGTCGGCATTGCCATCCGGATCACCGGATGCGCGGCCATCTGTTCTGGGGTTGCCATTGCTCATCATGATCACGGCACACGCGGCAGGTGATGCCATTGAGGTGCCGGACATCGTGGTTGTTCCGCCGCCACTGCGCGTTGATAAAATACTGACACCCGGTGCGGCGTAATCCACCGGTGGGTTACCGTAGTTTGAAAAACTCGCGAAGCGATCATTGGCATCTGTGGCCGAGATGGTATAAACACGGGGATGTGATGCACTGGCGGGTGAGACATTGCTGGCATGCTGGCTTTCGTTGCCCGCCGCAATCACAAAGAAAGCGCCTGATTGTTGGGCTGCATTTTCAACAGCATCGTTTAGTTCCTGGTTGAAGCCGCCACCAAGGCTCATATTGACGCAGTCGCCGGGTGATGCGTTGGCTGCGACATGATCAATACCGGCTAAAACACCAGACCAACTGCCTGAGCCCCGGGAGTCGAGCACCTTGACTGGTACGACGGTAGCGCCTGCAGCGACCCCGGCAACATCGATCCCATTGTCTAGCGCTGCAATGGTGCCAGCGACGTGGGTGCCGTGACCATTACCATCGTCAACGCCGGCATTCTTGCCTTTACTAAATGCGCTGAACCCCCGGCTGCTGTCCACATTGAGGTCGTCATGGTCAACATCAATACCTGTGTCTATGACCCAGGCCGTATAGCCACTGCCATCGATAGGGCCACCCACTCGGCTAACACTCCATGGAATGGTTTGGCCTTGCGAACCACCACCTGGCTTTCCGAGTTTTTTTTGCCGGGCTGGCATACACGGCGCCGTCTGGGGTAAAGCGCATTGTGACAGACTCAGCGGCAAACTTTGCACGTGCCTGCTCGCAGCTCATATTGACTGCCATGCCTTTCATTGCATGTTTATAAATGTGTTTTGCCTGAGCGTTTGCACGGGCCAGCAATCCTCTGGCCTTACCCTCAACATCCAGCTTTTCTGTTTTATCGTCGAATCTGACGATACAGGTATTGTTGATAGCCAGCTGAGCGGCTGCTCCCTGATAATCGGGTTCAGACGCCGATACAGCGGCACTAGACAGGGCACTTACAATCGATAAGCAAATTAAAGAATGTTTCATTCGTTTTTCCTGTTGTCATAAAGGTAATTGTTTTTATTTGGTTAACTCTGTGTGTCTAGTTGTTTTAAAAGTTAGATTTAAATGAACGAAAGTCAAGCGGGTTGAATAAAAAATCTCATCTGGTCGGATATGTGGCATATATCATTCTAAGTATTAGTGTTTATAGAAGTGATTATACTTTCTTTTACAGTCCCTAATTTAGCTTCGATTTTTAAACATTGACACAGGGGGGAGGTAGCTGCCGTGACTGATACGTCGGTTTATAACCCAATTATGAATAAACCTGCGTAAATTATTGCGCGTTTAGTGTAAGTGTCTATCGGACAAGCTATCAGGCACGTTTTCTCGATTTCAGCGTAGCGCTTTGTTGCGTAAATTCGTGAACAAATGAGGAGCAGAGGCCCGAGTGGACCTCTGTATGGTGGGCGATTAGCTGCCGAATTCGGCCTGGTGAAGTTGGATCACTTCATTGAGTACCACAGTCGTAGCACGTTTGAAGAAATTGAAGTCGGTGGCTGTCGCACTGGTGTAGGCACCCATCATGCGGGTGATAACCAGGTCGCCATCTTCCAGTTTCGGCAGTTCAACGGCATCACAGATCACGTCTATGCTGTCGCAGGTTGGGCTCGCCAGTACGCTTGGGTAGACTACATCAGTAGCCTTCAGAGTGCGTAGCGGATAGCATGCCATGTCGAACATCAGGCCACTGAAAGAGCCATAAATTCCATCGTCCAGATAATACCAGGTACGGCCTTCACGCTGTGCCTGGCCCATCACCGAGGCAACGCAGGTCATCGCACCGGCAACAATAAACCGACCTGGCTCGGCAATGCGCTGTACCGTCTCTGGCAGCTGTGCCAGTGCTGCGTTGATTGGCGCACAGAAAGCACGGATATCTACCTGGTTGCTCGCGTACGATACCGGAAAACCACCACCAATATCCAGGCAGCTCAGCACTGGCAACCCTTCGGCCACCACGTCATCCATCAGCTGTTTGCATGCCTGAATAGCCGCGACATATTTGTCGGCATTGGTGGTTTGCGAACCAACATGAAAGGACAGGCCCTTAACCCGAATACCCCATTGCTGCGCCTGACGGATCAGGTTCATTGCATCGGTCGGGCTGCAACCGAACTTTTTCGACAGATCAGCATAGGCCTCACTGTTACGAAAGCTCAGTCGGATCAGCACTTCGGCCTGCTCGGCAAACTCGCGAAACTTAGCCAATTCATTTTGGTTGTCGACCACAAACACCTGGCAGCCGTACTCCAGTGCATCAGCAATGTCACTGCGACGTTTAATTGGGTGCGTATGAATCGTGCACTCAGCCGGAACCCCTTGCTCACGGACCAGACCGACTTCACCGCTGGTTGCCAGATCAAAACAAGCACCCAGTTGCAGCAAAGTGCGTACTACTGCCGGATGAGGCAGAGGTTTTAATGCATAATGTAAACGTACGCCTGGCAAGGCTTCGGCAAGTGCCAGGTATTGATCACGTACTTGCTCGCAGTCGAGCATCAACAGGGGTGATCCGTACTGCGCAACCAAATCGGTTACAAGGGTAGCGTCGATATCAAAATTTTGTACTTGAGGCTGAATAGGCATAGCGACTCCAAATAGTATCAGCAAATAATGACCTGCAGGCTCTATGTGTGAACCGTGCTTGTTTGTGGTGCACGGGGTCACCCCTTCAGATCTTGAGCAAAGCGACTCAGGTATTGACGACGCATCAGCGTATTACCTTTACCCGAACCCGTTACAGATCCTGGATAGTTGCTCTATCGCCTTGCCACGGGGTGATCACATCATGACCGGCTCATTGACCGTCACGCTAAACACGCCACCGCGATGTACTCGGATTGGCTATCTTCAGAAAACACGCAAATAGTAGGGGGCATGTAGCGGTTGTGCAAGTCCCATTTCGACGAGAAATTTTGCTTCTGAGTGACAAATTTATTTGTTGTGGATCAGACTTTGTCCGCTTATGAAAGAGAGAAAAAACTTCCCCCGCTGAAGTTTCATTATTTTTTGAACAGAATAAAACAGGGTCTCTTAGGGACGAGTTTTGAAACGCTAAGCAAAACTGTGCAATGCTTAGGATGTTTGTCGTAAGTCTTTTTATGATTATGAATTAATTGAATATTTTCATGAGTTAAACAAGTAATCCTACTTGTTTTTGAAATTTGTCGGACGCGAATTTCTCTTGCTATGGTGAACTCAGTCAGCAAGAGTTCGGCATTCACATGAATATCGGCTCTGCACAGCGAAGTTTAATCATCACTATTTTTACTCGTTACTTTCTAAAAGGACATAAACATGAAAACCTTATCTTTATCACTAGCAGCCGCTGCATTATTCAGTGCTTTTGGTAGCCAGGCTACCGCGTATCAGAATGTTTTTGATACTGATGGCTACGAGCGCCTGACTAACTATACATCTGGTCCGGTTAGCTCGGCTTTACTGACAGGTGAGTTTGCGCACAACTTTGAAGCGCAACTAGTGCTGCGTGGTGAAGGTGCTTACTGTGACTCTGCAAACTTGTACTCAGCAAAAGACGGTAGCCATGTTGCCAATCTGGGTGTGAAGACGATTGCGGACCGTAACACGGTGGAAATGGGGGTTGCCATTCCAGAAGCGGCGCTGACAGACAAAAAAGTATTGCACGTCAGCTGTTATAACGCAGCAGGTGACTGGTACAACGTATTGGTTAATGTACCTGGCGCACCAGTTGTCGACTGGCAGGTTGAACTGACACCAGCAGGTGATTTTGTTCATCAGCCTTATTCATATGGTTATCATACGGCGTATCACATCAGCAGCCGCCTGACTGTGGACAATCAGAATAATGATGCACACTGCAGCATTCTGGCAGATCGTGGCGTGTCTCTGGGCTTGTTCCATGGTGAAGATCGTAAGGGTCCATTCCATTCAGACGTGTTTACTCTGGATACCGTCATTGATAACAAGGCGAAGCACCCTGTACTGTATCAAATTCTGGAATGTGAAAACGCAGTGGGTAAAACCATGGCGGTGAAGGTCTTTAATCTGACGGATCCAAATAGCATCTATACCTATGAAGATCAGCTGATCGTCAAGTAAGGCCAGATTGTTCACCGCAGGTGAGCACCTATAAAACGAACTTGAATTGCAAACCTCGCGCCGGGCTCAGCTGAGCTCGGCGTTTTTGTGTGTCTGGCGCCGTTGCCAATAGGGTGAGTCGGGCCAGCGTTGTTCTTGTGCGTAGTAGTGGGTGCGATGAGTCAGATAGTGTTGCCAGATTGATTTAATCTGTGTCTGATGAAGGCGTGCAACCTCTATTGCAGCGCTGGCGTCGGTCAGACCGTACTCGGTGAGACTGTTGGCCAGTTGCATCGCGGTTGCCATGGCATTGAACATACCTTGAGACGATAAAGGGTCAAAGCTGCAGGCTGCATCACCCAGCGCAGCCCAGCGGTGTCCGGCAACCTGAGTCAGGCAAGTACTGTTGGCGGACACCACCCCATGAAACTGCATGGTGCCCGATTGCTCAAGACCTTGTGGGAGTAGCGTTCGCAGTCCCGGCTGTACGCGGGCCTGACGGCAAAACTGAGCCAGGTCATGTTGCAGGCCTTTTTCGAGCAGATCGCTGTCGGTTTGTAGCGCCAATACGCGGCGCTGTGCAGGCAACTTAGCGCTATACCACCAACCGTTTGGACAGGTTTCTATGCGCGCGAGTTGATTTGCATCATGACTCGCCATACTTGCCCAGAGCGCTATTTGTTTATCTAACACTTTGCGTTTAAGTCCAAGCTTAGTGGCAAACGCGCTGTGGCGTCCGGTTGCGTCAACGACGAAGTGACAGGGGACTGCGATGCTTTGCTGGTTGTCCTGTGTATGTGTTGTCAGATACAGCAGCCAGCCGTCGCTGCCTGGCTGCGCATCCAGTAATTTGGCTGGCCAGAGTGTCTCAATGCCTTGCGCGGAGACCTGCTCGCGCAACCAGTTTTCAAATCCGGCCCGGTTCAGTTGCCAGCCCAGGCCATCGGGATTACTGAGGTTGTCGTTGATCAGGCTCTGCTCAGCCCCCCAGCGACTTTGAATACCATAGTTTGGAATATGCAAATCCTGGCGCTGCTCAAATTCCTTGAGTAGGTTTAAATTTCGCAAGATCCGCGCCGCAGCTGGCGGCAGGCATTCACCTACTTTGTCGGGGCAGGCCGATTGCTTGTCAATCAACAATACCTGAAAGTGGCGACTCAGCGCCAGGGCGGCAATACAGCCTGCCACCCCGGCGCCAATAATCGCAATCTGACAGTGTTTTACCTGTGTCATTGCGTATGACCTTATTTAAAGTCCTTGGGGAAATTTACTGCAAAGCGGCTGACCTTTTCAATGACCCCGAGGTCGACTCGAGAACGCGAAGTTGCCATCACTGGTCGTGCCGCATCTCGGCCATCCGGGCTGGGTACCAGATTGGCAGCTAACTCAGCAATGGTTTGCAGCTTGCCCTGCGCTGTGGTTTCGGTCTCACTGGCCAGGCCTTTACGGTGGTCTTCAGCTGTGATCCCAACTTGCATGGTATCCGGCAGATCAGCATCGCCGCTTGCACCTGGCCTGCCCTGTACCACAGCCAGCTTATCGAAGTTAGTGATCATGCTGTTGATCTGCGCGGTATAGGTGGCGGGTTGGCCATACAAGGGCAGGGCATCAAGCCAATCGGTGCGGTAATTGAATGCCTCAACGCGGGTTTGCGGGTCCAGTGCCGGGTTGATGGCTTCTTCATACCGTGCCACATTCAGGATGTTGTTCGGTACTCGTGCCGGCCAGAAGGTAGGCAGATACGGGTCGTAATCAGGCGTGTAGCCATCGCGACAGCTGGCTGTGTCGGTTTGCCAGGGGATTGCCATCCAGCGTGTAATACCACCGGCTACCTGACCTCCGAGGATCGGACCCTGAGCCAGCGTAATGGTATCGCCGTTGATCTGGGCGCCATAGTAGGTAGTGTCTTTACAGATCCCTTTATCGGCATGCTTGATCCTAAACGGAGCCATATACATGCCGGCAGTACGCATTGGCCAGGTCATTTCACAGCCAGGGTGGAAAGCGTCGGCCAGACAGAAATCTAATGCACCCCTGGTCAGCATATCCGGTTGCTCCGCCACTGGCACTTTATCTATGTCGTCTGGCTCAGCTGCATGTGGGCAAATTGCAGGGTCTATATAATCGGCGGTAAAGTCGCCCTCAACCCACTGGTCCAGGAAGGATAACTGCAGTGCTGACAGCGTCGAGTGCTGACGCTCCGAACCCGTTGGTGGAATAGACAGCGCGTCGCCATACAACCAGGGCCAAAGCTGTGCGGCCTGTGCACCTGGCTGACCATAACGGCGAAAATTGTTCGACAGGGTACGACGCAGCTCTTTATAAGCGGGAGACGGATTACCCAGTTTTGCTTTCCACTCTTCGCTGGTGTAGTTAAAAGGCGCTTTGAATCCAAATCCGGCGGCAAAACCAGCGTTGACCCATTGCAAGTCGGTCATTCGCTCGAAAATGGGTAAAATGTCGTGCTTAAAAGACGGACGTGCCGGGCGAGTCAGCATACCAGCGTTAACGGCAACAGAGCGCATAAGGTCCCACATGGTGCGAACGGATTTTTGCATTGGTGCATAATCAGGTGGTGCACAAACTACCCAGGCCGGGTCAACCTGCAATTTAACGCCTTCATACTCAACCTCGGCGGTAACAGGGCCATCAGAAATGTCGTCGTGCCAGCCTTGGTTATTAGCAAAGGTAATGGCAATGTCACCATTAATATTACGCGATACGCCATTGCCGCCAAGTACAATCAGGCGGCCCTGTTTATCTGACTTAAGCTCACCCAGATAGACTTCCTCGCCCATAAACTCGCCCTGGAATTGCGGGCCATCTTCCACTTTGGCTTTATTCAGCTTGTGCGTACCACCATCAATTAGCAAACGGTTGCGATCAGCAACATTATTGTTGCGCAGCAGACTGGGCGGTGCGTCGGCGGCTTCCGGCACATCCAGCGCTAACTGAAATTCATACCAGGACGACTTCTGATTGGCCAGGTGCACTTGCCAGTGAATCTTGGCGTTATCCATAGTCAGCTCTTTAACGGGCTTGCCGGCTGCGTTAAAGCCGTATATACGAAACTCAGCTGCCTGACGCTTTAGCAGGCCCTGGTCATCGCGATAGGCATCTTCTTCAAGTCGCGGCTTGGGGTTAGGTACTTGTGGGCCAATAAAGTACTCTTTACTACTGCCTACTCGCATTACGCCAATGGGCGGGTAAATACCGGCACGGACAATACAATTGCTGTCTTCATCGCTGTTAGGGGTAAACTTTGGGTCGATAGCATTGGGCTCGTTCATCTGCTGGCCGTTGGCCTGGTGGCGGGTATTGGCGCTGGCCTGATAAACGACTTTTCGGGCCTGAGCAATAGATCCCAGTGGCTCGTTTTCGGCCAGGGTTCGCCAGATATTGAAAGCCAGGTTGCGACCAAACTCGGCCTGGCCGATGGCACAGATATCTTGCTGCGGCAGTGTCAGGGTTGCAACTGGTTCGAACGGTGCATCCTGTTCTGGCCACACGACCATGGCGTTGTCGATTGGGAAGTCTTCCTCGGAAGCATTGGGTGGGCGACGTTGGATTTCAAACACAAACTTGGCTTCTCCCTGACGCAAGCGAATTTGCAAGTCCTCCGCCAGATAGTCATTCCCTTGTGCAGGAGAGCCCCGATAGGTATCAACCGGACGAATACGGTATTTAACGACATTCTGCTCGCCAAGCTTAAACGGTAATATTGCCCAGTAGTGAGTACTCAGGCAGCTGGCTTCGGGTTTGGTCATCTCGTCCAGTATGTCGGCTGTTTCTTTATTTTCGCTAAGGTAAGCCGGGTAGTCGCGGTCGATGACGCCGGCGGTGGTAAAGGCACACATTTGTGAGGCGTCGCGAACAAAAAAGCGGTCGATGTTCTGCATAATAAAGTCGACGTTGTCGCTGTCACCCAGCAGCTTCTTGCCTTTTACACCGAATAATTTAAGCCCGAGCCCTAAAGTGGTGTGTAGATCTGGACTATTCGGCGTGGTATCGCTTGAAAAGCGCACCACACAGTCGTAGCTGGCGGGGTTGGCAAATACGCCAGCCTGAAGCGTTTTGTCGAGTTTGCTGTGGATCTCGAATTTACCATAGGCTATGCCGTGCTGCTTACGAAATACAGCACGCTCTGCGGGCTGCTGACCGCGTTCAATACGGGTTTTCTGGCCCATTTCCACGAACATTTCTTTCAGGCGTTGGGTTGCCAGCTCAATGGGTTGGAAGTCATCACCACCTGTCCAACATTTTACATTATTGGCTGTCGGTGCATTCTTCATATTCTTTTTCAGATATTTAGGGTTTACCAGTTCACCTTGTTGTTGCTTATTACGTTTTTTCTTATCGCTCATAACGGTTTCCGCTTAAAATGTTTCCTTGTCAGGTAACTGCAATGACGTATGCGTTGATCATCCGTCGTTTACCTGTCCCGACCGGGCGGGGGATTTCGTGCCTGCCCTGTCTGAGTATAGCTGCGCCGATCAAGGCCCGTATAAACTCTAGATGCAAAGGTGCACGGTGACCATTACAGGATGTTACGCGCAGAGAAATGAGCTGCAGAGTGCTAAATAGAGGAAGAGCAGGTATCGTAGGACAGTGATGGTAAGAGGGAAGTGTCATTACCTGGCTCTTTGGCTGGCAATGACACGAGATGTAAGGGTGTCGAATTACCCTAGAATTGCACCTGTTTTGGCGTTGATGGTTAAAATGGCTTCTGTTTTTGGATCTTTGATTTTGGCAATGTCTTTGTTCACCAGTGCACTTCTGGGTACCTGAATTTTGCTGCCTGTATCCGGGTTATGCACAATCAGGAATCGAGAGGCCTGCTGGGCGATTTCCTTAGCACCCTGATTCTTCACAAAGTGAATATCCAGTGTCATACCTGCGGTGACCCCTGCGGTGGCCGATACGCGGAAGTTATTGATTTCGTACTGTGAGTTACTTACCAATAACTCTGCGTCAATGTCTTCAACGGTTTTAACCGAAGCTTTTGTGAATTCCTTCACTTTGGCCATCACAGAGATTTCTTTCAGGCTGCCTCTGGCATCGTTGGCTTTTTGTTTTATGGTCGCACTGAGCACATCGCCTTTTTCTTTTAAACTCACTTTTGGCGCTTCGCTGTTTTCTTCGCCTGTATTGGCAAAGTTTTTGGTTGCTGTGTCTTTTATTTTATTAAACATATTTTAATTCTCCTGTCCTTGTCTCTTTAAAAATCATCAACTTCCGTGACCATTACATCGGCTACACCGTCAAAATCGGTATCTGCTATCACTGTATCAGCTTCGCCATCGCCGTCGGTGTCCATTACCATCGTATCGATCACACCATCGCCATCAGTGTCCATGGCCACAGTATCAATCACACCGTCGCCATCAGCATCCACCGCAACTGCATCAACGAGGCCATCACCATCAGCATCAATCGCAACGGTATCAACTAACCCATCTCCATCGGTATCGACGGCTACAGCATCAATATAGCCATCGCCGTCGGTGTCCGCTGCAACCGTGTCTATGTATCCATCCCCATCTGTATCGATAGCAACGGCGTCAATATATCCATCGTTATCACTGTCAATGACGACGCTGTCGACAATGCCATCGCCATCTATATCAGCGGCCACACCATCACTGTAACCATCGCCATCTAAATCGACCTGATCGCCCTCGAAAATTTCGTCCATTTTACTTTCCTTTTACTTCTAATTATTTCCAGTTATTCCATATTTAAAGCGGCAATTATTTCAATTGCGGCACTTAATAAAGCATACAAATTAAACAGATGCAACGTTTAGTGTGTTGTTTTTTAAGTGTTTGATAGAGCAATTTAATGCAACAAATATCACAGAGATATCGCGGCTTTTGCCCTTGTTTGGTAGCCAGGTGTCAGCTGTGCCTGAGTCTTTGGGAACAGCGATGGATAATAGTGTATGTGGGCTGTAACTAAGCGGTTTGAATTGTTGACGTTCCAAGTGCAGACCAATTACAGGGCTTATTATTTTTGTTTAGCCTCAAATATAATAGCTGAAGCCACTCACTAAGAGTGTTATATATGGGTACAGACTCCAGGGCTGGTATGACGAAGTTGAGGTCGATATAACGGTCAATATTACCGTACACCCCGATGGCGATCAGATCTTGGCTAAAATGCGCCCCTGACGGGCGCGTGTTATTGAAATGAATAAGCGCTAGGTTAGCGGCTTGATATCAGAGCTGTACAGTTTTATAGCTTAGGTCTTAATTGCTCAATGATGTGCGCATCTACCCAGTAGGGACTTCCCACAACATAGCGGCTGCCATCTTGTTTTGTTTTTACATCACCGCGCCAGAAAAACAGGTATTTACCATCCGGCGTCACCTTAGGGCGCTGCTCGTACAGTGGGGTATTTATTTTGTCGCCCATATTGATGGCTTCTCCCCAGCTGCCATCTGGTTGGCGGAAGCTTATAAATATATCGGGCGTGTTTTCGCCGTCTTTTTCAGCATCCCACATGAGATAGGATTCATCAGGGGCAATAAAAGGGTGGGCAATGTACTTACCTTTGTTAACGGTGTTGCTCATTTTTACCGGTGTTTCATATCTGCCATTGATTTTGCGTGAGTAGCTTAAATGTCCGCTACCGTCATCAAAGTTCAACACATAGAAATAAATCGTATCGGCGGCAGAACGAGTGTAACCAATGACAGGAATATCTTTGAATGGCGCGAATTTCTTGATTTCAGAGACAGGCGGGCTAAAGCGTGATTGGTAGGCATTTGTCTTGCCTGCAGGAATTGACTTCCAGTGCCAGGTATCATTTTTGTATTGCATGGCAAGCCGGGTACTTTGTCCGTATTCTCCCCCAGAGCGAGTAAATGTGAGTTCAGTCATATCTGGTAAAAACAACACTTCTGTTTCGAGGTGAGTATCTGTTGCAATCACGCCTGGCGCAAAGGCACGCGGTGTTAGCCCGGGAGAGGGTTGACCTAGATATGGCCCTTTGAAAGCAGGTGCCTGATTGTGTGCGTTACTGCTGTGGCTGGTTGTTAACCCGACGAGTAACAGAGGAAATATGCGATAGACAACGTGCATGATTGTTCCTTATTTTTCTGATGCTATGTGGTCTGAGTAAGGTGAAGCCGTCTCACAGTACCGTGTTTTGTGTGTGATGCCTGACTTTGCACTGATTTTTTAGTGATTTAGCGCTGACAGCAGACTGCTTTTGGTTTTCGACAGAGTCAGAGTCGGTAAGGAAATACCTATTTAAAAGAATGAAAGGTACTTCTAAAAGTTTGAAAAAAATGCTTATTGCTGATTTAAAGCTGGTTTTTATGTGTATAGCGATATGTGCTTTGAAATTGGCAGGGATGGGCTGCTTACATGAATAAAAAACGCGACACTCAGGTCGCGTTTTTCTTCTGCTGTGTGAGTGTTACTTCACCTCTTTACCCGCAGCTTGCTGATCAGCATGATAGCTGGAGCGTACAAACGGGCCGCAGGCGGCGTGGCTGAAGCCAATTTCGTCGGCGTACTCTTTCAGTGCATCGAATTCTGCGGGTGGCACGTAGCGTTTTACCGGCAGGTGGTGTTTTGACGGTGCCAGGTATTGACCAACAGTCAGCATGTCGACATTGTGTTCACGCAGGTCGCGCAGCACTTCTTCAATTTCTGACATCTCTTCACCCAGACCGACCATCAGGCCAGACTTGGTTTTCACCTCAGGGTGCGCTTCTTTAAAGCGACGTAACAGCTCCAGTGACCACTTGTAGTCGGCACCCGGACGGGCCATTTTGTAAAGGCGTGGTGCGGTTTCCAGGTTGTGGTTAAACACATCCGGCGGCGTCTCGGTTAAGATCTCCAGTGCGCGGTCCATCCGGCCACGGAAATCCGGTACCAGGATCTCGATGGTAATCCCCGGGTTGTGTTTGCGAATTTCGCGAATACAATCGGCAAAATGCTGGGCACCACCGTCACGCAGGTCATCACGGTCAACCGAAGTGATCACCACGTATTTCAGCTTCATGTCTTTGATGGTCAGTGCCAGCTTTTCTGGCTCTGCGGCATCTGGCTTGAGCGGACGACCATGTGCCACGTCACAGAATGGGCAACGACGGGTACAGATGGCACCCAAAATCATAAAGGTGGCGGTACCGTGGTTAAAACACTCCGACAGGTTAGGGCATGAGGCTTCTTCACAGACGGAGTGCAGGCCGTGCTTGCGCATCGCTTGCTTAATGCCATCAATACGCTCGCTGGATTTTGGTAGACGGATCTTCAGCCAGTCCGGCTTGCGGAGCATTTCATCGCGCTCGGTTGGCATTACTTTAACCGGGATCAACGCCATTTTTTCTGCGTCGCGGAGTTTTACCCCTGGCTCAATTTTCACTGGTTTACTCATTCGTTTTCAAACCCCTGGGTGTGTATAACCTGCTCGGCCTCGAGGCGCTTGAGCATATGTTGTACCAGGCCATTGCCCGCATCGGTAAGCGTAGCTGGGCCATTAAGTTGACTGGTTTGCACCATTTCCATGCCGGCATAGCCACATGGGTTGATGCGTAAAAATGGACTCATATCCATGTTGACGTTCAGCGCCAGACCATGAAACGAGCAACCCCGACGGACCCGCAGTCCTAATGAGGCAATTTTGGCATCATTGACGTAGACACCCGGCGCATCTGGCTTGGCATAGGCTTCAATGCCATAATCCTGAAGCATATCTATGATGGTTTCTTCAAGCCAGGTGACCAGTTCGCGTACCCCGATTTTCAGGCGACGCAGGTTAAACAGCACATACATCATCTGCTGGCCCGGGCCATGATACGTGACCTGGCCACCTCTATCGACCTTAACGACAGGAATGTCACCAGGCGCCAACAAGTGCTCAGCTTTGCCAGCCTGACCCTGAGTAAACACCGGCTCGTGTTCAACCAACCAGATCTCATCCGGGCTGTTATCATCACGGGTATCGGTAAACGACTGCATTTTTTGCCAGATTGGCTCATAGGCCTGGCGGCCAAGCTGACGAACTATGATACTGCGGTTGCTCATATCAGTCTTACGCCTTAAAGCACGTAACGGACGTCTGGCAGTGAACCTATCTCAGTGTAGATCTGCTCGATGTGCTCTTTAGACGTCACAGTGGCAACCAGGGTGACGGATTCATAGTTGCCTTTGCTGCTTGGCTTAGTTTTAGGTGCATAGTCACCAGGTGCCAAAGTTTGCATCTTTGCCACAACCTGATCGGTCAGGTTGACATTCGCCAGACCCATGATCTTGAAAGTAAACGGGCAAGGGAACTCTAAGTACTCGTCAAACTTAGTATTTTTTACAGGTGTTACCACAACGGTATCCTCACTACTTGGCTGGGCCTGAACAGACCCCGGCACACTACATATCTTGGCGGGCATTCTAGCATTTTTGCGACAAAAAAAAACGCCTCCGGTGGGAGGCGTCTGTGATTATAAGCCCACTAATAACGGGGTTATTGCATGATCTGTAAACGTAAGTAGTCGTAGATCTTGCTGAAGAAGCTGCCTTCTTCTATTTCTTCAAGTGTGACCAGCGGGTACTGAGCGATGTCTTCGCCTTCCAGTTGCAAGAATAAAGTACCGACCTTGCTGCCTTTTGCCAGCGGCGCTTCGAGGGTCTTATCCAGCTCGAAGTGGGCCTTCAGGTTTTTACGCTGACCACGTGGAATGGTGATCGGTGTGTCCTCGGCAATACCCAGTGATACGGTTTCCTTATTACCCATCCAGATCCGTTGGTCGGCAAAGCTGTCGCCTGCTTTATAAGGGGTAATGGTTTCGAAGAAGCGAAAGCCATAGTTCAGGAGCTTTTTACTCTCTACTTTACGAGCACGTTCACTGGCTGTGCCCATGACCACGGCGATCAGACGCATATCGCCTTTAGTAGCTGAAGTTACCAGGCTGTAGCCCGCTTCTGAGGTGTGACCGGTTTTAATGCCGTCGACGTCCAGGCTGGCATCCCACAACAGGGAGTTACGGTTGTACTGCTTAATGCCATTAAAGGTGAACGACTTCTCTTTGTAGATGGCATATTCTTCCGGCACATCACGAATAAGCGCTGCGCCTAGGGTCGCCATGTCTCTTGGGGTGGTGTAATGCTCATCGGTATCCAGGCCATGACTGTTTACAAAATGGGTGTTGGTCATCCCCAGTTTCTCGCCATGGGCATTCATCAGATCGGCAAAGGCACTTTCGCTGCCGGCGATATGCTCTGCCAGCGCAACACAGGCGTCGTTACCTGATTGAATGATCACACCGCGGTTAAGGTCTTCAACACTGACCTGTTTACCCACTTCGATAAACATCTTGGAAGATTCCGGGAAATTCTTCGCCCAGGCCTTTTCACTGATGGTGACCATGTCTTCATTGGCAATATTACCGGCCAGCAGCTCGGTACCAATCACATAGCTGGTCATCATTTTGGTTAAGCTCGCCGGGGCCAGTTTGGTGTCCGGGTTGCCTTCTGCAATCACCTTACCGGTTGTAAAATCCACCAGGAAATAGCCTTTGGCGCTGACCTGAGGTGGTGAAGGCAAGATCTGTGCACTGGCCGAAAACAGGGTGAACGAACACACGGCACCCACTAAGTGTTTAATAAATTTAGGTTTGAAAACTGTCATTATGCTCGCTTTTTGGTTGTTGATCGGCATGTTTAAATGTCATTACTGAATATTTTAAAGTTCATGTTCTGTGTAAAGCAAGAAGGCGCGATTAAATTCACCCTGGCGCAAGGTTTCTAAGAGCTTTTGCGCGGTATTATCGTCGGTGATCGGGCCAAGTCTTAGCTTGTATAAATTGTCCTCAAAGGCAATGGGTGTGCCAAGCTGAAATTGCTGCGACAAGGTGCTGGCCAGCGCCTGTACATTTTCAATGTTACTGGCGGCGGCAACCTGCACATAGGTTAGCCTGGGCGTATCGCGCGCTATGGTAAGGGCTTCTATCTTAACCTGTGCTGTACCCTGGCGATGAAAGCCCAGTTTATAGGCGGCGGCATAAGATAAGTCAATCAGCCGGTCATCGTGAAAGGGTCCACGGTCATTGACCCTGACAATGGCGCTTTTGCCATTGTCGACATTGGTGACGCGCACAAAGCTTGGCAGCGGCAGTGTTTTGTGCGCGGCGGTCATATCAAACATGTTGAACACCTCGCCATTAGAGGTGTAGTAGCCATGGAATTTATGTCCATACCAGGACGCAGTGCCTTGCGCCTGATAGCCTTTTTCATCTGACATGGGCGTATACCGCTTGCCTAGTACCTCATAGGGGCGACCTGCGCTAACACTTTTGGCTTCACTGGTCACCAGTGCGTCCTGCATCTCCAGCTCAGTGGGCGCGCGCAACGGGGCTTTGTCCTGCTTCACATGATAGCGACTGCTACAGGCGCTTAATACTACAACAAAGCCCAGTAGTGCAGCTTGTTTAAACGTCCTCTTCATCACTTCAATAACATCCTCTTATCTGTGGCTATCGACATGATAATGCCAAATCCGGCCATCAGGGTCACCATAGAGGTGCCGCCATAACTGATCAAGGGGAGTGGTACTCCCACAACAGGAAGCAAACCCGATACCATGCCAATATTAACAAAAATATATACGAAAAAGGTGAGCGTCAGTGCGCCAGCCAGCAGTTTACTAAAGGCATCTTGCGCGTTTACTGCAATGTACAGGCCACGGCCAATAATAAACAGGTACAGGCTCAGTAAAATGACCACACCGGTGAGCCCGAATTCCTCACTTAACACCGAAAAGATGAAGTCAGTATGACGTTCGGGCAGAAACTCCAATTGCGACTGGGTACCTTGCAGCCAGCCTTTGCCTTCTATGCCGCCTGAGCCGATGGCAATTTTTGATTGTATAATGTGATAGCCTGAGCCCAGCGGGTCACTTTCAGGGTCTAAAAAGGTCAGCACTCTCTGCTTTTGATAGGCATGCATACCAAAATGCCACAGCGCAAATCCGCCCGGAATGGCTAGCAGAACACCGGAGCCAATCAGCTTCCAGCTGAGCCCGCCAAGAAACAGCACAAATATCCCCGAGCTGGCGATGAGTATAGACGTGCCCAGGTCGGGTTGTTCTTTGATCAGCAAGGTTGGCACCAGCACAATCGCAAAGCCAACAATTATATGGATAAAGCGTGGCGGCATATGGTGGCGGCCAATGTACCAGGCAACCATCATAGGTACTGCGACTTTCATGATCTCGGATGGCTGAAAACGGGTAATGCCCAGATCCAGCCAGCGCTGTGCGCCTTTACTGCTGACCCCGACAAACAACACGGCAACCAGCATCAGCAGGCCAATGGTGTACATGGGAAACACCAGCCTTTTTAAGGTATTGGGAGACAGCTGGGCCACCAACAGCATGGCCGCAAAGGCGGCAAACATACGTTTGCTGTGGCGTACCACCATATCCATATCCTGGCCACTGGCACTGTAGACAATGGTGATACTACCGACCATCATCGCCAGCATAGCGAGCAGTAGCGGCAAGTCGATATGCAGCCTTTGCCAGATGGTACGCTGTTGATTTAACGGGCTCATTGTCCCTCCGTATCACTGGGGTAAGTGGCAAAATAATAGTCCATAAGGCGCCGTGCGATGGGGGCTGCGATGGCTGAACCACCACCTTGGTTTTCAACTACAATGGCGACCACAATACGGGGGTCACTATAGGGGGCGAACCCGGTGTAAATGGCATTGTCCCGGTGTCGTTCTTGCAATTTTTCAGCGTCATATTCTTCTCCCTGGGCAATACTGACGATTTGTGCCGTGCCCGTTTTTCCTGCCGGGTCATAGGTTGCGCCTTTGAATGCTTTGTGGGCCGTGCCGGTGGTTTTATAAACCGTGTTGTGCATCGCCTCTAGCGCAATACGCCAGTGGTCCGGATTTTTTAAAACCACAGGCGGTTTTTCATCGGTGTACATTTGTGTGACTTCATTGTCATGGCGGGCGACCTGTGCCAGGTGTGGCGGTCTGTGTGCCCCTTTGTTAACCAAAATGGATACTGCATTGGCAATTTGGATTGGTGTGGCAGTCCAGTAACCTTGCCCAATGCCGACTGAAATGGTATCACCAGGCCACCAGTTCTCCTTAAAGCGCTGACGCTTCCAGTCTGTGGTAGGCATAATGGCACCGGTTTCTTCGTAGATATCAATACCGGACAGGTCTCCAAAGCCAAACTGACTCATAAAGTTACTGATCTTGGTGATGCCAAGTTGATAAGCCGTATGATAGAAATAAGTATCACAGGATTCTTCGATGGCTTTATATACGTCAACATGGCCGTGACCCCAGCGTTTCCAGTCGCGCCAGCGGTGGTCGACATTGGGGATCTGAAAAAAGCCCGGATCCCAGAGTTTGGTTTGTTCCGTCACCAGCTCTTCTTCCAGTGCCAGAATGGCCAGATGTGGCTTAACCGTGGAGGCCGGTGCATAGCGACCCTGAGTGACTCGGTTAATCAGGGGTCTGTCGGGATTAAGCAGCTCGCGATATTCTTTGCTGCTGATCCCATGGACAAAAAGGTTCGGGTCATAGCTGGGGTTGGAATACATGGCCAACACCCCGCCGTCTTTGGGGTCGAGCACTACGATGGCACCCCGTACGCCTTCCAGCGCTTTTTGGGCTATCTGTTGCAGACCAATGTCCATGGTCAGGACGAGGTCCTCGCCAGGCTGCGGTGGTTCGACGCCTAAAGTACGAATGATGCGGCCACGGTTATTAACCTCTACGCGTTGTGACCCCACCACGCCATGCAGCCGTGACTCGTAAAACTTTTCAATGCCCAGTTTGCCGATATCCCGGGTTGCACGATAGTTGTTGGCATTACCTTCAGACTCGAGCTCGTCGAGCTCCTTTTTATTCAGTTTGGCAACATAACCCAGCGCGTGGGTTAGGGTATCGCCGTAGGGGTAGTAGCGAGCCAGCCGGGCTTCAATACTGAAGCCGGGAAACTTATGCTGATTGACCGAAAAAATGGCCACTTCTTCTTCGTTCAAGCGACCTTTGAGGATCTGGCTTTTGAAGCGACGATTATGACGTATGTCTTTACGAAATTCTTCCACTTGCTGATCGCTGATGTCTATCAGGGCTCGGACCCGGGTCAACGCAGTGTCGAGATCTTCGACGTCTTCGGGGATCACTTCCAGATTGTAAACGGGACGGTTTTCGGCCAGGATGATGCCATTCCGGTCGTATATCAACCCTCGGTTTGGTGCGACCGGAATGACTTTAATACGGTTGTCGTTAGAACGAGTCTGATAGGTTTCGTGCTCAGTTACCTGTAACTTATACACATTGTGCAGTAAGATACCAATCAGAGTAACCACGAATACAAAGCCAATAAAGGCGCGACGCGCAAACAGGTTTGCTTCTGCGCTATGGTCGCGGATCGTCGGCCTGTGATTGAGCATAATGGTGACTATTCCCTGTGATAAGGATGGTTATTGTTCAAACTCCAGCCTCGATACAGGCTTTCTGCTACCACAATGCGCACCAGTGGGTGCGGCAGTGTCAGATTGGACAGCGACCACTTTTGCTCTGCGGCGGCGATACACTCCGGGGCCAAACCTTCCGGTCCGCCGATCAACAGACTTACATCGCGACCATCGAGTTGCCACTTTTCCATATTGGCGGCGAGCTGGTGGGTGTCCCAGGGCTTGCCCGTCACTTCTAATGTCACTATGCGGTTACCTTTGGGGATCGCGGTCAGGGTTTTTTCGCCCTCTTGCTGTAAAATGCGTTTAATATCTGCATTTTTACCCCGTTTACCAGCGGAGATTTCAATCAGCTCCAGCGGCATGTCTTTGGGAAAGCGCCGTTGATACTCCTTAAAGCCGGTCTCTACCCAGCCAGGCATTTTAGTACCGACTGCAATTAGCTGGATCTTCACATTAACCCCAGAGTTTTTCTAGGTCATAGAAGTCACGCGTCTGATCTTGCATGACGTGGACAACTACATCGCCCAGATCGACTAACACCCATTCGCCTGTGTCCTGACCTTCCTGGCCCAGCGGTGTTTCACCGGCATGGCGTGCTTCTTTTGCGACATGATCGGCAATTGATTGCACGTGGCGTTTGGAGTTACCAGAGCAGATAACCATATAATCAGTGACGGAAGAGGTATTTCTTACATCAAGGTGAACAATATCGCGGGCTTTCATGTCATCGACTTTGTCTAAGGCAAAATCTAGTAATTGTTTTGAATCCAAATCTCTGTCTCTTTGCTACAAATAAGCGGCAATTGTAACACGGTTAGCGGGGGGAAACTCAAGTCTGTAACTGGGGTTACACGTCCATCTCTGCCGGGTTTATGTGTTGTCGCGATTGTTTAGGTACAATTGATGTGCCTGAATATACTCTAGGACTGAATTATTCAGCCAAGGTTCAACCACTTGGCGGTGTTTTATCGCGTTTCTGATGGTACTGGACGCAGCATCAAATGGCTGGCCCGGTAAAAAATAGCACAGGCCGCTTAATTGAGCGCTAAATTGGGCTGGCTCTGTGCAACGTGCGCCTCTGAGGTAATCCTGTAATGCTTCTGACGGCGCAAAGGCATCCCCCGGCCTTTGATATACCACAATATGGCACAGTGTGACGATTTCCTGCCAGCGATACCATTTATCCAGGCTATTGAATGAGTCCATTCCCATCAAAAACACGATGGCACGTTGCGGATATTCGGCTTTTATCTCCTGCAGTGTGAGCAGAGAGTATGAAGGCGTATCGCGCTCCAGTTCACGACGGTCTATGGTAAATCTTGGGTCATGAGCTGTGGCCAACTGCAACATGGCCAGCCTGTCGTCTGTGCTGACGTCCGGACCCTGTTTATGTACCGGCAGGGCGTTGGGCAGAAAACGTAACTCAGACAAGTCCAGCGTGTTGGCACACTGCGTGGCCATATTGATGTGACCCAGATGGACCGGGTCGAAGGTGCCACCAAACAGCGCTATCATAGCTGCTCCTGATAGGGCAGAGAAAACGGTAACGACTGACAAAAGCTCAATGCGATGTGTGCCAGCGCCTGGTAAGGCGCAACCAGAATATTACGCTTGTAGGCAGAGTCGAATTCAGCCAGCAGCACCAGTAGTTGCTCAAGCTGAGCGGTATTGAGTCTGTCGAGAGCCTGTTGAGTGTTTTGTTGCTGATTTTTCCAGACGTTGTGCTTTTTGAACGCATCGGGTGTTGGTGTACCAGCCTGGATAAGGTGTTTGAGGTTTAACAGCAACTGAGCTTGATTGTGTAACGTCCAGGCAATACTTGCGGGTTCTACGTTATCGTGTGCCAGTTTGTTTAATACCTTGATCAACGTACGAGGGTTACCGCGCAGTAATCCATCATTGAGGTCAAAGATGTCAAATTTAGCCTGATTAAGCAGGCCACTAAGCAGTTTTTCCTGATCGATGGGCGCGTTCTTATACAGCAGCGATAGTTTTTCCAGCTCCTGATACGTTGCGAGCAGGTTCCCTTCGGTTGCCTGCAGCAGGCTGCGTTTTGCGTCATTATGCAAGTTCAGCTTAAGCCGTTTACACTCATCATCCAGCCAGCGCTGTAAATGATATCCGGTCAGTGCATAGCAGGGCACAAACAAACCTTGCTTGTCCAAAGCTTTAAACCAGGCGCTGCGCTGAATCTCC
The DNA here is from genome assembly GCF_024124545.1 of Pseudoalteromonas sp. XMcav2-N. Taxonomy (GTDB): domain Bacteria; phylum Pseudomonadota; class Gammaproteobacteria; order Enterobacterales; family Alteromonadaceae; genus Pseudoalteromonas. The sequence continues at coordinate 142,785 of NZ_JAMXSF010000001.1, forward strand.
TGAGCGGCTTTAGCGCCTTTGAGAATGAGGATCACGTCTGGATTTGGATGCGCAGCCAGTTCTTTCAGAATGGTTACGCCCTGCGTCGGCGGCTTTTGCTGGTTGAGATCAAATTCGATGAGGGTTTTGGCACTGAACAGTGACATGCTGTTATATTGATTCACCAGCTCCTGCCAGTCAAAGCCGGGTAGCAAGCTGAATTTGATGACTTCATCGAATCCCTGATTTTTAGCAACCTGGCGCACAGAGGTAACACACTGGGCTTCCTGAAAAGGCTCCTCACCAAAAATCAGATAGAACGGATGCAGGCCCTGTTTTAGCTGGCCTGCTAATTGGTTTGCATAACAACGCATTAGAGTTGAGATAATTCGCGAATAATACGGCGGCTGGCCAGTTGACGCAGCTCACTGAGAATGATCTCTCGCTCCTGAGATTTGCCCAGTGCATTGTCCGGGTCATCCTGATAGGTGCGGTAAAGCTCAAATTCCTGCTCGACAGGCTCTGAACCCGGGCGAGTGAGGCGATATCGGACGCTGTAGGCCAACTCATACTGCGCTACCTGACCATTTTTGAACAAGCTGAGTGTCTGACGTTCGAGCGAGTCCTGATACAGGTGCAGCTCTACAGCATCCTGGCCATTGCCGAGCTTCGGCGACGGCAGGAGTGTGATCTGAGCACGTCTGAGCTCTTGCTTAAGGCTGGTATACAAAGCCGACTTGCTGTCATTGCCACTCAGATACAAGGTTCTGAGATCTTCAGGTAAATAAGAGGCCTTCTTTAACTGAAACCCACAGCCTGACAAGGCCACGCAGGCAAATAACGCCAGCATGATAACATGCCAGCGTCTTGTCATACTGAATAAAGGTGTATTCAGCAGGGTAGCCATTAGTTGGCTACCACATTAAACAGCTTGCCCGGTACGTAGATTTTCTTACGTATGGTTTTACCGTCAGTAAACTTCAGTACGTTCTCATCGGCAAAGGCCAGCGCTTCTATCTGCTCCTGAGTTGCGTCTGCTGCTACAGTTAACTTAGTACGCAATTTACCGTTAACCTGAACAACGATCAGTTTCTCGTCTTCAACCAGAGCTGCCGCGTCAACCTGTGGCCAGCGTGCATTCAACACATCGCCTTGCTTACCAAGTTGTTCCCACAGCTCGTGAGACAAGTGCGGCGTGATAGGGGCCAGCATGATGATCATGGCCTCCAGCGCTTCGTTGGCCAGTGCGATGTCCTGCGTGTCTTTCAGCGGTGCTTTGGCCAGCTTGTTTGACAGCTCCATGATAGCGGCAATGGCGGTGTTGAAGGTCTGACGACGCTCAATGTCATCGGTTACTTTCGCGATGGTCTTGTGGACCTCACGGCGCAATGTCTTCTGTGCGCTGCTCAGTGCGTTCAGGTCCAGCTCGGCAGTACCGGCGGCTTTTACATCGACAGCAAATTTCCAGACCCGACGTAAGAAGCGGTGTGCGCCTTCTACGCCCGAATCAGACCATTCCAGCGTTTGCTCCGGGGGGGCAGTAAACATCATAAACAAGCGCACGGTGTCTGCACCGTATTGCTTGATCACGATCTGCGGGTCGATACCGTTGTTCTTTGACTTAGACATCTTGCTCATGCCCGCAGAGAATACCGGCTCACCGTCGTCTTTGTGCCACGCCTTGGTGATGCGGCCTTTGTCGTCGGTTTCGGTTTCTACGTCGGTAGGTGAGATCCAGATATCACCGCCTTTTTCGTCTTTACGGTAGTAAGTGTCAGCCAGTACCATACCCTGACACAACAGACGTTCAAATGGCTCGCTGGAATTGACCAGACCAAAGTCGCGCAATAGCTTGTGGAAGAAACGCGCATACAACAGGTGCAGGATAGCGTGCTCAATACCACCAATGTACTGGTTAACCGGCAGCCAGTAGTTTGCTGCGCCCGGCTCTAACATGCCTTCATCGTAACGCGGACTGCAGTAGCGTGCGTAGTACCAGGATGACTCCATAAAGGTGTCAAAGGTATCCGTTTCGTGGAAGACCTGCTCGCCATTTACGGTGGCTTTGGCCCACTCAAGATCAGATTTGATTGGCGACGTTACGCCGTCCATTACCACGTCTTCTGGCAGGCGGACCGGCAGCATATCTTCGCTGGCTGCCAGCTCACTGCCGTCTGCTTTGTTCAGCATTGGAATTGGAGAACCCCAGTAACGCTGACGGCTCACACCCCAGTCGCGCAGGCGGAAGTTGACTTTGCGCTTACCGGCATTGATGCTTTCCAGCTTGTCGGCAATGGCATTGAAAGCCCCTTCGAAGTCCAGGTCATCAAACTCACCTGAGTTGATTAATACGCCTTTTTCAGTAAATGCGGCTTCATCCAGGTTTGCTTCCAGCTCGCTGTCGGCAGCCGGAGCTATCACTTGTTTGATTTCCAGACCATAAGCGCTGGCAAACTCGTAGTCGCGCTGATCGTGACCTGGAACGGCCATGACAGCACCTGAGCCATAATCCATCAGGACAAAGTTAGCAACCCAGATAGGGACTTGCTTACCTGTTAGCGGGTGGATAGCGTAAAAGCCAGTCGCGATGCCTTTTTTGTCCATGGTGGCCATGTCGGCTTCAGCCACTTTGGTGTTTTTACACTCTTCAACAAACGCTGCGATGTCTGTGTTGTTTTTTGCCGCTTCCAGAGCAATCGGGTGACCCGCTGCCACAGCAACGTAAGTCACACCCATAAAGGTATCCGGACGCGTTGTATAAACGGTGAATTGCTCATCGTTGTCGGCGCGCTTAAAGTCGATTTCCAGACCTTCGGAGCGACCGATCCAGTTACGCTGCATGGTTTTAACCTGCTCAGGCCAGTGCTCAAGCTGGTCCAGGTCGTCCAGCAGTTCCTGTGCGTAGTCGGTGATCTTGATGAACCACTGTGGAATTTCTTTTTGCTCGACGATGGCACCTGAGCGCCAGCCACGTCCGTCAATAACCTGCTCGTTCGCCAGTACTGTTTGGTCAACCGGGTCCCAGTTTACGGTTGACATTTTTTTGTAGACCAGGCCCTTTTCATACAACTTAGTGAAGAACCACTGCTCCCACTTGTAGTAGCCAGGGTGACAGGTGGCGATTTCACGATCCCAGTCATAACCAAAACCTAGCAGTTTAAGCTGGTTACGCATGTAATCTATGTTTTCATAGGTCCACTTTGCTGGTGCTGTATTGTTCTTGATCGCAGCGTTTTCTGCAGGCAGGCCAAATGCGTCCCAACCCATAGGTTGCATCACATTTTTACCCTGGAGTCGTTGGAAACGCGAGACCACATCACCTATGGTGTAGTTACGAACATGACCCATGTGGAGGCGACCACTTGGGTATGGGAACATAGACAGACAGTAGTATTTTTCTTTTGATTCGTCTTCAACAACTTTGAAGCTGTTGTTTTGTTCCCAATGGGATTGAACTTTAGGTTCGATTTCTTGCGGGTTATATTGCTCTTGCATTGACGTTTCCAGACTTCTTGCAAACTAATTTGAAAATTGCCGATAGCATACCCGAAAAAACGCGCTGATCACAGCGCTTCACAGCGGAATTATTACAGCAAATTGGCGCTATCGCAGTGATTTGTTTCAGGACTGTGACGTCAGCTGAACTATACTGAAGAAGTGGTGAGTTAAAAGTGTTGTGAAATTGCGTGACTCGGGAGGTAAACATGGCGGATTACAAGCGCTGGCTGGATGACTTTTCGGTGTGGCTGAAAGATGTCAAAGAGCATGAGCTAAAAAAATGGGTGCAAGAGTTTATGGACGCACAGGCGGCAATTAAGCAGCTCTCAAAAGATAAACTGGCGGATTATCGCTATTATCTGAAGCGCGACCTGGCTCACCTGAGTGAACACAAGGACCACTATGATGATGTGGCCTGGGAAGAGCTTAAGGCCAGTGTGATGTATGAACTGGCTCAGCTGGAGGATCGAACTCAGCTTGAGTGGCAGGCATTAGTGCAGGACTTTCAACACGATGGCATCTACAAACAAGGGGAATGGATAGCATTGGGGCAATTAGTATGTAAAAATTGTGGCCATAAAACGAATGTCTATTATGCGTTGGAAATTCCGTCGTGCAGCGAATGTGGGCACGGTGAGTTTGCTCGTAAGGCACTTACCCCTTAATCACAGCCCCGCATGACACAGTTGTGCGGCCGGCCAAGAGAAAGAAGTTAGGAATGACGAAAACCATTAAGCCTTTGAGCAGCGAACAGCTGGCTCCCAGTGTGTCTTTGCCACACATCTCCACCTGCATGCAAAATCCTTATCCGGACCCTTTGCCTTTCATAGGTCAAAATCGGGCGCAAAGTGCGTTGGATTTTGCGCTAGGTATGGAACTGCCGGGTTATAACGTGTTTGTGATGGGTGAAGCGGCAACAGGTCGTTTTACTATGGTGAAGGATAAACTCGAAGCACACTGTAAAACCCGCCCGACCCCAAAAGAGTGGTTGTACGTCAATAACTACGACGACCACAGAGAACCCATTGCCTTGTTTATGCAAGCAGGTGAGAGCAAAGTACTGACTGATGACATTGACTCCTTCCTTGATGAAGTAGTGGACACGTTTCCTGCGGCATTTGATAACCCGGGCTATCAGCGCAAGAAAAAATCCCTGGACAGAGACTTTGACAATAAATACAACGCGGCACTGAGCGCGGTGGAAGAGCTTGCGGCTAAGAAAAGCGTTGCCATGATGGAAGAAAAAGGGGTCGTGAGTTTTGCGCCTGTAGTGGATGGCAAAGCGCTTGATGACGCAGAATTTATGGCACTGGAAGAAGCTGTACAGGAACACTTTTTTGATGCCATTGAAAAACTTGAAGACTGTCTGATAGAGGCGCTGATCGAGTTGCCGCGCTGGAAGCGGGAATCTTCTGAAAAGCTCCGGGAACTGAAAAAAACCACCATTGAATTAGCAACCAAACCACTGCTCAAAGCGCTGGAACATAAGTATGCCAGCCACATTGGCGTGATTCGTTATCTTAAAGATCTGCGGGTCGAAATTGTTGATGCGGTGCTCGACTGGCTGGACGACGACAGTGCAGCGGGAGACGAAAATAAAGATGACTTTGATGCCAAGGGCATGCTGAGCGACTTCTTTGCCCCGAATATCCTGGTCGAGTTCAAAGAAGGGCAGGCGGCGCCTGTGGTGTACGAGCCTAACCCGACTTTTGGTAACATCTTCGGCAAAATTGAGTATGCCAATGCTCATGGCACCCTGATCACCAGTTACCGCTCAATTCAGCCCGGCGCACTCCACCGCGCTAATGGCGGTTATTTGATCATGGATGCCGACAAAGTACTGGCCAATGCACAGGTCTGGGACGGGCTCAAACTGTCATTAAAGACGCACCAGATCAAAAACGATTTACCTTATCAGGACAGCTCAGTTGGCAGTAGTTTTACCCTTAAGCCTCAGTTGATCCCCCTGGATGTGAAGATCATCCTGTTGGGCTCGCGTGATTTGTATTACACCATAGGCGAGTACGACGAAGAGTTTGGTGAGTTGTTCCGGGTGCTGGCTGACTTTGATTACTATTTGCCCGACAGCGATCGGCTGCAATATCAATTTGTTACTAAAGTGCAGGAGTACTGCGAGCAGACACTTAAGTGTACCTTAACGGGCGAAGCACTGGCGCGGTTACTGAAATTTAGTTATCGCCAGGCGGAGCATCAGAACAAGCTGTCGGCTCGTTTTGCGGATGTGCTGGAGCTGGTGGCGGAGGCGAGTTATTACGCCAAGCAGGATGGGCTAAGCGAAATCGACGCGCCGCATATCGACGAAGCCATTGTGGGCAAGCAATATCGCACCGGCCAGCTGAGTGAGAACATGCTCAGCGATATAGAGGAAGGTCATACCCTGATAGCCACAGACGGTGAAGCTGTCGGCAAAGTTAACGGGCTGACGGTGCTACACATAGGTGATACTGCCTTTGGTACACCAGCGCGTATCACCGCGACTGTGTATGCCGGAGCCGATGGGGTGATAGACGTGGAACGTGAAGCCGAGTTAGGTAAGTCGATCCACTCTAAAGGGGTTATGCTGCTGACCGGTTACCTGGGCAATAAATATGCGCAAAACTTTAGCCTGACGCTGAGCGCCAACATTGCCATCGAACAAAGTTATGGTTTTATTGACGGTGACAGCGCGTCGCTGGCTGAGCTGTGTGGACTTATTTCTGCCATTACTCAGCTTCCTATCGACCAGTCACTGGCGCTGACGGGCTCCATTAACCAGCATGGTGAGGTGCAGGCTGTAGGCGGAGTGAATGAGAAAATCGAAGGTTTCTTTAAGCTTTGCAAAATGCGTGGTCTGACGGGAAAACAGGGGGTGATCATCCCTCGCTCAAACCTGATCAACCTGGTGCTGGATGATGAGGTGCTGGCAGCAGCCCAGCAAGGCCGATTCCATATTTATGCCGTGGCAACTGTGGATGAGGCGCTGTCTTTGCTGATGCAACGTGAAGCCGGGGCGCTTTCCAATAGTCAGTATCCGGATCAGAGTATTAATGCGCTGGCATTGGCCCGTTTACAACAAATCGCCGATGTGGTGAATGGCGACGATAAAGACGCCGAGGGCGAAGCGGCCAGCGAACAAGAAAAAGATCTTTCATAATTTTTAGGTAGTCACTATGTCAACAACCAATATTATCCTTGTGCTGGTCATCGTCGTGCTGGGCTGGCTGATTTTTAAAAACGGTAAACAGCAAAAACAGGCGGCGGCAGGTAACCGTATTGAAGCGGCTGAATTTCTGGCGCAAAACGCTCAAAAGAGCGGAGTCACAACAACCGACTCTGGTTTGCAATATGAAGTCTTAAACAAAGGCGACGGGACTGAGCATCCGAACGCTACAGACAAAGTCACAGTACATTACCATGGCACCTTGTTGGATGGTTCGGTGTTCGACAGTTCTGTGGTACGCGGTGAATCTATCAGTTTTGGCCTGAATCAAGTTATTGCAGGCTGGACGGAGGGCGTGCAATTGATGACGGTCGGCGATAAGTTTCGCTTTTTTATCGGGCCGGATCTTGGCTACGGAGATCGCGCAGCCGGTAAAATTGCGCCGGGGTCGTTGTTAATATTTGAGGTTGAGTTACTCGCCATAGCAGGCAAGTAATACCAATTTCACTTAATGCCTGTTCAATTTGAAGGAGCAAATATGGCGCTAACGGCGTTGAAAACTTCTCATTTAGAATAACTAAATAGCAAAGTTTTCGCCTGGTTATCGACCCTATTTTCTCGCCTCAAAATAGAACACTTAATTAAGCAAATTGGTATAAAAAAAAAGGCCGACAAGGCCTTTTTTTATGCATATATTTTATTGCGGCTTTTACGCCCAGCCGTCGTAGCGCTTACGCCTTGAAAGTACCAGGGTGAGTATCACGCCAATTAAAATACCTGCGATGGCAATTCCGCCACCATAGCTTAGCAACATATGTTGCTCTGTCTGCGCTTTGTTCAGGCTCGCCTGTACCTGAGCTTCCAGGGCCTGCTCCAGTTCGGTAATGTTACTTTTCAGCGCTGCGTTGTCTTGCTGAAGCTGTAAGTTGGCCTGCTCAAGCTGTGGAATTCTGCTCTGTAAGGTATTGAGCTGCCCGTTATTATCACTCAGCGCCTGGTTGGCACTTTCCAGTCTCTGGCGTAACCCTGGTTCAGAGGTGACAAACTGACTTTGTACCCAGCCTTCGCGGTCTTTGTCATCTTTTATCTGAACAAAGTCGTCTTGCTCTGAGTTTAGGATAGTGATCGGGGTACCCGCTTCGACCGAACCCAGGATTCGATAATTCTTGCCGGGGCCGGTGTGCATGAACAGGTATAAGTCATCGACAATATAACCGTTGTTGTCGGTTGCTGACTGCGCCACCGTGGGTTCATCTTGCAGGTCGGTTTGCTCCGCCATTGCGCTCAGAGACAGCACAGACAGCAGCAGCGGCAAAGCGATATTTTTCAGCATTCGCAGGCCTTAAATATTGATATCTTTATAAAGTTACCAAAATAGTAGGGATTTCCCAGCACAAAGGCAAGGGGCAGGTTTTGTCCATAATTCGCTTGCAGGTCGTTTTTTTGCGGATAAACGTGTCGAGGCGTGACGTCGTGTGTGCGCTCGTTTACACCTGTAATTCACGGAACAGGTTGGTAATGGTGGTGATAATGCGCTAATAATTACTAAAAGGTTTGCAAAGTGCGGACCCTTTGTATATTTTGTGGGTTCTAAAATTACATAGGTAAATCACACTCCTGATGGACACTGAGATAGAACTGAAATTTTTGGTTTCAGACAATGAAGTTCCGCTGATCCCAGCCCTAATCACCCAGTTTGCTAAGAAAGTCAGCAACAAACCTGCTAAAAACCTGAAAAATGCTTATTTTGACACACCCAGTCGGGAGTTACGTGCATTAGATATAGGTTTACGAACACGCTGTAATGATGACGAGTGTGAGCAGACGATAAAGCTGGCCGGTGAAGTGGTGGGTGGGTTACATCAACGTCCTGAATACAATTTACCAATCAAGGGCAGTCGACCTGATATTCACGCCTTTGACATCAATATTTGGCCTATGGGTGTGCAGCTTGAATCGATTGCCAGTAATTTATTCCCGATCTTCAGTACTAATTTTATCCGCCGTACCTGGTTGATTGAAACCGAAGCAGGCAGCGAAATTGAAGTCGTTCTTGATAAAGGCGAGATCAGTGCGCAAGGTTCGGTTGAGCCTATTTCTGAGCTTGAGATCGAGCTTGTGGAAGGCGATAAAAATGACCTGTTCCTGCTGGCTGATCACTTGTTGCAGCACATAGGTTTGCGTCTTGGATTGTATTCCAAAGCGGCCAGAGGTTATCGTCTCGCCGACGATAAACCCCTGAAGGCCAATAAAACACTGGGTGTCATCAAATTGCCCAGGGGCTGCTCACAGGAGCAGGCGCTGATAGCAACGGTCAACCATGGTATTCAGTTTGTCCAAAAGCATGAGCAGTGTTACCTGGACGCACCAAGTCTTAAAACACTCAAGCGTGTGATAGATGGGATCAGTCTGATCCGGCACGCATTCTGGCTCTTTGAAGAGTTTGTCGATAAGTCTTCAACAGAGTTTTTGCGTAAAGAGCTTAAGTGGCTTTTATCAGAATTAGGCTGGGTGGAGAATGCCATCCACCTGAAAACCTATACGTCGAAGCGACACGCCTATTATAAGCGGATCTCCAATGCGCCTGAACTGGCTCAGGTGATCACGGATATGAAAGACGTTCAGCCAACGGTGACAGACATTGAAGACTTGTTCCATTGTTCGCGATATAACCGCTTGATTTTGGCGCTGACCCGTTGGTTACTGGACAAATCCTGGCGTAAAAACTGGGATCAGAATGCCATCACGGCTGCGCAAAGCCCGGTTGAGGCGTTGGCTAAGCGAGCTTATGACCATGACTGGAATAAATTAACAACGCTATTCCCCCCAGACAGTGCAATGACAGTCAAAGAGTATCTGGCGTGTCGTCAGCCGCTGGAAAACATGCTACTGAGTGGTCATTGTTTAGGCAAACTGTACGATAAAGAAACCCGTCAGGCATTCAGAGCCCCATGGGTCGATATTGTCTACGGTATATATGAGCTAGAAACCTTGTTCTATTTGCGCCAGCTGTGCGAGGGCCAGCCCAATGAAGCGCTGCAGGACATTTTAGTCTGGTTGCAACAAAAAGCCGACTTTCTCGTCAGTGCTATGGAGCAAAGTCGTCAGGCATCGTTGAACAGTGAACCCTACTGGTGATAAACAAGGTTTAGCCTGTTTGTGTTTGCTACTGTGGCTTGTCGTTTATGCTATGCCGGGTCACAGTACACAGACGTCAGAGCGATGGCAGCCATGGCATCAATCGGAGTTGCTGTCGATCACCTACCATAAGCCATTTGATCAACCCCTGAAAATACGTGTAACCGGCAGATGGCCCGGGATCAGTGCAAAATCTGTGGTCAATCTGCTAAATGATACCGAACGCGTTCCTTTATGGGTGAAACATGTCAGCACAGTGACGATTTTATCTCGCCCTGCAGCTAATCAGACGCGCGTTCTGACCCAATTTGATTTACCCTGGCCGTTTCGTACACGAGACATGGTGACACATGCCTGTTTGCTGCAATTGTCCAAAGAAAGCTATGTATTAAAGATACGTTCTGTCTCAGATTATCCAACTGAGCAGGGTGTTATTCGTATTCAGCCTGTCATGGTGCAATGGGTACTGACGGAGCAAGACAACGCAGTTTATATCGATTACCACATCTCAGCTGACATTCAGGGCGAGGCACCGCAATGGTTTACTGATAAAGTTGCACTGCGCAATACCCGGGCTTCGTTTAATGCGCTATATAATTTATTGAAGACGCATCCGGACAGCATGGAGCCCTGGGCCCTTACGCCCGGAAATACCTGCCCGTTCGAATGATCATCGCGTATATATCGTCTACACTAAAAGCAAACTAGTCTGACGTATTTGCTGTTATGCTCAATATCGATGAAAAAACACTGGCGGAGTTACGCTCCGGGTTCAACCTGCCAGCAAAGCCTGAAATTCTGGAGCACATCCAGAATGAACTTAACAGTGAGGAGCCCGAGCTCAATCGCGTTGCCAATATTATTTCTCAGGATGTTGCAACCTCAGCCGCTGTGTTAAAAGTCATTAATTCTCCTGCCTACGGCATGTCCAGAACGGTGTCAGACATTAAACAGGCTGTGATGTTTTTGGGCCTTAATAGCATCACCCAGATTGTGACGGGCTATTTGTTGAAAGAAGCATTTGATCAAAGTCTGTGCTGTATCTCGTTAGAGCGATTCTGGGACAATGCCATTGATATCTCTCAGATAGCCATGCTAATCGGTAAGCGGGTGCGCGCCAATGTGCCGGTAGAAAACTTACAGCTGCTCGGTTTGTTTCATGATGCGGGTATACCCGCGATGGCCATGCGCTATGACAATTATAAAGAAGTCATGACTCGTGCGATACAGCGACCTGAATATACATTAGCTTGTTATGAGGAGCAGCTGTATCCGACCAATCACGCCGTGGTGGGTTATTATCTGGCCAGCTCATGGAATATTCCAAAGGCAATGTGTCAGATCATTTTGCGTCACCATGATCCTCTGTATTTGGAAGAGGAACGCGAAGATAGTGAGCAGCAAGCGTTTGCCATTCTAAAATTGGCTGAAAACCTCGCCTTTGAAGGGAAGTATTTTCGTAACTGTGCGGACTGGCATGCTTTTAAAGATAAGGTGATGATTGTATTAAATATTCATGACGATGAATATGTGGATATCAAAGAAGATATTGAAGAGTTTTTGATCTCAGGGAGTTAATTATTTTGAATTTCTAAACAAAAGGCGCCTTCAGGCGCCTTTTCTGTAAATAATGATTTACAATTATAAACCAGCCGCTGCTTTAAGCGCTTCAGCTTTGTCTGTTGCTTCCCAAGGGAACTCGTTACGACCGAAGTGGCCGTAAGCCGCAGTAGGCTGGTAGATTGGACGCTCAAGGTCCAGCATAGTGATCAGACCGTACGGGCGCAGATCAAAATGTTCTCGGATCAAGTCGATCAGGCGGGCTTCTTCCAGTTTACCTGTGCCGAAGGTTTCTACACTGATAGAGGTTGGCTCTGCAACACCAATGGCATAAGACACCTGGATCTCACATTTGTCAGCAAGACCTGCTGCAACAATGTTCTTAGCAACATAGCGTGCTGCATACGCGGCTGAACGGTCAACCTTTGATGGATCTTTACCAGAGAATGCGCCACCGCCGTGACGAGCCATACCACCGTAGGTATCTACGATAATCTTACGACCAGTCAGACCACAGTCACCCATAGGGCCACCGATAACGAAACGGCCAGTCGGGTTGATGAAGAACTTAGTTGCTTCAGTGATAAGCTCTGCTGGTAGTACCGGCTTGATGATGGTTTCCATCACTGCTTCTACCAGATCATCCTGAGACACAGAGTCACAGTGTTGAGTTGACAGAACCACGGCATCAATACCAACCGCTTTACCATTTTCATAGGCAAAAGTAACCTGAGACTTAGCATCAGGACGTAACCAAGGCAAAGTGCCATCTTTACGTACTTGTGCCTGGCGTTGAACCAGACGGTGTGAATAGGTAATTGGTGCAGGCATTAAAACGTCTGTTTCGTTACAGGCGTAACCAAACATCAGACCCTGGTCACCCGCACCTTGTTCTTCTGGGCGAGTACGGTCAACACCCTGATTGATATCAGGAGACTGCTTACCAATGGTGTTCAGGATTGCACACGAGTCCGCGTCAAAACCCATGTCTGAGTGGGTGTAGCCGATTTCACGTACCGTTTTACGCGTTAATTCTTCGATATCAACCCAGGCGCTGGTAGTGATTTCACCACCGACCATGACCATACCGGTTTTAACGTAAGTTTCACACGCAACACGTGCTTTTGGATCTTGCTCAAGGATAGCATCTAGTACCGCATCAGAGATCTGATCGGCGATTTTATCCGGATGACCCTCAGAAACAGATTCAGAAGTAAATAAATGTTTTGCCATTGTATTTATGCTCACAAATATTGCGCTTCACAAACTACAGGAATAGCGCGAAAAAATCAGAGCGATATATTATCGAAAACACGCTCGGCTGCATAGCTTTTTTACGCCTAGACGTCTAATTTTAAACCTTTGCAAAAAACGCAGTAAAAAAGTCCGCGAGTAGCCCGAGATTTCATTGATTTTTAATTGCAGTGGTTACCCTAATAGGTAAGAATGGGGACCAATTTTCTAATCGAGTTACCTGCAGCTTTGACGTGTCACACTTTAAGTTGCCTCACATCCGGCATACATGACAACGTCGCTACACGGGTATTATAGGTACAGATTTGCCACTCAAAAGACATAAAAGGTAGGAGACTTCATGCCATCTCGCAAAGAACTTGCAAATGCCATACGCGTTCTGTCCATGGACGCAGTTCAAAAGGCCAAATCCGGTCACCCGGGTGCCCCAATGGGTATGGCCGATATCGCAGAGGTATTGTGGCGCGATTATTTAAAGCACAACCCTAATAATCCTGACTGGGTTGATCGTGACCGCTTTGTATTATCAAATGGCCATGGCTCCATGCTCATTTATTCTCTGTTGCATTTGTCTGGCTATGATCTATCTATTGATGAACTGAAAAACTTCCGTCAGATGCATTCCAAAACGCCAGGTCACCCAGAGTATGGCTATGCTCCTGGTATTGAAACGACCACAGGTCCGTTGGGGCAGGGCATCACTAATGCCGTAGGTATGGCAATTGCGGAAAAAGCGCTGGCAGCTCAGTTTAACCGCGACGAGTACGATATTGTAAACCACTATACGTATGCTTTCCTTGGCGATGGCTGTTTAATGGAAGGTATTTCTCACGAAGCCTGTTCACTGGCTGGCACGTTGGGTCTGGGTAAACTGATTGCATTTTGGGATGACAATGGCATCTCAATCGACGGTGAAGTCGAAGGCTGGTTCAGCGACGACACGCCGAAGCGTTTTGAAGCATATGGTTGGCACGTCATTGCGGGTGTCGACGGCCATGATAGTGACGCAATCACAGCAGCTATCGAAGCGGCACGCGCAGAATCAGACAAGCCAACGCTTATCTGTTGTAAAACAGTCATTGGATACGGCTCACCAAACAAGTCGGGCAGCCATGATTGTCATGGTGCACCTCTGGGTGATGACGAAATCAAAGCAGCTCGTGAATTCCTTGGCTGGGAGCATGAGGCGTTTGAAATTCCTGAGTCTGTTTACGCAAAATGGGATGCTGCTGCACATGGTCAGCAAATTCAGAGCGAGTGGCTGGTTAAGTTCACAGAATATCAGATGCATTATCCTGAACTGGCAGCGGAATTTGAACGTCGTACTAAAGGCGAGTTACCTGCTGACTGGGCTCAGAAAAGTGCTGAGTACATTGCACAGCTCCAGGCTAATCCGGCCAACCCTGCAACCCGTAAAGCATCACAAAATGCACTGAATGCATTTGGCCCGCTGTTGCCTGAGTTTATGGGCGGCTCTGCAGACCTGGCAGGCTCTAACCTGACACTGTGGGATGGCTCTAAAGGCCTGACAGCAGACGACGCCTCAGGCAACTACATTTTCTACGGTGTACGTGAATTCGGTATGTCGGCCATTATGAATGGTATTGCTCTGCACAAAGGCTTTATTCCTTACGGTGCCACCTTCCTGATGTTCATGGAATACGCGCGCAACGCAGTACGTATGGCTGCACTGATGAAGCAACCTAGCATCTTTGTTTATACCCACGATTCAATTGGTCTGGGTGAAGATGGCCCGACCCACCAGCCGGTTGAACAGCTGGCAAGCATGCGCATGACACCAAATCTGGTCAACTGGCGCCCGTGCGATCAGGTTGAATCAGCGGTTGCCTGGCAACAGGCTATTGAGCGTAAAGACGGTCCTACGTCGCTGGTATTTACCCGCCAGGGACTTGAGCAACAGGCGCGCAGTGACGAGCAGGTTGCAGCCATTAAGCAAGGTGGTTATGTACTGAGCTGTGACGGTGAGCCAGAGCTTATCCTGATCGCAACCGGTTCAGAAGTTCAACTGGCTGTGGAAGCCGCTGCACAACTTCGTGACAGTGGCAAGCGTGTTCGCGTAGTGTCTATGCCGTCTACCGATGTATTTGATGCACAGTCTGCTGAGTATAAAGAGTCCGTATTGCCAGCTGCGGTAACACGTCGTGTTGCGATTGAAGCGGGTATCGAAGACTACTGGTACAAGTATGTTGGTCTGAACGGTGCGGTAGTTGGTATGAGCACCTTTGGTGAGTCGGCACCAGCGGCTGAGCTGTTCAAACACTTCGGCTTCACAGTTGAGAATGTGGTTGCCAAGGCGACAGCCCTGTTCAACTAAGCTCAAAGTTTGCATTGAAAAAGCCGTTTAGGGAAACCTAAACGGCTTTTTTGTGCTCTGAATTGGCTTGAGCCCTTGATGAGCTGATGATAGGTTATTGTTCTTTGTGATAATTAAGTGTTTTGGAGTGAGGGGGCTACTGCTTCGGGTATGGCCTGAATCTCGTGCTCTTATCATTAAACGATTACTGGTCATCAGGAGTCATAGATTGAGAATACTATTTACTACCCTATTGCTGATTTCTCTCGACGTGTTTGCCACAGCGAGCATAAAGAGTGAAAGCGGCATATTTGCATTTGTTGGGGAGCAGGTGGACTTCTATCAGTTTGAGTCCAATGTGAGCGACGATGTGATCCACATGGATCGCGCATTCATAGCGAAATACAAAGTCCTGGAGAAAGTCCATGGGGAATTTAATTCCGACGTAATCTCGTTTGAAGCCTACGATCACTACGGCACTCCTGCGTTTGCAAAGTATAAGTATGTACTGTTATTTGTCTCAGAGCATGACGGGAAAATATACCACGAGAAGTACCAGTATTTTGATGTTTATAAGACACAGTCTGGGGGCTGGGCCTATTGCGGTACTCCTTATGAATACGAAGAAGCAGTGAAACCTAAGCCATTGAACAATATAAAATTCAGCCCGGTAATCGAATATAGCACAGTGATGTACAATGAGACGTATGCAAAGGAAGTGTTTCCGGAGCCCACATTTGAACACGCTAATGGCAAAGCTATCTGCCGACAAGGCGTCTATGTGGATGAACTTTTTAGGATAAAGCAACAAGGAGTTTTGAAAAATCGGGGTCATTCAGCGAAACCAGGCAACACAACCTTATCCCGCTGAATGTATCTGTATGCACTTTAATATAAGCACACAGGATTTGTTTAGAACCGATAGGCGAGGCTCACATTGATACCCATTTCGGTGTTGCTACGGTCAAACCAGCTGGAATGGTGGTAGACTGTCTCTAATGTACCATACCAACTGGGCGAAAAGGCATGTTCTATGGCTAAGCTCAGGCCGTAGTTATGTCCATCATAGTCGAGCACTTTATTGGCCACATCTGCATTGCAACCCTCTCGCTCTGCACAGTAAATAATTTCCATATCACCAGTTTGATAAAAGACGCTGCCATAGGCTAGAAACTGTGGTGAAATCCTGTACCCACTTATAAAGGACACATCCAGCAGTTGCTTATCAAGTCCCCAGTGTCGGTAGGTATTCTCTCTGCTGGTGGTACCGTGGTCTTTGTTCGTGACAAACCCAAACCGTACTGCATGACTCCAGTCACCGCTTTGCGCATGTTCACGATGTTTACCATAAAATTGGTATTTGATCCCAAAACTGGTATCGCTTGCAATGATGGCATCAAGCTCAAGCCCGTAACCCAACGAAAGTTTGGCAGAATTCAGCCCTTTCGACTCACTATCCGCGTCCATACCTCCTTCATGAGGCATTACGTGTGTGCTTGCCTTGCCAAAAGCAAGCTCCAGCTTGAGCGCCTCTTCGTTGACCTCCGAGCTGTTCAATCTGACCATATCATTGTGTGCTTTGGGTGTGGAATAGCATCCAGCCAGAACGGTCAGTGCCATGGGTATTAATATTATTTTTTTCATGCGATTTATTCTATTCCGTTAAAAATGGCGCAAGTGTGCAACATTGTCCCTCAAATTGCAACTTTTGGTTGCAATACAAGGGCAGTCGTGGCTTTTGTAACGAACATGAGAAAAGAATTGCTCATCTTAAGCATCAAAATTGATCGTTTGTCTCTGACCTGATTTTTACATACAAATAGCGTTATACCGGTTGAAAAAACCATCATAAACAGGTGGCCTGTTGCGCTATGTTAAAAGCATAAAAGGTCAGGTCACACTAAGGACTAAAATGTTGTCTACGCTTTTTGTTGTTGATCAAAACGCAGATATCTCACCACTGAATGACAATGTGGTGACTTTCGAAACTTATCTGCAAGAGTACCCTAAACTCGGCGAATCTAAGCTCAGCATGATAAACCTGTGTGACTGCCGCAGGTACTTAAGTCAGGGCTATTATTGTTCTTTACTGGCAGAGGCGCGCAATCATCAGGCGCTGCCGAGTGTCAAAGTGATCAATGAGCTGGGAGATGAAGGCTGTACAGTATATTTGTCTCAGACCTGGTGCATACAGCAGGGCACAGAGATTTCGCAGCCCTTGTCATTGCTGATCTGTATGGGTGAAACGCTACAGTCCGAATATACCAAGCTGGCGGCACATTTGTTTGCACAGTATCCGGCACCCTTGCTGAGAGTGAATGTTGTGCCTCAGGGTGTCGGGTTACAGGTGCAGGTACTGCGAAGTGATTTTTCATCTGTTGATGCAGACGAACTTGCGTTTTGTACTCAGGTGCTCAGCAGAGTCCACGCAATGCAATGGAAGAAACATAAAAGCAGTAAAAAACACCGCTGGGATCTGGCTATGCTGATCGACCATCAGGAGCAACTGCCACCCAGTAATAAAAATGCAGTCAGTCGTTTTGTTAAGGCCGGCGCTAAACTGGGTATCAAAGTGCATCTGGTCGAGGCGGATGAGCTGTATAACTTGAGTCAGTTCGATGGGTTGTTTATCCGCGAGACCACAGCGATTGACCATCATACTTATCGTCTTGCCCAGGAGGCGGAGCAAAAAGACTTAGTGGTGATTGACGACCCAAGCTCTATTTTACGTTGCTGCAATAAAGTGTTTTTACACGATGCGTTTAACTATAAAAAAGTACCGTCACTGGAAACGCGCTTTGTGAGTCAGTGCTCTGAAGTTGTGATTGAAGAGCTGGTTGCACAGTTGTCATTGCCTATGGTGCTTAAAATGCCGGAAAGCGCCTTTTCTAAGGGTGTGTATAAGGTAAAAACCAAAGAGAAGCTGCAATTTCGGTTGAATCTCTTACTGGGAGAGTCGGCCATTGTGCTTGCCCAGGCATATCTGTATACCGATTATGACTGGCGTATTGAGGTACTGAATGGACGTGCCATCTATGCGTGCCGTTATCATATGGCACGTAATCACTGGCAGATCTATAACCACAGTTCAAAACGCAATTTTTCGGGTGGGTTTGATACTTTGCCTACCTTTGAAGTACCCAAAGTGGTATTGGGGGCCGCATTGAAGGCCGCGGCTGTGGTGGGTAATGGTCTGTATGGCATGGACATCAAGGAGCATGAAGGCAAGGCTTATGTGTTGGAAGTGAACGATAACCCCAGCATTGATCAGGGTGTGAAAGATAAATATCTGGGCGATGAGCTTTACATGCAGATCATGTCCGAATTTTTACGTCGTCTAGAAGCGAGAGGTAAAAAGTAATGTTGCAGGCCTGTATGGTGGTAGAAAAAGCCCAGCCTGAGGACTTGGCCGAACTGGTTGAGCTGGAAGCGCGTTGCTTTAGCAGTGAAAGGCTCAGTCGTCGTCAGTTTAAGCATCATATCGGGTTCGAGCACAGCCTGCTGCTGACTGCCCGGCTGGCAGGTGAGCTGGTGGGTTATGGACTGCTGTGGTTGCATCAGGGAACACGACTTGCTCGCTTATATTCACTGGCTGTATCGCAACAGCAGCAGGGTAAAGGCATTGCCAGTCAGTTGATGACTGAGCTGGAGTCTCAGGCGGCCCTGCTTGGCTGGTTTTACATGCGACTGGAAGTAGCAAAGCGCAATACGGCAGCAATCGCTCTGTACAAAAAGCAGGGATATCGGGTGTTTGGTGAATATCATAATTATTACGAAGATCACGATGATGCGCTGAGAATGCAAAAGTGTATTCGCAAACGCACTGAGCAGGCGACTTTGCAGGTTGCGCCCTGGTATCAGCAGACGACAGAGTTCACCTGTGGGCCGGCATCTTTAATGATGGCGATGGCCAGCATAGACGCAAGTTGCATGGGAGATCAGAGCCTTGAACTGGAGATTTGGCGCGAAGCAACAACCATTTTTATGACCTCTGGCCATGGTGGTTGCCATCCGTTTGGTTTGGCACTTGCTGCTGAAAGGCGTGGCTTTGCCACCGAAGTGGTGGTAAATACGGCGCAGCCTTTGTTTATTGATGGAGTGCGCAACGAGCAGAAAAAGCAGGTGATGACGCTGGTACACGAGCAGTTTAAGCAAGAGTGTGAATATCGGGATATTCCAGTTCATTGCGCGAGCCTTCAACTCGAACAGGTGGAGCACTGGTTGTCTCTGGGAAGTTCGATCTTGGCCTTGATCAGCACATACCGGTTAAACGGCAAGAAAGCACCGCACTGGGTTTTAATCACCGGCATCGATGCACTGTGTTTGTATGTCAATGACCCGGATGTGGAAGATGAGCAGGAGGCAATTGACTGTCAGCAGGTGCCAATTGCACGAGAAGACTTTGAAAGAATGGCCTCTTTTGGTGCCAGTAAGCTCAGTGCACTGGTGGTACTACATGAATCATTCTGACGGTGTTATACCAATTTCACTTAATACCTGTTCAATTTGAAGGAGCAAATATGACGCTAACGGCGTTAAAAATTTCTCATTTAGAACCTTTACCTAAGGTATGAGTTCGCAAATTTTTGCCTCGCCTACATGGATGTAGGTGCCTCAGTGATAGCAGGACGCGAGAGCGGTGTTATCGACCCTATTTTCTCGCCTCAAAATAGAACACTTAATTAAGCAAATTGGTATTAAAAAGAAAAGGCCCGCTCTATGAGCGGGCCTTTTTGATTGGGTAAAGTCTGAAATTAGACCCTGAACTGGTCGACAGACTGTCTCAACTCTTCGGCCAGCTTGGCCACTTCTGAGCTCGAAATAGACGTCTGGTTTGCGCCTTCAGCTGTTTGCTCGGCGATGGTTACAATAGACTCCAGACGTTCACTGATCTCCTGAGACACTTGCTGCTGCTCATTGGCTGCGTTGGCAATTTCTTCACTGACATCGTGTGCGCGTGAAACCGCATCAGTGATAGAGTTCAGTGCCTCATTGGCCACATCACTTTGATGAACACATGACTCTGCCTGTTGCTGGCCTTTCGACATGGCGCTAACGGCTTCTTCTGCACCGCTTTGCAGTGACTCGATCATAGCCTGGATCTCTTGGGTTGACTCTTGCGTCTTGCTGGCAAGAGAGCGAACTTCATCTGCAACAACGGCAAAGCCACGACCTTGTTCACCAGCACGTGCTGCTTCGATAGCGGCATTGAGCGCCAGCAGGTTGGTTTGCTCTGCAATACCGCGGATAACATCCAGGATCCCGCCGATGGCCGAGCTGTCCTGATGCAGTTTGTTGATTACCTCAGAGACGGCTTCCACCTCATGAGCCAATTGCTCAATGGTGTGTTTGTTGTCCTGGGAAATACCTTTCACACGCTCAGCTTCTTTATCGGCGTTCTTGATTTCCTGTAATGCCTGGTGAGCACTGTTGCTCACCCCATGGGCAGTACTACTCATTTCTGTGGTAGCCGTGGCTGCTTGTTCAACCTGAGACTGCTGGCTCTTAATTGCCTGGCTAGACTCTATGGTGATGGCTGAGGTCTCTTCCGATGCTGCTGCCAGCTGGGTTGAACGCGACACAATACCTGTGATCAGTTCACGCAGGCTGGCGATAAGGCTGTTACAGCTGCGTGCCAGTTCACCGAATTCATCTTTTGCAGAATCATCCAGTGTCTGAGTCATGTCACCACGCGCAACAATATTGAGTACTCTGTTCACTTCTGCCAGTGGTTTAGTAATTCGGCTGACAGTCAAATAAGCAATCACAATGGCTAGCAGGGCAGCCATGATCATGCCCACCCAGGTCCACATATTTGCAGAAGTTACGTCTGAACGTACTTCGTCCTGAATATCAAACGCCAGTTGTTTAGATTGTGCAACTAACTTGCCAAGCTGTTTTAACGCCGCATTAGTGGTCGTCTCTGCGGCATCCAGCTCCGTGCGGGTCTTTTGTCTTGCGGTTATCAGCTGACCAACGTTACCAGCAATGCCGCTTGAACCTTTTAACTGAGCAAGGAGGTCGCTATAGTACTGCTGTAAGTCGTCAGCCAGGGTGCTGTCAAGCTGCTCGACGGTCGACGTCATCAGCGCCATATTTCGCTCCAGCTCTTCCAGTACATAGGCTTGTTCTTTCTCTACGATGTCCAGCGTGTTGCGCTCTTTGATAGTCATCATATCTGTACTGGTGGTGACTGCCGAGCTAAACAAGTTTTCCAGTTTAGTTGCGGCCTGATAAGCGCGGTTATCATTTTCCTGCAAGCCATCCAAGTCAAGGATGTCCAGTACTACAGTAGTGGCATCTTCCGCTGCCATTTCAGTGTCTTCGAGTTGTTGCTTAAGGGTTTTTACCAGCATGAGCTCACGCGCTTTATTGCTGAGTAAGTCCTGTACTGAGGCCGAGAATTGCTTAAAGCTTGTTTCGACCTCGCGTTTGCTTTGCGCCAGACCAGGGTCTTGATCAACCACGGCGCCTAATTCTGAAAAGGTTTTATTGAACGCTTGCTGGCGCTCATTAAATTTTGCCTTGAGTGAATTAAGTTCGTCGGGTGACTGGGTAAAGTAACTGCCCTGAGCAAGTTTACTCATTTGAGTAAATTCGATCTGTAAGGCAGCACTGCTGTCTAGTGCGGGCAATGACAGCGAATTAACCAGTCTTGTGGAATTGTCAATATTGGCGATCCTTAGCAGCGAGTTACCTCCGATCATCAACAGGAGCAGAGTGATTATAATAAAACCACCCCAGATACGTTGGCTTACAGTCAAATTCATACGGGTACCATCAAATTAAAGCTGAATGAATGCTTATCGGATTTATTGCGCGATAGTTAAGTATTTTATAGCAGATGTGAATTCAAAATTCAGTAAAATCGGCTGAGAAACAGTTAATTGCTCGAAATTTGCTCATTTCTGTCTAAATCAAGCAAGGTCATCGGTCCACCCCATACACACCCTGTATCTAAAGCGGTGACATTTGGGGTGTGGGTGATGCCTTGTAAGGCAGCCCAGTGACCAAACACATAACGATGCGGGTCGCTTTGAAAGCGAGGATGAGTAAACCAGGGACGCAGATCTCCGGCATCATCCAGTGTGCCTTTATTGTCAAAATCAAGATGCCACTGAGCAGTCAGAAAGCGCATTCTGGTAAACACATTGACTATGGTATTAAAACGGCTTTGTTCATCTTTTTCTAATACCAGACGTGACTCTTTCCCATACATGGCGGGCAGAAACTGGCTGGCCTCACTGCCCATATACTTTTGTTGTGCCCATTGCCCCAGTGCCAGAGCGTGCTCAATCTGCCAATCGGGATGAATGCCCGCATGGGAGATAAAGGTACGATATTTTTCCAGGTAGACACACAATGGCTGACTGCTTAAAAAGCGCAGGTATTCTGGCAATTTGCTGTGCTTATATAAGTCATCAAGTTTGTCTTTAGGGTTTGGGGTGTTACCAAGTAATACATTGCAGATGAGGTGTAAGTCGTGGTTGCCAAGCGTAACTGTCATGCAATCCTGATGGCGAAATACAAAGTCAAGGCAGCCGAGAGAATCGGGACCCCGGGCAACGATGTCACCAACCAGATAAAGGTGGTCACGGGCGGGATTAAAGGCCACCTCCTGTAATAGCTGCTTTAGTGGTGCAAAGCAGCCTTGCAGGTCACCGACCACATAATTGGCCATTAGTGCAGGATATCCGGACGACTGAGCCTGAATACCTGAATAGGTGCCCGAAACTCGGTACCAAATTCGTTGCGCATTACATAGTAGCCTTCCATGGTACCAACGGGCGTATCCAATACCGCACCGCTGGTGTATTGGTAGCTCTCTCCCGGACGGATAGTTGGCTGTTCGCCGACTACACCATCACCTTCGACCTCGGTTTCTTTGCCATTGGCGTCGGTGATCAGCCAGTAACGGCTTTCCAGTTTGGCATTGCACAAGCTGTGATTTTTAATGGTAATGGTATAAGCAAAGACGTATTTGTCTTTTTCTGGCTGAGATTGACCTTCAACGTAGAAGGTCTCTACAGCTACTTTGATCGGTGAGCCGATCTCACTCTTTGTTGTCATAGATCCAGTTTGCTATCTCAATAAATTGCGAAAGGGAAATATTCTCGGCACGCAAACCCGGGTCGATCCCAAGATCACTCAGTTGCTCGGCTGTCATCAGGTTAGACAAGCTGTTGCGTAGCGTCTTGCGTCTTTGGTTAAAAGCTTCCAGACACACGGTATTAAGCACTTTGGTACTTTTTGCACTACGTTGTTGTGCCTCTTTAGGGATCAGTCTTACTACAGCAGAATCCACTTTCGGCGCAGGTTTAAAGCACGTTGGTGGTACTTGGATCACAGGAATTGCGTGGCAATAGTATTGCGTCATGACACTCAAGCGGCCGTAGGCTTTTGAGCCCGGGCCGGCAACCATACGATTCACAACTTCTTTTTGCAGCATGAAATGCATGTGCTCAACCTGATCCGCAAATTCAAATAAATGAAAAAGCAGTGGGGTAGAAACGTTATAGGGGAGGTTACCAAAAATCTTTAATTTCTCGTCGCCTTTAAGCAGCGAAGAAAAATCAAACTTCATGGCATCGCCCTGGTGCACAGTCAGTTTAGAGCCCATAAAAGGGTGATGGATCAGGCGCTCGGCCAGATCGCGATCTAGTTCCACAACAGTTAGCTGGTCACTCAGTTCAACAACGGGCTCAGTGATGGCGCCCAAGCCTGGGCCTATCTCTACCAGATTGTCTCCGGGCTTTGGATCGATGGCCGTGACAATCTTATCGATGATATTGCTGTCGTTAAGGAAGTTTTGGCCGAAGCGTTTACGGGCTCGATGGCCCAAATGTACTTTATCTGTCATGAACTCTGTGTTTTCTCGGTGGCGAGCTTAATTGCTTCGCGGATCGCTAATTCGAAACTACCGACTTCTGCGTTGCCGCTGGCGGCAAGATCAAGTGCAGTGCCGTGATCAACAGAAGTGCGGATAAAGGGCAATCCAAGGGTAATATTTACCGAATTGCCAAATCCTTTGTATTTTAACACAGGTAAGCCCTGATCGTGATACATTGCCAATACTGCATCGGTATTTTCGAGGTATTTCGCCTGAAACAGAGTATCTGCGGGTAATGGACCAACAAAATGCATCCCCTGCGCATTGAGTTCAGCCAGGACCGGCTCTATGGTATCAATTTCTTCATTGCCCAGGTGACCACCTTCACCCGCGTGCGGGTTTAATCCACACACCAGCACATGTGGTTGCTCAATCCCAAACTTGGTTTGCAAGTCTTGGTAGAGAATGTGTGCAACCTTAGTAAGTCTGTCATGGGTAATCGCTTTAGAAACATATGCAAGGGGAATATGGGTCGTAACAAGCGCCACACGTAGTCCCTCGGTAGCCAACATCATGACCACATCAGGCGTGTTAGATTGCTGAGCAAAATACTCAGTATGACCACTAAAAGAAATACCAGCGCGATTAATGATCCCTTTGTGAACGGGCCCGGTGACGACCGCATCAAACGTGCCATCCATATTTTTTTCAGAGGCAATTCTGAGGGTATCCAACACATACTGGCCATTGCGTTCGTCCAGCTCCCCGGCGGTGACAGCGCAGCCTTTGTCTACCTGAAGGTAATAGATGCTGCCAGCTGGTGCTGGTGTGGCTGGGGCTGTGGGATCAAACGGAATGAGCTTAATTGTCGTATCTAGCTCCCGGGCACGCTGTAGCATGATGTCTTTATCAACAACGGCGACCAGCTGAGCTGGCCAGTCGTGTTGCGCAAGTTTGATGACCAGATCTGGTCCTATCCCTGCCGGTTCACCAGGGGTGATTGCGATTCTTAAACTCATTTTAGTTCTTCTATTAGTCGATTACTTCTACGTGTGCCTGTTCGCGCATTTCGCGCATCCACTTAAAGCTCTCTTCTTTAAACTTACGACGAAACAGAAGTTGGTGGGCACGATTTGCCTTTGCTTGCTCTGTTTTATCAGCAACGCGTTTGTCAAGCAACTGTACAATGTGCCAGCCAAAACTACTTCTGAATGGTTCACTTATCTCATTTTGTTCCAGAGATAGCAAAGCGTCGCGAAACGCAGGGGCATAGGTAGTCGGGTCCGTCCAGTCGTACTCACCGCCTTTCAGCGCTGAACCTGGATCTTCAGAGTGCTCTTTTGCAAGCGCGGCAAAATCGGCTTTGCCTTCACGGAGGTCGGCGGCAAATCCAGCGAGTGTATCACGCGCTTTTTCTTCACTGAGAATAATGGATGGCTTGATCAGGATGTGGCGAGAGCGCACCTCAACCCGTTCAACTACCTGACGACCACGGATATCCTGAACTTTCAGGATATGGAAACCAGCACCAGAGCGCAGCGGACCGATGATGTCATCTTTCTTCTTGCCTTTTACCGCCTCAGCAAACAAGGTTGGCATTTCATTGATGCCCATCCAGCCAAGTTGTCCGCCATCGAGTGCTTTTGCGCCACTAGATGAAGCAATGGCGATGCGCTTGAATTCTTTACCTTCACCAAGGAATTCAATTACCTTTTCAGCGCGTTCACGGGCATCTTCTATGTCTTCCGGGTTTGCTTTACTGTCAATTTTGATCAGTATGTGGCCTATGTCATACTCTTCTGACTGACCCGTTTGCTCCGCTAAAATTTTCTGCAGGTTAGCAATTTCCTGCGGGCTGATATAAATGCGGCGATCTACGGCGGCACGCTGTACCTGAGAAACCATGATTTCGGTACGGATCTCTTCTCGATACGCCTGGAAGCTTTCACCTGCGGCCTCGATTGAATTACGCAGATCTGAGATTGTGCCACCCTGATCTTTGGCCATGCTGGCCAGTGTTTGATCTAGCTGGGCGTCAGAGATTTCCATTCCCATGCGGTCTGCCATTTGCTGCATTAGCACTTGATCAATCAGCTTTTCAACGGCCTGAATACGCAAAACCTTATCAGAGGGGAGCTCTGTATTTTGTTGTTCAGCTTGTTCTTTCACACGCTTGAGTATTTTGTCTACTTCACTTTTTAACACCACGCCGTCGTTAACCGTCGCGACTACTTTGTCCAACTGGATACGCTCAGCCCATACCGGCTGTGCCAGCGTCATACTTAATATTGGAACTAATAACAGCTTTTTTAAATTCATAAGAGTCTTTGTTGTTAATTATTTAAAAAGAACGGTCTGCGGTAACCAAAGATACCCGAACGTAGTAACTGGCTAGCATCATATCTTGATTTGCTGCCTAACCCTTTTAACACAAAATTGATACCAAAGCTTGTGTCAAAAATAGCGTCATCACGTGATATCGTTTGATTGAGATCCGTTTGTATTTGGCGTTTTCCTGTGATGCGGATAGCCCAGCAGCACGATTCGTACTGCAGTCCGGCAAACACTTCAACGCTTCGGCTTGCCGTCAGGTCACGGTGATAGCTGGCAACCAGTTGCCAGTTTTCATCTATGGGTAAACTGCTAAACAGGCCGATTTGATCGATTTCATATCCTGAGACATCACTGGCATAGTGATGGTTCAATTGAACTAATTTTTTGTTACTGCCACGGTAGTCTAGCGTCATGTGAGACTGGATCAGCTCTTTTTCATCCGCATCATACTGCAGACCCGCGGAAAAATACCAACGGCGATGCCAGTGAAGCATACTCTCTGCGGCAAACAAGGCATTATAATTCTTACTGCCAAATTCTTGGCTATCCTGAGCGAGCGCATTGGTTTCCAGTGATTGTTCAGTCGGTTTAGCCGAGTCACTTAAATAGATGATTTGTCCCATGCTAAAATTGAAACGTTCACTATTATTGCTGTCGAACAAGCGAGTGGTTGCCCCAAGGGTAAATTGGTTTGCCTGAGCGATAAAATCTACACCAGAAAAACGTTGTTCACGGAATAGTCCAAAAAAGTCATCCTGCATTTTGATTGTGTCATACAATGCAATACCTGACTGGTCCTTTTTCGGGGTATACAAATACTGGATTTGAGGCTCCAATGTTTGGGTACCTTGTTCGAGAACGAAGTTTGTTTGACGCTCCAGATTTAACTGACCGTGCAGGCGTAGTTTAGGTAAAGTACGAGATACTGACTTTTTGTACTGTGATTGCGAAAAAGCGTCGCCACCGTCCTGCTCATAATAGGTGTGCATCAGGCTTAAGTTCGACGCAAATGACCAAGCATAGGCGCTGTAGTCATAAGACACACTGGGTTCCAGGTGTATGCGGGTTGCATCGGTGACGGTTAATTCATCGTTTGTAAAGTGACTAATTTGACCCGTCAGCCCCCAGTTGAAGCCCTGGAAATTACGCGAGACATTGTTAATGGTGAGCTGTGGCAGCACCGCATATGATTCTGTGTGATTACCCAATACCTCAAAGTTTTGTACTTTTAGATCAATGGCCCACTCGTCTCCAAGATAACTGAGTTGCCCGGTACGATAAAGTTGGGTGTCTGTTTCATTGGCATATTTAGAATCTAAATCTGAAATATAGGCATCATCACTGACGTTAGTAATGTCGACACTGGCGCGCCAGTTTTCGTCAAAATAGCTATTTTGCGTCCAGTTGACTAAATACCGCTCATCAAGCTGTTTTGCTGAATCATCCTGCTCTAAAAACTCGATGGCAAGCTGACCTTGATGTTGTCTGGTTAGATAACGGAACTCAGAAATGAGCTGTGTGCCTTTTTTAGACATATATCTGGGCGTGATGGTTGCGTCGTAGTTTGGTGCCAGATTTATGTAATAGGGAATAGCAACCCCTAAGCCGCGTTGACTTGAGCTGCTGATAGTCGGAGCGAGTACCCCCGATTTTCTGCGATTGTCAATGGGGAAAGTAAAATAAGGCACATAGACTATCGGCGTATCCAGTATTTTCAGGATTGTGTTGTGCGTTTCACCCCAGCCGCTGTCACGATTCATAACAATACTACTGGCTTCTATTGACCAGAACGGGGTTTCTCCCGGGCAGGTGGTAAAGCTAGAATTAAGCAGGTCAACCTGGGTGCTGGTCGCATGCAGTTTTTCGGCACTGCCGTGGCCGTTTTGCTGGGTAAGCCAGTAATCGGCACCCAGCAGGCTGAATTCATACTCTTTTAAATTGGCAAACATGCCTGTACTGTTGACCAGCGTATACTCATCCTGAAATACAAGTGGACCGGTAGCATTGAGTAGCCCTTGCTGCTTGTCTATCAATGCTGCCTGAGCGGACAAGCTCATGACATTGGAGCTGATCACAACGTTTCCGCTAAACTCAGCGCTCTCGACTCCCTGCAACTCAACATTATCAGACTTAATGTCGATGGCGCCACCAGGCAGGTCAGCGACAGGTTGCCAGTTTTTAGGCTGAAAGTAGTCTTTACACTGAAGGCCATCAATGTTCGAATTAGCAAAAGTCGCTGTACTGATTAGGGGAAGCACGAAAAGGCCCCAAGCTTTGCTCATTTATCAACCTTGTTTGCCGAAATTCATTTTCAAGCCAGACATAATAAATGAAAAGCGTGTTAATTACAGTAGTTAAGAATAGGAAATAGTAAGAAAAATGACCCAAAACCTGTCACCCAAGGCTGTGCTGCGCGCACAAGCCAGAGCGGCCTTTTTGCATCAGTATTATAATGCTGTCCCGGAGCAGGTTTCTGCCCTTGATGGAGATGCCAGTTTTCGCCGCTATTTTCGCATCACCCATGAGCAAAGTAGAATAATTTTATTAGATGTCGCGCCTGAGGTGGGCAACGTTCAGGCATTTGTTGAATTGAATGCGTTGTTCAGTAAAGGTGCTGTGCGTGTACCGCAAATCATGGCAGCAGATTGTGCACTTGGTTTTGTGCTGTTAGAGGATTTGGGCACAGAGCATTTGGCTGACAGGTTGGACGCGTATCAGGACGCACTAGGATACTATGAGACGTTAATAGAGATGCTACCTGACATCGCTCGACTTCCAGAAAGTCCCCATATGAAGCCTTATGATGCAGCTTTTATTGATATGGAACTGGATATTTTTAGTGAGTGGCTACTTACTCACTGGCTGGGTTATGAAACTAATGAGATTTGGCTGGAGCAGTGGTGCGCTTTGAAAGAAACACTGACTTCTGCCATGCTTGAGCAGACTCAAGTGACTATGCACCGGGACTTTCACAGCCGAAACATTATGTGGCACAAACAGCAATGGGTAGTCATAGACTATCAGGATGCTGTTCAGGGGCCCGCTTGCTACGATGCGGTTTCGTTACTGAAGGATTGTTATCACACCTTGCCAGAAGATCAGTTTGAGCATCTGCAACGGTACAGTTTTGATGTACTCAACAAGGCCGGGCTGCTTGCCAGTAAGTGCTATACAGACTATCAGCAGCAATTCGCGCTGACTGGGTTACAGCGACACCTCAAGGCGGCCGGGATATTTGCGCGCTTGTATCTCCGTGATGGCAAACCTGGTTACTTACAGAATATCCTGCCGACACTACAATATATTTATGACGCGGCAAAATGTGTTGATACATTTCAGTGGCTTGCAACTTGTGTACAATCCGAGATAATACCTCTGGTAAAAGCAAAGCTGGAACAATGTAAATGAAAGCAATGATTTTGGCCGCTGGCCGGGGCAAGCGTATGATGCCACTGACGGCGATGATGCCAAAGCCTATGCTGGAAGTAGCGGGAAAGCCCTTACTGGAGCACCATCTGATACGTCTGGTACAGGCTGGGATCACCCGTGTCGTGATCAATCTGGCCTGGCAGGGTGACAAGATACGTGAATATTTTGGTGATGGCAGCGCGTATGGCGTGTCCATTCAATATTCCGAAGAGCCTGAAGGCGGGTTGGAAACCGCAGGGGGGATCGTTCGGGCCTTGCCTCTGTTATGTGAAGACGAAGATGTATTTCTCGTGATTAATGGTGATATTTTTACAGACTATGCTGTGCATGATCTGTCTCGTCTGCATTTGTTACCAGGCGAGGCGCACCTTGTGTTGGTAGAAAACCCTCCTCACAACCCACAAGGAGACTTTCCTCTTGCCCACCTAAACGCCGACACACAGGCGTATACGTTTGCAGGAATCGGACTGTACCATAAAGACTTTTTCAGTGATGTTGAAGAACAGTTCTTAGCTTTGGGTCCTATGCTCAAAGAGGGGCTGGCGCAGGGGCAGGTTTCGACGGAGCTCTTTTTGGGACAGTGGTATGACATAGGAACTCCAGAGCGCTTAAAACAGATCAACAATGCCGTGGAGCAGGCGCATGTGGGGTAAGTTATTAGGCACAGGGTTTGGTTTTTTATTTGGCAAATGGCTGGGCGCGGTACTGGGCTTTTATCTGGGTCATTTATTCGATAAAAGCCTCAGACAGGATTTCGACAAGGTAGGCGGGTTTCAGGGCTTTTTGAACGGTGATGATCTCAGTGAGCGCCAGGCTTTGTTTTTTTCGAGCTGCTTTTCTGTGATGGGACATATTGCTAAATCTAATGGCAGAGTCAGCGAGGTCCATATCCGTGCTGCGACGGCCTTTATGGATGAAATGGGGTTGGCCGGCGATGATCGGCGCGAGGCACAGCATGCTTTTCGTGCAGGTAAGGAAAGCGACTTTTCTATCAAAGACTCGGTTCGCGAGGTCAGAGAAGCCTTTGCCAGACGCTATGACCTGTTGCAGTTGTTTCTGGAAATCCAAATTCAAATGGCCTTTTCTGACGGGCATGTCTCGGAGCAGGAGCAGGTTCTGTTACGTGAGGTGAGTAAATATCTTGGGATTTCCCAGACTCAGTTTAGCTTTTTACTTAAGCGTTATCAGGCCGAATTCCGGTTTCGACAGCAGCGTGCTCAGTGGCAGTCTCAGCAACGGCAGAGTCAGGGGCAGCAAAGACAACAACGCAGCTCCTCCGGGGCAACTCAGCAGTCGATGGTGTCTCGCAGTGAGGCGCTGGCAGTCTTGGGATTGGGTGATGGCGCTTCGGACAAAGATATCAAGCGTGCCTATCGCAAGCTGATGGCACAACATCACCCTGACAAACTGGTTTCTCAGGGTCTGCCTGAGCATATGATGGAAATTGCCAAGCGCAAGAGTCAGAGTATTCAATCAGCTTATGAGCTACTGAAACAAAAACGCAGCAGCTAAGTACGCTTGTTAGGTTAAAGAGTCAAAGTAATATTACCAGCTACAGCTTATGAGCTACTGAAACAAAAACGCAGCAGCTAAGTACGCTTGTTAGGTTAAAGAGTCAAAGTAATATTACCAGCCACAGCTTATGAGCTACTGAAACAAAAACGCAGCAGCTAAGTACGCTTGTTAGGTTAAAGAGTCAAAGTATAATATTACCCGTAGCAGCCAGTGCGCTGTTGAAACACAGCTGCTAAGCATCGGATTATAGACGGCGCAAAAAGCCCGTAAGTTCTTTGCGTAGCCGCTGATGTTGCATTGGCTGGTGCTGCTCACCGAACAGCTCTCTTTGACGATAGTCGAGTTTACTGTTACGTCTGGCCCAGCGTTTACGCTCGTCAATGGTATCCAGCACCAGTGGACTGTCAAAGGTATAGAACACATCCAGCAATGCGGGAGCAACCAAAGACAAACTGGCAGGTAAATGGCTGTTGCGCTGTGCATTGGCTAATTGCGCGCTGACCGTGATCAGGGCGTCAACGCGAATACTGGGCAGGGTCGCCAGATATTCCGCAAAAAGTCCCGCACTGTTGCCAAATGCCACAATCGCAATATGTTCTTGCTGACGCAGTGCCAGTGTTTTATAGAGTGCCTCAAAACGGGCGACTAACGCGGCTTTGTAATTGTCCAATGCAAATTCACTGAGTACCGGGATTGCAGTGCTTTTAACTTCATTGGGTTCACCGTCCATCATGCCCTGTGTAATATCATTGCCCTCGGTAAGATCCGGAACTGGCAGTGTGTAAGTATCGTACCCATCGTCCGTGAGTGTCTGGTGTAAGTAGCTTAAGCCGTTATTGTATAAAGGGCTTTGTTCGAGTCCCGGCAGTAACACGATAATACCGCGTTTTGGCGCGGCCATATATTCCGAAAATAACACGGCTATTTCTTGTTCTTCATCTTTGATAGTCAGCAGCTTTTCACTACTCAGCCAGTAGCGCAAGTCGCTATCAAATAAGGACGATTTGCTGGGAGGTGGCTGGAGTTCTGCAGCCAGTGAAAACGTGCTGAAAGCGCTAAAACAAATGCCTGCTATGAGGCTGATTATGAGTGACAACAGGGAATATTTAAACATAGCTTATGCACTTTAAGACTCTATTGCATCTGTATCGGCTATTTATTGTAAAGCTTGAGTTTAATCTGTTTGCTGCTATGTGCAGCGTCATAAAATTTCGGTAAACTCGTGCCGGAAAAAAACAATGGAGAAGGCTTTGAGCAATAAGACTGAAACCAAACGTGATTTTATTTGGTTGTTTTTTAAAGGGGCTGGCATGGGGGCCGCCGATGTGGTGCCGGGTGTGTCTGGCGGAACCATCGCATTTATAACCGGTATTTATGCGCGTTTGCTTGGCGCCATTAAAAGTGTCAACCTCGACGCCATCAAAACGCTTCGCTCGGACGGGTTGCAGGCAGCGTGGCGACATATCGACGGTACCTTTTTACTGGTGTTATTTGCGGGCCTGCTAACCAGTGCCGCTTCTTTGGCTAAGCTCATTACTTACTTGCTAGAGCATCACCAATTATTTGTCTGGTCATTCTTTTTTGGTCTTATCATTGCGTCTTTTATTCATGTTGGTAAGCAGGTTTCCCGTTGGGACTGGCGTACGGTGACAGCCTGCCTCGTCGGTGCAGCCATTGCGTATGTCATAACTTCTATGGCGCCCGCGGAAGCAGTGCCACAAACCTGGTACTATTTTGCTGCAGGCGCCATAGCCATTTGTGCGATGATTTTGCCAGGCATTTCAGGGAGTTTTATTCTGTTGCTGCTAGGTATGTATGGTCATGTACTGAGTGCGGTCAATGAGGTTGAGATACTATTGATTACCTTGTTCCTGAGTGGGTGTGTGGTTGGTTTGATGGCGTTTTCGCGTCTATTATCTTGGCTGCTAAGCCGTTTTGAGCAAGTGACGTTTGCGCTGTTGTGTGGCTTTTTACTGGGATCTTTGAATCTACTTTGGCCCTGGAAACAGGTGCTGACGACGTATACCAATTCAAAAGGGATTGAAAAACCTCTGACTCAGCAAAATATATTGCCGGCTGAGTTCGCCCAAATATCAGGCCAGGACCCTTACGTGCTGGGGTGTGTGTTGCTCGCCGTTGCTGGTTTAGTGCTGATCCTAGCCATTGAGTGGATCAGTAACCGAGACGCATAGTCGACCTGTTTTTTTGGTCAACTGATAAAATTTCATCATTGTATCATGCGGGTGTGTGACGCTGTTCATACACCCGTTTTTTGTTGTCTGCGGGGCGTTAACTAACTCAATCAGACGTGGGGTCTAGACTTGTGTCGAATGTAGGTCGTGTGAAAAATATGCTATCAAGTAGCCGCGCTAAAATTAACCATGTTTTAACCTCGTTTCGGACCTGATAACTAATGAAAAACTCGCTTTATGTTCTGCTCGCCTTAGCTACTCTGCTCTGCCATCCTGCAGCCATGGCGGCTGCGGCGAATCACGTTGCAACACCTGTTGATCTTACCTCAGCCATGCTGGGCTGGTTCTGCATCGCCATTTTTGTATTGGCGTATATCCTGGTCATGCTGGAAGAAAAGCTCCACATGCGTAAGTCTAAGCCTGTGCTGGTAGCGGCCGGATTGATCTGGATGATGATTGGCGGTTACTACGTCATGAATGATATCCCCGAACTGACAGAGCATGCCTTTCGGCATAATCTACTTGAGTTCTCTGAGTTAATGTTGTTTCTGTTAGTTGCAATGACTTACATCAATGCGATGGAAGAGCGGCGACTATTCGATGCCTTGCGCGTGTGGATGGTGCGCCGGGGCTTTAACTTTCGCACATTATTCTGGCTCAGTGGGTTTCTTGCCTTTGTGATATCACCGATTGCAGACAACCTGACAACAGCTTTGTTAATGTGTGCAGTGGCAATGAAAGTGGGGCAGGGTGACAAGGAGTTTATTAACCTTAGTTGTATTAATATCGTAGTGGCGGCAAATGCAGGAGGCGCTTTCAGCCCGTTTGGAGACATTACCACCTTGATGGTCTGGCAGGCTGGTATTGTCCATTTTGCCGAATTCTTCTCATTGTTCTTCCCTGCGCTGGCAAACTATCTGGTGCCGGCGCTCATTATGAGTTTGTTTGTAAAAAATAAAAAGCCAGCCGCCAGTGATGAAGTGGTAGAGCTGAAGCGCGGCGCGCGGCGCATCATGGTACTTTTCCTGATCACCATCGCCACCGCGGTCTCCTGTCATAGCCTGTTACATCTGCCGCCCGTGCTGGGCATGATGATGGGACTTGGATATCTGCAGTTTTTTGGCTATTTTTTGCGGACTACCTTGCCTAACTCACTCGACCGCAAGCGGGCCGAAGCAGAGCAGGCCGGTGATCAGGAGCGTCTCAAGGCGCTGGGCAATGTGGTGCCATTCGATGTGTTCGCTAAGGTGTCACGGGCTGAATGGGATACCTTGCTGTTTTTCTATGGCATTGTAATGTGTGTTGGTGGACTGGGCTTTCTGGGCTATCTGAGCCTGATGTCGGAGCTGCTCTATGGGGGATGGTCTGCCACGGCAGCCAATGTCTTTTTAGGTGTTGTGTCTGCGGTTGTTGATAATATCCCGGTGATGTTTGCCGTGTTATCCATGCAGCCTGACATGTCGCATGGTCAGTGGTTACTCATCACGCTAACTGCCGGGGTTGGTGGCAGTTTGCTTTCCATCGGCTCCGCGGCGGGTGTGGCGTTAATGGGACAGGCGCGAGGCTACTACACCTTTTTTGGTCATCTGAAATGGACGCCTGTCATTGCACTGGGATATGCTGCGAGTATTTTAGTTCATTTGTGGCTCAATGCCGAACTATTCACGGTGTTTGATTAGATACTCCGTTAAGATATCACTGTGTGCCTCAACCCAGCGGCCATCAACCGGTTTGGCGGCGCTGATTGCATACGACAAGGGGACCTCCTGTATCTGGTTTCCTTGTTTCCCTATCATAACCCGATCTCGGTTGTTGGCGACGGCATTGACGGCCGCTAACCCTAACTCGGTAGCAAGCAGCCTGTCTTCAGGGGCAGGGCTGCCACCACGCTGGATATGACCAAGCACACAGACTGCGCTATCAATACCCGCTTGCTCGGACAGCTGTGTTTTCAGGGCTTCAGGCCCGCCTGGCCAGAGATTTTCTGCTAACACTATGACAAAACTCTCATGGTTGTGTTGCTGCTGAATCCGAATTTGAGCAATCAGTTGTGCCAGTTGTGGTGCGATATTGGTAGGATCACAATTCTCGAACGACAAAATGGCTTCAGCGCCCGTCGCCAGCCCGACATTGAAAGCAATATGTCCGCTGTGTCTGCCCATTACTTCAACAATAAACACGCGTTCAAACGCGTTTGCGGTATCGCGGATCTTGTCGATTGCATGAGTGGCCGTTGTGACCGCTGTGGCAAAGCCGATTGTGTTATCTGAGCCTGCCAGGTCATTATCTATGGTGCCGGGTAGTCCGATTACCAGCCCTTGCCAGTGTGCTTTAATCGCTTCGAGCCCACGGAAGGAGCCGTCGCCACCAATGACTATCAGTGCATCGACTTGATGTTTTCTGAGAGTATTAGCCGCTTGTTTTGGGCCGTCAGGGGTGCACATTGCGGGACAGCGCGCACTTTTTAACAGGGTGCCACCAAACTGCAGTACGTTGCTAACATCACGATGTGTCAGGGTTTGCCACTCATCGTTTAGCAGGCCATTGTAGCCATGGAAAAAACCGATGCACTCATATTGATGGTGCTGGCAACTATGTACTATGGCACGGACAGCGGCGTTCATACCGGGCGCATCGCCCCCGCTGGTGAGTAACGCAATTTTGGTCATTAAGATCCTTGTACTGTGACTGAACTATACACATAGATTAATGTACAGCACTGTGCAGTCACAGTACAAGATAAGGCACTTATTTCTGGATGAGTGACCAGATGGCAATGCTGCCCGAGATTTCATTACCAACAATCAGTAAAGGTGTACTTGTCGGGCTGTGTTCAGCACTGACAAAGACCATACCTTCTGGTGCCAGATCGCCCGAGATGTCAGCGCCTTCTTCTAGTCCCCGGTTGATCAGGTAGGTGGTAAAGGTGACATTAAACGGATTGGTGATGTCATAGACTAAGATACTGCCCATACGCTCTAGTCCAACAAAGGCATAAGTGCGCTCACCTATCTGTCCCAAAGCCAGTGCTTCGGGCTCTGCGCCCTTAGCATCTGAGCGAGTGTCGCCTTCATTGGTATCTTCATCGTTATTAAACTGTTCACCATGTAATGCGGTGGTGATCCGTACTATCTCGTCCCCCGAGTCGAATACGCGAGTACCCCGATGATCCCAGATTGAGAAAGAACGAGCGCCGTAAGTATACAGACGCTCATACTGACCATCATTGTCCTCGTCGCCCATCACTGTGGTCACTTTGAGGCGACCCAAGTCATCGTTGTCGTTGTTTACACCGCTAAAGTTCCCGGCCAAGGTGAGGTCTTTGGCGCGAATTTCATCCGTATAAGCCAGGCAGCCATCGTCCTCATCAAAGTCTAATCCACCGTTAGCTGTACATTCAGCTTCACTGGCTGCCGGGAAGAAGTATTCTCGCCCGTCACCTTCGTTTGCGGTCACGATGAAGTTGGCACCCAGCCAATCGTAGGCGGCGATGGAGTCAGGCTGGTACATACCGTAGAGCCCCGGGTATTTACGCAGATTGATGCCTCCGTCTTTATCCGATGCATCCATACTCCAGTTGCCCCAATCTTTGTAACCTAAACCCTTTATAGTTAGTGAGTTGTCACTTAGGTCAACAATGGCGAGCGCATTGTTTTCTTGTAGCGAGACATAGGCATAGCGGTTGTCTTTGCTGACGGTAACGTATTCTGGCTCCAGATCCATCGCAACACTGGTATTGATTGCCTGCCCTTTGATGGTACGTCCGGTTGGGTTGGCAAATACTACGCCTTGTGCCTGTAACTGAGCTTGTTTGTCATTATATGCTTCGAAACCCAGTAGTGTGGCCTGATCGGCAACCTGACCATCATTAATATCAATAATGGCGATGCTGCCTTGCGGGTCCACACTATAGTCTCCGGCTGGTTCACCTTCGTTTGCGACGAGTATCTTGCTGCCATCCTGGTTGAAGGTGACCATATCTGGCAGGTAACCTACCTCAACGGTTTTCAGCAGCTTTGGTTGTTCAGCAGCGATATTATAAACAAGCACAAACCCGGTTTGTCCGGTGGCGCGAGCCATTGCTACGGCGAGCATATCCCCATGGATTGCCAGGCTGTTAGCGTCTGCAGCGACGACCTCATTAACTGCAATGGTCTGAGTGACATCCAGATTGGTGTTTGTGACGACCCCCTCATTATCCTGAATAAGTTTAGCAGCATCAATTTGTGTGGTCGGGATCACCGCGATTTTCGGGCTATCGCCAGAGCTGTCCAATGCAAAGATACGTTGGCTGGGGGCATGATAGGCGACAATTTCTGCTGCCCCTTCAGGGCTCTCTACATTGAGCACGGCACGGCCCACTAATTGGGCAGACAGCGTGCCAGTCATCGTCACGCCAGTCTCACCTTGCTGACCCTGAGAACCGGTTTCGCCTTGTGCGCCTTTTTCTCCGGTCTCACC
Organism: Pseudoalteromonas sp. XMcav2-N; assembly: GCF_024124545.1. GTDB lineage: Bacteria > Pseudomonadota > Gammaproteobacteria > Enterobacterales > Alteromonadaceae > Pseudoalteromonas. The sequence goes on from NZ_JAMXSF010000001.1 coordinate 180,449, forward strand.
TGTTTTACCGGCTTCGCCCTGTATACCTTGTTCGCCTTGCGTTCCTGCTTGTCCGTCATCGCCATCCAGGCTACATCCGCTTAGCAAGCCAAGCAGCGTTAAAGAGATCAGTGTTTTTTTCATTGTCTTTATTCTGAGTTGAGAAAATCACTGTAATTAAATCAGGGATAATTGACATCAGAATGACAATGGTGTGATTTTGGGGAAGGGCGTGTAAAATGGCCCTCGCACTCAGTGCGAGGGAAGCCAATCAAGACAGTCTCTTTAGGAGTTAGTGAGACGATCTAGCTCTGCGCGTTGTGCGCTGGGTAAGTTATCAACCACAATCTGATACGAATCATCAATCATGCGTTTGATTTCTTCTTCCGGGATGCTGCCATCTAGTACGATGGTGTTCCATAATCGTTTATTCATGTGATAACCAGGAACGATTGATGCGTATTTGTCTCGCAACAATAGCGCTTCGTCTGGATCACACTTTAGGTTAAGCCACCACACTGGCTCACCATTCTCACCCATTTGACCTTCTTTCCCTTCATATAAGGTGGCAAACATCTTGTGTTGCACCTTGTAAACGTCCACGTCCTGTGCAAACGGTTTTGTGATAAAGGTCCCAGGCTTAGCCTGTAAATACTCATGTACGAATTTCTGATCCATAGCCCGTGTCCTTGAAATAACAAATTAAATTAACACAACATGGGGCTGATTTTAGCAGCTTTTGTGAGATTTCTGTAATTAGGAATAAGTAAAAACTATCAGTCAGTTAAGACCAAATAAGAATATACCTGAATAACCTTATCTAAGCTGCGCAACAATATCAGTATATTTCACTCTAACGAGAAAAATACGTCTTAAACCGCACAGAGGTTAACCAGTCCATTTATCTTTACAGTTCCAATTTCAAATCTGCTCAAGGAGAAGTTTTCTCCCGCTCTTTGACTGCTAACCACACCATGACCAAAATGACAAATGCCCACTTCATTAAACATTCACCCAGTTTAGGCGAGAGAATCTGCTCCCCAAAACACGGCGAAAGTGCAATCAAATTGGCACGTATAAGCTTCCAATCCCGTTCGGCTTAACCTAAGTGTAGGAAAATCAAACCGGATCGCCAGCGAAAGTGACAGGTCATCAGGTTTGTCTATTACCTGACGTGCCACCTGGTACGACTTATATCCGTGTCGCAGCAAATAATACCTTTTTAAAATAATAAGTTAGCAATTATTTGCGAGTTTAGGGGCGTGTTGTTACATGCACCTAAGTTAGAAACCATGCGTTTCTGGGGACGTATTAAATTAAATAATGCAATATTTTGCAACAATTTCAGTGTTTTTGCGTGTTTTTTAAACTTAGGATACACTGCGCGGGAAAAAATTTACCCATTTACTTAACGTGGAACGCTGTGTTCACGGATTTCTTATAAATCACCGTGTCGGGAGGCTGTGTGCTGGAGCTGTATCCTTTAATGATGTGTCTTGGGGCACTGCTGATGCTCAATGAATTGCGCTGTACTGGGGTTACAAGGCGTTCCTGGGTATTTCTGGCTGCATGTGCGGGCCCTGTGGTATGGATCCTATTTCGCACTCACTATCGCCTTACATGGCTCAGACAAGTTGGAAGTATATATGCAGTGTTAAGAGCCTGAGTCGACTAAGTGTGCGATACAAGCCATTTGAGGGGCTAGTTGACCAGTTGCAGAGTGGGCTTATCGGCGAGTTGGGATTTAAGAAATTGCTCAAATTCTGGTGCTGATAAAGGCTTAGCATAATAGTAGCCTTGAATGGTCTGGCAATTGAGGCGTTGTAATTGCTGAAGCTGCTGTTCATGCTCAACACCTTCGGCGACTACATGCAGTCCCAGATTGTGCGCAATGGTGACAATCGAATCGACCATGTTACAGCCACGCTCTGTGTTCATATCATCTACAAAGGCTTTGTCGACTTTCAGGGTATTGAGTGGAAATTGCTTCAGATAGGCCAAAGAGGAATAGCCGGTGCCAAAGTCGTCCATTGCCAGGTGGATGCCACGTGAACTCAATGAGCGCATAATTGAAATTGCTTCTTGTGGATCGTCCATAACCGTACCTTCCGTAATTTCTAGCTCAAGAAAATAAGAAGGAAGTTGATTCTTTTGCAAGATAAGATCTATACGTGCCGTCAGGTCAGGCAAGCTAAACTGTCTGGCGGATAAGTTGACGGCAACCCGGCCATTAAACAGCCCCTGGTCCACCCAACGTTTTACATCTTTACAGGCCTTGTCCAACACCACTTCACCAATCTCGACAATCTGACCAGTTTCCTCGGCAATTGGAATGAATAACCCCGGGCTGATTACGCCTTTTTTGGGGGTAATGAAGCGCACTAACGCTTCCATGCCCACGAGTGCGCCGGTAGCAATGTCCATTTTGGGCTGATAATACACCACAAAATGATCCTCTTTTAATCCAAAACGCATCAGGTTCTCTATTTGCAGCCGCTTAACGGCCTGCTCATTCATAGAGTCATTAAAGAACAGGTAGTGATTACCTTTTTGTTTTGCGTGATACATAGCTGTATCGGCGTTTTTCAGCAAGATTTCCGGGGTGCTACCATCTTCTGGAAACAGCACAATGCCAACCGAGGAGGTGATCACCAGCTCATGGTTAGCCATTTTAAATGGCGTTGCAATGACCGCGAGAAACTGTTTCGCGGCTTTGGTAATGGTATGAATGTCGTTAGTACCCGACATCACCAGGGCAAACTCATCGCCGCCAAGACGGTAAAATGTATCTTGCTGACGACATAGCTTATTGAGTCGCATGGCGAGCTTAGCAAGCAAGCTGTCTCCCAGCTGGTGGCCAAGAGAGTCGTTTATCTTTTTAAAGTTATCCAGGTCAAATACCAGCAGGGCGTGGTCGCGTTTCTGATCAACCAGTTTCTTAAGGTTAGTGAAAAATAAGTTCCTGTTTGGCAATCCGGTGGTGCGATCCCGGTTAGACAGATTATGCAGCTGTGATTCTGCTTTCTTCCGTTCAGTTAAGTCTGAAAATACAACAACGTAATTGGTAATGTGGCCGTGGTTATTTTTAATCTCGTCAATCGAAATTTCAATTGGTAGCATAGTACCAGTCTGGTCGTAGAGCTTAAGTTCTTCCTGCCAGTGTTCGCTCTTTTTTAGTGCCGCTTTTATCTGGCTGATAAACTGGCCGTCGTAACCGGGCAATTTAAATTCTGTATTTATGTATTGTTCACGAACACCACCAAACACCCGAATGTAGCTTGGGTTCAAATCAACCAGGCGGAAGTGATCATCGTAGATGGCAATCGCATCGGTCAGAGACTCGACGCATTTGGCAAACAGGTTTAGTCGTTCTTCTGTGCTCTTTAGGTGGTTGATGTCTCGAATTGTGCCAGTCATACGCAGCGGGTTTAAGTTATCATCTTTTTCAATGATCTTGCCTTTATCCAGTACCCAGTGATACTGATCCAGGCTGTTTCTGACTCGGTAAGTGGCTTCAAAAAACGCCGTTTTCTCAGCAAAATGTAGCTTAAGTTGTTTTTCTACCAGGGGCAGGTCGAGAGGGTGTATCAGACTGGCGTTTGGAATGAAGTTTTTGCCTGTTGCGGTATCCATCATGAATTTGTCATTGATACGCACAATTTCACCGCTGTTGATGTTCCAGTCCCATAGGGTATCACCGCTGCCTTCTACGGTACTTTTCAGGCGTTGTTCTGAATGCTTAAGCGCACTGAGGGAGTGTTTTGCTTTGCGATTTGCAATTACCAGATAGCACAAAGTGACCGCGGTGATGAGTCCCACCACAATCGTTAGCGTCATCTGTGAATTTTGCATTACCTCTAAAGACACGGGTGCACTCAAAGTCGGCCAGGTCTGAAGCAACAAAATAGATGTAATTGTTTTTATAATTGTTGTTTTTTTCATAAGGCTTAAAGAGTCAATTACAATTGCTAATCTAATCTAAGCCCTGAGTAGAGTCAAAAAGAATGTCAGAAAAAATCCCTAATTTGGGACCTGCTGCCTCTGCTTGTATAAAATCTATGCGGGAATGTGTGCTTTAGGCACAGTGTATAGGCCGCTAATCAGATAGTAGCAAAGGTCTGGATTGGCCCGTGTTTCAGGGGGGCGCCACCTTAACGATGGACGCCGCTATTTATTAGTTACATCTGAGCGTGATTTTTGCAAAATCGCCGGACACCAGTTTTACTATGTATTGTTTCAGTGCCTCAAAGGTCAGGTTATCAAGTGCTTCGATGAGTTTGTCTTGCATAGAGAAGGTATGATCATCAGTGCCAATGGCTATCCATAACCGCTGTGAGCGTAACCTCAGATTTTTATCTTTCTCAGCGATTTGGGCATGTAATGCCGCTTTTATTTGTCTCCATTGCGTGTCTTCATAGTTATCCAGTTGTGACACCAGGTCAGTCAGATAGTGATGATGGCGCTGTAGCAGCGTTTCGCTGTCATAATTGGAGGACTGCACGTAAAACGCGATCCCCGCGCGGGTATTAAACGGTGCATAACCCGCACCAACCAAGTAGCCAAGCTGTTGCTGGGTGCGTAGTGACTCAAAGTAATCCTGGCTGACCAGTTGATTGAAGGCCATAATTTTGACCTTGTCATCGACACTACTGGTGGGAGCCTGAATATATTCAACAAAGGCGTGCTCAGTGCCAGACTTCTCGATTTCTACTTGCTGATGAGACGAGATCAGGTTGAGTGGTTTTTTCAGGTCGTCCAGGATTTCACTGTAGGCAAACAGGGCATGGAGTTGCTTCTGCATATCCAGTGCATGATCCAATTGCCAGTTACCATGCATAAAGGCCTTTATGTGAATAGCCTTGAAAAAATTATCTCGAAACAGGCAAAACTCATTGAAGCTGATATTTTTCAGGGCCTTGGCTAACTGCTCTGGCGTTGGATTCCAGGGCATCAGTTGGGCACCGAGCAGACTAAATAGCTCGCTGACAGGTTTACTCTTGTTGTGGTTTTTCCAGTGCCGGATCAGTTGCTTTTTATACTCTGCAAAACGGGTAGCACTGATTGGCTGTTTGAGTAATGCCTCGACCAGTTGCAGCACAAGCTTGAGCTGACTGGCTGACAGACCTGCCGTTTGCAGTGTCAGACCACCCTGGTGAGAGCTCAGGTGATAACTCAGACCTGCCAATTCGGCGGCATAAAACTGCTCTGCTACACTGTCCATAAACAAATCGGCGAACAGTCGGGTCATCGCCATGCTCTTGTGGCTTTCAACCGAACACTGGGAATCAATTTCTAGATAAAAATGCCCTTTCGTCACACGAAAGCGCGTATCTTGCTTAAACCAGAAGGCAAATCCTGGCCTGTCTGTTAGCAGTGTCGGAGTTTTCCGACCGGGTTCAATATCATACAGGCGGTTCTCAAAAGCCAGGTATGGATTTGCAGCAGGCAAGCGCATTTCGGGTAGCGGGATGGTAATTTGCTCAAGTGTTTGGAGCCACTCTATGTTAATTCGCTCTACCTGATAGGGCGTATTGTACCACTGGGCAACCTTGCGGGTGACATCATTTTCACAGGTAATATCGGGGTGGATCAGGATCAAGCGCATATTATAAGGAGAGAGTAAATCCATGAGTTCCTCATGCAGCGCATGATTAAATGCACTCATGCAGTAATCACCGTACAGAATGTCTTCTTCTTCATAATGATGCATGTTGATACTGAGTGCACTGACCCAGTCAAGTAGTTTACTTTGTTCCTGGTTTTCAAAAGCCAGTTCAAGCAGGCGTTTCTTGTCTTCGTATAGCGCCGGAAGTAGCGCGATTTGTTCGCGGATAAGGCTGATATACTCGAACAACATCTCAACGATGTCTTCATAGTATTCAATGCCATTATCCGTCAGTGCAAAGCTGATATTAAAATCTTTGAAGTTGCTGCCATCTACGCCGCCACCGGCGGACAAAGCATTGATCCAGCCATTTTTCTTCAAAATGGCGTACAGCGAGCCATCCCCTTCGTAGCCCAGTAAGTGAGCCAGGAAGCTCAGGCTCTTAAATTTATATAGCCTTTCTACATCCGGCATCGCGAAACTGACAATCAGTTTTTGCATGTGCTTACGTGGCTCTATGTGGAGCAAAAGACCAAGATCTTGCTGGCGATACAGTGGCACCTCAATTTCTGGTTTGGGCGTGTCACGGCCCTCTAACGGGCTAAAGTAGAGCTTGGCCAGTCGCGCCAGCTCATCCAGAGACTGAGGGCTTGCCAGTACCAGAGTCATCCATTGTGCCTGATAATGCGCAGTGAAAAAGGATTCAATCTCTCGTTTGAAGTCACCACTGTGATCAGCCAACGTGTTGTGATTCCCCACAGAGAACTTAGCAAATGGGTGAGCCGGGTTGACCGTCTCCTTGTGTACCTGAATGATCCGGCGGTTGTCGTCTTTGACTTTCAGATTGAACTCAGAGTCGATGGCATTGCGCTCATCCTGCAAGGCATCTTCTGTGAACAGTGGAGCGTGAAAGAATTCACTAAATCGATGTAATGCCTGTTCAAACATGGCTGAGCGGCAATCGAAGAAGTAACAGCTGTGCTCTGTGCCTGTCCATGCATTGCTCTGTCCACCTGCCTGGCTGACAAACTGAGAGAATTCTCCCCTGGCTGGAAAGGTTTGGGTTCCCAAAAATAACATGTGCTCAACGAAGTGTGCCATGCCTTGACGGCTTTGGGGGTCGTCAAAGTGACCAACATTAATGGCCAATGATGCAGCGGCTTTGGTGCTTGATGTATCTTCTACCAAGAGTATTTTAAGACCATTGTCCAGTGTCAGGTGACGATAATTTCTTTTATCATTATTACTCAGTTTCAATTGTGTGCCGCCGATATAATGGTTAGAGACGTGGCTGCTGTTTCCGGGCTGAATGCTGGCAACAGACACTCTGGGTCGTTGCGATAGCTGGTCACCTCTGAATTAGCCTGTATTTTAAACTTAAGGTTTAGGTGCTTTTGTTTTAATATAGCGGACAATTTGGGGCAATAGCTACTGGTTGTCTTTAATTTTCTTGCCAACTTTCGGAGTGCTATGAAAACAATTCTGATCATGCGCCATGGCGAAGCGGGCCCTATGCAGGCCAATGATGCAGCCAGAACGCTGACACCACGCGGAATGACTCAGTCTGCAGCGATGGGACAGTGGCTAAGTGAGCACTTTCCTCCCCAGGCTGCCCTGGTTAGCCCCTATGTCAGGGCACAACAGACAGCACAGGGAGTGTTGCAGTACAACTCTGTGTCTTTTGAACAAACGTGCCATGATATTGTGCCCAGTGGTAATGCTGCAGTGGCTGTCGATTACCTGGAAACTTTGATCAGTATGCATGACACGCTGGATACCTGGCTGGTTGTGGCACATATGCCTATTGTCAGTTATCTGGTCGATCAACTGGTACCGGGTGAAATGCCAATATTTCCAACGGCTGCGGTCGCTGTGATCCAATATAACCCCGATACGCTTAAAAGCGAGTTACTCCAGCTGGCCACACCACCGAACTAGACCAGCACAGAGTGTAAGTAAGTTGACTTTGTGCGGTCTAATGTCCTCCTTTTCGTTACGGCGTTTTATTACAATGGCGACGCTTTCATGACACCGGTTACCATCTTTGGGCGGATGATGCCCGGTTGTATTATATTTCGTCACTGAATAAGCCGTTAAAGAACACTGCTGTTCTGTAATTAAACGGACAGGTGTGCGTAGCAGGTTTATCTAACCCTGCGTGTTTCCGTTAGCGGTATCCTGCAATATGTTGTTGAGCAGAACGAGACAGTGACATCTGTATTTCAATTCGGTAAATCCGTTTCCTGCCACCATACAGGCAAGAGTTTGGTAAGGACAAATGTCCTTATTTTGAGGCTTTTTGTTGCGAAAAGTTGTTAACTCTTAGCTAACTTTCACGATATTTACAAAAATGTGGAAAATTTATATGCATAATTGCAGCAATTTGAAAATTTGCTGCTATAATTACGGCCGTCTCGTTCAGCCTCACATAGTCGCTTTGCACTCTCGCTAGTGAGGTCCGCGCTGCTCGTCATTTGCGCGTAAAATTGAGCGAACCAGCCATTGTGATACGGCGCCCAAATCAAAACCGTTGAACTCAAGAGTGCATATAAAAGGTTAAATCCCAACATGAAAGCAATGAAAAGATCTACGTTAGCAACTTTAATCAATGCGACGTTGCTCTCTGCTGTAGCAGGTACTTCATTCTCTACGCTTGCAGAAGAAGCGCAAGCTAAAAGCAATCAACTGGAAGTGATCCAAATTACCGCGCGTAAGCGTGTTGAGAACGCACAAGAAGTGCCAGTTTCTGTGTCTGCTTTACAAGGCGACAACTTAGACGCATACAGCTCAGCTGGTATGGATATCCGCTTTATGAATGCGAAGATCCCAAGTTTGTCGGTTGAATCTTCATTCGGACGTACATTCCCACGCTTTTATGTTCGTGGTCTGGGTAACACCGACTTCGATCTGAATGCTTCGCAGCCAGTTTCTTTGGTGGTTGACGAAGTTGTTCAGGAAAACCCAATCCTAAAAGGCTTCCCTGTATTCGATATCGAGCGTATTGAAGTACTGCGTGGTCCTCAGGGCACATTATTTGGTCGTAACACGCCAGCAGGTCTGGTTAAGTTCGACAGCGTAAAGCCAAGCCAGGAATTTGATGGCTATGCCGCAGTTTCTTATGGTAGCAACAGCTCAATTGACTTTGAGGGTGCTGCTGGTACCGGCTTGACAGATAAAATCTCTACACGTGTTTCTTTGCTGGTTCAGGACAAGCCTGACTATATTGACGTGAAAGCGCCTGGTTTTGAAAAAGAGGATTCTCTGGGTGGTTACAACGAGAAGGCTGCGCGCGTACAGTTCCTGTACGAAGGCGATGACTTCACAGGTTTGTTGAACTACCACGTGCGTGATCTGGAAGGTCGTCCAATCCCGTTCCGTGCTAATCTGATTGAAAAAGGCTCTAACAACATTAACCCATTGTATGATAACGATGTGGTTTATCAGGATGCAGCGTCTCGTGCGACTCAGAAAGTAGACACGCAAGGCCTTAGTCTGAAACTGGAATGGGATCTAAAAGAGCACACCATTACCTCAATCACTGGCTGGGAAAGCGCTGAAATTTATTCGCGAGCAGACGTGGATGGCGGTTACGGTAATAATTTCGCCCCGACAATGGGTCCAGGTTTCATTCCGTTTTCTTCTGAAACAGCGGATGCCATTCCTGAGCATGATCAGTACACTCAGGAGCTTCGCCTTTCAAGCAACTTTTCGGGTGACTTCAATTACCAGGTTGGTTTATTCCTGTTTGAAGAAGATTTGACGATTGAAAGCTTTAGCTTCGACACAGGCGCATACGATGAAGCTGCTGGCAACTATGGTCTGCAAAACGGCTATGCAGTTCAGGAGCAAGAAACATCGGCATGGGCACTATTCGGTTCTTTCGATTACACTGTATCTGAGCAGCTGGACGTGACTCTGGGCTTACGTTACTCAGACGACGAAAAAGATTTTTACGCAAAAAGAACGGACAACCCTACACCTTGGAACGGTTCCCCTGATTTCCTGGAAGGTCGTGCAAATCCAAGTGACAGTCACGTGAGTTGGGATCTAAGTGCAACTTACAAGCTGACGGATGATGTTAACCTGTTTGGTCGTTTGGCAAATGGTTTCCGTGCGCCAAGTGTTCAGGGTCGTATCCTGTTCGGTGACGTTGTGACTGTAGCTGAGTCAGAAACTACTAACTCAATTGAATTTGGTGTGAAGTCAGACGTACTGGATGGTCAGGGTCGTGTGAACGCAACTGTGTTTTACTTCCAGATGGATGACCAGCAATTGACCGCAGTAGGCGGCGGCTCTAACTTTAACCGTCTGATCAATGCCGATAAAACTACAGGTTATGGTTTTGAGCTGGATACTGAATGGGTATTAACGGACGAGCTAAATGCAACCTTTAATCTGAGCTACAACAAAACTGAGTTGGATGATGATTCGCTGGCAGTAGCTGTATGTGCTCAGTGTACAGTGACTGATCCTACTTACATGGTTGAAGGACCAAATGGTCCAGAAGCACGCGCGATTTTGGATGGCAATAGCCTACCGCATGCGCCAGAATGGATCTCAAACGCCACATTGCGTTATACCACAGAACTGGAAGACGGTGAGTTCTTTGTATACACCGACCTGTCTTACCGCAGTGAAATCGACTTCTTCTTGTATGAGTCGGTTGAGTTCAAAGGCGAAGCACTGTTTGAAGCCGGTGTACGTGCGGGCTACGCGTGGAACTCGGGCGACAACGACTATGAAGTGTCGGCGTTTGTACGTAACCTGTTCGATGAGCAGGTGGTTATCGGTGGTGTAGATTTCAACAACAACACAGGTATGCTGAACGAAGAGCGCTTTGTTGGTGCTGAGTTCAAAGTGAAATTCTTTTAATTTCACAGAAAATTAAAGCGAAAACCCGTGGATGCTCGGCATTCACGGGTTTTTTTATTAATACTGTCATGCAACCATGCCCCAGTACTGGTAAAGTACAGTTGGCTTAGACAGAATTTTAGAGGAAGAGAAGATGTCCGCATTTTGGAATTATCGTGTTATCTATTGTGAAGCAAGCAAAGATGCACCAGAGCAGTATCAGGTACATGCGGTTGAGTACAATGAAAATGGTAAGGCGGTCAACTGGTCGGAGACCGGAGAATCGCCATATGGCCAGAGCATTGATGACCTGAAAGCCGATTTCACTCGTTTGCAAACGGCATTCGATAAACCGGTACTGAAAGTAATCCGCAAGCCCCGTGGTTACGAGCTGGTAGAAAAAGACACAGGTGATGTTGCACACGCAGAGCCACCTACCAAAGCAGAATAAGACCAATAATGAAGGAGCGATGATGAATTTAAAGGCAATCTTGTTTGATTTTGATGGGACGCTGGCGGATTCGGAAGCGCTCCATTACCATAGCTGGCAACGCGTACTGGCACCTTTTGATGTCACTTACAGCGAGCTGGCTTTCTGTGATGAGTTTTCTGGCGTGCCTACGCTGAAAACGGCACAGATTCTGCGCGAGCGCCATCAGCTGCCTCATGATGCGCAGGCATTGTGTGAGGAAAAAAATCGTCTGTTTGTCGACACTTCGGCCACCATCAGGCCCAGGCTCATGCCTTATGCCAGAGAGATCCTGAGCTATACGGCACAACATTGCAAACTGGCGCTGGTGACTGGCAGCACCCGAGCTGAGGCCACTCCGGTACTGGAACACTATGACCTGTTGCACTTCTTTGAGTGTATCGTTACCAAAGACGATGTAAAACATCCAAAACCGCACCCTGAACCTTATATTCAAGCTTTGGTGTCATTACAAATTTCACCCGAGCAAGCCATCGCGATTGAGGATACAACAACCGGGCTCACCTCGGGGTGTACTGCGGGTCTTCAGGTGTTGGTGATCCCTAATCAGCATTCAGCTAAACAGGATTTTTCGCGCGCAGCCTGGCAGGAAAGCTCGTTGCAGTCGGCTCAGTCCTTAATTGAGCGCCTTATCGGGCAAGATTAGGTGGCAGTTTTGCTGTTGTCTTTTTGCGCGTTGCCTTAAAGCTTGCGGCTGGCATTTCTGTCAACCCACGCTATGCTCTGATAGTGAAAGGAATAGGATTCTGATTCTACAAGGAGCGTAGCATGCACACCAAACTGTTTGGGTGGTTGCTGCTGGCCTGTCTGTGCCAATTGCAGCCCGCCTATTGTAATCCCACACCTGCTGTACAACTCGCCAAAGTATACCAGGCACAACGCCCGGTTATGCGCTATCTGGTGAGCGAAAAGTTTGACGGTGTCAGGGCCATCTGGAATGGCAGACAACTGTTAACCCGCAGTGGCCAGCAGATCCATGCGCCGCATTGGTTTACTTCAGCTTTGCCAGATATAGCACTCGACGGGGAGCTGTGGGCGGGGTATGAGAACTTTGAATTTGTCAGTGCGGTGGTACGGCGCCATAAGGCGTCTGAATCGGACTGGCGGCAGGTTCAATACCTGATCTTTGATGCACCGGATATTAAGGCCCCCTTTACGCAGCGCTTTCAGGTATATAGCCAGCTGATCAATCGGCTGGCACAGCCGCATATTCGTGCGATAACACAGCATCACTTTTCAACTAAGGCCGAGCTCGATGACTTCTTTGCACAGGTGTTGTCCCGTGGTGGGGAAGGGGTAATGCTGCACGAGCGTCAGGCACTTCATCAACAGGGCAGGACATCGGCAATTTTGAAGTATAAACCCTATTTTGACGCCGAAGCCGAGGTGATTGCTCATTTACCGGGCAAAGGGAAGTATCAGGGGATGATGGGGGCGATTAGGGTGAAAACCTCCGAAGGAAAGGTATTTAAGATTGGCAGCGGGTTTACTGATGCACAGCGACGAAACCCGCCCCCGGTTGGCAGTGTTGTGACATACAGATTCCAGGGGATCACCAAGTTCGGTAAACCGCGATTTGCTCGCTTTTTGCGAACAAGGCAGCCACTATAAGGTGTGAACCCCACTGGGTTGAGACTTTTACTTGCCACCTTGCTGTGATACAGTGCGCGACCTTTTTTATGGTCGTGAGGTGAAAAATGATAGCAGGATTTGATTACGGTAGTTCCAATTGCGCAATCGGTGTGATGCGTGAAGGTGACGTGACACTGGTTCCGCTGGAGCAGGGTAAGCACTATCTGCCATCGACACTTTACGCTTTACACAATAGCCTGGTGAGTGAATTTGTGGCACATAAACTGGCAGGATCTGCGCTTGCTACTGACTACCAAAGTGCACGTAAACCTCTGCTCAGTAGTGCAGCAATGGCGAGACGCGAACTGGACTTACAACCGACAGAGCAGGGTCTGTTTGTCGGTCAGCAGGCAATAGATGAGTATATTGCGTTTCCGGAAGAAGGATACTATGTGAAATCCCCTAAGTCCTTCTTTGGTGCAGTTGGTCTGAAACCAGCGCAGCTTGCGTTTTTTGAAGATATTGCCACGGCCATGATTATGGAAATAAAAAGCCGTGCAGAGCATCATCTGGGATATTCCCTGAATCACACTGTCATTGGGCGTCCTGTGAACTTCCAGGCGATTGGTGGAGAGCAAAGCAATCGTCAGGCAATCGATATCCTGACTGTTGCCGCAAAGAGAGCAGGCTTTAAGGACGTTGAGTTTCTCTATGAGCCGTTGGCGGCTGGCATTGATTACGAGTCGCGTCTGACTGAAGATCAAAAAGTACTGGTGGTTGATATTGGGGGCGGTACCAGTGATTGCTCCTTTGTGCAAATGGGCCCGGGCTTTCGTGATAAAGCCGACCGTAGTGCCGACTTTTTAGCTCACAGTGGTAAGCGGATCGGAGGCAATGATCTTGATATTGCGCTCGCTTTTCATACCCTTATGCCGGTGTGCGGCTTGGGTGGTCAGTTCACATCAGGGTTACCTTTGCCAAATCCTCTGTTCTGGCAGGCGTGCAAAATTAACGACATTCAAATGCAAAGTGACTTCTACAGCGAGCAGATGCAACGTGAGTTGACTGGCATGTTAAGAGATGTATGCGAGCCTGAAAAATTGCAGCGTTTGTTAAAAATACAAGAAAACAAAATGACCCATCAGTTTGTACGTCAGGGGGAGTTGGCTAAAATCGCCCTGTCGGAGCAAGAAGAACATGCTGTGCCACTGGACTTTCTGGACAAGACGTTGAATGTCAAGGTGAGTGCGCAGACTATGGCGGAATCGGTAGCCAGCTGTCTGGAGCAAGCTGCGGCACTGGCAGAGCAGGCGATCGTTGAAGCTAAAACACAGCCTGATGTGATTTATCTGACCGGAGGCAGCGCCCAATCTCCGCTGTTAAAGTTGGCATTACAGCAGCGTCTGGGTGATATTCCTATGGTCAATGGTGACAACTTTGGGAGTGTCACAGCCGGCCTGACTAAATGGGCGAACAGGCTTTACCAAACAGGCTAATGTCACTCCCTACCTACGGGGCAAAAGCTGCGCGATAACCAAAGCAAAGTTGCGCGGCTAAACTGCTTTACAGAAGTTAGGTATAATCCGGCTGGCGTCGATTTAGCTCAGTCAAGCATTAGCCTTCCAGACGTTCTGCCAGATACTGCTCATAGTCAGGTAACTGACGCTCTATCGGGGTGGTCATCATCATGGAGGAGAGTAACATATCTGCGGTGGTCTCATTACAGGCGACCGGAATATTCCATACAGCTGCGAGCCTGAGCAGCGCTTTTACATCTGGATCATGGGGCTGTGAGGCCATGGGATCCCAGAAAAAAATAAGCATATGAATTTCATTCTCGGCAATCTTTGCACCAAGCTGTTGATCTCCCCCCATTGGGCCGCTCAGGAGTTTATGGACGGGCAGGCCTGATGTCTTTTCAATAAGGTTACCGGTCGTTCCCGTGGCATACAGCTGATGCATAGCGAGCTTATCAAGGTGTGACTGGCACCAGTTTACCATAGCTTGTTTTTTACCATCATGTGCAACCAGTGCGATGCGTTTTTTAGCCGGAATAACCTGCGACTTGGTGTCCATACTTACCTCATAATAATAAGTTAATTGCCAGTGCGACGAAGATAAATGCAGAGATCCTGTCTATCCAAATTGGCGCACTAGGGTGAGCGCGAAAATAACCGGCGATTTTATCGCCGCTGTAAACATACACACAATCAAGGGGAAAGGCTAGGATCGGGTAAAGTAAACCGAACATGGCCAGCTGTACTGTGGTTGATGTTGTGAGACTCTGATCAACAAACTGGGGAATAAAAGCAATAAAGAATAGCGCTACTTTAGGGTTAAGTACCTCGGTCATCATTGCCTGAAACATGACATTTTGGCGTTTCTTATTGCTCACATGGGGTTTTTCATCATCGCACTCATTCGACTTTGAGAGCGTGTCTTTAAAAGTACGTATACCCAGGTAGGCAAGATATGCCGCACCTAAATACTGCACTGTGGTGTAGGCGGTTTCTGAGGCTTTGAGAATGGCCGACAAGCCAATCACAGCAAACAGAGTGTGGACCACACCGCCGAGGGCAAAACCAAAGGCACTTTGCATGCCTGCTGCTCGGCCATTGGTAAAGGTCTGAGCCATTAAAAAAGCATTTGAAGGACCTGGTGCAATGGCAATGATAAAGCTGGCAAATAAAAAAGAGGCGAGTAATTCTGGGTTCAGCATGATGTGCTCTGGTAGACAAGATTGCGTTTAGTTTACCCAGCTTGAAATAAAAAGCCTATAAAAAATGCGGGCATAAGCCCGCATATAAAATTGGTTGGGTTAGAGCACAACACATTGGGTTCTATGGCGCAGCAAATATCTTGCTTTACAATAAGCTAGAGCGAAACTTGTGCTTCACGCTAAATCCATTGTTGCTATCTATAGGTAGTATCATATCTGATTGTGACAATCGTACGACTGCCATTAAACTGTCATGTACTTTTATCTGCGCAGCTCAATACGCCTGTGCTACCTGATGTGTTATCAAGCTGGACTATGCAGGTTGTCTTTGCAGCGGCTAAATAGCAGACACAGGAAAGGCAGCCCGAGTAGCAGGTGCACAGCTAATTGTTGCGGGGCAGGTAATGCCAGTGGCTGGCTGAGCATAGCCAGTAGCCCGGCGCCACTCATTTGCATTACCCCAATCAGCGCTGATGCCGTGCCTGCCTGATTGGCGAATGGAGCCAGGGCATTGCCTGCTGCTGCGCCAAGCGTAAAAGCAAAACCCACGGATGCCAGATACATAGGTAACAGATACGCAAGCGGATGGTTTTGCGGCGCCATCATCAGTAACACACCGCCGAGGGTAAACAAGCTCAGGCCAAACCGCAGTGCCTGTTGTGAGTTACGCTTGATGAAATGCGGTGCGATAAAGCTGGCCGCAATGCTGATGGCAGCATTGATAGTAAACCACATGGTAAATTCTTCGACGGGCCGATTCAGCTCGGTCATAAGCCAACCCGGTGCACCAACTACAAACACCAACATGGCGGCCATACCAACCATAGTAATACACGCGTTGAACATAAACTGAGGACTGCTGAGCATGGGCCGGAAGCGACGTAAATCCAGAAGGTAGCCTGAGTATACAGTGCTGTCTGGTTTGGTTTCCCGATACAGCGCCAGCACCAGGATGAGGCCGATGGCAGCAAACCCGCTCAGAAAAGTAAAATTACTGCGCCAGCCAAACTCTATGGTCAGCCAGGCGCCTAAAATCGGCGCAAGGGCAGGAATAAAGCAGACTATACCATTGAGATAGGTGATCATCTGGCCACTGCCTTTATGACCAAAGCTATCCCGGACAATGGCAAAGGCACTGACGAAGGTGGCACAAGCGCCTAAGCCCTGCAATACGCGCGCGACCATAATCCAGTGCCATTCGTCCAGCAAAGTGGCAAGTAGTGCGCCACTGCCAAAGAGTAAGATCCCGGACAGGGCAACCGGGCGTCGGCCATACTTATCGGCCAGTGGCCCTGCAAGTAACTGTCCAAGACCAACAGCCAGCATATAAATCCCGACGGTTTGCTGGATTTGTGCTTCGCTGACGGCTAAGTCTTGTTGCATATTGACGAATGCGGGTAAATACAGATCGATCCCCAGTGGACAAAACACCACCAGTAGAGCGAGTATAAAAATCAATAGTTTGCTGGTTTTTTGCTGCATGCTGTCTCCTTATGGCGGGTATTGTAGGGAAGCATGGAGAAAAAGACAGGACAAAGCGCCGGAAAGCGAAATTTTTTATTGTTAGGCAACAGAAATGAAAAATAAGTACAGAAAGCTTCAGTGTGAGTGGGGATGTGTTTAACGTAAATTGAATCAGGCGAAGTAGTTTAAGTGCGGCAGCAGTGCTGCCGCGATTTAATTAGCACCAGCAGGTGTGGTCACTTTTGCCGCTCAGACGATCACAAATGTGGCCGGTTGGCAGGCAAGCTCGTGGTGGTGAGCTCTCGCCGGCACCACCAACCTGAGGTGTGGCTTGGTTGTCCAGCAGCATAGTGTTGTCTAGTTGTTTTAGTTGTTTTTTCTTAAGTGCTAGTTTCATTTTCATGTCCTATTGAATTGTTTTTGTTATACATATTGGTCAGTTACAAACTACTGTATAAAAATCTTGTTTGTCAACTGCTTTTTATACAGTGCACAAAGCCTGCTTATGTTGATGTCTTTGTGCTGCGCGTTGCATTGCAATATGGGATTAGGCCGTACAAATGCTCTCAGCAGAATTTTTGATTTCCTCTGCCGCGGCGAGGGCTGTGGTGCGCATGGTTTGTCCTGCATTGCCACCACCTCCGTTATGGGTATCTATGCCACCTGCAATATTTGCGGTCATCAGCACCGGTAAGCGAGTCGCGTCTTTAGAAAGCATTTTGATTTGTTTTTTGATGAGCTTCATTTTATTTTCCTTATTGTATAAATTATCTCAATGTGTACCTTTTTGTTTTATATTATAATTTACAACTAATCAATAGTTTATTTTTTGTTCTTACCGGTGCTTTTACTCTCGCGGAGTGGGTTTGGGCTCGGCGAAACTTTGGGTATCACTGAGCAGAATACTTTGCCAATGCCTTCGCGGTGCCGGGCTGCCTGCTATTTCCGGCTCTCCGAATCGCGCGAAAAACACCGGCAGTTCTGTCTGACTGAGGCACTCTGCCAGGGCCAGCCTGGCATTGTCATGTTGAACCAGTACGCTAATTGGGTGCATGGCCCACCCCCATTGTTGTAGTCTTAACCACAATGCGCCTAAGCCAATCCCTGCACGAAACATCGCTTCATCCCCTTCTTTTCTGACATTCAACGACAGATAGTGAGGTCCGCAAGCGACTAATTCTGCAAGGCCTTTTGCCATTTTATCAGGCAGGCGGAGTAAGTTAGTCAGGCTATTGAGGCTGGGATGGAAAGCCATTTTAAAAAAGTGCTTAAATCCGGCTGAAACCGGACCAAACAGGTTGTGCAGGTAAAAGCCATCTTCATATTGGCGACGCTCGTCGAAGCGGATATAGCTATAGGTTTCGCGCCAGGCTGCTTTGTTGGCAAAGTCCTGTCCTGCAAAGGTTTGAGTCAGTTTAGCCAGAGCCTGCCCATGGGTTTGCTGATAAAAAATCCCAAGGGAGACAGGGTAAGGTTTGAGCAAGGCCTGTAGCTCATCGCGCTGTTGCCCGCTCAGGGCGGTCCTGAGATAGGGCGAGCGTACGGTATGGCGCTGCTCGAGCTGTTCAGACAGGCTGGCAAACGCATCGCTCTGATAGTCTTGTTCAGGTCCCGGCATAAAACGTATCAGCGCCCGGTCGTTGCCTGCTAACTTTTGTTGTTCCTGCTCATCACACCAGCGCCAGTGAAGCTCGTAGCCTCGGCTGCGGATCAGCGCTTCCAGTATGTAAAAAAAGATCCCGCAGCTGAGCAACATTTCTCGCTCCAATGAGGGCAGACCTGTGAGTTTGCGGCGGTTATCAATGGCCAGATAACCGCAGTGTATGACGGGGTCAAAATGAATCGCCCAGGGCTGACAGTTGTGCGATGAAGGCGCAAGCCTCGCCAGCTTCACCGCTTCTGTCAATGTCTGTTCAAATGCTGTATGTGTCATTGTCATTTTCCGATGTGAAGAGAGAGTGTTGGGGTGATCTCCCAGTCGCCTGCAATACAGATTGCGCAGCAGAAATACAGCGTGTACCAGAGCCAGTAGCTGGCCGGGGCTAGGGAGGCGCTGTGGGTATACACGCGGCCATATTCTGTTGTTCCACTGGTGCTGTGTTTTTGGATTGCGATGTCAGGTAAATCAAAAGGCAGACCGCGGCCGAAGGATTTTAGATAGGCTTCGCGCACTGACCACCGAGCTGTTTGCGCGACCAAGCTTATTGGCTTGGTTTTATCACAAAAGATATGTTGCTGAGCGCCAGCAGAGAAACCTCGATAAACCTGAAGGTCGATACCAACAGGATGTGCTGCACACGCAACAGCAGCCCAGGGACCGCTATGGCTGATGGATAAAGGCACCTTAGGTTGACCCTTGCCTTGCTCACCATATGGCTGACCGCTTGCAGCGTGAGCAAGCCGGATTGATGAGCAGTGACTGGCATCTTGTAAGGCCAAAGTTGCCAGGGTTCTGCCGAGCTGTTTGACGATAAGCCCTTGAGTCAGGCGGGGTGCCGAGCGTATCGCATTATCGACGCTGTGACCGATATACACAGCGGGTGAGACATGAGTCTCTCCCACTGGTGTACAGGTGTGCTGGGAGATCACTGTTGATAGCCTTGTGCAATCCGTTCACCCTTAAACTCTTCAACCACTTCGGCCATTTCATCAAAGCGGCTAACCAGGCTTTGAAATAAAGGCGTTGTCATGTCCTGTTCAAAGGCTTGCTCAGACTCCAGATAGATAGTTTCAACAAAGTGAAATGCTGCATCAGCCTGACTGGAAGCTTCAAAAACAGCGAACGCTTTAACTGAATCCAGTTTTTCGCATGCTTTATAGTCCGTCGTTTCTACCCAGTCGCGAAAGGCTCCCAGGTGTTTGATGTCTTTAAGGCGAATTTTGTGAACAATGAGTTTCATACTGATTCCTGTGAATGAGAGTGTAATAAAGTCAGGTGATAATTGATGCCACCGGTGCCAAAGGCGTTAATTGCACCTATCCGTTGTTGGTTTGACAGTGCCGGCCAGGGCAAGGCTGTTTGCGGGACTTGCGCCGGAATACTGTCAAATGGCAATGCATCATTGAGTTCACCCAGGACTGGGGTAGGCGGCATACAGCATTGCTCCAGTGCTGCCAGCATTTTTGCTAAACTGATGGCACCGGCTCCCGCAAAACAGTGACCAAAGTTGTATTTGCCAGACCCCAGATAGAGCGGCTGGTCGTGCTCGCGGCTGTATGCCGCGCAGAGTGACTCCAGTTCAGCCTGATCACCCAGCGTAGTGCCAGTGCCATGGGTTTCGAGATACTGCACCTGCTCGGGATTAACCGACGCCAGCTGAAGAGTCTTGTACATTGCCAGTGCCTGGCCCTGAGGGTCTGGCGCTGTCATAGAGCGGCTGTCGCAGGACCCGGAAATGGCGTCTATGTGGGCGATGGCGTGTGCTGCATCGGATTTAGTCTGCAGCACGAACAGGCCACCACCATCACCCGGGGTAAAGCCGTCGGCACCTTTGGCAAAGGGCCGAATGCGCTTTGCTGAGAGCATCATTTGTGCACCACATAGCACCAGATCCCGCTCCAGTGTGGCGGTTTCAATGCCGCCCACAACCACGCCATCGTAGCGTCCGGACTGCAGCCCCCTGACTGCGTTATGCAGCGCGGCCATTGAACTGGCACAGGCAGCCTCGACGGCGATGCAGTCGGCGTGAGGGAGTCCCAGTTGTTGAGCCAATAACTTTGCGCCACCCAGACCTGTCGCACCGTACCAGCTCCAGCGGTTAATTTCAGGTGCATCGGGTTGTGGCAGATAGCAGGGTGCGTCAGGCAGTTGTGCCCACAGTGCTTGTGCGCCTGACTGTCTGTCTGCGCTGAGTGCCAGGTTACAGGCCAGGATCACGGCTGGTCGTTTAAATTCACCCAGCGTCAGAGACTCAGCGCCTTTAAGCAGCTGCAATTGTGAGACATCCAGACGAGTTTTTTTAGCGGGCATCATAGGCTTACTCAGGGCGACATCAAGCGGATTATGACTGTCAAAACTCATGGCTTTGTCTATATAGGTGCTGAGCTTTTGCGGTGTTTCCCGCACGAAGGCCTGTGCATTGAGCTGCTGTGCAGACTGCGGACGTAATACATCCTGTCCGTCAGCCAGAGTTTGCCAGAAACGGTCTTTGTCATTACCCAGCGCGGTAATGGGCCGATAATCCGTGATCGCGACCTGATCGTCGCTGGCCGGGACATAACTGTGTTGGCCTGCAGCAGAGATTTGCCAGTTCTGCCCAAGGGCCGCTGCACCGTTACACTCAGCCTGACCATTCAGATGCATCTCGAGTATCTGATAAAACACTTGGCTTGCACCAGCAAAATAGCCTGCCTGTGGCTGCTGTGATTCGGAGGTAACAAAGGTGCTGAGCTCCATAAGTATTGGCCAGTTTTGTTGCTGGGCCAATGTTACCGGGCAGATAACCAGGCTTATTGCACCTTCGAGCCAGGGCTGCTGTATTGAGATCCCCTGTTGATGCAGAATCTCGCTCTGCGGCTGGTGATGAAAGCACTGAATGCTGGTTAGTACAGCAAGCTGACTGTCCTGATAGCGAAAGTTATCCTGTGCCGCCTGAAGCAGTCTCAGTCCACCTAAATCACCGCCATCGAGTGTCTGACACTTTCCCCGGGTGTGTGCAAAATGTGCTATCCGGGCCGGGATCGTTGACGCCATTTCACCGACCCGATCGTGGGATGTGGCCCCAAAAGTGCTCGCCAGTGTTTGTTTGTACTCATCTATGCATGCCTGTGCATTATCCTGAACACCCAGCTGCTCAGCCAGAGCGCGCAGCGCGGCTACTTTAGTGGCATTGCGGTAGGCGGAGTCACTTGCCATATGGGTTGCACACAGTTGGTCGCAATGATCGCGCAGTGATGCATCGAGGGTGAGCTGGCTCAGTGCTTCTTCGGCAGCGAGCATCGCCATGCGGGTCTCACGACTGACGGCCTTACGAAATAGTGGCGGAATAGAAAACTTTTTGTAATCAAATTCATCTGTGTTTACCTGTCCGCCTTTGAGCGGCTCAGATGCGACCGACCAGCCAAAGGGGTGAGTAAACTGACCCGGGTTCAGTGTGCCCCGTTGCTTTAAGGCCGCAAAGTTAATCCCCTCAGGCAGCATGCAGCCGATCCCGACGATGGCTAAGGGAGTCGTTGTATCTTTGCTCATACCACCAACTCCGCCAGTCGTTTACGATCCACTTTGCCGTTGGCGTTATACGGCAGTTGCGCTGCTACCACTACCTTGTGTGGCAACATGTAGGCGGGCAGGTGTTGCTGTAAGAACTGTTTCAGCGCCAGTAAAGAAGGCTTTGCAGCATCGTCTTTGAGGGTGATCACTGCAATCAGCTTATGCTGTTGTTCGCCCAGAGCAAGGTGCAACGCGGCCTGCTCAATGGCCTCATGTTGATGCAGCAATGACTCTATCTCTCCCAATTCAACCCGGTAACCGTTGAGCTTAACCATATCGTCGATACGACCGCGATAAACCAGTCCGTCCTCGGTCAGCTCAACCAGATCGCCAGTTGCATGGCAGTGCTGTTGATGTAGCTCGGTAGCACGTGGCAAGTCCACATTGGCATAACCAGGCGTGACGCAGCGACCGCCAATCAGCAATTCACCACTTTTTCCCAGGCACTGTGAGAGAGGCCAACGTGCACCAGACTCATCTTCCAGCCAGCCGTCCAGTTCAGGCAATAATTTACCTATTGGCAGGTGGCGAAGGTGGCTCAGTTGTGTTTTATCAACCTGCCAGGCGACGCAGACATTGGTTTCGGTCGGACCATACCAGTTGTGTAACCAGGTATCAGCACTCAGGCAGCTAATCAAGCGTTGTAATGCTGCGACAGGGTAAGGCTCCCCGGCAAAAATCACTTGTTTTAATGTCGCTGTATGGCTGCTATTGAGCTCACCACTGCGAACCATCATTGAGAGGATCGATGGCACACTGTACCAGATACTGATCTGATGCTTTCTTATTCCCCTGATCAGCGCCAGTGGATCTTTTTGTTCCTGCTCTGTGATAAGCCACACACTGGCGCCCGTGCGCACGGCTGCAAAAAGATCAAAGGTGCTTAAATCAAACGCAAAGCTGGCGTGATTGGCAAATGTATCTTCGCTGTCAGCTGCGGTGGTTTGCACGGCCCAGTCAATGAAAAAATCCAGCATATCATGGCTTATCTGCACGCCTTTGGGTGTGCCGGTTGAACCTGAGGTATAAAGTATGGCGGCAATGGTGACATCCCTGTGCTGGCGTAACCGTGACATATAGGCCGTAAGATCTTGCTCATAGTCGCTGTGATGCGCCAGGCTGTCGAGTGTATTCAGCCAGTCCTGATCCAGCACCAGTGCCGGTTTTGCCGCTGTGATGATCCGCTCAACCCGGGCATCAGGCTGACTGTAATCTATGGGTATGTAATGATTGCCACTGAGCCAGCAGGCATAGATGGCTGCTACCGTATCTGGCTGTTTTGGCAGGTTAAGCAGCACCGGCGCCTGAGTTAAACCCAAAGCGCAAAGCGCATTGGCTATCTGGCAGGCGCGGGCCGCGAGCTGAGCATAATCCCACTGTTGCTCGACACAAATCAGCGCCGTTTTATGCGGTGTCTGCTGAGCATGGCTCAGCAGATTCAGCGCAAAACGGGCCGATGACGGAATTTTCGTCATACTCAGGCCTCCGCCAGTCCCGCTTTAACATCCTGATTGAGTGGCACGCCCACTTCCAGTGCACCTTCTACCAGAATACGATAGGCTTCATCCAGGTCTGCCTGGGTGTGCTCACTGGTGATGCTCAGGCGCAAACGTGCGTCGCCAACCGCCACGCCGGGGAAGACCACGGTCTGACAATACAGGCCTCGTGCACGTACGGCGCGTCCCAGTGCCAGCGTTTTTGCATCATCGCCAACCACAACAGGAACTATGGCTGAGTCGGAGTTTTCCAGGTCAAAGCCTGCCTGCAATAACAAGTTGCGGAAGTAATAAATGTTATCCCAAAGCTTGGTCAGACGCTCAGGCTCGCGCAGCATCACATCGATCGATGCAATAACACCAGCTGCAACGTGGGCCGGAATTGTGGCGGCGAATACATATGAGTTGGAGTAAAAGCGCAGGAACTCCACCACGTCGCCATCGCCACAGACAAACCCGCCCAGGCCAGAGAGTGCTTTACTCATAGTACCCAGTTCCAGGTCGACTTCGCCTTTCATATTGAAGTGCTCGGTAGTCCCTGAACCTGTTTTACCCAGTACGCCGGTTGAATGGGCATCATCAACCAGTACACGGGCGCCGTAGCGCTTCGCCAGCTTCATCAGGCGCGGCAGGTCGACAATATCCCCATGCATACTGAACACGCCGTCGGTCACAATCAGTTTGCCACCCGGATGGTCGGCGTATTTGGCCAGAGATTTTTCCAGGCTGTTCAGTGAGTGATTGTAGATCTTACGTTGCGCACCCGCTAGCTTACAGCCGTCTGTGATACTCATATGGTTAATGGCATCAGTAAAGATCAGGTCATGTTTAGACGTCAGGGCGGAAATACAGCCCAGATTCGCTGAGTAACCGGACGGGTAAACAATACAGGCTTCGCGGCCTTTCAGTTTGGCCAGTTTACGCTCCAACTCCAGATGCAGGACGTTACTGCCCGCAATAATCCGGCAACCCGTGTTGGTGGCGCCATATTGCCCTGCGGCATCCTGTATCGCCTGGATCACCTCAGGATGATTCGATAGGCCCAGATAGCTGTTGGAACCAAACATCAGAAACTCACGACTGGTGCCAGTGACTTCATCAAACATGACTGCACGGTTTTTACAGGGGGTTTCCAGTGGCATACCGTACCAGTAAAGTTGCTGCGCTTTTTTCTTGTCGTAGAAAGATTTGAACTCACTGGCTTTGTGGAACAGATCCGGGTGCTGGATCCCCACAAAGTCACGCATTGTCCTGTTATCACCGTCGTCGCTGTCTATCTGGTGCTGTACTTCGTCACTTTTCGCAGCCGGATTGAGCAGTTCATCAATCAAGGGGTTTTTGCTAACCAGCTCAGCGGCCCATTGCGCGCCTTTTTCTTCTACCAGCAGGCTGGCAAACGCCTGCTCCAGCTCAGCCAGGGTTTTACAGCCAGGAATTTTTAAATTGTCTCTCAATCCCAGCGTTTTCAGCAGTTCACCCTGTGCTGAGACCACAGTGACTGAATCTATACCCAGATCGCTCTCGATCTCGGCATCCATGCTGAGTTCATTGGCGTTATAGCCACTGAAGCTGGCAACCACAGAAAGCACTTGCTCACGCAGCCAACTGTGTGCATCTTGTGCGCCATCGGTATTCACTGTCGCCTTGGCCTCACTGAGGTGAAATTCCTGTGCGGCGATTTGTTCAACCGCATCGGCAATACAATGAATATTCTGGATGGACAGCGGGTTTTTAAGCTGTAGCTGCTTAGTCAGTGCTGCGGTTACTTCGGCCAGCGCAATAGAGTCAATGCCAAAGTCGTTTTCAAGATGACTGGTCAGGTCCAGAGTATTAGCAGGGTACTCAGTCAGTTCAGCAAATGTTTTCAGGACTTGCTGTTGCAGGGTTTCCATAATGTCCGGATTTACTTTTGGATTCGTTGCACTCATTTTCAAGCCTCCTTATGCTTGCTCTGTCTGAAGGCGTTCAACCAGGGTCACCATGGCATCGACTGATGCAAAGTTGCCTGGGTGGATCTCCTGCATACCTATGTTTAACTGGGTTTCTTGTTTGAGGTAATCGACCAGGTCAAAAATGGCCGCCGAGTCAACGATATTTAATTCAAACAAGGGGGTTTGCGGCTCAAGGCCGTCTTTTTCGCCGTCCAGAAACTGCTCGGCGATATGGTCTAGTAATTTAGTGGCTAACATCCTGCTACTCCTTCTGTTATTGCCTGATCACGCTTTTTCGCCGACGATCAGGGTCCGTGGCCCAGGGATCTCAAGGATACGGGCATTGTTGAATCCGGCTTCGTGGAAGCGTGCCAGATATTCTTCGCTGCTACTTTCAATACCCCCATCTGTGGATACCAACATATTCAGTGACAGCAGGGCGGTGAACTCAGGACCGGACTTGTCATCATTAAGCGGCGTTTCTGAGGCAATAAAGCGGCCACCGGCTGGCATGGCGTTGTAGATATTTTTTAAGATGGTGACCTGGGTTTCTGGTGCATAGTCGTGCAGCATCCAGCCCAGGTGAATAAGGTCATAGTCACCAATGGGCAGGTTACCTGCGATGACATCGCCTTCCACGACTTCGATGCGATCGCCATAGCCTTGCTCACCCAGCTTGTCGCGCAAAAATGCCGACGCCTGAGGCAATTCACAGATGGCCAGCGACACACCCGGATGGGCATTGGCCACGGCTATTGGTAAGGTGCCAATGCCGCTACCGATATCCAAAAAGGAGTGGTGCTGTGAGAAATCGTAATCTTTGACGAAGCCTTCGATGAAGGGGGCGGCAAATTTGCCCAGGAACTCCTGGAAATCTGCTACGTCGTCTGGGTTTTGATACAGAATGTCGAACCAGCTGCGGTTGTCACCAAATACTGCTTCTCGCTGGTTAGTATCGCTTTTTACTGCGCTGCTCAGCTCTCCCCACAAGGGATATAAGAAAGTATCGATATGGCGGCCCAGCCAGCCCAGCCACATAGGTTCATCACTTAATAAAAACGCGTGATGCTCTGAGGGTAGCTGGTACCGGTTATCTTGCTTGGTCAGATACCCCATTGCATGCAGCGCGATAAGCATTTGCTCAGCAGAACGCAGCGGTGCGTCGATTTTGTCAGCTAGTTGCTGGGCGCTTAGATCCGTGTCGCGAAAATGGTCAAACAGCTTCAGCGATAATGCAGCGGTCACGGCTTTGGCCTGGAAAAAGCCCATCATATGGTTGACAACGTCTTGTTTGTTGAGAGTCATAAGTAATCCTTATCAATCAGTCATTTGTTTCGGTGTGGGTCGCAACTGTGTGTGGCAGTGCGACCCAGATTTCATTAGTCTAAAAAAGTCGACAGTTCTTCACAGACACAAGAGAAAGCGCTGACAAAGCGATCAATCTCAGCTTTTGTGATCACCAGAGGCGGCTGGATCCGGATCACCGTCGAACTGTTGGCGGTGACAAAGGTCAGGATTTGGTGATCCAGACAGAACTTGGTGACAAATTTGAGGCAGAACATTTCACCCAGTGTCTGCTCCATGCGTTCCATGGCTGCTTGCAGGTGCTCCCGGACCGGATCGGGCAGGAACTTCCAGGTGCTGTGCCAGTCGCCGGGCAGACGCGTGGCGAACTCTCTGGCCGAGGCGGCAACTGCTCCGTCAAAGGTTTGTTCGAACTGGATCCCCAGCATCAGGCCTTTACCGCGAATTTCGGCCACAAAGGGATATTTATCGGCAATGGCCTGTAGCTCAGTTTTAAAATAGCTGCCCAGCTCGTCAGAGCGGGAGACCAGATCCTGCGCAACGATTTCACGCAGTGCGGTCAATGCAGCCACTGATGCGAGGTTGCCGCCGCCAAAGGTGGAGGTATGTACTAAGAAGCGATCTGAGGTGCCATAGGCACGTTGCCAGACATCGCTGCGACACAAAGTCGCGCCGATGGGCATAAGTCCGCCGGACAGAGACTTAGAGAGCATCAGCACATCGGGTTCGATGCCTTCCCACTCACAGGCAAACAGTTTACCGGTACGTGCCAGACCGGTCTGGATCTCATCGACCATCAGCAAAGTGTCTGTGTCGCGACAGATTTGCTGAACGGCACTCAGATATCCGGCTGGTGGCACATGGACGCCGCCTTCACCCTGAATAGGTTCTATCATCAGAGCACCCACATCATCACGTTGCAGGGCGTCACGCAGTGCATCTAAGTCAGCAAAAGGCACTTCAACCATGGCCTGGATCAGCGGCTGGAAGTATTTACGGTGTTTTTCCCGCCCGGTAATAGACAGGGCACCCAGGGTTTTTCCGTGGTAGCTGTTTTTCAGATAGGCAATACCCGGCTTACCGGTCGCGGCCTTGGCCAGCTTAATCGCCGCCTCAACGGCTTCGGTGCCTGAGTTACTGAAAAACACCCGGCCCATATCGCCCGGGGCTAAATGACACAGCACTTCCGCCAGCTTGGCGGTATGCTCCGGTACAGAAATATACTGAATAAAGTTAGGGCCTTGCTCATCCAGAAAAGTCTTCACAGCTTCGCTGACGGCGGTTGGGTTATGACCCAGATTCAGACAGCCATAGCCTGCCACCATATCGAGATAGCCGGTACCTTCATTGTCATACAACATAGTGCCTTCGGCTTTACGGAATACATTGTCGCAGCGCTGTTGTTTTAAAAACTCCACCATCATAGGGTTAATAAACTGATGGTGGCGGTCCAGGGTGTCTTCTTTGGCTGGGTCCTGGGCCAGGATGTTATCGATAAAGGTCAGTCTCTGACTGGTGTCACCTTTGTCGATGGCATAAATGTCCTGGTGATAGTAGCGCTTCAGATTGGTGACATGCTGGCGGTCAATACGCTCACCAAATGAGGCCAGCGGATAGGCATAAAAGCCATGTTTTTCGGCCAGCTCGCCGATTTCCAACACCTTGACCGGCTCCAGGTAACGACCCAGTGAGTAGTTCTCACGGCGTTGCTCCAGGGCCAGCACTATCGTTTCAGCCATACAGCCATTGAGCTGTTGTTTGATGGTGACATTCAGTGATTCACCTCCGAGTTTGACGGCGTCGGTTGCTGTGACGCAGCCGCCATCGATGATTAAAATGTCATCGCGGGCCGGGCGGGCATCGACATTGACGTCCCGCGGCAGCGCCACATCAATGAAGATGGAACCGGGTTGCAGTTTCGCTACATCAATCACGTCACCGGCTGAGGTGGCCCCGGCAAACAGCTTGCATTCGCCATACAAGTCGTCCGGGTTACCAGTCAGGCTCACCCGATTGTGGTATTGCTCCGGCAGGTGGCTGAGCATTTCAGCTTTGTCTTTATGGCCGGCGCGGTGCAGCAGTTTCAGATTAAACCCTTCTGCCAGTAACAAACGACTCAGTGCCAGGCAGATAGAACCCGGGTACCCGACAATGGCCACAGTTTCTTTTTCCGGGTTGATGTCCAGCCACTCTTTGATTTGCATCAGGGCTTTGTAGCCGGCATAGGTGGTCAGTGAGTTGCCCGAGGTAATCGGGATCGGGGATTTGGCTGCGGTGGCTTCGCCGCGGCGACCGACAATAGAGGTAAAGCCACCCAGGCCAACCAGCTCTGCGCCGTCAGCCACAAACTCTTCCACGCCAGCGACCACACGCTCGGCAATGCCTCTGGGATCGGCAATCATCTCTTCGGCTATCAGTGGCATGTATTTGATCATGCCTTCACAAGTCGCGCCGCTGGCTGAGGTGATTTTGGCAAAGTTCATAAACGGAACCAGGTTGGCTTTGCCCCACAGTTCACGGTTGTAGCCGGTATGTTGATCCTGAGTGTTGCGTTGCAGCAGATCGAGCATTTTAACGTAGCGTTTCAGGCCGACTGAGGTCGGGTGGGCGATAAATCCAAACTTCATGAGTTAATTTCCTGTGCTGGTGGCGTATCTGAATCGGTGTCTGGGGTAACAGGTTCTGCGCTGTCGCGCTGCCAGCCTTTGGCGGTGGCCAGTGATATGCCATCCCCTTCATTGTTGTGGCCCAGTACCACGGAGAACAGCGTCAAACGTTTGTTCGCTGTCAGTGCTGTGCGAACTGCCGTTTCATCAAACTGAGTCAGGGTCTGGGCGGAAATGTCAAAATCACCGATTTGTTGCTCAAATTGGGGCTGCTCTATGTTGACCAGACGCATCTGACGAGAGGTGCGGTTGAATAAGATCCGTTCTTGATAGGTGTTGATCACCGACAGACCGCCATTGCAAAAATAGAACACGCTGATGCTCTTATCGAGCAGCTGAGGGTGAGTCAGGATATTGTCGATAAATGCCGGTAAAATATCGGGCACAATCCCTTTAGCCCCGTCGCCGATAAAGGCGATAACATTGGTAGGGCTGGTGTAGGCGAGATAGCCACTGGCAAGCAGGGCGTCGCCCATCAGGGCACGACCATACCAGCCCGAAAAGCCGCGGCGTGTTTTGGCCACGTTACGTACGGCGGAAATGCCACAGCGACCAACATCGTAGACACCGGTATAGTCAAAGTTCTCTTGCTCAATTAAATCTTCAATGACACGATTGAGCTGGCAGAAGAAATAGTTCGGTGACATTGGCAGGCTGGGTAGCTTGCTGAGCACGTCAGACTGGGTATCCGGGTAAGCCATGATCCGCGCCATACGCTTGGCGCGCAACGACTCGCTGACATTGAGGTGCTTTTTCACGGCCTGCAGGAAATCACGACAGCGCATATGTAAATGCAGATCGGCAAACGGCGACAGATGAGTTTCTTCCTGGGTCAGTTGCACCAGGTGGACCTTGCGCTCCAGGCGGCCATCGGAAAATGGCGTCGCAATCTGAGCAACCCGGCTTTTAATCATAAACAGACACTGCTCATCAGTACTGTTGAGCTTGTCTTTGGTATGAAAGTAGTTGTAAACCCGCGGCGTATAACCGTAAATGGCCAGTGTACCCAGGTAATTGTCGTTGCGTTGGCCCTGATAGTACTTTGGTGCAGTGCCAGGGTGGGCGAGGCTGTCTACCAGCGCAATACCTGCCTGCTGGGCTATGTCATGGATCAGGGCATACTCGTCTTCACTGACCGGACCAAGCTGCCAGACCAGCTTTTCTGGTCCGTTATTGATAAGCTCGATGGCCTGACGGAGCTCGTCGGTCATGATCTCAACGGGCTCATCACTTGGATTCGCAGGCAGGGCTTCGAGTGCAGGCAGATCCAATTCTAAAGAAGACTCCAGAACATTCTGAGTGGCCAATACCACAACCGGTCCCTGACCCTGATGATAGAGCCGGTAAACTTCTGCCAGGTTTTCACCTATCTGTTCAATTTCATCCATGTATACATAGGGAATGCGCTTAGCTGCCAGTACCTCGCGCATGTCTTCACTGGCAGTGATGGTGCCCTGGAAGCTGTACCACTGACTCAGGCGGTTTTCGGCCACAACGATGATCCCCTGAGCTGCCGTTTCTTTCAGGTTGGCCAGGGTACCTTTAAATTCATCCATCATGCCGGATGTGACCACCGCTAAAAACGGCATGCGGTAGAGCTGCCAGTTGGCAATCGCGCCACAGGCAATGGCGTGCTCATTCGGGCCCCTTAGCACCAATGCGCCTTGCTTTTCGGCGTGACGGTCAAGATGACCGATGAGGTTGGAAACCACAGAGCCGGTGTAGTACGACACCAGCCAGTGCCCGGGCGCAGTTCGGGCAAAGAAGTTGATCAGCTGATCGCCCAGAGTATTGTGCAGCTCCAAAGAGCCAACAGGTTTGACCCGGCGGTTGGCATAATTCATTTCGAAAAAGTCCATCCACAGTCGCAATAGCTCGGTCTGGAAAGTGGCCGGATCGGTGCTGCGCACGATTTCACGATATTGCTGCGGCAAATAGCTGTAGGGCGTACGCAGTGCACGAATAAAGGTTACAGTTGAGAAGCTGGTGTAGAAAGCCGGAATGCCGATTTTCTGCATCGCACGGTAAAAGGCGTCCAGATCGCGGTCAACCTGATCTATGCTGTCGTCCTGAAACCCCATTGAGGTTTGATCATAAAACAGCATGCCAACCTGAAAATCCGGCTGATCGTTCAGGGCATTGCTGTGAATAATCTTACCGGTTGCTTCAGCCAGACTGGCGCATTGAATGACCTGAATATTGATCGCTTTTTTCTGTCCTTTCAAGAACTGGATCGCTTTGCTTCTTACTTCGTCGTATAGCGAGCAGGGGACTAGCGAAGGGTTTTTCAACGCCAACTCCGATTGAATATGTACCCGGTTAAACACATAATCGCGGATGTCGCTCAGGACGCTTAATCCAGTGTGGAAAAACTGCTCGTCACGGGTGACTACGATTACCCCAACGGTGATGGTGTCTTGTTTTGCACCACTGCGCTGCGTCTCGGCTTGCCATATATGCTCGAAGCCGGATGCGCTCGACTGAGTGCTTGATCCTGTAATGCTTGTCATAATTTATTCCTTCTGCTGCCTGTTAATAACTCGGTTCGCTGGAAAATTGCACGCAACGACCCGCAACGGCGGCAGCACGCCACTTGCCGTTGTACTTTTAAGTTAAATGTTGTGAGTGCGGGCCAGTGGCCCGCAATGGGTTTCGCTATTCTCTTTGGATTATTACTGTGCCCTGGTCACCATCAAGGATCAGCGTGTCGCCACTTTTGATGGCCGCAGTGGCACTGTGTAAATTCACCACCGCTGGAATGCCGAACTCTCGGGCCACGATGCAGCTATGTGACAGGGTTGAGCCGATGTCCGTGACAACGCCACTGGCAAGCGCAAACAAGGGGGTCCAGCTGGCATCCGTAAAGCGCGCGACCAGAATTTCTCCCGGCTCCAGTTCACCAGCCTGGGTCTGCAGGTCGGTGATGACTCGGGCCTTAGCAACTATCTTGCCGGGGCTTGCTGCCAGGCCGCTCATCGAGTCGCTGTGCTCCTGCGTGGTGGTTTTCATCTTAGGCGTATAAGGCCCAATGATGGCCATTGGGGGCTCTTCGGCATGGAGGTTAAATAAATGACTGTGACGATTGGCATTGAGTAGCGTCTCGCTGAATGCTTCGGCGGCGCCCATACGTCCGGCGACATAGTCACGCAGTCGATTGAAGTCGATGTAGGGCAAGTCTTCAACTTTAGCCAGGTTGTCTCGCTCCAGACGTGACAGCACCTCCAGAATGATGCAGCGATAGAACCAGGTTTCGGTGATAAACGTCGGACGTGTTGCTTCACGGCGCTCTGCCATCACACCATACAATTTAATGATGGTTTTGAGTTTAAATCGTGCACCTGCTGGTAAGGCTTTAAACAGCTGCTCGCTGTCGGCTTCGCGCAGGCTCTCGGTTTCTTTGAGCTTTTTCTCCAGATCAACCGGGTGTTTAAGGTACATTTTCATGACCTGCAGCAGGTAACTTGGGTCATCACGCCAGCGCGGGATACTCAGCTCAAATTCCTGACGGCCACGGGCGCCAAATTCAAGTAAGAAGGCTTCAAACGGACCCTGCCAGAATGGCTGCCCAAGCGGGTGAGCAGGGAGTATTTTAACCAGCTCTTCGGCTTCAAAACGCTCAAATACGGCTTTTAGTTCATTGTTCTTCTGTACATGTTCAACCAGATCCAGGATCCCACGTGTGACTTCGATAGTACGCAGGTTGTTCATGGAGGCTTTGATGCGATTTTGCAGCCCTTCACCTTGATCTTTAAAGTGCTCTTCACAGGTTTCCGCCAGTGCATCGTATAAAGCAAATGACTGCAGGAAAAACGGCATATAGGCGGCACAAGAGTCGAGGAAGTACTGGTCGATGCGAGTCAGCTCAGTATCTAACTCACTGAGTGACATGCTGGACAAGTCCAGTGCGAGAAAACGCTTAGTCTCGTTTTCTCGCAGGGCAATCATGTCCTCAACAATTTTGCCTGCATTACGCATATTGTGCACTTGTTGTTTTAGCCAGTGCCAGGCACTTTTGGCGTAGTCCCAGCCCTCAACACCACGACCATAGGGGTTGCGGTAGTTGCTGAAATCTATGTCTGAGGTCGCATAACGGGTGGTGAACTTCATCTCGTCCCGGGTGGGCGGACACTGACGCAACATGTGTGCGGAGCCGGAGATATTCAGATATACCTGGCCCTGGATATAGCCCATGTAAACTTGCCAGTCACTAATGTCTGCCAATCCCATCGTCTTGATAGCGGGACCATGGATGTGCTTTTGATAGAATTCACAAAATGATAAACCAAGCGGCGTCATCAATCCGGTGACTATCTCTCCGGTATCCATGCGAGAAAAGAAGGCGCCGTCTTTGATGCTCTGATCCTGCTCCCAGGGGTTGGCATAAATGGGCTCGGCTTTACTGGCCTGGGTCGTGACCGGGCGAGCCTGTAGCAGCCAGATCTTGTCGTCTTTTAGTGCCCATTCGATATCCAGCTCGGTCTGATAGAGGGCCTGAGCCTGCTTTGCCAGCGTCAGTAATTGTGCCAGTTGCGCGTCATTCAGACTGGCAGTTTGTTGTTGCGCTGGTGGAGTATTCAGTAAAGTGACCTGGCCCTGAGCATTGCGTTGGCAATACTGAGGCTTGACCCGGATCTCCTGTTGCAACAGTGCACCGTTTTCTTTGTCCAGAATAAAGCTGTCGGTACTGACCTGACCCGATACGACGCCTTCGCCCAGACCCCAACAGCTGTCAATAACCACTTTGTTGGTATCGCCGCTGAGTGGATCCTGAGTGAACATTACCCCAGCTGCATCGGCGTCGACCATAGTTTGCAAAACAACGGCAATGGCGGTATCAGCTGCACTGCTGTTACGATATCCTGCGGCCCGTTCGGCCCACAATGAGGCCCAGCATGCGCGTACTTTTTCCATCACGCTGTCACTGCCCTGAACATGCAGGTACGTCTCATATTGACCCGCAAAGCTCTGGCTTTGACCGTCTTCATCCAGTGCGGAAGAGCGCACCGCGATTTGCGCATTATCACCTAAGCCCTGATACGCAGACGCAATAGCTGTGCGTAGCTGCTCAGGGATATCAGCACGGAGAATCGTTTCACGTACTTTATCCAGCTCTGATTCGCTAAGTAAGTCGTCTGGCAGCGCCGTGTTAACAAAGGTCTGATAGGCCTCAGCGGTAATGCAAAAGGCGGGTGGTACGGGCAAGCCCGCACGGATCAGATGATTCAGTGAGTGGCCCTTGCCGCCCAAATGACCGAGTTCCAGTTGTTCGTTGCCACTGAGGGCGACGACGAGTGATTGGCTCATGATACCGTCTCCTTGCTGCGCGGTATGGCAGTTTTATCCGTGTGTAGTAATGCGTCTTTAACCTGTGCTGAAGCCTGTTTACCTGCAAAAATGGCACTTTCCAGGTTGCCTATCCCAACACTGTCCTGATTGGCAAAATAAACGCTGATATGTGGTTGTGAGGCCTGCTGGAATATACCGTTGGCCTGCTGGCCTATGACCGAGGTGATCAGTGCCCCGGGCCAGTACCAGATCTGAATGTCTTCGACAATGCGTGGGTCTATCCCTAAGTTATTAAGCATCAGCGAAATTTCCTGATAGGTTTGCTGCTGCAAGCCTGTGAAATCTTGCGCTGCGGTACGTCCCTGGCGCTCCGGACGTGTCGTTGGTTTTAGCAGGGTAAGTACACCGCCTTCACTTTGGTTAGTGCTGTCCATCCAGTTAGCTACTAAGCAGGTTCCGGCTTTACACCAGGCGTAGGGTTGCTCAGGGCGATCTGGTTCGATCATATAGCCGCCAAAAGAGTGACTGAGCACAGGGCGTGACAATAGGGCATTGGCCAGATAGTAATCCTCATGGCGGATTTCTTTAATGGCATTAAGCTGGACTTCAGGCAGTGAGGGCAGCCATTGTGAAAGCTGGTGCTTAGGGGCTGCCCAGATGAGCTTTTTAGCTTTTACTGAAATATTGTGATGCTGTACTTTTGCTGTTAACTGAACGCCAGCCTCAGCGTTGTTCAGATTGACCAGGCTAATGTCACTTTGCAGTGTGACATTCGTTTGCTGATTAAGATGTGCGACTAGGGCTTCACTGATATGTCCGTTGCCCCCCGGAAGCGTCACTAAATTGCCCCTGAGGTAGCCGACCAAAAAGTGCAGGCCGACATAGGCAGAGACCTCATGAATATCGAGACATTCTACTCTGAGCGTGGTAGTGACTGCATTTTCAACCAGCTTGCCCAGATTGCGAGGTGGTTGCAAATCGTCCGGGAACGACGCGGTTTTTTCTGGTTCAAACAGGTAACTGTAGAGTGAGATGTTGTCCAGCTGTGCCATTGCTTCTTTGCTCCAGCCACTTTGCTCGTGCCAGGGCACCTGAGGAAAGCGCTTGGTACCCGGAGCAAAACCGTCCAGAAAGTGGTACAGATCGGCAAATATCGGGTCGCCCAGTTGTTTTGCTGCGACAACATAGGGTTTACCAATTAACGCGTTGAGCAACAATTGGCCCGTTAATCCCCATACCGCAGGTTTGAGCAAATAACTGGGAAATTTTATAAAGCCTAAAGTGATCTCATTCAGGCACTTGAGCAGTAGAATCGTATCGAAGAAAACCAATGTGTCTTGTGCGTTGGTTTTAAATTTATCTTGCAACCCCAGTTTGGTCAGTAACTGGTCCATATCCGAGCCTGCTACTGGTTGTTGAAAACACACGCCGGCAATGGGGTGGGGCAACGAGCGGTGACTGTTACAGCGCGCATTTCCGCCAAACGTTGGGCTTTTTTCCAGCACCAGCACGCGTTCTGTATCAAATTCGCTGGCTGCCGTTAGTCCCGATACGCCACCACCGATAATGATCACGTCATACTCCTCAGCCAGCTTAGGCTTGTCAGGAGATTTTGCCAGCGCCTTTGGTTTGGCAAAATCCTGACTGGCAAAAACGCGTTTTGCACCGGTGCGGCGGAACTGCTGACGCAACATATAGAGCGCCGCGATAATAAAAATGGCATCCAGCGGAATAACCTGCGGCTGAGAGCGGTGCAAAATGGTGATAAACACCGCCATCATTGCCAGCTGACCGTAAATAACAAAACGGGTCCAGCGTGGATTTAGCCACAGTACCAGGCCCGAGCCGAATAGTGCGACCGCGACCAGAATATTCGCAATATCTCCGTTATTGGCCAATAGTTCACTGAGCCCACTATACCAGGTACCCTGATTGGCTGCGGCAGCCTGGCGTAGAATATCAGGCACATTTTCTAACTGTGGAAATGCTTTGGCCAGTCCGGCCAGCATATAAAGTACGGCAAAGATCCGTTGAACTAGCATGTTCATGCTCCTCTTAAGCCAAGTTTTCGGGCAATGATTTCACGTTGAATATCGTTGGTGCCTGAGAAAATACGGCTGGGCAGCGTATCCAGCAGAACCTGTACAATCCCCATATCGGCATCGATCGCTGCGCCACCAAAAGTGGCAATGGCATCCAAAGCGGACTGTACTGCATACTCTGAAATCAGTAGCTTGCTCATCGCAATGTCAATTTCAGCATCCTGACCCTGATCGTATTTCCAGCCCGCGCGATATAGCATCAGGCGGCACTGTTCCAGGCGTAATTTAATGTCGATGATGCGGTTTGATACTGACTGGAAGTGGCCTATTTTCTTGCCAAACTGCTTGCGCTCCTGCGCGTAGGCCAGCGTGGTTTCAAGCAGCCGATCCAGTGCACCAACAAACAGGGCAAACAGACATCCTTTTTCCCAAATCATTGAGTCATGGAAAATGGCCCCTCCGGCTCCCTCAAACCCAATACGTTGCGACTCGGGAACAAATACATTGTCAAAAAATACGTCGCCCATCGGGCAGCTGGCCAGGCAATCTTTCGATTGGCTCGCGCCGGTTGACAGACCGGGGGTGTCTTTTGCAACGATGAAAGCTGAAACGCCCATAAACCCATGACTCGGGTTGGTCCTTGCGTAGGCAACGAACACATCCGCGACAGGTGCATTGGTTATATAAGTTTTCTGGCCATTCAGACGATAACCACCCGCTTCTTTGCTGGCTGTTGTCTTCATGCTATAGATATCTGATCCTGCGCCCGGCTCAGTTGCCGCATTGGCAGCAATCAATTTGCCAGCGACTAAAGGCTCCAGAAAATCACGTTTGAGCTCATCGCTCGCAAACCGTGCAACCGGCATCACACAGGCGAACAGGTGCGCACATAAAGAGAATGACAAGCCCAGATCCTGACTGCCTTTGCCCAGGGCTTCTACCATTAACATGGTGTTGAGTGCCCCAAGGTTAGCACCGCCATGGGCTTCTTCCACAGCCAGTCCGGTAAATCCAAACTGAGCAGCCTGACGCCAAAGCTCCGGGGAAAAGTGATGATCTCGTTGACGCTGGTGTGCATCCTTGTTCAACACTTCAGAAGCAAAGCGAAGCGCGGAATCGTATAACTCGGTCTGATAGTCGGAAAGTTGAAAATCCATAATATTGCACTTTGAGTTGGTTGAAATACTGCTTTTGCATTAATTGCTATTATGGAGACTTGTTAATGTACCTGTCAATCCTGTTAACCTGTGTTTTTTAAATGTTTTATTTGGGTTTTATTTTTGTGATTCACATTCTCTACACTATTTTATGGTACTTGATTCAATAATATGTTTTTAAAGGGCTTTTCTTTTTCCTATTATGGTTTTTTTATGACAGGGAGTGAGCGGATTTTGGATTTTTATTGTTAAATTATTATTAACTTTATATTTTTTTATCATGATGTGTACGCCCGAATTGGGTAGAAGCCTTCTCAATCGTGCTGGCAAAAGTGAATGAGTTTGTCGTTGTCAGGCTCAGCAAAGAGCGCATCATGCTCATCGATTCTGGATATAAGCCATTGACATTGAAGCCTGACGTGATAAAACGGACATTCAATAAACAACAAGAAGAAATTCATGACTTTTTCAACCGCCCTTACAATGCATAATACCTGGCTGCTCAATTCGGCCAGTGTGTGGCGTATTGTCAGCGGTTTGTAAACGTCAATTACTAACCGCGGCAGTATCAGCGGTTAGTGATGTTTCTTTACTTTAGCCTCTCATACTGCCCCGCTTTCGGGAGCTAATTATGCCAGTCCAGGCATCTTACATTTTGGTTATCATGATTTGGTCAACGACCCCGCTGGGGATCGTTATCAGTAGCGCGGGTATGTCACCAACATTAAGTGTGTTTTTACGTATGGCTATTGCGCTAGTGCTGTGCTTATTTATCATACTGATTGGCCGTTATCGGGTTCCTGTGTCCCGCCGGGCCTGGACCTTGTATTGTTACTCCGGTTTAGGGATTTTTGGTGGTATGTTGCTCAGTTACCTGGCCGCTCAGACTGTGCCTTCCGGGGTGATATCGTTGGTATTTGGTCTTGCCCCAGTGTTGTCGGGCCTGTTTGCCCAGCATTTGTTGCACGAGACTCGCTTTAGTGTAATCAAATGGCTGGCTTTGGCTTTGTCCTTAGTCGGCTTGTACCTAGTTGTTATGTCACAACTCACAGAGCTGGATCTTGCACCCCGCGGATTGATTTATGTACTGGGCGCGGTCACCTGCTTTAGTCTCTGCGGTGTGATGGTTAAGCGTGTTCGTTTGGTTATTCACCCGTTAGCCACCACCTTTGGTTCGCTCCTGCTGGTGACCCCAATGTTTGGTCTGGTGTGGTGGGTGAGTGATGGGCAACTCAACATGCAGAGCTGGCAGCAAAGCTCTGTGCTGGCTACGGTGTACTTAGGTGTGTTCGGCTCTTTGATCGGGTTTATCGCTTATTTCCATGTGTTACAAAAACTCAAAGCGAGTACGGTTGCATTAACGACCTTGATCACACCCGGATTTGCCATGTTGCTGGGGGCCTGGATCAACAATGAGCGGATCACCCTGACTTTACTGACTGGCGCATCCATTATTATGGTAAGCCTTGCGGTATTCCAGTTTGGTGAAAACGGCTGTTCAGCTGTGGCGAACAGGATGAAAAAGCAATTGTTATAAATCGTTACATTGGGCTACTGATCCGAGGTTGGGAACATGTTAAGCTTGTCGAACTGACCGGTATAAAGTGCGTAACTGGGTGTCAGTGCTGGACGCACTCTTACCATTAAACAACTATTATAATTATAAAGCTGAAGGACGATGAAGTTAACATTCCAAGATTTCGAGTTTGACTGCCAAAACCTGGCTTTGTCAAAACAAGGTAGAAAAATCAGTATAAAAGAAAAGCCTGCCACGCTGTTGGGGTTGTTTTTATCGGATCCCCAAAAGATCTACAGCAAGGCTGAGATTCTTGAGCATGTCTGGCCAGGCAGGACGGTGACGGAGCAAGTTGTATTTCAGAATATTGGTCACCTACGTGCGCTATTTGGTGATGACGCAATTAAGACTTTTTCTAAAAAGGGCTATCAATGGCAACTGCCTGTTCAGCCTGCTGAGCCTGCCGAAGAATTGCCACAGCCTGACGAAACTATGGAGCAGTCAGTTTCCGCACCGGGTCAACAGAGCTCAGGGCAAGAAAAAGAGCCACCGCAGCGTGTACCCTGGAAATGGTTAGCGCCACTGGCTGCCTTGGTCATTGGTGCAGGTGTTGTAGCCTTGGTGGTGTAAAGC
The DNA here is from genome assembly GCF_024124545.1 of Pseudoalteromonas sp. XMcav2-N. Taxonomy (GTDB): domain Bacteria; phylum Pseudomonadota; class Gammaproteobacteria; order Enterobacterales; family Alteromonadaceae; genus Pseudoalteromonas. The sequence continues at coordinate 220,370 of NZ_JAMXSF010000001.1, forward strand.
AGGTGGAAAATACGGTGGTCGTTTGCCATGTTACCGCTTCTGCCAGAATGACTTTTACATGTTGATATTCCGATGATCAACACGACCTACTTCCCTTGATGTCGATTTTCAGACTATTTATTGGTCTTACCTCAAGGGAGGTTTGTTGACAGCGTTGTTAACTTTATATTAATTTTTACTCCGTATACTGGTGTTCAAACCGTAAGATAAGCCGTTTATTGTGAATTTCAGGTCAAATTTGGCCGACTTTTCCGAAAAATCTGGGTTAACTTGCAACAGAAGGGATCATCACCAAGGAGTGCTTTTGACTACTATTGCCTACCATCACAATTCCAAAACTATCTGTACAGATAGCCTGACCTCGACCAGCCAGACTATTGTGTCCTGGGCAGCGCGTAAATGCCAACGTGTTGAAGACGGCTATCTATTTGCTTCTGGCAACTGCGCCGAAATTCATCATCTCATTACTCAATGGCGTGATAATCAATTTGGCGACATTACTTGTTCATTCTTTTTTGTGGATGATGGAGGCCATGTCTTCTTCGGTGAAATTCGCCATGGTCGACGCTTTTTAGAGCCTCTGTCGTTAAACTGGGCCATTGGTAGTGGCGCAAGCTGGGCGATTGCCGCGATGGATTTTGGTCGCTCTGCATTTGAGGCCGTTGAGTATGCCTGCCTGCGGGACAAATCCAGTGGCGGATCGGTCATGACCTACAAACACAACGAAAGGGCGCTTTGGCTGTGTACACCGCTGCACGCAGATGCTGCTATGAGAGTGAACTGACAGACACCTGATAATAGCTTGCGATCAGTATAAGGCGACCTTTGCGCTGAGGATCGGCGCTTAGCTGTGACATTACTTTCTCGAGATTATCTCTGTTCACGCCGGACAATTTTCTTTGTGCTTCACACAAGGCAAGCCAGGCAGCAAGTTCATGCTGGGGAAGTTCACAATAATGCGGGTTAAAGCCCAGGTATACTTCCAGCGCGTTTAACCCTTGATGATTACGTACAACGAGCGCGTCGGCCAGAGACTCGTTACGTTCAAACAGTAGCAAGGAACGAATGTAGTTAAAGGGAGGAAGCGGGTTTTGTGGGTTGGCAAACAGACAGTGCAAAAATGTATTACCCTGATGGTTGGTGACATTAAACGCATTGGCGGCCTGAAGTGCTGGCATAAAAAAGTCCAGCCGTTCACTGTTATTGATCCCCGCAATGACACTTGATGGCAGGCCATGGTGCGTTACACAGTGGGCAGTGATATTTTGATAATGTTCGTAATTTGCCGTGTGATTACTGGCTGCATCAAAGCAATGCCTGAGCTGTGCAGAGCGCTCTGCCGGTGTTGCTTGTTCATAACAGGTTAAGATACGTGCGAGGCTATGACTGTGTATCGCCTGGATCATATCTGTGACTGCTTGCGTGGTATCCGGTGCAGTCTGAGAGTTCGTTGTTTTTGTAACCATATCCGTTTACCCGAAATAGCAGGCTGAGAGGTCTGCTGCATTTAATTAGCCTTTGTACGTATTATACCCAATGGCACGAACACGTATCCAGTCAGAAAGATAAAATCTGGCTGTGGTTTAAGATCCTTGGTTTGGGGAAAATACTCCATGACGTGCTAAGGATAAAAGGTACAATAGAGAAATTATTCATTCAGGACAATTATTAATGAAGGACCTTACTCAGGGAAAAATCCTCACTCACCTTATTACGATGGCCGCTCCAATGGCGGTTGGGATGTTTATCCAAACCTTGTACTTTCTGGTTGACCTGTATTTTGTCGGAGCACTGGGAGCGCATGCGCTTGCGGGGGTTAGTAATGCGGGTAGTGTGTTCTTTTTTATAATGGCGCTGACCCAGGTTCTGAATATTGGTTGTGGCACTTTGGTTGCCCATGCTGTTGGCAGGAAAGACCGTGTACAGGCCAACACACTATTTCATCAAAGTATGCTGATTGCTGTGATTTGCTCTGTCTTGTTGGTTGTACTGGGTTATGCGTTTGGCCACGTTTTCTTCGAGTTTATGACGCCTGATACTATGACTCGACAAGCTGCTGTGGACTACTTTTACTGGTTTCTGCCAGCATTAGTGTTGCAATTTGGGCTGACCGTCATGGCCGCAGCGCTGCGTGGAGCGGGCGTTGTCAAACCTGTCATGTTGATTTCTGTTTTGGCAGTGGTCCTGAATATTATTCTGTCACCTGTTTTGATCTCTGGATGGGGAAGTGGAATTGCGCTTGGTGTGTCAGGGGCTGGCCTCGCCAGCTCTTTATCTGCGATATGCGCTATGGTGATGACGGTTTGGTACTTTGTTCGTAAAGTGGATTATCTGACCATGCCCACAAAGACGCTGATACCTGAGCGTAAAGTTATGCTGAAAGTGATTAACCTGGGCTTGCCATCAGGTGGAGAGTTTTTACTTACATTTATGTATATGTCGATAATTTATTGGGCGCTCAGCCAGTTTGCTGCAAGCGCTCAGGCTGGATTTGGATTAGGGGTCAGGATCATGCAAGTGCTTTTTCTGCCCGTTATGGCTGTCGCGTTTGCTGCTCCTGCAATCGCGGCTCAAAACTATGCTGCAGGAAGGTACGACAGGGTGCACGAAACCTACCGATATACCAATTTACTTACCTGTGTGCTGATGGCCATGTTGACCTTGATATGTCTGGTAAATTCCAGCTGGTTTTTTGCGCCTTTCAGCGATGAGCCACACGTCATTTTGGTTGCGGCAACGTTTTTGGGGTATGTTTGCCTGAACTTTGTACCTGCAGGTTTTACATTTGCCGCTTCTGGCATGTTTCAGGCCTTGGGAAATACCTGGCCTGCCTTGTATAGCACGGCCAGTCGGTTGGTATTGTTTGCGGTTCCTGTAATCTGGTTAGCGGGACAAAGTGACTTTGAAATCGAGCAGATCTGGGTGTTTTCTGTTGCCACGGTCTATTGTCAGGCGATGATCAGTTATTTGTTGCTGCGCCGTGAGATGAATAAAAAGCTGGTGCATAGCAGTGAAGCGTCAATCCCCTCTCCTGTTCGCAGCTAAACAGGGTGGACTAACACTGAAAAGTGATGGTGGTGTTGCTACAAAAACTTGCGCTTGCGCTATTCTTAAGGGGGGGTCAGTGAGTTGATTACCACCTAAGGCGCAGGAGAAAGGTATGCATAAAGGTGAAGTGGATTACGGAGAACGACATCCGAAGGTATTGATGATCTGTGATGACGCTCATGAAATGGTGGGCGTATGTAAAGTGATCAGTTCACAGGTTACAGCCTTTAGAACACAAGAGGGAGCCCGGGATGCACATAAGGTGATCCGCGAGGGAAAGCCCCCCGTGCTGATTTTTGCTATGTTGCATGTTAAGGCAAGCATAGAGACCTACAATTCACTTGCGCAGCGCGGGCTGCTGGGCTACCCCCACAAGAGTATCTTGTTGTGTGAAAACAAAGAATCCGGGGTTGCTTTTCGTTGCTGCATCAAAGGCATCTTTAACGATTATTTCGTTTTTAAGCCCATGTACGAAAATTACCGACTCAGGATGATTTTGCATAATATCTTGCAACAGGCGGAAGACACCCAGCAAATCACTGAGCTAAAAGAAGAGCATTTTGGGCGTATCGATAACGGACTAAAACAGCTGATTGATCAGGCTGCAAGCTACCGGGTCAACACTGAGCAATCTTTCCAGCAAGTCAGAGAGTCACTTAGCGAAGTTCAGGAAGAAGATGAAGTAAACGCGCAGTTATTACAACAGCTTAAAGAAAAGCATGTCTTGCCTTTGCTGGATAAGTTGCAGCAACAACTGGTGAAAGATATTCAACAGATCACCAAGCAACTTAATGACAGCCACTTTACTTTGAATGAACTGGCCGATTTATTCAGTAATTCACAAGCGTCCGCTTTTACCTCCGTACTTGAACACACTGGTGAACATAAGGAAGAGGCACATCATGATGAGCCCGAGCACGATGTACGTGAGCATGAGGCTCCAACTCAGCATGCTGACTTTCACGCGCATGAAGACCCGCATACTGACCACGCTCATAATGATGAGTCGACGCATGCCTTTGACAGCAACGATGTCCCTGAGCCCGTTATGGCCAGAGATAAACGGATAATGATAGTTGAGGACAATGAAATTTATCGAGAGATGATTTCAGGGATATTGCGGGAGCAGGGATTCTCTGTTGACGGTATGGAAAACGGGCTGGCTGCTATCAAGGAGCTGCGCAAGCATCGCTACGATATGATATTTATGGACCTCTTTATGCCAGGTCTGGATGGTTACAATACGACTAAAAATGTACGTGCCATTGAGCATTGTCGCGGTATTCCCATTGTCGCCTTAACCAGCAATCGAAATAAAGATCTCATCCGGAAATGGGCTACGCTGGGGCTCGGGGGCTATATTGTTAAGCCCTCCACTAAGCGTAGTATTTTGGACGCCGTAAACAAGCTGCTAGGCACTGAATGTGTCTGATTTAATTACATACAACAGGTGAAGTGCTGATTATTCGCCGTGATTGATAAGCGCGTTAAGTGCTTTGATCTCCTGAGCTATGTTGATAAGCACAGAGCGACAATCCTGGCGGTCACCAGACAAGGCGGCGTCTTCTAACTCAGCCAGGTATTCACTGCAACGCTCAGCGCCAATAGCCCGCGCTGATGTTTTTAAAAAATGGGCATGCTCTTTAAGCTCAGCATAAGCAGCATTGCTGTAGGCGGCTAAAAAAAGTTTGCAGCTGGATTCTGCCTGAGTCACAAAGTCGCGCTGAAATCGGGCAATGGTGTCCATGTCTTCGCCAATCAAGTCAACGAGGGTTTGCGCATTTAATCTTGCCAGTTGTGAGTGATCACTTGCCATACCATTTCTCTATTACTGACTTGAAGCGTTCGAGCTGAACAGGCTTGCCAATACAATCATTTATGCCGTACAAATGGCAGTTTTCCAGCTCATTTTTTACCGCAGCTCCGGTGACTGCCACTATCGGAATGGCTTTGCGTGCCAACTGTTTTTCAGTCTGGCGGATACGTTTGGCCATTTCGTAGCCATCCACAACGGGCATATGACAATCGGTGAGTATCAGTTTGTATTCATCCCGTTGCCAGCTTTCATATCCTTGTTCGCCATTTTCTGCCAGCGTACAGGTGTATCCAAGCTTCGCGAGTTGTTTAACCATCAGATTCTGATTAAAGGTATTATCTTCGACCAATAATATGCCGGGGCGTAAACCTGAGATATTGGCCTGTACTTCCTCTGTTTTTGTCTGGCTTTCTCCCGAGGGGTTTTCCTCGGTATTATTTAAACTGGCCGACTTTTCTGTGGTGTGAGTCAGTAAATGCATGACTTGTCTAGTAATACCATAGCGCGTTGCCAGGCCAATATTCAGCGGGGCTGCATCAGGTAGTATTGTTCTGAGTTTCTCGGCCACACCTGTTTGATGACATATAAGTACCTTATGCTCAGCAAGTATCTCTTTGTACTCGTTTAAACGTGCCAGGTCCTGTTCTGAGTGTACACAACAGCACACCAGAGTGCCCGAAACCGAAGGGGAAGCCAGCTCGTCCAGCTCTGTCAGGTGCAGGTCATCGGTGAGTGTATTAAGTACGGACAGCAGGTGCGGCTGAGCCTGTGCACTGTGGGCCGGGATAACATAAACATGTTGAAATAAAGACGGCGCAGTGTGATGTGAGAACCTATGTAACGGAATACACACGCGGAAAATGCTGCCGCGATCCAGTTTGCTTTTCAGTCCGATACGTCCTCCCATCAGGTCAACGATTTTCCTTGAAATGGCAAGTCCCAGACCCGTTCCACCGTACACCCGAGTGGTAGATTTGTCCGCCTGGGTAAAAGGGTGAAAGAGTTTTTTCTGTGTCTTTTCGTCAATACCTATGCCGTTGTCTTTCACCAGTATACTGAGTTCTCCCTGACTATGACTTTGTACTTGCCAGTCCACTTCGATCACCACATTACCACTGGCTTTGGCAGGAGGACCGCTGAATTTGATGGCGTTACTTAACAGGTTGAACAGCACCTGCCTGATACGGTTTTCGTCACAATAGAGCATAGTCGGAAGTTGCTCAGATTCAATAACCTTCAGGCTGACACGGCGTTTCTCCGCGTTTGACGCAAAAGTCAGGAGTACGTTATGAAGCGTTTTTGAAATATCGAACTCTCTGAACTCCAGCTCCAGTTTACCAGCTTCAATCTTATTGATATCCAGAATATCATTAAGTATATCAACCAGATTTTTAGCCGAGACAGAAGCTGTTTCAAGCAACTCCATCTCTTCCGGGTTGTGCTTTTGCAACGAAAGCAGTTCGAGCGAACCTATAATGGCATTCATTGGCGTCCTCAGCTCGTGGCTGATCATAGCCAGGAAATCGGATTTGGCACGGCTGGCTTGCTCTGCTTTAGTGACGGCACATTTCAGGTCGGAGGTACGGCTCTTAACACGTGTTTCTAACTCCGCGTTCAGTTGGGATAATTTCGAATAAGCGCGATAAACCTCGGACTGATCTACACATACACCGTCAAGGCGACAATGATTACCATAGCCGTCATCTGTGACAACCCCTTTAGCAAAGATATGTAACTCTTCTTTATTGGGCAGCACGGCCCGAAATACATGCTCGAAATCCTTCCCCGTTTCAAGGGCCTCTTTAAGTCCATTTGACACCCTCTTTCTGTCCTCGGGGTGAATTCGTTCGAGCCACTTTTCATAACTGCCTGTATCCTGGGCTGCCAGATCAAATATAGCACTGGTTTGAGGGTCCCAGTCCCAATGCCAATGGGTATTTTGTCGGTTGACTCGCCAGGTACCGACTTTGCCGGCTTCCAGTGCGATGCGGCGACTTTCATGTGCATTATTGAGGTGGATCAGCATTTGTTTTTCTTGTGTGCACTCACGCAAAATACCAAACAAACTCAGCTGGGTGTCATTGTTACGGCGCTGGTCACCACTGAGTTCGAACCAGTGAGGCACCGAATCGAGCATGACCCTGAATTCAAACTTCAGCCGTACATTTGACTGAATGTGTTCTTCAATGAAGCTCAGCGCCAGTGGCTTGTCGTCTTCGTAAATCAGGTCGATGAAATCTTGCCAACTGGATAGAGTGTGGCAGTGCAGGAGCTCGCAGAAAGTGCGCGAAAAGTAGGGCTGTTCAAAGTCTGCGCTGACCTGCCACACACCAATGTTGCCGCATTGAAGAGCCAATTCAGCCAGTTCGTTCAGATATGACTGGTGTGGGTGTTTAACCGAATTGAGTACTAAACAGGTCTCGGCTGTCAGGTTGCCACTGATCGTCAAGTTGAGCCGTGTTCCGCAAGCTAACAGGGCCTGTGCTGAGCTGCCAGGTGTTTGACTCAAAAATGTACGGTTTTGCTCATCCGTGTCAGTGAGCTGACAATAGTCAAAAAAGTTGCGACGTATGTCGGTTTTGCCAGTCAGGCTCAGCAGAGAGCCCGCTGCCTGATTGCAATCCAGTACCTGCCACTGGTCATTTACGGTCAGTAGTGGAAGATCCAGTAAGTGGATATCCATGTCATTTCCCTGCCTGATTTTGCCTATTATTAGTATTGTTTAAATTGTGAGCATTGTGGAAAAATTTGCTCAGGTAATTGCACAGGGTAAAGATGTTTTGGGACACAGCTTGTCTCTGGTTCAATTTTGGAATGTGAGAGAGCAAGGTACCTGAAGTACCTCTTAGGGGATTATCGGCAGAGCCATCAAATTCATCCATTGTGCGGTCAGCCTCACTAACGGAGGCTGACATACCTGATAAAGATTAGAATTTATTGGCCGGAGGCCAGTTTGGATTGGCGATTTCATCTTCACCAACAGCGGTGTTCGCTTCTATGGTAATGGAGTGAGGTGTGTCTTCTTTTGGTATGGTCACTTCAACCACATAGTTACTACTTGGGTTGGTTCTAATCTCTTCCATGACCGCCATCAACTCACTCACCGTGCTGACCCGGCGCCCTTCTCCGCCAAATGCCTCGGTAATATTGGCGATTTTCCAGGCGGGCAGGTCGTTGTAGCTATAGACCTTATCGAGCAACTTGTCTTGATAGTCGACGGGAGGCGTTCTGAAAGGGTTTGGATTAACCAGGTATTGCTCTATACCATAGATGCCGTTCGCCAGCACAAAAACCACCGTGTTTTGCCCATAAGCATGTTGGTCCGCAACAGCCTGACAGGTTTCATGAAAGGCGCCATCACCCACGACCACGATAGCCCGTTTATCTGGGAAAGCACACTTAATGCCAGTGCCAGCAGGTACTGAATAGCCTATGGACAACCACGCCGCCTGGGCGACAAAGCCATCCTGCGACGGTATTTTAACGCTTTGTGCGCCAATCAGCGGGAACCCGGCATCTACAGCCAGGACATCATCTTCATCCAGCCACTGACTGAGGGTGGCAAAAAAGCTGTCATAGCCCAGTTGTGACTCAGCAGGTTGGTTCTTTAGTACAGGCTTATGCATACGTAAGCCTTTCAGGTTAGCGCTTTGTTGCTGTGCCAGAGCAGTAAACTCACAGATCAGACATTGCAGATAATCCGCTAATGTGGCCGACGCATAATAGGTTGCGCCAACGTAAACCCCTCCCTGTGCGGCGAGAACAGTGCGGCTGCTGCGAATGTCTTGATTGCCAGTGTCTTTACCAGTCGTCCAGGCACCAACGCCAACCAAAACACCATCGTCCCCAACGAGCGTCTCAACTTCCGCAGGCGTCAAGGTGACACAGCCTTCAAACCATGGGTGGGTTTCTGCAATAACCGACTTGCTCAGTGCGGAGGTGACAAAATGAATATGCCCTTCGGGCAGCGTATGGTTACGGTTTATGACCTCAAGCAATTCTAAAAAGGTATCCTGCAATCCAAAACGCTGCAGCTCGACGCCTGCCCAGAAGATACTTTTGGGCTGACTGAGCATCAGCTCGACGGTTGCTTTGGCCGCCTGTTGCGCCTCACTGACCGTGACGCTGGCGGGATTGTTAAGCTTCAGGGACTGAACTGGTTTAATACATTCTGCCCGCCAGACATCTTCACTCACCTCAAAGTACACCGGGCGGCGTTCCGTCAATAATGCTGCCAATGCTGAATCAATCTGGTGAGGCGCTTGATTCGCATTCACAATACGTTCTGCGGCAACCGTTATCGGGCGAAACATATGAATGTCGACAAACTCATACCCAGTGGTGTGCGAGTACAGCAGTCCGGCATTTTTTGAAATTTGATCTTCTTTGTTGGTGGGGGCGCCGTTTATCAGGATCACCGGTACTTGTTCAACGAAGGAGCCGGCAATGGTATTGAGCAGACTGAATGCACCAACACTGTAAGTGACGTACAGGGCGCTTGGGCCTTTGAGTCGGGCATAGGCATCCGCAGCAAAACCGGCACAAATTTCATTGGCATTACCACTAATTGTTATTGGGGAATGCTGATCAGCCAGTATGGTATCCAGCAAAGCCGCGGTATAGTTACCTGCAACACCAAACATGTGTTTAACACCAATTTCTTCCAGTCGCGCTTTAAAATAATCGGCAACACTAAAGGTTGGGGTAGCTTGAGTCATCAATTTTCTCCTGAACAAGCTGGGCGGGTTTCCCCGCCGTTGGAAGGTAAGGCACCGGGATTGGCGCCCGGAGCTGGATTACTTAAGATCAAAGTAACTGAGGTTAACACCCAGAACGTTTTCAACTTCCGAGTGTTTCTCCATTGGAGCACTGCCCGTTGAAAAGTTAGGCTCAATGTACTGGTTAATCAGCTTAGAAGCATTTTCTTCATAGGCAACTTTAATGGCTTCTGACGAACTGATGTGCGTTGTCTGCTCATAGACCTCGCTTAGTGGTTGTAGCCCAAACCCTTTTTTAAGCGCCAGATCGGTTGAGCGCAATGCGCCTTCTACCCACCCCTGATAATCAGAAAAGGCTTCACCACAGGTAAACAGATTCGGCAACGGCTCTGCCAGTTCTTCCATTACTTTTTTATCATCAGCGCCGACTGCCCATTGGTGCACACCGAATCCAAACTGCTGGCTGGGCGGCACATCAAAGCGGACACCGCCTTGCCAAATTCGGGCGCTGGTCAGAATTGGCTCTGGCACATAATGTGTGTTGAAAATATCTTTGAAAAAGCGGGTAGCTTGCTCGACCACTGCGGTTGAGGCCGGGTAGATGTCGCCCGGGATATCGGTGACATATTTGTCCTGGTGTGGGTGATGATAGGTTTCACCAATGTTTTGCAGCGCACTCCAGAAGTTAATATTCAGATAGTCACAGTAGATAGTCAGAGCCGCAGGGCGCTCGTACTTTTCGTTGCTAATATGATCCAGTTTCGCCTGAGTACTCTCACTCGGGTCGGTTTTACGCTCCTGGTACATCAGGGCCGCGACTAATTCCTCATTGACCGCATAAAAGGGGTAAACAGAGCCGGTGGGCAGATCCGCAAAGTTCGGGCCAAATTCAACTGCCGGGCGCCCTGTGGTGCCGCGTCCCCACCAGGCATTGTCGTAATAAAGGTTGATCTTGAGCAGGGGTTGGTTCGAGGTGGTTTGCAGGGTGTTCCACAGGTGTTCAGACCGTTCCTTATCCAGGGTATTAAACGCATTTGAGCGAACAAACAGTTTTTCCAGTGCCAGGCGAGGGAGCGCCAAAATGACTTTGTCGGCTGTTACTTTGCCCTTATGGCTGCGTCCACTGTCATCGGTGTGCAGATAATGCAATTCATAGCGGTTGTCCGCCTCGAGATAAGAAATTTCCTCAATACTGGTTTGCAGGTGAATGTTGTCAGTGCCGATTTGATCTACAAGCGCATTCGGCAGGGTGCTGAACCCGTCTTTGAATGTTTTGAACTGGACACCCGCCGGGAAATCTTCCAACAATTGATAGGCTACCCCCGCATTCATTTGGGACAAAAAGGTACCATTAAAGCCGAGTACCCGGTACAGCATGTTAATACATTCCTGAGAATAGCCCATCGCAGTGTACAGATCCCACAAGGTCCAGTCATTGAGGGGTTTTCCTTGCCACTGACATTCCAGGCGAAATGCTTGCCAGAACCCTGGGCCTCTGACGTCGGGGCGTGCCTTAAATTGTGGATTGGCTTGCAAAATTCGATTGAACACAACATTGACAATGTCTTTTGGATTAACCCCTTGCTCAGACGGAGCAAGGTTGTATAGTTCTGACCAAATCTTGTAATTGTCTTGTGCAGCGGTATTCACACTGAAGCTCTTGCCGCGGAAAAACAGGCGATTGTCACCGCCACTGTTCATCGGGAAAGGAACTATCTGATCCTGCAAGTCCAGGTTCAGAAATAGCGCCATTAAATCGTCCATGCCATCAAATAAAAAGCGCATACCCCCTTGTTCTTCTTTTACCGTAATGGTGGGTGGGGTATTACTGTGTTGATTTTTGAATTGAATTAAATCTGAGTCAAGCCGACCGCCGGTACGATTGGAACGCTCAAAGATAGCAAGTTTCTTACAGTCAGACTCATTTTGCAGGCGCCACGCACTGTATAGCCCAGCCATACCAGCACCGACAATGGCGACCTCAAGGTGTTTTGGGAGGCTTTTATCATCGATTTCATTGCCAAAAGAATAATGCGTCATAGTAGTTCCTTAGTTTGTTATTTACCGTTTTTGTCACAAACGACGGCAACAATCTGTACGACGACTTCTGTTCAATTGTGCGGACTTGTTTTATTTGCCTTTCATCGGGTAGGGGGGCAAGCATGAGACGGGCGCAAATACTTAAGCCTTATTACAATGCTGACACCAAAAAGACATAACCCATATCAAATGTAGCACAAGGGTTAATTTTTATGCGTTTTGTATTCAATTAATCACATCAAATACACTATGCTATTGAATATTTTGAGGTTAAATTTTTCCATCATTCTAACCCTCTGTAGTAAGTCTGCTTTTCAGGGACTTGAGCCAGACGAGGAAATATTGCACACTCATGACGGGAACATCGGCCTGTACGGTGTGTGTACTGTGAATCTGAGAGATGGATCTATGCGTTATCTGCTCAACAATGTCGAGATAGACCTGATTAAAGGCACGGCAACGACCCAAGACGGGTCACAAGATATCAGAGCCAAGACGCTGGCGGTCCTGCAGGTACTGATCCTACATTCAGATGAGATTGTAACCAAGACACAGCTGCTTGATACGGTATGGCGAGGCGTTGTTGTTCAGGAACAGGTACTGGTGCAGTCTGTCCGCGAACTCCGGGAAATCTTCGGGGCAGACGCCATCAAAACACATCCGCGTATTGGCTACCAGCTAACCCTGGAACCTGTTCCGGTAAGTATTTCAAAACAAGCTCAAAAATACCCTCTCGCGGTGCTATTAAGTGTTTTGGTATTGGCGATGGCCTGGGTACTGCTGAGTCAATGGCGGGAAACGGACCTGTCATCTGAACGCTACCCTACCGTGGCATTTTTGCCAGTCGACAACGCTATACTTGACGATGTGCATGTTGCGGTCCCCCTCACAGGGCTGACATACCTCAGTGAGCATACCCAGCAAGAGTCTGCGCTGCCTGTTGTTACAGCGGAGCATGTATTGACCACTATATCTCATAGTCCCTGGTATTCTGACGATACGGCACAGATCAGACTCTCGCGGCGACAAGACGTTCTGCAACTACTGGAGCGATTGGGTGCTGATTTACTGATCGAAACGCGCCTGAGTGGCTTTCCGCAAGACATGCAATTGCAATATACCTTGCATTTCAAACACAGTGAAGAGCAAGGAGTGGTGTTTGCTGCCAGCCCAAAGCGTGCTTATCAGGCCCTGATAACGCGATTGACGGCCCGCTATGGTGAACCATCTCAGACACTGCAAACGCAGCGAAATTTGGATTTTAGCAATGAGGCATTTGCCAGAGGAGTGCAGTTATATCTGTCACGTAATTACCTGGATGCGATAGCTTTATTACGCTCTGCGCTCAGTCATTCTGACGATCCTTTAACTGTCAGACGTTACCTTGCCGCAAGCCTGGCAAATCAGGGAGACGTTTCGGCTGCTCTGGCGTTGTTACAGCAAAATATCGCTGAAAAAGGCACCGCCCCAGTCATCCGCCGTGAGCGTATGCGGGCTAATCTGATGACCGGTTATTTGTTGGTGAACTGGCCGCAGGCAGATGATCGTGCCCATGAGCTTGAACGTGCACAGCAATATATTGCAACCGCTCATGAGCAGGCCACAGATAATGCAGACCAGTTGTTTATCGCGTATGCACTTGAAGAGCTGGGCAAGATTAAACGTATTCAGGGCAGATATAGCGAGGCGTCTCGCTTGCTGCACTCGGCATTAGGCTATCATCAGCGGTTCGATGCAATCTATGGTCAGACCAATGCACTTATCGAGCTGGCTCGAATTGCAACCGAACTGGGAGAACTGAAAGAGGCTGCACGCCTGTTTGAACAGGCGCATCAGGTGGCAAAGGCGAGTAACGCCATCCCCAATCAAATCTGGATTTGGCTGGCCCAGGCTGATCTGCTACGTCAGTCACAGCAGGTTGAGCAGGCGCATCGGCTGGCGTCACGTGCCAGAGCATTGGCGCGTGATGCCGATGACCCTGTGTTGATTGAGCGGGTTGAAGCCTGGTTTGCCCGGGCGCCTATATACACAGTCAATTGACACCTTACGGTTCAGATGGGCTGCTCACAGGCTGCAATAGTCCGCATACTCAGACGGGGCTACGGTATCTTTTTGTTTAATGTTTCGGCTTCGTAATTGTTGAACCTGTTTGCTGACTTCATTGACCGCAACAATGCTGTCTTTAACAAAATAAACCCAGTCAACATCCTGATAATACTGACGCATTTCACTGGAGTTTACGATTTTATTTGGGTCAAACCACTGATTGAAGTTTATCGACATTGCGACTTCCGGATAAACATCGCTGCCATGCTCTGCGTACAACTTACCGTTGATGTAGTATTTTAAGGTCTCATTGCCCACGTGCAAAACCAGCGTATTCCATCCCTCCAGTGGGTTTATGTCGTAATCGTATGCATTCACTTTGGTCCAGGGCGTAAGCTGAAAGGTTTCCCAGGAGGTAGCAAACAGAGCGTGTCTGTCGGTACCCCAGCCACCATTGGGCAAGTATTCAAAGTCCATTTCACTATAGTTTTTATCCATAGGTGCAGCCAAAGGGCTGATAGCATAGAAAGTCTGGATCACACCATCTCCATCGGGTCCGTACTGTGGCTTGTCAGTGAAATACACCCGGGCAGCATAGGTGCCTTCCAGATATTTCCGCTTGTGACAGACCTGTACATGACGGGTATTTGCTGCGCTACCATCCGTTTTAGATGTTAAGCGCATGACCCGATTGTCAGGGTTGTGTGGGTCGACATGAAAGCTCACACCTTCGTGCCACCAGATGGCGTTTTTGATCCCCGGGTGGCCGATGTCAGAGCGAAGTTGCCAGCCATGCTTTTGTGCCTCAGCAAAGCGTGTATAACTGAAGTCATCAAACATGATCTGGGTGGGTTGCGCGCCCAGAGGTTGACTGGCACAGGCTACCAACATACTGGCACCTAAGGTGGTCATAGAAAAAAAGACGGGGTTTTTCATCGCGTATTCCTTATTGTTATTGGACAGGAACAGCGTTGACTGCAGGCACGAGATAAGCCAGTTAAAAATGTTTAAATTGGCTTGCCGAGCATATTAAAAAATATTAAATTGTTGATTTTATTGAATTGATTATAAAAAATGAGCCTTAGCTCTTCCTTAAGCAGGCTCATTGGGCTAGTAAGCTTTTAATTTTGCACGTCGACTTCCTGGCCATTGGTCAGTCGTTCCGCTCCGCGTACCGCAACTCTGTCTCCTGCCAGCAGCTGGTGGTCCGGTTTAGGGGCAATGGCGACCAGTTTGCCCTGACCTTTACCAACCGTTACTGGCACCTGAGTGGCGGTGTTATTGTCTTCAATTTTGACTACATGGACTCCCTGCTTACGCAGGATTAGGGCATCGCGATTTACCAATAATGCTTGCTCACTGGCGGCGAGTGGTACTTTGACATCGACAAGTTGCCCGACGGCCCAGTGGTGTTTGTCAGCTGGGACATTTTGTTGCTCTAGCATGGCACGCACTTCAAAGGTCTGTGAACGAGGATCGGTGGCAGGGATCACGGCACTGATGCGCGCGGATGTGGTCTGCGGGGCATCCAGATTGCCTGCGCTGACAGGAAGTGTCTGCCCCACACTCAGATAACGGAGGTACTTGACCGGCACATAAAGACGGGCTTCTAGCTGATGTATATCTACCAGGTTGAGTAATTCATCAGCCCGACTCACGTCGCGACCTGCACGGTGATAGCGTTTGCTAACGGTCCCCGCAAACGGGGCTTTCACGGTGGCGCGGTTGAGCTTGTCTTCTATGACTTTGAGCTCAACCTGTGCAAGGGCAATATCAGAGCGCACCAGATCATGTGCATTTTGAACCTTGTCCACCTGACTGGCCGCAGCACTGCTGGTTTTGGCCAGCTCTTTGAGGCGTGTCAGTTCCTGTTGCTGAAAACGCAAATTGACTTGAGCACGCTGAAGCATTTCTTGCTGACGCGCTTTTTCAAGTTCCAGAGGCAGCGTATCCATGCGCACGAGTACATCGCCCTCAGCAACTTCAAGGCCAGGCTCGGCAACATATTGCAATCTGCCGGTGACACCTGCGGTGATCACCATATCGCGCTTACCGTGTAAGGTACCATTTACGGCCAGTTCACTGGTGAGTTGACCCTGAGACACAGGCTCTACAGCGACGGGTTGTGCGGCATCAGCCTGCTGACTGAAGGTTACTGCACCGGCGACAATAAGGGTGACCAGTGCGCACTTAAATTGATTTGCAAACATAAGGGTCTCCTATTGATTCGCGACCAGATTTAACTGAGGTTTAGTATTGTTATTAGCTTTAGGGGTTGGTTTTTTATCACTGCCAAGCTGCAGCAGACTGGGCATGAGTACCAGGGTAAACAACGCACTGATCGCCATGCCGCCGACGATAACGGTCGCCAGGCCTCGATAAATTTCTGACCCCACGCCAGGCATTAACATCAGAGGCAGCATGCCAAATAGGCTGGTCAGCGTACTTAAATAAACTGGACGCGCGCGCATCAATACTGCCTGTTCAACGGCATCGCGACGGTCCATTCCCTGAGCCTGAGCATGACGTGTTTGATCGACAAGCAAAATGGCATTATTAACGACCAGACCCAGCAAGATGATAAAGCCTATCATGGTAAGTAGATCTAACGACTGAAAGGTAAACAGATTCAAGACATAGAGCGCCAGCACACCACCAGCAATGGCCAATGGCATCACCAGTAATACCAAAGCACTGTCGCGGACCGATTTAAATAATGCCGTCATCAGTAAGAACAAGATAAATAGCGCCAGGAAGAAGTTGAGTGTCATTTCCTCGATTGCACTATTCATTTTTTGGGCGTTGCCGCCCAGAATGACGCCGGCGGTTTCGGGCAGCTGGGCTTTGATCTTGGGCATCACCTGCTCAGCCAGAATCGCCTGCGCCTGTTGCAGGCTCATTTCGGCGGGCGGCGTCACTATGATGCTGACAGTACGACGGCCGTTGATCCTTTGTAGCTGACTGGGCCCGACAGTACGTGTCACTTCTGCAAGTTCCCCTAAAGTCTGGATCCCGGCATCTGGTGTGAATAAAGGCAATGCTTTGAGCTCTTCTGGTGTCTGCCAGGCTTGGGCACGTAAAATCACGTTCATGCGCTCGTTACCGTTAAAATACTCGTTAATAAACAGGCCACCCGTAAAGGCCTGAACAGCCTGAGAGACATCCTGACGGGTCAGCCCCGCTTGAGTAATTCGCCGGTCATTGGGCTGCAGCCTGAGTTCGGGCTCCGCCATATCAAGGCGAGGTTGTGGTCGGGCTGTGGCCTCAGGCATGGCGGTTTGCACTGCCTGCAGTGCCACTTCAGCACCAGCGATAAGGTCGTCCATATCTGGTCCGGTAAGCTCAATATTGATGTCGCGGCCATCACCGCCATTGGCAATGTTAATCATCGAACCGCGGAAAAAGAACACCTGAGTATCGGGCAGGTCGACAAAGATCTCCTCTCTGGCGACCTGCATGAGCTCTTCAACACGCTGTGGGTCGGCTGAATAGATAAACCCCCCTGCGTTCGCACCAAAAATATAGAAATTGAAGTCCTTAATACTCGGTTGCTTTTCGCCGTGATAATAAGGCATCAGGCGCGCACGGACTCGTTTGAGTAACTCCTCCTCCATATAAGCCATGTTTCCGCCTGGCGGCGTAATCAGATTGAAGAAGAAGCCGTCGGTAGGTGCGCGAGGCATGAAATCGGTTTTTGGCAACATCGTAAGGGTCACTATCGCGGAGCCACCCAGTAGCGCACAGACCCAGCTCAGTTGTTTGACCTTGCTGTTAGTCAGACGCATGATCAGGGTTGTCAGCTTCTGCCAGTAATGCTTATATGGGTCGGTTTGTGTTTTGCTATCCGGCAGGTATCGATTGGCAACCGGGATAATGGTTAAGGCACAGACCATAGAGGCAACTACGGCTATAGAGAGTGTCAGGGCCAGATCTGAAAACAGTTGCCCTTCAATGCCCGCCATAAAAAGAATGGGGAGGAAGATAGCGACACTGGTCGCGGTAGAGGCAAATAAGGCTCCGGCTACTTGCCCCGCACCACGTAACGCCGCTTTGTAATTGTCGAACCCATTAGATTTCAATCGGGTAATGTTTTCCTGCACGATAATTGCGGCATCTAATACCAGACCAACGGCAAACGCCAGGCCTGCCAGCGAAATAACGTTCAGACTACGTTCGAAGGCGCTCAGTGCAAGAAACGCGACCATCAGAGAAACGGGGATAGTCGCAGCAATAATCAGCGTGGTTTTTATGCCCCTGAAGAATAACCACAAAATGGCCAGCGACAGTAATACGCCGAGTCCGAGGTTACTCTTGACCAACAGTAATGCATTGCGGATATGGACGGACGCATCGTAGCTCAGCTCAATCGAAATGCCGGCCTCAGGTAGTGGTCCTGCATTTAAATCATTGATGGCTTGATTGATGCCGTCGAGCAGAGCAACTGTATTCGCACCGTTTGCTCTGGACACAGTAATGTAATAGGCCGGTTTACCATTTCGACCGCTCATTGCTCGTCGATCTGAGTAGGTTTCGGCAACAGTGGCGACATCACCCAGGTAGATGGGTCGCTCCTGAGAATAGCCAATACGCATTTGTAGCATATCTTGCAGGTCATATTGGCCGGTAAAGCGCACGGTATACTGGCGTCGGCCAACGTCCGCAAGACCTCCTGAGGTGTCTCTGGAGCTGGCAAGCGTTTGTCTGATCTGTCCCAGTGAGATGCCTAATGCGGCGGCTTTATGAGGGTCAAAGGTTATCCGTAATTCTTTCGGTCTTTCACTGGCCAAATTGACTCGGGCCACGCCGGGAATGCTGGCCAGGCGAGGTTCAATCAGCTCTTCTATGGTTTTTTGATACTGAGCCATGTCCAGGTCTAAGCCATCTCCCCCAACGTTGAGCGGGGTTACGAGCAAGGAGGCGGCATTAGGTCCGGCTGGACCACCATTGCCACCGGCACTGACAACAGGGTCAATGGCATCCAGCGGTAGTGGCGGCGCCTGATTCAGGTTGGTCAGGACATCCAGCATGGCTTGCTGCATATCGGTTCCGACGGCAAAAGTTAACGAGATAAAGCCGTTACCTCGATTTATGGTGGTGTTAACTTCCAGCGCGCCTGGGGTATTTTTAACTGCGTTTTCGAGTGGTTCAATGATCACCGACTCTATCTCTTCGGGGGCCGCTTCCCGCCAGCCAGAAAATATGGTTATTTGTGGTTGTTCTATATCTGGTGTCAGCTGGATTGGTAACTTAAAAATACTGAGAATGCCAAACAGTATTAGCAGCACCAGGATCACCACGACAGCAGCGGGGTTTTTCAATGAATTGCGTGTCAGGTTCATAACAACGTCCAAGTGTTGAGCTTCACTGTGCAGTTTAATGAAATGACAAAAAACTGCTAGCGGCAGGTAAGTCTGTACTTTTGAAAATCACGACAAATAGCAACATATTAGCGGTGATTTACCATGTTGTAATACCTTGTAACGATTTTACAGAGTCAGACACAGTTTCAATCCCCAACTGAAGTCACAGCCTGGCTGTTTTTTAGGCATCAATCAGAGCAATGACCGTAATTTGATTACCGAGCTAGCTGTACACCGGACCCCAGGTGCTTGGGTTATTCTTTTCTCAATTCACAGCAAAAAATTTCATGAAAAAATTCATTAATTGACTACTTTTTGACAACAATTTCCGGTAAGCTGCGCGCGCATTCTGGAGGATGCCCGCATTTGCCATGCAGGGTTTCGATCTAACCGAGATAAATTGAGCTTAGAAGGAGAGTTGAGATGTTTGTTGCGTTGAAGTGGGATCATCAGATTGGTGCCCATTTTGTTTCCTGGATTGTGGTTGAATGCTCGGCCGTAAGAGAAAAGTTTGGTCTGCCACAGGCCTTACCACCACGACGTGATGTCGCCTATTTTGTTGATCCAGCCACTGCTGAGGAAGACGCAAAAGCCTTTGCTGATTATAAAAACGGTATTACCAGCATTGAGAGTTGTGCAGATTATGCCCCTTATTTGTCTGATCACCATGGATTCTGCCACTATAGCTGGGACCATACTTATCTGGAAGAGCTGGTGAAGCACGCTGTGCTGTACTGGGAAGATGGTCAACATAAGCGGCCTGAGCCGGTGCGCGACGATGTTGCTTATTTCGCTTGCCCGAAAGACTCTGAATCAGATAGTCGGTTTTTTGCGCAGTATAAGCTGCATACATCCACTGAGGCATTCGCGAAGTCTGCTTAAATTGAGCAGAGCAGGCCCGCCACTAAGGCGGGCTGACAGAAGGGGTTACTGTGCCGCTAACACGTCTGCAGTCGTGAAAGTAGGATATTCCGCGGGCTTGAAGCGGTTAAGATTAGTTAAAAAGCGACTGTCTTTTACTGGTAAGGTCGCTGAGCCATAATCGTATTGATTTAGCTTGTCGCGCAATCCTTGATTATCTATGCCATCTCCGGACATTTCGTACCAGCTGATGATTGCTGGTGTAACAAAGCGATTATATTCATTCTCTGCCGCTTCATTTGATTTAGCAAAACGAAATGCGTGGGTGAGAATGCCGTCTTTGTGGTAGACAATTTTCAGATGACCATTTTCAAAGGGTAATTCGTTAGCCGGTTTGGTATACAAATCACCATGGGCACTGTAACTGCCGTGAGTGACCTGACCGTCTTTGGTCCATACTGCGGCATATTCCCAGTCATGGCGGTGGCCACCTCCAAAATAAGGGAACACCTGATCCTTTTTGAAGTACATTGCATAAAAGTGGCCACAGTAACGACCTTGTCCCGTTTCTGCGCAGGCATAACGGTGCACGGTATTTGAGGTTGCTAAAAACTGGCTGTCTCTGCAACTGCCACCCAAACTACCCGATGTTTTGAGTCCTGCATTTTGCTGTCCGGTCCGGCTTATCCCTGCGCTCGGCAGACAGCCATCTCCGTCAAAATCGAACACGGGTTCTGTACCGTTGATCACATATCCGTCAGGCAGCGCCTGATCAAGTGCGGCGAAATCATTGGCCAGCGCGCCACCGCTTAATAAAGTAGTGGCGACAAATAAGGTAATAGCACGTGGATGCTTTGTTGTCATAATCGTTCCTTACATCATTGGGGTTGTCATTGTGAGGCGATAATATGACATAAGGGTAAATGGTGTGTGAAGTTTTTTGTTCTTTTAAAGTTAACTTACTTCCGTATCCAGCTTTTTTGTAAAATCGGCCTGAACTATCTCGAGTGCCGCCAGCACCTGCTTCGCGGGTACTTCGTTTTGCTCGAGCAGCATGATCAGGTCTACGGCGAGCTTGATGTGCTCAGGTGCGCTTTCTAGTGTTTTTTGGGTCATGGTTGAAACTGTTTCTTTTTCGCAATTTGTGCCAGTGCGTAATCCACGGCTTCTTTGACTTTGGCTTCCATCTCCGTTCTTTCGTCGGTGGGCAGGTAAAACTCCATGTCTACGTCATAACGAATGTAACGAGCTGGCAAACGGTTTAATGCGGTACAACACAGGTCTGCCATGACATCTTCATCGTATTTATGGTCAAGACCCCGTTCTTCAATGTTTTCGAGCACAATTTTCTCGTAATAATTGTGCAAATCATCATGAAGTTTCATCGTAGTGCTCCATTTTGAAGTTATTGTAATTGTACAACATAAACCACCTCAGTGGTTAATGCTACCAGCAATTTTAAACCTGCAAAATGTCACTCTGTGTGGGTGGAACACTGTGGGGAAAGAGTGTTAAAGCGCTCGGGCCAGACGTGCTGCAGCGCGATAAAGAGTTGCTGGTGAACGTCAACCAGCCGGCTGATATTACGCTGATAACCCCCTCCAAGTGCGGCCATCAGGGGAATTTGATGCTGCTTTGCATGGTTTAATACTTGAGTATCCCTTGCCAATACGCCTTCCAGACTAATGTCTAAATGCCCGAGCTCGTCACGATGGTAAATGTCTGCGCCTGCGTTATACAGTATGATGTCTGGCTGATGAAGACGAGTACACAGATTCAGGGCTTCACCTAGTGTCGTGAGGTAAGTGTCATCTGAACAGCCGGTGGGTAAGGCAAAGTCGTAGTCGGACGCTTGCTTCAGCTTGGGAAAGTTCTGCTCACAATGGAGTGAGCAGGTGATTATCTGAGTGTCTGATTTTAGGATCTCAGCACTACCATCACCCTGGTGTACGTCACAGTCCAGCAGTAATACTGTGTCGGCCTGTCCGTTTTTGATAAGAGTTCTGGCGGCAATGGCGAGATCGTTGAAAATGCAAAAACCAGCAGCTCTGTCGCTGAAGGCATGATGATAGCCACCACTGAGGTTGGCTGCAAATCCGCTGCTCAGCGCAAGCTCCGTGGCTTCCAGTGTCGTACCGATGGAGCGCAGTGTTCGTTCAACCAATTGCGGCGACCAGGGAAAACCCATGCGTTTAATAGCACCAGCCGATAAAGTGCCATCGAGGAACTGTGCAACGTAATGTGCATCATGACACACCATGAGTTGCTCAGGTGTGGCTATACGCTTTGATTGCGTAAGCCATTGTGCACACGATGTATGTGTTAGCTGCTGATAAAGCAGACGATATTTATCAATCGGAAACCTGTGCCTTGGCGGTAAAGAGAGGTCACTATAACTAGGGTGATAAAACAACATATAGGAGGCAATTTTCCATATCAGAAGCGGGTCTGTTTTTCTTTTTGCTGGATTTTATCTTCAGTGGCACTGATGGCCTTGCGACATCGCCCGAGCCGACCATGTAGCGCAAGAATTTCTTTATTGAGCTGACTGGCCTGCTCTGGCGTTGCTTTTATCAGCTGATCCTGACGCAGCGAGATCATTTCTTGCAGGCGCCTTTCAAATTCATGGTTTTGGGACAATTCCTGATAAAGTTCATGGGTAGGCTGCATGATCTTTTTGACGGCCTGACGAAAGACTTTTGCCTTCTTATGGGGCTGGAAACGGTTTTCTTTCGCCCACACGGGGGTTGATTTCAGCACTTTAATGATGGCTTCAATCTGTTCACCGATGTGTTCTACGGCATATTGCAGCGCATGGCGTTGCGACTGCGGAGGCAAATGTGCCAGCGCTTCTTTGACTTCATCTACATAGTCGCTGAGTTTGAGGCTTTTACTACGAAACACATGACTGTCAAACAGGCTGGGTTGTGACTGAATATAACGGTTTTTATCAAACCATTTTGCGTTATCAAACTGCTGGGCGTGATGTTGCAACTCTTCAACGCGCTGCCTGAGTTTCTCCAGTGGCTGACTCATACCATATAGGCCTCAAAAATAAGTTTTGCTGTCAGGATAATCACCACAGTATTAAACAGGGGTTTGATCAGCCGACTACCAAACTTTATCGCTGAATGCGCCCCAAGCCAAGCACCCAGCATCAAAAATGCGCCCATAGCCAGGCCCAGCAGGTAATTTACATGACCCAGTGCAACGAAAGTGATCAGGGAAATAAAGTTCGAAACAAAATTCATCGAACGTGCAAGACCGCAATTAAGCAGCAGGCTCATCTTATAAAGCATATCATTGGATGCGGTCCAGAAAGTGCCGGTCCCTGGACCTGCCAGGCCATCGAAAAATCCCAGTGCCAGGCCTTGCAGCCACTGTTTGACCTTGAGTACGGCGGTTTTTTCGGGCAAGTCTATGGAATCACTGTGGCTCATTCTGCCAAACAGGCTATACAGAGCAACCAGCAAAATAATGACAGGAATAAGCTTATTCAGGAACTCAATACTGAGTGAGTCGACCAATAAAGTGCCCAGAGCAGCGCCAATGGCGGTGGCGAGCACGGAAGCTGCCCAAAACCTCGGGTTAAAGAGGTTTTTTTTGTAATAAGTAAAGCTGGCTGTTAAAGAACCAAAGCTGGCTGCAAGCTTATTGGTGCCCAGTGCCATGTGTGGAGGCAGGCCCGCAGTGAGCAGGGCGGGCACAGTGAGCATACCACCACCCCCGGCGATCGCATCAATGAATCCTGCGGCCAGTGCAACCGTACATAACAACGCCAAGGTGGCTGGGTCTAAAGCAAATTCGAGCATGGATCAGTCTATTTGTTTCGCAAAGGGTGGCAGCGTGTCCAGCATCGCCTTGCCATATCGTTTGGTGACCAGGCGTCTGTCGAGTATGGTGATGCGGCCAGAATCCGTTTCTTTGCGCAGCAGTCTACCACAGCTTTGGACTAATTTCTTGGCAGCATCTGGCACCGTAATCGATAAAAATGGATTTCCTCCTTTAGACTGAATGAATTCAGCCTGTGCCTCTTCAACTGGTGACGTAGGAACCGCAAAGGGGATCTTAGTGATCACCAGGTTCTCCAGGTACTTGCCTGGCAAGTCTAACCCCTCAGACAAACTCTGAGTACCAAATAAAATACTACCCGCGCCTAAATCAATGGCGGCGCGGTGGCGCTTGAGCAGCTCTTCTCGGGACAGTTCGCCCTGCACCAGGATCTGCCAGTTTTGTTTGCGCAGTTTGGCAACCACGTGATCCATTTGCCAGTAGGAGGCAAACAGCACCAGGTTAGCCTTTTTCTTGTCCAGATAGTCGGGTAGCGCTTCTGCAAGATAATCACTGAAGGCTTTGTCTGTAGGTTCCGTTTTGGTCTGTGGAATATGCAGCTTGGCTTGTTTGGCATAATCAAAGGGAGAATCGGCTTTGATATATTTGACACCAGGTTCGTTGCTGAGTCCGCTTTCTCGCGCAAAGTGGTCGAAGTTACCCATAGCACTTAGCGTGGCAGAACATAACACGGCCCCGGCACATTCGCGCCAAAGGTTATCTTTCAGATAAAACCCCACTTCAATGGGACAGTCACACAATAGGTAGTCATGATGGTGCTTGTAGTCCAGACGTTTTATCCAGCGTGCATGTGGCGTGCCTTCACCTTTTGTGGCGTAGCTGAACCATAACTTATTGAGCTGCTCGAGACGATTAATATACTGACCGCTTTCTGCCAGTATGGGATCGGCAATAAAGCCCTGGACGTCACCATCATTAACATCCAGGGTCAACGCATCATGCATTTTGCTCAGTGTGCGCAGTGCATCCTGAGTGGCATCGGCGATGTCTTTGGCGCGCTCTTTGAGTTGCTCCGGCACTTCGCCATGCAAAAAACGATGGGTATCATCATCGTTGTAGTTATAGTCAGATTGATCCAGCATGTCTCTGACCTGTCGGAGTACTTTGCCCGCATCATTGGCTGCGTCATTGAGCTTGAAATTTTGCCCGATGGCTTTTTGTGACACGACAACATTGGCCATTTTACCGCTGAACTTGAGCAGTTTGTCCAGCCACTCTATCGTACCTTTAATCGTTGCTGCTGCGGATGAGAAGTCCCGGGTAATATGCGGCAAATGGTGAGCCTCGTCGATAACGTAAAAGGTCTCTTCCGGGTCACTCAAAATGGTGCCGCCACCGAGTTCCAGATCGGCAAGTAAAAGGGCATGGTTGATCACCAGTACATCCATTTGTGCGATTTTCTGCCTGGCCAGGTGAAAAGGACATAAGTTGTGAGATTTCAGCTGTCGTTGGCAAGCATGTTTATCGCAGGCGATGAGGTTCCAGACTTTGTCCGGGATGGTATCGGCCCAACTGTCTCTGTCACCTTGCCAGCGTTTATCCTGATAGGCTTTTGCCAGTTCTTGTAAGCAGCGCTGTTCCATTGCCGACAAAGGGGAGCTGGTTGTCGGCATCAGAGACATTTGCGTTTCTTCACCGCTCACTGCAGCCATTAGTTTTTGCACACAGATATAACGCTGGCGACCTTTAACGAGATCAAATTTAAAATCGAGGCCGGAGTGTTCCTTAAAAAAGGGCAGTTCTTTATTGAGTAATTGTTCCTGTAGCGCAACGGTGGCAGTTGAGATGATCAGTTTTTTCTTTTTTGCCAGTGCCATGGGCAGAGCCCCCAGGCAGTATGCCAGTGACTTACCCGTACCGGTCCCTGCTTCAATCACACAGATACGTTGAGATTTGTGATAGTCACCACCCAAGGTTTTAGCGATTTCTGCAACCAGATAGTTCTGTCCGGCGCGAGGGCGGAAGCCTTCGAGTTGTTCGGCAATGTTGGTGTGCGCCTGACGTATGGTTTTTTTTAGAGAATCTGACAGCATGTAGGATCGCTTAAGCAAAAAAGTATGGATATAATTACAGGTATTCTATTCTAGGCGGGGATCCCCTTTGGCACAAGCGGTATATCAGGGCTTTATCCTTTCACGGCAACAGATCCATCTAAACAACAGATTGCACCTGTGTTACTGGTTTAAATCTGCGCAAGGCTTGCTAAAAGTGATCACTGAGCCGCAGCAGGCAGTGTTGTTTATCCGCACTTCAGATGCTGAAAAAGCCCGTTCCCGTTTGGCCGGAGTCACCTCTGGCGTTGAATTTAAGCCGTTAACGCTCAAACACCTCGACCAGTCACCGGTTACCGGTTTGTATTGCTCTACTTTGAGTGATTTCTATCAGATTAAAGAGAGTCTGACCGATCATATTATTCTGTATGAGGCGGATATTCGTCATGCCGACAGGTACCTGATGGAACGGTTTATTCGCGGAGGAGCCTGGATATCTGGCCATGCTGTAAAAAAAGCAGGATACACAGAAATCCGACAAGCACGGCTAAAACCATCGCCGCAATTTGTCCCTGAGTTGTCTATGTTGTCGCTGGACATTGAATGCAGCGGGGAAGGTGTGTTGTTCTCTGTTGGGCTGGTCACGGAGTCACAACGGCTTGTAATTATGATAGGCGAGCCAGAAACCGCAGAAGTCAATGTGCGCTGGGTTGCTGATGAGTTGTCATTATTGCAGGCTCTGGTTGAGGAAGTTAACCGCATGGATCCGGATGTGATCATCGGTTGGAACGTCATTGAGTTTGACTGTGCGGTATTAAATGAAAGGGCTGAAGCGTTGGGTGTCTCGCTGAGTTTTGGGCGAGATGGTACCCCCACGCAAGTATCGAAAGGGAACTTTACCCGGGTACTCATAGCGGGTCGGGTGGTACTGGATGGTATAGATACCATGAAAAATGCCACCTACCATTTTGAAACCTTTAAGTTGGCTTATGTCGCTCAGCAAGTGCTGGGGACAAGTAAATTAATCGAACAAGACGACAGGCTCGACGCGATCATACGCCTGTTTCATAAGGATAAGCCGGCACTGGCGAGTTATAACTTGCAGGACTGTGTGCTGGTCTGGGATATATTTACTAAGCTGTCTTTGCTGGAGTTTGCTATCGCCCGTACACAGTTAACGGGCTTGGAGTTGGAGCGTATGGGTGGATCAGTGGCTGCATTCACCAATTTATACCTGCCCTTATTGCACCGTAGTGGGTATATTGCACCTAATCTGGGTGAGCATGGCCTGACATTTGACAGCCCTGGGGGCTATGTGATGGATTCTCGGCCGGGGTTGTATCAAAATGTATTGGTACTCGATTTCAAAAGCCTCTATCCCTCCATTATACGCACCTTTCATATCGACCCTATGGGTTTGATAGAAGGACTCAAGTCGCCTCAGGATGCTATCCCCGGTTTTAATAAGGGGGCTTTTTCCCGCACTCAGCACCATCTACCTAGGTTAGTCGCACAGCTGGCGCAGGCACGCCAGGAGGCTAAAGACCGGGGCGAGAAAATGCTGCAACAGGCCATCAAAATTATTATGAATAGCCTGTACGGTGTTCTGGGGTCACGGGGCTGCCGGTTTTATGATCCCCGATTGTCCAGTTCTATTACCCTGCGTGGTCACGAGATTATGCAAACCACACGAGGCTGGATTGAAGAGATGGGATATGAAGTTATTTATGGTGATACGGATTCCACCTTTGTATGTGTGCCTGACTGCTTGTCTGCTGCTCAATGTCAGCAACTAGGTAAAAGTCTGATGAAGGAAATCAATCTGCGCTGGGCTAAACACATTGAGTGTCATTTCAATTTGCCAAATTATCTGGAAATTGAGTTTGAAACACATTATAGCCCCTTCTTTATGCCTACTATCCGGGGTCAGGAAACAGGGTCTAAAAAACGCTATGTTGGTCAAATCCAAACAGAACAGGGCAGAGAACTGGTGTTTAAAGGACTGGAAACGGTGCGCAGTGACTGGACTGAAATTGCGAAAGAGTACCAACAGGCGGTCATCAGAGCCCTGTTTGATGGCCTGGATGTGATTTCAGTAACGGAGCAGTATATTGCCTTGATCAACAGTGGCCAGGCAGATAACAAGCTCATCTATAAGAAACGTCTGGGTAAGCCCCTTAATGCCTACGTTAAGAATATTCCGCCACATGTCAGGGCGGCAAAAGAGGCACATAGTAAGGGTATCAACAGGGCACTCTCAAAAGGAAGCCAGGTTGCTTACTATATTAGTAGGTCTGGCCCTAAACTGGTAAGCGGAGCGTTAGTCAATCCGGATTACAGTCATTATATAGAAAAACAGATCTTGCCTATTTATCAAATGCTACCGGATATCGATCTGGAGGCCATCACGTTACATGGCCAGCGGACGCTGGATCTGTCCTCAGATTTGTAATTGCGTGCAAGCGGTTCTTTAGCCGCTTGTAAGCAAATCTTTTTTTCAGTCTATTTGCCACTCACCGTTAGAATCCCACCATCGGTAAAGCTTTATTTGAATGTAAATACATACTAACTTTTTTGAAAATGGATTGTTTGGTTGAATTTTTTTGCATAAAAAAACAGCGAACAGACTGAATTTTAAAATATTTTTATTAACCAAAATGCGACTTGCATTTATTTCCTGACATTGCTCCTTGCATTTTTTGTGAACAGCCCTTTTGTGAATTCAATTAAAAAATGCATTTACTTTGAAGTGAGTGGTAATTAACTTTAAAGGGCTGTTAAATCCTTGGGTTTTGATTGTATTTTTGGTGTGCCTGTCTGTTAAGTCGTGGTGGTTTGACGCTTAACACAGGTCGCGATTAGTATCCGTCGCGAAAATTCAGAGCCTGCTGAAATTAGACTCAGCAAGCTCGTTATAAATACCAACAATACTCATGCTTACCGCCACGAGTAAGCCCAGGGAGAAAACACATGTTGAACACTAAAGTAACTAAGGCCGTGCGTTTAGCACTGGCATTTGGTGCTGCGTCTACGGCTGTGATTGCACAGTCAGCCACTGCACAAGACGGTGTCGAAAAAGTAGAACGCATTGAAATCACAGGCTCGCGTATCAAGCGTGTCGACATGGAAGGTGCAAGCCCGGTTGAAGTTATCTCTACCGCTGAATTCGAAGGTCAGGGCCGAGTCTCTGTTGCCGAAGCACTGCAAAGCGTGACTTCTAACAGCTTTGGTTCTGTTATCCCAAGTTCTGGTAACAGCGGTCAGTCACAGTCAACAGTAAGCTTGCTGGGTGCCGGCGCGGGTCGTACTTTGGTACTGATCGACGGTAAGCGTATGGGTAGTTCACCTTCACTAAATGGCGGTGGTGCTAACCTGAGCTCAATCCCAATGGCGGCGGTAGAGCGTATCGAAATTCTTAAAGATGGCGCTTCAGCTATCTATGGTTCTGACGCGATTGCCGGCGTTATCAACGTTATCCTGAAAAAAGATTTCGAAGGTGTGTCTTTCGATATCCAGGTCGGTCGCCCTGAAGCAGAAGGTGCAGACTCTAAGCAAATGTCAATGGCATTTGGCGTAAGTTCTGACAGAGGTAACATTACCTTTGTCTATGATCACCAGCAGCGTAACCCAATTTTTGACCGTGACCGTAGCTACACGGCTGCGTCTATGGAAGACAAAAATGGTGATGGCCTGATCTCTCTTGGTGATGAAACCGTAGGTATTAGCCATTATGGTGAAACATTTAGAAAAACCTCTGGTGGTGGTTATATCGCCTCACCCAAGTGTGACGAACTAACAAAAACCGTACCTGGCTTTGTCGGTGTTCTAGACCAGGGGACGGGTAAAGGTGGTATCGGAGGTGGTCAAGTTTGTGGTTTTGCTTTTGCTGACGTGTCAGCCAATATGGCCTCAACAAAGCGCGATTCAGCGATGGCCAGTGTCAACTATGAACTAGCTGACGATCTAGAGTTGTATGCGCGTGCTATGTTTAGCCGTAACGACTCATTTGGCCGCTATGCGCCACCTGCGGATTACTTTGAAAAAATGGCGGCTGACTTCCCATTAAACCCAACGGGTGAAGTTGCAAATGGTTATTTCCGCTGGCACCAAACCGGCAACCGTGATGGTGAAGTGACGGATTACCAGCAGGATTATACACTTGGTCTGAAGGGTATGTTCGGTGATACCGCTGAGTGGGAAGTGTCTTACCACAAAGCTAAGCTAGATTACCGTACAGCTGGTCGTTATTACCTGAGTGTTGCTGGTTTGTCGCACAACATTTTGAATAATATTTCACTGGACTCTGAAGAGGGAAAAGCGAATATGCGTGCCACTACTTACACAGAAAGCCAGAGCGAACTGGATCATGTGTTTGCGGGCCTGGGCTTTGAACTGGGTGAGCTGGAAGCTGGCGTGATTTCGCACTATGTGGGTGCTGAATACTTCGATATGACACTGAATCAACGTTACGATGCACAAAACGAAGCCGGTCTGATCGGTGGTGATGCAGGTGGCTCTGGCGCTGGTGAGCGTGATGTAACCGCAGTATTCTATGAAGTGGCATTCCCTATTCTGGAAAATCTGACTCTGAGCGCGGCATATCGTTATGACGATTACAGCGACTTTGGTGGTGAAGGCAACCCAAGTGTGAAGCTGGACTACCGGCCTATGGATGATCTGCTACTTCGTGCGTCATACTCTGAAGGTTTCCGTGCACCATCCCTTAAAGAGCTGAATGCTAGAGATTCTAAAGGTAGCCCACGTGTGACAGACTATGTAAGCTGTAAAGCTCAAGGTATTGCAGCTGTGGATTGCTCTACGGGACAGGTAAGCGAAATGCGTAAGGGCAATGACCAGCTAGGCCCGGAAGAATCAACCTATATAAACCTGGGTGTGGTTTACTCTGGCTTTGAAGATGTCTCAATCAAAGTGGATTACTTTGAACTTGAAATCGATAATGTCATCTCAATCATTACCGCTCAGGATCTGGTGCATATTGAAAATGCCGGTAAACTGGACGAGGTTCAGGCAAGATACCCGTATGTAGACATTGAGCGCGGCGCGAATGGAGCTATCTCAAAAGCGTATACTCAGTATGCGAATGGCGCTTCTATGTCTCGTAAAGGGTTCGATATTGACCTATCTTACAAGTTAGAAACTGCTTTTGGTGACTTCAAGTTCAGAAATGTAACCACATTGCTGACAGAAGTGGGCGAAGATGTCTACTTCACCGGTCCACGTGAAGATGAGAAGGGCGCGCCGGAAACACCTGAATGGCGTTCTCAGTTCACTATCAACTACGCAGTTGATAACTACACAGTTAACTGGACTACAGACATCATTGCTGATACTTACGAGACGCAGTCTGTTGTTAAAGTAGATGGTAAAGAACCGTACAATGTATACGATGGCTCGCTTCCGACTTATGTAACGCACAACCTGAACATGAAGTATTACAGCGATGGATATGGTACGTTCACTCTGGGTGCACGCAACCTGTTTGACAAAGGTGTGGTGTACGATAGCCAGGGCTTCTACGAAGACTATGCAATCTACAACGCTGGCCACATTGGTCGCGAAATCTTTGCAGGATATAACATCAGCTTCTAATTTGCTGACCTGCGAATTGAACCTGAGCGCGTTTTAAGCGCGCCTTAAAATATAAAAATCCGATTTCAGAAATGAGGTCGGATTTTTTTATGTGCACCACGAAATGCATCGAAATGTCCTTTTCTGCACAGTTAGGATAGTTAAAACGCTTATTATTGCGACGTGTGACCGCAGAGCATTTTACCAAGACAGTCGCCTGTCGTTCCCAGATGATAAACACCCATACCGCGGAAAGTGTGTCAGCAGATTTATGGTACAAAGCCATATCGCAACCGACCAAAACTCTCAGACTAACCCCTTTGAAAACCGAGTTCATGACGGCCACAAAGTTTCACTGTGGATGGTTCTGAAAACCTGCTCCCGATAGGGCAGACTTGGTACTTCAGATTGATGTTTGACTCAGCAAAGCCTCGCTTTTAATGGCGACAGAGTTTGCCGTTAAACAACAAGTGTAATCGAAGCAAGGAAATGTTACCGCATAAAGCAACAATCATTTTTCTGTGCGCAAGAGTTGTTAAAGGTCACAGTGAAAGGCTATTTTTGCTCATGTGTGCTGAGCACAAAAGAAAAGCATCTGATGAAAGTGTACCTAAAATTGGATTTATGCAGGGAGAATGGAAGGTGGGATTTGTGTGACAAATAGCCAGTTCACTTTCTAATACCGAGGGACTTGTAGAATTGCACAAATTTTCTATTGCAGTTATAACAATAATTTAACTGTTTCAAAGAGACAAGTGAGCGGTCTATTGTCCTCTGTGCAAGGTTTCTGAGTGCTAACTTGTTAAAAGGCGTAAAACCTCAGTCTGAACCCCCCGAAATGCAGATAAAATTGGTACCCTGTCACCATGTATCCTGCTGCTTTTAGCTCAAAAAAGAGGCAGTTTGAGTGTAAAATAAAGTGTAAGATAATTTTTTCAATGTATCTTTTTGTTATTTAAGGTTTTTATTGTTTTTTTCGAGGTGTTTTTATTCCGATTTTGAAAAAGGTTGTTGACCTTTTGTTTTTCATGCGATTAGTATGTTTCACCAATATGGCTAAAAGTGTATTCACTTGTTACCCATATAAAAGTAAGAAAATACATAAAAACAAAGCTTTAAAGAAATATTTAAAGCCAGGGAGAAAACAAATGTTAAATAGCAAGATCACGAAAGCGGTCCGCTTAGCGCTAATGTACGGCGCGGCTTCTGCTACAGCTTTTGCAGTAAATGCTGAAGAAGCAGAAGAAAAGATTGAAAAAATCGAAGTAACAGGTTCAAGCATCAAGGGCACTGACCTTGCTGGTGCACTTCCTGTAAACATCATTAGCTCTGAAGACATCAAGGCTACTGGTGTAACATCAGTACCTGACTTGATTACTCAAATTCCTTCGATGCAGGGTTTCACAACTCCTGTATCTTCAGTTGGTGGCGGCGGTGCTGGTACTGCAACTGCGTCACTTCGTGGTCTGGGCTCAGAGTACACGCTGGTTCTTCTGAACGGTCGTCGTATCGCTTCTCAGTTCTCTGGTAGCTCTGTTGATATCAACAGTATCCCTCTTGCTGCAGTAGAGCGTGTTGAAGTTCTGACTGACGGTGCTTCAGCTATCTACGGTTCTGACGCTATCGCCGGTGTTATCAACTTCATCCTGAAAGACGAAGTTGAAATGTCAACTATCTCTGCAAGAACAGACCGTCCTCGCAGTGGTGGTGAAACGACTAACATCAGTTTCACAACAGGTTTCGGTGATTATGACGCTGACGGTTTCAGCCTTCTATTCACAGTGTCGCACGATACTCAAGAAATGCTGCGTTCTAAAGACCGTGACTTCGCTAAAACAGGTCTGCTAGAGTTCGCACACGAAGGTCAGAGCTACTTCTCTATCAATGGTTCTCCAAACGCTATCCCGGCAAACGTTGAAGTTGAGTTCGGTGAAGGTGAAGATACTTATTCATTCAACCCGTACCTATCAAGCAACGGTAGCTGTGCAGCAGACAATGCAAAAGATCCTTCGTCTGAACAGTGTATGTTTGACTACACAAGTACGCTAGAAATCGTTCCTGAGAGCGAGCGTACTTCATTCATGGTTCACGGTAACTTTGACCTGTCTGAAGACATCAAAGCATTTGCTACAGTGAGCTACACTGACTTCTCAATGACGTCTCGTATCGCGCCTAACCCAACGGGTGGTATTCCAATCGGTACTACTGGTGAAGCGTATACTAAGTATGTTGCTCCTCACCTGACTGACGACCAAAAAGCGCGTGCTACTGAAGTATATGCTTCATGGCGTGCACTACCAGGTGGTAACCGTACATCAACTTATGACACTACAACTTTCAACTCTTCATTCGGCCTTGAAGGTGTATTGTTCGATAACGTTGACTTCAGCACTGCATTGGCTATCTCAGGTGCAGAGCGTGATGAGACTTTCTCTGACGGTCACTTCTACGCAAACTGGGTAGGCGATATTGCTAACGGTACTATTGATGTATTCGCTCTTCCAGGTGAAATGAGCGATGCAGGCCTTGCTGCACTTGAAGCAAGCAAATGGCGTCACCTGAACCAGACTTGGAAAACAAGCTCAATTGCTTGGGACTTCCGCGCGTCTCAGCCTCTGTTCGAATTACCTGCGGGTGAAGTGTACATTGGTTACGGTGTTGACTACCGTGTAAACACTTACGAAAACATTCCTTCTGCTGAAAACGTAAAAGATGAGCGTTGGGGTGCAGGTGGCGATCCAGTATTCGACCTTGAGCGTACTACTTACGGTGCATTCACTGAATTCCAGGTACCTCTGCTTGAAGACCTGATGCTTTCTGCAGCTGTTCGTTACGACATGATTGGTGGTGTTGATAACAATCACTACATCGATGAAAATGACGCGTCTCAGACTGTTCAGCAAATCACTGCAAATGATGACGAAAGCGATGTTACTTATAAGCTGAGCTTACGTTACAATGCAACTGATGACCTGGTACTTCGTGGTTCAATCGGTACAGGTTTCCGTTCAGCAACTATGCTTGAAATTGCACAGCCGCAAAACTACGGTGGTGTAACACGTGCACCGTATACATGTCCGGTATCTGATGCTCGTAAGAGCGGTTGTAGTACAGCGCCTATTCAGTACAACCTGTTTAACAGTGGTAACGCGAACCTAGAGCCAGAAACATCTGACCAGTGGTCACTTGGTTTTGTATACGCGCCTAGCAACGCATTTACATTTGAAATGGACTACTGGAAAGTAGACATTCAGAACCGTGTAGATGAGCCTTCAGAAGTGTACGCGTTTACTACAAACCCTGCACTATATGATGAGCAGTTCGTACTTGCGCCGGATCCAAACAACGCTAGCCGTCAACGTCTATACTTCATCTCTCAGCCTCTGAACATCGGTGAGAGCATCAACGAAGGTATTGACTGGAAACTTAACCTGAACAATGACTTTAGCTTCGGTACACTGAAGACTTCACTACAAGGTACTTACTTCGTGAAGCAAGAGTACACGCTAGCAGGTACAGCTGACGAGTGGAGAAGTTCACTAGGTCAATACGGTGCTGACGAAGAAGTTGTATTCCGTAACGTTATCACTGCTCAAACAGTGTTGACTACTGGTGACTTCAGCCACACATTACGTGCTAACTACCGTTCAGGCTGGCATGATGCTGAAACTAACGTTCAGTACGGCACAATCGAGAACCCTGACTACGTGCGTAACGACGATGGTACTGTAACTGGTGCAGTTCACAGCCGTGACGTTCAGTTAGAAGTTCCTTCTCACACAACATTTAACTACAAAGTAGATTACTACGGTTTTGAAAACACAGTAATCACAGCTGGTGTTAAGAACTTGTTTGACAAAGAGCCTCCGTTCTCACTAGGTGATGCAGAAGGTCACTTGGTAGGTTACGAAGGTCGTTACTATGACCAGTTCCTACGTACCTTCTACCTGAGCGTTGACTACAGCTTCTAAGTTAGATTAGAAAGCTACAATGCTTTAGAATGAAAAACACTCGGTGCCCGCACCGAGTGTTTTTTTATGCATACTAATCCCGCAGTTTGCAGCACTGTCACATCCTATCTCTCTGGGCGTTAAGACCAATTTCACTTAATTAAGAAAACGGGTATCAGTCGTAATCCCCTGACCCCACTTCCAAAAAAGACTATCTGTTTGCTGACAAAGTTTATATAGCTATAGGCTAATGTCTAAAGCTGATTATTTGCTCTCAACTACTTACTTGTGTGAAAGCACTACCGGCGTTAAAAATGAGCTGCACCTACACTCTCAGGGCGTATCGTTAAAAATATCATGTCTTTTGATTCGAGGGCCTGTGTTTCTTTATGGCGTGAGTTATGAAGGCTACGAGCTCTATATAAAACCCTTGAATAAACTCTATATTACCAATCGCATATGAGTATTTTCATTTTTTCATGGCTGATTTTAAATTTTCCATCTATTTAAATTATTATTTTCATTTTTTTATAGTTCATGTCGCAAATTTATTATAATGCTTGATATTTGCTTAGAATTTAATGTACCTTTAGTAGGGTAAGCTCAAAAAATAAATAAGGATGAATTATGATAAATAAAACTATTGCCAGTGGACTTGCGTTATCGTTACTTTTTGTCGCAGGGTGTAAGTCAAATGGTTCAGGTGAAACCGCCCAGCGTGATAGTTATCGCTGTGAGCAAGTCAGAAGTCTGGGCTCAAGTATTCCCAAGAAGCGATGCACTACGGCTCAACAACGTGCTGCTGAGCGTGCAGAAGCGCAAGAGCAGATCCGCAACTCTCAGAGAAGTGTCTTATCTGGTGATGGCTGAATATCGGTGGTAGACGCTAAGTATATTGCTTACGTAAACCAACTTGACCTTTGCGTATAATTTATAAGTGGAAATGTTTGTAATGTGATCGGCCAAGTCTTGGTCTGGAGGCTTCCTTTAAGCACTAGGTAACGGAATAGATTAGGCTGACTGTATTTTAAAGTTTTTATGTCTTTTAAGGCTGTAGATTATCCAACACTAAAGGAATAATGACGATGAAAAATATAATCAAAGTAGGAATTGTCTTTTCGGTAAGTGTGTTAGCGGCATGTAAGTCCAATGATGCCATAACATCCACGGAAAGAGAGGGTTACCGCTGTGAGAAAGTTCGTTTGTTGGGAACAAATATACCTACGAAACGTTGTACGTCTGCTTGGGTACGCCGTCAAGAGCTTGAGTATGCAAGAGAGCAGGTCGCTAATTCACAAAGAGCAGTGCTATCTGGGAAAGACTTTTAGATAGTTTGGCTTGAAGAATATACCGGTACATGCGGAATGGTTTTAGCCAGTCCGCATTTTCACAACTAATACATCATATTTAATAGCAATGACCCGAATATTTGGGCACATACTATCTGATTTCCACAACTTTACTGGCCTTTTTATACCGTATTTTAAAACCCGGCCAGGCAGGCAACTCCCAGCGTTTCGGCGCATCTTTTCGGTTTCCACTGATGTACTCTAATAAAATACGCTTGGCACTAAAGCTGTAAGTAACCAGCATGGCCAATTCAGGTAACTCAACCTGTAGCGGATACTTTTCTATAAAAGGATTGATGATCCAGTCCTCAATAGGGTGATAAGACAGATCCTCAACATCTATCAGCGTAAGGTCCCCTGGTGTCTCTACACCGAGATCTGTCAAAGTCTGTGCAATCCATTCGGTCGCTTTCGGTTGTTGCGGTGTCTCTGCTTGCTGTTGTTGATGATAGAGCGCCTCATACGCCAGCATGGTGCTTACTTGTTTGTAAACCCCCTGGAAAAGTAGATCTTGCTCAATCAGGCTAACACAGGCTGGAATGAGCATAGCACCGTCAGCACGTTGGGTCTGCTTTTGCACAGATGTACCGGCATAGGTTTTTACCTGTTCAACCCATACTTTGTCTTCGAGTAAATAGGCGCGCTCCAGAATGGTTTCTGTGCGTGCATATTGAGCCAGCAAGGACACAGGCACAGGGGCCGACAAAGTAGCCAATGTTGTTGCCTGTTTGATGCCTTTCCCCGCCAGCGCATATGTGTCCATTACGATCATAGCTTCACAGTTATCGACAATCCGCGATTCTTTGGCAGGTACGACTTCGCTGACACCGTTGCCGAATGCGCCGCGACGATTTTGCCTTTTGATATATAACCAGTCCGGTCGAGCAGAGGCGATCGCTGTGAGTAGTGCATCCCTGTCATAACTTGCGGCTTTATCGAGAGGCGGCAGGGAGAAGGCCTCTCTTAGTTGCGCACTGAATTGTCTGGCCTCGCGCAGGGCTTCTTCTTCGATACGCAGGGAAGGGGCCTTGCCGCGTATCAGTGCTATTACCAGCTCCAGATCACAGTTGTTTGGTAGCGCTTTGCAGAGTTGCTCGATTTGCTCTGCATCACTCGGTAACTGGTAGACGCGGGCAGGGACCGACATCACGGCCACAGCATCTATCATTGCCTGGCGCAGACGGTTGTCGGGCATATGGGTGATCAGGTGACCCAGCTCGACATCGACAGGCAAAGGGTAGAGCTGCTTGCCAAGCTCAGTAGCACGATTGTGCGCGTCAAGGGCACCTATCTTTCTGAGCAGATCAAGGGCCTTTTGTGCTGAGCTGGCTGGCAGGGGGTCGATAAAACTCAGCGCGTCGATGCCATCTGTGGCACAGCCTGCAGCCAGTACCAGCTCAGTGAGTGCTTCTCTTTGTACTTCGGGCGGGGTTCTCTCTATCAGTGGTGCGTATTGCCCATAGAGGCGCAAACAGAGGCCTTCCTGAGTCCGTCCGGCGCGACCCAGGCGCTGCTTTGCCGAATCTCTGCCAATAGCATCCAGGCCCAGCACTGTTTTGCCATTTCTCAGGTGGGTACGTCGTTCCAAGCCCGAATCAATGACACAGGTAATATTGGGAATGGTCAGCGAGGTTTCCGCAACATTGGTAGCCAAAATAATCCGTTGTTGCGCCTGTTGTTGCAGTGCCCTTTGCTGATCTATTGGCGCACAGCCACTAAATAAAGGGATTACTAAGGCCCCAAGCGCTTTAACCTGGGCGGCACATTGCATGATTTCGCCTTTACCTGGCAGGAAAACCAGGATATCGCCCTGAGTGCGTTGTAAAGCGTACTCGCAGGCAGCCTTAACGCGTTCGCTCAGAATATCTCGGCTTGGCATAGCGCGCATGTCTTTAGCCAGGAAACGCTCTTCAACGTCAAACATTTTTCCTTCAGAGGTCAGTAAAGGGGCACCCAGATAACTTGCGAGTCTGTCGGCTGACAAAGTTGCTGAGGTAACAATAAGTCGATGGGCTGCTTGTTGTTTTAACATTGCCAGTAACAAGTCCATATCCCAGCGTCTCTCATGGAATTCATCCAGCATGACAACAGCAAAATTAATCAGTCGATTTTCAAAGTACCAGCGCAGCGCCACGCCGGGTGTTGCGAATACTATCTCTGTACTTTCTCTAAACTGACCTTCAAAGCGGATAGCATACCCTACCTGCTCTCCAAGTGGGCTGCCTTGCTGCTGCGCGACATATTCAGCCAGCGAGGTACAGGCGATACGACGAGGCTGGATCACCAGTACCCGACCTTGCTGCGCTGCCCATACTGGGAGTTGGGTGGACTTTCCTGAGCCCGTGGCTGCAGCGACAATAACGTTGCCGCGAGCTAAATAGTTGCAAAACTGTGCTTTTATCTGTTCGATTGGCAGTGACATACGGAATTGATACTGTTAGATATTTTTTAAAAGTGTTTGAGATTTTAGCAAATCCAGCTTGAAAAGGCTGCCTGTGGGGCGCATCTCAGAATTAAAATATCAACACGAAATTACTATGACAGAAATTAGTCTACTCATTGCCCTGATAATGTTTTGTGTTATCTACTGGCGCCTTGATGACTTCAAACGAGCGTATTGGCAGCGTAAATACACAGACCAGTCTCTTAGCGAACTGGACAGGCAGGTGCTACTCAGATACATGCCGATTTATCGAAATATGACCGACCATGACAGAGCACGATTAGAGCGCCATATCTTGTGGTTTCTTGGCGAAAAACGTCTGCTGGGTCGTGACGGTTTGAAAACTAATCGGGCAATGGCACTCATTATTGCAGCAGATGCCTGTTTACTGGTACTCAATCAGCAGTGGCCCCTCTATCCCAATGTCAAAGAGATCTTATTGTACCCCAGCAGCTATTATGCCGGGCAGAATAGTCGTGACAGTGCGGGGCTGGTGAGCTTTCATACTGTGGTACGTCAGGGCGAGTCATGGCCAGGGGGGACACTGGTATTGAGCTGGCATGATGTGCTGGAAGGTAACCGCCTGCCCGAAGATGGTCACAACCTGGTGTTTCATGAATTTGCACACCAGTTAGATCAACAGACGGGGCAGACAAATGGCACACCACAACTGCCAAAGGGCATGAGCTACAAAAAGTGGGGAGAGGTGTTATCACGCGCTTATCAGCAGCTTAAAACGCAACTGGCGTATCATATGCCGCACGTGGTACATGAATATGGCGCGACCAATGAAGCGGAGTTTTTTGCGGTGATCACCGAAACCTTCATTGAAAAGCCACTGCAACTGAAACAGGAAAACCCAGAATTATTTAATCTGTTGAACGAATACTATCGATTCGATCCGCGCGACTGGATCAGTAGCTAATGCGCTGGGTGCCTGGCGTTCTATTCAGAATAGTTCTTGCCGGATTTCGCCAACTTATAAATCGCAGGCATAAAAAAACCGCTTCATTTGAAGCGGTTTTTTATTTAAGTCAGATTATGAAAAGCTGATCTCGCCGCGCTCTTTGCGTCTGCCGTCACGCTTGTCACCACGTGGATCTTTGAAGCTGCGCTTGCGATCACCACGGCCTTCGTTACGGCCTTCAAAGCGACGCTCATCACGACCGCCTGAACGGCGTTCGCCACCGCGACGCTCACCACCATTGCCTTGATCGGCAGGGTGTGTGCTTTTGGTCATCTTCATTGGGCGCTGACAAATGTAAACGCTTTGGAAGTGTGACAGCGTATCTGCTGGCATATCCTGAGGCAGCTGAACGGTGCTGTGCTCATCAAACAAACGGATTTCACCGATAAACTTGCTTGAGATATCAGCTTCGTTCGCAATTGCACCAACAATGTTCTTTACCTGTACGCCGTGCTCACGACCTACTTCGATACGATAGGTATCCATAGGACCGGTGTTGCGACGTGCATTGCCTCTGCGTTCACCACGCTCGCCACGTTCACCACGACGCTCGCGGTTACCGTCACGGTTACCATCGCGCTCGCGACGCTCACGTTGCACCTGAATTTCCTGAACTTTCAGCGGCGACTGCTGCTGTGCCAGGCACAGAAGTGCTGCGGCCAGCTCTGTTTGGCTCAGTTCCAGTTTTTCAGCCATGCCCTGTGCTACTTCACTGAAGAACTCGATGTCTTTGTGATCCAGCGCCAGGCTTAGCTTGCTTTGTAGTGCTTCAATGCGCTTCTGCTCAACGACTTTCGCGTTAGGCAGCTCAACCTGCTCGATGTCAGAGCGGGTATGACGCATGATGTTACGTAGCAGGTAACGTTCATTACCTTTCACGAACAGGATAGCTTTACCTTTACGACCAGCACGACCAGTACGGCCGATACGGTGTACATAAGCTTCGCTGTCTTGCGGGATATCATAGTTGATAACCAGGCTCAGACGATCTACGTCCAGACCACGCGCCGCAACGTCAGTTGCGATAACGATGTCTAACAGACCGCTCTTCAAACGCTCTACCGTACGCTCACGGGCTTGCTGGTTCATGTCACCATTCAGTGGTGCCGCAGAGAAACCTTCGCGTTCAAGTAGTTCAGCCAGCTGAACTGTGTCGTTACGAGTACGCACAAACACGATAGATGCATCGTAATCTTCCGCTTCTAAGAAACGTACGATGGCTTTGTTTTTATGCGTCGTTGCACGCCAGTAAACTTGCTCAATTGTGTCAACAGTCGAGTTACGTGGCGTGATTTTTACTTGCTCTGCGTTATCTAAGTACTTAGAACAAATAGATTGGATCTGCTTTGGCATGGTTGCAGAGAACAAACAGGTTTGCTTCTCTACCGGTGTTTTTTCCATGATGCTTTCAACATCATCGATAAAGCCCATGCGTAGCATCTCATCGGCCTCGTCCAGCACTAAGGCTTTCAGATCCGACAAATCGATGGTCTTACGGTTAATATGGTCAATCAAACGACCCGGTGTTGCCACAATGATCTGTGCGCCACGGCGTAGTGCGCTTAGCTGCACGCCATAGCTTTGTCCGCCATACAGAGCCAATACTTCAACACCTTTGGTGTATTTTGCGTATTGGTTGAAGGCTTCCGCGACCTGTAAAGCCAGTTCGCGTGTTGGAGTCAATACTAATATCTGTGGTTGCTTAACGGATGCGTCAACATTGTTTAATAGCGGCAACGCGAACGCCGCCGTTTTGCCCGTACCCGTCTGCGCTAGTCCCAGCACGTCCTTTCTTTCTAGCAATAACGGTATACATTGAGCCTGGATCTCAGAAGGTGATTGATATCCCAGCTCTTCGACTGCCTTTAAAATTGCAGGAGAAAGATCTAAAGATTCAAACGTGACTGGTTCTGACATTAATGCGCCTCAACAAGTTAAAAGAGGCGGCATTGTACAGCAAAGAAAAAACAATTGCTTGCATAAATTGGCACTAATTTTGTAGGTATTTGATATTGGTCAAAAAATAAACTTATTTATTTTTCTTGATTGTTAGCTTGACAGATAAGTGGCTATTTTTAAGGGAAAATCATGCCTGAATTGCAGCTTAATGGCGACTCAGGCAAGGATGATACGGCACTGTGTTACTGATACAGGCCCAGATTCTCTTTGGCATAAGCTTCAAACTCGGTAAAGCCGCCAATGTGGTCCTGGTCAACGAAAATTTGCGGTACAGTTGGACAAGGCTTGCCTGCGGATTTTTCCAAATCTGCCTTGCTGACGCCTTCTTTGATGATATCAATGTAACGAAACTTAAAATCGTCGCGTTCATTGCTCAGGCGCTCTGCCAGATCTTTTGCACGGACACAATAAGGGCAGCCTTCACGGCCAAAAATCACAGTAAACATAGGGTTCTCCAAATCATTGAGCTTGGTAATCAGTATATCGGCCTGCAGGCAAATTGAAACCGTCAAAAATCGATAGCCATGATTGAGAAAACCGATGATGCCTCAGGAGCGATAGACCGTTTTGATGAGGTGGTAACCAAACTTAGTCTTGACCGGGCCGTGGACTTCATAAAGTGGCTTTTTGAACACCACATCATCGAATGCTTTAACCATATCGCCTTTATTAAACTCACCAAGATCGCCACCGCGCTTTTTCGACGGACACAGAGAATGCTGTTTGGCCAGTT
The DNA here is from genome assembly GCF_024124545.1 of Pseudoalteromonas sp. XMcav2-N. Classification (GTDB taxonomy): domain Bacteria; phylum Pseudomonadota; class Gammaproteobacteria; order Enterobacterales; family Alteromonadaceae; genus Pseudoalteromonas. The sequence goes on from NZ_JAMXSF010000001.1 coordinate 263,092, forward strand.
TGTTAAAATCGCCGCCTTTGGCAAGCTTGGCTTTAATGGCAAGGCACTCTTTTTCGGTTTTAACTAAAATGTGGTAAGCACAGGCTTTTGGCATGATTCAGGTCTCCGGACTATCAAAGGCGCCGATCATGCAAGGAGAAGGCCGAAAACGCAAGCTTCAATTGCTTGCGTCCGGCCTTTTCAAGGGAAGTATTAGAAGGTCACGCTAAACCCAATCGACGGGCGGATAGAGAAATCATCTTCCTCTTCTTCTATATACAGGTCGTTAACGGACTTAACTCTGTCGTAGTCTAGATCAATATAGGCAATGTTTTCCTGACCATAGGCATTCATGAGTTCAAAGATCAGCTTGCCATCATTGCCGAATATCTCTGTTTTGCGCTCAAAGCGAATATCCAGGCGGTGATACACTTTGAACCGCTCTGAAAAGGGGTCGCCATAAACAGGTAAGAAGCGGCCATCATGATCGGGGTTTTCTCTCACACCGACAATGGGGGTATAAGCCTGACCGCTGCGTGCGGTAAAATTGAAACCGCCTTGCCAGCGCTCATTGATCTCATAATGAAATACCGCGTTAAATACCAGTGGCGTATCGGCGTAATAGTCGCGGGTCATATTGCGGCTCAGGTCGGTACGCTCACTTTTTGAGTAACTCAATGCGACCCAGCCATACCAGTTATCGGTCTTGTTTTTGTTGATCAGCAGGTCGACACCATAGGCGCGTCCTTCAACGTCGTTGCTATACAAATCAGCGGCATTGGGGCCGTCGTCAATGGCAAGTGGCAGATCGTCCATGGTCTTATAATATCCCTCAATTGACCAGCTCCACTCATTCTCCAGCTGCTGGCTGAAGCCCAGCGTATAGTGATCCGACACCTGAGATTTCAGCTTGGGGTTACCAATTTCTGGCAAAATGTATTCCACATTCTGCATGCGATTGTAGCGACCCGCCTTGGCACTGATGGTGCTGTTTTCCGTCACATAGTAACTGATCGCCAGACGAGGCGAGGTGAAGGTTTCATCGGTGTATTTGTTGTGCTGACTTTGTACTCCCAGCTCGCTCTGCCAGTCATCGCTCAGTTGCCAGATATGCGCCAGGCCAACAAAGCCACTGTCGATGTCGATGTTGCGCTTGCCGTTGATCCGCTCACCTTTTTTCAGATCGCAGTCGGGATCTAATTCTGTACACAAGTACTGGAAGGTGTCGTAACTGTATTGCGTTTCGTTGTCAAAATAGGCCGCATCCACAACCAGCTGATGGGCCGGGTTAATGCGATAGTTCAGACGAGCCTTGTAGGTGTATTGTTTTTCTGACTCTTCTTCAAAATAACCGCTTGAAATGGTCGCACGGCGGCCATACTCGAGCCGGCCTGAATGGTCGAGCGCGCCAATTCCCACACGCAGATGCAGCTTGTCATTATAATGGTCCCACAACACGTTCTGGCTGTTGAATTCCCTGATAAATCGCGCGTCCCCCTGAAACTCCGGGGTCTTTTGCGCCAGCTCGGAGCGCTCGTTAAACCCGGCTGCTGCGGAGTCTTCTGCGCCGGTAAAGTTGAAGGTCAGGGTGTTGTTGGCGTTAATATCCCATAAAAACTTGCCCTGATAGTCGTGATCGTCTGGCGCATCATTGATGATCACACCGGTTGGCTCTCCGTCGTCATCTTCAAGCTCTTCACCTTCTTCAAAGAACAAGGGGAGGGTACTTTTTCGGCCCGAGACATAGAAAGCGGTACTGTCGCTAAGCTGACCTTCCACAAAAACACCGGCATTGAACATGGTCAGATCGAGTGTGGTGGTGATTGGCTGATATTTAGGATTGCGCAGGGTGACATCAAACACCGCGCCCGTTGCATTACTGTAGCTGCTGCCGTAGCCTGCTGAGTAAAGCTGAAAATCCTGAATGATATAGCGATTGAAGATAGAGCTGCCAAAGTCGTGGAAAATGTAACCCGCAGGCATAAAGTCCACTTCGAACATGTTGTCGCTTGGCGAAGAGCCGCGTACGGCGGGTGCACTCATTGAGCCGCCGGCTGCGACCACGCCAGGCAATGCGTAAACAGCGCGTAGTGGGTCGCCCATAGCACCAGGCATTTCTATCAGTTTTTCTGTATCTTCGGTGATCTCTGAGGTAATGGAGCTGCGTTTATAATGCACTTCGATGTGTTCTATATCTGCGCTAGTATTTGCCTGAGCTTGTAGCGCCATACATAACATAATGGGCGACAGTACAAATGATTGTTTGAGCGAGCAGAGTGTCATGTTAGTCCCTTGTTGAATCTAAGCTGAATAAGAATGGGGACTAGTGTATGAGAATAAATCGTACCTTTGTTTTACCTTAGGGTAAGAAATTGTCGATTACTCGAACACTTTCTTACACTTAGCGCAGCTTGAATCAGAGTCTGGCACGTATCCCAAGCTCGCTGGAGTAGCCGACTGATCGCTCGACCACTTTCAGGTCATCTGATAATACATAATAAGTGGGATAGGCTTTGATCTTGTAATCGGAGGCCGTACTGCTATTGCCGAGTAATACAGGCATGCTCAGTGATAAATCGTCTACAAAGGCGCTGACCGCGTCTGTGTTTTCAAAGTCCAGCGCAATGGCAACGGCATTCACTTTGCCCGCCTCATGCAGCTTGTTAAGATTTGGCATGCTGTATCGGCAAATGCTGCACCAGGGGGCGAAGAAGTACACCACAGATTTTTGTCCCTGCAAAGACTTAATGGATACTCTTTGTGTGGGTTGCTCGAGTACCGGCAAAGAGAAATAGGGGGCAGAGGCTTTGCCATCGTCTGCCAGCATCCCAAGTTCCTGATAGGCAGTCACAGCCAGAAAAACAATGGCAAAAATAATGAGTTGTAAAACTGTTTTTAACATTCGCGCTCGCAAATAAGGGCTTCCGAGCGCGAGTATAAATAAAAAAACCGCAACAACACAAATCAGCCGTAAATATTTTCTCCCAGATACCGCTTCGCCTTTTGAGGTTTGATCCGAGTCAGATCAACCAAAACTAAGCCGTCGATACAGTTATTAAAATCAGGGTCTATGCTGAAACTCAGGAAATTCACACCATCGGGTTCGCATAATTCGGTATATTGCTTAAACAGGGTCGGGACCTGTGCGCCCATATTCGCCATGATGTGTTTGAGTTCAGCAAAATCCTCTTTAATATCATCACCACAAAATAACTGAGCAAAGGCTTGCTGCTGAGAAGGGGTAAATTTAAACTCGTTTTTCGGAGTCGCGAGGGAAGCCAGATTTGAGAAATAATGCTGGTAGTGGTAAATCAGCATAGCTTTGGCTTTATCTGGCAGCGCGTTAGATAAACTGACTGCACCAAACAGATAACGGTGGTGCGGATAACGTTTGACAAAGGCACCTATACCATACCAAAGATAATCCAGGCTTTTACGTCCCCAGTATTTTGGCTGTACAAAGCTTCTGCCCAATTCCAGGCCATGCTCAAAATAGGGCTGCATATGTTCAGAGTAATTAAACAAACTGGTGGTGTATAAGCCTTCAGTACCCTGCTCGTTGATAACGGTTTGTGCACTGGCCAGTCGATAGGCACCGACCAGCTCAAGCTGTTTCGCATCCCACAGCACCAGGTGTTGGTAGTACATATCATATTTGTCTATATCGCGACGCTTGCCACTGCCCTCGCCGACAGCACGAAATGCAATTTCTCTGAGCCGACCCAGTTCACGGAAAATCGGTGAACTACCTTGATATTGATACAGGTATATCTGCATGCCATCCTGGGTTTCCCCCAAACGCTCACAGGTTTCAATTGCCTGTTTGAGCTCTTTTTTACACTCCGGAACCGCGATTGGAGACTGAGTCTTAAGAGGTAAAGACTTTTTCGAGGTCAGTCGGTAAAGTTGCTTGCGGATCAGAGCAACAATCTCTTTGTCTTTGAGGTTTTCCAGCAGGTAGGAGGCGGGTGGAATACTGGCACCTATTTCAAATTCTAAGGACTTCTGGCGCTGCTTAAACATTTCTTTGACCAGCAGCAAACTGGCTAAGGGCTTGTAGATCATAGAGGTGCCGTAAAATAGGGGGCTATTCTTGGCTTTGATATAGATGGGTAGAATAGGGCAGTTGGCCTTTTTGGCCATGCGTAAAAATCCGGAGTTCCACTTGCAATCCTTAATGCCTGTTGGTCCCAGGCGAGACACTTCTCCGGCTGGAAAAATAAGTAATGCACCGTCTTGCTTAAGGTGGTGCTGGATATTGGCCAGCTCCTGTTTGCGACTTGCACCGGATAGATTGTCAACCGGCAACAACAGCGAGTGCATAGGAGTGATAGACATGAGCATTCTGTTGGCCACGACTTTCAAATCAGGGCGTACCTGGGCCAGCACCTTGATCAGTGCCAGAGCATCTAATGAACCAATAGGGTGATTGGCGACTATCACTACGCTCCCTTCACTGGGTATATGCTCGATTTGTTTGGGTTTAAAGCGTGCATCAAAGTCGAGCTCTTCTAAGACTTGTTCTACGAATTCAAGCCCCTGCAGGTGTGGGTAGGTATCAGCAAAGGCGACAAACTCCTGTTCATGAAGTAAGTAACCCAGACCCTTTTTTACTAACCCTTTTACTTTAGGTGAATTTTCCAATTGAGGCAGGTTTGCTTCAATGACCTTATCTACACTGATCATATTTCAATTCTCATGTTCTATAACCGCTTTTCGTCAAGATTAAGAACTCTCCATGACAAACAAGTTGCAGCTGTATGTCAGTTTGATGGCCGTCGTGTAAGTACGACTTAAGACAGGGTTTTTTGATACAGTAATGATGATTGAAAAAGAATATAGGAAAGAGCATGGCATTATTAGTCTGTGTAACAGGCAGAGACAACAGCAAACTGATGGCGGGACTGCGGGAGCACCTGCCGGGGGTAGACGTCAGAGAGTGGCCCGAGGGAGGCAACCTGGCTGAGATTGAATTTGTTTTGGCCTGGAATGCACCAGAATCTCTATGGCGACAGTTGCCTAATCTCAAAGTGGTTCAGTCTTTTGGTGCCGGTGTCGACGGTATTCCATTGTCTGAGTTGCCCGCAGAGGTCAAGGTGTGTCGGATTGTGGATCCGGCGCTTGCAGAAGATATGGCGGAATATGTGCTGGGGCATGTGCTGGCGCATAAACTTCGCTTACCACTGTATTATCAACAACAACAACAGCGGCTTTGGCGCCCTAAGCGGGCAAGTGGTGGCAATCGGGTAGGCATCATGGGATTGGGGCAGCTAGGTCAGGTGGTTGCTAAAAAGATGCTGCAAAATAACTTTGAAGTCATAGGCTGGTCCAGAAGTGAAAAAGCATTACCTGGCATTTCACAGTTTTGGGGAGCCGAGCAGCTTCATTTGTTTGCGTCGCAGTGTGATTATCTGGTCTGTTTATTGCCATTAACACCGCAAACCCGGGAGATACTGGACAAGGATTTATTTCAGTCTATGCCATCGCATGGCGTCATTATTAACGTAGCCAGAGGCGCGCATATTAATGAAGCAGATCTGCTTAATGCATTGAATACAGAGCAGCTTGCCGCAGCCACGTTGGATGTTTTTGCACAGGAGCCGGTTGCAGCGGATCACCCGTTCTGGTTCCATCGAAAAATCACAATGACACCTCATGTAGCGGCGCTGACAAGTCTGAAAACGGCAATCGCACAGATTGTTGCGAATATGCAAGCGATGCAAAGGAACGAACCTTTGTCTTATTGTGTTGATGCCACCTTGGGTTATTAGTGGAAACGGACATATGTCAGGGTGACAGAACGTGGAAGTAGCCCACACTTTTAAGGGTCTAATATGGCAGGAGAGTGACAGAGGTTACTTTCCTGGTGGGTCGAAAGCCTAAGATAACCCCTTCTACAAAATACTGTATAAAAAAACATCTTGTGACATCTTATTACATTCAGTAAGTTATCAAAAAAACAATAATAACTAGGTCGCTCGCTATGAATAGTAACCAAGGTGGCGTGAAGCTATCCGTCGTGCTCTTATCAGTCATTGTGTTGGGTGTAATGGCATGGTTTAATCAGGCCAATGCCGAGATGGCCCCTGCACCTCAGCAAACTGAAGAGGAAGCCAAGCTACTCCCGAAGGTTGAATAAGCGACAGCTACTCACACAATTGTTACCTTTTTGCATGTCGCTCACGGTTCTCTACTTTTTTCTCTTCGCTTTTCTTAAGCAAAACATAGGTCGAGCCATTTCCCCCGTGGCAACTCAGTGCTGAATGAAAAGCCAATGTCTGAGGCATCTCCTGCAACCACTTATTACAGTAGCTTTTCAGAATGGCTGGGAAAGGTTTACTCTTTAAACCAATACCATGGCGTATTAGCAACACCCTGATGCTACGTTGGTGGCAGTCAGTGATAAAGTCGAAAAGTGATTTTCTGGCTTCACGGAAAGGTTTTCCATGCAAGTCCAGCGTTGCATCAATTTGATATTTACCAAGCCTGAGGTTTTTAAATACGCCTTGCTGCACACCATCTTTTTTATAGCTGAGCAAATCATGAGGGTCGAGCAAGTCAACGTATTCGGTTGAAAGAAAGTTGGGATCGAAGTCCTGTTCTTGCTCTGCGGCTTCTCTGCGCGCAAGTTGTGCCAGAGTCGGTTCGTTTTGTTGACGTTTTAGGTGAGCTTGATTGTCTTGTGCCAGAGGGACAACATCCCCCATTGAGGCGAGAAAAAGTTCTTCATCTGTCATGGCCATACTGCGTCTCCAAAACTAATGGGTGTGGCCAGATTGTAGCGCAGCCTAAGGGATTAGAAAATATCTTTCGGGGACGGATGGAGGTTTTATAGCCTGCGACAAGAAACTGCCATTGTGCAGGCTAGTCAAGACTAGGGCGTATTGTACTGCTCGTGAGTAAAAAGCTTGAACAGATAAAATGAATTAATCAGAATTAGACCTAAGTTCGAGATCACTGAAGTATTCATCAGATCCAGGCTGAACAAGAGAAACAGGATGCTACAGGTCGCCAATGCTGCACCGCGCAGCAGGGTTTTATGATTAATAAAAAAGGCACCAAATCCTAGCACTAGCAGTAATAAATTAAGTAGCCAGTCAAATTCGTTCGGCATGATCGTCAAAGTACTCCAGGTTGTTCAATAAAGGGGCGCCATTATGCGCCTCAACCTCCGTCTCTTCAAACGAGTATTTTTATAATTTTCAGATTAGTTTTTTTAATCTAAAATCAGTTTTATGAGTGCGGAAATAAAACCTTGTTGCTCGATAATTTGATATTTTTGGCAGGAGTCAGGATCGCGTTCATCCTGGCACAGATAGAGTGTATTTCGCTCTAAAGCGGGTCTGATATGCAGGTTTGAATCAAACAAAATCGGTTGAACTCCGGGTAAACCTGGCCAATACACACTCTGTGCAACCAGGCCGAGTTTTTCGTAAGTGATGAGTTTAGGCTTGGGAAAAATGATAATCAGAAGTAGTAAAATAGCTGCACCAATCCAGCGGTTTTTGTTTGGTTTTGCTTCTTGTTGTTGTGCAGCTGCAAGTTGCGCTTGTTGCTGCTGTTGTAACGCTCGTTGCTGTTGAGGTGATAAGCGTTTTTTTTGTGTCGGTCGTTTTTTCTTTGACCTGGCATCTACCTGATTGAGCAGTGTCTGTTTTTTTGGTCTTTGTGCCATGCTTTGCTATAGCCTTTTGTTTGCAGGACTCTATAATAGTTCTATGCTAATAATAGCGCATTTCAATTGACTAGCCCACGGGAAAGGATATGGAACAACAAATCTCTATACTAATTGTTGATGACGTAGGCACTGTTCGCAGTTTCTTGCATCAAACCCTGATGCATTTGGGGATCGATAACGTAAAAGAAGCATCGACAGCGAAGCAATGTATCACCGCCTGTGAGGAACGTCACTTCGATATCGTTTTTTTAGACATCGAGCTGCCTGACGGAGATGGAAAGGAGCTGATAGCAGAGCTTGCTGAGATTAACCCAGACATCAATGTAGTGATGGTGTCGGCGCATTCAACGGTTGATAATGTGAAAGATGCGATTGAACGAGGTGCGAAAGGGTTTGTTGTTAAGCCTTTTTCGCCAAAGAAAATTGCGGCGATGCTAAAGAAGTTTTATCCAAAGCTAGAGTTGGCCTGAGTACTGACTCGCAGTGGAGGGGGAGAGCCATGTTCGGCTTTTCCATATACTGCCGACACACTTCCACACACGGATTTGTGTCTACTGCCTGAGTTAGCAGTGCAATGGCTTTTTTCAGGCATAAAAAAACCGACTTACGTCGGCTTTTTCATATCCAATACCACAATTATAGCGCTTTGATCTTAGCAGCTAGGCGGCTCTTATGACGAGCAGCTTTGTTTTTGTGGATAAGACCTTTAGTTGCGTAACGGTCCAGGATAGGTGTAGCAACAGCGAAAGCTTGCTGTGCAGCTTCTTTGTCACCAGCTTCAATAGCAGCTACTACTTTTTTGAAGTAAGTACGCATCATTGAACGACGGCTTGCGTTGTGCTGACGACGTTTTTCGCTAGTGATAGCGCGTTTTTTTGCAGACTTGATGTTAGCCAAGGTATGCTCCTAACAATCTTAAAATAAGCTTAGTTTAAAGGCCGAGGAATATGCCCTTTTTATTCTTTAAAGTCAATAAAAATTCCCCTCGGCTGGTCAATTTGTTTGCTTATCGTGTTTGTCCCTAGCCTCTCGCAGCCATAAGTGGCTAGTTGGGTTGCACGATAGCTTGTCTGAAACGATTGGGTGCAATCAAATTCTCAGATCATATACCAAGTTAGCACCTGTAACAGCACACGGCTTGGCAGTCTGGGCGCATTGTAACAAATCCATAATCGCTCTACTAGAGTGTTTATGACGATCGTCAAAAACGAGGGTAAATTTGCCTGGCTGAGCCATTTTGATTGAGCCCGATTTGCCAGGCCTGGTTTCGCAAAAGCCCTGAGTTAGACGAGTATTTATCTTGATCTTATTGTGGCATAATTCCGCGAAAAATTTATCTGAGGAAATACTGTTGGCAAAGGGGCTGTTTAAATCTGGCATGATTGTGAGTGCCATGACTATGATATCCAGGGTAATGGGTCTAGTCCGAGATGCTGTGGTGGCTAATCTGCTGGGAGCAGGGCTTGCCGCGGATGTTTTCCTGTTTGCAAACCGTATTCCGAATTTTATGCGCCGTCTATTTGCTGAGGGGGCGTTTGCACAGGCGTTTGTTCCTGTTCTGGCTGAAATCAAGGAGCAGCATGGGGATGACAAAGTCAGGGTTTTTGTTGCACAGGCTGCAGGTACCCTGGGTACTATTCTGATGCTTGTTACCATAATTGGCGTTGTAGGGTCACCAGTGATAGCTGGTTTGTTTGGCACCAGTTGGTTCATTGACTGGTGGCAGGGTGGTGAAAATGCTGAGAAGTTTGTACTGGCAAGCGCACTGCTTAAATTTACCTTTCCTTATCTGTTCTTTATCTCATTGGTTGCACTCAGTGGGGCTGTGCTTAATGTGTATAATCGCTTTTCTGTCGCGGCGTTTACACCGGTATTGCTAAATATCAGTATTATCAGCTGTGCGCTATTGTTGCATGACCGATTTGAGCAGGGCGCTTATGCGTTAGCAATAGGCGTATTTCTCGGTGGTCTGATCCAATTCCTGTTTCAATTGCCGTTTTTGGCCCGCTTGGGCATGCTGTCACGGCCAAGGTTTGCCTGGCGTTCACCTGAAGTGACAAAGGTGCGTAAGCTGATGTTGCCCGCCATGTTTGGTGTATCTGTTAGCCAGATTAACCTGTTACTGGATACGATAATTGCAGCTGCATTGGCAACCAGCTCAATTGCCTGGTTGTATTATGCTGACAGACTGATTGAATTTCCACTCGGTTTATTTGGGATAGGGATTGCGACGGTGATTTTACCCGCACTGTCGAAATTGCACGCTAAAGACAGTGTTCAGGAATTCCAGCAAACACTCGACTGGGGTGTGCGGTTTGTCATATTTTTGGGAATACCTGCGATGGCTGGACTGATGCTGATTAGTCCCCTGATTATCTCTGTTTTGTTTGGCCACGGCGAATTTAATCAGGGAGAGCATGACAATGTTGCTGCCGTGAGCGGCGCTGTTACAGCTTACTCGGTCGGTTTGGTGAGCTTTATGCTGATTAAAGTATTGGCCCCCGGCTTTTTTGCACGGCAAGACACAAAAACCCCCGTTAAGATTGGGATTATTGCCATGTCATTGAATATGTTGTTTAACCTGATGCTTGCCCCTTTTATTGGCTATCTGGGACTTGCGCTGGCAACAGCATTATCCGCAACTTGTAATGCAGCCTTGTTATACAGGCAGCTCAATCTGCAAGGTGTCTATCGCGTGTCCGGATTTACTCTGGCATTCACCGCTAAGTGTATCCTCTCCAGTGTCGTTATGTCTGGCATATTGCTATGGTTGAATCGTCAATTGCCCTGGCAGGACAGTGAACTGACAACACAAATCGGCATATTGGGTCTTCAGCTGGTCGCAGCGATAGTGGTCTATTTTGGTATGATGTACCTGATGGGGGTTCGTTTGAGTACACTTAAAGACAGTTCAGCAGCGCCTGTACAGACTGCGTAGGCTTTATTCGCATTTGCTGGTAACTTGGGTATAATCGGGCTTTTATACTGCTTTAGTAATCACAGGTGTTAGTTGTATGCAATTGATCCGAGGGATCCACAATATTCGACCCCACCACTATGGCTGTGTGTTGACGATAGGAAACTTTGATGGCGTACACTTGGGGCACACTGAGGTGCTGAAAGGGTTAGTTGCAGATGCACATGCACACAATTTGCCAAGTACTGTCATGCTTTTCGAGCCGCAACCGCAAGAGTTTTTCGCCAGGCAGCAGGCCCCCGCCAGGTTGACCCGACTGAGAGACAAACTGGCGCTGCTGGCAGACATTGGTATTGATCGTGTTATTTGTGTGAGTTTTAACGCGCGATTTGCTAATTTTCAGGCAGAAGACTTTGTGCGTGACGTATTGTGCACCAAACTTGGTGTCCGAGCTTTGACTGTTGGTGACGACTTTCGCTTCGGAAAAGGGCGTGTTGGTGATTTCGCAATGCTGCAGCGACTTGGTCCAGAACTCAATATGGACGTCAAAGATACACAAAGTTTCAGGCAGCATAATAGTCGGGTCAGTAGCACGCTTATTCGTGCAGCACTGGCTGAAGGCGATGTTGTGCGTGCGCACGCAATGTTGGGCCACACTTATGCGATTTCGGGCAGAGTAATTCATGGCTGGAAAAAAGGGCGTGAACTAGGCTTTAAGACTGCCAACGTTGCACTTAAGCGTCAGGTTAGCCCGGTACAGGGGGTATTTGCCGTACGCGTAAAAGCAGGCAATTCACTGTATAAAGGTGTTGCTAATGTGGGTACTAAGCCAACCCTGAATGGCAAGCGAGCCTTGCTAGAGGTGCACATATTTGAATTTGACCAGGAAATATATGGTCAGTTTATAAAGGTGGAGCTTCTTCATAAGCTCCGTGATGAACAAAAATTTGAGTCATTGCAGCACCTAACTGAGCAGATTGCTCAGGATGTCACTGCTGCAAAACACTTTTTTCAATAATTTTAAGTAGCCGATACGGAAAGTAAAGTAAATGAGCGACTACAAGCATACGTTAAATCTACCGGAAACTGAGTTTCCAATGCGTGGCAATTTGGCACAACGCGAGCCCAAAATGCTTAAAACATGGTACGAGCAGGATCTGTATGGTCAGATCCGCAATGCCAAAAAAGGTAAAAAGCCGTTCATTTTGCACGATGGTCCTCCCTACGCCAATGGCAATATCCACTTAGGTCACTCAGTTAATAAGATCCTCAAAGATATTATTATTAAATCAAAGACACTTTCCGACTTCGACGCACCTTATGTGCCGGGCTGGGACTGTCATGGTCTGCCAATTGAATTGCAGGTCGAGAAGAAGGTTGGTAAACCCGGCAAGAAAGTGTCAGTTGCTGAGTTTCGTGAAAAATGTCGTGAGTACGCTCGCAAACAGGTTGAAGGTCAGAAGACTGATTTTAAACGTTTGGGTGTGTTAGGCGACTGGGATCGTCCATACCTGACAATGAATTTCGACTTTGAAGCCAATGCGTTGCGCGTCTTAGGCCGCATTATTAAAAATGGCCACCTGCACAAAGGGGCTAAGCCAGTCCACTGGTGTACAGACTGTGGTTCGGCTTTGGCAGAAGCGGAAGTTGAGTATCAGGACAAGCAGTCACCGGCGATTGATGTTAAATTCGACTTTGTTGATGAACAAGCACTAGTGAGCGCTTTTGCTTTGGCTGACGAGCATCAGGGGAGCGGTGCTGTCAGCACTGTGATCTGGACAACGACACCTTGGACCCTGCCAGCTAACCGCGCAGTCGCTGTACATGGCGGACTAGAGTACGCGTTGGTACAGATTGAAGATGAAGGCAAAGAACAGCGTATGGTGCTGGGTTCTGAGCTGGTTAAAGATGCGATGGACCGATTTGGTTTCAATCGTTATCACGTACTGGGTTATGCCAAAGGTGCGGCACTAGAAAACCTTCGTGTTGCGCATCCATTCTATGACTTTGACGTTCCTGTGATCTTGGGTGAGCACGTCACAACTGACTCAGGTACAGGTATTGTTCACACAGCACCTGGTCACGGTCCCGAGGATTTTGCTGCAGGCCAGGCGTATGATCTGGAAGTAGCTAACCCGGTGGGCGCAAATGGTGTATTCCTGCCAGATACCCCAGTCTTCGCTGGCCAGCATGTGTTTAAGGCAAATGATGCCATTATTGAGCATTTAAAAGAAAAGGGCGCTTTGGTTCATCATCACGCTATGACACATAGCTATCCACACTGCTGGCGCCATAAAACGCCGATTATTTTCCGCGCGACACCACAATGGTTTGTCAGTATGGATCAGGCGAACCTGCGTCAGGACTCTATGGCGGAAATTGGTAAAACTCAGTGGATCCCTGAGTGGGGTGAGAACCGTATTGCAAACATGGTTGAGGGACGCCCGGATTGGTGTATCTCTCGTCAACGTACGTGGGGCGTGCCTATCGCTTTGTTTGTTGACAAAGATACCGGTGCATTGCATCCGAAAACTGAAACCTTGATTGAAGAAGTCGCTAAGCTGGTTGAACAAAAAGGCATTCAGGCCTGGTATGACCTTGAGCCCGCAACTTTACTTGATGAAGCAGATGCTCAGCAGTATGTCAAAGTACAAGATACTCTGGACGTTTGGTTTGACTCAGGTGTGACTCATGCCTGTGTAGTCGATGCGCGTGAAGAGCTAACGGGTCCTGCGGATCTGTACCTTGAAGGCTCGGATCAGCACCGAGGCTGGTTTATGTCTTCTATGATGACATCTGTGGCTATTAATGGCCATGCTCCTTACCGTCAGGTTTTGACTCACGGCTTCACTGTGGATGAAAAAGGCCACAAGATGTCTAAGTCTCTGGGTAATGTTATTTCGCCTCAGGATATTATGAATAAGCTGGGTGCGGATATTTTACGCCTGTGGGTGGCTTCAACTGATTACACGGCTGAAATGACCGTGTCAGACCAGATCTTTAAGCGTGCTGCAGATCGTTATCGTCGGATCCGCAACACCAGCCGCTACCTGCTGTCGAACCTGAGTGGTTTTAACCCGGCAACGGATCTGGTGGCTGTGGAAGATATGATCGAGCTGGATCGCTGGATTGTCAGCCGGGCTGCTCAGCTACAGCAGGAAATTGTTGAAGCATATGACAAGTACCAGATGCTTGTCGTGACGCAAAAACTAATGAACTTCTGTACCGGAGAGCTGGGTTCTTTCTATCTTGATGTGATTAAAGACCGCCAGTATACCGCGAAGAGCGACAGTCATGCGCGTCGCTCATGTCAAAGTGCGCTTTACCATATTGCCGAAGCGATGACTCGCTGGATGGCACCTATTATGAGCTTCACAGCTCAGGAAATCTGGGAAGTGCTGCCTGGTGAGCGTGGTGAATTCGTATTCACAGACGTTTGGTACGACGGCCTGACTCACGTGAGCGAAGGGCAGCTGAGCAATGACTTCTGGCAGGAATTGTTGTCAGTGCGTGATGAAGTAAACAAAGTACTGGAAAGCGCACGTAAAGAAGAGATTATTGGTGCAACTTTACAGGCCGAAGTCACGTTGTACACAGGCGGTGATTTAGCAGAGAAGCTGATGACACTCAAAGACGAGCTGCGATTTGTATTATTGACGTCGAAAGCGCACGTAGAAGTGGTTAATACGAAGCCAGAAGCCGCCGTCGCGACAGAGATTGACGGGCTATTTATCGCTGTTAAAGCCACGCAAGCACCGAAATGTGATCGTTGCTGGCACCACAGCGAAGATGTTGGTCAGCACGCGGAGCACCCTGAGTTATGTGGTCGCTGTGTGACGAATGTCGATGGTGCTGGTGAACAGCGTCAGTTTGCTTAATTAGGAGTATTACATGACCAAATCGACCGAACGTAGTGGTCTGGTGTGGTTGTGGCTGAGTCTACTGCTGTTTGCAGTAGACTTCGGCACGAAAGCACTGGTGGTAGAAAATATGCGACTGTATGAGTCGATTGAGTTGCTACCCTTTTTTAATTTTACTTATATGCATAACTATGGCGCAGCGTTTAGCTTTCTCAGTGAAGCCGGAGGCTGGCAACGCTGGTTCTTAAGTGGTATAGCAGTCGCTATCAGTGCCTTACTGGTTTATTGGCTGAAAAAGTTACCTGCCAAAAACTGGTTATTGTGCAGTGCTTATGCTTTGGTGCTGTCGGGCGCATTAGGCAACTTGTATGATCGGGTTACCTTAGGCTATGTCGTGGACTTTTTGCATTTTTATTACCAGGACTGGCATTATCCGGCATTTAACGTCGCGGATATGGCTATCGTTGGTGGCGCAGGCTTATTGTTATTTGACGCCATTTTTGGCGATAACGCGGATACGCAGGAGAATAAGGCATGAGTGAGCAGATAATAGGCCCACAATCAGAAGTTTTATTTCATTTTTCGATAAAACTGGCTGACGGTTCTGCAGCGGACTCAACGAAAGTACATGATAAACCGGCAAAGCTCTTTATGGGTGACGGTAGTCTGACAGAAAATTTTGAAAAATGTCTGCTTGGACTAAGGTCTGGCGACAGTAAATCGTTTGAGCTTGAGCCTCAGGATGCCTTTGGCATGCCGAACCCGGACAATATTTATTACGTTGATCGCAGTAAATTCGGTACCGAGACACCAGCTGAAGTCGGCAGTATCATTGCCTTTACTCAGCCCGATGGCACCGAGTTGCCTGGCCTGATCCGCGAGGTTGCCGGAGACTCTGTTACCGTAGACTTTAATCATCCTCTGGCTGGGCAAAAAGTGACCTTTGAAGTGGATATTTTAGAGGTGAAAAACTAATGGAAATCTTGCTTGCAAATCCACGTGGTTTTTGTGCCGGGGTAGACCGAGCAATTAGCATTGTAGAACGCGCCCTTGATATCTTTGAAAAGCCCATTTACGTGCGTCACGAAGTGGTACACAACAAATATGTGGTAGATGGCCTGCGTGCCCGTGGCGCGGTGTTTGTTGAAGAGCTGGATCAAGTGCCAGACGATAGTATCGTCATATTCAGTGCGCACGGAGTATCACAGCAGGTGCGTCAGGAAGCAAAACGTCGTGAACTGAAAGTTTTCGATGCGACTTGTCCTTTGGTCACCAAAGTGCATATGGAAGTCACACGTGCCAGTCGAAAAGGCACGGAATGTATCCTGATTGGGCATCATGGACATCCGGAAGTAGAAGGCACCATGGGCCAATATAATAATCCAGCGGGTGGTATTTATCTGGTTGAAACGCCTGAGGATGTCAGCACGCTGGAAGTGAAAGATCCTAGCAACCTCTTCTATTGCAGCCAGACGACTTTGTCGGTAGATGATACTTCGGATGTGATAGAAGCGCTGCGGGAAAAGTTTCCACAGATCCATGGTCCGCGTAAGGATGATATCTGTTACGCGACGCAAAATCGTCAGGACGCGGTCAGAGACCTGGCTAACAAGGTAGATTTACTGTTAGTTGTTGGCGCGAAGAATAGTTCTAATTCAAATCGCCTGCGTGAGCTTGCAGATAAAATGGGCACTCGTGCATTTCTAATTGATGATGATCAGTGTCTGAATGCGAGCTGGTTTGAAGGCGTAAACAAAGTGGGTGTAACAGCCGGTGCTTCAGCACCTGAGGTGTTGGTGCAGCAGGTTATTGCCAGACTCAAAGCGCTTGGTGGACAAACCGTTGTAGAAAACCCGGGTCAGGAAGAAAATGTGGTTTTCGCTGTGCCTGTCGAACTTCGGTAGGTGCGATAATCCATGGATAAGTCAGAGGCGATAGGCCTGGGACTGCTTAAAGCCATGGTATCTGAGCGGGGCGTACTGGCTATGCTGATCGCCTCGCAATCTCTCTCCTTTATTTATACGCTCGCTGATTATGACGACTTCTGGCTGACTTTGGGGTTGGTGAGTTTATTCACCCATGGCAATGCTCTATTGTCTTTAGGTGTGATTGCACTGGTCAGCATCTTTAAAGTGTCCAAACCGGCTCACAATGGTGTTCTGGAACTGAGCATAGTATTCGTTGTGTTTATTAGTGTGTGTATTGGTCTGAGTATTGGGATCCAATTTACGCCTTTGTCTTCTCACGTGCCGATTGATTGGGGTCCCGTATTTAGCAATAGCGCCATATGCTGTTTTGTCGTGGTGATCCTGCTGTACTTTATGTCAATCTACATTGACAATGTGAATGCCCTCGAGTTGGCTGCCCGAGCGGAAATTGATGCCTTGCAGGCACGTATAAGGCCGCATTTTTTACACAATACGTTAAACACACTGGCTGAACTGACGCATGAGAATGCGGCTGATGCGGAACAAGCAGCTTTATTGCTGGCGCGCCTGATGCGGGTGTCTTTTGCGGAAAAAAAATGGCATACCATTGCAGACGAAGTGGCGTTAACAAAAGACTACCTTTGTCTGGAGCGCTTTCGTTTCGAGCAAAGGTTGCAGGTACAGTGGCTAATTGACGAAGCTCTGTTGAGTGTACCCATCCCGACACTGACGTTGCAACCTTTGGTCGAGAATGCTGTATTACACGGCATAGAAAAGCGTGTTCAGGGCGGCACCATCACCATTCACATTGAAAAACGTGACAATACAATCACACTGAGTGTGACTAACCCCTTGCCTCACGCAACGCATCACTCCAGTGGCAATGGGATTGCGACAAAAAACATCGATAAACGGTTGTCCCTCTATTACCAGCGCCGGGCTAGTTTGAGGATTGAGCGAGATAGTGATAAATTCTTAGCTACCATCACTTTACCTGACACTGGAGCTTATGAATTATCTGATTTTAGATGATGAACCTATCGCCAGACGGCGGTTACGGCGCTTGATGTCGGAGTTTGAGCATTTCACTTGTGTGGCTGAAGCATCAGACGGCGAGCTGGCGCTGCAATTGTGTGAGGACAACTCACCTGAACTGGTGTTTCTCGATATTGCTATGCCCGACATTGATGGACTCGAAGTGGCGGGAATGCTCAGGCAAAAAATGCCGGAATGCAAAATAGTTTTTGTGACAGCATTTGCCGAACATGCCCTGCGCGCATTCGACCTGCTGGCAGAAGGGTATTTGGTCAAACCCATAGATAAGGACCGCCTCGGTGCCTTACTTCAACATATCTATGGCGAGAAAATGCAACGTCTGCAATATCAGGTAGGCCATGATACACGCTGGGTTGCGGTATCCGATATTCTGGTGGCCAGAAGTGACGAGCGATATACCCACATTTATTTTACCGGTGGTGAGGCACTGGTAGATATTCCCTTAAAGAAGCTGCTGGCAACCTATCCCCGACACTTTGTGCAGGTACACAGAAATACACTGGTAAAAAAGCAGGCTGTGTTGAGCCTGGAGTCCGTGGAAGGGAATCACCGAGTGCGGTTGGATGGCTTTGCCGAGCCCATTACGGTGAGTCGCCGGGCGGCGGCTAATTTCAAGTCGCTATTCTGACCATTAAACCCGACTGATTGACCGTTGAGCCCACGATCAGGTTCATGACGAAGTGATTCATTATATTATGTAGTGGAGCAAACTGACTTTGAAAAATGATGGCAAAAACTGTGTGTAGTAACGCAAATCGCGGATTTACCCTCTTAGAAACGCTGATCGCTTTTATGGTGTTGAGCTTTGGCCTGCTTGGTGCTGTGGCACTGCAAGCGAAGGCAAAGCAAGCCAGTTTTGACTCTATGCAACGCGCAGCTGCAGTCGCCCTGGCCGGTGATATTATGCAGCGGATCCGCAGTAACGACACCCTCAACCTTGATACACAGTATCAGCAAGTATTCAGCAGCACTGCGACTATAAATGGTAATAATAGCTGCTTCAGTAACACTTGTACCAATGCTGAAATTGCAGCAATGGATTTGGAGCAATGGGTTATGGCCATTCAAGCCAAAGAGAACACCGGCTCGCTTGACGATACTACGGTATGTATTAATACCACGCCGGTGGCTAATACTCAGGGGCGGGGCTTCAACGTGACCGTCAGTGTTGCCTGGGCAGGTCGTCAGGCATTTGTCATGAATGCTGCCAATCAGGCGATTAACTGTGGCGACAACAATGACTATCGACGAGTAGTGAGCATTAACAGTTATTTACTGGTGAGGGACTGAAATGGGACGCTCAGGGTTTACGCTGGTAGAGTTACTGATCTCCATGTTTATTGGCGCTTTGTTATTGGGTGGTGTGGTCACAGCTTACGTCAGTATGAAAGTAACAACACGAGATACGATGGCGATTGGCGAGCTTCAGGAAGTTGGCAGGCTGACGCTGACCTTGTTACGCCGAGACCTCGAACAGGTTGGTTTCTGGGGCACCTTTTATGACAAAGGCCTGACGACGGTTAATTCAAACAGCCCTGCGAATCCTACTAACGATTGTTTTGGCGGTCTCAATAATGGTAGTTTTCCTAATGCGGTACAGACGAACTTCCGCTCTATCTACGCGGAGCAAACAAGCGGTGCGGCGTTAGCTTGCATCTCAGGGGCCCGTAACAATACAGAGGTGTTACAGCTTAAGTTTCTGGAAGGCAGGCAAATCACAAATATCAACGATGTTGAAGACAATCGTTACTATTTCATCGCGCAGCAGGAACAGGGCACTTTTGTTGCCGGGGATAGCTTTGCTGGCATGCCGACTAACAACTCCACATTGTGGCCCTACAGTCACCATGTTTACTATATCGCAGAGCAGCAAATTCAGATCAACAGTAAAACCATCACCACGCCAATCCTGATGCGCAGAAGGCTGACAGTGAGTGGGGGCATGACCACCGAAGCAGTGATTGAAGGGGTCGAAGACATTCGCTACCTGTTTGGACTGGACACCAATGGTGACAGCCGGGTAGATACGTATCGTAGTACACAAGATATGACCGCTGGGGATTGGGAACGTTCAGGGGGCATTCTGACCGTGCAGATCATTGCATTGGTCAGGGTACTCGAGGCTGATGTGGGTCTGGAATTGAAAAACCAGACTTATACCCTGGGTAATGACCCTGACAGACGGACTCTGACCTTTAATGACAGTTATCGTCGGACGGTATTTTCGACCACAATTCAACTCTATAATATGGGAATTTCAACATGGTAATGGCGCATAAACAGCAGGGCATGGTGCTGATTGTTTCTATGGTCCTTATTGTGGCCGTATTGAGCGTCGCTGTGACCCTGATGAGTAGTAGCACTATAGATATTAAGGTAACCAATGCCGCGCAAGAGCGCGAAGCCGCTGAAGCGCTGTTGATGGGAGAAGTACAACGTATCATTTCACAAGAAAAAGTACTGTTTGACGCCAGTGTTTTTCATGCCCGCAACGGCCAGTTTGAAAACGACGCGGGAGAGATGGTTGGCCGGGTGATCCGCAATGATGAGGAAATGGAGCTGGAAAGCCTGCAAGCCAACCTCAACAGCGGTCAGCTGCTGCTGGAATGCCCGCGTGTCTTTAATTTTACTGCAGCTGTCGGATGCGTCATTACTGAAGTAGAAAGCACAGTGCAATATGGTGACCAAGCTCAGCATCAGGTGACTGTTGTGATCGGCGTAGCACAGGAAGCGCTCAACATACAGGGGAATCAATGATGTGGTATAGACTATTAGGCTTGCTGAGTTGTATCTGTGTGTTCAGCATCCAGGCCGAGGATATCGAGTTATTTGTTAAACATGACATCTCAAACTCTGAAAAGTCACGTGTGCTGGTTGTCTTTGATACCTCGGGGAGTATGGCGTGGGACGTGAAGGACGGTCAGCGTTGTTATGAATATCGTAGTGGGCGGTTTCGCAGCATTGATTGCTTTGATTCTTCTCAAACCAGTAAACGTTGTTATAAGGTACGCAATGGCTGGTATCAGCAGTCAAATTGTGGCGACAGCCGCTTAAAGGTGGCGCAGGATGCGATTACGACACTGGTAGATGATAACCCGGATTTTGATATTGGCTTAATGCGACTTTATTCCAGTTCAGGCGGGTATGTACTGAATGGCCTGGGTGCCAGTACAACAACGCTAAAAAACAAAATAGCCAACTTGCCTGCCAGTGGCAGTACACCTTTGTCAGAAACCCTCTGGGAAGCTTATCTTTACCTGACTGGTAAACGTGTGCTCTACGGGCAGAATAAAAGTGACCGTGATCGCAGCGTTGAAAGTAATGGTTATTATATTTCACCCTTTAAGCCAGATCCGCTGGCGCCGAAACGTTGCGACACGTCCACCAATATCATTCTCATGACAGATGGCGATCCGACCAGCGACTCAGCACGCAATACGGACATCTACAATAAATATGTGTCTACATTTGGCTCAGTGCCTAGCAGAGTATCCAATAACTACCTTAATTCACTCGCCAAAGTGATGAGAGGAACGCCTGAAACACAGGTCGATCTGTACCCCAGTACGCCGGAAGAGCTGGACTTTGCCCGTACCTATACCATAGGTTTTGGTACGGGGATGTCCAATGCGGGTAAAGCTTTACTTGAGCAAACCGCACTTGATGGTGGCGGTGAATACAAACATGCGAACACGGCCTCTGAGTTGTCCGAAGCATTAAAAGCGACAATCACGAACATTCGCGAAAAGAGTGACAGCTTTTCATCACCTTCTGTATCAACCAGTAGCTCTGATTTGAGTCGTAGTGGAGACTCTATCTATTACACTATGTTTTATCCTGAAACCCATACCCGATGGCGGGGCAACCTGAAAAAGCTCAAAGTGAAAGGGGCCGTGATACATGGTATGGGCAGCAATAGCCATGCCATTGATGAAGAGGGGGTTATTGCGGATAACGTGACCACTTACTGGTCTCAGGCCGGCTCTAAAGACGGTTCAAAAGTTGGGGTCGGTGGCGTTAACTACCAGCTATCGCGACAAACAACGCGTAAACTGTATTCAGATTATGGAAAAGGCACCTTAATGTCTTTCGACTACGCCACCGCGTTGATCGCTGCGGGCGGTAACTTGTCAAAATTGAGTACCATGTTTTCGGTGGATAACGCCGCTCAGGTACCTGATGTGATTAACTGGTCGAGGGGGATTGACGTTAACGATGAAAACAACAATGGCTCGACCACAGACCGACGTGACACCATTTTTGGCGATCCCTTGCATTCCAGGCCTGTGACACTGGATTATGGTAATGGCGATTTGCGAGTGATTGTGGGTACCAATGCCGGGTTCCTTCATATGTTTAAGGACAACGGTGAGACTGTGAAGGAAAGCTGGGCATTTGTTCCCGGGTCCTTACTAGACATACTCAGACCTCAAATGGTGCGCCAGGACGATACCAAGCTTTACGGCATGGACGGTCCGATAACGGTTTACTTCTGGGACAAGAATGACGATGGTAAGGTCGGCAGCGGAGAGCGCGTTTGGCTCATTGCTGGCATGCGCCGCGGTGGTAACGAATACTATGGATTCGATATTACGTCTCCTGATAACCCAAGGCTGTTGTGGGGAGGCCCTATCAAAGGCGGGTCTGCACCCTTTGAACAACTGGCACAAACCTGGTCTAAACCTTTGGTCACCTTTATTAAATCTAAGCCTGATACGCCAGTTGTTATCTTTGGCGCCGGATATGATACCAATAAAGACAATGCGCTTTTTTCTAACGATAGCATCGGCCGGGGTATTTATATTGTTGACATAGAAACGGGTAAGCCATACTGGAGCCTGACTGCGGCCAATGGCTTTACAGGTAAGCACAGTATTGCCGCAGATCTCAGTACCGTAGACTCTGACTATGATGGGTATATTGATCGTATCTATGCAACGGATACTGGTGGGGGCATTTGGCGTGTTGACATGCCCGGGACCAATCCAACCGACAGTGAAACCCCCTGGACTCATTTTAAACTGGCGAGTTTAAGTGGTGGAACAGATAATAATAAGCGTCGCTTTTTTTACCGCCCGGTTGTGGCTCGTACCTATTTTTCTAAGGTATCAACTGAAACGGTAAATGGTCAGACGATCACGATCCGCAGGGATATCCCTTATGAAGGGCTGCTGATTGGCAGTGGTAACCGAGCCAAGCCGACGTCTACCGCTGTGCAGGACTTTCTCTATATGGTCCGGGATGAAAACACCAAAACACAATCATTCAGAGGGGACAATGTACCGGCAACCATCAAATCATCAAACCTTTTGAATGTCACCAATGATCCCTTCTACTCTCGGTTGGATGATTTTGACCGGTTTGTGGAAAAAGAGGTTGAGCTGGGTTTGGCAAGCGGCTGGAAACTGAAACTTGCTGAAGGCGAAAAAGCGATGGCGGCAGCGACCATTGTTGCAGGCGTAGCCTATTACACAACTTTTACGCCTGCCAGTGTTGAGATAAATGAGTGCTCAATTACAGCGGGCAGGGGAAGGTTATATGCGTTACATCTGAACTATGGTATGCAGATGTTGGATCTGAGAAGTTTTCAGACTACCGCAGAAGTGCCGGACACACCCAGAGTACACTTTAGTGAACATACCAATGAGGATGGCAGTACCACCATAAAAGCACAGTTGATCAGTCCTATTGTGACTGAAAGCAGTGACGATGTTATAGATGGCAAGATCCGGCTGGTCGAACCTGAAGCTGCCGCACCATACCGAAAATCAGACGGAACCGTTGGCGGTCCAATCGGCATAAATGACGTACAAATCGAAATGCAAACGCGGTTATTGTACATATACAAAAAAGAAGAGCATGATGAAAAGAACTAATCGTACAGTATTGGGATTCACCCTGATTGAGCTGATGATCACCATCGCAATCCTGGGTATTTTAGCCAGCATCGCCTACCCCAGTTATTCACAGTATGTGAAGCGTGCAGCCAGAGCAGAAGCGGCGACCACTTTACTTGATGCTGCTAATAAACAAGAGCAGTATTTTGTGGATAACCGACAATATGCCAGCACATTAGCTGATCTGGGACTGCAAACTACAACGGAGAACGATTACTTTACCCTGACCATAGCACTGGGTGCCAATCTGAATACCTTTACAATTACAGCCACGGCATCGGGGGGGCCGCTTGAGGACGATCCTGATTGTACCACCTTAACCATCGATAACTTAAATATTCGCGGGAGTACAGGTAATTTCACCGCCGATCAATGCTGGGGGCGATGATCATTACAGCGATGCAGATAAGGTGCTAGCCCTGTTTTTACTTCAACAGCGACACTGTTCGACACTGCGTTCACTGCGCCTGAATGAACCGTTTTGTGCAAAGGTACACAATACTAACCATTTCTAATCACTGGCCAACGAGGGTGCGCGTAACTGAATTGTTAAACCGCGCCGCTACCGACTTCCCCTGCTGGACACATCAAGCGCTGTGGTGCTGCAAGCTTGGTACTCATAGTTAGCGGCATTTTGTCGTTTCTCTGAGTCTGCTTCGGCCAATCACACTGACAGATAAAGCGAGCCCGATAGGATCTCCTCGAAGGCGCCTGGCACAGTACACAAAGGTACCATTACCAAACCCCCTTAAAGTACCTGTATGTTTAAATGTAATCGCTTTTCGGGGGTAGTCTAATGTGTCGCTGGCCGTGATCCCCGACAATACCAGTAGTTTGATATCTCCGTTATCGAACTGAGCGCGATCCTGATAATCGGTGAATACAGTGAGCTCCTTGTGCCACAGGGTGGTGCATTGACCATTAACCAGCGGGCAAATAGTAACAGGCGCATTGTGTGTGATAGCAAGCAATCGCGACAAGGTCAGGTGTCGGTCGATATTCAGCAGCGCAGTTTTGGGTCTGTCCAGTTCCGTCAGCGCATGGATGGCAGGGGCGGAGAGTAGTACCATCACGCCAAACAGCGCCATGCAAATGATCAATTCAAACAGGGTAAACCCTAAGCAGTTCCTTAAAGTCATGAGTATGCATCCGTGCATGAGTCATCTTTTCAGCTTAGATGGAGCGCGTCATATCACAAGGGGTATGAAGAATTATCACAGAAGGAGTTGTTGAGCAGCTGTCTCAGAACTTATTCCATGGCTGTACATGTATCTTGCTCATGATCACACATATAATAACCCAGAGCGAAGCGATTAATTACAGGTGAGCTGGGTATCGCCGCGATAGAGTGCAGAACCCACAACGCTGATCTCTAACTGTTGATTAGCGAAGTTGGTTGCTGAAGGACAATAGACAAAGCTGCTGGCTTGTTGCATTGCTGTACGGCCACTTGAATCGAAGCGCAAACTAGCGCTTGGGAATGAAAGGGCATCGTTTGCTGGTACTCGTTCCATCACACGCAACAGATCATCTGCATCGGCGTTATAAGAACCGTTATTGTTGCGGTCTAGAAATACGGTGATGCGGTTGCTTTGCCAGTCAGTCAGGCAGATAAAATCGCTATTGGTTTCAACCAGCGTTTGGCTTGCCGGGCAAATGACAATGATTTCATCCGTTGCGGTAGCATGGGCTCTGGCAAATGTCACAGTGCGTTTGAGTTCCTGAAGGTAGGTTTCAGAACGGGTGGAACTTGAAATATTTGCCCCAAACGACAACGCAATGGCAGACAACAAGCCCAAAATGGCAATCGTGACAATGAGTTCAATAAGTGTAAATCCAGCAAGTTTTTTCATCGTACACAACCAAAAATAGGAATAACTACTGATTATTATAGTGCGTCTTTTCGTTTATTAATTCAATCGCTTTGTTTGCCTTGTTTTGTTGGATTGTCTAAAATCGACGCATTACCAAAGGGATAAAAATCAATCATGAAAAAGATAGAAGCCATTATAAAACCATTTAAGCTAGATGACGTGCGTGAAGCCTTGTCTGACATCGGTATTACCGGTATGACAGTATGTGAAGTAAAAGGCTTTGGCCGACAAAAAGGGCATACCGAGTTATATCGTGGCGCAGAATATATGGTCGACTTTCTGCCAAAGGTGAAACTGGATATCGTGCTGGCCGAAGAAGATGTGGATCGGGCTATCGATGTCATTTTAAAAACAGCGCAAACCGGCAAAATTGGCGATGGTAAGATCTTTGTCACAGAAGTGGAGCGTGTTGTTCGTATCCGTACGGGTGAAGAGGATGAAGAAGCGATCTAATATCAATTGCACTTAATTAAGCAAATGATGTAGCAGGCAACTGACTTATCAAGAAAAGATATAAAAGCGCCGGGTACTGCAACCAGTCCCGGCGTTTTCGATTGATCAGTGAAGTGCTGTTATTGCTGACGCTGTTGGTTTTGCTCTTTGGCTCTGCGAGCGTTGTCGCTGAGCTCTTCAAGTCCAAGCATTGCGTAGCTCTTTTCCATCATTTCAAGGGCAGGTACCAGATAGCTGCTTTGTGAAAAGTGTTCTACAACATACTTGCCCCGATTGGCTGCGGCAAGATAGGCTTCACGCTCAAAGTAATAGTTGGCGACCTTCAGTTCATAACGTGCCATTTTGTTTAGCAACCAGGCAAGGCGCTTTTTGGCTTCCGGCACATAGGCACTGTCAGGATAATTCTTTACCAGAGTCGATAAGTCCTGAAAAGCAACGCGTGTCCGGCTTGGGTCGCGGTCTGCACGGTCAATACCAAAGTATTCCTGGAAGCCATTCTCATCTGCCTTAATGTTGATCAGGCCCCGCATGTAGTACATGTAGTCGAGGTTTTTATGGTTGGGATTAAGGCGTAAAAAGCGATCTACTGTCGCTAAAGCCTGTTCTGTGTTCCCTGTTTGATAAAAGGCATATACCAAGTCCATTTGTACCTGATGAGAGTAAGGGCCAAATGGATAGCGTGAGTTGATGGCACTCAGTAGTTCAATCGCACGGGCATATAGGCCAGAGTCGAGTGTTTGTTTGGCGTCTTCGTACAATGCCTGCACAGATTTATTTGGTACGCGTTCGATTTCTTCTTGTTCTGGGGCGGATGAGCAGGCTGCTAATCCCAATACAGATGCGCTCAATACGATTGCAAAAGCGCGTTTTCCCAACGTCTTTATCATTTTATTTTACTACCTTCGTTATCAGGCTAGGCCAAGTCGGCAAAACCGAGTAAACTATGCATTTATGCGATTCTAACCCAGTCGAGCATGGCTTGCACTGGTATTTTAGGTAAAGTTACACATGTCTGAGCAAATTTCTCTACAAGCCGATGTGCCAGTGGAACTGGGCGGTAAACGTCTAGACCAGATTTTGGCGCAATTGTTCCCCGATTTTTCACGTTCCAGAATAAAAACTTGGATCCTTGACGAAAAAGTCACCGTCAACGGTGATGTACTGGCGATCCCTAAGGAAAAACTGCTGGGTGGTGAAGTGGTTGCGGTGGAAACGCAAATTGAGGCTGAACGGGAGTACGAAGCGCAGGACATCGCGTTAGATATTGTTTATGAAGATGACGACATCCTAGTGATCAATAAGCCAATGGGTCTGGTTGTACATCCTGGTGCTGGCAACCCCAACGGTACCGTGCTGAATGCATTGTTACATCACCACCCCGAGATCATTAACGTCCCACGTGCGGGCATAGTGCACCGTCTTGATAAAGACACCACGGGATTGATGGTGGTGGCCAAGACCATAGTTGCGCAAACACATCTGGTGAAAAACCTTCAGGCACGTGAAAACTTTACCCGTGAGTATGAAGCGATATGTAATGGCACCATGACCGCCGGTGGCATGATAGAAAAGCCCATTGGTCGCCATGCCACTAAACGTACCCACATGGCAATCCATGAAATGGGTAAACCGGCGATTACGCATTACCGGGTTGCGGAAAAATTCCGCGCACACACGCGCTTGCGGTTACGCCTTGAAACTGGCCGTACCCACCAGATCCGTGTGCATATGGCTTATCTCAAGCATCCTCTGGTGGGGGATCAGCTTTATGGTGGTCGTCCCTGTCCGCCACGCAATGCATCTCCAGAGTTTCTTGATACGCTTCGGGGCTTTAAACGTCAGGCACTGCATGCGGTAAAATTGCGTATCGCACATCCTGTCAGTGGTGAGGTCATGACCTGGGAAGCGCCGATCCCAGAAGATATGCAGGAGCTCACCGCGGCACTGCGTGAAGATAGCAAACAGAACCCACAGATAGATTACTAATATGATCTATCCAGATTGGCCGTTACAGGGGGTCGTTGGCGCCCTGTCTACCACAAGGCAGGGAGGCGTATCTGCGTCCCCTTTTGATGGTTTCAATCTGGCCTATCATGTCGGCGACGCGCCGCAGGCCGTCGCACAGAACAGGGCACGGTTGCAGGCTGAGGTCTCGTTGCCAATCGTCTGGCTGGAGCAAGTACACGGTAACACTGTCATCGATGCTGATGATGAGTATGATATTGCTTCACTTCCTCAGGCTGATGCCATTTTTACCCGTTCTTCTCAATTTGCTTTGGCAATCATGACTGCCGACTGTTTACCTGTGCTGGTTGCCAGTGAAGACGGTCTGGAAATAGCGGCGGTTCATTGTGGCTGGCGGCCATTGGTGGCAGGGATTCTTGCTAAGACTCTGGCGCATTTTAAAACGCCTGCGAGTCAATTACATGTCTGGTTAGGGCCTGCTATTGGTCCTCAGGCTTTTGAAGTAGGCAAAGAGGTCGTTGATCAGTTTGTCGCACTCAGCTGGGTACACAGCCAGGCGTTCGTGCGCCAGAAAAACGGTCAGTATCTGGCTGATATTTACCTTCTTGCCAGACAGCAACTGAGTGAACTGGGTGTCACTGCTGTGTCTGAGCACGCACACTGTACGGTTGCTCATCCTCAATATTATTTTTCTTATCGCAGAGATAGACGCTGCGGTCGAATGGCCAGTTTGATTTGGCGCAAATAAATCTCGCTCTTTTGCTTTACACACCTTGATCAAACTCGCTGTGATACCCATTTTATAGGTAATTAAGTTATTTATAAGGTTATTTAGGGTATGCGAATAGATAGGTTTACCAGTAAATTTCAAGCTGCGCTGTCCGATGCGCAGTCACTCGCATTAGGGCGGGATCATCAGTTTATTGAACCTGTACATTTAATGTACTCTTTGTTGCAGCAAAGCGGCTCCAGCGTCCGTGCTTTGTTCGCTCAGGCCGGGGTCAGTGCCGATGAGCTGAACACGAAACTCTCTCAGGCCATAGAAAAGCTGTTCAAGGTTGAGGGGGTCGGCGGTGATGTACAACTGTCAAATAACCTCATTTCACTAATCAATTTATGTGACAAGTATGCTCAGAAACGCAAAGACAAATACATCTCCAGTGAGCTGTTTGTGTTTGCGGCATGCGAAGATAAAGGCCCGCTGGGCGATATCTTCCGCTCGTTGAATATCACTCAGGACAAAATTGAAAAAGCCATTAAAGCCATTCGCGGTGGCCAAAAGGTGGATGACCCGAATGCTGAAGATACCCGTCAGGCACTGGAGAAATACACGATAGATCTGACTGAGCGTGCCGAGCAGGGCAAGCTGGATCCGGTGATTGGTCGTGACGATGAAATTCGCCGAACCGTGCAGGTTTTGCAGCGTCGAACCAAGAATAACCCTGTGTTGATCGGTGAGCCCGGCGTTGGTAAAACAGCCATTGTAGAGGGCCTGGCACAGCGTATCATCAATGGTGAAGTACCTGAGGGTCTTAAAGACAAGCGTGTACTATCGCTTGATCTT
Source organism: Pseudoalteromonas sp. XMcav2-N (assembly GCF_024124545.1). GTDB lineage: Bacteria > Pseudomonadota > Gammaproteobacteria > Enterobacterales > Alteromonadaceae > Pseudoalteromonas. The sequence goes on from NZ_JAMXSF010000001.1 coordinate 292,263, forward strand.
GGGGCACTGGTAGCTGGTGCAAAATACCGCGGAGAATTTGAGGAACGCCTCAAGTCTGTACTGAATGAATTGGCCAAAGAAGAAGGCCGGGTGATCCTCTTTATTGATGAGATCCATACTATGGTGGGCGCTGGCAAGACAGATGGCGCCATGGATGCGGGCAATATGCTCAAGCCAGCGCTGGCACGCGGCGAGTTGCATTGTGTGGGGGCAACAACCCTGGATGAGTATCGCCAGTACATTGAAAAAGACGCTGCGCTGGAGCGACGTTTCCAGAAAGTCTTTGTGGCAGAGCCAAGTGTCGAAGACACCATTGCGATTTTGCGAGGGCTAAAAGAGCGCTATGAATTGCATCACTCTGTTGATATTACCGATCCGGCCATTGTCGCTGCGGCACACTTGTCACATCGTTATATCAGCGACAGGCAGTTGCCGGATAAGGCCATTGATCTTATCGATGAGGCCGGCTCTTCCATTCGTTTGCAAATAGACTCTAAGCCGGAACAGCTGGACAAGCTGGAGCGTCGCATTATTCAGCTAAAACTGGAAGACAATGCACTGGCCAAGGAAAAAGATGAAGCCAGCCAGAAGCGCCGCACTGAAATGCAGACTCTGATCCAGCAGTTGGAATCTGAGTATCGTGAACTCGATGAAGTATGGAATGCAGAGAAGGCCTCATTGCAGGGTACGCAGGTCATCAAGGCGGAGCTGGAACAGGCCCGTCTGGATCTGGATGTGGCACGCCGGGCAAGCGACTTGCAGCGTATGTCAGAGCTGCAATATGGTCGAATTCCGGAGTTGGAGCGCAAACTGGATTTAGCTTCTCAGGCTGAGATGCAGGAAATGAGTCTGCTGAAAAACCAGGTTGGTGAAGATGAAATCGCGGAAATTTTGTCGCGCTGGACAGGGATCCCGGTGGCAAAAATGCTTCAGGGCGAGCGAGACAAACTGCTGCAGATGGAAGATGAGTTACACAGAAAGGTCATTGGTCAGGATGAGGCCGTCAGTGCGGTGGCCAATGCCATCCGCCGCTCGCGCGCGGGCCTGGCCGATCCTAACCGGCCGATTGGCTCGTTTTTGTTCTTAGGTCCAACTGGGGTAGGTAAAACTGAGCTGACCAAAGCGTTAGCAGGCTTTATGTTTGACACGGAAGATGCCATGGTGCGCATTGATATGTCTGAGTTTATGGAAAAACACTCGGTAGCACGTCTGGTGGGGGCACCCCCAGGGTATGTGGGGTATGAAGAGGGGGGTTATCTGACCGAAGCGGTCCGCCGTCGCCCTTACTCCGTGATTTTGCTCGATGAAGTGGAAAAAGCGCACCCTGACGTGTTTAATATTTTACTTCAGGTACTCGACGACGGGCGTCTGACGGATGGCCAGGGTCGCACTGTTGATTTTAAAAACGCGGTGATCATTATGACCTCGAATCTGGGCTCAGATGTTATTCAGGAGCAAGCAGGCAGCAATGATTATGCTGTCCTGAAGCAACGTGTCATGGATGTATTGGTGACGCAATTCAGACCTGAATTTATCAACCGTATCGACGAAACGGTCGTCTTCCATCCGCTGATCAATGAGCACATTAAGCAAATTGCGGACATTCAGCTGTCAAAGCTGCGCCAGCGTTTGCATGACAAAGGGTTTGGCTTTGAGCTCACTGAGGCTGCGCTGGATAAGATTGCGGCCAGTGGTTTCGATCCTGTCTACGGTGCGCGACCACTCAAACGTGCGGTCCAGCATCATATTGAAAATCCGCTGGCACAGCAGCTACTGCAGGGGGATTTTGACGTTGGTGACGTGATTAAGGTGGATGTTGTTGAAGGCGACATCGTTTTCACGCGTTAACTCCTTCATCGGGCGGCAATATGCTGTCCGTATCTGTTTAAATTCAGCGTGCTGAGGTTGGGGGTTTTGTTGTGATATGTTAGAGTTCATTATCGCCACATAAACACGCATCTTCCATGGAAAAGCTCTTTCGCCAGTATGGCATTTTTCAATTTGGTGGCAGCACTGAACTGTGTGCTCAGGACTTGCCACTGACATCACCTAGCGATCAGCAGGTGCTGATCAAAGTTATTTCAACGTCAGTCAATCCCATCGATATTAAAACACGCAACGGCCTTGGTTATGTTGCACAAGGTAAAGCGCCCAATGCGTTTTTGCCTCTGGGCTATGACGTATTGGGCGAAGTCGTACAAACCGGTAACCATGTAAGCGGGCTTGAGCCGGGAGATAAGGTGATTGGCATGGCTGGCTTTGCCAGTCATCCCGGGAGTTATGCCAGCCATGTTTATTGCAACGCTGATGAATTAATTAAAGTCGAACAGAATGTGAAAACCAGTTTGGCCGGTCTGTGTCTGGCAGGGTTGACTGCATGGCAGGCGCTGGCCGATTTTAATCCTGAGCACGCGCCTGTGTATGTCAATGCAGCAACCGGAGGGGTTGGTCACCTGTTACTGCAAATCGCCAGATTACGCGGATTTGATGTGGTCCCTGTCAGTCGGCGCACTGAGCATCAGGTATTCAGCACATTGGACTTTGAGGCCATCACGTTGGACGCGTATTTGTCACAGCCTCGTAAGGGCCTCTTGATTGATTTAGTCGGAGGAAAGCTTGGGCAAAGTATGACGCAAAACCTGCTTGCTGGCTCTGAACTCGTCACTGTTCCCACGGTAACAAAAGATCAGGTGTTAGCAGTTGCTCACCAACAGGGTGTGACGGGACGTGGACTATTGGTTGAAGCAAACCAGGCACATTTGGCATGTTTGTATGAAGCCGTATGTACAGAGCAGTTGCAGGTATTGGTTGATCAGCAATTTAAATTAAGCGACATTCAGCGGGCGCATGAGTATGTTGAACAAGGTGCGCATTTTGGCAAAGTGATCATTACCGCTTGAGTATTCGTAATTTGCCCCAATTGACAGTAGCATTGTGTATTACTGAGCACCGGGCCTCGAGGTATTAGTTTTTGAAACAGTTAAATTTACAAGGCAAGTTAGAAGCGCTTGCGACATCGGCACATCGTAGCGCCTTGCGTGGCATTAAACGTGGGATTGAACGAGAAGCGCTGAGAATTAAGTCATCCGGAGAGATAGCAAAAACCCCTCACCCTCAAGGGGCTGGTCATGCGTTGACACATGGTGCGATCACAACTGATTTCTCCGAGTCTCTCCTGGAGTTTATTACCCCGGTCAGCGAATCACCAGAGGAAACGCTATCTCAGCTGAGGGACTTGCAAAAATATACCCTGAGTCATATGGGTGATGAACTCTTGTGGCCAATGAGTATGCCGTGTTTTATCCAGCATGAAGACGACATTACGCTGGCACAGTTTGGTCAGTCAAATATTGGTCAAATGAAAACCTTATATCGGGAAGGCTTAAAAAACCGCTATGGCAGTATGATGCAGGCTATTGCGGGAGTACACTTTAACATATCGTTCCCTGATTCTTTGTGGCAGAGCCTGCAGACACTGGCAGAGGATACGCAACCTTCACAAGACTTTATTTCTGACCAGTATTTGGGCCTCATCAGAAATTTTAAACGTGAATTGTGGCTGATCAGTTACTTGTTTGGCGCTTCTCCTGCTCTGTGTCATTCTTTTTTGCAAGGCAAGAGCAGTGAATTACCGTTTAAACAGCTGGGACAGGGGACACTCTACCTGGAGTATGGCACGGCATTACGTTTGGGAGATCTGGGTTACACCAACAGTGCTCAGTCATCACTGCGTGTTACCTACAACAGCCTGGATGAGTATGTCGCGGGGCTGCAAAAGGCCATTCGTAGTCAATCTGATCTGTATCAACATATTCCGGACTATCAACACGATGCGCCGAAACAGCTCAATAAGAACATTCTCCAGATAGAAAACGAATTCTATTCGCCTATCCGGCCTAAGCGCAATGGTCGTGCAGGAGAAACCCCAACTCAGGCGCTTAGCCGAGGTGGTATTGAGTATGTTGAGATTCGGGCTCTGGATGTTAATCCATTCAGTGAGACAGGGATTGATCTTGAACAAATCCTGTTTTTGGATGTATTCCTTACTTATTGCCTGTTGAAAGAGTCGCCTGCACTAAGCTGGGAAGAGCAAAAAGTCTGTGATCTAAATTTACAACAGGTCATCAATGAAGGACGTAATCCTGATGTGACTCTCAAGCGGGAAACAGAAGCTTGTTCTTTACAGCAATGGGGCCAGGACATTTTTGAGCAATTGCATCGGGTTGCAGCTTTGCTGGATGAAGCGCATGGTGCTGAGCGCTACATGCCTGTGATAACTAAGCTCAGTGAGTGGGTAAGTCAGCCTGAGTTAACTATATCCGGACGTATTGTTGAACAACTAACCCGCCAGGCTCAGGATAGCGGAAAACTGGCTTTGTCACTGGCACAGCAGTACAAACACTATCACGTGTCAGACGACTATCATGTATTTCAGCAAGCCGATCTGGATACAATGAGTGCGCAATCATTTGCGGATGAACGAGACGTTGTTGCAAAAGACAGTGCCACGTTTAACGAATTTTTGCGTGACTACTTTTCCAGAGCATAAAAAAAGCGCAGCCAGTAGGCTGCGCAAATAAATATCAGGGATGAAACAATGCTAAACTGCTGCATTCAGAGAGTAAGACCGGCACAATTTTGAAAAGTTCAACGAGTTCATAAAAAAATGAGAAAAAAAATAATTTTATTACCTTTGTTGGCTGCATTAACTGGCTGCGCGACTGCACCTCCGAAGCAACCGAATGATATTTGTAAAATTTTTCAAGAAAAGGAGGACTGGTACTTTGATGCAAAAGATGCCCAAGAAAAGTGGGGATCGCCAAAACACGTATTAATGAGCATGATGTACCAGGAAAGTTCGTTCAGACATGACGCCGCGCCTCCAATGGAGTACTTTTTATGGGTTATCCCCATTGGTCGTGCCAGTAGTGCCTATGGCTACTCACAGGCAAAAACACCAACATGGAGTGATTACATTCGCGAAACGGGTAACTCAGGTGCAGACAGAGATGATTTCGAAGATGCCATAGATTTCATGGGGTGGTTTGTCTACAAGACCCATAAAATCAACGGTGTGTCCAAATGGGATGCCTATGCACAATACCTCAACTATCACGAAGGTTGGGGCGGCTACCGACGGGGTACCTATAAGAAGAAGCAGTGGCTGATGAAAGTAGCCAATAAAGTGAAGCATCGTGCCTCGCGTTATGGTGCTCAGCTTAAGCGATGTGAGGCCGACCTGGATAAGAACTGGTTTGAGCGATTATTCTCCTAACGTTACGCTATTTAAGCTCCTTCCTTAAAAATGTGCAGCAGATAACTCACCTGCTGCACCGTGCTCAATGTTTAGCAATAGCATTGGGCAGAATTGCAATTCCTGTTATTTCCTTGTCGAATTAGCAGGTAGTGTTGCGTGAAAATCGACAATCCCAGGTGTCACACTCATTATGGATAGAGGGCAGGCAGTTGTAGGATTGGGCGCAGTTCAGTGTTGTACAGGTGTAGCTGGTGCGCGTATCCCAGTCACTTGGACAATTTGAAGTAGGTGGTACACCACCTGCGATTTTACCAGTCATTTTGACTGGTAACACTGAGTTGTCGGCTGAGAGTGTTTTTACTTTTTTCTTATTTAGCTTAAGTTTCATATTAATTCCTTTATTGATATTAGCATCCGTTTCTGGAGAAACGGCAATCCCAAGACAAAGGGCAATCACCGACAATAGTGTGCGGTAGCGGGCAAGTGTAGGTTTCGCATTGAGTTGATACACAACCGCCGCTGGTCCAGCGATCCCAGTCACTTGGACATTCTAGTGTCACTAAACCACCGGCAACCTGACGTGTCATTTTCCCGGGTAGCACTGCGCTGTCAGAAGACAAGGCTTTCACGCTTTTTTTGTTCAATTTTAACTTCATTTGTATTTCCTTGTTTATTTTGAATATGCCCATAGGTTGGGCTGACTTAGTTAACAATAATGAAATTAATTTGTACAGAATATGGGCAAAGTTTTAATGGGGAGTTGGTGAGTTTTTTGTAACTAAAAATAAAAAGCCGCGTAACGCGGCTTTTTATTAGTGTGATTTGGCAGGTTTTTTCTTTTTATTGGGGTAAACCTTGACCACTTTAATCATATTTTCCTTTATTTCGACCACTTCCATGGGGTAGCCCGCTATTTTCAGGCCCAACTGTGTCTGTGGAATATCCTCAAGATATTCAACAATCAGTCCGCTGAGGGTTTTTGGACCTTCCGTAGGCAGGTGCCAACGCATTTCTTTGTTCAGGTCACGTACGTTCGCGCCACCATCAACCATAACAGAGCCATCATTTTGAACGTCTACCTCGTCGCTCGGGGCTGGTGTTTTGGTTGTGGTAAAGTCGCCGACTACTTCTTCAAGGATGTCTTCCAGTGTCACCAGGCCCTGGATATCTCCATATTCGTCGACCACCAGACCGATACGCTCTTTGTTTTGCTGGAACTTTAAAAGTTGCGTGTTCAGTGAGGTGCTTTCCGGAATATAGTAAATTTCTCGCACCGCTCGCAGCAGAGAAGGCTTGTCAAACTGCTCTTTGGTCAGCAGACGCAAAGCATCGCGTGAATGGATAAAGCCCACGGCGTCATCTATCTGGTCGCGATATAGCAACACTCGGGTATGCTGAGCGTTGGTGAGCTGTTTAGAGATCACTTTCCAGTCGTCGTTGATATCAATTGCATTGATCTCACTGCGTGGGATCATAATGTCTTCAACCGTCACATGATCTAAATCCAATATGGAGGTCATCATATCTTGGTGATTGGTTGGCAACATAGCGCCAGATTCATTGAGGACAGTTTTGAGCTCTTCTTTACTCAAGCTGTGTTCTTCTATCTGCTCCGGTGATACGCCAATCAGTTTCAACATGCCGTTGGTGATCCAGTTCACAGTCACAACCACAGGGAAGAGTATTTTTAACAGGAGTTTCAGAATCACAGAGCTGGGAAACGCGATTTTTTCTGGGTACAGTGCCGCCAATGTTTTCGGTGTGACTTCTGCAAAGATCAAGATGACCAAGGTCAGAGCAAAGGTAGCAACCACAATACCTGCATCACCCAGTAAGCGCATACCCAACACGGTAGCAACCGCTGAAGCGGCAATGTTAACCAGGTTATTTCCGATTAAGATCAGACCAATTAAACGGTCGGGGCGTTTTAAAAGTTCGTCTACGCGCTGTGCCGACTTGTGTTTTTCTTTTACCAAGTGACGCAATCGGTAGCGATTGATAGACATGATCCCGGTTTCCGAACTGGAAAAGTAGCCCGAGAGCAGAACAAGCACGCCAAGAATAATAAACAAGGCGCTGGTTGATATGTCGTCCAACAGAGGATCCCTTTTTTGCTTACGAAAGAGTATTAAGCGTTAGCCAGAATTCAGAGTCAAGTCAAAAAGCATGAACTTAAGTTAAAACTTAGATTAAAACTTACCTAAGATCACTTCTTGAACAAATCGACTGCCGAAATAAGCTAATGTCACAATGCCTGATGCGCCTAATACAGCGAATACCACAGACTTACCCCGCCAGCCAAACTGGTGGTGGCCAATGGTCACAGCAGTGAAAATACACCAGGCAATCAGCGACAGTACTGTCTTATGTAAAAACTCTTTGGCAAACATGCCTTCGAGGAACACAAAACCAGACAACAGCGCCAGAGTTAACAGGCCCGTACCTACAGTCAGTAGTTGGTAGAGCTGAGATTCAACCTGCATCAATGGCGGAAGGTGACTGTGCATGATGGCCAAATCTTTTTCTTTTAATCTGCGATCAATAAAATAAAACTGTACCGCGTAAAGCGTGGCAATAATAAGTACGCAGTAAGCCAGTAAAGATAAGGAAATATGCACCACCAAGCCAATATCCACGTCCAGCGATTTCATCACAATATGATGCGGGACAAACAGGCTGGCGACCAGGAGAATCGAGGCGAAGCCGTAGACAACCGGCAATAACAAAGTGGCCGGAAACTTTAAAGAAACCGTAGTCACCGACACCACAATGACCCAGCAGGTGAGCAGCGCCACATTAATGGTGCTGAGGTCTTGGCCATCCTGCGTAAACACGGAGTTTACCAGTACCAGCATATGGCTAAGTATCGCCACGGTGCTGAAAATAATGGTCAGCTTTTGACTTGGGCCTTCCTTATGGAATAGGCGCGATAGTACATGCCCGGTGGCAAGTACATAAAACAGACTGGCAAACAAAGATAAACTGATGATCAACATGAATGGCTTTCTACTTACATGCTCCTTTTGTAGGCTATTGTATTTTAAGCTCGGGTTCTTGCATAGGGGCAGGGAAAAAGTTTCTTAACTGACTTGAATACTGTATTAGTGACGCGCATATCAGTATAATGCTGGGCAATTACGACATACTGGAAGCGATAAATGTTTGAGAACCTCCAAGAACGCTTAGGAAAAACGCTTAAAAACATCAGCGGCCGCGGCCGACTAACCGAAGACAATATTAAAGAAACGCTCCGCGAAGTGCGTATGGCGCTGCTCGAAGCGGATGTGGCTTTACCTGTCGTCAGAGACTTTGTGAAGCAGGTCAAAGAGCGTGCGGTTGGTGTTGAAGTGACTAAGAGCCTGAGCCCGGGTCAGGTTTTCATCAAGATCGTGCGTGAAGAACTTGAAAAAGCCATGGGTGAAGCCAACGAGGAGCTCAACCTGGCTGCGCAGCCACCTGCGGTTGTTATGATGGCAGGTCTGCAAGGTGCGGGTAAAACCACCAGTGTGGGTAAGCTTGCTAAGTTCTTAAAAGAGCGTAAGAAAAAATCTGTGCTGGTGGTCAGTGCCGACGTCTACCGTCCGGCGGCTATCAAGCAGCTGGAAACGTTGGCCACAGAAGTAGACGTTGAGTTCTTCCCCAGTGATATTTCGCAAAAACCGGTAGACATCGCAACGAATGCGATTTCACATGCCAGGAAAAAGTTCATTGATGTAGTACTGGTGGATACTGCCGGTCGTTTGCACGTCGACAGCGAGATGATGGGCGAGATCAAAGATCTGCACGCAGCCATCTCTCCAATTGAAACTCTGTTCGTTGTTGATTCCATGACGGGTCAGGATGCTGCAAATACGGCGAAGGCATTCGACGAAGCCTTGCCGCTAACTGGTGTGATCCTGACCAAGACTGACGGTGATGCACGCGGCGGTGCGGCGTTATCTATTCGTCATATTACTGGTAAACCCATTAAGTTCATCGGTGTGGGCGAGCGTACGGATGCGCTGGAACCATTCCACCCGGATCGTGTCGCGTCACGTATTCTTGGTATGGGTGACGTACTGTCATTGATCGAAGAAGTCGAGTCTAAGGTTGATAAAGACAAAGCGGCTAAAGTGGCCGAGAAAGTCTTTAAAGGCGATGGATTCACGCTCGAAGACTTTGCTGAGCAGCTGCGCCAGATGAAAAACATGGGCGGCATGATGTCAATGCTGGACAAACTGCCTGGTATGTCGAACCTGCCGGATGCAGTGAAAGGTCAGGTAAACGACAAGACGTTTAACCAGATGGAAGCCATCATTAACTCCATGACACCGCACGAGCGCGCGCGCCCGGAAGTCATTAAAGGCTCACGTAAGAAGCGGATTGCGGCCGGTTCAGGTACTCAGGTGCAGGATATCAATAAACTTCTCAAGCAGTTTACCCAGATGCAGAAAATGATGAAAAAGATGAAGGGCAAAGGCGGCATGATGAAAATGATGAAGAACATGAAAGGCATGATGCCGCCGGGCATGTTCGGTGGTGGCGGTCCGAAGTTTTAATTCAGGGCCAAGCCAGACTAAAAAAGGACAGACTGATGCAAATCACTCTGTCCTTTTTTAATAGTTAGCTTTCTACAGCTTCACTGAATTGTGCGCGGGCCGCTTTGGTAAGGCGCACCAGCTCTTTGCGCACTGCGGTTGCGTCTTCACAGCGCTTATCAAAAGGCACGTAGTATGATTTGTCATTGGCTCTGAAATAGCAGCCTTCATTGAGTAACGTGGTCATAGTCACCTCTGCGGCATCAACATTATGCACCAGCTTGAGGATCAACTGATTGGCATCCTGATGATCATCATTCATATGCGCCACCATGTGCGCTTCACTGGCCAGGTCCCAATTTGCAGCAGGCTGTGCCCATTCGTCTGCCTCCAGCCAGAATATCTGCCCAAATCCGGCAATATACCGTACGCGTTTTATTTCCATACGCCAGAGTTTGAAATCATGGGCCTGGCGATAGCTGATGGCTTCTGGAAAATGACGCTCGTAACGCAGCAGTAGGTCAGCGGTTTCTTCATCTGCAACTGGCGCAGCGTCACCGACTATAGTGACTCGGGCATGTTCGTTCTGATCGCCGCTTTGTGCAGCATCGAAAATTGTTGCACACACCCTGCTGTCTTCTGTCAAATTGCGCGAATGTTGCGCAATACCAGCAATGTAAAAAACCAGCCGACCCTGATCGTCACTCATAAACGGTGTGACGGAGCCAAACGGGTAGCCCGCCAGGTTTTTAGAGAGTGTGGACATCACACAGACAGTCGATTGTCTGAGCAGCTGGCGCGCTTCAAAAACGGCTTGTTCACGCATTGGGAGCTCCTGTTAGCGGTTCTGAGAATATCATAGGTATATTATATCCGGGATGCAGATTAATCTGCATGCCTGTTTGGTAAATGGGTTGCAATACTTCGTGTCTGAGAACATCTTGCGGCGGGCCATCGCTGCGGATCTGGCCATTATCCAGCAAGAGGATCCGGTCGGCATAAAGCGACGCGAGATTTAAATCATGTAACACGGCAATAACCGTATTGCCTTGACGGGCAAAGCGTTGCGCGGCACTGAGTACCCGATGCTGGTGGTGCAGATCCAGTGCCGAGGTCGGTTCATCCAGCAACATCAGCTTGTTTCGGGTCTTGGGGTCATGAGCGTTAAGCTGGGCAAGACAACGGGCAAACTGGGCGCGCTGAAATTCACCACCCGACAATTGCGTAATTTCCCGATTTGCGAGTTTTTCAAGTGCCAGTTGCGTGATGAGTTTATCAACCACTGCCGCCTGCTCAGCGGTGCTTTCCTGATAAGGGTAGCGACCCATAGCGATTAACTCGGCGGTACAGAAAGCAAAATTAACACGGTTGTGCTGTAATAGCACAGCCCGTTGAGTAGCCAGAGTCAACGGATCGAGCGTACCTAAGGTATGTCCGTGCCACAGGATCTGGCCACTATAAGGAATATCATCACAAATCGCGCTTAATAATGTGGATTTTCCTGCACCATTTTCACCCAACAGGACAATAAACTGGTCAGTGTGAAGTTCAAATGACAGTTCCTTCAGCACGGGTTTACCTGAGCGGGCGACGCTCAGGTTGCGACATTCAAGCATGTGCGCCTCGCTTTTGTTGTATCAGCAAATAAACGAAAAAGGGACTACCAAACAATGCGGTGATCACGCCAATAGGTAGTTCTGAGGGGGCGACCACGAGACGAGCCAGCCAGTCAGCAGTGAGCAACACCACACAGCCAAGCAGCATACTCAAAGGCAACATTCGCCTTAAATCGGGACCAACCAACAATCGTGCCAAGTGGGGGACCAGCAGGCCGACAAAGCCAATCATGCCCGACATAGCAACCGCCCCGCCGACGCCCAGTGCTATCAGAAAAATCACCTCATTTTTGAGTCGGCTGACATTGACACCCAGATGCCTGGCATCACGTTCCCCGAGCATCAGAGCATTGATCTGTTTGCGACGCATAACCAGCATCACGATACAAATGAGAATGAGCGGTGCGCCATATTGCATAGCGGACCAGCTGGCGCCGGCGAGCGCGCCCATCTGCCAGTAGGTCATCAGGCGCAAAGAAGTATCATCGGCAAAAAAGCTGAGCAGTCCGATCAGCGCCATGGCCACGGCATTGATCGCCACTCCGGCAAGCAGCAGTATAGTGATCTGGACCTGACCGTTGTGGCTGGCAATACGATACAGCAGGGAAGTAATGGCCAGCGCGCCTAAAAAAGCCGCCGGGGCGACCATGGCTTCGTTAATGAAGGCTACTTTTGGGGAAAGTGCTATCACCGCAATGGCTGCGACGGCCGCACCACCGGTGACCCCCATCAAGCTGGGGTCGGCCAATGGGTTGCGGCACAGAGCCTGACTGGCAGCGCCACTGCAGGCAAGCACACACCCAACCAACAGGGCCAGTAACAGCCTTGGCAGACGGATCTGAGTGACCACGGTTATATGCAGCTCGGTAATATCTTGTGTCAGCTGATCTGGGAGCAGGGCTACCAGAGGCATACGCCAGTCCCAGCCTACCGGACCGCTACTGAGAGACAACCAGGCCAGCGCAAGCAATACAGTACTGCTTAACCATAACCAGATTGTGTGATGACGTGATGTTAAAATCGAGTGCGTCGGAGTCATAGCGTGGATTGTTCCCGATATGCGGCAAGCTGAGCTATGGCTTCAGGTAGCCGGGTGGTCATCCCCATCGACATCAAAGAATCCATCACGAGCAGTCTGCATTGCTGCGCGGCCGGTAGCAAAGTCAGGGCACTTTGCTGACAAAACTGCTCCGGGCCACCGAGGCTGTAAACAACGTGGCTTGGGGCGACCAGAAAGTCGGGCGAACTGACTAGCATAGCTTCGCGATTGAAGGGCTTATAGCCGGGCTCTGTTGCCAGATTGCGCACACCTGTGTAGCCGAAGAGCAGATCAGGCACGGTTTCAGGGCCGGCCACGGTGATGCCTCGCTCGCCGGCAGAGAGAATAAAAAGCGCACTGAGGGATGATGGTGGTGCTTTGGGCGGTAAGGCTTGCTTCAGTTTATTTATAAGTCTTTGTGCCTGACTTGGCTGGTTTAGATCTTGGCCAAGCTGGGCTATCAGGTTAAATAGCTCATTGGTATTAGTCGGCTTATCATACAGGTTTAGCTGCACTCCGGTGCTGCGCAACTGAGTCAAAACTTCGGGCCTTCCGCTGCCTTGTAAAGCTAGGATCAGTTCAGGGTGTTGCGATAGCACGCCTTCAGCGGCCAGATCTCGATAGTAGCCCACCTTAGGCAATTTAGTTGCAGCCACAGGAGAGGTGCTGGAGGTATCTACAGCCACGACGTTTTCTCCTGCCCCCAGAGCAAATACTATGTCTGTTATGGAGCCTCCCGCGATAACTATCCGCTGTGCGGCGACCCCTTGGTGACTGAGCATTGATATCAAAATCAGAAACATTAATTTATGCATTGGTTTATCTCGTTTAATACAATGATTTTTGGTTGCCCTTTATTTTTTGTCACAATTTTTTAATTCATGTGTCACGCAGAAATAGAGGGTGATTGCCTTGTCAGATGCCGATTCTACTGAATAAAAACATCTAAATCTACATAAATATAAAAATGAAAACCATTATCATTTGCAAATGTGTTTCAGGAACATTATAGTGCACAGCAAAATAGTTCTGTTTAAATCCCTGAATGAGGTTTCTAATGACTTTTAAGCACAGCAGTATTGCGCTTGGCGTAGTGACGGCACTCCTTGGTACGACCGAATTAAAGGCCGATGAATTTGAAAAGTCGGACGAGGTCATTGTGGTCAGTGGCTCGCGGGTCGAACAAAAGCTATCGGATTTGGCGGGGAGCGTCAGCGTTGTCACTGAGCAAGCTCTTGAGGAGGAGGTCAGTATCGACCTGGCTTCGGCGTTTCGTTATCAAACGGGTATCACGACGCATGGTAGCGCCGGCAATGCTCAGGCTATGACAATACGGGGTATCGGAGGCAATCGGGTTGTCTATATCAAAGATGGCCGGCGCATGAACGATGCTTATGAAGGCGGGCAGGGGTTGCTGGTTGGCCGGGGTTACCTGGACGTAGAAGGCGTCAAGCAGATTGAAGTCGCCAAAGGCGCTGCCTCCTCTCTGTACGGCTCAGATGCACTTGGCGGCATCGTCGTAATTACGACCAAATCGCCTACAGATTACCTGGCAGGTGAGCAGAGTTTCGGACAGCTAAGTGTGGTCTATCATGGCGCTAGCAGCGAGCAAAGCCTCAGCGGAGTATTTGCGACTAAAGTTGGCGAGCATGCCGCGTCGATGCAGCTTACACGTCGTGATGGTAAGGAAACTCAGAACTATGACGATAATTTACCAGGCTATGAATACACCTCAACAGCAGCAATCTTGAAAGGCGAATTTGTGCTCGACGAACAATCGATTTTGCTTGGTACGGTTGATTTCTTTGAGCAGGACACGGAGCAAGTACTGGTTGCCAATGCGCATGAGACACAAGATATGAACGACAGCCTTGCAGTGTCTTTGGCATTTCAAACGAGTGCTTCCACACCACTATATAACACGCTTGAAGCCCAAGTCTATTTTAGTGATTACGAGCAAACGAGTGATCAAGTTCGCGCAGGCGCGGATCGTTCCGGCCTTTATGTGGATACCAATGACTATCGTTTTGAACAGCAGATCTTTGGTACTCGTTTAGTGCTCGCCAAGCAGCTCAATGCAGGCAACATACAACATCAACTGATTTATGGCGTTGACTTGGATAGTTACGAAACCCGGCGGCCTCGTTTCAAGACTCGCAGGGATATGCAAGGTGCTCTAATTAAAGAGCACGAGGCGCAAAAAGCGTTTCCTGGTGCGGATACTCGCCTCATTGGTGTGTTTATTCAGGATAATGTGACGCTTGTCCCTGAAAAAATATCTCTGAACGCAGGCCTGCGCTTTGATAGTTATAGGATGGAGCCTAAACAGGATGTGCTCTATAAAGATGCACAGTTTGACGATATCAGCGAAACTGCGTTGTCACCAAAAGTTGGCTTAGTCTATTCGTTGACGGAAAACCTCAATATTGTCGGCCAATACGCACGTGGATTCAAAATTCCACCGCATGACCAGGCCTATCAAAGTCATGGTGTCGAGCCTTTCTATCAAATTATCCCTAATACTGACCTCGATCCAGAGTATAGTGACAGTGTGGAGCTAGGCCTCAAGGGGAGCTTTGAAAATAGTCAGTTTTCAATCGCGCTATTCCATTCTAAGTTTGATGATTTTATTAATAATAAGCTTGTTCGTACTGAGCCGACCTTTATTCCTAATGTTGAAAAACAGATTTATCAGTACCAGAACATAGAAGAAGTTAAAATTAAAGGTCTGGAAGCCAATATGACACTGTGGCTTAATGAGTATGTTGCGCTTGATAGTGGTGTCACATACTTGTATGGCAAGGACGAGCAAACAGATGAGTACATCAGTTCATTGAGCCCGTTAAATGGCTTCATTAAGGCGCGCTATGAGTCTGAGAACTGGTCTGTAACCGCCGCCATGCGCGCGGCCAGCAAAATGACTAAGGTGCCTGCTGATGCGATTGAAACCGCTGGCTGGGCAACCGTGGATGTATTTTCTGATTATCAGTGGAAAAACTGGAAACTGAACGCTGGTATTTTCAACCTTTTCGATAAGGAGTATGTCAATTATGAACGTATTGCCAGCAACCCTGTGGACAGCAATATGTCACAATACACGATGCCGGGTCGGCATTTGGCTGTAAAGCTAAAAATGACCTTCTAGCCAAGGCTTAATTTGACAGGTTATTACAACGATAGGTTGTATAACTCTGCCATGAGAGAAGTGTCGTCTCGTTGCGGCCCTTCTCTTTTTCAGATCAGTTAAATAATCTTAAGAATATGCCCGTTGAGCGGCTTTAAACAGCGGTATTATTGTGCCTTTGCTACCAGCTATTATTGTACAACCCCTCTTTCTTCATCATTTGGTAATAAAATGGATTTCCCACTTGCAATGCGTGAAAAAAGACGTACAATTCCCCAGCTTCCCAAAGTGGGAAGCAAATCTTATTAATGAAAACAGTCAATCTATGTAGAGGACGGTATGGTAACTATTCGTTTGCAACGTGGCGGCGCTAAAAAGCGTCCATTCTATCAAATCGTGGTTGCGGATAGCCGTTTCTCGCGTGACGGTCGTTTCATCGAGAAAGTAGGTTTCTTTAACCCAATCGCTGCTGGTCAAGAAGAAAAGCTTCGTCTAGACCTTGCCCGTGTTGATCACTGGGTAGGTCAAGGCGCTGGTCTTTCTGATCGCGTAGCTAAATTGGTTAAAGACGCTCGTAAAGCGGCTTAATAGGCGTAAGTGTAACCATGAGTCAAGAAAAAACCTCGACAATCGTTGTTGGTAAACTTGGTGCTCCTTATGGCATCAAAGGTTGGCTTAAGGTGCATTCATTTACTGATGATCCCCAAGGGATCTTCGATTTCAGCCCATGGTTGATAGGTCAACAAGGTAAATGGCAAACCTTTGAAGTGAGCGACTGGCGTCGTCACAGCAAAGGCTTTATCGCTAAGTTTGCGAACATCAACGACAGAGACGAAGCAATGGCACTGACCAACGCGGAAATCTCGGTAGATGTAGAGCAGCTCCCTGAATTACCAGAAGGGGAGTTTTATTGGCGAGATCTCATCGGTATGACAGTCGTTACGACAAAAGGGTATAACCTGGGTCATGTTGATGACTTGATGGAGACAGGATCAAATGACGTTTTGGTTGTGAAAGCAAACAAAAAAGATGCATTTGGCCAGTCAGAACGTTTAATCCCTTTCCTGACAGACTCTGTTGTGATTGAGGTTAAACATGAAGAACGAGAAATTACTGTAGACTGGGATCCGGCGTTTTAATGAGTGAACAGCAAAAACTATGGGTTGGGATGATTTCACTCTTTCCTGAAATGTTTGACGCGGTAACTCAGCAAGGTGTGACCGGTCGGGCCGTGAAAAACGGTTTGATCGACTTTCACTGCTGGAATCCGAGAGACTATGCACTGGATAAGCACAGAACCGTTGATGATCGTCCTTATGGCGGTGGTCCGGGCATGCTGATGATGGTTGAGCCTCTCAAGCAAGCCATCCTTGATGCCAAACAGGCAGCAGGTGAGGGCGCAAAAGTAATTTACATGTCTCCACAAGGGCGGAAGTTAGATCAACAAGGTGCGGCCGAACTGGCTCAATCCGAAAAGTTGATTTTAGTCGCTGGTCGCTACGAAGGTATAGACGAGCGGATCATCGAGTCGTATGTCGACGAAGAATGGTCCATCGGGGATTTTATTTTAAGTGGGGGTGAACTACCCGCCATGACATTAATCGATGCAGTCGCACGATTGGTGCCAGGTGTGTTAGGGCACAACCAGTCTGCGGAACAAGATTCGTTCTCAGAGGGCTTATTAGATTGTCCACACTATACTCGGCCAGAAACGTTGGATGGAAAACAGGTGCCTGCTGTATTACTCAGCGGAAACCACCAAGCGATAGCCGAGTGGCGCTTAAAGCAGTCACTGGGAAGAACTTGGTTACGCCGTCCAGACTTGTTGCGTAACCTAGCTCTGACTGAGGAGCAAGCACGTTTGCTTGCTGAATTTCAGCAAGAACATGAAGCTTGTGGCTAGAAGACAGTTACTCCTAGGAATGTGAGAAATAAAATGGCAAAAGTAAACCAAAATATTATTAAAGAGCTTGAAGCTGAACAGCTTAAGCAAGACGTACCTGCTTTCGGCGCTGGTGACACAGTAGTTGTTCAGGTTCGCGTTAAAGAAGGCGAGAAAGAGCGTCTACAGGCCTTTGAAGGTGTTGTAATCGCTAAGCGTAATCGTGGTCTTCACTCTGCATTCACAGTTCGTAAAATCTCGAACGGTGAAGGTGTAGAGCGTGTATTCCAAACGCACAGCCCTCTTGTTAGCAGCATTGCAGTGAAGCGTCGTGGTGCAGTTCGCCGCGCGAAACTTTACTATCTGCGTGAGCGTTCTGGTAAGTCTGCACGTATTAAAGAAAAACTTAACTAATACGTCGCATTTACCAATGCTTAAAAACGGGCCACTCTTTGAGTGGCCCGTTTTGGTTTTGGGCCACAATCATCTGACTTCGTCAATTGCCTACCTATACGTCTACGACTTTTAATATTGATCCGCTTTAATTCAATGATCAACCTGCTTTAGGTGGACTATGATGAGATTTAATCGCGGTAAAAGAGCTTGCCAATCTGAGTGAGTTGGCATTAGACTGGTGTACCTTTTGGTTTACTAAAGTAAATAATAGTTTACAGTATGGGAATGAGTCAAACATCTGAACTAACTTTGCTCAGGGAAAAAATTGATGCCTGCGACAGTGCGTTGGTTGACCTGCTGGCACAACGTCGAGAGCTCACTGAGCAGGTTGGAAAAATCAAGCAAGTCACCGGGGCACCGCTGCATGTGCCGCAAAGAGAGGCGGACCTGATTGAGGCAAGGCGAGCGCAAGCAGATAAAAAGGGAGTCAACCCGGATCTCGTTGAAGACATATTACGCCGAATGATGCGCGAAGCCTATGAGAATCAGCAAAGTGAGCTGGCTTGCGCAGCCCCTCAGTTATCACCCGTGGTGATAGTGGGTGGTGCAGGCGCCATGGGCCAATTGTTTACCCGCCAGCTAGAGCGCTCAGGGTATGAAGTACGTATTTTGGATAAAGCACAGCAAGCAGATCAGGGCGCGATGCTCTCAGATGCTAAGCTGGTGCTGTTGAGTGTGCCTATTAATGCGCTGGAGCAAGTGATCAGTGAATTACCGCCACTTCCCGACGATTGCGTGCTGGCAGATATCACCTCTGTTAAACAAGCGCCCTTGCAAGCGATGATGAAAAAGCATCCAGGGCCTGTTGTGGGGTTACACCCCATGTTTGGACCAGATATTTCACATTGGGTGAAGCAGACTGTGGTGGTGTGTGACGGGCGCAACAGTGAGGCGTATCAGGGATTGCTTGAGCAACTCAAAATCTGGGGATGCCATTTGGCTAGTATGGCTGCTAAGAAGCACGATCAGGCTATGCAAATCATTCAGGTTATGCGCCACCTCACGACGTTTGTCTATGGTCAGTTTCTGGCTCGTCAGTGCCACACGCTGGAAGAGTTAAAAGGGTGTTCTTCACCGATTTATCAGCTTGAGCTGATGATGGTTGGGCGGCTGTTTGCGCAGTCGGGTGAGCTTTATGCCGATATTATGCTGGCGCAGTTTGATGAAGTGGAAGGACTGCTTGCAAGCTACCAGGATACCTTTGAACAGACGCTTAATCGTTTGCAGTCGGGTGACAAAGCGGCTCTGATGAGCGCCTTTGACGAGGCAAAAAATTACTTTTCGGACAGTGCACAAACCTTTTTACGTCAAAGCCGGGGTTTGCTCAATAAGGCCAACGACGCTAAGGTTATTTCTTAGCATTTTGATAGTAGAGCGAGGCAAGCCTCGCTCTCATTCTTTTATACCAATTTGCTTAATTAAGTGTTCTATTTTGAGGCGAGAAAATATCGTCGATAACACCGCTCACGCGTCCTGCTATCGCTGAGGCACCTACGTCCATGTAGGCGAGGCAAAAATTTCGTTATTTAGTTGCTCTAAATGAGAAATTTTTAACACCGTTACCGGCATATTTGCTCCTTCAAATTGAACAGGTATTAAGTGAAATTGGTATTATACCACCTCTACTGCCTGCAGAGATTCGCTTTGGTAACAACCCAGAATACGTACATACTGGGTATGTTCTTTCAAGGATTCCAGGGCGCTTTGCACTTGTTTATCCGCGACATTCGCTTGTAGGTCAACATAAAACACTTCTTCCCATGGATTACCCGGCACCGGGCGTGACTCCAGTTTGGTCATATTGATATTGTGTTCTTTGAACACCATCAGCGCGTCGGCCAGAGAGCCGACTTGTTGTTTGGTGGCCATGATCAGGCTGGTTTTGGTTGGGATCTGAGTCGACACTTGCAGTGGCTGGCGCGCAACGACAATAAAGCGACTGTGATTTTCCGCTTGATTAGCCAGACCACTTTTCAGAACTGCCAGACCAAACCCTTTACCGGCTTGTGCAGAGCCTATCGCGGCACTGTTTGGGGTGTCTGCGGCCAGTTTCAGAGCGCTGGACGTGGAGTCGCAGGTTTCTTGTGTCAGGTCGCCCAGCCCTTCCAGGAAGCGGCTGCACTGAGCGAAGGGTTGATGATGGGCGAAGATTTTATTGATGTCTTTGAGGGTTGTCCCTTCTTTTGCCAGCAAACAGTGTTCAACACTGTGTGTCACCTCACCAATAATAGAAACCTGAGCATGCTGAAGTAAATCAAAGACTTCATTGATACTCCCTGAGCTGGTATTTTCAATTGGCAGTATACCGTAGTCGGCCTGGCCTTTTTCAACAGACTGGGTTATGTCTGAAAACGTCTGACATCCCAGCTCAACCAGCGTACCGGGGCGACGGCTGAAATATTTGTGACAGGCAAGCTGGCTGTAGGACCCCTGCCCACCCAGGTAGGCGACTTTATGAGTATCACTCAGGGACTCGGGATTCAGGCTCTTCTGAAGGAGTGCTTGCTGATTCAATACTGAGTCTTCCAGGATCACCTGGAAAACGTTGTTAATATAGAAAGGGTCCAGCCCCAGTGATTTGCCGTAGCTGATGAGCTTTTCCAGCAGTGCCAGCTCGCGGGCTTCATCCCTGATAGGTTTGTTGTTGGTGATCTTGTATTCCAGTACGCTGTGGCTTAATCTGCGGCGTTTTGCCAGCAGGATCAACAGCTCAGAATCAATTTCATTGATGTCCTTACGCAGCGCATCCAAAGTATCTTGTGTCATAGGTCCTCACTCCCATTTTGCCAAAAAAAAGCCTCCCAGTGTGGGAGGCTTAGCTATCTGATTTTTACACGCAAACAGTTAAGCCTCTTCACCTAAAGAAGCTAAAAAAGAAAAAGTAGTTGCGTGTCGTTAAAGTCATAAATCTGTCTAAAATATGGTTCTTAATCTAATTAACCCTATTATTAGCACAGATCATTTTAACTATACAAGCCCGAATTGAGACATATCTGGCAAAGTGTTTGGCGAGGTTCTCCGTGATCTGGTATATTCTGCCCATATACTGTTGAAAAACGACAACTAGCTAAAAGGTTTATCGTGGGCTATCGACGACCTGTGTCTCGCTTTGGTTTTAATTCACTCAGTGTCAAACTCCCGGTGTTAACGGCAGCCGTTTGTTTGATTGCCGGCGTCATTGCCGCCGCGCTGATGTTGAAAACTAAAGAAACGCAACTTGTGTATGAAGAATTTCATGAGTTACAGCAAAAAAGCGAGCAAACGCTCACACATTTCTCCGAATTCTTAACACTGAAGAAAAAATTGGCTCAGCAAGCCAATATGGTTGTTGGCAGAACACTGTTTTCTGGTCAGGTTAAACGGAGTGCATCAGAGTCACAGGTACAAATTAATCGAACGGATGAGCGAATTAACAGCATCGCAGCCAATGGTATTTCGGCAGCCTATCTGCCTGCAAAAAATTTAAACCCACAAAGTCAGGCCCTGCTTAGCGAATCTGAGTATGTCTGGAATTCATTATCTCCGCTGCTCCTTCAGGACTTTTTTAACTTTTACCTCTATACCACTGACGATTTTGTACGGATATCTCCGCCAAACTCCTTGTTGATTGACGGCAAAGGAGGTAATCATTTCAGCATTCATGCTTTACCGCTATTGAGGGAAGAGCTGAACCCGACCCGTCAGGCACTCTGGTCGGGGATCCACTTCGACGAAGTCTGGAGTAAGTGGGTGGTCAGTGTGCTTGTCCCTCTGTATGTGGATGATACGTATCAAGGCTTTACAGGCAGCGACTTGGAGTTAGATGTGCTGTTGAGGCGCCTTCCTGAAGCTTCCGATACCCTCAGTTATCTTGTATTTGATAAGCAGGGCAGAGTTTTGTCTGCACCTAATCTGGGTATTGTTGCGCATAATAATGAATTGGCAGATAAATCGTCTTTGCCGGTGGCGTTTCAGGAGATGATCGAGAGCACGTTACGGGTCAATTTACCCAGCTTGCAAAGTGAGTTTGGGTTTAAACAGGAATCTTATCTCGCTAATGTGGTTCATTTGACAGAGTTGGACTGGTACATCGGTTATTACAAGAAGCGTGATGCTGCGCTGTTTGCACTCAATGATCTTAAATGGAAGTTCTCTGGTCTATTTATTCTGTACGGGCTCTTTGTTTCCTTACTGCTGCATCAGGTTATCTATCACCTGATTTTAAAGCGTATCAATCAGTCGGTGAATGCGCTGGTTTCGTTCGGTAAAGGTCAGCTTGATCATCCCGAGCTGCCTGATGCCAATGATGAGCTAGGTGTACTGAACGCATCAATTAATGATATGAGCGGCGAAACTCGCAAGCTTATCCAGGGCCTCAATACTCGGGTATCCGAGCGAGAATCCGCCCAGAAACAAGCAAATCGTCTTGGTAAAGCCGTGGAGTTTTCTGGTACTGGCGTGCTGATCACCAATGACAGGTTTAAAGTAGAATATGTCAATCCAAAAATGCTGGAGATGACCGGCTTTGATGAAGCGCATTTTATTGGTGCACCTTTGTTAGGAATTGTCTCTAAAGAAATGGCGATTATCGTTGACGATATCGATTTTGACCTGCGCAGCCGCAACTATTGGCGTGGAGACACGTTGCTGCAAGGCGTCTCTGATGAGCAGATCTGGGTGAGCCTGAGCATTTCTCCGATTCGCGAAGAAAGTGGCAGAATATCCAGCTATGTAGCATCGGCGCAGGATATCTCATTTGTTAAAGAAAGCCAGCGTAAAATGGAAGAGCTGGCTTATTTTGACACGCTGACCGGGTTGGCAAATAGAACCTTTTTCCGAATGCAGTTACGCAAGTCGATGGCACTGGCCGAGCGGGGGCATTATGCTTTTGCGTTATTTTATTTCGACCTCGATGAGTTCAAGCGTATCAATGATACCTTGGGTCACGATGCCGGGGACCGATTGTTAGTTGAAGTGGCCGATCGCTTGAAACAGCGGCTGCGAGCTGAAGATACGATAGCACGTCTTGGCGGTGATGAGTTTGCTGTACTTCTTAGTGGCATAGAGAGCCGGGAAAATGCCATGGATGTGGCCAACACCATTCAACGGACATTGGCTAAGCCAATCCGGCTTGGCAATAATGAAGTGATTGTCAGTGCCAGCATTGGCATCACGCTGGCGCCTTTTGACAGCAAAGAAGAAGAGCAGCTACTAAAACATGCTGATCTTGCAATGTATGAAGCCAAAGCGAAGGGAAGAAATACCTTTCACTTTTATTCTCAGGAACTGGACGCTGCGGCCAATGAACGCTTGTATATTGAAAACGAGCTCCGTCAGGCTATCAAAGAGGGTCAGTTCAGTTTGCGCTACCAACCTCAGATTGACAGCATTACGGAGCAAGTGGTGGGGTATGAGGCATTGGTCCGCTGGTATCACCCAGAAAAAGGGTTTATTGCGCCAACCAAATTTATTCCCATCGCAGAAGCGACCGGCATGATCGTTGAACTAGGTGCCTGGGTATTACGAGAAGCCTGTCAGTTCTCTGCAAGATTGCGCCGCAGTGGCCGTACCGCGGATATTTCTATCAACCTGTCTGCACGGCAATTCAAAGATGCAGAGCTGATAGAGTACATCTCAACCACCTTGAAAGAAACTGGCCTGTCTCCCGATATGCTGCATCTTGAGCTAACAGAAAGTATGTTGATGGGGGATGTTGAGGCGGCGATAGAGCAGCTGCTGGAAATGAAAAAGTTAGGTGTGTCTTTGTCGATTGATGATTTTGGTACGGGTTACTCTTCGCTTAGTTATCTGAAGCGTTTTCCGGTCGATGTGCTAAAAGTGGATCGCTCATTCGTCAAGGATATTCCGCAAGACTCGAATGACATGGAGATCACGGCGGCCATCATAGCGATGGCACAGAAGTTGAGCATGAAAGTGATTGCTGAAGGCGTGGAGACTCAGGAGCAGGTGGCGTTTTTACAAAGAAATAACTGCTTTATCGTACAAGGTTACTATTACAGTGCGCCTTTAACTGAACACGAAATTCTGATGCAAAGCCAACACCCAGATATAGGGCAGGGCAATCAGGCACATTAAGCCTGTTTGACGAGCTTGACGATGTCAGGCTCGCCTCTATGCTGAGATCAGCCTCCAGCGATTTTAACTTTGAAACCTTGTGCTTCGAGCAGAGTTTTGAGCTTATTTCTGTCATCTCCCTGAATTTCTATCACATTATCTTTGAGCGCGCCGCCCTGGCCCATTTTACTTTTTAAGGTTTTCGCCAGTTTTTTCATATCGTGTTCTGCCGGGTCAATGCCAACAACCAACATGACGCCCTTACCCTTGCGGCCTTTGGTTTGGCGTTCGATTCGTACCGCGCCATCTTTAAACAACTTTGCTTGTGGCTCTGGCTTAGATTCTGTGTGCTTTATGCGGCCAGACTCGGTTGAGTACACTAAACGACTCTCTGACATTTTGACTCTCCTGTTTGAGGCTGAATGCCGCCATGGTAACAAAAAGCGTTTTGAAGCGAGATAATTTTTTGGCTAATTTCACTTATCGGTTTATATTTAAAACAACATCATGGATACCAAAATTCAACCAAAGTAGGAGCTTGCGATGAGCCTGAGCAAAAATGCTTCAGCGGACGGAAAAACTTTAACGATACAAATCAAAGGAAAGTTTGACTTTAACTTGGTCCAATCTTTTCGTCAGGCCTATGCCGAAGTAGGCAATCAAACTGAGAAAGTCGTCGTTGATTTGCGTGACACAGACTATATGGATAGTTCAGCGTTAGGTATGTTGCTCAATATGAAGAAAACCTTGGGTGATTCGGTGTCGAGCATACAGATCAGTAATTGTCGGCCTCAGCTGAAAAAGATTTTGCAAATTTCACGGTTCGATAAAAAGTTC
The DNA here is from genome assembly GCF_024124545.1 of Pseudoalteromonas sp. XMcav2-N. Classification (GTDB taxonomy): domain Bacteria; phylum Pseudomonadota; class Gammaproteobacteria; order Enterobacterales; family Alteromonadaceae; genus Pseudoalteromonas. Next base: position 317,045 of record NZ_JAMXSF010000001.1, read on the forward strand.
GATATTGATTGAACCATTAGGGATTAGTGCATGCTAATTTTGGTTGTAGACGATCAGCCTCTCAACTGTCGATTACTGCAAACTATGCTCGAACACCAGCACTACGAGGTGTTAGTTGCTAATAATGGGCAGGAAGCGTTGGACTTGCTCCAAGACCATGATGTAGATATCGTTCTGTTGGACGTGATGATGCCCGTGATGGATGGTTTCGAAACTGCACCCAAAATCAAAGAGCATGCAGGCGATGTCTACTTACCTGTTATCTTTATTACCGCTTTAGAAGACCATGCCAGCTTTGAAAAGTGCCTCCATGTAGGGGGCGACGACTTCATTCATAAACCCTTTGACCGGATCATATTGTCTGCCAAGATCCGAGCGCACGCTCGAACAAGAAAGTTGAGTAAAGAGGCTTATGAACAAAAAAAGCAGCTTGAGTATCATTACAATCAGATTGAACGTGAGCACGAGATTGTAGAACATATATTTCGCAATGCGTTGTCGGGTCAGGAAGATTTTGCCGACCTGTGTGATTATCATTTGTCCCCCGCGTCCATGTTCAACGGCGACATGTTCTTAATGGCTAAAAGCCCCATCGGTGGCTTTTATTGCCTGCTTGGGGATTTTACAGGGCACGGTTTGGCGGCTGCGGTGGGCGCATTACCCGCATCAAAGATATTTTATACTATGGTGCAAAAAGGCATGGCGGTGAATGACATTGCAGCCGAACTTAACAGCTCACTGAACACCTTATTGCCCGGACATATGTTCTGCGCAGCAGCCATTGTTGAAATTAGCAGTTCAGGCAGAAACGTGTCAGCCTGGCTTGGCGGGTTTCCGGATATTTATCTGATAGACAGCGATGGGCAGATGCTCAAGACCATAGAATCTCAGCACATGTCACTGGGGATCCTGGACGAGGACGAGTTTGAGCGTAACACCTTGCACTTTGAAGTCGAGGTGGGTACTCGCATTGTCATGGCAACGGATGGCATCATTGAAAGCGAGGCGCCTGACGGGACGTTATTTGGTGAGCAACGGCTGATCGATGTATTGAGCTGCAAGGTGGATATTTCAACCAGGGATATTATCCAGCAAGTCAGGGAGTACAGTGGTCATAAAGAGCAACAAGATGACTTAAGCATCGCTATCATAAACTGTCTGCCTGACTGCTCAACGGAAGCATTACCACCAGAATACTCCACTTTGCCTTTCAATATCAGCATTTCACTCAATGCTGAGCAAATGCGATATACAGATCCGGTATTGGAGTTGGTTGATATTTTATCGAAAGTGGAAGGGCTTCATGCTCACAGATCGAATGTCTTTTTACTGCTGTCGGAAGCCTATAATAATTCGCTTGACCATGGTGTTTTGGGATTAAAATCTGATTTAAAAAACCAGGACGATGGCTTCATAGAATATTATCACCAGAGGGCGCGTGCATTGGAAAACCTTAAAGATGCCCTGATCATTATTAACGTGCGTTTTAGTCCTGAAGAGTACCGTATTATTTTTAATATTTGCGATTCCGGTAACGGATTCGATCAAAATACGAATACACAGCATCAATCTCAGCAGGAACATGGCAGGGGCGTCGAACTGCTCTCTGAAATAGCGCAAAGTGTGACGTATAATCAGGTCGGTAACGAGGTTGAGCTGGTTTACTCGCTTCGCTAACTGCATGCTGCCTATCTTAAAATAAAATATTCTGACAACACGCTGGCATAGCACAGCCTTCCGTGTTAAATTCAATGGATATTTAGATGTTTGGATGGCCAAATGATTTCTGCTTATCTATCTCATAGTAATTTATCCATTAGTGAAAGCGCCGTAGCGGGTCAGTTTGCGGAGCTGGATGCGTATATTGAAACCCATACCTTTGATGCAATATGGTCGTATCAAATCCCTGAACTGGGCGAGGGAGGCAGTTGCAGCCTGTTTGGCCATTTGCAGGAAGCGCCTTTTCTACTTGCGCAATATGTCAGCCAAAATCGCGAAAGTGAGCACAATTTATCCCGATTACAGGCAATAGCTGAATACGTTAAAACGGCCACAGGAGTCGACTGGTTCGGTATTTATCAAGCCAGGGAGGCCGATGGTTTACAGCAGCTACTGAAGCTGGCTTACTATGGTGCACCAAGTCGACCTCTGTTCCCGATTACAGACGCTTTTGCAGTAACTTCAAATAATATTCAAACCTTTTTGTCTGAAAAAGCTCGAGTGATCAATAACATTCCAGATTATGTCGCCAATGGCGGTGAGTATTACACCTGCGATCCAAAAGTGCAGGCTGAGGTGTGTTTGCCATTATTAGACGCGCAAGGCCGGTGCCTTGGGATCATTGATGCAGAAGCTTTTGAGCAAGAGTGCTTTGATGAATACAAACTGGCAGTTTTAGTTGCCGCTTGTCTTCGTGCGATTGAGTATCTTCCACGCTAAGCAGGCTCGTCTTCATTACAACTTATGTTAATATGAGCCCAGAGTTAACCCCGTGACAAACGAGCCAGAAAACCTCGTTTACGTTAATTAGGAAAAGAGAGAACCATGTTTTCAGAACTAAAACCACTTCCGACGGATCCAATCCTGGGCCTGATGGCCGCCTATAAAAAAGATACTAACCCGAATAAGATTGACCTAGGGGTTGGGGTGTACAAAGACGAGCAGGGTCATACCCCGGTTCTGAAGGCGGTAAAAAAGGCTGAAGCGTTTCGTCTGGAGAATGAAACAACTAAATCTTACATTGGTTTAGCGGGTAACCTGGATTACTGCGATAAAATGGAAAAGTTGCTACTGGGTAATGATCACCCTGCATTGCTGGCAAATCGTGTCAGAACAGCGCAGGCGCCGGGCGGCACAGGTGCTTTGCGCGTTGCGGCTGAATTTATCAAGCGTTGTAATACCAATGCCACGGTATGGGTGACAACTCCTACCTGGGCAAACCATATTAGCTTGTTTGAGGCAGCCGGCTTACAGGTTAAAGAGTATCCATACTATGATTATGAGAACAAAGGGTTATTGTTCGATGAAATGATAGATGCACTGAAGCAAGTACCGAAAGGTGATGTAGTACTGCTTCATGCATGTTGTCATAACCCAAGCGGGATGGATTTAAACGCAGAACAATGGAAGACAGTTGCAGAGCTGGCCAAAGACGTGGGCTTTACACCACTGATTGATATCGCCTACCAAGGCTTTGGCAGTGGTCTGGAAGAAGATGCGCAGGGGCTACGCCTGTTGGCCGCAACCGTTGACGAGCTGTTAATCTGTTCTTCCTGTTCTAAGAATTTTGGTTTATACCGTGAGCGTATTGGGGCTTGTTCATTTATCGCTAAAGATGCTGCGGTTGCGGATGTGTCTAACTCAGTGTTACTGAGTGTTGTGCGCAGTATTTACTCTATGCCACCGGCACATGGTGCAGACATTGTGAATACCATCCTGGGCAGTGAGGAATTGACTCAGGAATGGCACCAGGAACTGGCTGAAATGCGTGATCGAATTAACGGTCTACGCAGCTTGATCAAAGACAACCTGAATGCAAAAGGCACAGCGCAGGACTTCTCATTCATTGAGCGCCAAAATGGTATGTTCTCATTCCTTGGTATAGATAAAGCACAAATTGACAGACTACGCGAAGAGTATTCAATTTACATTGTCGGCTCGAGCCGCGTAAACGTTGCAGGTGTAAGCAAAGACAACATCGATTACTTTGCAGATGCCGTTGCGACCGTGCTTAAATAAATTCAACTGAATTTAAAAAGCCAGTATTCTGTGAGAATACTGGCTTTTTTTGTGACCTAATTAAGTCATTTGGTATCAGGCTTGTTTGATTGCCGTGACCTTATCATCGTCACCTTTTTTACCGGCTGGCTTTTCTTCGTTGTCTTTCTTTGACGGCACTTTAGTGCCTTTTAGAATAGCCATAAAGTCGTCTTTTTGTTTGGCAATTTCAAGTGCCAGCGATTCAACTTGCTGCTCACTAAGCGGAACGTCCACTTTCTCTAACATGCCTTCAAGCGCTTCTGCAACATCCAGCATTTTATCATAAGCATCTGCCTCTTTCTTGCTGGTAAATGTCATACGCTCTACTCCATTTCTTTCTACCACATACTTTACGATAACCGCCATGATCACTCTCCACGAACACTGTTTTTATATACAGTAACTTGTCTCGTTAATAATTACAACTGATAAAGCACTATTATGCATTAGTATGGCCCATCTGTACCTAGGCATCCTTCATTTACATTCTTTAGTTGCTGGCATAAATACCTGAACTCTGAGAATGTGGGCTGCTCAACTCGTACAGCCATATTACGACTAGGTCGCCAGCAAAAAGTTCGTGTTCGTTCAGAGGTTGAGTTGCTATTTTTAGTTCTGTATGAAAAAAAAGCAACTGAAAAACGCAGACATAATTTTGACATAATTGATGATGTTTACTTTATTTTAACTGTGCATATACATTGATGTGAACGCACAAAGAAATGGAATCTGAACTTGAGGGATCTGATTATGAATATCAAAACACTTTTAGCTACATTGGCATTGTCCGCCGCACTTCCGGTTATGGCTCAACCAGAGCAAGCACCTGCAGAGACACAACAAGTTGTTGATGCTGTGGTGAATGTAAACCGTGCCACCGTTGAGGAGTTGATACGCTTACCTGGTATTGGCCAGAAAAAAGCCGAAGCCATTATTCGCTCACGAGAGGAAGCGGGTGATTTTCAGGATATGGACGCGCTTTTACGGGTTAACGGGATAGGTGTCAACATGCTTGCTAAGCTAAAAGGAAAGGTCGCATTTTAGCATAGACTCAGTGTTGTTTGTTCATCTCCAGGAGCGGCCCAGGCTGCTCTTTTTTATTGTCCATTATTTTGTATCGCCAGATCCTGAGCAAGCGCTTTGGTGATCTGTTGCTCTATTTGCTCCCTGAAATAAGCTCTTTCCGCGTTTGGCAAGTAACGCAGGTGCAGGGCTAAAAAGTCCTCTTGTTGGTACAAATGACTCAGTGCTTCATTGACGGTTTTAAGGAACTGCCTGGACTCTGGGGTGTCGGAGCATGCTATGTGGCCGAGAACAAACGGCGGGTTGTTGGCGACTTCCAGACTATGTAACTGATTTAGCGTCAACTGGCTGGCATAGCGTTGAATCGTCGTTGGATAGGTAAGAATAAAGCTGGCCCTGCCTCGTTCGAACATAGTCACAGTGGCTTTGTAACTGTCACCGCCTGGGCGTCGGATCAATTGTGTTTTGCTAATGCGACTCAGTTGCACATCAAGATAATCTCCATAAGAGCGCTGAGCTTCCGTCAGTAAAGTGGTTCTCGGATGAGCTTTTAATAACGCATTGAGATCGGTTAGCTGTCCCTGAGCATTGAGAAAAGGAGATAACTCAATGTTTAATGGCAAAAAATACAGCCGATGACTGGGGTATAGGTGTACGGGTAAACTGAACAGGTACTGTTTTGCTCTGCGTTGTGTTTTAATCCGGTTTAGTGCACAAAAAGGCAAGGTACTTTGCAGTAACTGATCAATACGAGTACCCGGTGCCAGCAACAGAGGCGGACGGATAAACCCCGGTGTTTTTTGCGCAATGTAGTCAAAAACCAGGTTATTGGAATCAGTTGATATATCCAGCGCCTGATCTGAAAACATCATCTTGATATCTAATGGATCATCACTGAGCAACTGAAGCTGAGCCGCTGCTGTAGAGCACAGGCTGATGCTCAAGAACATCACAGTGATAAACAGAAGGGGTTTAGTATTTGTCATCATATTTGGTCTTTAAAACTGATATCTCAGGGACATGCCCCACTCTCTGGGTGGAGCCAGGTAATGCTCTGCGACACCAAATACTTCAGTGAAGTCATTACCGCCGATGAGTATGCGCTTATCCAAAAGATTGCGAACAAACAGGGCAACCTCCATCTGCTCAGTGACTGCATGGCTGATACGAGTATTAACTAAAGCAAAGCTACCCTGTGCACCAAGCTCTGTATTAAAGACATCGTTATAGGTTTTACTGCGAAATGCCCAGTCCAGACCAAATTTAATCGGAGCACTAAGACTGGCATTCGACCACTGGTAACGCACCCCCAATGCTGCTGTCCAGAGAGGTGAGCGCATGAGTTTACTGTCTGTGGTAACTTGTGTGGCCGTACCTACAGAGTCAAATTGTGCATCGGTGTAAGACAGATTACCTGAAAAACGCCAGTCGTGTGCGGGAAGCGCCTCGAAACTGACTTCAATGCCCTGAATACTGGTTTCGCCCACGTTGTCGATGAAGATCTCAAGCCCCGCGTCGGTAGACTGACCACCTCGCAGCTGCATGGCTTTGTGTTGCATATCAAACGCTGCCAGACTGAGCTGTAAAGTGTCATCAAACAGAGTGGTTTTATATCCCAGTTCATACGCTGTAAGGTATTCAGGGTCAAAGGGTTGAGCTGAGGTCGGCGAGTTCGGAATGCCGTTAAAGCCACCAGATTTAAATCCCCGGGAGGCGCTCAGATAAACGAATTGTCTGTCATCGAAATGATATTCTACTCCGCCTTGTGGAGAAAATACCCGCCAGCTGCGAGTAATGGGGCCGCCATGTTTTTGACCCAGGGTCTGGTATGTTCTGTCGATTAAGATAACACCGGCATTATCGGCGTCACTTTGGACCTGTTGCATCTTGTCCTCAAATGTCAATCTGCCTCCGAGGTGGAAGGCCCAGTGTTGTGTTAAGGCGTATTTGGCATGAGTAAAAATCGCTGTGCTTTGGATCTCGACCTGATTATCAAAGCCACTATCTATATCCAGCCCGATGTTGAACGGGTTGCCCGGACCACCTATGCTGGTGGGGTTACTGAGCGGTGAGCCATCCAGCGGGCCCGGTACACTTTCCAGCGCCTGATAAAGGCCCCCGATGAATACAAGATCAGTCAAGTGTTTAATGGATTCATCAAAATGGAATAAGCCCACTAACCATTGCATCCGGTCGTTTAAGGTACTGCCGCTGATATGCAGCTCCTGACTAAATTGAAACTGACGCTGAAAATCCTGAGTATCGCCTATGACTGCTGGGTTGTTATCAAAGTCCCGACCATATGTCGCATAGAACTCTCGATAGGCTGTCAGAGATTTAAGCTGCCAGTGTTGCGGTGTTTGCCATTCGACAGAAAGCTGTGCGCCTGATTGATCCAGGGAATTAAAGTTTGTGCCCAAAGAAGCGCTTTGGTGTGCACCGTCAAATATCTGCAATGCAGGGTAGGGCTCAGAGATACTACTTTGGGTAACCAAATCATTGTATAGCACAAGCAAGTCGGCCTGATCGTTTTTGGCAGCGAGTATCGAAGGCGCTGACCCTGAATTGATCCGACGTTGATCCAAAGACAGCTGGGCGGTTAACTTAGGGCTGATTTGGTAGCGAAACTTGGCGGTAGCTGCCCACTCGTCTTGCCCTCCTTCAAATTCACCATTGGCACGTTTGACAAAACCATCCCGGTTGAGGTGGGTAAAGGTGAAGCGACTGGTCAGCGACTTGTTCAATGCGACGTTGGCACGCAAACGCGCATCCCGGCGCTGAAACCCGCCAAAAGTGACCTCTCCATCAGCAAATGTGTCAGGAGCGGGGTCGTGGGTGTAAATTGTGACGGCACCACCTATGGTGTTTTTGCCGAAAATTGCGCCCTGTGGTCCTCTTAATACTTCTATCTGCCGGACATCATACAGGTCAAAGATCCCGCCAGCTGAGCGAGCGTAATAGACACCATCAAGATAGAGGCCCACACTGGGGTCGACCGTGGGTAAAGGGTCCACCTGGCCGATCCCCCGGATTGTAATGTTCGCGCAGTGTGTGCAGCCGGAGTTTTCGCCTACGGTGGTGACATCAATATTAGGGATAAAGTAAGCGGCCTCAAGCAGGGTATTAAGATTACGCTCACGCAAAAGTTGCTCCGACATCACAGAAATCGAAATCGGTATGGTCAGTGCGTTTTCTTTGACTTTACGTGCCTCAACGGTCACTTCCATTAGCTCGTCAATAGACAGCGCGAATACATCATTGTCACTGTCTGGTGCCGTGTGAGCACCCGGGGCGGCGCTAATCAGTGCACAGAAGCTTGCGATACAAGGGAGTCTGTTTTTCATTGAGTACCCAAATGATGGCGTTTATTCCAACTCCCTGGAGGAACAAGCAGCTCTGGTGACCCAAACGGGTGGGTCATTGCACTTGATTATAGCAGCAATAAACCAGCTCGTTGGATTGTTTGCTGACTTCAAGGTCCAAGGGGGATAGTAGATCGCAATAATGTGAAAGGAATATGTCAGTAGCATCACCTTGTAACATTTGTCTGTTTTTTGAACTTGCGGCTAACGAAAGCTTTGTGATTTTATGGTGTTGAAACAATAACCAAAAAAGGAAGCGAAATAATGAAACTACAATTAAAAACCAGCAAACTAAAACGCCTTAATGAACAACACCAACAGTTGGCGATGGCTAACACCCCGCAGGTGGGCGGCGGCTATACAACAAAACCCTGGACGGTTTGGTGTGAAGAGTTAAGCAAAGGGCCGGATTGTCGCGCTTAATCTGTATGACTGACGAGTAGAGAAGTGGTGCTGTGCACCACTTTGTTATGCCTGCCCTTTGTTAAACTCTGCAATAGCCTGACGCAGGTAGGGTTTGGCAAACTGGATCTCCAGCGGCACGGTCAGTAGCGGATAAGCCAGCCCACACAGGAGTAAAACGGGTAACAACAGCCAGCCATGGATAAACGCCAGCGCCATAAACAGCGGGGTGAGTAACATCAGCTTGGCAATGTTGAGCAGGACCTTTTGCGAAGAGGGTAAATGCGCCAGTGCCAGCGCTTTAATACGTTGTTTATCGCGCAGTGCAAAGCCATCTAATTCGGCCAGTTTACTCAGTCTGAAAACCATTTATCTCTCATCTTTTAACAACAAATACGGCGGCAAACGCGATAAAGCTGATGCTGTAAAGTGCAAAAATCACTTCCATCCAGCCCGGCATCGAAAGTCCCGCAAAAAACCAGTCAATATTACCACAATCTCCGGTCGCAGCGAAGAAGGCAGGCAGCCACTCATGTAAGGGCATAAAGCTTGGGAAGTTAGGTACAAAGTCACAGGTAAACGCAAACGGATCTGTGGTGGTCTGCATAGCGATATGTTCTTTCGCTAACAGCCAGCCCCAAATGGCTGAAACGCCCCAACAACTCATGGCCAGAAGTCTCACAGGCAGGCTCGTCGGTGATGTCAGACCGATCAGGCCAGCTGCAGCAATGCCCAGTACCGCAGTGCGCTGGTAAATACACATGATGCAAGGCTCCAGCCCCATCGCATATTGGAAATACAAGGCGATCACTTCAAGCACGAAAGCCGAGAAAAACAGTGCACCCCAGGCAAGGCGGGTGCGAGAAAATTCAGCAAGTTTATTTAACATAGGTGTTCCTTTTTTTGCCCACTATTATGGCTGTGTCGATGCATCCGGGCAACTGGTTTCAGATTAGTCGTGCGGTTTGACTGCTGAACAGAATATAAGTTTCCGGAACAGACGCGTTTTGGGCACAAAGTATGGTATCTTCACGCCAACCGATAAGTGAGGGAGAAAGTAATGCAGTCAGTTGTGCGTGTAGGTGTCGCCGTGGTGATTAAGCGTCAGGGGAAAATTTTACTGGGTGAGCGTATTGGGTCGCACGGGGCACATACCTGGGCAACACCAGGAGGTCATCTTGAAATGGGAGAAAGCGTAGAGCAGTGTGCGCGCCGCGAAGTATTAGAAGAAACCGGCCTGACGCTGGCTCAGGTGACCAAGCTTGATTACACCAATGATGTATTTGAATCTGACGGCAAACATTACATCACCTTGTTTGTGACGGGCGAGTGCGTGAATGGAGAGCCGCAATTGCTGGAGCCGGGCAAATGCCTGCAGTGGCGCTGGTTTTCTCCGGATTCACTGCCTGAGCCGCTGTTTTTGTCATTGCAGAATCTGTTACGTGATAATCCACACAGCTTAGAACGGGCACAGAGTATTTAAGAAGGCAGAACAAAAGCGCAAAGGTTTATGTCTGTATTCATGGTAAATATCACTAGCCTGGTTATTGTTGTTCTCTATTTCCAGACTGTGGTTACTTTGTCTAAACTCCTTAGTCTGAGAAACGTTGCGCAGAGTGTTAGCCCGCTGAAAGCGGCACCAGAGTCATCTGCAAGTATGTTATTGATGTCATTCGCTACTACCAGTCGAGGAGGGGAAGGTGCTTCTGTATGAGTTAGTGCTGGTGAGTAGTGCGACAACCAGTTTGTTATTCGTCTTTATCTCTTTGTCCTTACCATTTAAGCAGCGCAACAGCACTCATTACCTGCTTGGCTATTTTGCGTTAATTGGGATGGTGCAACTGGTGGATATGGCCACGGGTCCCGGTGACACTTTGCATCAGTTTATTGTGCCACTGGCGCTGATGCTTGGTCCGCTCTTCTACCTTTATGTGACGGCTCAGATACCCCACCGGCAGGCACGCCCAATCCAGCTCGCCTTGATGTTCATGCCAGCCGGGCTGCTATTGCTGCATGTGTTGCTGGTGGAAGGTGAAGTAATTATGGCACCGCTAATAAGCAGAACAGATGCTTACAGGTTGATTGCACCAGTTGAACTGGGGTTTGTCATTGTGGCCAGCCTGCAGTTACGGCGGGCGACAGTTAAGCTTAGTCGGGTTAGCAATGAGCCACAACCCGCGTTACTTGTCTGGTTGCATCGTTTGTGTTGGCTTAACATGACCATTTTGCTGGTGGAAGTGACTTACTATATTGCTCTGGCAACAACACACCTGCAAGTGACACATCACCGAGCTTTTCTCAATGCGGCTCTGCAGCTATTTTTACTTTTGGTAGCCTGGTGTGTGATCCGCTCACCCAGGGTATTCTATACTGAGCGGCAAAAGCAGGCGGTGGCTGACAAGTATCAAAAGTCTGGTTTGACGCCAGAGCTGTCGAACTACTATGCGCGCAAGCTTGATAAGCTGATCCGTGATGAGCAACCCTATTTAAGCAATGAACTGACGCTGTCTGCGCTAGCACGGCAAGTTGGCCTCAATACCCATAATTTATCACAATTGCTTAATGAGCATTTAGGCACCAGTTATCATGATTATATCAATCGCTTTCGGGTCACCCATGCCACACAATTGCTGGAAGAGACGACTCAGTCAGTAGAGGAAATTGCCTACCAATCGGGGTTTGGCACTCGAGCCGCGTTTTATGCGGCATTTAAAAAGTTTCGCCAGACCACTCCGGCGAAATGGCGAGTGGGCGTCAATCAGCACTTAGACAGCCAACGCCACAATCGCTCTATGGGCCCGGATGAATGATGTTTTAACCATAGGCGAGAGGCCTGTAATTGTATCACCCAGATAACTACAGTGACACTCATGGCCTCCCAGGCCCGCGTTGCGGCAAAGCCTCCCAGTCCATAAAACCACACTGTACATAACAGGCTTTGCAGCAAATAGTTGCTTAACGCCATGCGTCCAACCTGGCTCAAAGCATGACGTAATGTCCTCAGCCACTGTCTTTGGCTGATCCAAGTCAGTAAAGCGATGTAGCCACACCCTGTTACAATAGCACCCCAGTAATTCCAAAGAGCGTGCTTAAAGAAGAAGTGAGGGAACGACCAATGCTGCTGGTGATTCAGCCACAAACCAATCAGTGACAAAGTGGTGCCAACAGGTATAGTGCACAGCGCAAACCAGCCATAAAAGCGATCACCCAGCTTGCCACAGAGAAATCCAGAACGATACAGGGCAAGGCCAATAAGCATCAGGCCGGATACCCTGAAAATTCCCCAGCTGGGAAAAGTTGAAAGATGAAGCTCGCTGGCCAACGCCATCCGCATGTTCAACTGTGCATACCAGTTGCCGGTAAAGGCGTCGATCTCAGGCTGGCTGACGAGCGCCGAATGGGCAAAATGCTCAGTAATAACCTGAGTTAATATTGGTTCGGGTAACGCCAGAAGTACGTTATACGTTGCCAGGCTCTTGGCACTCCCTATCGTCAGCAATATCAGCCCCGAGAGCAAAGTTAAACTAGCCGGCAACCGAATAAACAGTAGAGGAAAAACTCCACACAGTGCGTAGTAGACCAGGATGTCGCCATGCCAGATCAGATAGGCATGTACCAGGCCAATAGTCAGTAAGACTAATAGCCGCCTGAGATAATACCCATATGGAGAGTAACCGGCCTGTCTCATTTTATCGCAGATAAGGGCTGTGCTGGCCCCAAACAGCATAGAGAAAATAGCCATAAACTTCTGATCAGCAAACAAGTATTGAGCGCACCACCAGATATACCCCAAAGGTGACTGATCCGAATATGCCAGCGGTGAAAAATAAGCCGCGTAAGGCTCGGAGAAAAGACGAATATTCATCAGCAAAATGCCGAGCAGGGCGGTACCTCTGATAACGTCGAGCAAAGTGTGTCTGGATTGTGTCATGATGACATCTTTTATAAACAAGTGATGTCACAACGCTATCATGGTTTATTTTGTCAGCCGCCTAATCTGGCCGGAATTGACAGTTTTTAATGCCAGCGTGCTGCATGATTTTAGGCTAACTTATTGATAATAAATGCAAGAAATGTTTTTCTTTTCGTTTAGACTCCTTTGTAAAGATGCTAAAGCTTACTCTGTTGCGGTTTCAGGCGCTTACCTGCCAGCTTAAGCAGGCGCTGAAAGGTAGGGCAGGCAAGGTGGTTAGGGGCCGGGCAATTCGCTGCATGGTGAAGGCCCTCTCTGATGGCTTGCATCGTCGCTATTTGCTTATCCATTTCGGCGGTTTTTTGGCGCAACAGGGCTCGGTCTACGTCCACTCCGTTTGGCAGCAACATATGGCGAATTTCTTCCAGAGAAAGACCAACATAGCGCCCGAGGTTGATCAGCGCTAATCTCTCCAGCACTGTGGTGTCGTAGTAACGTCGCAGTCCATGGCGCCCGGCACTGCGGATCAACCCTTTTTGTTCATAGTATCTGAGGGTGGAAGGTTTGAGCCCGGAGGCCCTGGCAACATCTGCGATATCCATGTGTTTCTCTTTTATGTGAACTCATTTGATTATAGGGTCTTGACCTAAAGTCGACTTTAAGTTGTAGCATGGTTTGTATCACTTGACGAGAGGAGACTGTGATGAATTTTGATCCGATGTGGGACACGCGCTTTGCTGAATCTGATTATGCTTATGGCACAGAGCCAAACGACTTTCTAAAGGCACAGGTAAAACAACTGAAAGGCAAGCGAGTGCTGAGCCTGGCCGAAGGAGAAGGTCGTAATGCGGTTTATCTGGCAAAACTGGGTTTTAACGTAACGGCAGTGGATGCCTCGATTAAAGGCATAGAAAAAGCGCAACAGTTAGCTCAGGCATCCGGCGTATCTATCAATTTTATTCAGGCAGATCTGGCAAGCTTTGACCTCGGTCGTGAACAATGGGACAACATCATCGCTATTTTTGCGCCGTTTGGTCAGGGATTGCGAGCGAAACTGCACCAGCGAGTAGTACAGGCTCTGGTACCGGGTGGGGTGTTTTTGACAGAAGCTTACTCACCAGAGCAAATTCAATTTGGTACGGGTGGTGGAAAGGATGTTGATACCATGCTCACTGCGGCTCAGTTGGCCCAAGAGTTAAGGGGAGTAAAGTGGACTCTCCTTGAGCAACTGGAACGTTCGGTAGTGGAAGGTCGCTACCACACTGGAATGGCTGCTGTGGTTCAGGGAGTAGGAGTTAAACCGAACTTCTGATACAAATCCCACATGGCTTAAGCAGGGGCATACTATACAAGTAAGACCCTGATAACAGAGCACTGTTACAGTTGCTCAAGTACTTCAAGCGCCTTGCGAAGAATGATATCGTCATTTTGCGCAATGGATACCTGTGTTTGACTGACTTTGACATCGGGTTGGATCCCTACGCCAATGAGCTTATCGCCATTCAGCTGATCCGCCCGAAGGCCTGTGTATTTATATGAGATCCCGCCATTCTGAAAGCCACCAAAAACTGATCCCACCATGATATCTCCGTTAATTCCCATGGTAACTTCCCCTACAATAGGGATATTCATACCCTGGATCCACTGGAGTACATGCTCACCGGCACTGATGTTGGTTCTATCGGAAAGTGCCACGACAGGTGCGTCAATTAGTTTCGGTGTGTCCTCAAGTGTTAAGGGAATATCTTCCTGATAAGGCAGTGCCCGATGAGGTAATCGTTGTGTTTCGATCACAAACGGACCTGTACGTGTATAACGGTCAGTAAATAGAGACAATGCACTGCGCGTAAACCACAGGTTACTCGGATAGCCGCGCATATCCAGTACAATGGCGTGCGCATTTTGTAAAACGTCACGTGCTTGTTGCAGCTGTTCCTGGGTTGTCACATCCACGGCTCGAAAAACGACGACACCATTGTCCAAATGCCTCAACAGTGGACCATATGTATCATCACGATCGTATGGGCCCATGACGTCTCTGTGAATTGACGCTGTCGTAGTATTAATTACCCGGCCTTGTGTAGTTCTGAATGTTAGATCGACTAACTTAGGTTCACCGTACATAAACGGCAACCTGCGTGCAGCGGCACTGTTGGCGATGTGCTCACTGGTGAATGTTTTATCCCTCAGGTTATTGACCAATTGACGTGCATCTGTTCCTTCGATTGCAAGCAACTCATCCCCGATATTGATTTGCAGCGTAAGGTAAGGGGTTCTGTTGGTTACAATGACTTTGTCATCGATATAGTCAAGTGAAATTGGCAAGCTGTAACCCTGAACATCGCGATATTGCTTTGGCTGTCCAATCCAGAGATGATTGTCCTGTAGCTTGGTGAATGTTTGTCTCATAATGCGGGTTCTTTGCTGGCTGTCTTTGAGACAAGCGCCGAGCAGGCGTGGATGGCTGTTGGCCCAGTCAACATCAACTTGCTCGAAATAAGGCCAGAAGTGTGTTAGCTCGGCCCAAATTGAACTGAGTGCTGCCATACATGTTGCAGGGTCTTCAAGGGATACTTGTTCTTTTTGCTGAGAATAAGCACTGCCAGAGTTCGCCTGCTCCTGGGGGAGGTATAGCGGCCAGTACAGGGGGATGCCGTCATAGCGATCGGTATAAACAGGTGTAGGAGGGAAAAAGCCCTCATTACTGAGTGTCTGATAGTCGCCACTTATCAGGCGACGGGTATAGAAGCGATAATCCCGGGCACCGAAATTATACCAGGTGTTCACAGAGTCCGTTAGCCTTGGCACTGGCAAGCTCGATTGGTTGGTGGTTAAAAGCGGTGTTACTGTTTTTAGCTGTTGCAGGGCAAAACTGAGTTGAAGTGCCTCAGGCTGTTTAACCATCTCACGGATACTGTGTCGTAAGAAATAGTCCCATTGTGTTTCGCTATTTGCTGCATTTGGGTAAAAGTAGCGTACCCTATGCACAAGCTCCGAAAACTCTTGTATATTTGGCAGTGCTTGCTGATAGCGTTCTTTGAGAAGAGTCGTTTCATCATTTGCTTTTGCCAGAGGGGCTGAAAGTACACTGAGTAGAAGTGCCGCAGGCAACATTTTCTTGCGGATGTTGTATGTCATGCTTATTCCTTAGCGCTTTATTATTTGTATTTATAATTGGTCCATACAGATTGTTATGTCAATATGTTACATAATATTATTCATGGATTAATAAAGTCGTGAAGTATTTAGTGTTTGCGACGGCTAAAATACCGGGGGTGCGCCTATTATTGGGAAGCACTTAGCTTGCTTTCAGATATGCCTTGTTAGTTGCAAATCATCTGGTACAATCAGTGGATTATTGAGTTGCAGAAGCCTGTTGGTGTGCTACGCACATAAGCGCAGGCTTGTCGACGTACCTTATGTTGTCAAAAGTGGTGCTAAATGAGAATCTTTAAAGCCAAGAGCCCAGCAGGTTTTGCTGAGGAGTACATTGTAGAGTCGATTTGGAATGGCGAATTTCCTCCGGGCTCCATTTTACCAGCCGAACGCGAGCTGTCAGAGCTTATTGGTGTCACTCGCACCACATTACGAGAAGTTTTACAACGCCTTGCGCGTGATGGTTGGTTGACCATCCAGCATGGTAAACCTACACGGGTTAATAACTTCTGGGAAACGTCTGGTCTGAATATTCTAGAGACCCTGGCACGCCTGGATGAAGACAAAGTGCCTGAGTTAACCGATCAACTTCTGTCTGCACGTACTAACATCAGTGCAATCTATACCCGTGCCGCGATTAAGTTTAACCCGCAGTCTGTGATTGATATTCTGTCTAAGCACGCGGAAGTGGCCGATACGGCGGAAGCTTTTGCTGAATATGATTATCGGGTTCATCATCAACTTGCCAGCGCCGGCAACAACAAAATTTATGTACTGATCCTCAATGGGTTTAAAGGATTGTACTCTAAGATTGGTTGTCACTATTTCTCAGATCCGCGCACCCGTGAACTGGCACGTGAATTCTACGCTGAACTCACTGCGCTGGCAGAAAAAGGCGAACACGATGGAGCAATCACGCTGATGCGTCGTTATGGTCACCGTTCTGGTGAAATCTGGCAGCAATTACGTGGCGACATGCCTGACGATATTATGGACTAAGTTTGATTGTCCGACGATAGAAAGCACCTCAGGGTGCTTTTTTTGTGTCTGCAAGGGCGGCATATCGGCTATTTACTGCGTCATCAATTTATTAGATGGCTGCTATCGGATAATTCGATTGTATCCTTTTGAAGGAACAGCATAAACTGAGCGCCAAATAATACCATCTGGTATAGGGGTTGTTTTTTTATAAAACGCCTCAATAATAAGTGACAATTCGCAGTGATACAAAAATGCATAACCTGACAGGGGACGTAGCTTTGTGTGATTGTGAGACTTTGGAACTCAAACTAACTATTTGGAGATAACAATGGGTGTATTAGTAGGCCGCAAGGCACCTGACTTTACAGCAGCTGCAGTTTTAGGTAACGGTGAAATCGTAGATGGTTACAATCTACATGAGCGTATCAAAGGTAAGAAAGCGGTTATTTTCTTCTACCCACTAGACTTCACTTTCGTTTGTCCTTCTGAGCTAATCGCATTTGACAAGCGTTACGAAGAATTCCAAAAGCGTGGTGTTGAAGTGATCGGTGTATCTATCGATTCTCAGTTCTCTCACAACGCATGGCGTAACACCCCAGTAAACGAAGGTGGTATCGGTCCGGTTAAATATGACCTGGTTGCTGACGTGAAGCACGAAATCTGTCAGGCATATGACGTTGAGCACCCAGAAGCAGGTGTTGCTTTCCGTGGTTCTTTCCTGATTGACTCTGAAGGTAACGTACGCCACCAGGTAGTAAACGATCTACCTCTTGGCCGTAACATCGATGAAATGCTGCGCATGGTTGACGCGCTGGCGTTCCACGAAGAGCACGGTGAAGTATGTCCAGCTGGTTGGACTGAAGGTAAAAAAGGTATGGACGCAAGCCCTGAAGGTGTTGCTAAGTTCCTGTCTGAAAACGAAGGCGACCTGTAAGTCCAGCGTTGTTTAGTTAAGAAACCCGCCTTGTGCGGGTTTTTTTATGTCACTCCGCTTGTTCATGCCGCCCTTGTAGAGGCAAGGTAATGTCGTGGATAGAAAAGCACCATAGCTGGCATTGCGCAGTGCTGAGCGAGTGACCTTCAAGACCGTTGGAGGGTGTGCCAATCCCCAAGTCTGGTCATGAGTTACTGCAGGTTGATACCATTCCCAGTCTCGCTCAATCACGATGCACGCCCCATCGACCACTTGTGGTTGATCAGTCTAATCAATTCAACTGAACCATATGCCAGTACTAAACTGATAACGGGTGTAACCAGCAAGCTCAACAGTGTTATTTCATTCAGCATCTTATTGTCCTTTATCTTTTTCTTGACGTGTTTCTTTGTGCTCTGGCGTGAAAGACTTTATCAGTGTGGCTTTGGTGCTTTCTTTAAGCTCAATCAGGTTTGCCTTAATCGCTTTGCTGACATGAGATTTAATGTCGCTGAGTACTTCCTGAGTGACTGAGCCACTGTCTGTGCTTACAGTCGCCATAGAGCTAAGGCTGGCTGCAGTACTTGCGTTGACACTTGCTGTGACGCTGGTGTTGCCCGCTGCAAATGAACTGGCGCTCATGCCAAGGGTAAAAACTAGGATGCTGAGTTGGGTGGCAGTTTTCATGATCTGGTTCCTTTTGGGTTAGTAACGATACTTTAATGAGTTAGTCGTTCTAACTATTACAAAGGTTGTGCCAGCTTCGGAAAGAATTTTATGGTTTTGAATATTAAAGGTTTTTATTTTCTTGTGGTGTACTGGTCAAAATGCAAATTGTAATTTTGACCAGTGGAGTGGTTATCTTAACCAACTTTTGGTTAATTTTGTTCAAGCAACTGATAGATCAATTGTTTCACGACCTGGGGCTCGAACGGCTTGTCGCATAATGCATTCACTCCGGACTGCGCAATATTTGCCAGGTGGGTTTCGTTCGCTTCTGAAGAGACCATCAGTATTGGGACATGATTATGCTCATTCGAGTTACGAATGGCTTCAGCAAGCTCCTGACCATTGACCTCTGGCATATTGTAGTCCGTAATGATCAAGTCAAACATGGTGTCCTCAAGGATAGACAGGGCTTCTGCGCCATGTTCCGCTTCGCTGATCCGCGTTGCCCCCAGATTGTTGAGTACCCTGCGAATGTGATTACGTGCCAGACGAGAATCATCTACGACCAGGATCCGTAACTCCTGAATGTCATACAAGTCCAGCTCGAGCTCTTCCGGAGACAAAATATCCAAAGTGGCATTGATGGCTTTACCCAGGTGGGTTTTGTTGAATGGCTTGGGCAGAATCGCAACCACCCCGGACTGCTTGAATGCTTCCAGCTGCAGTCTTCGGGTTTCACTGGATACCAGCATAAAGGGCAAATGGTGGTCAGACAGGGTCGTTTGGATATGCTGCAATAACGTCAGTGCTTCGCCATCAGGCAGATACAAAGCGCTGATCACCAAATCAGGTTTACTGTCATTCAGGCTTTCCATGGCAGCAGCAAGTGTATCTACACACTCGATATTTTGGATCCCTTCTTCCTGAAGTTCGTTACTGATGATCCGCCTTTGTGTCTGGGACGGCTCCAGGAGTAGGATGCTCAAATCTGAGCTTAAAAGTTCATTCATGGTATGAGAGTAAGTGTTGCAATATAAATAGTCAGATTAACTGGCAATATAACGTATTTGTTACCGTGTCGCTAGCTTGGTGAGCAGGGTGTTAAAACAAACTATCGATGGTGTGTTGTCGGTTGGATGATAGAGCAGGAGGAAAGAGCGCTCAGAACACAGATGGCGCAGGGAAGCGCCAATACCGCCATCAGCGATAGATCTGGTGTAATGGACAGCGGCGTGTCTGTGGCCTGCTGCCCTTATTGCGATTAGCGGCGAAACTCCATACTTTGTGGCAGGTCCACCAGTATCAGCACAGCGCCTTTGCCGCCATACTCAAGCGGAGCCTGATGCATAGCCAGTATATCCGGATGCTGGACCAGGTACTGAGGTACTTTGTGTTTTAGTACGCGCTCACCAATACCATGTACCACGCAGGCGCAGGCAACATGCTGTTTTTTACAGGCATGGATCAAGGCTGCCAGCTCGTCTTTAGCCGTTTCTTTGTTCATGCCATGCATATCAAGAATAAGCTCTGGTGCATAATCACCGCGGCGCAGTTGCTTGGCGAGGTACTTGTCGGCGCCCGGACGCACGTAATTTACCGTGCCATGGGTGTCTATGTCCGGGACATATTCGTCCGAAAAGTAGAATTCGGCCTGATGCTGCTTCTTTTGCTCGGCGATTACTTCACCCTTGAAGCGTGTCTGGCGTCTTGCTTGCTGCACTGTATCTTGTTTGAACTGACTGGTACCTGATATTGCTTCTCGAAACAGAGCAAAATCGTCGTCTGGCAGTTGTGAGTTTGGTTTATCTGTGTTCATGGCGACATTTTAAAGAAAAAAAGCGTAAAAACCTAGCTTAAAAACCGTTACAATGCCGCCATGCAATTAGTAGTGAGAACAACTCATGAGTGACTCTGTTATTTCTCAGGCGATGGCTGAAGAAGCCTATCAGGATTTAGTAACCATTCAGGATTGGTTACGCTGGACGGTCAGTCAGTTTGCTG
Source organism: Pseudoalteromonas sp. XMcav2-N (assembly GCF_024124545.1). Taxonomy (GTDB): domain Bacteria; phylum Pseudomonadota; class Gammaproteobacteria; order Enterobacterales; family Alteromonadaceae; genus Pseudoalteromonas. The sequence goes on from NZ_JAMXSF010000001.1 coordinate 337,224, forward strand.
GCAATGGTGTGTTTTTTGGCCATGGTACCGACAACCCGTGGGATGAAGCGGTAAGTTTGGTATTACCTTTGCTCAATTTGCCCGTTGACGCGCCCAGAGAGCTCACCAGCGCACGGCTCACACACAGCGAAAAAGTCAGGCTGGTCGAGTACCTTCGACTGCGTATCGATGAGCGCATTCCCGTTGCTTACCTGACAAATCAGGCCTGGTTCTCTGGGCTGCCTTTCTATGTCGATGAGCGCGTATTGGTACCACGTTCGCCTTTTGCTGAACTGATCGAAGCTCAGTTCAGACCCTGGCTCGCGTCGCCGGAAAAAGTCACTCGTATTCTGGACATGTGTACTGGCTCCGGGTGTATTGCAATTGCACTTGCAAAAGCATTTGAACAGGCTCAGGTTGACGCGGTGGACATTTCTTTTGATGCTTTGGCCGTTGCAGAAATAAACATCAACGATCATCAGGTTCAGGATCAGGTATTTGCTATCCAGTCCGATGTGTTTAGTGGTGTGCCTGGCCAACAGTATGACCTGATTGTTGCGAACCCGCCTTATGTCGATGCCGAAGATATGGCCGACCTGCCAGAAGAGTTTCATCATGAGCCAGAGTTGGGTCTGGCTTCTGGAGAAGATGGTCTGGATGTGACACGTACCTTGTTACAAGAAGCGGCTGCACACCTTACCGAGGACGGCCTGTTATTTGTCGAGGTGGGTAATTCTATGGTACATATGGAAGCGCTTTATCCCGGCGCGCCGTTTACCTGGCTGGAATTCGAACGCGGCGGACTGGGCGTGTTTGTGATCAGTAAAAAACAGTTACTGGATTACTTCAACGACTAAGCGTTTTCCTGTGGTCAGGGAAGCGTAATGGTGTTTTTTGGAATGAGGAAAATCAATGGCAGGCAATAGCATAGGCCAACTATTCAGGGTAACGACCTTTGGAGAAAGCCACGGCGTCGCACTGGGTGGCGTAGTGGATGGTGTCCCGGCAGGGCTTGAACTGGACGAAGCGGATTTACAGGTTGATCTGGACAGACGCAAACCCGGGCAGAGCCGTTATACGACTCAACGCCGAGAGGGAGATGAAATCAAAATACTCTCTGGGGTGTTTGAAGGGAAAACAACCGGAACCAGTATTGGTTTGTTGATTGAGAATACCGATCAACGTTCCAAAGATTACAGTAAAATCAAAGATGTTTTCCGCCCTGGTCATGGTGACTATAGCTACTGGCATAAATATGGCCATCGTGATTATCGCGGGGGCGGACGTTCTTCAGCCAGAGAGACGGCGATCCGCGTTGCAGCTGGGGGGATTGCCAAAAAATACCTGAAGCAAGTGCATGGCGTTGAGATCCATGCCTGTCTTTCTCAATTGGGGCCAATCAAAGCTGAGCAATTTGACTGGCAGCAAGTTGAGCAAAACCCGTTCTTTTTCCCCGATGCCTCTAAGCTGGACGCGCTGGATGACTATATGCGCGATCTTAAAAAGCAAGGGGACTCTGTGGGTGCAAAAGTGAAAGTGGTTGCAAAAGGCGTCCCCGTCGGTCTGGGCGAACCGGTTTTCGACAGACTGGATGCGGAGCTCGCACATTCTCTGATGAGTATCAATGCTGTAAAAGGCGTGGAGATTGGTGACGGGTTTGATGTGGTTGAGCAGAAGGGCTCAGAGCACCGTGATGAGCTTACCCCTGAGGGGTTTACCAGCAATCACGCTGGAGGTGTGCTGGCGGGGATATCAACCGGGCAGGATATCATTGCCTCTATCGCACTCAAGCCGACCTCAAGTATCACTATACCGGGTCAGAGTATTAATACCCAGAATGAGTCGGTAGAAATGATCACCAAAGGCCGTCACGATCCGTGTGTTGGGATCCGAGCTATTCCCATTGCAGAAGCCATGATGGCAATCACATTGATGGATCATCTGCTCAGGCAGCGCGGGCAGAACCCGCATGTTGATTTGTCGTACGGGCCAATTGCGGCGCAAAAACCTTAACTGCGCCACCGGTAAAAAAGCCAGCGTTCTTACGTTGGCTTTTTTGTCTATGTGGCTTATTCAACGGCGGCGATAAAGCGGCGTTCCACTTCCTGCCAGTGGATCACTTTATAAAATGCTTCAATATACTCAGGTCTGCGGTTTTGATATTTCAGATAATATGCGTGTTCCCAGACATCCAAGCCCAAAATAGGCGTCAGCCCGTCCATGAACGGACTGTCCTGATTCAGTGAACTGGTTACCTCAAGGCGCTTCTGATCGTTTACCACCAGCCAGGCCCAGCCACTGCCAAAGCGGCTGACAGCGGCCTGTGTAAACTGGGCTTTAAAGGCCTCAAAGTCACCAAATGCATGGTTAATCGCGTCGGATAGCGTGCCCTGATGCAAGTGTCCACCCTGTGGTGACATGATCTCCCAGAATAGTGAGTGGTTATTGTGACCGCCGACGTGGTCACGCACGGCGCTGCGCAGCGGTTCGGGCAGATCGCGAATATGGGTGAGCAATTCGATGCTTGATTGACCCTCAAACTCGCTCCCTGCGAGTGCAGCATTGGCTTTGCTGACATACGTCTGATGATGCAAGGTATGATGAATTTCCATCGTTTTACTATCGATATGCGGTTCGAGTGCCCCATAGGCATAAGGTAATGCAGGCAGAGTAAACGCCATACTTCTCTCCTTTTGGTTAATGAAAATGAGTCGTTGAATGTGGTGCATCCAGTACCTGAGTAGCCCGGCTAACTAAGGTGGTGTGCGCCTCATGGGAAGAAATAAATCGCATTAATTCCGCGCGTGTTCTCAGGCAATGGCGCATTGCAATCAGCGCTATCTGAGGATTGGCATGATCACAAAGCCGGGTAAGACTGAGGTGCGCATTGATAAGCTGTTCACAAGCTTTGTGTGGTTCTGAGAGGGCGAGATAGCAGTCGGCCAGATTATGTGCAGCCACAACAAAAGCTGGACAGCAGTGTGCCAGTGCTTCTTCCTGAAGCTGGCTATCGTATTGATGAGTAAAATACTCAATTAAATTGCTAACCAGATAGAGGGCACTGTGATACTGATCTCTTGCTAAATAAAATGACTGGTTTTCAAAAGCCTGGTTGCCTTGGGTGATTGCTGTTTGCCATGGGGTGAGTGCATTTTCAAGCAAGCTGGTGGTGTCATTCAATGCAGGATAAGATTGCAGCATAAAGGGCTCCTCGTCAGTAACGTATGGTACGGCCACGGGCATAGGTATTTAATCAATACATGAAAACACAAATAAAAATGATTGTCATTTATATTTGATTGCTGGGGGTTGTCACGTACTCTGAGGGATTGCTTTTATTACATTGCACGTCAGGAGCCGGCGCATCCGGAAAAAGGGATGGCAAGGGATTAAAAAGGCAAGGGCGCGAGAGTCCCGCGCTTGCCCTGAAAATACGTTTACTGGTTCAGTACTGCGTCAATATCTGCTGCACTGTGGCGCTCGGGGAGTTGCTCTTGTGGTTCGCCAAAGGTCCGGTTGACTATTCTGCCACGTTGTACGGCCGGGCGAGATTCAATCTGTTTAGCCCAGCGTACCACATGCGTATACTGCTCAACCTGTAAAAACTCGCCGGCATCATAGAGTTTGCCCAGGGCAAGATTGCCATACCAGGGCCAGATAGCCATATCGGCAATACTGTAGTGATCGCCTGCAACATATTGGTGGTGTGCCAGCTGTTTGTCTAATACATCCAGCTGGCGCTTGACTTCCATAGCAAAGCGGTTGATGGGGTATTCCTGTTTGTCGTCCGCATAGGCGTAAAAGTGGCCAAACCCGCCGCCCAAAAATGGGGCTGAGCCTTGTGCCCAGAATAACCAGTTCAGGGTGTCTGTTCTTTGTACTCCTGAAGACGGGAGAAACTGACCAAACTTTTCGGCCAAATAAACGAGGATAGATGCAGATTCAAAGACATTGACCTCTGTTTCACCTGATTTATCGACCAGAGCGGGAATTTTAGAGTTTGGATTGACGGCAACAAAACCAGACGAGAATTGTTCAGCCTCTCCAATATTGACCAGGTGTGCATCGTATTCGGCTTCGGCTACCCCAAGGGCCAGCAATTCTTCCAGCAAAATAGTCACCTTTTGGCCGTTTGGTGTACCAAGCGAGTAAAGCTGTAAAGGGTGTGTGCCGACAGGCAGTGCCTGTTCATATCTGGCACCTGATTCAGGGCTATTAATATTGGCCCATTTATTATCGCTACTGGGCTGGTGTGTCCACACCTTGGGAGGCGTATAGGTGTTGTTACTCATGTGATCTCCTTGACTAAAATGGGTGCTAATCGGATAACCCTCACCTTAGCGTTAATTATGCCACTCTGCCAGCGGCAAAATGCCAAGAAAAAAAACGGAAGGAGGGTAACGGGCAGGAGGTCGCCGTTACCCTGTGATTAGGTGTTTATCGACCCTGATTCATTTCAGTGAGCTTGTTACCAACAGGCACTGAGAAGTTGTAGCCATCGAATTTATCCCAGTTGATAGACCAGGTCATAACGCCCCCAAAAGCAGGGTAGTTATGACTGGGCACTATGGTACCGCATTGGGTGCCTTTGGTGAGGCAATCCAGCGCCGCGATGATATTGGCAATGGGAGCCTGACCAGAATTGGCGGATTGCGGGCCGGATGGCAGGCCAATGGCAACCTGATCATCCCTAAGCGGCATAAAGCGGCTACCATCGGCCAGGTCGAACCCTTCAATCAGCATTTTGGCGTGTGCGACCATCATATTGACTGAGCCTTCCGGTGCGCTGCCTGGCTCGTATGGGTTGGGCAGTCCTCCATTGTTGTAGAGCTGCACATGCAGTAAGTCCAGCGTGTCTCTGAGTTCGTTGATCAATGGAATGTATGCGCCCCAAATGCCGGAGTAGGCTATCATGCCGCCATGAACGTAAGGATGTTCCGGCGCCATGGTGAGCACCATATCACCACCGATATTCTGCTCTATCTGCTTAATTGCTCTGGGCAGGCGGGCTTGTATTTGTGAGCCATGCAACAAATTAGAGCCACTTTCCAGGTCAATATCCAGACCATCAAACCCCCACTCCTGAATGATTGCAGTAAGACTGCTGACAAAGTTGGCTTCATCGGCGTCGGTGTTTAATGTGATAGTCCCTTCGGCACCACCCAGACTGAGGACAAACACTTTGCCCTGCGCCTGTAATGCTTGCATATCGGTTTTAAATTTAACCGGTTCAATGGGAGGGCAATTGGAGCGAATGTCTTTTTCAAATGGTTTGAAGTGCACTGTACCGTTAGAAGACCGGTCGTTTTCTGCAAAGGCAATGTCAATGATGTCCCAAGCGTCGGAGATCTGATCCAATGGAATAGGGCAGCCAGCCGGATTAACAAAGTTGTGCCAGTAGCCTATGAGTTTATGGGTTTTGCCAACCGGTGGTGTAATGACAGTGACAGTGGCGGCCGGGCTGCTTGCTGTATCTCCCGATGTGCTGGTCGCGGTTGCATAGATACTGTGTTGTCCAACTGTTGCTGGCGCGTAGTTAAACTCATAAGGTGCCTGGGTATCACTGCCAACTTTTACCCCGTTGGCATAAAAATCGATTATCGAGATCTGACCGCTGAGCGCCTGAGCATTGGCTTTGATAGTGATTATATTACCCAGTACATATTGAGTTCCCGCAGTCGGGGCGGTTAAATCAACGACCAATGGTTGATCTGTGACCGTGACCTGGATAGTTTGTTGGCTCTGATTGCTCTCGTTATCGGTTGCAACGGCACTGAGAGTAACGGGCCCGGTGTTGCCTGGGGTCCACTCAACAGTCAGTGTATTTTGTGCGGTGCTGCCAAGTAAGGTTTGACCAGCAAATAATTCTAATTGCGAGATAGTCCCGTCGGCATCGGAGGCACTGACAGCAATCTGTGTAGGCTGGTTACGCAGCAAAGTGGCATTATCGTTAGGCTGAGTAAAGCTAATGTCGGGCGCGATCGCACAGATCCCCAAATCGCTCCAGGCGTCCTGCCAGTGTTGACCTGTGCCGGGCTCGTAGGCCCAGGCAGCACTGGAGCTGCACCAGCCAGCGATGTCGCAGCGATATTTGCGATTATTGTGTGCTACCTGCTCACCACTTTGATAGCTTTGACCAGCTCGATAAGTGCTCAGACCTGCGCAGCCACCTGAGCTTGCAGCGCTCACCTCAATGGTCACACTGGCTTCTGCGGTTGCGCCTTTGTCATCTTGTGCAATGACTCTGAGCTGTTTGTTGCCGGCACTCACGGTCACAAAATCATGGCGAAAAGGTGGGGTACTGAGTGTTGTCAAACGCTGAGCATCTCGCCACATTTCGACCTGCACAACCTGGCCATCGGTGTCAGTGGCCTGCACAGCAAGGCTAACTGTATCGCCAACTTTAAATGCTTGGTTGTTTGTCGGTGTATCAATGGTGAGAGCGGGTGGTACATTGCCGTTGTCATCTCGCACCGTAATACCAGCTGTTGCAGGTGTACTGAGGTTTCCTTTGGCGTCTACTGCCACTGCGCTCACTGTGTGCATGCCCAGCTGTGCAGACCAGGTAAGCTGATAAGGAGGCTGGCTGAGTATACCGACGCTGATGTCGTTGACAAAAAACTCAACCTGGGCGAGATCGCCATCCTGATCACTGGCATTTGCAGAAAAAACAGCGCTGTCATTTTTGTTCAGCACAGCACCATCCTGGGGGCTTACCAGGGTAACCACCGGGGCGTTGCCGCTGATGCACTGGCCAAGTTGTCGCCATACGTCAAAGGTATCGGAATTATTCGCGGGTCGCTCATTTTGATTGAACCATTTTGCCTCATAAGCTTGAGCCTGAGCACGCACCTGATCCCCTTTGCGGTACACCGTTGAACTGGACCATTCGGCGAGCGCGCTGCAGTCATAGTTGGCGGTATCGGCCTGCGCCCAGCTGTGCACAGCGATGAGCTGCAGACCAGCGGCACAGCATAGTGTCACTAATTTTTTTGTGTTCATAAATCACTCCGTTCTACATGTTGTGTTGTATGTTTTGTAAACAAAACATTGACAGCATAGAGTGAAAAACAACCAGGATCAATCTGCGGAAGCAGGCTTCTCTTTGAGGGTGACGACCCGCTGTGGGAACGGAATGTCTATGTCAGCAGCCTGGATCGCGGCATAAATAGCGCCATTAATAGCCAGTTTATGTTCGATTATCTGTGTCGTGGGTACCCAGTAGCGGTAGCTAATGATAACGGCACTGTCGCCAAACGCTTCTATGCCAACCTGAGCTTGCGGGGTGTCGGCCACAGCGTCGTTATGCGATAAAATTTCATTGATGATGGTTATGGCTCTGTCTGTGCTGGCGCTGTAAGCGATACCAATTTCTCCTTTGACCAGTGAGTGCGCAAAGGAATTTTGCATTATTTCGCCAATAATATGCTTGTTAGGAATGGTGATCTCGACCTTTTCTTCATTGACCAGGATTGTGTGGCCCAGCTCGATACTTTTTACCTGACCGCAGACCCCTTTGACGGCAATGGTGTCACCGACTACAAACGGACGAGTGGCAATAATCGCTAATCCAGAACCATAATTAGATAACATCCCCTGGACAGCCAGGCCGGCACCGAGTGAGGCGGCACCGATTGCTGCTACAAATGGGGTAACACTGATGCCAATTTTACCCAGTGCAATGATGGTAAACATTATAATAATCAGCACCTTGACTACATTGCTGACGAAATTTGTCAGGGTAACGTCGATATTGTGTCTGAGCATCAGGCTCTCTGTGCCTTTCGCCAGCTTTTTCGCGAGCCATAAGCCAAGGAGCAGGATCACTAAGGCGCCTAACAATTGCATACTATAAGTCACCAGATAATCCCGGATCAGCACATAGTAATGTTCGATTTGTGCTATTTCTTGCTCTATCATACTGTGCTCCTGCATTGCTGAAACGAGGCGGGCATTTCAGCTTATTTTTTGATGATTGTTATCATTTGTCTCAGTTTAGCTGATTATGCCTTGTAACAGTGTAAAAAGCATTGGTACCCAGCTTGCGGTGATGACCGCACTGATTATCATCGCGGCAGAAGCAAAGGCACCTGCTGCCGGGTGATGTTCCATGGCTGCAGCGGTACCAATTGCATGGCAGGCCACGCCCAAAGCTATGCCTTTAGCCTGCGGTTTGGTTACGCCTGCAAGGGTGAACAACGACAAGCCGAAAACGCCTCCCAGCACACCAATCAGGATCACCATGATGGCGGCTATCCCGGGAAAACCACTGAGTGAATCAGTCACAATAAGCGTGATAGGTGTGGTGACTGACAGGGCCATTAAAGACGCTGTGAGTGTACCGGGGGCGCTAAATAACTGACAAAGGCAAAAGGCAATCAGTGTTGCACAGGTGATCCCGATAAAGCTACTGAGACTAATGAGCAACAGGTATGGACGAATGGTGTGGAGTTGTTGGTAAAGGGGCAGAGCAAGTGCAACCACCGCGACTTCAAGAAAGAAGCTGACAGGCTTAGTGGCATTACGATAGTCAATGTAATCGATATCGCCAGATAGCAGCGTAGTGCTGATAATCAAAATGCATAACAACACGGGATTAAACAGGGGAGAGTGCCAGCTTTGATTTACCCGTCGCATAAGGGCAAATAACACCAGAGTAAAAGTGCAACCCAAAAGTAGATTAATCATGGTATCTGCCCAGACTTGCCAGTTTACCTGTCAGTAAGAGGCCCAGTACGGGTACCAGGATCAGGACACTCACCAGCAGCCAGGCATTTTGGCTAAACACCTCCAGATAACTGATAAGGCCGACCCCTGCGGGTATAAAAAATAGTGCCATGTATTTTAATATTGGGCCGCAAGATGGAAGTAAGTATTTACTTTTAAGTATGCCTGATTGCAATAAACCAAATAACAGCAACATGCCCAACAGAGGAGCAGGTAAACTTAAAGCCAGTGCAGCTGTGAGCAGCCTGGCAGCCCAGAGGCACCCGATAAGAATGCTAAGGGATGCGATAAATCGCAGAGTAATCATCATAAGGGACACTCAAGAGATTAAATCTAATGTCATTCTCGGTGGCAATTGTATCGCTCACAATGCGACTTTCTTACCATTTTTTGCGCTGGTCAAATGGCCTGGGCTGCTCCGTATGACGACCGTTGTGCATGGCAATTCGTGTGTTTTTTGACAGTAGCAACTTAATCTGAAACCAGGTCTCCTGCCACAGCAGTTTTCGGCGCCGGGGATGATAGGCGGTGTTATATAAGTGTTTGATGGCGGCCAGAGCATCCGGAGAAATAGCCCTCACCTGGGTGAGACGTTGTTGGATGGCGAGCAATGGATCGTCGCTGACTTGTGTGATTAACCCCAACTCGCGGGCTTGTTCGGCATCAATGCGTTGTGGGTTAGAAGCCAGCCAAAGCGCCTGATCATGATTTAATATACCCGGCAGCAGTATGCTAGTACTCATATCCGGACACAGGCCCCAGCGTGATTCCATAATGGCAAATCGAGCATCTGGCGCTGCAATGCGGTAATCGGCGCCGAGTGCAATATGCAATCCGCCGCCCAGACAATTCCCACGCACCAGGGCAAACACGGGCACCGGCAGTGCACGCCACCCCAGTGCGACTCGTTGCACAAGATTGGCATTGCCTGGTAACCATTTAAACAATAGCGATAAAATGTTAGCTGGCTTGTTCATGACAGCGCCCACATCCAGGCCAGAACAAAAGTGCTGCCCCTGACCTTGGAGTACAACAGCACGCAATTGACGATTGCGTTTTAGTTTGCGGATGATGTTATCCAACTGTTTGAACATGTCATAAGACAAAGCATTCTGTTTTTCGGGTCTGTCGAGGGTAACCCAGGCGATACCATCAATTGTCTCTAACTGGACCATGTGTTTTTCCTTCTTTCGCACATCATTATTATTCTGACAGCTTGCAGGGCAAGCATAGAGTAATTACTTTAGCGGTGCCAGTGGTAATTAGTGTGCAGACTGGATAGCAAATTGGCTATTTTCATGTAACTGAGCGGTATTTTTGTTAAAACTAACTAAAAGCCGTAGCTTTGCAAATTTGCAATTTGCTACTATACCCCTCAATTTTGACAGGCGAGGTGATGTAATGTCTGCACGTTTAAGTTCCATCGAAGAAGTGAGCCAGCAAGCCTATGATATTTTCTTAGAGCTTGCCCCTGATAATCTTACAGTCGAGGACATTGAGCTATTCAATGCCCACAGTGAAGAGCTGGGATATATTGAAGACAGTGTTCCTGATGAGAGTTGGGCGTCGCTGGTGGCGTATGAACAGGAGACGGAAGCCGAACATTTTGTTCAGGTTGCCGTAGGTCTGGAAACGGAGCAAGGTGATGTGATGTTTGCCAAAATACTGATCAGCCGTGATTTAGATGCCCCGTTTTGCCACATAGTTTGGAAGCAGTAAGAGAAACCAGCTCAGTGAAGTACACCCTTTTTTTCCTATACTGCGCTGGATTCTTGTTCAGCGTGAACGCACTTGCTGTCGATCCATTCGAAGATTTTCATAAATATGGTGAGCTGTCAGATGAAGAGATCCACGCTCTGCACGAAGGTGAGTTTTTATATGGTGATGTAGAGTTTGGTGTGTTGCTCAATCGCGGTAATACCAGTAATACCGCGTTTAAACTTAAGAGCAATCTGTATCAGGATTTTAAGTACTGGCGCAACCAGTTTAAGGTCGATGGCATGTATCGCCGTGAAGTTGATCCGGACACCAACCTTGAAGATGAAACAGCTTCTCGTTACTTCCTGTCAGCGCAGGGCAATTATAAAATAGGGCAGAAGAATACTTCGCTATTTGTTTATGGGGATTACGAGGTCGACAAGTTTAACGGTCGAGAATATACCACAACATTTGCAGTTGGTTATGGTAATCGCATCTTTGAAGGACGAAAGAATACGGTCGACTTAGACATCGGACCGGGTCTGTCTATGTATCGACGCGAAGATGAGACGGAGCTAGAACCAGATCAAGAACGCGTTGAAAGAGGTCATTTGCTGCGAGCCGCATTGCAGTGGGAGCGAACTGTATCTAAGCGCACTCGTTTTAATCAGGATGTTAGCTATGAAAGATCACTGTCGGGTCTCGGGGCGCGTATTTTATCTGAAACAGCACTGATCAGTCAGGTAATGGGCGGTGTGTCCATGAAGGTGGCCTATACCTTTCGATATCACTCTCAGCCAGAAGAAGACAAAGAGAAAGTGGATAGCGAAGTTGGTGTCACACTTGTTTATAGTTTTAATTAAGGTGGTTTAGCTGATGTACAAAAAGACCCAATGGTCCTGGATAATTTGGATGTTTCTTACGTGGTTTGCCACTTTTGTCGCACTTGCGATATTTTTGTTGGGCCATAACACACTGCTGTATGGTTTCATCGGCATACTCGCCCTGATCGGCTATTTGTTTTATGGATTAACGCTTGAAGTCAACAAAGAACAGCGGACGGTCAGCTGGTGGTTTGGCCCGGGGATCCTGAAAAAGACAGTCAAAGTGAATGAGCTGCAATCATTTTCCGCGGTAACAAATTCATTCCGCCATGGGATTGGCGTAAAGATCACTCATGATGGCTGGGTGTACGCTGCACATGGTTTTAAAGCCATTGAGTTTGTACTGGCCGATGGGTCTAAATATCGCATTGGTACGAATGATCAGAGTGGTATACTTGCAGCCCTTGAGGAAGTTGAAAAAAGCGCCAAGTAGGCGCTTTTTTGTAGTCAAATTCCAATCGTCTAAATTAAGTGTTCCTTCAAATTGAACAAGTATTCTGGTCTTAATGCCGATTGGTACAAGTAAAATTGGTATTAGTGCTGGTGGCCGCAGTCGCCCTCGCTGTGAACATGCCCATGGGCCAGTTCTTCTGATGTCGCCTCACGCACTTCCAGAATTTCAACATCAAAGTTCAGTGTGATACCTGCAAGGGGATGGTTACCATCAACGATGACGTCTTCACCTTCAACACCAATTACAATGACAGTTTGCTCGCCTTCGTCTGTGGTAGCACGAAATTGCATACCTACTTCAACTTCCATATCCTCAAACATGCTTTTTGGTACCGCCTGCATCAGGTTATCGTGGCGTTCGCCGTAGCCATTTTGTGGTTCAACGGTAACGCTGAATTTGTCACCCGTTTGTTTGTTGATCAGGGCTTCTTCCAGACCCGAGATTAAGTAACCCGTGCCGATGATAAACTCGAGTGGTTCATCATCGAAGGTGTTGTCTATGCTATTGTCGTCGTTGTCCAGCACCGCATAATGCATTTTCACAACGGTATTTGGGGCAATTTTCATAATCTATCCGCTTAATTGTCTTCTAAAGAGTACGGAAGTGGCTGCAATGTCAGCTGGACTTCCGGGTGCGTTTTAGCACGCAAAACTGATGATTCAGTTAAATCATTGGCCATCACTGCCAGCGCATAATAGTCCTGGCTTGCACTGTCGTAGGCCTGATGAAGTACTTTGCCTGCACGACGCCAGTTATCTCCATCTAATTGTATTTCCAACTCAGATTCTTGTGGGTGAGCTGCAGCCTGGCCTTTTACAATATACAAAGCTCGCTTGTTTTTGCCCAAATAACGCATCCGGGCTACTGTCTCCTGCCCAGTATAGCAGCCTTTTTTGAAGCTGATTGCGCCCAGTGCCTGAAGGTTAACCATTTGCGGCACATATTCATCAATACTGCTCTCACTTAGTTGTGGCTCACCGGCCAAAATTGACGCGGCTTCAAATGGCGTTGGGTCTGTGTGCAGGGCAATACCCTGTGGCAGCGCATAGCCATGTTCAACAATCAGGATTAAACGCTGATTGTCTAGCTTTAGCGCCTTATTTTTGCCATCAAACGTACAAGCATTAGCCTGCTGCGCAAACGTCAGCCCCAACAGCTCACAGGTTTCTGTCATCTCATCGGTTAACACGCCAATGACTTGGTGGTGTGTAATATCAATATCGACCTTCGCGAATACGCCGTATTTTTTCAGCTCCCGGCAGGATGCTTCTGTCTCCGCTTTTGAACCCAACAGCAGATATTGGTCATCTAACTTACTTAGCCTGAGTGTCGCCCACAATTTGCCTTTAGGACTGCAGTGTCCGGCCCACAGGAAAGTATCATCCGTCAGCAGATTGAGATCCTGGGTGACCTGACCGTGCAGGTAACTCAACTTTTCGGAGCCGCTCACAGAGATCAATTGTAAAGAAAGAGGATATGCATTTGCTTGTGCCATCTTATTGATCCTTGTTGAAGAAATTACCTAATGTTACCGTAAATATCGCATTCGAGATAGGCGCGAAAGACACGATTATTGTTTATTCGAACAGTTAACGGGCACCTCAGGATACGTTATAATTGCTGTGACATAATAAAATTTAGGGGTATGTGGAAATTATGGCTGAGTTGTATTCAAAGGCCCGCACAAAATGGGCATGTCGCCGTGGCATGCTGGAGCTGGATATTTTGCTGGAGCCTTTTGTTGATGAGGCGTATGATCAGCTATCAGAGCAGGATAAGCTGGTGTTCCAAAGATTATTGGAAGTCGAAGATCCCGATTTGTTTGCCTGGTTTATGGGTCATGAAGCATGTCCGTATCCCGAGCTGGATGCTATGGTGAAATTCGTTCTTGACCGAGTCCGCGCTTAGCTTTTATTTCGAACACAATACACCTGACCACAAAGTCTTTGTGGTCTTCTTTTGCTGTCTGGCGCTGGCTTTGAGTGTGGTCGCGCCAGCACTGTGGTGGTGGCATATCGGGACTTGCTTGTTAGGATATGCCTGTGCCAGGCATCGTGCACATCAATACTTCATTTCAACAGGCCATCTGGGACTGTTGCCTGAGCATATGACAGTGATAGTGTCCGGAGGCCAGCAACAATGGCAGGGGCAGGTAAAAGCTGCACAGGTCTATTTTCATTGCGCGCTATTATTAACCGTTAAAACTGAGCAGCGAACCCGGCATATCGGCATTATGCGCCATGCAATGAAAGAAGAGCATTGGCGACACTTGTGCCGGCATGTATTTGAGATGGCCTGAGTCATTGGTGCAAGGCGATATCCTCAGGCATCAATATCAACGTTTGATTTTACTGGGAGTCAATATCGTTGGTTTGGTTGTGTCTGCGCTTTGCGGAAAATCCAGTGTGTAATGCAGCCCTCTGCTTTCCTTTCTGTTCAGTGCACTACGAATAATTAACTCTGCTACCTGCACCAGATTTCGAAGCTCTAGCAGGTTATTACTGACTCTGAAGTGGGAGTAGTACTCCTGGATTTCCTGTTGTAATAATTCCACTCTGCGAAGTGCACGTTCCAGTCGCTTGGTTGAGCGTACAATGCCGACATAATCCCACATAAACAGTCTAAGTTCGTGCCAGTTATGGGTGATCACCACTTCTTCGTCTGAATCACTGACCTGACTTTCATCCCAGTCTGGCTGTGCAGGTGGCAACGGTTGTGTATCCAGCTTAGCAAGGATGTCTTTCGCTGCAGCATGGGCAAATACAATGCACTCCAACAATGAATTACTCGCCATTCGATTGGCCCCATGTAATCCAGTGTAGGCCACTTCCCCGATAGCGTAGAGGTTGCTAATGTCCGTCAGACCGTTGAAGTCGGTCATGACGCCACCGCAGGTGTAATGTGCGGCAGGAACGACTGGGATAGGCTCTTTGGTGATATCCAGCCCTACACTGAGGCACTTGGCGTATATGGTCGGAAAGTGTTCAATGATAAAGTCTTTGTCTTTATGAGAGATATCCAGATAGACGCAGTTGGCCCCCAGACGCTTCATTTCATAGTCGATCGCTCGGGCAACAACGTCACGAGGGGCCAGCTCTTCCCTGTCATCGAAATCCGGCATAAAGCGTGTGCCATCCGGGCGCCTCAGTAATGCTCCTTCGCCACGCATAGCTTCGGTGATAAGGAAGTTCTGTAATTCAGGGTGATAAAGACTGGTTGGATGAAATTGATTGAATTCCATATTCGCAACCCGGCAACCCGCTCGCCAAGCCATCGCAATGCCATCGCCACTGGAAACGTCCGGGTTCGATGTATAGAGGTACACTTTACTGGCACCGCCCGTCGCAAGGGCGACAAACTTAGCGGTGACGGTTTCGACCTGGTTAGCGCGGCGATTGTAGACATAGAGCCCATGCGCGACTTTTTGCTCTTGTGCGCCATGCGTGATCAGGTCAATTGCATTGTATTGTTCCAGCAGGAGTATGTTGGGGTGCTCCTGAACACGTTCGATCAGTGTCGACTGCACGGCTTTACCCGTTGCATCAGCTGCATGAAGTATACGTCGATGGCTATGGCCTCCTTCGCGTGTCAGGTGGAAACGTTCCCGCCCTTTACTATCGAACTCCATGTCAAACGGAACGCCCTGTTCAATCAACCACTTCAGGCATTGCTTCGCATTTGAGGCGGTGTAATGAACGGCTTCTCTGTCACACAGGCCCGCGCCTGCAGCCAGGGTGTCATCAACGTGAGACTCTATACTGTCGTTTTTCTTGTCAAACACCGCAGCAATGCCGCCCTGAGCATACAAGGTGGAGCCTTCACGAAGGTCGCCTTTACTGAGTACCGTGACGCGGCAGGTGTTTGCCAAAGACAGAGCCAGGCTCAGCCCGGCTGCGCCGCTACCGACAATAATGACATCGGTTTGATGTTGAACTTGTTCTTTCATGTTAGTGGGTCTTAGCTAATTAAACCTTTTATTCTGCGTGTTCTGATAAGTCTGCTATGCTTAGCGCAGGGTTGCAGGTACTTGGAATATTCCACACTGAATACGTTTATGACGTGTCAATACGGGGTATTTTAAAAAAAATATCAAAAAAACAGAACTTTTTATTCAGCACTTAGTCAGAGTAGCTGTAAAAGATGGCAACAATGCGCGACAATGTGTGTGAAAAACAAGTAATAACAAAGAGGAGTACCGGCTCGAATGAGCGAGCAGGATTTAGATTTAGAAATAGTTCGGCGTGTTCAGCAAGGAGATAAAAATGCGTTCAATTTGTTGGTTGCCAAATATCAGAACAAAGTAGCCGCATTAATCTCGCGATATGTGTCTAATTCAGGTGATGTAGCTGACGTAGCGCAAGAAGCGTTTATTAAGGCATATCGAGCTTTACCCAATTTTCGGGGAGACAGCGCATTTTATACCTGGCTGTATCGGATTGCGGTTAACTGCTCAAAGAACTATTTAGTAGCCCAGGGGCGTAAGCCACCGGCAAATGATGTTGATGCTGAAGAGGCCGAATTTTACGACGGAGCTGACCAGCTCAGGTCCAACGCTTCTCCGGAGAGCTTATTGCTAAGCGATGAGATTAAGGCGGTGATTTTCAGAACCATCGAGTCTTTACCCGATGATCTTAAAACCGCGATCACATTGCGAGAGATCGAGGGCATGAGCTATGAAGAAATTGCTGTTGTGATGGATTGTCCGGTAGGAACAGTCAGATCTCGGATTTTCAGGGCACGAGAAGCCATTGACAATAATATTAACCCACTCATAGGTAATAAGTAGATGACGCAATCAAACTTTAATGTCAAAGACGGGCAAGTGACATCCAGTATACTTGATGCCGAACAGGCACTGGATAATGCCAGTCAGGCGCAGTTCGATGCAGAAAAGTTTGCCCGTTATGCTCTGATTGGCGACGCGATGCGTAGCCAGCAAAATCAGGCGCCTTGTATTGATATCACTGCCAGCCTGGCTGATGCACTTGCTGATGAGCCGACCTATGGCGAAAAGACCTCAGGACAGGAATTCCGGCAGGAGAATGCTGAGAATAAGGTAGTTGCGCTGTCCAGTTGGCGTAAACCTCTGGCTCAGGTGGCAATTGCCGCCAGTGTATCTCTGGTTGCTGTACTGGGCGTAAGTAATTATAGCCCTCAGGAACAAGCAAATAGTGATTTTCCTGTGTTACAATCAACGCCATTAACAGGTTCAGTTTCGCCAGTTAGCTTGTCGTCAGAGCCAGCTTTGGAAAGTGCAGAAAAAGGCCTGAGAGAACTGCAACAGCAACGTATTGGTGCGTTGGTACTTGAGCATCAGCGACAGTCCAGAATGGCGCATGCTCTGGCCCAACAAGCACAGGAAGAAAAAGAGGAACAAAAGAAGTAGATGAAGTGGCTTGCGTTACTACTTGGAGTGGGCTTGAGTGCCCAAGTTGTTGCCAGCGATATTATTAATGCAAAGCAGCTGCTAACGGATATGTCGTCTGCCATACAGGAGCGTAACTTTGACGCATCATTTGTGGTAGTGAAAGGCAAGGGTATGGAACCTTACCGCTGGCTCCATGGTAAAGTCGACAACAGCGAACTCGAAATACTGAGCCGCCAGAATGGCGCTGGCCTTGAGGTGGTGCGTGTTGATAACAAGGTCACCTACTTTGAACCTCAAACGCAACCCTATTCTATCGAGACAGATGCGATTGCCGGGCCGATTCCGGAAATTCTGTTCGGCGAAGTGGGTACGCTCGCCAGTAGCTATGATTTTGTCCTGGGTGGCAAAGAGCGTATTGCTGACAGGGCGGCACAGTTGGTGCGCCTGGTCTCTAAGGATGAGCACAAATACAACTATTGGTTGTGGATTGATATTCAATCTGCATTGCTGTTAAAAGCTGCCTACGTAACTCAACAGGGCGAAGTGCTTGAACAGCTTCAGCTGACACACATTAGCGTTACTGAGCAACCTGCTCAGCCGCTTGTCGAGCTTAGCAGTAAAGATTTTCCGATGCCGCTGGCTTCTCTGGCTCAAAATGACACCGCACAAAAACTGCAAAACAATTGGCGAATTGGCTGGTTGCCTGACGGCTTCAAGCTACTGAAGTCAGACCGGCATAAGCTTGATTTGAATAATGAACTGGCAGACTACTTTTTGTTTTCTGATGGCCTGGTAGAGTTTTCGGTATTTGTCCAAAGGCCTCTGTCTGGTCAAAGAGCCAGCGGTGCTCTAAGTTCGGGTGCTACGACAGTGTATGTACATAATTCAGGTGCATTTGATGTGTCGGTGGTTGGCAAGATCCCAACGATGACAGCAAAGGCCATCGCAGAGTCGGTAACCCGACCGTTATGATAGAACAAACACTCACCGTTTCCCGTGTTGAGCACGGCACAGTCTGGCTGGTTGCCGAGGAAAAACCAGCCTGTGCTGGCTGCAATGGCAAATGCGGCTCGCAAATTTTTAGTAAACTATTTGGCAGTAACAAAAAGGCGTTACCGATAGAGTGCAAAGAATCAGTTCAGGTAGGCCAGAAAATGACCCTGGCACTGGATGACAGCAAAGTGGTCGAGAACGCACTTTGGGTTTACCTGTTACCTCTGGTAATGGCGTTTATCGCCACGTTTACCTCACACCTTATATTGGGCGCGTCAGAGCCCTGGCAGATCCTGTCCGCAGTGATTGGTGGTTTGGTTGGCTTTAAATTTGCCAAACAACGCACGAAAGCACTGCGTCATGACATTAAAGTGATAAAAATTTATCCAATTAGCCTTCCCCTAACGCAAATAGATGGTGATTGCGCCAAATAAATTGTAAAATCGGCGTTTAATCTCTATTTGTGAAAAACAGAAGTTTAGAATCCAGTATATGAAGCACATCCGTAACTTTTCAATTATTGCCCACATCGACCACGGGAAATCGACCCTTTCGGACCGCTTAATCCAGGTATGCGGCGGCTTAACAGATCGCGAGATGCAGCAGCAGGTGCTGGATTCGATGGACCTTGAGCGAGAGCGTGGGATCACCATCAAAGCGCAGAGCGTGACACTGAACTATAAGGCTAATGATGGCGAAACGTATCAATTGAACTTTATCGATACGCCGGGACACGTAGACTTCAGCTACGAAGTATCTCGCTCACTGGCTGCCTGTGAAGGTGCCTTGTTGGTCGTTGACGCAGGCCAGGGGGTAGAAGCTCAGACGTTGGCAAACTGTTATACCGCCATCGAAATGGACCTGGAAGTTCTCCCGGTGTTGAACAAAATCGATTTGCCACAAGCGGATCCTCTGCGCGTTGCTGAAGAGATTGAAGAAATCGTCGGCATTGAAGCGCTTGAAGCGGTGCAATGTAGTGCTAAAACCGGTATCGGTATCGATGAGGTACTGGAAATGATCGTGCGTGACGTGCCGCCGCCTGAGGGTGAGCCAGAGCAACCACTGCAGGCGCTGATCATTGATTCCTGGTTTGATTCTTATCAGGGCGTTGTCTCATTGGTACGTATCAAGCATGGTGAGTTACGCCGTGGCGACAAGATTAAGATTATGTCGACTGATCAGACACACATTGCTGATAAAGTCGGTATTTTCACGCCAAAACAAACAGAAACCGGTGTACTGAAAACCGGTGAAGTAGGCTTCGTTATTGCGGGTATCAAGGATATTCATGGTGCCCCGGTGGGTGACACTATCACCCTGACCAAAGAGCCAGCGAAAGAGCGTCTGCCTGGCTTTAAGCGTGTTAAACCACAGGTTTATGCGGGTATGTTCCCAATCTCCTCTGACGATTATGAGAACTTCCGTGATGCACTGAACAAGCTGAGCCTCAATGATGCGTCCTTGTTCTTCGAGCCGGAGAACTCAACCGCACTGGGCTTTGGTTTCCGTTGTGGCTTCCTGGGCATGCTCCACATGGAGATTATTCAGGAACGTCTGGAACGTGAATATGATATGGATCTGATCACAACGGCCCCGACGGTTGTCTACGAAGTAGAAACCAAGGACGGCGTGATCCAAATTGATAATCCGTCAGATCTGCCACCGGTGAACGACATCATTGAGATCCGCGAGCCGATTGTAGAGGCGAATATTCTTGTGCCACAAGAATATCTGGGCAATGTCATTACTCTGTGTGTTGAAAAGCGCGGCGTACAGACCAAGATGAGCTACCACGGTAAGCAAGTTGCGGTGACGTATGAATTGCCAATGGCAGAAGTGGTAATGGACTTCTTTGATAAGCTTAAGTCGACCAGCCGGGGATTTGCTTCTCTGGACTACAACTTTAAGCGTTTCCAGACCTCCGACATGGTACGTGTGGACATTCTGATCAATGGCGATCGGGTTGATGCTCTGGCGATTATTGCACACCGTGAGAACTCGCAAGGGCGCGGACGTCAGTTGGCAGACGCATTGCGTGAGCTTATTCCACGCCAAATGTTTGATATTGCGATTCAGGCGGCGATAGGTAACCACGTGATTGCGCGTACAACCGTGAAACAGTTACGTAAAAACGTCATCGCGAAGTGTTATGGTGGTGACGTCAGTCGTAAGAAAAAACTACTGCAAAAGCAAAAAGAAGGTAAGAAACGTATGAAGCAGCTGGGTAACGTTGAAGTGCCACAAGATGCTTTCCTTGCGATTCTTAAAGTAGGTAAGTAACAGGAATTATTATGGCAGGTTATTTTTCAGTATTTTTGGTGTTGTTGACGCTTGGTTCAGGCCTGATCTGGCTAATCGATCACTTGCTGTATGCGCCTAAGCGCAAAGAGCGTATCGCTCTGGCACAAGGCGCATCTGAGCAGCCGCTTGATCAGGAAGTCATTGAGCAGATAGCACCCGTGCCTGCCATCACTGAAAGCGCAAAATCTATCTTTCCGATGATTGCTGCAATTACAGTGTTCCGTTCATTTATTTTTGAACCCTTCCAGATCCCGTCTGGTTCAATGATGCCAACCCTGCTGGACGGTGACTTTATATTAGTACAGAAATACGCGTACGGTATTAAAGACCCGGTTTGGCGCAGTCAGCTGGTAGAAGTGAATGATCCTCAGCGCGGTGATATCGCGGTCTTTAAGTTTCCGCTGGATGAGCGCATCGACTTCATCAAGCGCATTGTCGGCTTACCAGGAGACCGTATCGTTTACCGTGACCGCCAGCTTTATATCAAGCCGCACTGTGATGATGGCGAACAGCAACGTGATGGTCTGGCATGCGGGGAATTCAACAAAATTAATTTAGATATCGTGAATCGCGATGAGTTCAAACATGGCGCAATGCAAATGGTGCGTCTGACAGAGAGCCTGCCGGGTGTGACTCACGATGTACTTGTGACGCCTCAATTACCCGAATTGACCGAGCGCTATTATCAACAGCCAGGCACTCGACGTGACGAATGGGTTGTACCAGAGGGCAGCTACTTCGCCATGGGTGACAACCGTAACAACAGTCAGGACAGCCGTATGTGGGGCTTTGTACCAAAAGAAAACCTGGTTGGTAAAGCCGTATTTATTTGGATGAGTTTCGATTTTGAAAATGGCCCGAACAGCATTTTGCCTGGTTGGGTTCCAACAGGAGTTCGTTTTGAACGCCTAGGTAATATTCAGTAGCATGAAAAAAAACGTCACAGAATTATATAAAAAGATTGGTTACGAGTTTTCGGATCAAAGCCTGCTTGAGCAGGCAATGACTCATCGTAGCCACAAAGGGCAGCACAACGAACGTCTGGAGTTTTTAGGCGACTCGATACTAAGCTTTGTCATTGCCAATGCCTTGTATAAGCAGTTCCCTAAAGCGCGCGAAGGTGATCTTAGCCGCATGCGTTCTACGCTGGTACGAGGTCAGACTCTGGCAGAGTTCGGTGTTGAGTTTGGCTTAGGCGATTATCTCAGACTAGGTCCGGGTGAATTGAAAAGCGGCGGTTATCGTCGTGAGTCAACTCTGGCAGACGCGGTCGAAGCGATTATTGGCGCGGTGTTTTTAGATTCAGACATCGAGACCTGTAAGACGCTGGTATTAAAATGGTACGACATGCGTTTGGCTGCGATTTCTCCTGGTCACAACCAAAAAGACCCAAAAACCCTGTTGCAAGAGTACTTGCAGGCACGCAAGTTGCCCTTACCCGGTTATACTGTAATAGATACCAAGGGACAGGCACACAATCAGACCTTTACGGTTGAGTGTATTGTGGAAGGGATGGAAAGTATTATCTCAGTAGGCAGCTCTCGTCGTAAGGCCGAGCAAAAAGCCGCTGAAAAAGCACTAAAGATTTTAAAGAATGACTCCTAATACCCATTGTGGCATGGTCGCGATTGTCGGGCGACCAAACGTTGGTAAATCCACGTTACTGAATAAGCTGGTTGAACAAAAGGTCAGCATCACTTCACGTAAACCACAAACTACCCGGCACCGTATCATGGGTATCCACACTGAGGATAACTATCAGGCGGTCTACGTCGATACACCAGGACTCCACAGTGAGGAAAAGCGTGCCATTAACCGATTGATGAACCGTGCAGCGTCCAGCTCCATTGGTGACGTTGAATTGGTGATTTTCGTTGTTGAGGGCACTTTGTGGACCAAAGATGATGAAATGGTGCTGAACAAGGTTAAGGACAGTGGCCGTCCGGTTTTGGTTGTGATCAATAAAAGTGATCAGGTCAAAGACAAAAGTGAAGCACTGATGCCACACCTTCAATGGTTGTCCGAGCAGGGCCAGTTTGTCGGGATCATTCCAATTTCGGCGAAGCAAAACCGCAATGTCGATATGGTCAAAGCAGAAGTACATAAACATCTGCCAGCATGCGAGTTTTTCTTTCCTGATGATTATGTTACAGACCGCTCAATGCGCTTTTTGGCCGCTGAGATTGTCCGCGAGAAACTGATGCGTTTTATGGGCGACGAGTTGCCATATTCCGTGACCGTTGAAATTGAGCAATTTAAGTGGCTCGACAACGGGGTGTGGCAGATCAATGCATTGATCCTGGTTGAGCGTGAATCGCAAAAGCGTATGGTGATCGGTAATAAGGGTGAGAAGCTTAAGGTGATCGGTCGCGAAGCACGTCGTGATTTGGAAGAGATGCTGGACAACAAAGTATTTCTGGAATGCTGGGTAAAAGTGAAGTCTGGCTGGGCAGATGATGAGAGGGCGCTGCGTAGTCTTGGCTACGGGGAAGACTAATTGAACAACGACTTTCGACAAGCCTATTTGTTGCATCGCCGACCACATAGTGATTCTCAGGTGATGCTTAATATGCTTGTCGAGGGAGTGGGCCAGCTGATGATGCTGGCCCGTATAAAAGGGCGTCAGGCACTCAGGCACAACGCAAACCTTCAACCTTTCAGCCTGCTCTTAGTCCGTTATAGCGGTCGTCATGATCTAAAGTACCTCAACGATATTGAACTGCACACTCAGCCTTTAGCAATGAAAGGGCAAGTCTTGTATTGTGGCTTTTACCTTAACGAGCTAAGTACTCGGGTAATCCCGGTTAATGAGCCGCTTGAAGAGATATTTTCACTGTATCATCACCATCTGCAGCAGTTACACAAGCAGACTGAAAATGCACGCAGGAGCGCGTTTGAGCTCACGTTACGCAGTTTTGAGTTCCAATTGCTGGAGCAGTTGGGGTTTGGTGTTGAGTTTGACTGTGATGCCGATGGTGAGGCGATTGTCGAGGGGGCTTACTACCAATATACTCGGGAATTGGGGTTTGTCAGAACAGATGATCCGCATATTGGCTTTTCAGGCCGAGTGCTTCACCACATTGCCCAGCGCGATTTTACTGACGATCAGGTACGGCGTCAGGCGAAGGGTCTTAGCAGATATTTATTCAGGCCATTACTTGGCCATAAACCGCTGAAAAGCAGAGAGCTATTTCAATCAAGGTAATAACAATGAAAGAGATATTATTGGGCGTAAACGTCGATCATATTGCCACATTGCGCCAAGCGAGAGGCACCAGTTATCCGGATCCTGCACATGCTGCGGCTGTTGCTGAACATGCCGGGGCAGATGGTATTACCATCCACTTGCGTGAGGATCGTCGTCATATTCAGGACCGCGATGTGTATGTGATGGCAAAAACCGTTCAGACCCGTATGAACCTGGAAATTGCCGTGACAGACGAGATGCTGGATATAGCCTGTGAAGTAAAGCCTGCATACGTTTGCCTGGTCCCTGAAAAACGCGAAGAGCTGACCACAGAAGGTGGCCTTGACGTCGTTGCGAATAAAGAAAAGGTCACTCAAGCTGTGACTCGGCTGGCAAATGCAGGTATTAAAGTATCTCTGTTTATCGATGCAGATCCCCAGCAAATCGATGCTGCTAAAGACACTGGCGCACCGTATATCGAGATCCACACTGGTGCCTACGCTGATGCAGAGTCAGACGCTGCGATGCATGCTGAACTGGAGCGGATCCGCACTGGTGTTAAATACGCGCATGGTCTGGGTATTGTGGTCAACGCAGGGCATGGTCTGCATTATCATAACGTAAAACCCATTGCCGAGATCCCGGAAATTTATGAGCTCAACATTGGCCATGCGATTATTGCCAGAGCAGCCATTGACGGGCTGGAAAAAGCGGTAAGAGACATGAAACGCTTAATGCTGGATGCGCGCAGCTAAGGTTTAGGCGCGAAGAATGTAAAAAAGGGGCTCAATACAGCCCCTTTTTTTGTTATTGTGTAGCCAGATAGTCAATCACGACCTGGTGATGTTCTTTGGTTTTAAACTTGTTGAAAACGTGTTTGACGGTGCCATCCTGACCTATCAGGAAGCTGATACGGTGGATCCCGTCATATTCTTTACCCATGAACTTTTTTAATCCCCACACACCAAATGCGTCAGCAATAGCGTGATCTTCATCGGATAGCAGATCAAAGTTCAGCTCTTTTTTGGTTTCGAAGTTTTTTAGCTTTTTGACCGGATCAGGACTGATACCCACAGCCACAGTATTGTACTGTGCCAATTGTTCTTTGTGATCTCTGAGTTGTTCTGCCTGTACCGTGCAACCTGGTGTCAGTGCCTTTGGATAGAAATAGACCAGCACTTGCTTGGATTCCAGCAATGCACTGAGTGAAATGCTTTCACCGTTTTGGTTTTCCAGGGTAAATTGCGGGGCTTGAGCGCCTGCTTGTAGCGTATTCATAGGATGCTCCTTAACGAATGCGTCGAAAAATATAATCCAGATTTAGTGAGTTTGAGAGATGCTCAAATTGTATTTTAAACGCGTCGGCATCTACTTCAATGGGAATATTGACTTCGATTTCACAGCGCATATGTAATGCTTCATTCTCTTCATAAGTATCTGACTTCAATGAACAAATACTGATGTTTTGGTCTGCAAAAAAGCGTGTAACTTTACTCAGGGTACCGGGCGCATCGAGGCCATTGTATTCGAGGGTGTATCCGGCGCTGAATTCATTCTGTTGATGGCTGGCTGTACGTTTCATCATGGTAAGCAAGCCCAATTCCATCCCTTTTGTAGGTAGGGTGTGCTCGACCCGGCTAATGGCTGCCATATCGCCGGATAGTAACATAATGAAGGTAAATTCATTCCCAAGAATCGCAATGCGGCTATCAATAATGTTGCAATTACACTCACTGACCAGCTTAGTTAGTTCGCTGACGATCCCAGATCGGTCTTCTCCGATTGCGGTCAAAACCAATTGTTGGTTGGTAAATGTGGTCATTCAAGAGCACCCTATACGCTGAGAATAATGGTAATGCCTGACGGCAAGTTTTGGATGTATAGCCGTAAATACTAACATAAGTTAGTTGGTTGGGATACTGGCAGAGGGTCGCTTTGCTACTTTGTGGTGAGCTGATATCGGAGTCAGGTGGCTCACGGCTTGTGTTTACTGGGCGAGGCAAGTAACATAGGGCAAATTTTGCAAGTTGTTTAGGCTCGCCGGGTGAATATAAAAAGTTGCTCCGGCAGTGAACCAAATCGGCAATCCTCACTCATATAAAGACGATATTCGTTTACCGTAAATAAATATAACAGGGCTTGCTAAGGAGTTTTATTCGTGCAGTATTGGGTTCCAAAAGCACTAACTTTAGGTGTTTTACTTGGTTTAACGGGATGTAGTGTATTTCCAAATGATGCACATCACAGCAAAAACTACCGCGTTAATGAGGCCATTAGCGCGCCTTCTGGGCTTGAGCAGCCATACCAGGATCCGGAATATAAGATGGTGGTTGCTGTTTATGACAACGATCCGGATGGGAAAAATAAATTATATCGGCCACCTCAGCAGGTCCTGACACTGGCTCAGGGCAGTTGGGCCGAAAATAAAGATAAAGTCGCTCGCGTCTATTTTGATAAAAATGACGGAATTGAAGACCTGTCAGCATTTATCTGGCAGTCGCTCGATGGAGTGATGGCAAACCACAATACTCAGGTTGCGAGGGATGCGCGTCAGGAAGGCACAGTGGAAACTGGCTGGTATTCGTTGATCAAGAAGGACGAAGGCTGGTTTTGGGAAGACATTGTTGAAGTATCGCGTCAGCGCTTTGAATTTAAAGTTGAACAAAAAGAGCACCAGCGTACGGCTTCTCTGAGCGCTAAATTACTTGATTACCAAAGTGATCAGACGCCTCTAAATGACTTGCTCAGGCAGCAGCTAGAAGTGCGTGCATTGAACGAAGTGATTGCGGAGTTTGATTATCGCTACAGATTATTGGCGGTCGAATTGCGCAAACAGCAGGGCCTGCTGTCTCTGGAAAGCGGGTTTGACAGTGACGGCAACGCAGCAATGCTGACACTGGTTGAAAAGAGTGCCGTAATGGATCGCTTGTCTAATTTCCTTGAACGTGTGAACTTTACCGTGATTCGGTTAGACAGAGATAATGATCAGGTGAAAATTCGCTATGAAGCGCCCGAACAAAGTGTCTGGGACTCTATTTGGGGTGAAGAAGCAACAATATTACCGATTGCCGACGGTGATTATGTCGTGAAAGTGTCGACAACCGATGATGGTCAGACGGCGCTAACTTGGCTGGATGGTGAGGAACAAGTGCTGGATGCACAGACTATGGAGCTGTTGTTGCAATCTCTGTTAGAGGTGTTACGCAGTCGAGGTCTGCAAATATAATATTTTAAATAAATCAAAATATTAAAATAAAAACAATGAGTTGAAGTAACATGAAAAAGAGCCTTACGCTCTTTTTCTTTTTAGTGGGTAATCATATGATGTCAGAATCTACGGGCTCAGCGTCGCCAAACTGGCGCACGCTATTTGCGTTTATCGTGCCTTCCCTGATCGGGGTGTTTTTATTTATGACACCTGTTGCAATCGGGGAAGCAATGACTATTCCGATCGCTGTTATGGCAAAGTCACTGCAAGGCTGGATAGCACCCTTTGCACAGGCTATGATAGTGGCCATAGTGTGTATCACCGGGCTGATGAGTGCATTTGTGGCGCTGGTTAAGCCCAGACAGCTGCTAAAAAACCATTTATTCAGACATTTGTTTGCAGTGAGTCCAATCTGGTTGGTTACCCGCCTTGCTGGTATGGCGTTTATTCTCATGACCTACTTTAAAGTAGGACCAGAAGCTATTCACTCTGCACATACGGGATCATTGGTGCTTAATGACCTATTACCTGTGCTGTTTTCAGTTTTTGTCTTAGCCGGTCTGCTGCTACCATTGCTACTGAACTTTGGCCTGCTGGAACTAGTGGGTACTTTACTGACTAAAGTGATGCGTCCCTTGTTTGGTGTGCCCGGTCGCAGTGCCGTAAACTGCGTGGCATCCTGGCTAGGGGATGGTAGCGTGGGTATTCTGATGACGTCTCGTCAATACGAAGACAAGCATTATACGCAAAGAGAAGCGGCTATTATAGGCACGACTTTCTCGGCGGTCTCTATTACCTTCTGTCTGGTCGTGATTGGTCAGGTTAAATTAGAGCACTTGTTTGCACCATTTTACTTAACCGTGTGTGCCGCGGGGATTGCGGCTGCGATTATTGTCCCGCGTTTACCACCTCTGCGATGGAAAAAAGACTGTTACGTTGATGGCAGTGATGCGAACCCTGGTGCCGAACTGGTGCCTGAAGGTAAAACGTTATTTGGCCATGCGTTGGATGTTGCCCTTGCAAAAGCGGAAAAGGCGCCGGGAGTAAAAGGTACGTTGAAAGAAGGCGTGCACAATGCGCTGGACATGGTGTTTGCAGTGTTACCTGTGGTCATGGCCGTCGGTACGTTCGCGCTCATCATTGCAGAGCATACGCCAGTATTCCAGATCCTGGGTAAGCCATTTGTGCCTTATCTCGAATTACTTCAGGTGCCTGAGGCGGCCAAAGCGGCTGAAACGATAGTGGTTGGGTTTGCGGATATGTTTATTCCTTCAATTTTGGCTGCAGGAAACATAGAAAGTGACGTGACACGCTTTATTGTTGCTGCATTGAGTGTGACTCAATTGATTTATATGTCTGAGGTGGGCGCGCTGTTGCTGGGCAGTAAAATACCGGTCAACCTGTTTGAGCTATTCTGTATCTTTATTTTGCGCACTTTGGTCACACTGCCTGTGATTGCATTGATGGCGCATTGGTTGGTAGGCTAATCTCTGAGGTAGGGCAGGTAAGTGCCGGCCCTACTTTTCTTTCTCTTCTTCACTCTCGGTCTTTGAGTCTGGCTTAGTTTGTTTATCGAGTTTGCCTTTCACATCAAAGCGGGTCATATATTTTAGCAGCATAATATTGCTAATGATGAACCCAAGTACCATCACAATAATCAGTATTACGTGCCAGGTGGGTAAGGTATTTTCCATCTTGACTTGCTCCCTATCACAGGGCCTTCATTGGACGTTCACTTCTATTGTATATCTTAATCATTCCTGACCTCAAGCCCAGAGCTGAGTATCTTAATCGACGCAGAAGAGTGAGGTGAGAGCAGCAACATCTACTCAATCGATAACGATAGATCAACGTAAGTAGCCGACAGGCTTGAATAGAGGACATCAGGGGGGCTATGGTGATTCGGATTGGTGCGCAGTGAGCATATTGACTTTGTCTTATTGCGATTTTGTTTTCATATTAGGTAAAGTGGTGTGATTCTTGAGATCAGCAGCAGCTTTTTCATGATGCAATTGGTATCATTCCGCTAACAGCACTGCGACAATATTAATGGCATTAAGTGCGCGATATGACAAATAAGGTGGTTAATTCTTTAATGGAGCATGTTTTAATTTGGCCGGCTCAATATCCTTTGCTACTCAAAGGGCTGGTTGAAAATAATGGGGCTTTTATTCTGGATGCGCTTGAGGCCTGGCCAGAGTGTGAAACCGTGACGGATCAGCAAGGCGTACGTTCGTCGGTCTTACCACCGCTGATGTATATTCTATGGCTTAAACCCCTGGAGCCGTTCGAATCTTGTCGCTACCAGCATATTGATGATTATGATCAAGCGCATCAGACATACTGCGATGAGTTATTACTTCATATCGCAGACGCCGGCGTCAGTCAGGATGAATTGATTGCCAAGTTACTAGGCGTTTTTGCTCAGTACGCTGATATTAAGGCACAGCTCACCTACCAAATGGAAACCTCCCCAGCCTCACTTTTGTTGGGCAAATCTTATACCCGTGCTCTGAGTGTCTTATTGCAGCACGGTTTACGATTAACGGCTGAGGAAGCGTGTGACTTATGGAAAATTGCAGATGAAAACATGCAGTTAGACCTGAGCCGCATGCTTGAAGACGTGTTACAGGATACCGTTGCAACTTTACAATTGGCGGTTGAGCGATTGCAGGCGGATGACAGCTATGTGGGACTGCTGAAGCACTTGTGTAGTGGTGAAGAGGTCGAGCGATTGTTAGACCAGGCTTTGCTGGCCCATCTAATGTCTAAAAATGCCAAGCAATCTATCGCCTTAAAGTTGATTGAGCAGGGCGCAACAGGTCAAAGCAAAGATCCAACAGGGAAATCTGCCATGATGTGGCTGGTCGAGCAGGGGTTTGTCAGTGCCGCTCAGGCGCTAACTGACTATCATTGTCATCAGTCTCTGGATGACCTGGGCCGGAATTTGATGCATTATGCGGTCATGTCAAACTCTGTGGCGATGCTTGAATTGGTCGAGTCTATGGATGTGGATCCCAGGCTGGCAGATGCCACTGGCATGACCCCATATCGCCTGGCTAATCAGGCACAGGCAGTCGCTGCAAAGAAGTTTTTGGAACAACGCGGGATCATTGAGCTGTCATTTGCAGCAAAATATGAAAAAGTAGCACGTGTTTACAGCCTGTATGCACTGGTCGCAATTCTGATGCCCGTGCAGTTAAACTTCTTTTTTAATGAGACGCACAGTAACAAACTGTCTGCAACGATTATGATCTCGAGTCTGACTTTATTGTTTTTTGCATTGGCACGCTGGCAAAAACGCAGTCCACTCTATCCTCAGGACTCTTCCCCATGGAGTTTAGTCGGGGTCAACGTACTCGCCTGGTTGAGCATGTCGCTCCAGATATTGTTTAGTGTCGTGGTATTAATTGCGGTGATGGGAAGTTAAAAGCAGAGCCAAGGCTCTGCTTTTTCAGGAGAGTGAAGCTAAGAGTTACGCTCACTCCGAGAGCGGTGTACTGAAATCTGCAGGTTTATCAAAGTCTCCAGAGATATCGCTCAGGTTATCATTTTTGAAATAAACGATTAACTCACGGCGTTGCTCTGAGTCTCGACCCAGGTTGAACACATAAGAGTAATGCCAGATTTCACTGTTAAACGCGTCTTTAGCCACCGGAGTGCCCAATACATATAAAACTTGCTCTTTTGTCATAGCGATTCTGAGCTTATCGACATCGGACTGCTCCAGGAAGTTACCCTGAGGGATGTTTATCCGGTATACCCAGCTGGAGCAAGCGGATAGCATGGTCGTCGCAAGAATAATACTAAGCCAAACAAAAAGGCGCTTTTTTAACTGCATGTATGTGTATCCTTATTTTTGGTTGTATGAATGATACAGAATGGATAAAGAAGGTAAAGTAGAATTATTGGTAAGTTTCGACCATTCGCAGTTAAAATAGTTCCATTCGATCTAAAGAGTAGTCACGGGCATGAGTAACGCACGGTCACCTTGGCACCTGTATGTAATTGAAAATAAATTTGGTCATTGGTATACCGGGATCACCAACGATGTCACAAAGCGCTTTTCAGCGCATGTTGCCGGTAAAGGCGCTAAAAGCTTACGAGGAAAGGGCCCGCTTAAACTAGTTTATACATTGGCTGTTGAAGACAAGCGTACAGCTGCCAGACTGGAATGGCAATTTAAGCGGTTATCTAAAGCTCGCAAAAGGGCTCTGGTTCAGGGGGCTGCCGACACTGATAATGCGGAAATAAAAGCGTTAATATGTGCCGAGACCTGAGCTAATTTAGGTATGTCCACTTTATCGAATTGATCCTTGTGCGTGTGATGAAAGGGATCTGTGCCAACCCCAAAGTAAGCAAAGGGGATACCGACCTTATGAAAAGCGTAATGGTCACTGGCTCTCAACCAGTCAACTCTTGGGGTATCGAGGCGATGTGACATACGTGCTGTTGAGGTAAATACCAGAGCGCGGATCTCTTGATTAAATGCTTGCGTAATGGTTTGGGTATAAGCCTTTGCTTGTTTTGAGGTCAGAACATACAGACGGTTTTTTCTATTCACTGCGAGCATGTCCAGGTTAACATTTAAAGCAACACGCTCGGGGCTAAGGGTTGCAGCAAAGAAGTGTGCCCCATACAAGCCTTTTTCTTCGGCATCGGTTGCGACAAAAAGAATATCTCTGTGTCGTGTTTGTGTTATTAACTGGCGTGCTATATCCAGCATGACGACAACCCCTGACGCATTATCATTGGCACCTGGATAATAACGCGTCCCCTTACTACCCAAATGGTCGTAATGAGCACTGATAACGATTGCAGGCTCACAGGACGGGGTATTGCATGGTAAGGTTGCGACAACATTGTGCCCGTATCCCAGTTTTCCGAAGCCTTGGCGAAAGCGGAATGACTGGTAATAGACGTCTACGCCGGTTTCAGCAAAACGTGAATGTATGTAACGTGCACTTTTGTTAATATCAGCATAGCCAGATTCCCGACCAGCGTGCGATTTACTGGTAAGCGTCTTAAGATCGATTTCAAGCTCGCTGGCAGCCTGCGCAACTGAAGTAACACAACTCAACCAGAGTAGGCTAATTCTTAGCAGTTGCACTCAACCACTCCAGTTTGTTCCGGTAGCGCTTCTTGTCATGAGTAAAACTTGCGTGATTCAGAGCGCGATTCAGATATGTTCTGCTCAGCTCCAGCTCCCCCTGAATATAATAAACCTTAGCTAATCCAAAGTAGCCTTCATGCAGGGAGTTAGACAGTTTATTTGCTGTGCGATAGTGTTTCAGCGCTTTGTCGTAGTCTTCATTTGCAAACGCCTCATCGCCAAGTGCTATCTGATAGTAAGGGTTGTCTTTACGCAGGGAATGGAGTTGAGCTCTGATATCCTTTGCCTGTTGTTGTCTGTCTGTAATCTCGTACAACAGCGCAAGATTACCCATAGCTGTCTTATTTTCGTCATTGATCAGCAATGCCTGCTTATAAAGCGCTTCAGCCTGAGTCATGTGATCATTGATCCGAAATAGCACTGCTAAATTTCCCCATGCTGCGGAATAGAGGGGATCGATGTCGATGGCCGCCCTGAAATAGCTAAATGCTAAGTCCATCTCCTTGTTGATCATATGCATCGCGCCTTTGTTGCTGTAAAACATTGCGGTGATACGATCTTTGCTGATTTTTGAAGTCGAAAACTTTTGAGCACGGCTGTTGGGGTCAAAATCTATAATTACGCTTGCAGGTCGTGTATACACGACTTCGCGGTTGTCACTGTTCTTCCTGGCACCAGAGTTATCCTGTGTAACCACCAAATTAACGTGGCCAGTCAGCAGACTATAACCTCTGGTTTGTGCCCAGTACTCAGGGATATGAACACGCTGGAACTGACCTTTGAAGCCCAGGTGCTCTGACAAGCTGTAGGCGAGAATAGAAAGCGACAGACAGTTTGCGTTCAGGTCGTAAAATGTTTCTGTTGCGCTGAGGTTCGCCCCGCGCATGTAAGACAAACTTGAGTCGCCATTTTCTACTAAAAACTGAAGTAACTGTTCAGCAACCTTAATATTGGAGCCATTGTGGCGAGCCAGGTAGCGGTCCAAAGTCGCCCGAATGTTTGCATCCAATGCAAAAATAGCGTGTTGTGATTCAACCTCTCGCTGAGTGAAAGGAGCGTTGTCGAGTAGTAGCATTTCGACTTCAGGCTGAACCCGGGTTGATTGACACCCACCGAGCAGCAAAGCAGAGACGGTCAGAATAGGGCAAAGATAACGTCGTGCGAAGTGAGTGTAACAGGTCATAGGGGCCATTCCTAAATTCTACAGCTTTCTTTTAGTGTAGCTATTTTGACCGGTTAATGAAGCGAAAATTGTTACAATCCATTGCAAATAAACACAGGTGAGAGCGCCTCTACGGGTTAACATGGTCGCGCAGTGGAAGGTATCTAATTGGGGGGGGGCAGGGCGGCTACACGCGGTTAGCCACCCTGGTTAAGTTAGAAGCTGGCGACTAGTTTGTCGAGTGCTTTGGCTGAATTGGCTAATTGCTGAATAGCTTGTTCTGTATCGAGTTGTTCACCCATCACGCCGTCACTGATCACGCTGATCTGCTCGATGCTGCGTCCAACATCTGCAACAACATTACTTTGCTGCTCCGTTGCGGTGGCTATCAGGGTCGTCATATCATTGATCTGATCCGCTGTTTCTGTGATGGTGTTCATTAATTCGACCGATGTCTGCATGTTATCAACACTTTGCTGCGCTTGCTCAGAAGATTGAGCAATTTGTGTCACGATTGAATCTGATGCAGCAGTCAGCTCCTGAATGGTTGCCTGAATTTCATCAGTTGACTGAGAAGTTCTGCTGGCGAGCGCCCGCACTTCATCGGCTACAACAGCAAAACCCCGGCCATGTTCACCTGCACGTGCTGACTCGATAGCAGCATTGAGCGCCAGTAAGTTGGTTTGCTCCGATATACCCCGAATAACGTCTAAAATACTGGCAATTGACTGAGTTTTGCTGGCCAATGTCGCCACCTGATCTGCCATTTGCTGAATATCCAGAGCGAGCTGATGCAGGGTCGTCTGACTTTGCTGTACACAGCTGTGACTGTGTTTCGTATGCTCGCGGCTTTCGTCGGTAAGTTTTGCGGTATTGTTAGCACTTCCGGCTATTTCCTGCACGGTGGCAGCCATCTGATTTATAGCTGCGGCCACAGATAAAGTCTGGGATTTTTGTTCATCCAGTGATGATGAGTTTTTCTTCGCCTGAGCAAATACATGCTCACTGGCAACACGTATATCATGACTTTCTTTTGCGACATTACAAATTGCCGCTTCAATTTTTTCGATAAACTGATTAAAGCCCTGACCCAGCGCTTGCAATTCTGGCTGCTCTGCATTAGGAACGCGATAATTCAGTTTTGCGTCGCCGCTGCCCAGTTGGCGGAACACGTCGGCCATTTTGAGTAACGGTGCACTGAGGTTACGTGCCATAAGCATGCTGGCAATACATACCACTATCACCACGATCAGTGCCCAGAAGATAATTTGCCATTGTAACGAAGACACCTGAGCAAATACCTCAGCTTTGGGTACCTGTGCAATGACCAATAGCTCAGTACCCTCGATAGGGCTGGCTGCGACCAGGGAAGAGACGCCATCAGCGTCTAGATCAAGTACCACAAAGTCCCGGCTATTACGCAACTGCCCGGCAGCTTGTGTGCCGTAAAGATCTGCAAGTTTTGTTTTGGCAACCTTGCTGGCATCGGGGTGAAGCTGGACAACACCCTGAGATTTTTCAACGACGAATACAAATCCGCTCTGCTCAATTTTCATATTGGCCAACATGGTTTGCATCGCGTCGATACTTTTTGCCAGCCCGGCCAAGCCAATACCATTGGTTTGCTGATGATTGACGAACATTTTCACATCACCAGGTGCTTCCTGATAGATGCTGATGGAGTATTCTTCGCTACTTTGGGTAAACTGGAAAAACCAACCATCTTGTTGTTGATTGAGTACCCGCAAGAATCCGTTCTGATTCCAGTATTGTCGCGTCTCCCTGTTGGCCCAGGAAGCGGTGACCAGTGCGTATTGATTTTGTACGCGGGCCAACTCCCTGAGCAGCACCTGCTCATTTAGCTGGCCTTTGTTGACCGAATCAAGCAAAAACTGATTGCTTGAAAGTTGCTTTGCTGCACTCTTAAGCTGGCCAATTTGTTGGCTAATCGACTTGTTGATGCTCTCAACCTTGCTGGGTAGCTCAGATCCCAGCATGCGGGTTTCGATCATAGACTTGGCCTGATAGGTAGAAATAAAGCCGATCAGACAAGCGACAACAACCGCGATTAAACTGCCCAGCAGAGTAATTCGTTGTGTAATTGTTAAACCAGTGTTATGCATTAAACTTACTACTTTTTGATCCCGTGACTCATAATTTTAGCATGGTCAATAATTAACACCTATAGGTATAAAGTCACTGTCATAATACTGTCATACTTCAGGGGGCAAAAAAGCCCACTGCATAGCAGGTGGGCCTTGGTTTCTAACAAGCGAACTAAAATGGCAAATTTGCTTGGTTAACAACTTTTGAATTAATAAAAGATTGTTAATATTTAATGGGTTAGATTATTTTCTTCATGGCAGACATATAACCACGCAAAGTATTGCCAACTATTTCAACCGGGTGATTTCGGATGGCATCGTTTACGCTTATCAGTGCCTGATTGTCTACCTCATTTGAGCTTTGTGACAACCCTTTACCAATAACATCTGTACCGATTTTCTCCATAAACGGCTTGAGTAATGGCAAACAGGCGTGGTTGTACAGGTAGCAACCGTATTCCGCTGTATCTGAAATGGTGCGGTTCATTTCGAAAAGCTTTTTACGGGCAATAGTGTTGGCAATCAATGGCGTTTCATGCAAAGACTCATAGTATGCAGACTCTTCGATAATGCCAGCGGCAGTCATGGTTTCAAACGCCAGTTCTACACCAGCTTTGACCATAGCAACCATTAAAATGCCATTGTCAAAAAATTCCTGCTCTGCAATTTCTTGTTCACAATTGGCCTGTTTTTCAAACGCCGTTTCTGCAGTTTCAGCACGCCAGCTCAGCAGCTTGGCATCGTCTTCATGCCAGTCTGCCATCATCCCCTGAGAAAACTCACCACTGATAATGTCATCCATATGCTTGTTGTACAGCGGACGCATAATGGTTTTGAGCTCTTCGCTCAGTGTAAATGCTTTGATTTTGGCCGGGTTCGACAGGCGATCCATCATGTTGGTAATGCCACCATGCTTGAGTGCTTCGGTGATCACTTCCCAGCCGTACTGGATGAGTTTTGAGGCATAACCGGGCTCAATACCCTGCTCGACCATTTTGTCGTAGCACAGCAAAGAACCAGTTTGCAGCATGCCACACAAAATGGTCTGTTCGCCCATCAAATCAGACTTCACTTCAGCAATGAAGGATGAATGTAGTACTCCTGCGCGGTGTCCGCCTGTGCCTGCTGCATAGGCTTTTGCCTGAGCGAGACCATGTCCCTGAGGATCATTTTCAGGGTGAACAGCGATAAGCGTTGGCACACCAAAGCCCCGCTTATATTCTTCACGTACTTCGGTACCCGGGCACTTAGGTGCGACCATGATGACGGTGATATCATCACGGATCTGCATCCCTTCTTCGACAATATTGAAGCCGTGTGAATATGCTAGTGTGGCACCTTGCTTCATTAGCGGCATGACCGCTTCAACAACCGCTGAATGTTGCTTGTCGGGTGTCAGATTCAGTACCAGATCAGCCTGTGGGATCAGTGTTTCATAGGTACCGACCTCAAAGCCATTGTCACTGGCGTTGAGGAATGACTGACGCTTTTCATCTATAGCTGACTGACGTAGCGCATAGCTTACATTCAGACCTGAATCACGTAAGTTGAGGCCCTGATTGAGACCTTGAGCACCACACCCAACAATTACCAGCTTTTTACCAAGCAGAACGTTCACGCCGTCCTCAAACTCTTTAGGGTCCATAAAGTGGCATTGAGCCAGTTGGGCAAGTTGCTCGCGTAGTGGCAGTGAATTGAAATAGTTCGCCATGATTTGTCCTGTTTGATTCTTCTGGAATAAAGTATAGGGTCTAGCCTAGTAGTAAGTTTAAGTTGCGTAAAATGATATATTTAAACTATTGTATTTCACATAATGAAACACTCTGAGCGTAACCAACATGGACCATAAACAGTTAAAGTATTTCCTCGCACTGGCGGATACCTTACATTTTTCCCGGGCGAGCGAACGTTGCTACATTAGCCCACCTACGCTAAGCCGCCAGATTAAGCAATTAGAGGAGGAGGTTGGGGCGCCTTTGTTTATTCGTGACAATCGCAGTGTCGCACTGACCCCGCAAGGGCAGGCATTCATTCAATATGCACAAGCCACGTTAACAAGTTGGCGTCAGTTTAAGAGTGAATGTCTGGATGAGGACAAGCCACTGAGTGGGGAGCTGAGCCTGTTTTGCTCGGTAACCGCGTCGTACAGCTTTATTTATGATTTGTTTGCGCGTTATCGTCAGGATTTTCCCCAGGTTGAACTGAACTTACTGACTGGTGACCCGGCAAACTCCATTGCACAGGTGCAAGGAGAAATTGTTGATGTCGCGGTCGCAGTAAGGCCACGCGCTCTTCCCCAGGGGCTTGAATACCTGAGTATAGGTCGTTCCAGGTTGTTGTTTATAGCCCCAACGATGAAGTGCCCGCTGAGTGAATTGATCGAGCATCATCGGGGTGAATTGCCCTGGGAACAGGTGCCTTTCATTGTGCCAGAGCACGGTGTATTGAAAGAACGCTTGGATGTATTTTTCAAGAAAAAAGTACTGCAGCCAAAAATCTATGCGCATGTTTCTGGACATGAGGCTATGGTGGCGTTGACTAGTCTGGGTTTTGGCGTTGCCTATGTACCTGAGGTTGTACTTGAGCAAAGCCCGTTCAGAAATCAGGTTCAGACATTGGGCTTACAAAGTGAAGAAATTGAAATCGGCCTGGTGTGCAAAAAGAAACGCCTGCAGGACCCGGTCGTGAGTGCCTTGTTTCGTGTTGCTGAGCGTTTGTTTGCTGCGTAAAGCGTTTGTTCAGCTAACGTCACTAGACTAACCCTCACACATAGTTCGAACGAGGCTTTTTCGTGTCAACGGTATTAATCGCACAAGATGAAAAAGGACACAGCATCGCGCCTTTCGAGGCACTACAACAGCATGGCTACACCATGAGGTTCATCAACATTCATGACGCAACCAGACAGGGTTATGCTATTCAGCAGGTAGACAGTATTGTGATTGGCCAGGCTCTGGCAACCAGTGCGCAATACGACACGATTAACGTGCTCAAAACGTATTTCGACGCCCCCCTGATCGTGTCTCTTGATGAAGACAATGAGGATTTGCAAAGCCTCATGCTGGAGTTGGGCGCGGATGACGTAATCCCCTGTATGGCTAAACCCCGGCTCTGGCGCGCCCGTCTGGACGCGCTGGCTCGCAAGCATCCGGCCATCTCGGTGCCTTATGCAGACACACCGCATGAACTCCACTTTGGAGAACTTTACTTAAACTTTAATGAGCGGAGTGTGTCACTGGCGCAACAGCCGGTTAATTTAACCAGCCATGAATTCGAGTTATTGTGGTTGTTGGCTTCGCGAGCACCGGAAGTGGTCAGTCGAGAGGATATCTACAAAAAGGTTGTCGGACAGCACTATCAGGCGAATAGCCGGACAGTGGATGTGCGTGTGTCATGTCTGCGCAGAAAGTTAGGTGATACAGCCGTCGGTGCAGAAAAAATTAAGACTGTTTGGCGTAAAGGTTACCTTTTTGTAAAGGAAGCGTGGTCCACCCTAAATTAAAGTCATACTTTGGCGAAACTTCCATGTCGGATAGTTCCAATTATTCGAACTATCCATTCGTTCTCGATTGTACTTACGCCATAAATCGCCCCACAATTCTTTATCACACCACCAATAAAATGCTTTATTTATCAGTTTCTTAAGTTTTATCTTGTTTGCGCATCCAATACCCTTGTGCATTTTTAAGTAAAAAAGATCGCATGTTTCTTGATCTAAATCGTGCATTTAGCAACGTAAATAGAATTGATTGCTATTTAAAGCGGTGTATACTTAACGCGACTAAGAATAATTTTTAACATTGCTTTATTAAGGAATGCTCAATGATTTTTAAAAAATCTCTGCTTGCTACTTCTATACTCGTTGCTACTTTGGGTCTGACTGCCTGTGGTGGTTCAAGCTCCAATGACAACAATACTCAGACGCCTGATCCAACGACAAACGAAGCGCCTACAGCACTGACGTTAAAAAGCCAGAATTCAGACGCAACTGAAGTGACTGTAACTGAAAACATGGTGGCGATTGAGATTGGTACTTTGGTTGTTACAGACGGTGACGATGACAGCCATACTTTCACCGTGTCTGACGAGCGTTTTGAAGTTGCAAATGGCGTTTTGAAATTAAAAGCCGGTGAGCACCTGAACTATGAACTGGAGCAGGAAGTTAAATTAACTGTCATCGTAAAAGACAGTGCTGATAATGAGCAAAGCTTTGAGATCGTATTCAAAGTACTGGATGAGATGGACTATGACTTCATTAGTCGTTTCGAAGAAGGGCAATCCAGTGTTGCTTACTCAGGACAGATTGCGCGCCATGTGTTGATTAAAGAGTTGTTTAACTATATCGGTAGTGCTCAATTTGTTACCGATGCGAAAGATACGAACGCAACAAAAGAAACTTTGTTAACCGCAATAAACAAATTTTATGCTATTTCTGAAGATGAATACAGCAATGTTTGGGGAGCGCGTGACCTGACAATCGTCACTGATCCTGCTGCGCAAACTAAACTGACTGAGATATCTTCATCGCACAAAGACCTCACTGGTAAAATTGCTGGTAACGATGCAAAAGGCCAGTATAAAGACTGGACCGAAGATGGTAACTTCGCAGGCTGGACTGCAATTGCAGCCGACGGTGAAACACCTATTCCTGAGCTGTTCGTAAAGCAGCTGTTTGACCAGCTGGCTGAGCGTGCACTGGCTGAGGCTCCGTTAGACCCTAGCGGTAACGAGATCGACACTATCTACGTTGCTGAAAATGGCGTTGATCTTAACCAGTTAATTCAAAAGTTCCTATACGGTGCAGTGGCGTTTTCACAAGCGGCTGATGATTACCTGGATTACGACACAGATGGTAAAGGTTTGATGACCGACAACACTGTAGCAGTTGAAGGTAAAGCTTATACTAACCTTGAGCATCAGTGGGATGAAGGTTTCGGTTATTTTGGTGCAGCACGTAACTACATGAGCTACACGGATGACGAAATTGCAGGTAAAGATGGCCGAGATGCTTTCAAAGCAGGTTACAACGATGCAAATGCCGACGGTTCAATTGACTTCAATTCAGAGTACAACTTTGGCAATTCTACCAATGCAGCCAAACGTGACCGTGGCACTGTAAGCAATACAAACCCAACTGACCTGAGCAAAGAGGCTTTTGAGGCTTTCTACAATGGCCGTAAGCTGATTAACTCGACAGAAGGTGCGCTAAGCGAAACGCAAATGGAGACCCTGAAAGGTCACGCCAAAGACGCATTGCTGGCATGGGAAAAAGCCATTGCTGCGACGGTTGTTCACTACATCAATGACACCCAAAAAGATTTAGATTTGCTGGCAGCAGAATTGGCCGGTACAGCTGAGGAAGAGTACACTGCTTCTGACTTTGCGACACTGGCTAAGCACTGGTCAGAAATGAAAGGTTTTGCACTAAACTTCCAGTTTAATCGTTTCTCACCTTTCTATGCAGAAGGTAACGTGGGTAAGTTTGAACAGATGCACGCTCTGATGGGGACTCAGCCTGCGATTACCGCAGATGCCATCGCAGCTTATAAAGCAGACCTGCAAGCCGCTCGTGACATCCTTGAGGAAGTCTACGGCTTTGATGCAGAGAACGTTGCCAACTGGTAAGTTATTAACGATTCTTTGAACTGTCAAAAGGTTAGCAAGTTTTGCTAGCCTTTTGCGTATCTAGACTATTCATTTGAGGCACATAATGAGAATACACTCCAGACCTATTTTATTGGCAGTGGCCATTGGTTTGGCATTAAGCGGGTGTGGCGAAAGTACGTCCAGCTCTGCCGGTCCTGGCTATAAACAAGCGAATCCGAACGATAACCAAGATACCGGTAACGATAACCAGGATTCATCCAATGGCGGCCCTGAAACACCAGATTCAGGTCAGGATGGCAACCA
Source organism: Pseudoalteromonas sp. XMcav2-N (assembly GCF_024124545.1). GTDB lineage: Bacteria > Pseudomonadota > Gammaproteobacteria > Enterobacterales > Alteromonadaceae > Pseudoalteromonas. The sequence continues at coordinate 378,313 of NZ_JAMXSF010000001.1, forward strand.
GAGCACTTTCAGCCAGAAAAAGCTAATTGCAAATCTGACTGACAATGTGTTTACCCCGACTTTCCAGCAATTTGCCAACAAAGCGAGCACACAGCCTGACATAGTTAAAGCGTACTGTGATTTAGAAACTGCGTTTGATCCGACACTGGGTGACCAGGCAGCAAAAGCGGCGCGGGATGAAGCACTGCTTACGGCACAGAATAGCTGGAAAGAGACGATGGTGAGCTGGCAACATGCCGAGCTGATGATTGTGGGCCCTTTGCTGGCCGATGATAAGGCTCTTCGTAAAGACATTTATTCGTGGCCAGATACCAACTACTGTAATGTTGATCAGGATGTGGCTTACTTTGCGCAGGGCAATATTAATGGTGTGCCCTACGATATCAGCAAGCGCAGTGATAAACGTCGTGGTTTAGATGCAATGGAGTATTTACTCTTTAACAGTAATCTAGACCACAGTTGTTCAGCTGCAGCAGCAGGAGATATTTTGGCGCAGTGGAATACTCAGGATGAACAGCTACGTCGTTCGATGCGTTGTCAGTATGCCGTTGAAGTATCAAAAGATCTCAAAGAAACCGCAGAGCGTTTGATGTTTGAGTGGGTGGGTGATCAAGGTTATGCGGCTAAATTGAAAAATGCCGGTGAATCGGGCAGTGAGTTTGATACTGTTACTCAGGCTGTGAATCGTATTTCTGACGCACTGTTCTACATGACTGAAGAACTAAAGGATTACAAATTGGCCACTCCGCTGGGCCTGTTTGCCAACCAGTGTGGTACTGAGGTGTGTCCTGAGGCAGTTGAGTCACGTTATGCTAAGCACTCTATCGAAAACATTCAGGCTAATATTGCTGCATTTGAGCAGATCTTTCTTGGACAAGGCACGGACAGTGCAGATACAACGGGTTTTGATGACTTTCTGGACAATCAATCTGCCAGTCAAACCAAAGACGTTATGATCCAGGGTATCGCAAATGCGAAAGCCGCGACAGCAGCACTGAGTGATAACTTGCAGCAAGCGCTGAACGAAGACGCTGCGGGTGTGACAAATACACATGCAAAGGTTAAAGACGTCACTGATCAGCTTAAAAATGATTTCATCCAAAAGCTGGCTCTGGAACTTCCAAAAACATCGGCAGGTGACAATGACTAAAGGACCCATGATGAAAAGAACTGTGTTGGCCGTGGCTGTGGCGCTGGCTGCATCTCAGGCACTGGCAAATGATGACGCAAAAAATGACGACATGGAACACATTCAGATCCTGAGCCATTACGATAAGCTTCGCACTGAAGCAGGCTCTGCGACTTTGCTAAGTGAAGAGCAGTTAGCAGAATTTGAATACGATGACATTCACCGTATCTTGTCATCGGTGCCGGGTGTGAATATCCGTGAGGAAGATGGCTATGGCCTGCGCCCAAACATCGGCTTTCGCGGAGTAACACCTGAACGAAGCAAAAAAATCACTATCATGGAAGACGGAGTGTTGATTGGTCCGGCACCATATTCAGCCCCCGCAGCTTATTATTTTCCAGTCACAACCCGCATGACAGCCGTTGAAGTATTCAAAGGTCCGGCCGCTATTAAACATGGCCCTCAGTCGGTTGCGGGTGCACTGAACCTGGTGACCCGTGCAGTGCCTGAGTTTTCAGAAGGGGCCATTGATCTGGCAACGGGCAGTGATGGTTATACCAAAGCACACGCGTATTTTGGCTCAGTAGTCAATAATGTTGGCTTCTTACTCGAAGGCGTTAATCTGCAAGCGGACGGGTTTAAAGACCTGGATGGTGGGGCAGACACTGGATTTGAGAAAAATGATTTACTGGCCAAGTTTAACTATAAGATGCAGCAAGGTGAGTTGGAGCACACGTTTGGGCTGAAACTCAGTTACGCGGATGAGTTGTCGAACGAAACCTATCTGGGTCTGACTGATGCGGATTTTGACGCCACCCCTTATCGTCGTTACGCTGCGTCTCAGCCTGACAATATGGACACCAAACACAGTCAGGTGATGTTTTCACACCACCTTAAATATCAGGACGTTAGTCTGACTTCGCGTGTGTATCGTAACGACTATGAACGTGCCTGGCTTAAGCTAAATGGCCTGACGAACACTGACGCGACTTTGCCAGAGATACTGGCAAATCCGGAAGATGAAAAGTATCAGCGCCTGTATCAGGTGCTCAGTGGTACAGAAGATTCTATCCCGTTCAGTGGGCGGCCGAACTTTCTGACTATGGGTACCAATGACCGTGAGTATTTCTCTCAGGGCATTCAGGTTGATGGCTCTGCCAAGTTTAATCTCGCTGGCTATGAGAATACCTTGTCGTTTGGCGTGCGCTTTCATGAAGACGAGATTGAGCGTAAACACTTCACTGAAACCTACGGCATGAAAGATGGCAGTGCGTTTAATCTGGGGCTGGACAAAGTCTATACCGATCAAAACACCGAAAATACCAAGGCCTGGTCTGTTTATGTCGAGGACAAAGTGACGATTGATGCGCTGACGCTTGGCTTGGGTATTCGTGGTGAACTCATGGACATGGCTTACCAGAATACGGTGGATGCGGATGACTGGCAGAACAAAACGACACGCATCTGGCTGCCAGGTATGAGTGGTTTTTATCAGCTATCTGAAGACTCAGGCATTCTGTTCGGTGTACACCAAGGGTTTTCGCCTGCTTCGCCGCAGCAATCGGTTGATATTGAAATTGAGAAAAGTACGAACTATGAATTTGGTGGTCGCTTTAACGATGGCGTGACCCAGCTGGAAGTGGTTAGCTTTTTCAATGACTACAGCAACCTGAAAGAAAGTTGTGGTCAGTCTAACTGTGGGGCACTGGAAGTTGGCAAAGAGTTTAATGGTGGCGAGGCGCACGTATATGGACTGGAAGCTCAGTTTAGCCAGCGTTATCCGTTGAACCTGCAAATTGACATCCCTTATGGCTTTGTTTACACCTATACCAAAGGGGAATTTAAAAACGACAGGTACACTAACTTCGCACAATGGGGCCATGTAAAAAGCGGCGATGAACTCCCGTATTTACCTGAGCATCAGGCCAGCTTTAATATAGGTGTTTCTGCCCCTGACTGGCGTGTATCTTTGGCGGTGAAGTACGTTGGCTCTATGTCAGAAGCTGCGGGTCGCAGTTGGGACAGCAGCACAGATCCCAATGCACCCACTGGCAGCTATGATCTGGTACTAGAGGGCAAAGAAGTGTCTGCGATTACAACCATTGACTTGTCAGCTGTCTATGAATTGGGCAAATACGGTCAGGTGTATGCTAAGGTTGATAACCTGCTGGATGAGACTAAGATCGTGAGTCGCCGCCCTTATGGCGCGCGCCCGGGCAAGCCTCGTCAATTTACACTGGGTTATAAATATTCGTTCTGAACCGTGTAATCCAATCACAAGTGCGTAGCTAGCTGCGCATTTGTTGAAATTTAGTATACTTACAGGGCCGCTAATCAGTGGCCTTTTTTAAAGGAGTCTGTCCATTTTATGATCGAAACGCTCTGGCAAAGCCTGTTCTCTTTGCCCGGTTATTTACTGGATGCGAATAAACGAATCTATTGGCTGTATCTTCTCAGTGCCATCGCGATGGCGGGTCTGGTATACAGTAAACTACATGGCCCGCGTTCGCTCAAAGGGTTCCTAGGGTTTTTGTTCCCGCGTGACGTCTGGCTATCTGACAGTGCAAAACTGGATTACGGATTGTTTATTGCCAACAAATTAATCAAAGCACTCACCTTTGCTCCCATCGTATTGACTATGGTGCCTGTTGCCATTGCAATTTCTGATGGTCTCGAGTGGTTGTTTGGCGCACCGCTGCATCTAGCCTGGGATGATTCGGTGGTGATTTTTTTGTTCACACTGATGCTGTTTCTGGTGGATGACTTTACCCGGTATCTGTTACACCTTGCGCTACACAAGATTCCGTTCCTGTGGGAGTTCCACAAAGTACACCACTCAGCAAAAGTGCTGACTCCATTTACTATCTATCGCTCACATCCGGTAGAGAGCTACTTGTACGCTTGTCGTATGGCTTTAACGCAAGGTTTTGTCGTGGGGTTAGGGTATTTCTTGTTTGGTACGGCGTTGAGCATGTTCGATATTCTTGGGGCTAATGCCTTTGTTTTCTTATTTAATATTTTTGGCTCAAATTTACGTCATTCACATATCTGGTTTAGCTGGGGAGACAGGGTTGAAAACTGGTTTATCAGTCCGGCACAGCATCAAATTCATCACAGTGCTGATCCCGCCCATTTTGATACCAATCTGGGCTCTGCATTAGCAATATGGGACAGGCTGGGCCGCTCTTTGATCCGTGCGTCGCAAGTCGAGAAAATTGAAATCGGAGTGGGTCGTTATGATGCCGGACATGACAGTTTAGTTGCCATTTACCTTAAGCCACTCAGAGAAGCTGCGCGGTGTTTGTTACCTAAGCGGATAAGTGCTGTTTTAAGGAGAGAGAAATAGGCTGGCGACGGGCATTGCCAGCCTATGAGGGAGAGTAGGCTCCCATAAAACTGTATCTTAATGCACCTGACCTTGTGCGGTGCGATAGAAACCCAGTGCATTCAGCTGCTCAACGATTGCCGGGTCATCAAGTCTGTCAGGCGTATCCTGCTCACGTAAAAAATGCTCCTTAGGAACAGAATGCATATCCAACATCTTGTGGAAAAGGATGTCCCTAATTGTCAACGCTGTCATTCCTGAATCTTGAATAGCATCGAGCTGCGCTTGCAATTTTGCGAGCGGGCCTGCATTTTTATCATCCACCGCTGCAGGAAAGTAAGAAGCTGATTTATTTTTTAACATGCTTGCCCTCTCGAATATTAGAGTCCCCACTCAATGTTCCTGATTGAGGGGTATAAGTATCAGATTTAAATTGAGAAAATAGATTAGTGCAACTAACCTACTGAAGCCAGTTTACTTCGAATTGAGGGGCAATTACCAACGATGATGTAAAGCTTTGTAAATCGTATAGTTACAAAGATGCCATGATTGTGTGCCTGATATTTAGACGTCTAGATGTAAGTGTATGATGCGGAATTAGAAATAATTCTCAGTACCCCTATTGATACTGAGAATTATTTTGCAGGCTATGAAAATAATTTTTCTTTAACGTGTTCGGCAAAGCCGCTACCGGCTTCTAAATAGAAGTTATAGGTAGAGTGTACGCCCAAATCTTCCAGCTCTTTTTGTTGATCTGGATAGTTTGCGATGGCGGTGACCTGGCCTGAGAAGCCAGATGCTTTGAGTTGCTCCAGGGCATAGATATTTTGCATATGCTTAGGCATAGCCAGCATAACCATATCGACATTGGAGTGGTTTACCCGTTGCCAGAAGTCAGGGTCAGTCGCATCCGCGAGCAGTACCCGGCGCTCAAGGCTAATGTGCTTTTCCACCACCTCTGGTTTGATATCGACGCCCGCAACGGCACCTGGGTGAGAGGCATGAATGGTCTCATAGGCACCGGTACCAATTCTGCCCATACCGAATATCACGATCCGTGTGTCTGTCAGATTAACAGGCAGCTCTTCTTCAAGTCGTTTATCACTTTCAAACTTGACGAGCAACGGCTCAAGCTTAACGTATATTTCGTTGGCTTTTTTATTCAAGGGGGTAGCCAGTACAAAAGTGACTGACACAGCCAGTGCAACCACGGCAAGCCAGTCAGCGGTGATCATGCCGCTGCTGGCAGCAACCGCACAGACGATCAGGCCAAACTCACTGTAATTGGACAAGGTAAATGCACTAAGCAGTGATGTCCGTGCACGTAGTCTGAACATGTTGGTGTAGAGGTAGTAAATGAAGACTTTCACAGGCAGTACAATTGCAAGTAACACGGCAATAAGCACGGCTTCGAGAGAGATATTGGCGTTGAGGCCAATGTTAAGGAAAAAGCCAACTAATAAGATATCTTTGATGTTGAGCAGTGCTTTAGACAATTCACCCGCTTTTTTATGTGGCGCAAATATCATTCCGATGATCAGGGCGCCCAAATCACCTTTCAGACCCGCCAACTCGAATCCGTGGTAGCCAAGTACCAGGGCAAAGAAAAAACCGAACAATGGCAGAAGTTCGCCATGTTTAGAACGGTTAAGTATCCAGAACAGCAACGGTCGCAAGAGTGGTAAACCAACCAGCAAGGCAAGTGCCCATAAGTTAGGCGATTTGCCAGTGCTGATGGCGAGGAAGATCACAGCAAATATATCCTGCATAACCAGGATCCCGATGGAAATTTTACCATGCAGGCTGGCCATCTCTCCTCGTTCTTCCAGCACTTTAACCGCAAATACGGTGCTGGAAAAACTAAAAGCAAAACCAACCAGGCAGGCACTTTGCCAGGACAAATCGACAAATAACGGCAAGCCAAATGCGCCCAACATCAGTAATAAAGAGGCAAAGAAAGCAATGCTGGTGATCAGGTGCAAGCTGGCAGGTGCCCACACCTGGGGCTTAACCAGGTTGGATACTTTTAGTTTTAAACCAATACTGAATAACAGTAGAGTGACACCCAAATCAGCCAGTTGGGTGAGTAAGTCGGTACTGCTGTGCCCCAACAGGTTGAGCACAAAGCCCGCCAACAAAAAGCCAATTAATGGTGGGAGTTTAAGTTGATAGACGGAAAAGCCACAGGCAAAGGCAACGGCGAAGTACAGTAATTCCATAGTGATTCAGTCAAGTCGAAGGTGCTAGCAGTGTAACAAAACAAACTGATTTATAAATGAAAAATTAGCGCATTGAGTAACTAATAAAAGCCTCAAAGGGAGCGTTTGAGGATTTGATGTCAACTATTTATATGATAGCTATAAATTTTCGCTGACAAACCTGAAAAAATGTGGTTAAGATGCGGATAAGGGGACATCCTCGAGAGGAGATAAGATGTTTAAAAAGCTCTTGGCATCCGTAGGTATTGGTGCCGCAAAAGTAGATACAATTTTAGAAACAGAACATTTGCATCCAGGTCAAAAATTCCAGGCGCAGATAGTTGTGTTGGGTGGTGATGTAGAGCAAGAAGTGAGTGGCCTGGAACTGGCGTTGATGACAAAAGTGAAGGTTGAAGGTGACAGTGGCGAGTATTATGCCAATCAGGTAATCGAGAAATGGCGTGTTGGTAGTAAGTTCACAATTGCGCCGGGCGAGAAGAAGGTGCTCCCATTTGAGGCCCGTTTGCACTCTGAAACCCCGATTACCGAAATTAATGCACCATATAATCACAGCTATGTATGGCTGGAAACGGGGCTGGACATTGATTTGGCCATGGACCCAAGCGACAAAGATCTGCTACATGTCTATCCTAATGAGGCCGTCAAGAATTGTCTGATGGCGATGGATAAACTTGGTTTTAGAATGGTGAAGGCGGATGTTGAACGAGGCTACCTCAAGGCGTCTAACTTTCAGTCTGTTTCTGGGTGTTATCAGGAAATAGAATATCGTCCGGCTAACACCTCTTTGTTTGGTCTTCAGGAGGTCGAACTATCTTTTGTCCCTGAAGCACATCGAACGCATGTACTGATTGAGCTGGACAGGGCGTTTCGCGGCGATGGCTATGTTGATTTGACTATTGAGCATGACCAAGTGAACTTATCGCAGTTATGTGACCAACTGGAAAGGCTATTCGCCTAAACCATTATTACGCCTCGTCAGGGGCGTTCCTTTTCAAGTGATAAATCCATGCAAGTTAAAACCTTTTACGAACTTTCTCACGACGAGCTGTTTAGTATCTTTCAGACTCGTATTGCTGTGTTTGTTGTAGAGCAAGCCTGCGCTTATCAGGAAATTGACGAAACAGATAAAAAGTCAGACACCTTACATGTTTTTTTAATTGAGGAAGGTGAGTTACAGGCTTATGCCAGGTGCTACAAATCAGCGTCGGATTGCAGTGCAATTGGCCGTGTTCTGGTTTCACAAAACTGTCGTGGTAAGGGTATAGCGCAGGCTCTGATGGACCGGGCAACAGAAGTCTGTCGTACACATTACGGCTTGCAACCCATACATATCTCGGCGCAAACCTATTTGACTCAATTTTACCAGTCTTTAGGGTTTGAAATATGTAGTCAGGCTTATCTGGAGGACGGTATTGAACACATAGATATGGTACTTTCTTAAGATATGAAACGGCGCATAGATCTGAAGGTAGCCCTGCACTTGTATCTGTGCACCGTCAAAGTTGATTAAGTCTTTGGGAACTAAAGTTGCTTCAACGCCTCAATCGCGCCCTGATAATCAGGTTCACTGGCCAGATTACTAACAAGCTGCTTGTATACTACCTTATGATTTTTGTCCAGTACCAGCACAGCTCGACTCAACAGGCCCATATCCTTAATGTAGAGGCCATATTTGGCACCGAAATCGCGCCAGACAGAATCCGATAGTGTGTCAATCTGATCAATTTTCTCTGCTTTACAAAAGCGCTTTTGAGCGAAGGGCAGGTCCGCGCTGATAGTAAGCATCGCGACATCAGAGAACTCCTTGGCCACTTTTTCATTAAAGTACTTAGTCTGCAAAGAGCAGATCCCAGTATCCAGACTCGGCACAACGCTAATCAAAACGGGTTTACCCAAGTAATTGGCTAATGAAACTGGCACAAAGCTGCCATCAACAACTTTGAAATCTGGGGCTGAGTCGCCTACCTTGACGCCTTGGCCTAATAGAGTGACAGGCTTACCCTGTGCACTGACTTTTCCTGCATCAACCTGGTTTTCTTGCAGTTCGCTGGCATAGACTGGGTTGGTCAACGTCAACAGTGATGCTGTAAGCAAGGATATGATTCGCATAACGTATTCCCTTTTTAATTTTTCGCAATTCCCGTCAGTGTATTATACTGGAATTATATAACCAACCTTTGCAGTAAATTGGATTGTAAATCGGTTAAGCTTTGATTACCATGTAAGTCCTAAAATGCTGCTATGTCATAACTATAAATAGAAAATTTTCGGCTTCTTACAACTATTTAGCTGGAAATGCGAAGAGAGCTTTTATGTCAACACCTGTCCTGATATGCGATGATTCTAAATTGGCACGCCGGCAACTGGCGCGATCATTGCCAGACGACTGGGATATTAAAGTGGAATTTGCAGAGCATGGCCTGGATTGCATTGAGAAAATAAAAGCGCTCTCACCCGAGATTCTCTTTTTAGATTTAAACATGCCTCACATGGATGGATATGAGGTATTGCAAGCAATAAACGAACAAGGATTGAATGTTTTGACAGTTGTCGTTTCTGGAGATATCCAGCCAAATGCGCACCAAAGAGTAATGGAATTAGGTGCGATCGATTTTATACGTAAACCCTGTGATGCTGCAAAGCTAGAAGAAATCATTACGCATCATGGGATCAAAGACAGGGCCATTCGTGCCAATCTGGTGCATAAGCTCGGTGAGCAACTTGAGCCTGAGATCCGGGATATTTATCAAGAAATTACGAACGTAGCGATGGGGCAGGCAGGTGACTTGCTCGCCCGGTTACTTAATGTATTCGTTGAATTACCTATTCCGAATGTAAACGTGCTAGAGGTCAATGAGCTGCACATGGCGTTGCAAGCGATTGATGCAAGTGCCACGACGTCGGGTGTATGTCAGGGGTTTATTGGAGGTGGAGTATCGGGAGAAGCCTTGCTTCTACTTAACGACTCCAGCTTCAAGGAAATTGCATCATTGATGAGCTATACGGGTGAACTCAATCAAAAAGTAGAACTTGAGCTGCTTATGGACATTAGCAATATCCTGATTGGCGCCATCCTCACGGGTTTATCAAAGCAGTTAGATATGCCATTTAGCCAGGGGCACCCAGTCGTGCTAGGACAACATTGTGAAGTCTCCGAGCTCGTAAAGGCGAACAAAGACCGCTGGCAACGTACACTAGCGATAGAAATAAGTTATGGAATTGAAGACCACGACATCAACTGCGATTTAATGTTGTTGTTTACTGAAGACTCACTTAAAACACTCAAATATAAAGTTGAGTACCTGTTAGAAGATTAGAATTATGCCAGCATCTGATTTTGACATGAATGAGATCCATTGGTTAATGGATATGTTTAACACAGTTGATGTCGGCCTGGTCGTTATGGACAGGAACTATCGAGTGTGTGTCTGGAACGGGTTTATGGAAAACCACTCTGGCCTGTTGCCAAGTGCGGTAAAAGACAAAGATGTTTTTGACTTGTTTCCGAGCATTGATGAGGCCTGGTTTAAAAGCAAATCAGAACCTGTATTTGTACTCAAAAACCGGTCTTTCACCATTTGGGAACAGCAGCCCTATATTTTCCGCTTTAAAAATTATCGGCCTATCACAGGAAAGGCTGATTATATGTACCAGAATGCAACCTTTATCCCATTGACGACTGTAACAGGTGAAGTAGCCCACATTTGTGTGATTATTTACGATGTGACAGACGAGGCAATGAACAAGCTTGAGCTTGAAAAGGTGAATAAAACGCTGGAAAAAATGAGCCGCACAGATAGCCTCACTAAGCTTGCGAATCGTGGTTATTGGGAGCAAAGCCTAAGAACAGAGTTCAAGCGTTTACAGCGAAGCCACGGTAGCAGCTGTTTGTTAATGTTCGACATCGACTTTTTTAAACGTATCAATGACGCCTATGGTCATAGTGGTGGTGATGAGGCCATTCGCCACATCTCCGATCTATTGCAAAAGACATTACGTGAAACCGACGTAGCGGGGCGTTACGGTGGTGAAGAGTTTGCTGTAACTTTGGTTGATACCGACGCTGAAGGTGCCAAGGTATTTGCCGAAAGGTTACGTAGCCTGATTGAAAACTCAGTAATTTATTATGACGACAAAGAGATTAAGTTGACTGTGAGCTTGGGTATTGCTTGTTGCGATGATAATTTTGAAAAATATGAGCAATGGATAGAGGCAGCTGATACCGCGCTTTACCACTCTAAGGAAAATGGACGGAACATAGTCACTGTGTATGATCCGTCTATGACACATTAAGCTGCATAGGTTTGTGCAATATCAGTGCGTGTAATCAGGCGCCGAGTTTATGTGACTAGATATGAAATGACAGCCTACTCCGGCGAATGACACAGTATGGTGCCTAGATTGACCGGTACCATCGCTTCCTAAATCAGGTAGGTGTTCCTTTAAATGACAAAAAGCCCTTTTATAAGGGCTTCTTGTTAAATGGAGTCTTCTTTATTTTCCTGAGGGCACTGACCCAAAATGCTCACTGTACCGTCGTCCTGTTGCTCTTCCAGTTTAACTGGAAACCCCCACAGTCGGTAAAGGTGTTTCAGTACTTCTTTCTTCGAATCAGCAAGGGGTACCTTGTTATGGGGAACGTACCTTAATGTAAGCGAGCGATCGCCTCGTATATCCACATTGTACACCTGAATATTGGGTTCGTGATTACTCAGGTTATAATGTGCAGACAAACTATTTCTGACCTTCTGATAACCAGATTCATCGTGAATGGCTCCTACTTCCAGATGGGGTGATTTTTCTTGGTCTATGATAGTAAATAACTTGAAATCTCTCATGATTTTCGGAGACAGAAACTGGCTAACAAAGCTTTCATCTTTGAAGTTCTCCATGGCAAAATGGAGTGTATCTAGCCAATCCTTACCGGCAAATTCTGGGAACCAGTACTTGTCTTCGTCAGTTGGGTCTTCGCAGATCCTGCGGATATCCACCATCATATTAAACCCCAGCGCATACGGGTTTATGCCAGAGTAAAACTTACTGTTGTATGGCGGTTGGTATACGACATTGGTATGACTTTGTAGAAACTCTAGCATAAATGCGTCGCTTAACTTACCTTCGTCATATAGGTGGTTCAATATCGTATAGTGCCAAAACGTGGCCCAGCCTTCATTCATCACCTGAGTCTGTCTCTGCGGATAAAAGTACTGAGATACTTTACGTACTATTCGAATGATCTCTCGTTGCCAAGACTCAAGTAGTGGGGCGTTTTTCTCAATAAAGTACAGGATATTTTCCTGAGGCTCAGATGGAAACTTTACATCTTCGCGTTCATCCTGTTGTTTCCCTTTGGGGATGGTTCGCCAAAGTTCATTGACCTGAGACTGTAGATAATCTTCCCGTTCTTTTTGGCGTTTTTGTTCCTCGTACATGGAAATCTGTTGTGGGCGTTTATAGCGATCTACCCCATAATTCATCAATGCATGGCAGGAGTCGAGCAGGTTTTCGACCTCATCTATGCCGTATTTTTGCTCACACTTGGCGACATAGTTTTTTGCAAAGACCAGGTAGTCGATAATCGATGATGCATCCGTCCACGCTTTGAAAAGATAATTTCCTTTAAAAAATGAATTATGGCCGTAGCAGGCATGTGCCATTACCAATGCCTGCATTGGCATGGTATTTTCTTCCATCAGATAGGCGATACACGGGTCTGAATTAATCACAATTTCATAAGCGAGGCCCATCTGTCCTCGTTTATAGGTTTGCTCCGTCTGGATAAACTTTTTACCGTAAGACCAGTGTGCATAGCCAATAGGCATACCTACGCTGGAGTAGGCGTCCATCATCTGTTCCGCGGTGATTACTTCAATCTGATTCGGATAAGTATCCAGTCTGTAGTGGGCCGCAACTCGAGCAATATCAGCCTGATATTCTTCAAGCAAGTCGAACGTCCAGTCCGGGCCATCATTTAGCGGGTTATATGTCATAGGCACTCCCCCAGTTAGGCTGCGTTTTGTTGTCGGTTTTTCTTAAACAACTCTCTGAATATCGGATAGATGTCTTCGACAGAACGAATGTGTTGCATTGCAAAGTTGTCAAATGTATCCGCAATGCCCTGATACTCGCGCCAAAGACTCTGATGTGCGCGTGTCGTGATTTCGATATAGGCATAGTAACGCACCACTTTTAACAGCTTGTTCGTTAGTATGTCTGTACAGTGTGGTGAATCATCTGCCCAGTTGTCACCATCAGATGCCTGTGCGGCATAGATGTTCCAGTCTCCCTGTGCGTATCTGTCTGCAATGATTTCATCCATCAGCTTAAGTGCACTGGACACTATGGTACCGCCAGTTTCCTGAGAGTAGAAAAACTCTTGCTCATCGACTTCTTTCGCTTGTGTATGGTGCCTGATGTAGACAACTTCGATATCTTTGTAGGTTCGTGTTAAGAACTGATAAAGCAAAATATAAAACCGCTTCGCCATATCTTTGGTTGCCTGATCCATTGAGCCAGATACATCCATCAGGCAAAACATAACAGCTTTACTTGTAGGGTGTGGGCGCTTTTCATAATTTCTGAACCGCAGGTCATAGTTATCAATGAAAGGAACCGCGTCTATTTTGCGTTTAAGCTCTGCTATTTCTTGCTCAAGTTGCTGGATTTGCGTTTGCTTTGGTACAGGCTCTTCAAGCAAAGCTGCTAATTGCTCTTCTAGCTCTTTAAGCTGTTTTCTTTTGCTTGCGGTCATTGCAATGCGCCTGGCCACTGAGCCTTTCAACGATCTCACGATATCCAAGTTACTGGGCATACCATCGTTACAAAAGCCAGCTCTGTGCGTTTTCATTTGCACTAACTTGTCGAGCTGACTTTTTTGCAGGTTTGGCAACTCCAGGTCTTCGAACAAGAGATCCAGGTATTCATCTTTTGAAATTGAGAACACAAAATCGTCCTGACCCTCACCTTGGTCACTCGCGTTGCCTTCTCCGGCGCCGCCACCCTGACCTGAGGGGGGACGCTGAATTTTGTCTCCGGTCGTGAATTGGTCATTGCCGGGGTGAATATGCTCTCGATTACCCCCTTTCCCTTGATGAAAAATGGGTTCACTGATGTCTCTTTGCGGAATAGAAATACTCTCTCCACTGGAGACATCAGTAACACTTCTTTTGTTGATGGCATCTGAAACCGCTTCTTTTATCTGCTTTTTATAGCGTCTGATAAAGCGTTGACGGTTCAACGTACTTTTATTCTTGCCATTCAGTCGACGATCGATGAAATGTGCCATAGAACACCCTCCAACCGCTAATGTTATTGAGATTTTCTAACTCGTAAATACCACTCAGATAGCAACCGGACTTGTTTCTGGGTATAGCCTTTTTCCATCATTCGATTGACAAAGTCTTCGTGTTTTTTCTGATCTTCGGCTGAGGTTTTTGCGTTGAAAGAAATTACCGGCAGCAACTCTTCCGTGTTCGAGAACATTTTCTTCTCTATTACGGTTCTGAGCTTTTCATAACTGGTCCAGACTGGGTTTGCACCATTATGATGAGCACGAGCTCTCAATACAAAGTTGACGATTTCATTCCGGAAATCTTTGGGGTTTGAGATGCCTGCGGGCTTTTCTATTTTCTCAAGTTCGGCATTGAGTGCAGCTCTGTCGAATAGCTGGCCAGTATCCGGATCCCGGTATTCTTGATCCTGAATCCAAAAATCGGCATAAGTGACATAGCGGTCAAAAATGTTTTGTCCGTATTCTGAATAAGATTCGAGATACGCAGTTTGTAGTTCCTTGCCAATAAATTCAACATACTGTGGAATCAAATAGCCTTTAAGGTGGCTTAAGTAGCGTTCCTGAATTTCTGCGCTGAACTGTTCACGTTCAATTTGTTGTTCCAGCACATAGAACAAATGAACTGGGTTTGCCGCGACTTCAGCGTGGTCAAAGTTGAAGACCCGAGATAATATCTTGAAGGCAAAACGGGTAGAGAGGCCAGTCATGCCTTCATCCACACCGGCATAATCTCTATATTCCTGATAAGACTTAGCTTTGGGGTCTGTGTCTTTGAGGCTTTCGCCATCATAGACGCGCATTTTTGAGTAAATGCTGGAGTTTTCGGGCTCATTGATACGTGACAACGTAGAAAATTTCGCAAGTGTTTCAAGCGTGCCCGGTGCGCATGGTGCAGTTCTGAGCTCACTGTTTTCAATCAGCTTCTTGTAGATTTTAACTTCTTCAGAAACACGCAAGCAATAGGGCACTTTAACAATGAAAACCCGATCCAAAAATGCTTCGTTGTTTTTGTTGTTTTTGAACGACTGCCATTCTGATTCATTGGAGTGAGCAAGGATGATGCCGTTAAAGGGCAGGGCGGAAATCCCTTCTGTGCCGTTATAATTTCCTTCCTGTGTTGCAGTGAGCAAAGGGTGCAGAACTTTAATGGGCGCCTTAAACATTTCCACGAATTCCATCAACCCTTGGTTGGCCAGACACAAAGCCCCTGAATAAGAGTAGGCGTCTGGATCATTTTGGGCATAATGCTCTAGTTTTCGTATATCGACTTTACCAACCAGTGCTGAAATATCCTGGTTGTTCTCATCACCCGGTTCTGTTTTTGCGATGGCAGTCTGGTCTAAGATAGACGGGTACCGTTTCACAACTCTAAATTTAGAAATATCGCCGTTGAATTCATGCAATCGTTTGGTCGCCCAGGGAGACATCACTGTACGCAAGTAACGGCTGTTTATCCCGTACTCTTTATCCAGTAATTCGCCGTCTTCCAGTGGGTTAAACAGGCTAAGAGGATGGTCATTTACGGGTGAACCTTTGATCGCATAAATAGGTACCTGCTGCATTAGGTATTTGAGTTTTTCCGCAATGGATGACTTACCCCCCCCGACAGGACCGAGCAAATAAAGTACTTGTTTATATTCTTCAAGGCCCTGCGCGGCATGTTTGAGATAAGACACTATTTGTTCAATGGCGTCTTCCATACCGTAAAATTCATGAAATGCAGGGTAGCGAGCAATGACTCGGTTTGAAAACAGGCGACTAAGCCGAGCATCCGTAGAAGTATCGACCATTTCTGGTTCACCAATTGCCATCAGCAAACGCTCCGGTGCACTGGCGTAAGCTGCTTTGTCTTCTTTACATATTTCCAAATATTCCGCTATGGTGAACTCTTCTTCTTGGGACGCTTCGTATCTGGACTGGTAATGCTCAAATATACTCATAATGAACTCCAATAACCTGTTGATGATGCGGTCTCTTAATGCAAGGCTACTTAAAGTTTAGTAGGGATATATAAAATTTGCCCAAAAATTCCACTAATTCAATGTAAAATAAATACTCTTTGATTTTGTGGCATAATCGTTGAGTCTACGATCTGCCCGTGTTAGTGCTGAGCAAATTTGAGTATAATTGGCATGATATTGTCTAAATGATCAAACTCAGATGCCAGCATCAAGTAGAGGCAAAAAAAACACATTCTTTGTAATTTTCCTAGTAATTTCAGTGCATCACGGTATATATCTTTTGACCTTGTAGTTTTGCTGCTCCATAAAATGTACAACATGGCAACCCACAGTAGTACGAATAGAGTCAAAATCAGCCAAATATAGTGATTTAGAGTTCCTACCGACATAACAGCCTCCGGTGCAATCCAGACAGCCTACACAGAAGTTGGGACTGCCGATTATAAACTTACTTAAAGCTTAGTCTTGATATTCATGAATTGCCTAAAAATTCCAGTAATTTAATGCCCGTTGAGCTCATTGCACTGGTGCGGAAAATCGATACCGAATGAGCATTACGGTGCTTTCTCTTCAAGTTTGTGTGTAAATAGCTAAATTTGACTAATTAAGCGGTTAACTTTCTGCCAATTGGCTTGTTAATAAGTGAAATTTCAGAGCTTGTTTGCAGTTATAAACAATGAACAGTAGTAGTGGATTTACACTGCGTTAGGTGGCAGTTGATGGGGGACCTCTACATTAGTATCTGGTACATTGACTCGGGCGACGGCATGGAACTAGTCATGTTGCATACTTTAATGGGAGCCTGTCAGGGGAAAAAAGCCAACAAAAAAGGCGCTCTGAAAAGCGCCTTTTTACACAGTCTGAAATTAAGCAAGGTTCTCGTTTGCGAAATCCCAGTTAACCAGTGCCCAGAAGCCTTTCAGGTAGTCTGGACGCACGTTGCGGTAATCGATGTAGTAAGCGTGTTCCCACAGATCTACAGTAATGATTGGCGTAACGCCTTCTTCTGTCAGTGGCGTTGCTGCATTTGAGGTGTTAACGATATCCAAAGAACCGTCAGCAAGCTGCACTAACCAAGTCCAGCTTGAGCCGAAATTGTTAACTGCTTTATCGTTGAATGCTTCCTGAAATGCAGCGAATGAGCCCCATTTCGTATTGATCAGGTCAGCAACTTTACCAGTTGGCTCGCCGCCACCATTTGGTGCCAGGCTGTGCCAGTAGAAAGTATGGTTCCAGATCTGCGCTGCGTTGTTGAATACGCCGCCTTCAGAGTTACATACGATTTCTTCTAAAGATTTGTTCTCAAGGTCTGTGCCCTGGATAAGGCCGTTCAGTTTTACAACGTACGTGTTGTGGTGTTTACCGTGGTGGAACTCAAGCGTTTCCTGAGAAATATGCGGTTCAAGCGCGTTGATTGCATACGGAAGTGACGGTAGTTCAAAAGCCATGTTAATCTCCATTTCGTTGTTAAATTGCCAAAGCAAATAGAAGCAATCTCTATCTTAGCTTACATTTCTATACGATTTGACGGCATATAGTGATACTATAATTCCTGAGTATTTTACTCAAGTTTTGGCAAACAGCAATGGCAATAGCCAAGACTTGTAGAATGAATGGCTTAGATTGCATTCATTTTGTACGGGCTAACTGACAAAAGACAGAGGTCGACTGGCAAAGTGGATGATATGCTGAGCTATGCTATCGTCATTTTGAGGTAAATAATGGAAACCATTGAAAAGATTAAACAGCAAATCGCAGAGAATCCGATCATCCTATATATGAAGGGATCGCCCAAGTTACCTAACTGCGGTTTTTCTTCGCAGGCATCTCAAGCGCTGATGGCGTGTGGCGAGCAATTTGCTTACGTCGATATTCTGCTTAACCCAGACATTCGTGCCGAGCTGCCTCATTATGCCAACTGGCCAACATTTCCGCAGCTTTGGGTCGAAGGTGAGTTGATTGGTGGATGTGATATCATCATTGAAATGTTCCAAAAAGGTGAGTTGCAACCTCTGATTGCGGAAACGGCTGCAAAATACAAAGAAGACGACGCTGAAAAAGCAGAGTAATTCTGCTTGAAGTCGTTTTGGGGCATGTCAGCGTTAGTTGCATGCCTTTTTTTATGTGCCATTGCTTTTCATTCATGTCTGCCTATATCTGCGAACACAGCTTCTAATCATTGAGATCTTTTCGTTAATTTCACGGCCTATTCTAGCTTTTGCAACACCAAGTTTACGCATGCGTCAAGCATTAACCCTGCATAGATTAAGGGGTTGCCAAATTCACACTCGAAATAGTGAATATTTATTCAGTGTTATGTTGGGTGTTACGTTAACGTAAACTTCCCCTTTTACAGGTGCTATTTATCACTTTTTTGGTTTGATACCGGTGTCATTTTGTGTTTTTCTACGTGTGTTGAAATATTTGTAAATTACCAGGGCGTTGTTTAAGTACCTTTTTTATGAGAAATATTCATGTATGTGAATAACTATTCTTTATTGTATTGACTCGAATACTAATCAGGGCTAGCTTTGATTATCTGCCAGTAATTCGTCTGAAATTACCGGCTGGCAGTTGTAGCAAGGGGAGGAGTCCATGTTATATGACTCGGCATTAGAAAAAGAAAACTGTGGTTTTGGTTTGATCGCACACACACAAGGTCAGGCCAGCCACAAGCTGATCCGCACGGCAATTACCGGTCTGGACAGAATGCAGCACCGCGGGGGCATCGCAGCGGATGGGAAGACTGGGGATGGGTGTGGTTTATTATTACAAAAGCCAGACAGCTTCTTCAGAGCTGTAGCGGCTGAAAACGAGTGGCATCTTGGCAAAAATTATGCGGTTGGTATGGTGTTCCTTAGCCAAGATCCATCGCTTGCCAAACAAGCCCGTGACATCATCAACAACGAGCTAGAAAAAGAAACCCTGACATTGGTGGGCTGGCGAACTGTCCCTACCGACCCAGGCATGCTTGGTCCTATTGCAACGGAGCAATTGCCCCTGTTTGAACAGGTCTTCGTGTCTGCGCCGGAAGGATGGCGTCCAAAAGACCTGGAACGCCGACTTTATATCGCACGTCGTCGTATTGAGAAGCAGCTGGAGTCAGATCCAGACTTTTATATTGCGAGTTTGTCGGGTCTGGTAACCATCTATAAAGGTCTGATGATGCCAGCGGATCTGCCTAACTTTTATCTTGATCTGGCTGACATCCGGATGACCAGTGCTATTTGTGTGTTTCACCAGCGCTTTTCGACGAACACGCAACCGCGTTGGCCACTGGCTCAACCTTTTCGCTACCTGGCACACAATGGTGAGATAAACACCATTACCGGAAACCGGCAGTGGGCCAAAGCGCGTGCATATAAGTTTGCCTCGCCTCTGTTGCCTGACTTACAAAATGCGGCACCATTTGTAAACGAAAGCGGTTCAGATTCATCCAGTCTGGATAACATGCTGGAGCTGTTTCTTGCTGGTGGTATGGATATCTTTCGCGCTATGCGTATGCTGGTGCCACCTGCCTGGCAGAAAAACCGTGCAATGGATGATGAGCTCAGAGCATTTTACGATTTTAACTCGATGCACATGGAACCCTGGGATGGACCAGCGGGCATCGTTATGTCTGATGGTCGCTTTGCGGCTTGCAACCTGGACAGAAATGGTTTGCGTCCGGCGCGCTATGTCATTACACAGGACGGGTTCATTACTTTGGCTTCTGAAGTGGGCATATGGGATTACGAGCCCGATGAAGTGGTTGAGAAAGGGCGTGTTGGACCGGGTGAGTTGCTGGTCGTGGATACGCTTCATGGCAAGATTTGGCAGTCTGACGAAATTGATGAAGATCTGAAAGCAAGGCATCCATACAAGACCTGGCTAGAACAAAACGTTAAACGGCTAACGCCATTTGAAGCGCTTAATGAAGCGGATGCGGGGCAGCGTGATTTTGATGATGAGACATTGCTCGTTTATCAAAAGTTGTTTGCCTATAGTAACGAAGAAGTCGATCAGGTGATCCGTGTGATGGGCCAAAATGGTCAGGAAGCCACCGGCTCTATGGGAGACGACACGCCTTTCGCAGTGCTCTCTGAAGGAATACGTTCGCTGTACGACTACTTCAGGCAAAAATTTGCTCAGGTAACCAATCCGCCTATCGATCCCTTGCGCGAGAATCACGTGATGTCGCTTGCAACCTGCATCGGTCGTGAGCAGAACGTGTTTAACGAGACAACTGGCCACGCCAAGCGTCTGCAATTTGATTCGCCTGTCCTGACCTTCTCTGATATTCAACAGCTGTTGGCGGCAGATGATGATCATTACAGTGTGTGTCGCATATCACTGAATTACAACCCACAGGTGGAAAGCCTGAAAAGCGCCATTGAGCGGGTCTGTGACGAAGCTCAGCAAAAAGCCGCATCAGGATGCGTAATGTTGTTGTTAAGTGATCGTGATATCACTCAAGACACTATGCCCATACCTGCGGCAATGGCAGTAGGGGCTGTACAATATAGACTGGTGAATACGAATCTACGCTGCGATTCCAACATCATAATTGAAACCGGCAGTGCACGCGATCCGCATCAATTTGCGGTACTACTCGGATTCGGCGCAACAGCGATATACCCTTATCTGGCTTACGAGACTTTGGTTGCGCTGTGTGACAGCAAAGTGATTGAAAAAACTTATCGCGAAGTAACGTTGGCGTATCGTAATGCGATTAATAAAGGCTTGTACAAGATCATGTCCAAGATGGGGATCAGTACCGTTGCCTCTTATCGCTGCTCGATGTTGTTTGAAGCTGTGGGCTTATCTGATGAAATTGTTGAACTGTGCTTTAACGGGGTCAGTAGTCGTATCCAGGGAGCGGGTTTTGCTGAGTTCGAAGCGGATGGTTCACAGTTGCACAAGCTGGCATATAGTAAGCGCAAGTTGCTCTCTCACGGTGGTCTGCTTAAATTTGTTCATGGTGGTGAGTATCACGCCTATAACCCGGACGTAGTGCAGTCGTTGCAAGTTGCCGTACGATCAGGAAACTACGAGGACTATCAAAAGTACGCCAATCTTGTGAACAATCGGCCCGTGACAAATTTACGAGATCTGCTGGCGCTAAAAACGGATTGTACAGCCATAAATATTGATGAGGTAGAACCTGCAACTGAGTTGTACAAGCGCTTCGACTCTGCAGCGATGAGCATTGGTGCTTTATCACCGGAAGCGCATGAAGCACTGGCGATTGCTATGAACCGGTTGGGAGGCTGCTCTAATTCCGGTGAAGGGGGCGAAGATAAGTTACGTTTTGGTACTGAGAAAAATTCACGTATCAAGCAGGTCGCTTCTGGCCGATTTGGTGTAACTCCCCACTATTTGCAAAGTGCGGATGTGATCCAGATAAAGGTTGCGCAAGGGGCTAAGCCAGGTGAAGGCGGACAGTTGCCGGGTGAAAAGGTGACACCTTACATCGCCAAACTGAGATATTCTGTGCCTGGTGTTACTTTGATTTCACCACCGCCGCACCACGATATCTATTCAATTGAGGACCTGGCGCAATTGATCTTTGATCTTAAGCAGGTCAATCCCAAGGCAATGATTTCCGTCAAGCTGGTGTCTGAACCCGGTGTGGGCACGATTGCAACAGGGGTTGCGAAAGCCTATGCAGACTTGATTACGATCGCCGGTTACGATGGTGGAACGGGGGCAAGTCCGCTCACTTCGGTAAAGTATGCTGGTAGTCCGTGGGAGCTTGGCCTGGCTGAGACGCAGCAGGCATTGGTAGAAAATGGCCTGCGCCACCGTATCCGGTTGCAAACTGACGGTGGTCTCAAGACCGGTCTGGACATTATTAAGGCTGCGATTCTGGGCGCAGAAAGCTTTGGATTCGGAACAGGGCCTATGGTTGCACTGGGATGTAAATATCTGCGTATTTGTCACCTGAATAACTGTGCGACAGGTGTCGCTACTCAGGATGAGACGCTGCGGCAGAAGCACTATCATGGCTTGCCAGAAATGGCGATGAACTACTTTCGCTTTATTGCTCAGGAAGCTCGGGAGATCATGGCGTCGCTGGGCATAAACAAGTTGACCGATTTAATCGGGCGTACGGACTTACTCGAGGTGCTGGGTGGAACAACCGCAAGACAGCAAAAGCTTGATCTACAACCTCTGCTGGCAAAACCGGCGAATCCGTCGGGCGAAACACTCTATTGCAGTGCGCCGAACACGTCGCACTATCAGGGTCAACTCAATGAGAGCTTGCTTGAGAAAGCGAAGCAAGCGATAGACGACAAAACGGGTACCTCTTTGGTGAGTCGCATTAAAAATACTGACCGCTCTGTGGGTGGAATGTTGTCTGGATATATAGCTTCTCGTCACGGCAACCAGGGTATGGCTGCTGATCCTGTGGTGATCGAATTGCACGGAACCGCAGGGCAGGCATTTGGTGTGTGGAATGCCGGTGGTCTTGAAATGACACTGGTTGGAGATGCCAACGACTACGTGGGTAAGGGCATGGCTGGTGGCAAGTTAGTGATACGGCCACCTGTAGGCTCTAGTTTCCTGACTCACCAGGCTACCATTGCTGGTAACACCTGTTTGTATGGAGCAACCGGTGGCAAGTTGTTTGCTGCCGGGCGCGCCGGAGAGCGATTCGCCGTACGTAACTCAGGAGTTCAAGCGATTGTTGAAGGATTAGGTGATAACGGCTGCGAATATATGACGGGTGGCGTTGTCTGTGTGTTAGGTCAGGTTGGCGTTAACTTTGGCGCCGGGATGACTGGCGGTTTTGCCTATGTACTGGACGAAGCCGGAGATTTCGACAAGCGCTATAACCCTGAGCTGGTTGAAGTGCTCTCTTTGGAAGGGTTAGCAACCATGCAGGAGCATTTACGAGGCTTGATTGCTGAGCATCTGGAGTACACAGCCTCTTGCAGAGCAGAGCAGATCCTGGCTAATTTTGAGTTGTATGTGCCTATGTTCAGGCTGATCAAACCAAAATCAAGTGATGTAAAGAGCTTGTTGGGGCATCGTGCACGCAGCAGTGCTGAATTGCGTGTCCAGGCACAATAGGGGGAAGTATGAGCGAAAATGTCTATCAATTTATCGATGTACAGCGCATCGACCCGAGAAAGAAGCCTATCACGACACGCAAGAGCTCTTTCGTTGAAATTTACGAACCGTTTTCAAAGCAGCAGGTCAGCTCTCAGGCCGATCGCTGCTTGGATTGTGGTAACCCTTATTGCGAGTGGAAGTGTCCGGTGCACAACTATATTCCGCAGTGGCTAAAGTTGATCCGTACGGGCAGGATCCTTGAGGCTGCAGAATTGTCGCACCGGACCAATAGTCTGCCAGAAGTGTGTGGTCGGGTTTGCCCACAGGACAGGCTGTGTGAAGGCTCTTGCACACTTAATGACGAGTTTGGTGCCGTCACGATTGGTAATATTGAAAAGTACATCACGGATACCGCATTTGCACAGGGCTGGAAGCCCGATATGTCTTATGTCACCTGGACTGACAAAAAGGTGGCCATTATTGGCGCGGGTCCTGCCGGGCTTGGTTGTGCGGATATTTTGGTGCGTAACGGGGTGAAACCTGTGGTGTTTGATCGTAATCCGGAGATTGGGGGATTACTGACGTTTGGCATCCCGTCATTCAAGCTGGAAAAATCGGTGATGGAGAAGCGTCGCGAGATCTTTTCGGAAATGGGTGTCGAGTTTTGCCTTAATACGGAGATTGGCAAAGATATCAGTATGGACGAGCTACTCGCACAATATGACGCCGTATTTATCGGGGTCGGTACGTACCAATACATGCGCGCCGGATTGGACAATGAAGATGCAGAGCATGTATATGATGCGCTTCCGTTTTTGATTGGTAACACTAATCGGGTCATGGGTTATGACGAAAGTAAACAGGCGTACATAGATATGGCTGGTAAACGGGTGGTGGTGCTGGGCGGTGGTGATACTGCAATGGACTGCGTGCGTACCTCTGTGCGTCAGGGCGCACAGTCTGTGACCTGTGCGTACCGCCGGGACGAAGCCAACATGCCGGGGTCGCGTCGTGAGGTTAAGAATGCCAAAGAGGAGGGCGTTAAGTTTAGCTTCAATGTTCAGCCTAAAGGCATTGAACTCGATCAACATGGCCAGGTTGCGGGTGTTCGCATGGTGCGGACTGAGCTGGGCGACCCGGATGAAAATGGTCGCAGACGTGCACAAGAGGTGCCAGGATCCGAACACCTGATTGAAGCCGATGCCGTTATTATGGCGTTTGGTTTTAAACCCCATAACCTTGATTGGCTTGCAGCCTATGACGTTGCCATCAATGAGTGGGGCGGTATTGTAGCGCCAGAAAAGGGCGCATTTACACACCAAACCAGCAATGAGAAAATCTTTGCTGGTGGCGATGCCGTTCGCGGCTCCGATCTGGTGGTTACCGCCATCTTTGAAGGCCGTAACGCAGCAGAAGGGATCATGGATTATCTAGGAGTGTAAAGTCGCTTACTCTGGCTGAGTATGGTTTCATCATAAAAATTGGCCCGCGGTTAACCATTTTGGTTAACAGCGGGCTTTTTGCTTTTTGGGTGTACCTATTCATTCAGCACTTGGATTAAATCACTAACTAGGGTGGGCTCGGGCTTCGGGCTAAGCATGGAGTTTGGTTACATTTGAAGGAATTATGAACTATATTGCCGTCCTAATTGCTTTGGCAACTTTGCCAGCTTTTGCAGATGTTAATCAGGTATTTAAAAATATAGCGTTAAGGTCTGATCTCCTTATTGTTGATGAGCACTCTGAGTTTCAGTTTCTCGGTTCGCTGAATAATGGAGACAAGATATTTAATTATCGTCGTTATTTTAACGCCGGACTGAGGGCGGCTACGCGCTTAGTCGTAATAGATACACAACATAATTTAGTTGGCATGTATGCCGTGAACGATTGGGCAACGTATGTCGATGAAGAATGTATATATTTTGCGCACCAGGCCTCAGAAGGAAATTCGATTTGTCTTGAGAGTGGTCAGCTGCCGACACAGGCATGGGTAGACGGTTCACTGCCCTCACTTTATAGATAGGCTGAATGGACAGACAGGTGTTATGGAATTACTTGGAAACAACTAATGGAATGAATATCCAATTAGAAATTGTGTCAAGGACAGGACTTGTTCTTATCTGCCTGTGTTCTACCATCACAGTTCACGCGGCATGTGCGGTAATTGAAACGTCCTGCTCTATTATTCAGCCGAGTCAAAAACACCAACACCACTTTACTTGTGAAGCATTTATGTGTGGGAATATCCATGATCAGTCTGCTGGTTGGGAATATGAGAATGGTGTACGAGTATCTAAGGTTATGTACGGACATAATACCAAGATCACAGTTAATCGAGTGTCAGGATTTGAAGTGCCGCCTGTCGATAACTATAACGGGTTGTGTGTTGCAAATGGCACAGGAAAAATGGTTTATTGTGTGAAAGGGTTATCGGGGTGGGATCAATCGAGCAAATGAACAAATAGTCTACTGGCTGATGGAAAACGAATCGCTAATGATGGAGTAACCCCTTATAGGGAGGTAGAGTGAAAATCGCGGGTATTATGTTATGAGTTAAAGGCTGTACCTGTGCTGTCTGATAAATTCGTTTCTCAGAGCACACGAAAGCTCACAAGGTAAGATAGCATTAAGGCGCAGAATCTGCCCTAGTAAGAGCGGCTAACTTTGGGTTATGAAGTCAAACACCGGGCATAATTTAAAGTATTGTGCATGCTTTTGACACCTGGCCCGCTCGTACCTTTCCATAGGTACTGAGCGGACAACCAATCCCTAAACAGCTATTATCGAAGTATCAACAACATTAAATAAGGGCAGAAGCTTCGGCACTCAGGTATGCTTTATTGAGCCGCTCCCGCCCGATGTTACGCCCCCTGCACCTCAAGCAGCTCTTTAGCACTGGCAAGTGTGGTGCTGCTGATTTTGTCGCCACCAAGCAAGCGGGCGATTTCATCAATGCGTTGCTCCTGAACTAGTGGGAGCATAGACGTAAAGGTTTCACCGCCTTCAACACGCTTGGAAACAAAGAACTGATGATGACCACTACAGGCAACCTGGGGCAAGTGAGTCACACAGATCACTTGGGTTGAGTTACCAAGCTGGCGTAATTGTTTCCCCACCTGTGAGGCTGTGGGACCCGAAATACCAACGTCTACTTCATCAAATATCAGAGTAGGGGTGGTAACTCGGTTCGCGATAATTACCTGAATAGCCAGGCTGATCCGTGACAGCTCGCCACCCGATGCTACTTTGGCCAGCGCTTGCAGAGGCTGTCCCGGGTTGGTCGAAACCAGAAACTCGATCTTATCCATGCCAAGCTCATTGGGGCGTCTGTCTTCATGCTGGTTAAGCTGAATAGCAAACTGGCCGTTTTCCATCGACAGTTCATGCATGCTTTCACTGATTAAATCATTCAAAGTCAGTGCAGCCTGCGCACGGCTTTCACTCAGTTGTGCCGCTGAGATTTGATAGGCGTGTAGTGCCTCCGCTATTTCGTGTTGCAGATCTTCTATGCGCTCATTGTTAGAGCAGATAGATGCCAGCTCTTCGTGCAACTGTTGATGATGTTGATGCAGTAACTCAGGGCCGATCTGGTGTTTACGTGATAAGGTCATTGCTTGCGCCAGCCTGTCTTCGACAGCCTGCAGACGCTCTGGGTCTTGTTCGATGTTTTCACCATAGGCACGCAGTTCTCGGCAGCCTTCTTCGAGTTGCACTGCAGCCTCCCCCAGCAGTTGGCTGATCTCCTGCAGTTTAGGGTCATAATTGCTTAGTTCAATGAAGGTTTGTACGCTGTGTTGAAGTTGCCCTAATACGGTCTGGTCATCCTGCTCAGACAGGCACATCAGTTCACGCTGACAGCTTTCTGCCAGCGTCTGGCTATGACTCAATCGTGTATGCTCAGTTTCAATCTGCTCATACTCGCCTTCTTCCAGCGCAAACTCATCCAGTTCCTGAACTTGGTATTCAAGCAGTTGTTTTTTGGCCGCCTGCGCCTGCTGTTGTTTTATGAGTTCGGCGTGCTCTTTTTGTAGCGTATGATAATGTTGATACTGAGCACGCACGGCGTGTAACAGGTTATCGTGACCCGCATAGGCGTCCAGTAAGCCCAGCTGATGCTCGGGTTTAAGAAGTAGCTGGTGGGCGTGCTGACCATGAATGGCAATGAGTCGCTGGCCGAGCTCTTTTAATTGCGCAGCCGTTACAGAGTTGCCGTTGATAAAGCTTTTACTGCGGCCATTTTGCATAACAACACGACGTAAAATGCAGTTTTGCTCTTCATCGTCCAGCATTAAATCGTTCAAAAACTGCTGAGCATTGGGAAGTTGCCTGATATCAAACTGAGCAGTTATCTCTGCTTTGGTCGCACCAGGTCGAATGCTGGCAACGTCTGCCCGCTCACCCAGACACAAAGAGAGTGCATCGATTGCAATGGATTTACCTGCACCGGTTTCGCCGGTGATGGCAGTCATACCTGAGCGCCAGTCAATGGTTAATTCGTTAACAATGGCAAAGTTTTTGATTTGCAGACAAAGAAGCATGCTGTATATCCAAACAGTACAATTACTGTTAATTTATACAGCATTTTTGAGAAATGCAACTTGAAATTGCGTTTTGTTACCCAGGTTTTTACAGGGCAGCGGCTTTCTGTTGCTGTCCCGAGGGGGCGTTATTCTCGGTTTGAGCTGACGCTTCTTCCTCACTCTGCCCAGCTTCCTGCGTGTCGGTTTGTACAGGGGTATCTGGTGTCTGGATCCGTGAAATCAACGCGGGTAAAATTTCGCTGTAAAATGCCTTGTTATAAGCTATCCCGGCAGAAGGTAGCTCGCTAACAAACATAAATAGCTGGTCGGCCAGGAGCTCCAAATTGCCATTTTCACGACACTTATTCAGTTCAGTGCCAATTGTGGCGAGCAAATGATCAGTAACACGTTCCAATGCTTCCAGGTTCTCGTCATTGTGGGCTTGTACAACAAAGAAATTGCCGACAATGGCGTTAAATTGAGGCGCGTGCTTTGGGCGGATCAGCTTGTAACTTACGAATTCGCTAATTTTACTTTTGAAGTGACTGCTGATCTCTTTCAGACGTTCATTGAACACCCGCTTTTCGGCTTCGCGTGCTTTTTTACGGTTATTCTCAATCACCACATAAACCCCCAAAATGGTGATCAATAAGGTAATAGATACGAAAACAACGTAGCTCATGTTGGTTTACTTTTCCCTAAAATAGAAAATAAATTTCACTTATTTTGCTGAACTTCGATCGCTTAGTAAAGCCTGCTGCCCCAATTTAATTTCTGTCTCAGAACATTGTAGTAGGAATAGCTGACAGGGTGGATCAAACGTAGTTTTTTTTCTGCTTTTTTTATGACCACTTCATCACCCGGAAGCAACGCGAGCACGACGTGACTGTCACAACTTACCTGCAAGCTTGCCGTGTTTTCGGGGCTGAGCTTCAGTTTGACCTGCTTATTTGCATCAACGACCAAAGGTCTGCTGGACAGTGTATGCGGAAACATGGGGACCAGAGCCATCGCGTTTAGCTCAGGCGTTAAAATGGGACCTCCGCCGGACAAAGAGTAAGCCGTTGAACCGGTTGGTGTGGTGACAATGAGGCCGTCAGAGCGCTGAGAAAAAACAAACTGATCGTCAATGAAAGCTTCGAACTCGATCATGTGGGCGACTTTATCAGCGTGTAATACCGCTTCATTTACCGCCAGGTTGGCACTTTTAAGTTCTGCATGTCGGAACACTTCGACTTCAAGCAAAAAGCGTTGTTCTGCTACAAACTTGCCACTCAGAACCTGCTCTAGTTCTGCTTCAAAACCGTCGGGATCTAAATCGGTCAGAAATCCTAAATTACCCCGGTTAACACCTATCACGGCAACGTCAAATCGGGCCAGTACACGAGCAGCCCCCAACATATTTCCATCACCGCCGACCACCACAGCCAGATCACAACGCTCTCCCAGAGCCACAACATCAAGTATGTTTGTTTCAGGCAGCTCAGTGATTTGTTTGCCAACGCGTTGCTCAACAAAAACTTCATAGCCAAGTGCTTGCAAAAATGTATACAGGCGTTGTAATGTCAGGGCGGCGCCATCATGGTTTGGTTTACCAATCAGGCCGATGGTTTTAAATGGTGCGCTCATTCAGTGAGTTTCCTTGGCAAAATTCTATTGCCAAGATTATCTTAAAATGAATTCGCTTGAAACTCGCAAATTTAACCTTATTTATGATGTTATGAAACTTAGTGCACGTGATAAACAAGTCTTCTCTGCTGTGATGAGTCTTTACTGTAACGGTGAAGGACACCCTGTGGCATCGAGTAAGATAGCAAAATTAAAAGGCATGGCGGTGTGCTCTGCAACGGTACGCAATGCCATGGCGCGCCTGGAAAACCAGGGGTTGCTTTTTTCACCTCATACTTCTGCAGGGCGTGTGCCCTCAGATCTGGGTATTAAGTATTGGTTACAGGAGTATTTTGGCTTAGAAGACATTGCTCCGTACTGGGAGCCAGAGCGCGAAGAACTGACTGGTTTTGCACATACTCTCAGCCAGACATATCAGGTGTGTTGTATCGTTGGTTTGCCGCAGGTGAGTGAACAAACCATATTTCGGGTTGAGGTACTCGATTTTGATCGCAAACACTGGTTGGTACTTCTGATAGACAGAACCGGTCAATCCAATAATATTCTTATCAACAAGCCCGAATCCAATTCTGACCAGGTCAGGTACCAGTTTGCGGCCTGGATGAACACCGTATTCAGTGCGCAAACGCTCAAAGAAGGGTTGCACCGAATGCGCGCTATGGCGAAAAGTGCGATGGCGGATTGCCGTGGTTCTTTAATGCAATGGAGCCGCGAGTTAAGTTTACAGCTGGGGACCGACAATAGCATAGTAGTCGGAGAGCGTTATCTTTATAACCGCCTGGAAGGAAATAACGAACTCAACCTGGGGGTGAGCTTTTTACACCAGGTGGAAGATCAGTTAGCGCTAAAGAATGGCCTGTCGGTGTTACTGGGCAGTGAGCTGAGTTATCTGAATCTGGAGCGATTTGTGGTCTTGAGTGTACCTTACTTTACTTTGAGCGAGTACCAGAGTCGTTTTTGTGTGATTTGCCCCGCTGATGCGCCGATTGAGGCAATAATCGGTGAATTTACACAAATCCCAAAAAAAGATGCTTGAATAACAAATTTGAATCCCCATAATTACGGCAGTTGTAAAGAATCGGAGAGAATTTTTCATGTCTGAGCAGACAAAAGCCCAAGAGCAGGAACAAGAGTTAGTGCAAGAAGACGTACAGGAAAGTGCTGCAGAGCAAGCTGAACAAGCGCAGGAGAGTGCACAAACTGAGCAAGCTGAGTTGAGCCCAGAAGAAGAGATTGCAGGCCTGTATGCAGAACTGGAAGCAGCTAAGCAAACAATTGAAGGTCAGAAAGACAGCGTGATCCGTGCAGCCGCAGATGCCGAGAATGTCCGCCGTCGTGCAGCGCAAGATGTTGAGAAAGCGCAGAAGTTTGCATTAGAAAAGTTTTCTAATGAGTTGCTCCCTGTGGTCGACAACCTGGAGCGTGCAATTGAATTTGCTGACAAAGACAATGAAGCGACCAAGTCAATCCTTGAAGGTATTGAGATGACGCTGAAGTCATTTAACGATGCGCTGGCGAAGTTTGGTGTTGAGGCTGTGAGCCCGCAAGGCGAAGCGTTCAACCCAGAGCTACACCAGGCAATGTCAATGCAACCTAGCAACGACGTCTCGCCTAATACCGTTTTAGCGGTAATGCAAAAAGGGTACACATTGAACGGCCGTTTGCTGCGCCCGGCAATGGTTATGGTGTCAAAAGCAGCTGAATAAGCTGTAACTACCTGATTTATAAGCCCGCGACAGCGGGCTTTTTTGATCTGATTTGCACCAGTCCGAGTCACCTTTTAAAATAAAAACAGTGAAATCACTTAGGCATAAGTCCATGAATAAAAAACTTCTTGCTATTGCTGCTATCGCCATTACTCTGGCTGGCTGCAAAACCTCTCCTACCGGACGTACCCAAATAGCCCTGTATTCAGAACAACAAATGGATAAGATGGGCGTTGCCAGCTTCGAGCAAATGAAGCAGGAGCAAACGATAGAAAATGATGCCAAGATCAACGGCTACGTAAACTGTATAGCAGATGCCCTGATTGCGCAGCTTCCAGCGCAGTATGCACAACAGCAATGGGAAGTGGTGGTATTTCAGGACCCCAGCGCAAATGCCTTTGCTTTGCCCGGTGGCAAGATAGGGGTGCACACCGGGCTGCTGAAGGTAGCACAAAACCAACACCAGCTCGCTGCCGTCATGGGGCATGAAGTGGGACACGTTATCGCTGAGCATGCCAACGAACGGGTGTCTCAAAATAGCCTGTTGCAGCTGGGTCTGCAAGCCGGCAATGCGGCACTTGAAATGGGCAATGTGCAGTATCGTAATGCCATCATGCAGGGCTTAGGGCTAGGGGCACAGTACGGAATTGCACTGCCATTTAGCCGCAGTCATGAAAGTGAAGCGGATGTCATTGGTCTCGACCTAATGGCCAAAGCGGGCTTCAAACCAGAGGGAGCCGTCGAGTTGTGGCAAAACATGGAAAAAGCGGGGGGAGAGCGGCCTATGGAGTTTTTGTCGACTCACCCGTCTCCGCAAAACCGCATTGCGCTGCTGCAAAGCAAAATGGCGCAGGCCAATACACTTGCGCAGGACGCTAACCGCCAGGGTCGTAGTCCTGCCTGCCAATAAATTTAACCTGGTTGGGCGGGATGCTCATAAAAGCTTGCGCCCAGCTTATTGAGCACAATAAACAGCCTGAGGTCCAGTTCCAGCTGATGATACTCAGGCTCCATATGGCAACAGAGCTGATAAAAGGCTTTGTTGTGATCCAGCTCTTTGAAGTGCGCGAGTTCATGAACAACCAAAGCACGTAAAACGGCTTCAGGCGCATATTTTAACTGCTGAGACAGGGCAATTTCATAGCGCGTTTTTACTTTTCCGCCGTGCTGTTTACGTGTTTGGCTATGATGCCCTAATGTTCCCGTCATCAGATCCCGGCCCTTTGCATAGTTTACCTTATGCAGACGAGGCACATTCTTAAGATATTTGTTTTTGTAGCCGTGGCAGTAATCATAAAGTGCTTGCGTACTCTGGAGCTGATGACCCTGTGGATATTTACTTTTGAAATAAGCTGCAAGTTTATCAGGTTCCAGCAAGGTTTTAATCTGGGATTGCAACGCAGGAGGGTAGTGCTGAAAATACGGCAAATAATTCATGATGACGGTAGTAATCCTGATGCGGAAATTCTAAGCTGGTGTACTTAAGATCATAACAGGAATAACAATAAATGTATCACGCAAGTTGTTTATGCGGTGCGGTCAAGTTGACATTGCACGGAGCCATTTCCAGTATCATCCACTGCCACTGTTCATTGTGCCGTAAGTCATCTGGTACTGCATATGCGACGAATGGATTTGTCAATCGTGACGATCTGCAGATCGTTGCCGGAGAGGAGCTTATCCGTCACTACGCGTTTAAACCTGGCAGGTTACGTCACTTCTGTGGAGTGTGTGCCTCCCCTTTATATAGCTCTAATAAGGATGACCCTGAAAAACTCAGGCTACGACTCGGTATACTCGACTCTGATATAACGGAGCGGCCAATGTCACACAATTACGTAACCTCAAAAGCAAATTGGGAAGAATTAGATGCCAAGCTACCTCACTATGAGGGGAAAGAGCCGGGCAGGGAATAGTAAACAGGGCCATATTTTGGCCCCAATTCACTTAACTTATTCCATTGTACTTAATTAAGTGTGCCACTTTGAAACAAATATGACACAGCTTCTGTCATATTGGTGCCTTCAAATTGAACACGTATTAAGTGCACTTGGTTTTAATTGTCTGTCATTGCGCAACAATCAGAGGCGCGAGAATTACCACCGCTTTTCTGAATCTCTGCTCTGCCTGCGCCAACGGCACGGGTCGCTTTGGCAGGTAATGCAGACTGGTCATCAGAGAGTTGTTTTACAGGTTTTTTAGTGAGTTTTAATAACATAGTATTTTCCTTATTGTTGTTTTATTCGCCTTCTAACATCCTGTAAAACTTTAACGCTGTCAAGTGGCTAAATTAATGTGTGTTGCTGTGGCTGGCACTCAGCCGGAAACGGAGCAAGCACCTGATGAGCAACCCCTAAGTCCTGAATGAACTGCCTGGCGAGCAGAGGCGCATCATAGTTGTCGGCGGTGTGAAAGAAGACATAAGGGGTACGCCCCTCGTTCAGCCAGCCACGAATTTTGTTAAGCCAGGGGGCATAAAAGGTGCGGTTTGCAGCCAGATCTGAGCACCCAACAAAGCGCAACATCGGAGCCTGAGCGGTGGCAATGACATTGACCGGCACGCGCGGTTTCTTTTGCTGTGCATCAGTAATGGCTGGGGTACTGGCCGGCTCACTAAACAGGGGGCGAGTATCCATGATGATGCGATTCACTCCGGTCTGCATCAGCAGTTGGTTAAAACGCTTTTCAGGATCACCTTTGGCAAAAAACTGCCTGTGTCGGACTTCAATCCCCAGCGTCAGCTCCTCGGGTATTTGTGCAATAAAGTCGGCTATCCGGTCGAGATATTGAGGGCTACAGCTGGCTGGCAGTTGCAGCAGCACCATCCCAAGTCGTGAAAATAATGGCGAAAACAGCTCGAGCCATTGCTTGAGTTCTTGCTGACAATGAGTCAACGCCAGCTCGTGAGAGATCTGTTTGGGTATTTTAAAGGTAAAGCGAAAGTCTTCTGGCACGGCATTTGACCAGGCAGTGATGGTTTCTGGTTTTGGGCTGGCATAGAAGCTGGTATTGCCCTCAACACTGTTAAAGATCTGTGCATATTCGCTCAACATATCCGCGGCTTTGCAGTCGCTGCTGAAAAACCGACCTTTCCAGTGAGCAGAGCTCCACTGAGGACACCCCAAATACAGCATGAAATTTGCTCCCTAATTGACTTGGAGAAGAGTCTAACAAAGTCCAGATGGAGAAAAAATCGTAACTGCGAAAGAATCCCCGCTTTGTGGGATGACAAAGCGTGGCAATTTTATATAATTGGCGATTAAATTTATCATTCATTATGCCCTTAAGAGTTAGTAGGCAAATAGGATTATTATGCGCTCAATATACTGCGGAAAATTAAACAAGGACCATGTAGGTCAGGAAGTGGAGCTATGTGGTTGGATCAACAAACGTCGTGATCTGGGTGGCCTGATCTTCATTGATCTGCGAGATCGCGAAGGTTTGGTCCAGGTCGTGTTTGATCCTGAAGTAGAAGGCCTGATGGATGTTGCAAACACTTTACGCCAGGAGTTCTGTGTTCAGGTTACCGGTACTGTCCGTGCACGCCCTGAGAGCCAAATCAATCAGGATATGGCAACGGGTGAAGTTGAGATCCTGGGCACTGGCCTGACAATCATCAACCGTGCGGAACCTTTGCCTCTGGACTTTAACCAGGAAAACTCGGAAGAGCGTCGCCTGACTTATCGCTACCTTGACTTACGTCGTCTGGAAATGAGCGACCGCATTAAACTGCGTGCAAAAGCATCCAGCTTTGTCCGTCGCTTCTTAGATAGCAATGACTTCCTGGACATCGAAACGCCGGTACTGACGAAAGCAACCCCAGAAGGTGCGCGTGACTATCTGGTACCAAGCCGTGTGCACAAAGGCAGCTTCTACGCGTTGCCACAGTCGCCTCAGCTGTTTAAACAGCTGCTGATGATGTCTGGTTTTGACCGTTACTACCAGATTGTTAAGTGTTTCCGCGATGAAGATTTACGTGCTGACCGTCAGCCTGAATTCACTCAAATCGATTTAGAAACCTCATTCATGACATCCGATGAGGTGCGTAATATCACTGAGCGTTTGATTTCTGAAATGTGGCAAGAGCTGCTTGACGTTGATCTAGGCCAGTTCCCGGTCATGAGCTACGAAGAAGCCATGCGTCGTTACGGTTCAGACAAGCCGGACTTACGCAACCCGCTTGAGCTGATTGATGTTGCTGATCTGGTTAAGGACGTTGAGTTCA
This sequence comes from Pseudoalteromonas sp. XMcav2-N, assembly GCF_024124545.1. Lineage (GTDB taxonomy): Bacteria > Pseudomonadota > Gammaproteobacteria > Enterobacterales > Alteromonadaceae > Pseudoalteromonas. The sequence continues at coordinate 413,355 of NZ_JAMXSF010000001.1, forward strand.
AGGTACTGGCAGGCCCTGCAAACGATGAAAAAGGTCGTGTGGCGGTATTGACTGTACCGGGTGGTGCATCATTATCTCGTAAGCAAATTGATGAGTACACCAAGTTTGTTGGCATCTATGGTGCAAAAGGTTTGGCCTGGATGAAGGTCAACGACTTGGACGCTGGCCTTGAAGGTATTCAGTCGCCAATTGCTAAGTTCCTGAACGAAGAAGTGATCAAAGGTATTCTTGAACGCACTAACGCACAGACCGGCGACATCATTTTGTTCGGTGCTGACAAGCGCAACGTGGTTAACGAAGCAATGGGTGCACTGCGTCTGAAAGTAGGTCTGGACCTTGAACTGACCAACCTTGGTCAGTGGGCACCACTGTGGGTTGTTGACTTCCCAATGTTTGAGGAAGACGACGAAGGTAACCTGCATGCAGTTCACCACCCATTCACGGCGCCTAAAGACATTTCAGCGGCAGAGCTGGAAGCTAACCCGGCAGGCGCTATTTCAGATGCGTACGACATGGTATTGAACGGCTACGAAGTCGGTGGTGGCTCGGTGCGGATCCACAACAACGATATGCAGCAGGCCGCTTTCCGTATTCTGGGCATTGATGAGCAAGAGCAACAAGATAAGTTCGGCTTCCTGCTGGACGCACTAAAGTACGGTACGCCACCACACGCGGGTCTGGCGTTTGGCCTTGACCGCTTGGTTATGCTGTTGTGTGGCACAGACAACATCCGTGATGTGATTGCCTTCCCGAAAACCACACAGGCATCGTGTCTGATGACCAACGCACCGAGCGTTGCTAACCCGGATGCGTTAAAGGAGCTTGCGGTAACAGTGACTGCACAGCAAAAAGGCGCTGAGTAACGACAGCGAAAAGAATGAAAAAGCGGCGATTGCGCCGCTTTTTTTTATTCTGCAAATCCTAGATAACTGGAAATTCATACAGTATTTTGGCATGATAGCGAAAAAACAACGAGAGAATGCGCCTTGGCAGTAATTTTAGGCATAGATCCAGGCTCCAGGCTGACAGGGTATGGCGTCGTTAAACGTCAGGGTAGCCAGTTTCAGTATCTGGGCAGTGGTTGTATTCGGCTTGGTGATAAGCCATTTCCACAACGATTGCAGATGATTTATCAGGGCGTCAGTCAAATCATCGAGCAGTTTAACCCGCAGGGGTTTGCCATTGAGCAAGTCTTTATGGCACACAATCCAGATTCTGCGTTAAAGCTTGGTCAGGCGCGAGGGGCAGCCATCGTCGCTGCCACAATGAAAGAGATTGAGGTGTTTGAATATTCAGCCCGACAGGTTAAACAAGCGGTTGTTGGCACCGGTGGCGCGAATAAGTCGCAGGTTCAGGAAATGGTTAAGCGACTATTAAAGCTCCCGGGCACCCCCCAGGCCGATGCCGCAGATGCGCTGGCCATCGCCATCTGTCATGCACATTCAGAGCAAAACCTGATCAAGCTGGCTGGCAATGCGAAAAAAACCGTACGAGGAAGATTGAGGTAATTATGATAGGCAGACTCAAAGGTCTTTTAGTAGAAAAACAGCCACCTGAGATCCTGTTAGAGGTGAGTGGCGTCGGCTATGAAGTGCAAATGCCGATGACGTGTTTTTATGAATTGCCGCAGACGGGTAATGAGGCAACCATCTATACTCACTTTGTGGTGCGAGAAGATGCACAATTATTGTTTGGCTTTAACCATAAAACCGAGCGAGCACTATTTCGTGAGCTAATTAAGGCGAATGGTGTTGGTCCCAAGCTGGCACTGGCTATTTTGTCGGGTATGTCCGCAGAGCAGTTTGTTCATTGTGTCAATCAGGGCGATGCTTCTACTTTGGTGAAAATTCCCGGGGTAGGCAAGAAAACCGCTGAGCGTTTGGTGCTTGAGATGAAAGACAAACTGAAAAACTTTGGCCATGATCTGCTGACCCCATTCAGCGATGATGCCATTCTGGCACCTCAGGAAGATCCCACCGTGGCGAATACGCCAGAAGACGACGCATTGGCCGCGCTGCTGGCATTGGGTTATAAACCTGCACAAGCGCAAAAAGCTTTGAAAGCCGTAAGTAAACCAGGTATGGATACCGAAGGGCTGATCAAAGAAGCCCTGAGATCTATGATGTAAGAAAGGCTGATTAAGTAATTATGATTGAAGCAGACAGACTCATTGAGCCGGAAGTGCAGGGCAGTGAAGAGGCCGTAGACAGAGCAATACGGCCTAAATTACTGTCGGACTATACCGGCCAGCAGCATGTAAAGCAGCAGATGGAAATCTTCATCGAAGCGGCGCGCAGCCGTGAAGAAGCACTGGACCACCTGCTGATATTCGGCCCGCCGGGGTTAGGTAAAACGACACTGGCCAATATTGTTGCCAATGAGCTGGGTGTGAATATTAAAACCACCTCAGGCCCTGTGCTTGAAAAAGCCGGCGACCTGGCCGCTATGCTGACCAATCTGGAGCAGGGCGATGTGTTGTTTATTGATGAAATACATCGTCTGAGTCCCCAGGTTGAAGAGATTCTCTACCCCGCGATGGAAGATTACCAGCTCGATATTATGATAGGTGAAGGACCGGCAGCGCGCTCAATAAAGCTGGACTTGCCACCTTTTACGCTGGTGGGCGCAACGACCCGTGCTGGTTCACTGACCTCACCTTTGAGAGACCGTTTCGGTATTGTACAGCGTCTGGAGTTTTATTCTGTGTCTGAGCTGGCATCAATTGTGTCACGCTCTGCACATTTTTTGAATCTCGAGATCAGTGATGCGGGTGCGATAGAAGTGGCGAAACGTGCGCGAGGTACTCCTCGTATTGCCAATCGTTTGCTCAGACGGGTCCGAGACTTCGCTCAGGTAAAAGGAGATGGTAGCGTAGATGAGAAGATCGCCAGCCAGGCACTAGACATGGTCGACGTCGATAAGTGCGGTTTTGACTATATGGATCGTAAGTACTTACTTTCTATTATAGAGAAGTTCACTGGGGGGCCTGTCGGTTTGGATAATCTGGCGGCTGCAATTGGTGAAGAGCGAGAGACCATAGAAGATGTTATCGAGCCTTACCTGATCCAGCAAGGGTTTATCCAGCGAACTCCGAGGGGACGGATTGTTTCTGACAGAGCCTATTTGCATTTCGATTTAATCAAGCCATCAGAATGAAGGTGGCCGTCAGGCATATATACTGATCAGACAGAGGCGCTGCCAAAGCGCTTCTTTGCTTTTTACACTTCTTCTATTTCCCTACCCATTCATTCAACGCTCATTTTATTTCATTTACGTTAGCGCCAGAGCCAGAGCTTGTGTCTTCATTTAGAGGAGAGTGAGCCATAAATGAGCAGATTACAGGCAAAAAAAAGCCCGCACAGTGTGCGGGCGAAAACAACAAGTTGAAGGAAGTAATCCAGGGAACTGATGAGTCCGTTAAGGTGTTATCCAAAAGTTTCTCATCATGACTGCAGAATAAATCAGACTTCTGCGGCCTAAGTAACTGTGCATTTGCATTGAGAGATGCTGCTCGCTCAGTACGGGGAGTATAATAAGGCCAGTCGGGCATTTAATCAAACTAGAAAAATTACAGTTTTGCTATAAAAAAAACTAATCCGAATGGGTTGTGTTGAATTATATTGCACAAATCGTAAGCATAGTTATATTTTTAAGTGTTTGTAAAATATAGGGTTGTCTTTATTGTGCGCAATTTGTGAATATTAGATTATTTGTTGTTAATTGGTATTACCAATCGAGTTTTGAGGGTTTATTCTATCAGAGTGAATAAAACATTGCTTTTATGCAGGTTGCATAAATAAATAAACACCGTGAAGGTCAGACAGCTCCGACCACAGTAAATTTCTGTCACAAATACGCACCAGGCTGTATGTTTCATTGCAATCTACACGTGGGCACAGATCGTTTTTGCGGTATAAAAGGGCTATTTAGGCAGGATATTACGTGAAATCAACTCACTTTTAATATACAGCCGGGGCGTGTTAATCGAGTCAAAACTAGAGGTCAAGTAGCTTAATGTGCGAATTATCGGCATTTAAGTGAATTTTACGGCATTGAGATTGTAAGCCCTTATTAGTGTGGTTAAACTACCTGAACCTTTTTGCTGGCTTACAGTCAATACGGTGAAGGCTGCCTTGGCCGAGAACACAATTATTTTCTAGGAGTATAACAACGTGGAATCGGGACTTAATTTCATAGATCTCATTTTAGAAGCCAGTATCCTTGTACAACTTGTTATGTTGACACTGGTCGGCATGTCGGTTGCCTCATGGGCGATTATCTTTCAGCGTCGCAGTATATTGGCGCAATCTCTGGCAGATGCGAAAAAATTTGAACAGAAATTCTGGTCGGGGATGGACTTAGGCAAGCTATACAACGAAATTACTGCAAGAGCAGGTAGCTCAAGTGGCTTAGAAGCCTTATTTGTATCCGGCTTTAAGGAATTTGCACGGCATAAGAAGCAAAACACAGGCTCAGCGAGCATGATAATAGAAGGCACACACCGCTCTATGCGTGTTGCCCTGTCCCGTGAAGTGGAGAAAGTGGAATCTGGGTTGTCTTTTTTGGCAACCGTTGGCTCCATCAGCCCTTACATCGGACTATTTGGTACGGTCTGGGGGATCATGAACGCATTTATCGCCCTGGGTGAGGTTAAGCAGGCAACACTGCAAATGGTCGCACCAGGTATCGCCGAAGCCCTGATAGCAACGGCAATGGGTTTGTTTGCGGCGATTCCGGCGGTCATGGCGTACAACCGTTTTGCTAAAAATGTAGAAAAACTGGAATCAAACTACATCAACTTTATGGAAGAGTTCGCCAATATTCTGCATCGCCAGGCTGCCAGCTTAACTGAGGCCAAGCAAAATGTACCAGCATAAGAGACGCCGCCCTGTCGCAGAGATCAATGTAGTGCCATACATTGATGTTATGCTGGTGTTGTTAATCATCTTTATGGCAACGGCGCCACTGATCACACATGGTGTTAAAGTGGACCTACCGCAGATGGAAGAGTCGGATTTGGTAGAGACCAAAGATGCACCACCTATTATCGCTACTATCGATGCTGAAGGCCGCTACTATGTTTCGGTAGGAACTGACCCAGAAGCGCCAATGGATGCGGTAGAAGTGGCTGCGGTCATCAAGCTTAAGTTACAGCAAAACCCCGATACCCCCGTAATGATTAAAGGGTCTGGTCGTGTGTCATATCAGGAAGTACTTTTATTGATGGACTTTTTGAAAAATGCGGGCGTACCGTCGGTCGGGCTAATGACAAAATCGTTTGAGGACAGTTAATGGATGCTTTAACCAGCGGAATATTAAAGTCGTTTTTACTCCATTTCGCTATAGCCGGACTACTGTTCGCGACTGCCAACTTTCAGTTTTCCAGTCCCACTGTAATGGAAGTTCAGCTTAATCCTGCCATTAACGAAATTGAAGAAGCAAAAGCGGTATCAGCTATCTCAGTTAACGAGCAGGCGGTCGAGCGCAAAATTGCCCAGCTACGCGAAAAAGAAGCGCAGCAGAAGCGTGCGGAAGAGCAAAGGATACGCGATTTAGAGCGCCGTGCAGTGCAGGCCCGAAAGGATCGTGAAGCTGAAGCCAGACGGATCAAGAAACTGGAACAACAGCGTCTTGCTAAGCTGGAAGAGAAACGTAAAGCTGAAGCGCAAGCCAAACGCGCACAAGAAATTCAAAACAAAGAGCGCCAGCAAGCCGAAAAGGCGCGCCAGGAAGCGCTTGCTGCTGAAAAGGCTGCCAAAGCTGCTGCGCAGAAGCGTAAAGCAGAAGAGGACAGGCTGAGGCAGGCTGAGGCGAAACGTAAACAGCAAGAGGAAGAAGCTAAGCGCAAAGCACAAGCTGCCGAAGAGGCGCGTCAGAAAGCTTTGCAAGAGCAACTTCTCCAGGAGCAACTGGCTCAGGAACAAGCGGCGAGAGCGAAAATTCGCCAGCAGCAGGTCCTGACCGAAGTTGACAAGTATAAGGCGCTGATTATGCAGCGGATCCAATCTAACTTGTTAATTGATGAGAAAATGAAAGGGAAGCAATGTCGCCTGAACATTCGCCTGGGCTTTAATGGCCTGGTGACACAAGCGGAGTCACTGGGTGGTGATAAGCTGGTGTGTGAAGCCGCTTTGCGTGCTGTGCGAATGGCAGATACCTTGCCTGTTTCTGAGAATAAAGATGTTTTCGAACAGCTTAAAAACATTAACCTGACGATAAAACCAACTCTATAAAGGAAGACCATGTACAACCATTTAAGAAATTTACTCTTGGTTCTGGCTTTCGCTGCGCAAGGGGTCGCCTACGCAGCATTGGAGATCGTGATAACAGAAGGGGTCGACAGTGCCCGGCCTATCGCGATAGCTCCGTTTAAATACATTGGCAACGGCGAAGCGCCTGCTGAAATAAGCTCAGTGATTGCGGCGGACTTGATCCGCAGTGGTAAGTTCAAGCCAGTAGCAGAAGAGCAAATGCCTCAGTTACCTACAACCGATGAAGAAGTGGATTACGATGCCTGGGTTGAGTTAGGTGTAGAAGCTGTTGTTGTCGGGACCATTACCCAGCAGCCAGCGAATCGCTATCTTATCAAGTATGAGCTGATTGATGTCATCCGTGCGCAGATCACAGGTGGTGAGACCCGCATGATGACTAACGGCCAGCTGATGAAGAGTCAGGATCACGTTTTGGAAGCACGTCAAAGTGTGATTGATGCTCAAAGCTTCCGTTATTACGCACATCAGATCAGCGATGTGGTTTATGAAGCCCTGACAGGTGAAAAAGGGGCGTTCCGCACCAAAATTGCGTATGTGATTGTACGTGAAGAGCAGGACAAACCTTATCAGTTGGTTGTTGCTGACTATGACGGCTATAACGAGCAGGTACTATTGCGTTCTAAAGAGCCGTTAATGTCTCCGGCCTGGTCACCTGATGGTAATAAACTGGCGTATGTGACGTTCGAAAATCGTCAGTCACAAATTTATATTCAGGATATTTATACGGGTAAGCGTGAGATCTTAACCAGTTACCCGGGGATCAATGGCGCACCACAGTTTTCGCCGGATGGTACACAAATGTTGATCGTGTTGTCTAAAGACAAAGGCGGTGCAACTGAAGTGTATGTAATTGACCTGGAAACGCGCAAAGAGAGGCGTCTGACTAAGCACCGTAGTATAGATACTGAGCCAACCTGGCATCCAAATGGCAAAGAAATAGTCTATACATCTGAAAGGGGTGGTAATGCCCAGATTTATAAGTTAAATTTAGATACAGGAAGATCACGGCGTGTAACTTTCGACGGCGACATGAACTTAGCCGGGTCGATAACGCCAGATGGTAAACAATTGGTAATGGTAAATCGTACCTTGGGTCGTTACCATATTGCCAAGAAAGAATTGGATTCTGGGCTGTTTCAGGTATTAACGCGCACCAGACTCGATGAATCACCGAGTATTGCGCCGAACGGCTCTATGATTATTTATAGTACCTTGCATAATAATAAGCAGGTACTGGCGTTGGTGTCGATGGATGGCCGCTTTAAGGCCCGCCTGCCGGTGTTAGACGGACAGGTTAAGGCACCAGCTTGGTCGCCATTTTTACAGTAATTTTGCTGGTAAGACTTATAAAAGATATAGGAATATACTCGATGCAACTTAACAAAACTCTCAAGGCCCTTTTGGTCGCGTTGCCTGTGATGACGCTGGCTGCATGTAGCTCTTCATCGGGCACTGATGCAGGCGCTGGCAGCGAAACAAACGCAGCAACTGCGGACAATGGCAGCAACGTTGATGTGAACACAGCTACACGTCAGAAAACAGCTGAAGAGCTACTGAAAGAAAAGTATGAAGCGTTGCGTCAAGAGCAAATCGTATACTTCGACTTCGACAAGTCTACTGTTCGCAGCGAGTTCGTAGAGCTTCTGCAAGCACACGCTGACTTTCTGGTTAAAAACCCAAGCGTTAAAGTACTGATCGAAGGTCACGCTGATGAGCGCGGTACGCCAGAGTACAACATCGCACTGGGTGAAAGCCGTGGTAAAGCGGTTGCTAAGTATCTGCAGAGCCTGGGTGTGTCTGACAGCCAAATGTCTGTTGTAAGTTATGGTGAAGAAAAGCCAATGGACAAAGCGCGCACTGAACAAGCCTTTGCTAAGAACCGCCGCGCGGTACTGGTATACTAATCGTTAAAGAGATGCTATGAAGCCGAATACTTTTTTGGCAGCGATCATCTTAGTCAGCGGGAGCTCCCAATTGTGGGCAGCTCCCGCTGCTGTATCTGATGCTGCTGGTTCTAACCAAACTATTGAACAACGTTTGTCTGCGCTTGAGGGCCTGATGCGAAACCGCAACTTGATCCAGGCGGAGCTACAAACGCAACTTGACCAACTACAGGACGAAGTGAGCCAGATCCGTGGTGTAACGGAAGAGCAAAGTTACAAGCTCGAAAAAGTGTTACAGCGCCAGCGTGAGCTTTATCAGGAAATAGAAACGCGAGTCACGCAGGTTTATGAGCAGAGCAAGCAGCTAGCGCCCGCAGTGACATCTGACAGTGCAACTGCGCAGGCCGTGAGCACTGACTTGTCGGAAAATGAAGCGTACGACAGAGCCGTTGCGTTGATTATGAAAGATAAGCGTTACGATGCGGCTATCCCGGAATTCGAAGGCTTCCTTAAGCAGTTTCCCAATTCCGTCTATATACCTAACGCGCACTATTGGTTAGGTCAGCTACAGTCTATCAAGAATCAAGACACTCAGGCCATGGTGCACTTCCGTACCGTGGTAGATCAGTTTGCTGATTCAAATAAGCGACCAGATGCGATGTTAAAGCTGGGAACCTTGCTCCAGAAGACAGGACAATCTGCACAAGCAAAAACCTTGTTCGAGAATTTAATCAAAGAATATCCCAGCACAACGGCTGCAAAATTGGCAACGGAGCGACTGAGCAAAATATAAATGGCTGATATTTTCTCAGAATGATTTAAAATTAGGCGCTTAGACGCGAAATTTGAAAAAAACAGGCAATTTCGGTTGCACAAGATTTTTAAATAAGTATTATAAGCGCCCGCAGCAGCCGATAGTGTTACACACATCTTGCAGCGAAACAATTTAGTGGGTCATTAGCTCAGTTGGTAGAGCAGTGGACTTTTAATCCATTGGTCGATGGTTCGAGTCCATCATGACCCACCATTCAAATTTGTTATTTTTACTTTAAGTAAAGCCAGAGCGGGTCATTAGCTCAGTTGGTAGAGCAGTGGACTTTTAATCCATTGGTCGATGGTTCGAGTCCATCATGACCCACCATTCAAATTTGGTGTATTATTTAAATAATCTCGAGCGGGTCATTAGCTCAGTTGGTAGAGCAGTGGACTTTTAATCCATTGGTCGATGGTTCGAGTCCATCATGACCCACCATTCACATTTGGTGTATTATTTAAGTAACTTTCGAGCGGGTCATTAGCTCAGTTGGTAGAGCAGTGGACTTTTAATCCATTGGTCGATGGTTCGAGTCCATCATGACCCACCATTCAAATTTGGTGTATCACTTAAGTAACTTTCGAGCGGGTCATTAGCTCAGTTGGTAGAGCAGTGGACTTTTAATCCATTGGTCGATGGTTCGAGTCCATCATGACCCACCATTCAAATTTGGTGTATCACTTAAGTAACTCTCGAGCGGGTCATTAGCTCAGTTGGGTGAGAAAAACGAAGCATCGCTTCGCAGTTTTCGAACGCGAGTCAGGACGACGACGCTAACCGGTAGCCGGGCCTAAACGTCAGGACGACTTAATGGCACTTTAACTTCGAGCGGGTCATTAGCTCAGTTGGTAGAGCAGTGGACTTTTAATCCATTGGTCGATGGTTCGAGTCCATCATGACCCACCATTCAAATTTGGTGTATCACTTAAGTAACTCTCGAGCGGGTCATTAGCTCAGTTGGGTGAGAAAAACGAAGCACCGCTTCGCAGTTTTCGAACGCGAGTCAGGACGACGACGCCGGAACCAACCGTCAGGACGACTTAATGGCACTTTAACACCGAGCGGGTCATTAGCTCAGTTGGTAGAGCAGTGGACTTTTAATCCATTGGTCGATGGTTCGAGTCCATCATGACCCACCATTCTTGCATACTCTTTTCCCTTTCATAATCTCTTAAATATTCCTTCAAAACTCCGACTTAAACTAGGATTATCGCCCCGTTTTTCGTATAATTCGCGGATATCCCGTAATGTGGACTAGTGGTCGAGAGAATGAGTCTAGCAGAACAAATTATGCCCGAGGATTATATTTTTCCTCCAAAACCTGCGCCTTTAACTAAGCAGGAACAAGCCGAATATAAAACCAGAATTAAAGCGTTGCTAAAAGAAAAGAACGCTGTCTTGGTTGCCCATTATTACACTGATCCTGAGATCCAAGCTTTGGCCGAGGAAACCGGTGGATGCGTAGCAGATTCGCTGGAAATGGCTCGCTTTGGTGCCAAGCAACAAGATGCTGATATGATCATAGTTGCCGGGGTACGTTTTATGGGTGAAACCGCCAAGATCTTAACACCAGAAAAAACCGTTGTTATGCCAACTTTGGCTGCAACCTGTTCATTGGATGTAGGATGTCCTATTGATGCGTTTTCTGCGTTTTGTGATCAACACCCAGACCGAAAGGTTGTTGTATACGCAAATACATCCACCGCAGTGAAAGCGCGCGCTGACTGGATTGTGACTTCGTCATGTGCACTTGAGATTGTCGAGCATTTGGACTCGGAAGGTGAAAAGATCATCTGGGGTCCAGATAAGCATTTAGGTTCTTACATTCAAAAGAAAACCGGTGCCGATATGATCATGTGGAATGGGGCATGTATCGTTCACGATGAGTTTAAAACCAAAGCGCTGAAAGACATGAAAGCGCTGCATCCGGACGCTGCCGTATTAGTTCATCCGGAATCTCCTGCGGAGATTGTGGATTTGGCTGATGCTGTGGGTTCAACAAGTCAGTTGATTAGAGCGGCACAAGAGATGCCTAATCAGAAGTTCATCGTAGCGACTGACCGCGGTATCTTTTACAAAATGCAGCAGTTATGCCCTGAAAAAGAATTTTTTGAAGCGCCAACGGCGGGTGAAGGCGCAACCTGTAAAAGCTGTGCTCATTGCCCATGGATGGCCATGAATGGTCTTAAAGCCATTGAAGAAGCTTTGATTGACCCTAGCGGAAAAGAAGTCTTCGTTGACATGGAGTTACGCGAAGGTGCACTACGCTCGCTTAACCGTATGTTGGATTTTTCTGCAAGCTTACAAAAATAGGCTAAGTTGCTTAGTTACTAAGCATCTAGCTGTGTTTTTACAAAAAATACTTGCTAAATTGCGACGCTTTTCATAGTATTAGCGCCGCACCCAAGCGGTGCTACAGCGCGGAGAGATGGCTGAGTGGCTTAAGGCGCACGACTGGAACTCGTGTATACGTTTATAGCGTATCGAGGGTTCGACTCCCTCTCTCTCCGCCATTCCTTATTTTTGAAAAGGCGTCCAGTTGGACGCCTTTTTGCTTTGTACCACGTCTTAATTAGACTTCGTGATCTCTGGTTGTTGCTAAACTTGGTAGTACACACTTTGGTGAAAAGTCGTTACTATATCCGGCATAAATCGAGTCTGTGAGTTTCGAATGCAAGAAGAGCTACTCAATTCAGTAATTAAAATAACTAAAACAAGAGACATTGATTCACTTGAATACAGCCTGCTATCTACAATTCAGGAGCTGGTAGGGTGCAAGCACTTATGTGTCTATAAAAACTTCAATACCCAAGAAGATCTTGCTGTTGAGCGCAGTATTGGCCTGACCATGCACGGCGAGCGAGAGTTTGAATGGCTTGACAGACAAGTCATTGAACAGCCTCAGTCTGAATTGATTTCTTGTCTACAGTCTTCCTGTATTATTACGGTACAAAGTGCAGATGGTATAGAAAAGCGCTGGTTGCCTATCAATATCCATGAAACACCGGTTGGTGCGATTGAAGTGCACTCCGGCGGCCTCGACAGTAACGAACAGGTACTGCTCAACGCCTTTGTCCGTATCTACGAAAACTATCTGACCATATTGCATGAAAATGAGCGGGATAAACTCACTGGCTTATTGAATCGTCAAACATTTGAGAAAAAGCTTAAGCAGCTGCTCGAAAAGCAAGTTATTAAACAAAATCGCCATATTCGCGATGACCAGGATCCCCGTACTTTCCATCAGGGGGCCACATCCTGGCTTGCGATGATAGACATTGACCATTTCAAACAGGTTAACGATAACTACGGTCATGTTTGTGGGGACGAAGTGTTATTGCTGGTTGCACAAAAAATGCAGCAGTTTTTCCGTTCCACGGATCTGTTATTTCGATTTGGTGGCGAAGAGTTTGTATTGGTGTTTGAGCCGACAGACCAAGCGTCTATAGAGGCAAAACTGGAAAAGTTCTTAGCACTTATTCGTGGCACGCACTTTCCGTTTGTCAAAAAGCTCACAGTGAGCGCCGGACTTGCTCGGATCAGCCCCTATGACTTCCCAATCAATGTGTTGGAAAATGCAGACAGAGCATTATATTACGCAAAAGAAAACGGCCGTGATCAGGTCGCATTTTTCGAAACCCTGCTCAATACCAATAAGCTTGAGCGCCACGACGAAGGTTCAGGGATCGACTTGTTCTGAGCAAAAGAAGCAATTGACGGTAACTGTACTCAGTTACCGGACTCTATTTCCACATATCCGTCAGATAGCTGTCTTGTCCTGGCTCGTTGCTATTCACCTGTGAAATCTCTTACACTGTCCTAAGTCCGAAATCTGCTTAAAAAGCCCGAGACATCATTATGTTGCACATAATCCAATCAAATCGAATGGAAGCCCTTCAAGCACAGTTTACAACGTTGTTGAAACAGGCACCGCTTGATGACCCTTTTGCTAACGAAATTGTCTTGGTACAGTCACCGGGCATGTCTCAGTGGCTTAAAAATGGCTTGAGCCGGGATATCGGCTATGCGGCACAGGTTGAGTTTCCACTGCCACTCAGTTTTATCTGGCAGCTGTATCAACAGTTTTTGCCGGATGTGCCCAAAGAGTCACCTTTTAATAAGAACAACATGAGCTGGAAGCTGTTTACCTTGCTACCCCAGAAGCTCAGCAACCCGCTTTACGAGCCGCTGAGAGTATATCTGGAAGAGGGCGGTGATCTGCCACAGAGTGACCTTAAGCGCTTTGCTTTATGTGAGAAAATTGCCGATGTATACGACCAATATCTGATGTACCGGCCAAACTGGCTGGAGCTGTGGGAGCTGGGCACAGATATGCTGGAAGATGTCGATGTGGATATTGCGCCCTGGCAGCCGGACCTGTGGCGGGCACTGGTCGAACATACTCATAATTTAGGACAAAGCCCTTATAACCGGGCCAATATGCATCAGCAATTACTGGCAAAGCTGGCGGATGCTGACATCACCAGCTTGCCCCAGCGGATCAGCATATTTGGTCTTTCAGCGATGGCGACTAACCAGCTAGAGATATTCAATGCCCTTGCCCAGAAAATCGATGTATTGCTGTTTTTCTTTAATCCCAGTGAACACTACTGGGGCGACCTGGTTGATGAGAAAACCCAGGCCAAGATCCTGGCTAACTATCAGGTAAAGCCGGCCCTGGATGCTCAGTTGCAAAAACAGGCTGGCGAAGGCAGTTACTACAATACCGGTAACCCCTTGTTGTCCTCCTGGGGGAAGCTAGGTCGCGATTATCTTGAGCAGCTGCTGCAAACCGATGCGCGCTGGCTGGATGGTTTTATCGACCAGTTTGATGACAGCCTGTTGGCCCAATTGCAGCAGGAAATATATCAACTGGCGTTTAAAGGTGAGTCTCTGGTCGATGACCCAAGCTGGTATGTCAGTCCTGAAGGGCAGCTGACCATCAATGAGGATGACAGCTCTGTACTGCTATGCGACTGCCACACCCCTTTGCGCGAAGTTGAGCTACTGCACGATCATCTGCTGACGCTCTTTCATGAAGACCCAGCGCTGACGCCAAAAGACATCATAGTGATGATGCCGGATGTGGGCAGCTACAGTCCTTATATTGAAGCGGTGTTTGGCAGTGCATCAGGGGCGAGGAAAATTCCTTTTGCGCTGGCCGATATGAGCATAGAGCAAGAAAAGCCGGTGCTAAATTCCTTCGTTACACTGACGGGGCTGCCTTTTAGCCGTTTCAGTGTGTCCGATATACTCGATCTGTTGGGCGTTGAGCCCATTGGCAAGCGTTTTGGGGTAGAGCAGAGTGAGTTTGTACAGATCCAGACCTGGCTTCAGCAGGTGGCGGTCAAATGGGGCTTAGATGGTCTGCACAAGCGCGATTACGGGTTGCCGGAGATCTCACTCAATACCTGGCGGCACGGGCTTCAACGTCTGCTGCTTGGCATTGCCAGTGCAGATGAACTGACAGCATACAATGAGATATACCCGGCCGATGCGGTAGAAGGGATGGCTGTGAACACTTTGAGCAAGCTAATTGCCTTCATCGAAGCGCTGGAGCAGGCGCGAGAGCAGCTCTTAGCTGCAACGCCATTGGACGAGAAGTGTAACGTGCTCAGACACATGCTGGCAGATTTTTACGATCAGGACACCGAACAGAGCTGGGATCTGATGCAGTTGCATAAAGTTATCGACGAGCTGGAAAAACACCATATAAATGGCGACTTTGCCGGTCCGGTTGATGCCAGGATCGTATTACATCAGGTTCGCCAGGGGATCAAAGACAAAGGGGTTGGTCAGCGCTTTTTGGCCGGGGCAGTAAACTTTTGTACTTTGATGCCAATGCGGGCCGTGCCGTTTAAAGTTGTCTGCTTACTCGGTATGAATGATGCCGATTATCCGCGCCAGGTACAACCGATTGGCTTTGACTTGGTACCGTATTCGCGGCGTCGTAAAGGAGACCGCTCACGTAAGCTGGACGACCGTTATTTGTTTCTGGAGGCGTTGCTCAGTGCGCGTCAGCAACTTTATATCAGTTATCTGGGTCGCTCTTGTTATAACAATGAGCCGCAGGTGCCATCCATTTTAGTGAGCGAGTTATGTGAATACCTGGACCGGGCTTTTTGCTACCAGGATGACACCCTCAAGCCCAGTGAGCGGCTATACCGCCAGGCACCTTTGCAACCATTTAGCAGCGAGCATTATCAAAGCGGCCCATTACACAGCTTTAACCCCAACTGGTGCCCATCTCAAAGCGAGCCACCGTCTGAATTGGCACAGCAATCCACTGAGCAAGCGATTGCACTTGATCTGCCAGACGAGCTCGAGTTACCGGACTTTTTGCGTGCCTGTCTGGCACCACAACGCTGGTTTTATCAGTATACGCTGGGCGTCAGGTTAGTGACGTTAGAGGAAGATACGCCCGACAGTGAGCCATTTGCCTTGGACCCTCTGACGCGTTATCAGTATCTGGACGAAATATTACACAGCGAGCTGAGCGACACACCGCTGCCCGAGGCGCAGCTGCTGCAACGCGCCCAGTTACCACAGGCCAATGTGGGAGTGGTTGAACTGCAAAAGTTAAAGGGACGCGTCGCGGCTATGTCAGGACGTCTGAAAGACGTGATGGGTGAGCCAATGGAGCCGGTGGAGGTGTGTGTGCAACTTGGCTCAACGCGTCTGCTTGGCTGGCTGGGAGACTTATATCAGGGCAAGCAAATATTTTATCGTACCGCCAGTATTAAAGGCAAAGACAGGATCCGAGGCTACCTGATGCACCTGATAGCCAATTGCGTAACATCCAACACTGAAACACACATCTATGGCCTGGATGAACAAGTCGTTTTTCCGTCAGTTAGTCGTGATGACGCACAGGTTCAGTTAGCTAAGTGGCAGGATTTTTATGCCCAGCTTATCACCCGCGCAGTGCCCTTCTTTGCGGCCACCAGTTATGAGTTTTGTAAAACCCAGGATATGAGCAAAGCACTGAACAAATTCCAGGGAGGCCAGTACATCGGCTTTGGTGACTCTGAAGATCCGTATGTGGCACTGAGTTTCCCGTCATTGCAGGCCTGCGAAGCGGAGTTTACACAGTGGAGCAATGAATTACTGACCCCGCTTATCGACCTTGCACAGGAGTCCCGCTATGAAACGGCTTGATCCCCAAACCATGCCTTTGTTGGGTCACAACCTGATTGAGGCCAGTGCCGGAACGGGTAAAACCTATACCATCACGGGGCTGTATTTACGCTACCTGCTGGGGCTTGTTGATGCACAGAGTCAGACTACCCCGTTGAGTGTTGAGCAGATCCTGGTCGTTACCTTTACAGACGCCGCGACTCAGGAGATCAAAGACAGGGTCCGAAAACGGATAGTACAGGCTCGGGATGCTTTACTCGGCGGCGGCTGTGACGATGCGCTGATCAGTGCGCTACTGGCGCAAGTGGCGGATCAGGAAGCGGCTTATCACTTGCTCGATGCCGCAGCTAAATCCATGGATGAGGCCGCTATTTTTACCATTCATGGCTTTTGCCAACGTATGCTTAAACAACATGCGTTTGAATCTAACCTGAGCTTTAATCTGGAGTTTATCCTCGATGACAGCGAGTTGTTTAATGCCGCTGTTGAGGATCACTGGCGACGCTTTGTTTATCCCCTGGATGCGGATAAAACTGAGCTGGTGTTGTCGCACTTCTCTCATCCACAGTCACTGGCAAAGCGCCTTTATCCTTTGCTTAAACGCGGTGATGCCCGTTTGGCACCCGAGTTGGACCTGGCTGTCGTGTTGGAGCAAAGAGCTGAGTATCAGCGCCGGGCGGCAGCATTTAAACAGCAGCTGCTAAACTCCGATTTTTTCCAGTTATTGCGCGACAGTGGAATTTCAAAGAGCAAAGCGCCGGGACGCCCGGCTAATATCCAGGCGTTGATCGACTATTGTATGGGTGACGACTGGTACTTTGAATTTGGTAGCAGCAAGCATTCGTTTGCGTTATGGGGAGAGGCTCAGCTGAGCGACCCGAAGAACTATACCAAAACGGGTAAGCCGATTGACCACCCGGCACTGGGCTGGTTTGATGAGATGGCGCAGTTGCACCAAAATGTCTCTAAAGGGTTACCTATTGCTTTGTTGCAGCATGCACTGAAAGAAGTGCGCGCGCTGATGGGTCAGGCAAAGCTTGAACACAGCCTGATCTCGCCAGACGATCTGCTACAAAACTTGCATCAGGCATTACATGGTGCGCAGGGTGAGACGCTTGCCAAGAAAATAGCGCAGCTCTATCCGGTTGCGATGATAGACGAATTCCAGGACACAGATCCCATTCAGTTTGGTATTTTTTCTCGCATCTATGGCACTGAAGGCGCTCAAGGCCTGACCATGATAGGCGACCCCAAGCAGGCCATATACGGTTTTCGTGGTGCGGATATTTTCACTTACATCGGTGCAAAACATCAGGTGGATGAAACCCGCCAGTTTACTTTGGATAAGAATTATCGCTCGGCCCGGCACGTGGTCAGTGCAGTGAATGCCATTTTTACCGCGCAAGCCGACAGTTTTATTTTTAACCGTGACATTCCGTTTATTGAGGTCGACGCTGCGGGTAAAGACGCCGACAATACCTTTACTCTGGATGGCAACGAACCTGCAGCTTTGCAATTCAATGTGCTTGAGGATAGTGACGCGCCGGTTACCAGCAAAGCCAGCGCCTATCCACAGCTTGCCGAGGGCTTTGCGGCGCAAATTGCACAGTTGCTTACCCAGGCGCAGGAGGGGCGCGCTCGCATTGGCAAGCGCCCGGTGCTGGCTGCGGATATTTGTGTGCTGGTTCGGGATCGTGTTGAAGCCAGTGTGATAAAACAGGCGTTACAAAGGGCTGGCGTCAGCAGTGTTTACCTGGCCCGGGACAGTGTGTTCTCGCAGCCAGTAGCGCAAGCAGTCTGGCAATTACTTCATGTTGTTCATGGCAGCTATGATGAAGCGGCATTACGTGGGGTTCTGGCGGGGCCTTTGTTTGCTCTGAATGAGCAGCAAATTTATGCTCTGCGCACTCAGGAAGGGCAATGGCAGCGTTACCTGATGCAGTTTGCCCAGCTTAAACAGCTGTGGTATAAGCAAGGCGCAATGGCCACACTGGAGTCTTTACTGGTCGATAATCAACTGGTTACGCTATGGCAAAAGGCAGGCTATGAAGTTGAGCGCTGGCTGACGGATTACCGGCATCTGGCCGAATTGCTACAACATAAACAGATAGAGCTGGAAGGCACACACAGGGTAATGCGCTGGTTGCAGGCTCAGTGTGCCAATCCTAGCTATGAAGGCACCCAGCTGCGCCTCGAAAGCGATGCCGATCTGGTCAAGATCGTCACTATGCATGCCTCCAAAGGGCTGGAATATCCCCTGGTATACATGCCATTTGCCACTGCATACCGTGAGGCCAGTGAAGTGATCTATCACGAAAATGGCGAGCTGGTACTCAATCTGGATGCGGACGATGGCGCACAGCACAATGCTGAGCGTGAGCGCCTTGCGGAGGATATTCGCCTGCTGTATGTAGCACTGACCCGGGCGATCCATTTTTGCAGCCTGGGCCTGTATAACCTGCCTCTGGGGCGCAGTAAAAAGCCTGGGATCCAGCAGTGTGCTCTGGGGCATGTGTTGTTTGACAAGGATAAAATCACAGAGGCAGCTCAATGGCATGACCAGCTTCGCGACCTGTGTTCACGCCATGAGGGGATGGCGTATGAAGTGTTGCGCATAGCGCCTTGTGTGTATCAGGCGCAGCACACCCAGGAAACACGGTTGTTGCACCGTCGGCCTGTCGAAGTAGCGATTGAACAAAACTGGCGAATGACCAGTTTTAGCCAGCTGAGTTATCATGAAACCAGCGCAGAGCGCCCGGTGGGGGCTCTGGATGAGAACCATAAAATTGACCTGCCCGAGCCGAGCGTGATCAAACGCTTTACCCCTTACACCTTTGTTAAAGGTGCGCGCGCCGGTAGTTGTTTACATGAGATCTTTGAGCAAATTGACTTCACCGCGCCCCATGCACCTACCCGGCCAGACAAACTGACCTTAGTCGAAGCAACCCAGGCTTGTCTGGAGAAATATCATCTTGATACGGTATGGCAGGAAACCGTGGAGCAGTGGATCCTGGGGTGTCTGAGTACGCCTCTCAACCCGCTTCCGGAGCTGACGCTGAGCCAGCTGAGCGTCTCGGATTGTCTGGTAGAAATGGAGTTTCAGTTACCGCTTAAGCGGTTGTCCTATACCAGACTCAACAAGTTGGTTGCGCAAATTACCGGCGCGCCCAGCCACTTGCGCTTCGATGAAGTACAGGGCATGCTCAAAGGGTTTATTGACTTGATTTTTATCTGGCAGGGGCGATATTTCATTCTCGATTATAAATCAAATTATCTGGGGGATACCGCGGCCGATTATCAGGCTGATAATCTAGCACTGGCAATGAATTCTCATCAGTACCACCTTCAGTATTTAATTTACTCCGTTGCTTTACACCGGCTGTTGAAGCACCGCCTTGCCGACTACAGCCCACAGCGTCATCTGGGTGGCGTCTATTATCTGTTCCTGCGGGCGCTACCCGATGGCGCCGGATGTTTCTTTACACAACTTGATGAAGACACTTTGTTGCAACTGGATGCCTTATTCGAGGCGGGAGAAGAATAATGTCACAGAGTATGTTTGAATTCCCGGCCGACAATCTGGACCATCAGGCTTATATCGCTCTGTTAATCCATGCCCGGCGCGTGCGTGCTGCGGATGTCGCATTGGCAAAGCTGCTATGTCAGGAGCGATTCGACACGGTATTTTATCTTATTTTATTACTGCAACGGGCTGAGCAAAGTCAGCATACGTGCTTATTACTTGCAGAAATAGACTGGCAGAATCCTTTTGCGCTAAGTGCCGACGAAGTAAGCGCGTTTTCCGGTGCGTCTGGGTTGGGGAATACACTACCGTATACTCCGTTTGATGACCCTGAGGCTGCACTGATGATGCTGAGTGAACACCCAGCCGTAGGAGAGGGGAGACCGCTGAGGTTGTTCGCAGGCCGGCTGTATTTGGGGCGACTGGCCGAGTATGAAGCATATCTTAGTACTCGTTTTCAATCGATGGCACAGCAATCCATCAGTCTGAATGAATCGCAGTTAAGCGATTTACTGGACCATTATTTTCCTGACAATCAAGCTCAGGGAGTTGACTGGCAAAAGGTTGCTTGTGCTATGGCTGCATCCAGCGGTTTTTGCGTGATTACAGGTGGCCCGGGGACTGGAAAAACCACCACAGTGACCAAGCTGCTGGCGATTTTACAGTCGCTGTATGCCGATGTGCCGCTGGGTATCAAACTGGTGGCGCCTACGGGCAAAGCTGCTGCAAGGCTCAGCGAATCAATAATCGGTGCAAAAGGGCGACTGGCACTGGGTCCTGAGCTGGCTGCGCTGATCCCCGAGCAGGCCCAAACTATTCATCGTTTGCTTGGCGTTATCCCTAATACCAATCGATTTATTCATCACGAGCAGAATTTGCTACACCTCGATTTGCTGATAGTAGATGAAGCTTCTATGGTTGACCTGGCTTTGATGAGCAAGTTGGTGAAGGCATTGCCACCTCATGCCAGGTTGATCTTACTGGGAGATAAGGACCAACTTGCTTCGGTTGATACAGGTAGCATATTGAGCGACTTGTGCGGTCATCTGATATTGGGAGCTCAACCTCCATACACGGCCAACCGGGCGGCGTTTTTAAATCGGGTATGCTTCGCAGACAGTAAGGTATTAAAAGGTAAAGCGAGCCGTTATGCGCTGGCCAATGCCACGGCATTTTTACAGCAAAGCCACCGCTTTAAAAGTGACAGTGGGATTGGCCAGCTGGCGAGTGCCGTCAATCATAATCAGCCAGAGCATTTGCAGCAGGTCATAAGTCACGGGTATAGCGACCTGAGCTTTTATGGTCTTGGTGTTGAGCAATACAATGCCTTGCTTGAGCGCGCAGCGGATCAATACAGTGTCTATCTAAAGGCTATTGAGGATAATCGCGGTGCAGCGGACATCCATACACTGTTTGGCCAGTATCAGCTTCTGGCCGCGGTCAGAGAAGGTCCTTACGGTGTTTCTGAGCTCAACAAGCGGATTGAGCAAAGGCTCGCGCAGCGCAGATTAATTGTACCGTACAGCCGATTTTATGCGGGTATGCCAATTATGATTACGCAAAATGATTATCAGCTTAAGCTCTTTAATGGTGATATTGGGATCTTGCTGCCTGACGAGGATGGCCAGCTTTACGCAACCTTTATCGATGAACAAAGCGCTGTAAGGCACTTTTACCCGGCAAGGCTCCCCAGTTTTGAGCTGGTGTATGCTATGACCATCCATAAGTCGCAGGGGTCTGAGTTTGACTATACTGCATTGATCCTGCCGCCAATTCAACGAGCAGGAAAAGGGGTGAATCGTCAGCTGGTTTACACGGGTATCACCCGTGCTAAACGGCATCTGGAATTAAATTGTCAGCCTCAGGTGTTGCAATTATCGATGCAGACACAAGCAGGGCGGCACTCTGGAATGAGTGAAAGGTTACGTTTGGGTTAAATTTATGTTTTTATCTTGTTTGTTTATCTGATTGGTCTACAGTAGTTAATAACGGAGATGACAAACCGTGTTCATCACCGTTGATAACCCAGTGATTTATGCCGCCAGCAGCCTGGCGGCATTTTTATTTCTGGTATCTGTAAGGCATGGGCAGTCTAATATTGGGACAGTGTTGACTTTTTCAGCGGATTACGGCTTTATAAAATAAAGTAATTACTCAAAAGAATAAGAAAGATGAAATCACTTGAACAACACCTGATCAACTACGCGCTTTATCACAGAGATAAGCGTAATATTGCAACGCACTTTATCGGTGTCCCTCTGATTGTGTTTGCGGTCGTCTGGATGACATTTTTACCGTCCGGACTGTTCGAACAGACCCAGGTAACCTTGTCCGCCTGTTTGATTCTACTTGTTAGCATTTACTACTTATATCTGTCACCCACACTCGGTAGCTGGATGATAGGGTTTTTGTTAGTTTGTCAGATTGCAGCCAATTATGCATTTGAGGTTGTGGCTCAGGCGGGCATTGACGTTGTCTGGTTCTATGTGATGGGACTTGCTCTGTTTGTCATTGGTTGGGTTATCCAGTTTATCGGGCATTATTTTGAAGGAAAAAAACCTGCTTTTGCGGATGACCTGATGGGATTGTTGATAGGTCCTTTGTTTGTGATGATGGAGTTATTAAATAAGGTGGGTTGCTTTAGGGCACTTGAGCAGCGTATAAACAGCGAGGCCGGTCCATACCGGCCTTAAGATACTATGGCTAGAAACTAGATAGAAATCCGAGTTTCTAACTGGCAGCCCTTAACAATGGTAATATTCTGACAATTCAGGCGAATTTTACCATTGTTGGTTTCCAGAACATAAGCTAGTTCAGGTGCTCTGTCACCGCCGGCTTCGGTAAGCTGCTTACGAGCGCGATGTACCATAATATTCATATGATTGGTTTGTACTCCCAGAGCTTTGGCGAGATCTTCTCGGTAAAGCCACCCTTGGGACTCTGTGTCCATGCCATTTTGCTTATCATCGATACGTGTTCTGGCTAACAACAGCATCAGATAATGATGTGTACGACAACCGAGGTCAATTTCCTGACCCTCCAGCTCTAGTGTCAAATCGGTCTTTTCTTCATCCTGACTGACGCTGAAATTAAGGGCGATTGGTTTTACTACAGGCTGATTGTCGAGGTGCTTGGTCATTGTTGATGTGTTGGCGCAGTAGAAAAGCCACTGCTGGCCAAACAGCGAAACAACACCGCCATCGATCAGGGCTTGTCTATCTGAAGTATTGAGATCTTCAAGGAACCAGTAGTTGAGTAACGCATCAAAATAGACAATGTGACTGGCCTCTTCATCATTTGGGAGTAAGATCTGATTTTCCAGCTCGATAACCTGATTTGGGTTGCTCTGTGAAACAAGGTACTGACAATTGGCATTTAAGTTAGCTACAACATAAGAGTTTTGGCCCGGGGCTGCAAAGTCTATTTTATCGTGCTCCGAGAGCTGATAAGGAAGGTTCTTATCGATCTTTTTATCGTTTATCCAGATGCCATTCGTACTAACATCACGAATTAACCAAGTGTCATTGGCGTGCTCAATAATTGCATGGTGCCTTGAAATACCGGGCTTATCGACGAACGTATCTACATTAAACTTGTAACGCCCAAAAGTGTGGTAACTTTTCAGGTAAATTTTTTCTAGTTTCTGTTCATCGATTAAATAAGCCATAAATTTTTCCTAACTTTCCGTATAAGTGACGCACACGAGTTTGATTTTCGGTGGAGATTCTACCTTGTTGAAGGGACTATTTCCTTAGTTACCTTCAGTTTATAAAAAGGACCCGCCGAAGCGGGTACTGTTATTTCAGGAAATATTCACAATAATAAGGCCTGACTAATCAGGTCATTATTTGTGTCCGGGCAAAGACAATTGCGAACCCTAACATTGTAAACAGTTCGCTGTGATCTTGCCATTACAGAGGATTACACCGAGTGAGCTGTTGCCTTGCGTAAAATGCAACTATGTTCCATATTTTCCTTATAGTGCGGCCACAGTTCGGCAGCGGAGGACATATGAGTGAGTACAAATCGCTACAAACCCTAAAGTTAGAAGGGGTCTATCAGTTTTGTGATTACTATGATGCAGAAGCGCTGAGTTTGTCGAGCCCTGCAACTAAGGTAATAACTGACTTTGCAAGACGCCAACCACAGATGATCCAGAAGGATGTTGATATAGACCATGCGGTATATATGATGCTGAACGGCCACGTAAGGTCCAAGCTGGTCGTGGATCACGATGATACGTTTCTGGGGGTGGTCAATTCAAAGGATTTGTCGGGTCGTCGGGTGTTATCAATTGCACAAAAACGACAAGTGGCGCGCAGTGATCTAACCGTCGAAGATGTCATGACGAAAAAGCAGGACTTACATGCAATGCGCTTTTCGACCGTTGCAAACGCTAAGATAGGTGATGTGTTACAGACGCTCAGGGAGCTTGGCCAGCAACATGTTTTGTTAATGGACGAAAAAGGCGGTTTAAGAGGCATGATTTCTTCGTCTGATATCGCACGGGCTTTGCATGTGCCCGTAAATATTTTTCAAAAAGCCCATTCATTTAGAGACATTTTCGAGATTATTCACGAGCACGGAGAGTTAATGGCGTGATTTACATAATGCTGTTCAGGTAACTGATTGCGCCCTCAATCGATGCGACCTGCCCGTCAACACAGTTTTTCGGTGTTGTATTCGGGCTGTCTGGGTAAACTTCTGTGGTTGTAACGTAGGGGGCGCTTGTCATTCCCATACACAGTCCTAACTTGGTGGCGTCGTAATTAATGACACCAAACTGTTCTACAGGGACGCCAATCAGGGCATTATTTTCATCCGCTTCAGCAATGTGTGTAACTTTTTTCACTGTGTTGATGATGTGTCGCTGAAACTCTGCCTCAGGCTTTTGGCTGTGCCCAACCAGATAAAACCCATCCGGAATATTCCAGTTATGGTTGACTTTGCCGTCGCGAGCGGCCAGTGCCGGGCGGAATTCACTGTTGTCGGTATCGGTAGTCTCATGTAAGTCGATATGAAGGATAATTTTTTCCTGGAAACCATTTACATAATCCATCGCGAGCCCGGACTCTTCAGCCGGACTCTGTGAATGGAAAGAGCGGTTGGGGTCGACAGCCAGCGGATTCCAGCGGTTAATCGTTTCATAGCCCCATGGACTAATGCACGGTAGCACAACAAGATTAAATTTCCCCTGATAGGTGTGGGCATGCTTTTTAGCAAATGCCAGCGCGCCTAATACACCGCTGGTTTCGTAGCCGTGCACACCACCAGTTACGAGCACAATTGGCAATTCTGCACACCATGGTGCAGATTTCAGAGCATACACAGGATAGTGGTTTTCATACTTTAGTACACCATACTGCTCAACCTGAAAGCGTGTATTAAGTGCAGTGACGTTGGGCACAATATCTTCAAAATAATCACGTTTTTTGGTTTGCTGTAGTAACCATTGTTGCTTCTCTTCCTGGTCCCACGGCTTACCGGCTTGTCCGATTGAATACTGTTCTGTCATAACATGTCTCTTTTTCACTGATATTTGCATGCTAATCAGAATAGGTACCCGGAGCAAGTTATCTACGCCAGGTAACCCATATTTTTAAGACGCTGTTGCTGTTCTTTACGTACTCTAAAAGCCAATAGCTTAATGACACCAGTGTGAGTTTTGACCTGAGTAATGGTCAGACCCGCGTAATTAACGAACTCGATAGACTGAATGTTTTCAGCGGGCACGTAATGTCGACGACCTGTCAGGCTAAAAAATGACAGTCCCTGATTGCACAATGTCACACGTTTATGACCTGCCAGGCTCATCAAAAAGTGGATTGCAAATGCAATGGTTACCACACAGGCTAGGGTGATTTGCAGGCTAGCCAGAAAAGACAGGTTGAGTTCGGTGAAAAGTCCAGCCAGTGCCAGCAGCGCAATAACGAAAGCGCCGACGACGCTGTAAAAAGTAGTGTTCACTTCCAGTTTTAGTTCATTCATTATTTGTTCCTAATATGACAAATTCCCGAGAGGCTGGAAATTTAGGAGAAGAAAATGGAAGAATTATGAATACCTAAAATTAAAACTGATAATTGCGATTTTAGGGTTAAAGAGTGTACCACTCATCAACCAAAGGGTTGATGAAACCACACTGACGGTAAGCTCGGTGGATAAATTGACTTGCTTTTAATTTTGCCAAGCCTAACTTTAGCGCATCATATGCTTCTTTACCGAGAGGGTGATGTCGGGAAACGACAAAATGGCGGCTATCCTGAAGGGCTATCTTTACCCCCTCAATCGCTTCTATCCTGTAACCCGCCCCTTCGTAGAAAAACGGGCGAGTATTGTTGAAGGAGACTAGCATGACATCAACCCAGCCATTACTGACCAACTTTGCCATTGTGATCCAGTCGTCTTCATGATGAAGCTGCTTAGGGGAGAGTGCCTTGAGTGTGAGCCAGTCAACTAACCAGGCCTTGCTACTTACCACACTTACATTACTGAGATCTTGGGTGATTTTATTACGCAAACGTGCTTTGTTGGTGTGTGATGTGTAGATCCCTGCAAAGTAGTTTCCTTTTTCGATGATAGGCTCTGAGATATAAACATCACCGGCAATCAACTTGGCCTGAGTGAGCCAGATTGTATCAAAGCTCATCAACAGCAAACCTGACTCAAGTAATTTCAGGTTTCTTGCATCGTAATTGCCCAGCGTAAAGCTAAAGGTGTGTTTAAACCCTCCTTCATATAGCGCACGTTGTGCGATGAGAAATTCAACAACATCACGTTGGCATCTCGGATGGTTAAATATTTCAGCAGAGAAATCGGAAATGGATTGCTCCGCCAGAACTTCCTTCGCGTACTGATAAATATCTTCTTCTATAGAAATCGAGATACGAGCGTGAGCAGACAGTGATAAGCCTAAAATAAGTAATACTTTCAAAAGTAAGAGTTTCAACAAAGGCATAGCGACTCCCGTGTTTTCTAAGAAAGTCTAGCTCAGAGGGGGTGAGTTGACGATTTTTAAAGTGACAACCTGGCATTTGTAGAATATGTTTGAATGCTAGGTGTGATTATACGTCGACATTGGCAAGCAAGTGTCAGGCAGAGCAAAGTAAGGTTCCAGCTATCCTGACAATACAATCACTGCTGTCACTGGTAAGGGTCAACTCAATTACAAGGAACTAATTAATATGAAATTTGAACAACTATTGAACCACTTCGATATGGGGATATGTGTGGAGCAATTGCAAAAAGAGTCCTTGTTGGATATTGCTCTGTTGTTTGTCAGTATTGATGGAAAAATTGAAACTGAGGAAATGAATATTGTCCGGGATTGGGCTAAAACTTTGCACTGGAATTCAGCTATCTCGTTACAGGATTATATGGATGATGCATTGGGTAAGTGTCTGATAGCCATTAAGCAGGAACAGACTGAAAGCTATATTCAGCACAGATTAAGCCACATTGTAGACAAACCCATGCGCGAATTAGCTGTATCAATCGCTCATAAAATCAGTGAAGCAAATGGCGAAGTGTGTGACAGTGAGAAACGTGCGCTGGCTATGCTAGAGAGTGAGATATAGGGGATACCCCTATATCAGTTGTTGAGCTGAGGGCTATTTGAGTGCCTCTGCGACTTCTGCTATTTTTTGTCTTAACCAGATGTGGCTGGCGTCTCGGTGCAAGAGGGGGCTCCAGATCATGTCTAATTCAAATGGCGGAATAGGGAAAGGGGGCTCAAGGATCGCCAGGTTAGGATCGTCCCGGTAGATATTGGCAGCTTTTGATGGCAAGGTGGCGATTAAGTTTTGCTCTTTTGCCAGGTGGATTGCAACGTGGTAATTGCGTGTAAACGTTGCGATGTTACGATGCTTCCCAAAGTGAGCCAGAGCCTCATCTACCCAGCCCAGTTTCTGAACGTCAGCCGGATCCATACCCACGCCAACGCCAAAGCCGGTCTTACTAACCCATATGTGTCGTGCCTTTAAGTAGGCATCTAAGTTAAAGCCTGTCCTTATTGGGTTGTCTGACTTGATCAAGCAACAAAAACTATCTTTCCAAATTCGTTTGTGATGGAAAGACTGAGGCAAGTTTTCAAACCTGTTTATGGCCATATCTACCTTACCATTCTCGACGTCATGGAATGTAACATCACTGGGTGTGAGAATGTCGAGTGTGGTATCTGGTGCTTCCATATGGAGTTTATTCAGTAACTTAGGAGCGAGTGTACTGGCAGCGTAATCACTGGCCATAATCCGAAAGACCCGCTTACTTTGCCCTGGTTCAAACTCTCGATTTGGTGCCAGCGTTTCTTCTAATGTCATTAAAATACCACGGATAACGGGCTGGAGCTCCAGCGCGCGTTCTGTGGGTACCATGCCTTCACTCGTCCGAACCAGAATGGGATCGTTAAACAAATTTCTTAGCCGCTTCAGACCATTGCTCATTGCAGGTTGAGTTATGCTTAACTGGTTTGCTGCCCGAGTTACATTACATTCTCGTAGTAGCGTATCCAGATAAACCAATAGGTTCAGGTCAATTTTACTTATATTCACGGTGTTCCTTTATTATTCTATATGCTGGTAGAAACGTTGTTTGGCCGGGTAGGGGTATATCTGTTTCACAACATGTGTTTTTACGTCCCGCTGAGCTTGCTGCCAATACTCCACCTTAAGTAATGATTCATGGGCATGCTCAAACACCGCTCTGAGTTTAGAGTCTGTCAGTACAAATGTACACAATTGTTCAGGAAATACATCATTTGGCGCAGCAGAGGGCTCTGCTATGCCACTATATATGTCTTCCAGGGACGGCTTAGGCATGGGCCTGAAGTTCATATCCGTCAGATACTGTACTTCATCGTAATCATAAAATATCACTCTGTGATGTTTGGTCACGCCAAAGTTTTTCAGTAACATATCTCCTGGGAATATATTCACGCTGAGCATTTCCTTGATAGCATGACCATAGTCTTCGATCACTTGTTTGGCTGTTTGTTCATCGGCAGTCTGCAAAAAAAGGTTCAGCGGTGTCATACGTCGCTCAATGTACAAGTGCTTAATGACGACATAATCTCCCTCATCTCGCAAGTTATTGGCGATTGTTGCCTTGAGTTGAGCCAGTAACTCCAAAGAAAACTTGCTTTTGGGGAGCACCACCTCTGAGTATTCAATGGTATCGGCCATACGACCCACGCGGTCATGACTTTTTACCAGTTGGTAGCGTGCCAGTACAGTATCCCTGCCGAAGGGTTTACTCTCAGCAAAAACATCTTTAATCACTTTAAAGACAAAAGGAAAGTTGGGAAGGGTAAATACCATCATTACCATACCTGGCGTACCCGGTGCCACGGTAAAGATATCCTCGCTGTGCTGCAGATGAAATAGAAAGTCGCGATAGAATTCGGTTTTGCCCTGTTTGTGAAACCCGATGGCATTATAAAGCTCGGCGGTTGTTTTATTTGGCATTAGCTGCTGTAAAAATCCCACCATTGCAGACGGCGCTTGGGTTTCAACCAGGAAATAAGCACGTGCGAAGCCAAAAATGACGCGCATTTGTGCACTTTTGGTTAGTAGCGCATCGATATAGATGCCACCCTGTGGATGATGTAATAGTGCAATGATGAATGGCTGAACACCTGACTTCGAGACAACCCGGCCAACAATATAAGCGCCTTTGTTACGATAAAAAGGTGCTGTGAGAATATCAAAGCGCAGTCCATGATGACTGTGGTGGGTACTCGGTGCTTGTTTGATGAAGGCTTTAACCAGCAGTCTGATATCTTGTTCCAAATCGCGAAAACCACATTGTAAATCCATATGTGAAATCATGTTGCGGATTGTGGGTTTGAGCCCTGAAACCACAGGAAAATAGCTTCGGAATTCGGCTTCAATGGGTAAGGTTGTGGGTTTTTCAAGCGTGGTTGCGACAAAAATAAAGTCGTTTTTATAGTATCGTCGATGAAACAATCTACAAAAGACAGAGTTATAGAATGTTTCGGCTAGTTCTGCCTGAGGGTGGAAGGAAAGTAGCGCTGCGTAGTATTGTTTAATCTGATGCCAGAGTGACTCGTCAGGGGGAGCGAGTGTGACTTGTTTTTTCAGTGCTTCAACGGTGTCGTTGACTCGGGTATCATACAAACTGATCCGCTGTTTACTGATTTGTTCAATTTCCCCCCACCTTTGTTGTGCAAATGCAATGGGAGCTCGCGCCGTGATTTTTTGAAATAGCGCAAAATGGGCATGGAACCCTGACAGTATGTACTCTGCGATTGTTTGAACTTGGCAACTCATCGGACCTCCTGATCTGCGAGTTACTTTAGCGCACAAATGCCTGCCTCTCAAGTCCGAATGCCGGTGGGAGTAGTTTACCCGAGCTTACAATAGAAAGGGTTATTCTAAATGCTTAAGGCGCTTTTCAAGTCGTGTAATCTCTTTATTTAGAATTTTAACTTCTTTGAGATACGCCGTATTTATAGACTTTATATTACGCTTTACATCTTTGAGTGTTTTGGCGCGTTCACTTTTTTCCATCATGCGCGAAAT
This sequence comes from Pseudoalteromonas sp. XMcav2-N, assembly GCF_024124545.1. GTDB lineage: Bacteria > Pseudomonadota > Gammaproteobacteria > Enterobacterales > Alteromonadaceae > Pseudoalteromonas. The sequence goes on from NZ_JAMXSF010000001.1 coordinate 443,519, forward strand.
GCGTCGCTGCTCGTCCCGGGTTGCTTCATCTCTTTTTCTTCCTAACACTGCGGCTTGTTGCTTTTTGGCCCTCAGTGTTTTCTTCAATCTGAGAACAAGCTGTTGGCGCTCAATATTGTTGAGTGTCTTTGTGTATTGGCCATCAGGGGCGGGAGCATCAGGATTGGAGTGGCTTACAGTATGTTGTGTCGCGTTGGCTGCACACGGATGCTGACTGTACACAGTCGTTTCCCCTGTGACACATTTATAGTAGCTGAACGTTGTTTTTGCAGAGCTTATCATTGGCAATAATAGCCAAGGCAAGATCATCAGTATCCTCATAGCGAAAGCTTCCCTGAAACCTGTGTTTATTTCAAGATAGTAAAATTGCTCAATATCGCAAGTGTTCGAATTGACGCCGCGTTAGTTTCCTGCCGGCGTCTGGTTGAACTGTTTAAGCCGCTTAATACTCTGAATTAAAAAGGGGACGTCTAGCTTTTGATCTAAGGTGAACCCTTCTTTGGCAGATATCTGCTTGTAGCTGCCATCCTGAGCGATGAGGGTGATGCGGTCCTTCTTGTAGGCAATGAGCACGCCGCGAGAGTAGTTTACACCTTCATTCAGGGTATCTGTAGCAACATTATTGCCTAACATACTGGTTGCTGCGAGTGCGCCACATCGAAAGTGTTCTGCGATTATTGTGGTCATCACGTCACTCACTTGAATCAACTCTGAGTGTCCGAAAAAAGCGGGTATATTGGTAATAAACCGTGTTGTTGTAACGATATCAGAGCTATCAGGCTCGACAATGACTATTGTGGCAGGTGCATCTTCTGGCAACGTAAAACCTTCACCTGCGTAAGACACGGCAATGTTTGCATCAGCAACCTTATCAATATAATCGAATTGGGATATTTCCGTCACAGATAAGGTGAGGCGCGAAGACCAGACCGGAGACTGCTGGTTAGTCACAAGCGGTTTTTTATAGTATGCGGGTAGACCATAGATTAAGTTGAATCTGAAATCGTCAATGTTTGTAGGTGCCAGTAATTGATCTGAATGGTACCAGGCTGGGTGGGCCAATAACTTTTCAGTGTGCACATTCAGTGCTTTCGCAATCACAAGGTTGACAGGCGTGCTTTGCGTAGGGCAAACATCCAATGTAGCTGGTGGATGATAAGTCACTTCATTGGGCCCGACATTGAGCGATCTGGCCTGCTTGTATTCTTGCATATCGAGTAACTCATGCCTTGCAAGCAGCGTCTTAGCCGTTGTTGGGTAGGATAATGGCAGTACATTGTCTTGCATTGTAATGTCAAAGTAACTATTCGCGTCCGCCCAGATGTGCATAATGTGGCTGGTTGCAAAGCAGGTTACCAAAATTGAGCTGGCTAACTTGGGGAAGGAGTAGCCTTTCAGACGTTCCAGATGACGCCAGGCATGATTGCCGACGATAAGCTCAAAACTCAGAATCGAGGCTATAATGGCCAGCACAATCAGGCTGTTGACTGCCGGTGAGCCACTGATAGTTTTCCAGATAAGTGAGAGTATCTCAGGTAATGCTTGAAGGTTTAAATGATAACCAAGCTGGAAATAGACAAACGCATCGATACATAGCACCGAGATCCCCAGTGTTGCAATACAAGCGGCCATGCCCCGAATATGCCTTGGGTAGGGAAATATCAGGCTGAGTGGAAAGATGCTTAGCACAAAAACACAAAAAGTAATAAAGCTGGTGTGGCTGAGCCAGGTGACTAGCATGTAGAGCCAGCCAAGCGTGGTCGTGGGGGCTTTGTCAGCGGCCAGATAGCTTAAGGTAATGAGTAATACCAAGCCGATATTGGCAAAGGTAAACCAATGTCCCCAGCTTAATAGCTGGCTGGCCTTTGAAGAAAAAGGGCTGTGCGAAGATAGGTTCATTCAGTTACTTTACCGACTGAGTCAACGCCTTGGCAAAATTTTCAGCAACCGCTTGTCTTTTCTGTTCTGGCACATGCTCTTTGATGATGTGCGTGATAGAATTTCCTAAACACATTAAGCTTAAATCGACGGTTGCCTGATTCTCTGTCAGTACGTTTAACAGTTGGTCGACAATTTGTTCTACTTGTTGGTTGGAATATTTTGACTGGATAGGCATCGGTTGGTTCAAATAAAAAGAGTTATAATTCTTTCTATTCTAACACCAGAGGCGTTAAAAACAAAGATGAGCATTGAGGTGAACAAGCTTGTTGTACACTATGTCGACAAGCAAGACGAAGAAACACAAATTCATTTACGTGAAGATGAGATGCAGATTAATGATCGGGTCGCGGTTTTTATCGAGCAGCTCCATCACGCTTACAATGGCAAGCCAGGAAAAGGCTTTTGTGCTTTTGATCCCGATAAAGACAGCCGCGTTGCGTCTGCAATGCAGAGCTATCGTAACAACGAGCTGGCGTTTTGGCATCTTACGCAGCAGGCAACCGAAGTGTTGAAGGAAGAGTTGAACAAATATGCGTTTAACGAGACCGGCTATCTGGTGTTTTGTCATTATCAGTATGTTGCCAGCGACTATTTGTTGATAGCCATGATCAACATTAAAGAGCACTACTCGATTACCTCTGAACTGGACCTGGCGGCATCAAGACATTTAGATATTTCGCGTATGCAGCTGGCTGCACGTATAGACCTAACCGCCTGGGATACGCAAGCGGATGAAAATCGTTATATCTCGTTCATTAAAGGTCGTGCGGGCAGAAAAGTAGCAGATTTCTTTCTTGATTTTCTGGGCTGCGCTGAAGGTATTGACCCTAAACAGCAGTCTCAGACAATGCTACATGCGGTAGAAGATTACCTTGCTGAGCAACAATTTGGCAAAGAAGAGAAGGACGCGATCCGCAAAGAGGTGTTTGATTATTGTAATGACTGTATCAATAGTGGCGAAGATGCAGATGTCGAATCTTTATCAGATACAGTGTCTAAGTCTTCGGATGTTCAGTTTGAAGACTTTTATAAGCAGCAGGGCTATGAACTGGAAGAGTCTTTTCCGCTAGATAAAAAAACCGTCACCACTATGGTTAAATTCTCCGGCCTGGGTGGTGGTGTGAGCGTTGGGTTTGAGCGCAAACATCTTGGCGATCGAGTATTGTATGATCCGCAAAGTGATACTTTGACGATTAAAGGCGTGCCGCCGAACCTCAAAGATCAGCTGGAAAAGTTCTATCAGCAAGAAAGTGAGTAAACAGAGAAGGGCTAACTCGTGTTAGCCCTTTTTAACATGCAGTAAATAGAGATTGATATAATTATACCAATTCCACTGAATACTTCTTCAATTTGAAGGAGCAAATATGCCGCTAACGGTGTTATCGACGATATTTTCTTGCCTCAAAATAGAATACTTAATTAAGCAAATTGGTATTAAGGTGTCGCAGCTCATATCTTATCTTACTGCTTAGATGGACAGGTTTAAACTTCACCTGACAGGCAATAAAAAGTGAAAAATAGCCGTCCACCAAAGGTTTATCATCAATAAACTGGTCCCATACGAACGATAAACAAAACTGGCTTCACATTTCAAATCATCTGAAAGCTATAAGTTGGCTCCGCTCTGAGCGGCATAGATTGAAGACAAATCAAATGATATTATTTTTTGGAAACAATCATTAACCAATGAATTAGGAAAATATTCAGATGAAATGGAGTTGGCTTGTAATCTTTTTGATGCTGAATGTGACAGTGAGCATTCATACTGCGTATGCAGAAGAATGTAATTCTGTAGATGAATGTATTGCACTTATACCAGAAACTCAAGAGAAGGCATGGGGATCCGGTACAGTCAATGATAGTGTAAGAGACAAGCTTAAATCTTTTGGCCGAGAAGCGTTATTACCGCTAGCTAAACTCACTGCTGAAGATGATCCTAATCGCCGTAAGGTTGCTGATAGTTTGATAGGGGATATCAAAGATTTAAATGCAAATGACTTTGCAGTTATTCGGCGTGTAATCCAGAACAATATTGAGCTTGATGGGAGTGGAGGTTGGTCATATGGGGCGCTTGGATATGTTAGAGGGGATGAAGCTGGCAGATATCTAGTTTCTGAATTAAAAAGAGTTCAAACTGCATCTAACCAAATCGGTACTGCCTTCAACAGGTTTGGGTTAGGCGGCATTCCATATTTAATTGAAGGCCTTCGTTGTTTTGGCTCCTGCTCTGAAGAGGAGTTTAAAGGATTCAGAGAAGTCTTCTACAATTACCAATATTGGACAAAAATTTCAGACGATAAATCCGCCATGCAGTTATTTAGCCTGGCAACGAATGAAAAGGTAGACTTACATGCCAGGCGCACCGCACTATCAATCATTGGCTACATTACAGGAAACCCGCAAATAGCTAATCAGATACACCAATATGCTGAAAAGAATATTGAATTTTCTGACTCTGCTTTAATGTCTCTCCAGAACATGAAAAGCCCACTAGGGGCTAGATTATTGGTTAGAAAACTAAACCGAGAAAAAACAGGACCTTCTGGTTTTGATCCGAACCTCATGGTTTTTAGAGATTTGTCTGAGATGGGGCAAGCAGCTAATAGCGTTGGTGGTGATGTAATGGCATATCTTAACTCTGAATCATGGGAAGATAGGATTCATTCATCAGTTACGTTGGGATATATCGGCTATCACCAGGCTATTCCAGAATTATTGCAACGTATATCCAATGAGGTGGACTGGCAGCAGGCTTATGCAGCGATTAAAGCGCTTCATTTATTGGCAGATCACGCCACAATTCCTCACATTAAGAGAGTAGCCAAAACACACTGGTACAAACCGCTAAGAGAGTACGCCCAAAAAACAGTTGCTTCAATGCAAGCCCACAAAGTGCTCGAATCTAAATATCATCCTGATAAATTTGCTTCTGAGTTTCTAGACTATCAGCATTTGAGTGAAGAAAACCATACTTGCGATAAGACTGATTATGCAATGGTTTCTGAGCCTGTTGAATTAAAGCAATACGGAGGACGAGAGAAAAAGTTAGAGTCCTTCCAATATAAAAATCCAATGTGTACCAGCAAAGCATATAGCGATTACTGCGCCTCTCCCATGAGTTTTGTAGTGCCTTCACTTGCCGTTAGATTTGGTGGAAAGTGGCTGACTGGTGACAACCGAGGTGAATGGGGCGGTGAGCTTGTGGTTTTTGCTGACAATGAAACAACGGAGACTTTATTAAACGAGAACATTGAAGATATATATGTTCTGGGTGAATACGCTTATGTCATTACCGGACTAGCGCACATGCTCTTAAATGACGGCTTGATTTATAGACTTGAACATACTGATGCGGGCTACAACATAAAGCCTTTTTACCGATTGCCAGGGGCACCAAGTACATCGTGGAAGATTAATAAAGAGTCAGTGTTAATTAACACCGTTTCTGGTTCGGTTGTTTTTCATCCCAAAAAAGGCCTGAAAATGGCTAACTGTGATAGTAGCAATTGAAAGGCAAGGCATTTCCAGCAGGAAAGACCAGGAGAATTGGGTGGCAGGTAATGGCACATACGAGACTGTCAGATTTGATTAAACTTTATTAGTCAAATCTGACAGATCAAGTTAAGACTTATCCAACTTAGGATTTGCCGGTAACAACAAACTGTGCCAGTTGAGTACCTAACTTGCCAGCTAGTTTGGTCATTGCATTGCTTTTGGCTGTCTCTTTATAGCTTGAAGCCGCTTTTACTTTAGTATTAAAGTGTGCCTGCTCTTCACCGTCTTCCAGCACTACCAGATAGCTCTCTGCTACGCTGTAGAAGGTGCCGGTTTTTTCCATATCTTGCCAGTCTACAGTAAATTTGAGAGCAAAGTCGGCATCACCTGTGGTCACTTTTATTCCCTGTGAACTCAGTGCTTTTGCCAAAATATCGCGAACCTTGCGATGTGCCTTGCTATCGCCCTCAATGCTAAAGCTGATGTCGTTAATGATTGCATCCGCCTCAGCTTGTTTGGCTCGAACCGCTTCAGGCAAAGCAAGAGGTGCGGCTTGGAGCTGCGTCAGGTAACGGTTTTGTTTGTTGCGCTTGACCAACAGCTCTTTAAGCGCGGCAGCCTGTTTCAGCTGTTGAGACTTACTTCCTGTGGCTGCCAACCTGAACTGTGCAATGTCTTCATCAAACGCACGAATCGTTAACTCTGTTTGCATAGCAGCTTCGGTGCGGTTAAAGGCGGCTAACGCAAAAACGGTTTGTCTATCTGCACTGACATATTCATCCTCAATTTTAACACCTTGCAAATGAATATCCGGCACCTTCGAATTGATCAGTTCATCCACATGAAACTGCATTGACTTCTCAGTTGCTGATTGCTCGATGCGTGTAGTGGCAGAAATTGTAACATTAAGCTGTTTTGCCAAAGCCAGTCGGGCTGCCTCCTGCGCCGCCAGTTTTGCCTGCTGCAAATCGCCCGTGTTTTGCGCGTTCCCGACACCGTAGAGCATATAGCTTGAGCTTGGCATGGCGGTGATCCATGCTGGCTTTGTGTCAACAGGGGGCAGGGTAGCATTATTTGCTCCACAGCCACTGATAATTGCTGTTGCTAGCAGGGTTGCGAGCAGGGGTTTAGAAGCCAAAGCGTGAGCGCTCCTGAAGCTTCTGAATTTTCTTCTGTCCATTCCATACCTCACGGTTTGTGGTCATATCGATCAATCTCAGGTCGACCTGATAGAAAGTCACGCGATCGCCGCCTTGCTGGTCGACGAAAGAGTTGATAGTGCCTGACAGAGCGTAATCTGCGCCTTGCTCCTGACCCATTTCATTTTGCGTCTCAAGGCTGGCATTGAGCTCCTGGTCTTTCCTTTCGTCTCGGATCTCCTGGCGAACATCTTTGTTTGCTACAAAGTCCGCCTGGCCGCTCCGTAAAATTGAACGTTTTAAATCATTTAAAAAGGTATCAACTGCAATATGCTGGTGCGATTTATTGCGTACTGACTGAATTATAATAGCAGGACGAGCCCCTTCCTTTTGTAAGTGATCGTTAACCCATGGAAAGCTCAACATATCGTTGATCATAGCCTCTGCAACCAATTGCGAGTCCTTGCCGTTCCACTTGTCAGAAAGGGCAACCTCTTGATTTGCATCTACTCTTTGTACTTTAGTTGAAGAGCAGCCAGTGATGGCTAAGCTACATGCAACAACCAAAGGAGCTAGCTTTAAAAGTGTGGTTTTACAGTTCATAACAATTATTCCATTGTAAACAGAGTTGATGGTGCCGCAGATTTAGCACTTTCAATGAAAGTGCGCGTATGCCACAGCGTCATATTTTCGTTGATTTCTATTGTGTCAGATTGCTCTATGATTTTGCCTGAACGCAGTTTAGTTTTGAGCGTAATATTGACCGTACCTTGTGTGACAGGAACTTGTGCCAGTTTGATGTGTGATGGAAGCGACTGCCATTGACGTAAATCAGCCCCTGCTGTAACAGCATTGACAACACTGGTTGCTAACTTGGCAAAGCCATCAAATGCCTGCAGGCCGGTACTCTGAATTGCCTTATGCGCCGTCATGGCTTTAACAACCTCTCGAGTCAGCGCTATTTGCATCTCAGTGTTGGCATTTTTAAGTGCGCTTTGTAAGGTCAGCAGGCTTACAGAGTGATAGTTATCCAGCTCTGTTACTTTTTTGCCGTCAAGCCAAAGCTCGGTCTTCTCGATTTTTTGTTCAAATGGCTCCAAATATGTCACCGCAATGCGGCTGCCGTGTTCCAGCGCATCAATCAGTCCTGCAGTCTTGGCACTTTTCCAAAGAGAGTCACCCAAAGGCAAACGCTTAGTCAGTGCACCCATCGCAACATCACCCAGGTCACCGGTAGCATAATTTTGCATCATGTCGAACAAGCTGGTATCTGCATATAGCATCTGGAACCACCACATTTGAGCTCGTCGCTCTGCAGGCGTCCCCCAGAGTATTGGCGTTACGACCAGTGCCTTGGCATTATGATCTGCTTTTAATAACAAATTAAACTCTTTGCGCTGTGGACCAATCCCAGCATTTTGCACCACAGTAAGACGAGGGCCTGCGTGCTTTGTATTGCTAATGCTATGTCCCCACTTCTCTTCAAGTGCGCTAAGTTCATTGCCATAACCACCTGCCTTACGCATGACTCGAGCCAAGTCAGAATAAGCTTGCTGTGTGACGGTACTGTTTAAGTCATACTGCTTAGCAAAACCTTGCTCAAAGGCTGTGGCAGCTCTTTGATACTGGATGCGTGCAGCATCTAACTCGTTACTGCTTTCATACAGAATACCACTGATGTAATGAGCAAATGCATCATCTTTGTAGTCAATATTTTTTAGTAAGTCGTTCGGTGCCAGGAGCGGCTGCAAAATACGCATAACACTGTCGGTGAGCCCGTCACCGCTTGGCTTGCCATCATAGCCACCCGTTTCGTCGGTTAATGTCGATAAATAGGTATCAAGCTGGCGCATTTCAACCAAAGCAGCATCCAAATAATATTGTCTCTGAGTTGGATGCTGGTTTGCCAGGGCGTTGTAGTTTAGCGCTTTAAATACATTGATCATCGGGCGATGGAATGCTTTGCCTGAGAACGTGGTGTAAGTTGGTCCGCTAAGTAGCGCCAACGCTTGCTCTGAGACGCTAACAGTATATTGTTCTTCGATGATTGCTTTGGCAGTGTCGAGGTTATCATTACTCAACTCATACTGTTGCTCCAGGTGATACAATGTGCCTAATTCAAGATAGCGTAACAGCTTGTTTTTACCTGTTGCAGAGTAGGTCGTTTCAATTGTTGTTTTGGCTTGCTCATAGTGACCGTTCTGAGCAAGTAGTATTGCATTTTTGTTGGCGGGTGTTGAATTACATCCTGTCAGAACCACTATCAGGGTCACGGTTAACCAAGCTCGATAATGCAGAGTACGAAGAAGAGATAGCATTACGCTTCCTTTGCTTGTGATAAAGTTTACGGTGACTATACCAAATAAGTTGGATATATTTGCACTAACTTAAAGATTATTTTGCTTTTTTTGAAGCTGAATATTGTAAGAAATCGTTCTTACAATTTATTACTGTAAAGCAGTCAGGCTTTTGTTAAATTTAAATCATCGCTTAGGCAATCAATAGCTCGAAGGACAATATCATGAAGATCAAACCGCTTATTACTACTATGCTCGTTGCAGGGATGTTAACAGCCTGTAGCTCTACTGGAGAAAAAACAGCTTCTGAGTCGAAGATAAATATACCAGACTGGGTACTGAATCCAGCTGTTGAAAACGGTATCGCTGCTGCGGATTGCGTGAAGTTTTCTGGTAATATCTCTATTGACCAGAAAATGGCTGTTGCTAACGCAAGGCTTGCTTTAGCCCAGCAAATTGAGACACGCATCGAAGGATTAGATAAAACTTTCTCTAATCGTACTGATGCCAATGAAGAGACGACTGTTGGAGCAACCTTTAGCTCTGTTTCCAAGCAACTGACTAAGCAGACTTTAAACGGTTCACGCGTTATTAAAGCTGATGTTGTAGAGATTGGCGGCAAAGATTATTTTTGTGCACTTACGACGTTATCGCCAGCGCTAACTAAAAGCCTGTTTAAAGACCTGATAAAAGAAAGCAAACAACAGATTAATCCACAGGATGAACAATTCTTGTATCAAGAGTTCAAAGCATTTAAAGCCGAAAAAGACCTGGAAAAAGAAATCGCCAGATTAACAAACTAATAGCGAGCGCACCAACAGGTGCGCTGTTCATTGAAGGAGTGGGCTGTGAAAAACATACTTGCATTGACGATTGCATCTCAGTTTGCTGCCGCTGCTGCTCTCGCCAGTACATCTAGTTTATTTAATGAACTGGAAGCGGCAATGCAAACCTATGATAACAACGCCCAGGAGCAAACGGAATTTGAACGCTATAAAGCGCAGCATTTGCAAGAGTTTAATGACTACGTAGAAGAACATTTTGCAGAGTTTGATGCGTTTCGTGACAAACTGATCCAGCAGTGGGGAGAGGCGAAAGTTTCAAGTCAGAGCCAGTTTGTCAGCTACTCTGACGACAACCGGGAAAGGTTAGAAGTTGACTTTGAGAATGATGAAATTGTTCTCAGTGTGCGCCATCATGCCGGCACCCATGTATCAGAGCAAGAAATTTCTCAAGCCATAGAAAGATTTCGCCAATCTGAAGGGGGGCTCTTCCAATCATTTCTTAGTGGTGAATCGTTAACCGATGGCGAGACTTACAGAGAGCAAGTTGCGATAGATAATGGACTACGTGTAAAGTCTATCATCGCCGCCAAAGCACAGATCAAGCAACAAACACAGGAACAGAAAAAGTTAGCAGAGCAACAGGCCGATGCAGCACTGGCATTGCAGTCTGAGCCGCAGTTGCTGGAAGCCGCAAATAATGAGTTGGCAACAAAGAAAGCTGAACTTGATGAACTTGCCACTAAGCGTATCAAAAATCTGACAAAATCTGTTAGACAGATCTCTAAGACTGAGCCACAGCAAGTGACTCAGGTACGGATCAAAATGCCGAAAAATGGCCTGGCACAAAAACGGGCTTCAGAGTATCAAGGTCAAATTGCAAAGCAAAGCGAACGCTTTGAAATCGATACCAGCCTGGTGCTGGCTGTCATGCACACAGAAAGCCACTTTAATCCTCTGGCGAAATCGCATATTCCGGCATTTGGTTTAATGCAGATAGTACCAACCAGCGCCGGCGTAGACGTCAATCGCTACTTGTACAAACTGGATGAACCAATGAGCCCGCCTTATCTCTATGTGGTGGATAATAACATCGAAGCTGGAACGGCTTACTTGCACCTTCTCAATGACCGTTATCTTAGCGCGATCAAGGACCCATTAAGCCGTAAGTATTGCATGATTGCAGCTTACAACACGGGGGCAGGCAATGTCGCCAGTGTATTTAATGCGGATGGCTCGCGCAATATTAACCGGGCAGCAAGAGTTATTAACTCGCTGTCTCCCGAGCGTGTACTGGAAGTGTTGCAACAAGGGTTACCTTACAATGAAACTCGTCGCTATCTGAAAAAAGTGTTGGCGACTGAAAAACTGTATATTTAACTCAAAAAACGAAGTACCAGAATTAATGACTCTGGTATTTTCTTTTCATCAAAGTGTAAATATCACTTATTTATCTATAGACCCCCTTTGAATCTAGCTGTGTCAAGCTATTCCAATTGGTAAAATACTGCCACTTCTGATGTCAACTACGCCTCCTATCCGATGCAGTGACTATGATGTTCAGATGTTGGTTTCTGAGAGAGTTACAGATACAGTCTAAGCTCTTGGTTTTTTGTCGTTTAGTGCGGTTTGTCTTTATGTGTGCCGGATCTTCACGAGATATCTTGATTGAGGTGCCATAATTCGATTGTTCGGGCTAATAGTCTCGGCTGCGTGGCTTCATCGCGATTTAGAAATTACATATCTACTTGGCTATTCAGATCTCAAGGCATTAAAAAGGGCCGCACAGGCGACCCTTTTTATCGTGCAGCTTAGCGCTTATTCATAGCTGGCTGGTGATGCCATTGCTGAGCTTGCGCGTGCTGTAGGAGACTTAGAGCCAGAGCCCTGGCCGCTATCACTTACCTTTTCGCGCATGGAATCAGGCATGGCAGTTACAGAAATGGTGATATCGGCACTATCATCAGCTGTCGCTTTTGTCATAGGTGCTTCGGCGACGTATTGATAACGAGAGCGGACTGATACTGTCTGCGCTGTAGCTTGTTTAGCAATCGGTGCTTCTTCAGCTCCAGCAGGGGCTTCAGTAGCAGGCGCTTCTTCAGCTTGCACCTCAACCGGGGTATCAGTAGCAGGCGCTTCTTCAACTTGCACTTCATGCGGGGCTTCAGTCGCAGGGGCTTCTTCAGCTTGCACCTCAACCGGGGTTTCAGTCGCAGTGGCTTCTTCAACTTGCACCTCAACCGGTGCTTCAGTCGCAGGGGCTTCTTCAGCTTGCACCTCAACCGGGGCTTCAGCAGCAGGGGCTTCTTCAGCTTGCACCTCAACCGGGGCTTCAGTCGCAGGGGCTTCTTCAGCTTGCACCTCAACCGGGGCTTCAGTCGCAGGGGCTTCTTCAGCTTGCACCTCAACCGGGGCTTCAGCAGCAGGGGCTTCTTCAGCTTGCACCTCAACCGGGGCTTCAGCAGCAGGGGCTTCTTCAGCTTGCACCTCAACCGGGGCTTCAGCAGCAGGTGCTTCTTTAGCGTGCACCTCAACCGGGGCTTCAGTAGCAGGTGCAGCTTGAGTCTGCTCCTCTGCCGGTGCTACAGCTGTTTGTGTTTCAACAGGCTGCATTTCAACTGCTGGCGTTTCCTCAGCAGCGGCGACTTGTGCTTTTGCAGTTGCGCTCATTTCAGCTTCAAACTCAGCGGCGGCTTGATCTGCGACAGGAACAAACGCAGGTGCTGCATCTTTGCTTTCGTTGCGTTTACGCTTTTGCCCCGCAGCTCTGAGGTGACGCGGAGAGCGACGAGAGCGAGTGCGCGGTTGTTCGCGTTGCTCTTTATCTTCTTCGCTTGATTCCTCAACTTTTTGGTTATGTTGAGTTTGCTCAGCCACTTCTTCTGCAGGTGTCTCCGGAGCCTGTTGTACCTTAGCTTCCACTTTTTGAGGTGCAGTCTCTTTAGCGACGCTGGTTGCAACAGCTTGCTCTTGCTCAGGCTTTTGTGCAGGGGTATCCGTAACCTCAGGCTGGACATCAGCAATTACCTCAGTAGTCTGTGTGTTGTTTGATTCACCTTCAACACGTACTTTCTTTTTCAGGTTACGACGTTGGCGACGTGGCTTAACTGGCTTGTCCTGGTTTGCCTGCTCTGCGTTGTCCTGTTTTTGATCTGCACTTTGCTCAGAGCTTTGTTTCGCTTTATCAGAGTCATTACGACGACGCTGGTTCTGTCGGCGACGCTTATTACGGCCTTCGCTGCGCTCCTGGTTGTCGCTCTGCTCATCTTTGCGAGCTTTAGTATCACTGCTGTCTTGCTCAGCTTTACGATTGTCGTTACGTTCGTCGTTACGGCGATCATTACGGTTGCGATTTTTACGACGCTGCTGGTTGCGACGGCGGTTATCCTGACGCTGACGAGGTTGTTGCTTAGGTTGCTCTTCCTCTTTTTGCTCTTCTTCAGAACCAAACAAGCCCTTGAGCCATTTACCGATACGACTCAATAAACCTGCTTCTTCCTCAACTTTCTTTTGTGCTTGAGGCTGCTTAGTCGCTTCTGCAGGTTGTGGAGCTGGTGCCGGTGCTGTAGGCATAGCAACGCCTTTCAGAACAGGCTCTTCTTTGACAATAGGAGCTGCGATTGGTGCGGCAGCCACTTCTACTTCAGGCGTAACGACTTGCTCATAGCTCACACTTTCCGGCACATCATCTTTACGCAGGCGTACAACGTCATAATGCGGCGTTTCCATATGCTGATTAGGAATGATCACAACGTCACAGTTGTGGCGTTTTTCGATGCGCTGAACGGCCCGACGCTTCTCGTTAAGCAAATAAGAGCCTACTTTAACAGGTACTTGCGCGTTAACCTGAGCGGTGTTCTCTTTAATCGCTTCTTCTTCAATCAGACGCAAAATAGACAGTGCAATCGATTCGTTTGAACGAATGGTACCCTGTCCATCACAACGCGGACATGTGTGCTGGCTTGCTTCACCTAATGAAGGGCGTAAGCGCTGGCGTGACATTTCGAGCAAGCCGAATCGTGAAATCTTGCCAATCTGAACACGAGCGCGGTCTGCGCGCACGGCATCTTTCAGGCGGTTCTCAACTTCACGCTGGTGACGTGGAGGCGTCATATCAATGAAGTCGATCACTATCAGGCCACCCAGGTCTCGCAAACGTAATTGACGAGCAATTTCGTCAGCGGCTTCCAGGTTGGTATTTAATGCCGTTTCCTCAATATCGCCGCCTTTAGTTGCCTTTGAGGAGTTGATATCGATAGAAGTAAGTGCTTCGGTTGGATCAATAACAATTGAACCGCCAGAAGGCAAACGTACTTCACGCTGAAAAGCAGATTCAATCTGGCTTTCGATCTGGTAGTGCGTGAACAGCGGAACATCATTCTGATAGAGCTTAACACGGTTGATGAAGTCCGGACGGAAACGCTCAATATGGGCTTTCGCTTCTTCAAAAACACGTGCCTTATCAATTAGTATCTCACCGATATCGCGGCGTAAATAATCGCGGATAGCGCGGAAGATAACATTGCTTTCTTGGTGAATTAAGAATGGAGCCTTACCACTGTCTGCCGCATTCTGGATTGCTTCCCAGTGTACCAGCAGGGCTTTCAGGTCATATTCTAATTCTTCAAAAGATTTACCGACACCCGCTGTACGCACAATCAGGCCCATGCCTTTTGGCAGGTTCAGGCGGCTCAACGCTTCTTTCAGTTCGATGCGTTCATCACCTTCGATCCGACGAGAAATACCGCCAGCACGAGGGTTATTAGGCATTAGTACCAGGTAGCTGCCGGCAACGCTGATAAAAGTGGTCAGTGCTGCACCTTTTTGGCCTCGTTCCTCTTTATCAACCTGAACAATGACTTCCTGGCCTTCTTTGATCACATCTTTGATGTTTGGGCGACCGTTGAATGTATAGCCTGAAGGGAAGTAAGTTTTGGCAATTTCTTTGAGGGGGAGGAAACCGTGGCGCTCGGCACCATAGTCAACAAAAGCGGCTTCTAGGGAAGGTTCTATACGAGTGATTTTACCTTTGTAAATATTGGCTTTTTTCTGTTCATGACCAGGGCTTTCGATGTCTAGATCGTACAGACGCTGGCCGTCAACCAGTGCAACGCGCATTTCTTCTTGCTGCGTCGCATTGATCAGCATACGTTTCATATTTTTACTCTACTTAATTTTTACACTTTGCCTGTGCTTGTTAGTTCAGGGGTTCAGTGTTCCTATTTTTATAATGCAGTCTCACGACTGGGAGACGGGAACAATCATTTACTTCCGCTTATAACGCTTATGCCACACTGCTTCATAAGTGGCGGGTTACTGAGTTTTTCACTCAAATTACGGAGGTCGCACGGGCCCAAACCTATCCTGACTAAACTACACAAGACATTAATAATTATTGCTTTTAATTTCGGTTATTTAGCTGTGTTTAATCAGTACCATGAACTATTACACGCTTCATTTCAGATTAAACGCACGTATTTGTCACTGGGCTAGGTCGATAAAGCTGTGGAAATCTCAGCTTTAATCTGTATGATCCTCCACCCAAGATGTGCATCACAGCGGCATCAATGCGATAAAAAGCACGCTCGCAAAGATAGGCGCGCCGATTATCCCACTATTACCCGCGTGATAGCAACTAAATTATTACTCAATTCAGTGATTAGGCAATGTCAGAAAAAACCGGCTTAAAGGTAAGTTTTGTAACCATAACAGAAGACCAACTCGGTCAGCGCATAGATAACTTTTTACTTACCCATCTAAAGGGAGTGCCAAAAAGTGCAATCTACAAAATTCTTCGTAAAGGGGAGGTCAGGGTTAACAAAAAGCGGGTGAAGCCGGTTTACAAGCTACAACTGAATGATGAAGTGCGCATTCCGCCGATAAAAGTCGCTGAGAAATCTGAGTTTGTGCCAAAAAATCTGGATAAAGTCGCAGGGTTGGAAGATGCGATTCTGTATGAGGATAAGTACCTGATTGTCATGAATAAGCCATCAGGTATGGCGGTTCATGGTGGCAGTGGTTTGAGCTATGGGTTAATAGAGGCTATCCGGGCCTTACGCCCTGAAGAAAGAAGTCTGGAGTTAGTACACCGACTCGATCGCGATACGTCTGGCTGTTTGTTAATCTCAAAGCGTCGCGCAATTTTAAAAGGGCTACACGAACAGCTCAGAGAAAAAACCATGGAGAAGAACTATTGGGCGCTGGTGTGCGGTGAATGGTCGGCTAAACACAAGAATGTAACTGAACCACTACGCAAGAATACGCTACAGTCGGGTGAGCGGGTCGTGCGGGTAGATCAAGAAGAGGGCAAAGCCTCTCACACTCGCTTTCGGGTGCTGGAACGGTTTGAGGGGGCGACGTTAGTACAGGCATCACCTGTCACAGGGCGTACTCACCAGATCCGGGTTCACACCCAATGCAAAGGTCATCCAATCGCTTGTGATGATAAATATGGCGATCAGGTGTTCGACAGCAGAATGCGTCAGCTGGGCCTGGGGCGATTATTCTTGCATGCCCGGGAGCTGAGGTTTATTCATCCAAAGCATGAAACCACACTACATGTTGAAGCACCATTAGATAAAGCGCTGGAGCATTGTTTGGCTAAGCTAAGGAGCACTAATGACGCGTAAGCTGATTATATTTGACTGGGACGGTACTGTGATGGACACAGTACCAAAAATTGTTAATACCATACGCAAAGTGACGACTACCCATGACCTTGACCCTGTCTCTGATGAAGCGTCCAAGTCAATCATCGGCTTGTCGTTAGAAAAGGCCATGGCGACTTTGTTTCCAGAACATCAAGAAAACGCGGCTGATTTAGCACTGACTTATAAGCGTCTATATAAAGAAGACACAACCCCGGCAGTGGTCTTTACAGGAGTCGAAGTGTTGCTGTCTGCACTCAAAGCTGAAGGATACTTGTTGGCTGTCGCGACAGGAAAAAGTCGGGTTGGTTTGGATAACCTGCTGGCACAAAGTGGCTTGAGTGATTATTTTAGCATTACTAAAACGGCGGATGACGCAAAATCAAAACCAGACCCGGATATGCTGCAACAAATCTTATGCGAGCTGGATGTCAATCCTGCTGATGCCGTCATGGTTGGCGATACTGCTATTGACATGCAATTGGCCAATAATGCGAATGTGCCTGCTGTGGCGGTAACACTTGGGGCGGCCAGCGCCGCGCAACTTGAGAAATACGCGCCGCTGGCAGTGTGCGAAAGCTATGCTCAGCTTCAGGCGTTTTTATTGCCCGAGCACATCAACGCCGAACTCTGCCAGTGACTTGGTCAGTTCAATCAGAGGGAGCCCGATTAATGTATTGGGATCGTCTCCCTCAAGCTTATCGAACAGGCATATCCCCAGTCCTTCACTCTTAAAGCTGCCTGCACAATTGAGCGGCTGTTCTTTTGCCACATATTGCTCAATCTGAGCGTCTGTTAACTGACGAAAATGGACTTTAAACGGTACAATTTTAGTAACGGCCCGCTGTGTTTCAAGCTGATAGACGCATAATCCGGTGAGAAACGTGATGACCTGACCGCTGAATTGTTTTAGCTGTGCATGGGCATTTTCCACCGTATGAGGCTTGCCGAGTATCTTGCCGTCAAATAAAGCGACCTGATCTGAGCCAATCACCAATCCACTGCTATAATGTTGATGCGCAACACGCGCTTTGCTTTCACTTAACCTGGCAACCAGCTCATCAGGCGCTTCATCAGGCAAACCTGATTCATCAATGTCGGGAGAAAAGTTGTCAAATGGCAGGCACAATTTTGCTAAAATTTGCTGCCTAAATGGCGAGCTGGAGGCTAATATAAGTGGTGATTTCATAAGTACTGTCACTGCGTTGTAGAAAATTCTCCATAGGATAATCACAACGTGGTTAAAAACAATATGAAAGTTTAATTTTGCTTTGACTAAAGCACTAACTATCTATATGATGCAGCCCCTATGCAAAAGGTGAAAATTCCCATCACCATTGATCCTTGCAAAGCGGCACAGCGCCGGGCCAGTTATGACGGTGTTATTGCGCTTGAAGAACTTTCTCGTTTGCAGCAAGTTGTGCAAGATCAAGTAGGTGAAATAGCGGTAACTATTCGTTGCGAAACAGACCAGCAAGGTTTGGTTGTAGTACGTGGAAGCGTGCAAGCCAAAGTCACCGTGTTGTGTCAGCGTTGTAACGATGAATTAGGGTTGGATTTGGAACAAGACTTTGCGTATTCGCCAGTCGGATTAGGTGCAGAGTCGGAAGAACTCCCTGAGTGCTATGATGTTGTGGAGTTGGATGAAGAAGGTGAAATTAATCTGCGGCAAATTGTCGAAGATGAGTTGATACTGGCGATCCCCATCGTTCCTAAGCATACAGAAGCATCCTGTTCATTTTCTGATAAGCCAGTTAGCTTTGGTGATATAGAAGAACAAGAGAGCAAACCAAATCCATTTGAAATTTTAAAACAACTTAAGAAAGATTCTTAGGAGATAGGCTAATGGCGGTACAAAAAAGTAAAGTGTCACGTTCACGTCGTGGCATGCGTCGTTCACACGATGCTATTAACGGTCCTACACTAACTGTAGATCAAGTTTCTGGTGAGACTCACCGTCGTCACCACGTAACTGCTGACGGTTACTACAAAGGCGAAAAAGTAATTTCTAAGTAAGAGATTACTTATGCACGCTGATCTAACCATAGCGTTAGATATGATGGGGGGCGATTACGGCCCCCGTTCATCAATTCCTGCCGCAATCGCTGCAGTTGAAAAACATCCTCGCTTAATCCTACTCTTATGTGGCAATCGTTCCGTTTTGGAAGATGCGCTCGAAAAAGCCAATGCACTGTCTCATCCACGTCTTATTGTTAAGCACTGTGATGAAGTTGTGACCAATACCTGCGATCCTGCTCAGGCATTACGTAACAAGCGAAATTCTTCTATGCGCGTAGCATTGGATCTGGTCAAAGCCGGTCAGGCACAAGCTTGCGTGAGTTCGGGTAATACGGGCGCGTTGTTATCGATGGCGCATTATGTATTAAAAATGCTCCCAGGCATAAAACGCCCTGCATTGATCACTTCCGTACCCACTGAAAAAAAACAGCCCGTTTATCTACTGGATCTTGGCGCCAATGTGCAATGTGATCCGGAAACTCTGTTGCAGTTTGCCATTATGGGGTCGATTGTTGCAGGTGCTGCACTTAAACTCGACAAGCCCAAAGTCCACTTGCTTAACATCGGCCTGGAAGACATTAAAGGTCACGATGGTATCAAACAAGCAGCCAAGCTTATGCAAGATTGCAAAGTGATCAATTATCAGGGGTATTGCGAGGGCAGTGATATATTTTCAGGTAAATCAGACGTCATTGTATGTGAGGGGTTTGTTGGCAATGTTGCATTGAAAACTTGTGAAGGAATTGCCAAACTTATCATGTTTAAGTTCACAAAAGCGTTGAAAAAACACCTTTTTTACCGGTGTCTGGCGTTTTTACTCAGGCCCGTCATAAAAAAACTGTATAAACGTGTGAACCCCGACCAGTATAACGGCGCAAGTCTGGTAGGATTGCGCGGTATTGTAGTGAAAAGTCACGGAAATGCGTCGAAGAAGGCATTTATGGCTGCGATTGAAGAAGCGGCCAGAGAGATCGATAGACGTATTCCAGATAAAATCCGGGCGACCTTTGAAGAAATGGCGCCGGTTGAAGAGACGTCTGCCAGATCCTAGTTTCATCCAAATAGTGTGGCTAAGGAAAAGGCAGAATATAGAAATCAAAAGAGCACACTATGTCACAAAAGATTGCTTTACTATTCCCAGGCCAGGGCTCTCAGAGCGTAGGCATGCTGTCGGAATTATTAGAAACTTCTCAAGTTGTTCAGGATACGTTTGCAGAAGCTTCTGCAGCGTTAGGGTATGACCTGGCCAAGTTAGTATTAGACGGTCCTGAAAGCGAATTAAATGAAACACACCGCACTCAGCCTGCATTGCTCACCGCGAGTGTGGCAATTTTCCGTCAATGGCAGAGCGAGCAGGTCGATGCTGAATTGGTACTGGCTGGCCATAGCCTGGGCGAATACTCTGCCCTGGTATGTGCTGGTGTGTTAGATCTGTCTACAGCCGTTAAATTGGTTGAAAAACGCGGTCTGTATATGCAGCAAGCAGTACCGGCTGGTACGGGCTCAATGGCTGCAATTATCGGTCTGGATGACGATACAATTGCGAAGATCTGTGAGGAACAATCTGAGCAGCAAGTTGTGGCGCCAGTCAATTTCAACTCGCCGGGTCAGGTAGTCATTGCTGGTCACAAAGAAGCAGTAGAGCGTGCATCAGAAGCTTGTAAAGAGGCAGGTGCGAAGCGTGCGTTGCCGCTGGCTGTGAGCGTGCCTTCTCACTGTGCGTTAATGAAACCAGCTGCCGAGCAACTTGCAGCAGATCTTGCCGGGATCGAGTTTGCAACACCAAACTTTCCAGTGATCAATAATGTCGACGTTGTGGCGCAAGAAAGTGGCGAAGCGATTAAAGATGCGCTTATTCGCCAGTTATACAGCCCGGTCCGTTGGACAGAGACGGTTCAGCAATTAGCAAAAGAAGGGATCACTCAGGCTTATGAGTTTGGACCGGGTAAAGTACTGACCGGCCTGGCCAAGCGAATTGATAAATCTGTTGCATGTAGCGCGGTAAACGACGTTGCTTCTCTTACATCTGCAAAGTAAATAACGGAAATTAAGATGACAAACCTATTTGATTTAACAGGTAAAGTAGTACTTGTTACAGGCGCGAGCCGTGGTATTGGTAAAGCTATTGCAAATGCTATGGTTGTACAAGGTGCAAAGGTAGCGGGTACCGCGACAAGTGAATCAGGTGCAGAAAAAATTTCTGACTATCTGGGCGAAAATGGTAAAGGGTACAAGCTTAATGTAACCGACGCTGAGTCTATCGACGCAACCCTGCAGGCAATCAAGCAAGATCTGGGTGATGTGGATGTATTGGTTAACAATGCCGGTATTACCCGTGACAATCTGTTGATGCGAATGAAGGATCAGGAGTGGGACGATATCCTTGATACTAATCTGAGCTCAATTTTCCGTTTGTCTAAGGCGGTTTTGCGTCCTATGATGAAGAAAAAATCAGGCCGTATCATTAATATCGGCTCAGTAGTAGGTACAATGGGTAACGCTGGCCAAGCGAACTATGCAGCCGCTAAAGCTGGCGTGATTGGTTTTTCAAAGTCTATGGCGCGCGAAGTCGCATCACGTGGTATCACTGTGAATGTTATCGCACCTGGTTTTATCCAAACAGACATGACTGATGAGCTAACTGACGAGCAAAAGGCGGCAACGCTCGCGAACGTGCCGGCAGGACGTCTTGGTAAGCCTGAAGAGATCGCAGCAGCGGCGGTTTACCTTGCATCAGATGCCGGTGCCTATGTTTCAGGCGAAACTTTGCACGTAAATGGCGCCATGTACATGGTGTAACAATTGTGCGCGAGGTTGAAGTTTTTGTGATCTTGCGGCAATCTTACTTGAAATTGCTATTAAAATAGGCGATAAAAGTACAAAATATTTAGTAACAGGTTTGACCAGAAAAAAAAGTCATGGTCAATCCTTGAATCACAGTATGATGCGCCGTAAACTACGCCGCAATCTGAAATTAACGCGATAGCGTTTAAATAAAGGAAAGAAGAATGAGCGACATCCAAGAACGCGTAAAAAAAATCATCGTTGAGCAACTAGGTGTTAAAGAAGAAGAAGTAAAATCAGAAGCGTCTTTCGTAGACGATCTGGGTGCTGATTCTCTTGACACTGTTGAGCTGGTAATGGCTCTGGAAGAAGAGTTCGATACTGAAATCCCTGACGAAGAAGCTGAGAAAATCACTACTGTTCAGGCAGCGATCGACTACGTTACTGCTCACGCTGAGTAATTAACGACTTTAAATTAGGGCAGCGTTCGCTGCCCTGATTCTTTATCCCCCCATCATTTCGAAAATCCCTTTTGGAGGAAACCGTGGCTAAACGTCGAGTCGTAGTAACTGGCTTAGGTATGTTGACGCCGCTAGGTAATGACGTAGAGTCAACCTGGCAGGGCTTGTTAGAAGGCCGAAGTGGTATTCGTAATATCACACACTTTGACACTACTCAGTTCGGTACCAAATTTGCGGGTCTGGTCAATGATTTTGACGAGACTCAATACATGTCAAAGAAAGATGCCAAGAAAATGGACTTGTTCATTCAGTACGGTATCGCGGCGGGCGTACAGGCGCTTAAAGATTCCGGGTTGGAAATCACAGAAGAAAATGCCAAACGTGTTGGTGTCGCTGTGGGTTCTGGGATCGGGGGCCTGACACTGATTGAAGAAAACCACGTGAAGCTGCTCAACAGTGGTCCACGCAAGCTGTCTCCGTTTTATGTGCCCTCGACCATCATCAATATGATCTCGGGTCACTTGTCTATCATGCACGGTCTGCGAGGCCCGAATATCTCTATCGTTACTGCATGTACGACAGGCCTGCACAACATTGGCCATGCAGCACGTATGATTGCCTACGGCGATGCGGATGCTATGGTTGCAGGTGGTGCAGAGAAAGCGTCAACTCCAATCGGAATGGGTGGTTTTAGCGCGGCTCGTGCCTTGTCTACGCGCAATGATGATCCACAAGCGGCGTCGCGCCCTTGGGATAAAGATCGTGACGGCTTCGTACTGGCAGACGGCGCAGGTGTGATCGTACTGGAAGAGTACGAACATGCAAAAGCACGTGGTGCGAAAATTTATGCTGAGCTGGTCGGTTTTGGCATGAGTGGCGATGCATACCACATGACTTCACCGCCTGAAGATGGTGCAGGTGCTGCACTGGCGATGGAAAACGCTCTACAGGACGCAGGTGTAAATGCTGAGCAGGTCGGTTACATTAATGCTCATGGTACGTCTACATCGGCGGGTGACAAAGCAGAAACTTCTGCTGTGAAATCCATCTTCGGTGATGCAGCAAAAGATGTGATGGTCAGCTCATCCAAGTCAATGATGGGTCACTTGCTAGGGGCTGCGGGTTCTGTAGAGTCGATCATTAGTATCTTGTCTCTACAACATCAAAAGGTAACGCCGACTATCAACCTGGATAACCCGGACGAAGGGTGCGATCTGGATTACGTGCCGCATACCGCACGTGATGCAAAGTTAGATTATGCGCTGTGTAACTCATTTGGGTTTGGCGGCACAAATGGCTCTTTGCTGTTTAAAAAAGTCTAATCTCAGAAACATCATGAAAACCCGGCATTGCCGGGTTTTTTTATGTCCAAATGACACCGTCAGAACAGTAGTGATACCAATTTACTTAATTAAGTGTTTTATTTTGAGGCGAGAAAATAGGGTCGATAACACCGCTCTCGCGTCCTGCTATTGCTGAGGCACCTACATCCATGTAGGCGAGGCAAAAATTTTGCTGTTAAGTTATTCTAAATGAGAAATTTTTAATGCCGTTAGCGTCATATTTGCTCCTTCAAATTGAACAGGTATTAAGTGTAATTGGTATTATGATACAGTTGGTGCATTCAATTTGGTGTGGTAAAGACGAATGCAGCAGGTAAGTAGTCGGGATCGTGGCCTGAATTATGGCGATGGCTTTTTTACAACGGTCAAGATTTCAGCAGGTCAGCTGGAGCGCTGGGAAGGCCATTTAAAGCGCCTGGCGCAGTGCGCAAGTGCTTTGTATTTCCCTGAGTTAGACTTAAGGGCACTGACAGAGCAGTGCGAGAACGCGTCGAGGGATGTGGATGAAGGCGTGCTCAAAGTGCTGATCACCCGAGGAGAGGGCGGCAGAGGCTATAGCTTGCCCGACCAGGTTCAGGTTACAACGCTGGTGTCGCTATCGGCATTTCCGGATCATTATGCGCGCTGGCGCGAAGACGGGATTACGTTGGCAATATCTGATGTGCGTCTTGGTCACCAACCTATGTTAGCTGGGCTGAAAACACTGAACCGTCTGGAGCAGGTGCTGATCAAGCAAAATGCCGCCAACAAAGCTACGGATGATGTACTTGTGATGGACTTACAGGGCCTGGTCATAGAGAGCTCTGCAGCCAATATTCTGATCTGTAAAGATAGGCACTGGTACACGCCCGACTTGTCTCAATGTGGGATCCAGGGCGTTTACCTCTCAAGCTTACAACTGCATAATCCGATAACGGCGGTATCTTTGAATCTGGAGTCTGTGTATGCGGCTGATGCTGTGTATGTTTGTAACAGCCTGATGGGCCTCGTGCCTGTGCGTCAGATTGATAACCACCATTTCAGCCTGAATAAGGCACATGCTTTGGCTGAGGAGCTTGTTGCTACATTATGATCAAAAAACTGATTTTACTTGTGCTGTCGGGATTGTTCATTGGCATACTGGCAGGTGCGCATTTCATTTCAGAGTTTAATGAGGCACCACTTCGTAGCGATACCCGCTATTTTGAAGTTAAACGGGGAGACAGTTTTGTGGCAATCTGTCGGCGCTGGCAGCACCAGGGTTGGGTTGAAAATTGTTTACCCTATCAGATTTACGGTAAGTTATTCCCAGAGCGGGTAAAAGTTAAAGCCGGTGTCTACGAGTTGCAAGGGGTAAGTGTACTTGAGGCGTTGTCAAAGCTGAACACCGGGGTACAGGCCGACTTCATGTTTACTATAATCGAAGGGCAAACCTTTAAACAGGTGTTGGCAAACCTCAAAGAAGCACCATTTATCCATTTTGACCTGAGCGAAAAGGATATGGCGAAGCATATCAAGGTCGATGCAAGTGGCTTGTCCGAGGAGCAGAATTTTCACCCAGAAGGCTGGCTGTATCCCGAAACTTACCACTATCATGCGCACAGTCGAGCGTCATCCCTGATTAAACGTGCCAGCGAGCGTATGCATCAGCAACTGGCAGCTGCATGGCAGCAACGTGCAGCCGACTTACCCATCAGCTCAGCCTACGAGGCATTGATCCTGGCATCCATCATCGAAAAGGAAACGGGTAAAGCACAAGAGCGCCCGGTTATCGCCTCTGTATTTGTAAACCGCTTGAACCGCAAGATGCGATTGCAAACGGATCCGACGGTTATTTATGGTCTGGGTGAGCGTTTTGACGGGGATATCAAGCGTCGCGATTTGCGTGAACATACGCCCTACAATACCTATAGAATAAAGGGGTTACCACCTACACCTATTGCTATGCCGTCATTTGATGCTATACAGGCTGCAACTCAGCCAGCGCGAACAGACTATCTGTATTTTGTATCCAAAGGCGACGGCAGCCATTATTTCTCAAAATCCTTACGAGAGCACAACCAAGCGGTAAAACGTTATATCTTGAATAAACAAAGCGGTTGAGTAAGCAAAAATAACAGCGATTCTCAAAGAGTGGTCGCAAGCGGCTGTATATTGTAGACAAATATGATATACCAGCACCATAACACTACACAGAATAAAAAACTGGAGCTCTGTAATGAATAAGTTGAACGCGCTCACACTCGCAGTGGCGATTGCTCTGTCGGGCTGTGTTCAGGAAAGCCGAGTCAATCAGGCCAGCTCAGCAGCGACTGCTGCTGCGCCATTGTCACGCGCTGATATTGACAAGCAAGTTGACGCCTATACACAAACCTTTATTAATCATCAGCCTGCACAGGCAACCTCATTAAAGCTATCCGCAGATCAATATGGCAGTTATGCCGACAGGCTACCTGATTACTCAGCATCGGGTATGCAGGCGTTGCAAATTGATATGAATAATGCGGCAGAAAAACTAAAACGCCTGCAAGCGCACAAGATGAGTGAAGATGATCGTTTACACCTGCGTGTGAACGAAGTGCTGGCGCGTTATTATGCCGGTGATGCCCAATTTAGCGGTGGCTATATTGATACCTGGGGTGGGCATTTACCTTACATTGTTAATCAGCTTTCCGGGCCTTTGGTGGATATTCCAAATCTGCTTAAAGATCAGCACAATGTTGAGAATATGCAGGATGCGCAAAACTATCTGAGTCGGTTAGAGGCGTTTGCAACACTGACCGATCAGGTCCGCGGTAAGCTGGCGGATGATGCTGAAAAAGGCATCATCCTGCCCAAGGTCCTGTTCCCGAATACCTTTGGTTATCTGAATAACTTTACCGCGCATTCGAGCGCTAAACACCCATTGGTTACCTCATTTGAAACCAAATTATCAAACGTTGTATCTATCTCTGAAGCACAGCGCACCGAGCTCGTTAATGCAGCTGCAGCATTGGTTGATCAAAAGATCTATCCCGCATATCAGCGTGTGATTGTCGATCTTAAAGTGTTACAGGCAAAAGCTCCTGAAAAAGTCGGCATCTGGGCTCAGCCGGGTGGTGAAGCCTTTTACCAGCATGAAATTACCTATCTGGCCGATTCGGATCTCAGTGCACAGCAGATCCACGATATCGGGCTTGCTGAAGTCAAACGGATCACTGCACGAATGGACGAGATACTGCGCGAAAATGGTTACACCACGGGCTCAGTGGGCGATCGCATGAAGCAGCTAAACGATGAATCACGCTTTTTATACGAAGACAGTGACGCGGGCCGCGAAGCATTGCTGACCTTTTTGCGTGGAGAAATTGAGACCATCAATAAAAAAGCACCAGAGTACTTTTCAACTCTACCACCCCAAAAAGTAGAAGTGCGCCGCATTCCCAAGGAGGTAGAAGCGGGTGCACCGGGAGGCTATTATAGCGGACCTTCCCTGGATGGCAGTCGTCCCGGGGTATTTGCCATCAATCTCAAAGACATGAAGGCCGTACCAAGCTTTGGTATGAAAACACTGACTTATCACGAAGCAGTACCTGGGCATCACTTCCAGATTGCGCTGAACATGCTGCAGACAGACATAGGCCTGATGCGTCAGAATGCCTCGTTCAACGGTTATATTGAAGGCTGGGCGCTATATTCTGAGCTGGTTGCATACGAAATGGGCATGTACGAGAACGACCCGTTTGGTGATTTGGGTCGCTTACAGGCGGAAGCCTATCGTGCTGCTCGCCTGGTGGTCGACACTGGGCTTCACTATAAACAGTGGACGCGTCAGCAGGCGATTGAATACTTCGCTGAAGCGACGGGATCTGCTATGAGCGATGTGACTGCAGCTATTGACCGTTATATCGCCTGGCCAGGACAAGCGCTGGGCTATAAGCTGGGTATGATTAAACTCGTTGAGTTGCGTGATAAAGCGCGTAAGGCTTTAGGTGAGAAGTTTGATATCAAAGCGTTCCATGATGTGATCTTACTTAAAGGCGCAAGACCTTTGGCCATTGTAGAAGATGATGTCGATCGCTGGGTCGCCTCACAAAGTTAAATGTTAGAGGTGGTTATTTGCCACCTGATAGTTTGGTGAAGAAGGGAGTTTTCACCTTATTAATCTATTCATAAATTTACAGTCTTTTGGTTTTCTTTGTTTACCTAATTATTAACTTTACTTACTATGATTTCGAGTTAATTAAAAGGAGACTTAAAATGAAACTTAACTTAAAGAAAAAGCCAGTAAAGAACCTGTCTTACAACAACATAAATTTACAGAAAGATTTAACGCGAAATATTGGTGGTGGTGCAGCCGAGACTGGCAATAAAGCAAAATGCCACACAGCTGATTGGTATGAGCACTAATATATTCATCACAGTAAATCCGCATCAGTACTATTTCGTTTGAAGTAGTACTGAATTATGTAAGAGCTTTAAATCTATACATCCAGTTCATATATTTCCTCAAAGAAAAGTCAACAATCCCCTTATTTTTATTCTGAGTTCCTTTATTTAATCTTCAGCTTGGAAAGTTAGTCTAATTTTTCTACAGGCTATGCAGTACAAATACGGATGATATGCCGACGACGCTATCTTGATCACGCGAGAAGAAGCACCTACTCAAATCAACTCCCTGCCAGTTTGAATAAAAAATATTGTATACAATATAAATTCATTGTAAGGTGAATAGGTCTACGACAGACACTTTATCAATGGGAACTCAACAGGAATTAGAAATGCGTAACAATAAAAATAATACGCAGGTGATCCGCCAGACGCTGGCTGCGAGCGCAATCGCACTGGCATTAGGTGGCGCGGCGCCTGCATTTGCTGCAGATGGCAACAGTTTGATCAGAGGTAATATCGTCAGTGGCCAGGGCAATGACCTGAGCGGTGTGGAACTCATCTTCACACACAAAGCAAAAGGACTGACATTTAGCGTCAGAACCAATGCACAGGGTGAATACATTCTGCGTAATTTACCGGTCGGTCAATATCGGGTATCGATTAGCAAGGACGGGTTTGAAACTGTGCTCGAAGAGCAGGTTCAGGTGAGTATAGGTCAGTCAGTGTTACTGGATGCCCAACTTAATAGGATAGGTACATCAGATATCGAGCGCATTGCGGTATCGGGTACTGCCATTCGCCGTGTTGACATGGCATCTTCCACAGCGGGCGTTACATACACAGACGAAGAAATCAAAGCTATGCCTGTAAATACCGGCTTTGAAAGTATTGCGCTTTTGGCGCCCGGAACTGCTGAACCTGGTGGCTCAGAGTTCAAAGGGGCATCCAGCTTCGGAGGTTCATCCTCGGCAGAGAATGGTTACTACTTCAACGGGTTGAATGTCACCAGTATTCGTACCGGCCTGGGTTCTATTCGCCTTCCCTGGGAAGCAATTTCGCAGACTCAAATTAAAACCGGCGGGGTCAGTCCTGAATTTGGTGGTGCACTTGGCGGTATTGTTAATGCCGTTTCTAAGTCCGGCGACAATGATTTTAAATTGGGGGTTGAAATGCGTTATGACCCCAATAGCTTAAGAGACCAACACGACTCCATATATCAGAGTAATGGAATTGTGGGATATGACACCAACACAAAACAATCAGGCGAAACGTTTAAAGAGCTTCAGGTGTGGGCAAGTGGTGCACTGATTGAAGACTCCTTATTCTTTTATGGGTTGCTCGCACCGCGCAGGGAAAATCATACCTGGGCAAGGCAAACCGTCTATAACGATCGAGATCGTGAAGAAGATCGATGGTTTGCCAAACTGGACTGGTTCATCAATGAAAACCATTCCGTAGGTTTTTCTGCCATGAATAACAAGCGTACCTGGGAAAGACAATCCTATACCTATGACGGGGAAAGTAATGTGATTGGAGATCCTCGAGGCGTAGCCGCCCCAGGTGAGGACGGTGGTAAAGTCTACAGCCTGAATTACAATGGCTACCTCAGCGACTTCTTTTCTGTATCCGCTGTGCTAGGTCGGGTGTCGGAAAATGTCGAAAACGTTGTGGCTTCAACAGATCCGGGTGTTTGGGATGAGCGCGATGGTTTTGTGACTGTTTCATCACACACCGCCAGTGGTATCACAGAGGAAGAGTTTATCCGTGACCAGTTTAAGCTTGACTTTACCTGGGACCTGGAGGTGCACTCGATATCTTTTGGCCTGGACTATGCCAAGATCACGGTCGATTACTACGAAGGCCAGAATGGCATTGGCGAAGCACAAGGCTGGTGGACGGTTATGACAGCGTCTGAGGGCGATCTCTCTGGTGCACCTCAGGGCAGCGATTATATCGAGCATCGGGTACGTACCCGAGAAGTTGACTCAGATTCAACAGCTTTAGCGTTTTATATCAATGACAGCTGGCAGGCCACGGATAACTTAGTGCTGAATTTAGGGCTTAGATACAGTGAATTTGAAAACACCGTAACGGATGGTCGCCCCTATGTGGACATGAAAAATCAAATCGCGCCAAGATTACAGGCCATTTATGATCTGCACGGTGACGGCAGCGCTAAAATTTTTGCCACCTATGGCCGTTACTTTCAACCGGTATCGGCAAATATGAACGTGACGCTCGGTTCTGCTTCAGTTGAGTGGTATGACTATTATGCACTGGATCAGGTAGATGCCAATGGTTTACCTGTTCTCGAAGCTGATGGTTCGCCTAGCCGGGGGGCTAAGTTTCGTGACCGCTACTGGACTCAACGGGGGATCACAGAGCCGGGTCTTATCGCATCTTCCGATCTGAAGCCAATGTATTCTGATGAGTTTACGTTAGGCTATCAGCAGGAGGTATTCGACGATATGGCGCTGGGGATCCGCGCAATCTACCGGGATTTAGGGCGCAGCGTTGAAGATACTAATGTTGCACCGGTACTGGCTAAAAAACTGGCTGAGTTGGGGATCACGGATAACGTCGGACAAAGCTCCTACTATGTACTGAACAATCCTGGTGAAGCCATTGCCCTGAGCTATGACTTTGACGGTGACGGGCAGGTCGATGACATCACGCTCAGTGCTGAGGAACTTGCATTGCAGCAGGCTAAACGCAGATACCTGGCACTGGAGTTTACCTTGGAGGGGAACCTGACTGATCGCTTTAGGATCAATTCTTCTTACACTTGGTCACACAGCTATGGCAACACTGAGGGATTGGTAAAAACCGACAACAATCAGGCCGATCCAGGCTGGACGACGTCTTACGACTATGCCGATCTGATGGATCACGGTTACGGTGACTTACCCAATGATCACCGTCATGCCTTCAAGTTCTCAGGTGCTTACGAACTGACCGATGAGTTAACCTTAGGGTTAGTTGCCCGTGCTATTTCGGGTCGCCCTACAAACTATTTGTCATTACACCCGAGTGATGTTGATAGCTGTAAAAAGGGCAGTCCCTGGGATAAGTGCGTGAGTCGCGGTTATGGTCATGTCAGTCACTACGATGAAAACGGTAATCCGGCACCGCGAGGCAGTATCGATAACCTCCCATGGTTGACAAATCTGGATATGTCATTGACCTACAACACTGAGGTCTCAGGTCATGATCTGATGCTTAAAGCCACTGTCTACAACCTGCTTAATAATGATGCCGCTTTAGATATCACCGAAACCAGAACTCGCAGCAGCTCTGTAGAAGGGCAGGAACTCGAGCTTAACCCAGATTATGGGTTGGTGACACGCCGACAGGAGGAACGTTACGTTTCTTTGGTTGCGCGCTTTACTTTTTAATCGAATTTTTTCCCTGGTCAGTCGGGCTTTAAGCCCGGCTTTTCGTTATGGAGGTAAGATGAAATCTGACCTGACTCAGTGGCATATACCGCCACATTGGCAACAAGTTCAGGCATTGGATATGCACACGGCAGGTGAGCCACTTCGTATCATACTGACTGGCTGGCCTGAGCCAGAAGGCAAAAGCATGGTTGAGAAACGCTTATACTGCCAGGCCCACTTTGAAGAACTGCGCAGGGCATTGATGTTTGAGCCGCGCGGACATGCGGATATGTATGGCGCGTTACTAACTGAGCCCGAAAGGGATGATAGTGCATTTGGTGTGTTATTTATGCATAACGAGGGTTACTCGACAATGTGTGGTCATGCGGTGATTGCGCTAACTGAGTTGGCCAGATCGTTAGGGCCAGGAGTCGTCGAAGAGCAGTCCCTCAACATGGATACCCCAGCAGGGCAAATCAGTGCATTTTATTCCTCTGAGAGTCAGCGAGTGGGCTTTTATAACGTGCCATCATTTGTATGTCAGCTTAATGTGCCTGTGACGTTGTCACCACAATGCACTGTTCATTGCGATATTGCATTTGGTGGTGCCTATTACGCCTATGTAAATGCTGACCAACTAGATTTAGCACTCATTGAGCAAAACTATGAAGAAATCATAACTCTGGGTAGAAAAATAAAACGAACTCTGAGCGGAATCGTTGAGCTTACACATCCAGAAGACCCTTCTCTGGGTTTTCTATATGGTGTGGTGTTCTACTCCAATTCACAAGTCTGTGGTGTAGACAGTCATAGCCGTCATGTTTGTATATTTGCCGATGGCTCGCTGGATCGCAGCCCCACAGGTACTGGTGTGAGTGGCAGGGCGGCGTTGCTGGCTGTAAAGGGCAAACTGGATCCGGGCGAAGTTATTCATATTGAGGGGCTTCTGGGTTGTGGTTTTGACACCAGTATTGGTGAAACTTTTCAGTACTACGGACATCAGGCGGTTCGTCCAAAAGTGATGGGCGAGGCGTATCTGACCGGGAAACATATATTTTGTCTGGATCCCAGTGATCCGCTAAAACATGGATTTATTCTAAGATGAGTCAGTATTTGCAACGACAAACCAGATTGCGTAGTCAGCTTGTGACATCTGACTACGAAGGCATGCTGGTCTTTGGTTATGAGAACATTCGTTATTTGTGTGGATTCAGCGGTCATGCCGCCACATTATTAATCAGTCACGAACAGTGTTTACTGATCACTGATTATCGTTACTTTGAGCGCGCCAGCAAAGAAGCTGAGCAGACCGAAGTCGTGCTCAGGCACCGAGATAATGAGAGCCTGGGTCAGTGCTTGAGTCGTTTATCCGGTCAGTTAAAAGTCATCGCGTTTGACGCTGCCCATATTGATGTCGGTCAGTGGCAGCAGATCAGTGGCGAGCTCTCAGGCCGAGTTTTAATGCCAACGCTTGGACTGGTTGAGCAACTACGACAGGTTAAAACAACATATGAGATTACTCGTATTCGTCAGGCTGCACAGATAGCTGACCAGGCACTGGCAGATACGTTACCTTTAATAAAAGAGGGGGTCAGTGAGCGTGATTTAGCATTGGAACTAGATTACCGGATGCAAAAACTGGGGTCAGAAGGTGTCTCGTTTGACACGATACTCCTGTTTGGCGCGCGCAGTGCCTTACCGCACGGTAATCCTTCAACACAGAAACTTCGCCTTGGGGACCTTATCCTGATTGATTTTGGGGCGGTTGTCGACGGCTATCGCTCGGATATGACGCGCACCTATGTCTATGGCACCCCAAGCACCAAACAACGGGCAATGTTTGATACGGTACAATCAGCCCAGCGAGCAGCACTGGTACGGGCATGCTCTGGAGCAGATTGCCAGGAGTTGAATGAGGCTGCCCACTCAGTGCTGCTTAACAGTGAGTTTGCCCAGTATGCGGGTGAAGGGCTGGGCCATGGCCTGGGGCTTTTTTTACATGAGCAGCCTTTCATCAAACCGGGTGTCAATTATCAACTGGAACCGGGCAATGTGATCACCATTGAACCTGGCATTTACATTCCGGGCTATGGCGGGGTCAGGCTGGAAGAAGACATTGCTATCATTGAATCTGGCTATGAGCTGCTTACTCATTCTCCGCAACACTTCGAACTATAAAGGAAAGGATATGAAAATCATTGACCGAGAACAGGTGCAGAAGGCACTCTCATTTCCTATTCTGATCGCTGCGCTACAACGCGGGTTTGCCAGTGAACATGCCATGCCAAAACGCAGTGTTTTTGAACTGGACCCACGTGCCGATAATCATGATGCATTCGCTGTGCTACCTGCGTGGAATGACTCCGTCATTGGTGTCAAGGCTTTTACCTATTTCCCTGACAATGAAGCCCAAGGTAAAGCCAGCCTCTACTCAAAGATCATGTTATTTGATCGGGAGCATGGTGTACCGCTGGCACTGGTGGATGGTACTCAGGTGACACTATGGCGCACTGCTGCAGTTTCTGCATTGGCAGCATCCTACCTTGCCAGAGAAGATGCAAAACACTTGATTATGTTTGGTGCAGGTAAGCTTGCTCCTTATATGGTTCGCGCACACCTGGCGGTCAGAGACTATGATAAGGTCACGCTGATCGCCAGAAATCCAGACAAAGCAGCCAGCCTTCAGGCTTCTTTAGTGACTATGTTTCCTGAAGTTAGGTTCGAGCTGGGTCAAAGCCGTGCAGAGGTGATTGGCGCGGCAGACGTTATCTGTACTGCGACAGGGAGCCATAAGCCACTATTTGACGGACGTTGGTTGAAGGCTGGAACCCATATCGACTTGATTGGCAATCACCACAAAAATGCCAGGGAAATAGATACCGCGACCTTGCTAGCCAGCCGCGTGTTCGTTGACAGCAAAGCTAACGTCTTGAATGAAGCTGGAGAACTGCTTATCCCGATGGAACAAGGGGTATTTAAGGCTGAGCAGATTGAGGCGGAGTTGGCTGATATGGCTCGAGAAAATCGCTACTTGCGTAGCCATAACAGTGAAATTACTTTGTTTAAATCTGTGGGCACAGCACTGAGTGATCTAGTTGCTGCCAAACTGGTGATGGATCATCACTGATATGTGGCGCTTTTCAAGGAAAGAGAAACCGCATTATCGTCAGTGCCCGATTATTGATTTAGTCATTGTTAGCGATAAACGTCTGATAAATCCGCTAGTGTGTCATCAGGCGCATATGCTGGTGACCTATCAATATGCAGATCAGAGATTGAGTGATACGATTTTATTCGACCATGCATTGTATGAACGTTTCAAATCCGGGCAGTCATGTCAGATATTAGCGGCAAGCAACGGCGTGATGCAGAGATAACATTTTTCAACATTCTCTCACTGAATGCCACTGTGATACTCAATATACTCTGTCTTAATAATTACATATTAGTCAGGGTAAACATCATGAAAAACTGGATAGCATTCTCTTTGGTCGCCATCTTTGCAAGTGGCTGTGCACACCACAATAACGTACGTCCCTCTGCGGATGGCAAGCACTATGTAAACTTGACCGCAGAGACCAGAGAGGCAGCAGGCAAGGAAGCACTGGAGCAGGCCAATCATTATTGCGATGAGCAAGATCGTGGGCACGCCTACATTCAAAATGAAAACATTACCTATATGGGGTCGATGCCAGAGCAGGAGTACTTGCAAAAACGCAATATAGCGACGGCAGTCGAAGCGGCGGGCACCGCAATGTGGATCTTCGGTGAGAATGCGGTTGACGATGTGGGCGCTGCCATGAGTATTGGTGGTGGTATAGCCGAAGATTCTATGGGCGAGCCGTATCAAATCACTTTGGCATTTAGCTGTAAATAACCATGAAAGTGGCTCAAAGAGGGTGTCTGATGTGGAGGAAGCACCCAATCATTCAGCACTCTTTGAGCTGTTGGCAACTTCCCAATAATATTAAGGTGATTGTTTTTTAGAGTGATTTGGTTACACTGTTAACAAGTAGGCAGTTACGGGACCAGACACCTGCATGAACCATCGTGTTGCTCAGATATCATTCCTTTTTGTCACATTAATGTGCCCTCAGGCTTTGGCCTTTGGCGCCTATGACGCAGCCGTACCTATCAATATTGCCGTGGTCGGAAAGACCAAAAACGATAGTTTTTACCAGCAATCGCACAAAGGGTGTGTCTACTTTGCACGCGACTACCCTAATGTTAATTGTCTTTACGATGGAGCTGACGACTATCAGGATGTCAGAACACAGGTTCTGATAGTTAAAGAGCTAATCAAAAAAGACATCGACGGTTTGCTTATTTCAACCACAGATTCAGGGTATCTTGTCGAGGGGGCACTCAGGCTGGCTGCCGAGAAAGGTATCCCGGTCATTACCTTTGATTCAGATTTACTTAAAGAACATCAGGCGTATCGCTTGGCGTACGTCGGGACCAATAATTTTGACTTTGGGAAGGCGCTGGGAGAAGAGGCAAAACGTTTTAAAACAGAGTCTAAACAATACATCTGTCTGCAGTCGGGGCATCAGACAACTCCTAATCTGAATCAACGCATCGCGGGTGTGCGATTTGCATTGTCTGGTCAAAGCAAAAATAGAATGTCTGGTGAAAATGGCTGGATTGAGCATTACCGTTGTCCGCTTTTTACTATGGGAAGACGAGCTGATGCATTGGATCAGTTGATCACAATGATGAAATATCCCAATTCGCCCATATTTCTTGCCGTTGCCGGGTTTGCACAGTTTAACCCAGACTACATAACCCGCATGGCGCAGTTTAAAACGCTGATTACTAAGCAGGAGCGGGTGATAATCTCCGCTGATACAGAAAATACGCAACTCAAAGCACTGCAACGAGGCTTATCTGTGACAAACATTGGGCAGAAACCTTTTGAAATGGGACGTCTGGGGACTGAGTTACTGTACCAGTTTATTACTCAGAGTAAGAAGCCTGCACAAACACACTACTACCTAGACTATCATTATTGCAATAAGGGTAATATTGCAACTTGCACAGTCAATCATTGATATTTGCTCTTGTGATACTAAAATAATCGAATAAACATCATCTTAAAAGCTCGGTAGGCCGATGAAGAAGTCCCTGTTATTGTTGCTATTATGGTGCAACAACGTGTTTGCTGGGCCCTTGCACTTTGTATCAATTAACTATCTGATTGAGCAGGAAGTAGGGCGCTTGGTCTTGCCAGAGATTTACCGCCAACTTAATGTAACTATTGTGGTAACACCTTACCCAGGCAAGCGTGCACAACAGCTGGTGCGTAGCGGAAAGCGGCATGGGGAAATCATGCGAATTTACAGCTATGGCGATGAAAATCCGAATACTATTCGTGTTCCAACCCCTTATTACACGCTAGAGACCATGGCTTTTGTTCGCAGCGATAGTCATGTTGATATCCAGAATGAACAAGACTTGAGCAATTATAGAATTGCAAAAGTGCGCGGTGTAAAACACACCAATAACATCACCAAAGGGATGTCCGAAGTAGAGGACACGGATACCACCATACAGGCATTGAATCTGGTCTCTAAAGGACTGGCCGACATTGCTCTGACCAATCGTATCGACGGCCTGGTTATGCTGGCTAAGGCTGGAATTGAAAACGTCGTACCACATCAGCGTAGCTTTCGAGTGTTGAAGCTGTACCACTATATCCATAAGGATCAGCGGCATTGGGTGAAGAAAATCGACGACGTGTTACGTCGCATGACGCAAAGCGGTGAACTGACTGAACTGATAAAAAAAGCCGAAAATCAGGTAATTTCACAACACTGTCGGCAAAGTTCAGTGGCAACTGAACTATGCCGACTGCATCTGTCTCAGGAAGAGGACTGAGCTGTACGATTAGCACGCCACTGGCGTATTTTGTTACCAAGACTCAATTTTAAGCACCAATATACAATGACCAGCAAGATAAAGGGCTCAGGTATTGCTAACAAACCCGAGTCTATAAGTGCCTGTGGTACGACTTTTACTGCGCCTTGTGACAAGAATGAACCAACCGCTATAAATAGAGCAAAACACATTCTCCACAAATGGCGGATCAGGCGGGGTGTCGAGGTCAGGCCTCCTGAGTAAGCCAGACGCACGTCACCGATAAAAGACAAGCTGGCGAGTATTACAAAAAAGTAGTAATCATAAGCACTTATGCCGTGTTTCATTTCAGCGGGGCTGGTGCCCGCCTGATTGCTAAAATATAGACAGGCGAAAATGATCAACAGTGAACATACTGGGAATGCATAATCGAATCTTCCTCGCGTATTCGGTGCTGATTTCACTGCCTGCCACGCAGTCATTACCAGATAAGTCGTGTAGATGCCTGCAATAGCTGTGATGATCATGGGTTGTAATATCGCGATTAAGGTACCGCTGAGGGCCATTATGAGCATCGTATAGACAAACCCGGTGCCTGCCCTGGTGTGTAAAGACTTTCCTTTTGTAACTGCTATAGCAATAACGCCTGCAACTATGGCAACGGTTCCTGTGATTATATGTATCAGCATAGTCAATGTGATCTGTTCCATCTTGTTATTCCTCTTTATTGCGATGTGCTTGTGATGCACTTTATACTGGCAGTCAAAGGCTGTCGTCCAATACTAAAGGTTAGGACAGTATGAAAAACTATAAGTATAAAAATCATGAGGTTGTTTTGTTTTGGTTAGTGCTGAATTGACGTTTGTCTATACCTTTTTACTCGGTGCACTGGGGCTTGCATTGACAATACTCGCTGGCAGAGAGTGGCGTTGGCATTGTTACCGGGCACTGGCACTGTTTCTTTTATCTCTGTGTGTGATCTTATCTGGTCCACTTATCTTCGCTCAGTTTCCCGCAGCCCGTTATGCTTATATTGCAGCGATTGTTCCGGCCTGGTTGTTACTTTTTCCTTGTTTTTACCTCTATACGCGAGGGTTAACATCACAGGTCCCCTGGCGCTTTACCCGCCATAGCGTATGGCATTTTGTTCCGGCCTGTATCTCCTGTGTGTTGTCAGTCAGTCTGTTGCAGCTTTCAGAGAGCGCTTTATTTAATATCTTTTTCGCCGAAGGAAATGTGGAGTTAGCAGCTGACGCACGCCTTACGGTTTGGTTGATCATAACCGTTATGCTGTTCTGGCCTTTGCAAAGCCTGGTTTATGTGATTAAAACCTGGCGTCATTTGCTAGCTTACCGGCGTCAGTTGCATGCGGTATTTGCCAGTACCAAAGAGCGTGAACTGGGCTGGTTAGGTATTGTGTTAACCCTGATGGTATTTACCTGGGGCTGGCTGGCGCTCACCCTTGTTCAGGATTTGAGTGCACAACCTACGTTTTTGCGAGAGGGGGGAGTCGCGACATTGACTACTGTGACAACCTGGCTTTTGCTCTACTGGTCTCTAAGACAAAAGCCTGGATTCGACAAAGTATACCCTCTTACTGAGCAGTCAGATAAGTCACACGCGCTAAGTGACGAGGTGACAGAGCAACCAGCTTCAGCCAAATACCAGCATTCGGCGTTGAGCGATGAGCAGGCAAATCGCATTGCCAGGAAAATATACACTGCAGTGGTCACAGAGAAGCTTTACCTGGAGCCGGACCTGACCCTCTACAAACTGGCAGAATATTTAAAAGTATCAGCAAATTATGTGTCTCAAACTTTAAATCAGACATTGGGACAGTCATTTTTTGACTATGTTAATAAAGCTCGGATTGACGCTGCAGCGGAGCTACTGCGCGCGAACGATAAAACCGTGCTGGATATAGCGATGGCAGTGGGCTTTAACGCGCGATCTTCTTTTTATAAGGCATTTAAAACCCACACAGGCATGACGCCAGGGGAATATAAAAAGCATACACGTGCGAATACGTGATGTAACAAAAGTGTTATTTTATTGTTTTCGTGGAAGGGAGCTGCTAGCTTAAGAGGTGAGTGATAAATAAGGAAATAACATGAAACTGAAAATTAAGAAGTTGAAAAATCTGACTAACACAAAAAAGCTTGCCGATGCGCAAACACCTTTTATCGCAGGTGGTATGCCACCAGATATTACCAACTATGAACTATGTAATACGCTGACAGACAGGTGGAGTTGTACGCGTGCAGCCTGCCAGGTGTAATAGTTGGAGAAAAGGTCAGCTCAATCGCATTAACGTCATTTGTTGCGATTGAGCGCTACTGAGGCATTTTTCTCTGTAAACTCAGAAGTTGTAATTACTGATACAAATACCTGCTCAATAAAACTCTACCAGTGGTACTCTGATATTGCTGGTTTGCACCGATTTACCTGCTAAAAATGTTTTTATCACTTCCGTCACCTGTGGCGAGCGCATAAACAGATTATGTCCTGCATTTTCGATGATGACTTGCGTCACATCGCTCAAATTCTTGACGGCGTCCAGCTGACTGTGTGGGTAAGTGCGGCCATCCAATGAGCCCGACAGCACTAACGTAGGCACGTCGGATACAGGGGCTTTGCGAAATGCATCGCCTAGGTCCAATTCGGCAATGACCCCGTGCAATTGAGGCATAGGAAAGTTTAAATAGGCACCAAGCAACGCTGTTGTGCTTTGCTGATTAACCTGAGCCAGCCTTTGCTGTGTGATGCCGGAGGCTATGTCCATGGCGAATGGCATGAGTCTGAAGCTAATCTGAGTATCGCTAAAATAACCTCTGTTTGCGATGTGCTGAAGCGGTTCAGTAATCCCTATATCCAAATCCCGATAAAGTGCCAGCAAGCGCTTCATGCCTCGGTGCGGGTCGGCTATCATTGACGATGCCAGGCGCTGCATATGCCAGCGTTGAAACAGGAAATCTATTTTCTTTCCATTATTATCAATAGTTTGTATTTTTATTGGGGATGTTTCTAGGCGTTCATGTACGCGACGGATCAGTTCGGCAATATCGGGGTACAGCGCCTTTGCTTTAGGCTGAGTGTTAATGGCCTGCTGAACTCGGGTAAAGTAGGCGTCTGTCTGAGCGGGTAGTTTGACTGTCTGGTTCAGGCCCTCGACACTGGCCAGTACGAGTTTATCCAGCTTACCGGGCATCAGTTTGGTCGCAGCGAGCGCCAGGTGAGTGCCATAACTGATCCCCCAGAGGGTCAGCTTTTCGGCCTTGAGGTGACGTCTGAGGTCATCCAGGTCTGCTGCACTTTGTTTTGTTGTATATCCTTTGATATCAATTCCTTGTGCCTGCCAGGATGCGGCACACTTGAGTGCGGCATCCTGGTATAGACGCGCAATTTCCTGATCAGTTTGTGGCGTATCTGCGTCGGTGTAAAAGCCTGACTGACAGGAGGGAAGTTGATCGGATTTACCTGTGCCACGCTGGTCCAGTGCTATCACATCACCAAATTCGCGCAGGGCCATAAACAAAGGAAAACGAAAATTGGCATATTCGGCTGTTTTGATACCAGATCCTCCCGGGCCACCGGCCAGATAAACAATGGGGCTGCCGGGTTGTTTAGTGGTGGCTGGAAATCGTACATAATGAACACGAATAGTGCGGCTGTTTGCCAGTTTACGATTCTCTGGCACAGTAACAAAACCTGAAAAGGCAGCAACTTGTTGGTTATCCTGAGTCTTAAATGTGATTGCCTGTTCATTCTCATAAACTGATTGGGGTTGCTCCTGACTGAATGTACCAAAAGGCATGATAAAGGTGAGGAGCAGCAGTACGCG
Organism: Pseudoalteromonas sp. XMcav2-N; assembly: GCF_024124545.1. GTDB lineage: Bacteria > Pseudomonadota > Gammaproteobacteria > Enterobacterales > Alteromonadaceae > Pseudoalteromonas. The sequence goes on from NZ_JAMXSF010000001.1 coordinate 483,851, forward strand.
CAGCATAGAGTTGCCAAAATCGTAATAGCGGATGTTTTTCATAATGATGATCTAGTTGGTTGGAAGTGCACCCAGTTAAGCTTGTTCGAGACCAAATATCATGCGATATTCTATCGAATGCACTGATTTTAATAGTAATATCGACAAACGGTTGAATTCAGCCGACCAAAGGTCGACATAGGAGAAGGTGTGCGATTTCGTGACAGTAGATTATTGCGAACAGTGCTCTGTACACTGCTGTTGTTGTCTGGCAATGTGTTAGCACTAGATTGGACACACATAAATTATCATCAAGTGTGGGTGTGCCCTGGCGGTGGGCCGATACCAACTTTTGAAGAGCCAGCTTGTAAGACGCAGTCATTTTTCAGTGGCGATCCACAGGGGCAAGCTATCTGGTTAAAGGCACCATTACATTTATCTGAGCATTGGCAAGAGCGTGCAGGGCCATACGCATTTTATCTGTTCGCGAAAGCTTCCAGTGAGGTTTATCTGAATGGCAGGTTGCTTGGCACGAATGGCCGTGTTGCTCTCGATGGTAAGCAAGAGCTTGCCGGGCGCATGGACACTCGGTTTTATGTCCCTCCCGATGTCATCAAAGAAGGTGAAAACTGGGTGGTCATGCATCTGTCCTCTCATCAGAGCCTTTTGCGCTTATCTTCACCGTTACATCTTGCAGCTCTGGGTCAGTACCAGAACAGCACAGAGTACTTTGGCATAGAGCCACATATTCAACTGAGCGTATTATGCGTTCTGGTCCTCGGGGTGCTTTATTTGCTGATCCTGAGGTTAAGCCCTTTGCGGGCTCAGATCCCGGCAGGGCTGCTCTGGCTGTTTGGCATTGCTGCCGTTCAACTGGCGCTAGAGCAGTTGCGCGGTTGGATCAGTTATCCTTACCCTTTGCATGACGTCAGGCTTATTTTGATCTTACTGTGTGCGTTGGGCTTTGGCTGTGGAATACTGGCATACCTGCTGCGTTCTTGTCAGGTCCTTATTAATACCCGGCTGATGATCCTGGCTCTGAGTATGAGCCTCACCTTGCTTGTGGTATTTTTTAGTCCTGGGTTTGACCAGAAAACAACGCTGGCTGTGGCTTTTCCGGTACTCGTTGGGATACTGGTATCTGGCCGATATTATTATCAGTCCCGTACCAGTAAAGCTCTGGTATTCGTTGCGACGCTATGTGCGTTCCTTCTGGCGGCTATACTGAGCGTACAGTCATTTCACAGTCTGTTGTTCTACATCATGGTCACTGCATTGCTTGGGGCTTTTTTGGGATTGCATATTCGTCATCTGGGTGAGCTTCAGATCCAGAGCATAATAGACCAACAGGCCATAGCTAAATTGCAGGTAAAACTGGCGCAACTGGATAAAACAGACGCACAGCAGTTTCTCAATCTCACTTTTGGTAGCTCAACGGAGCGTATTGATGTAGGACAGTTGATATGGTGCCGCGCAGCTGGCGATTATGTTGAGCTACATTTGGAAGGCGGTGGTGAGCGATTGTATTCGGGCTCGCTGAAAAGTTTGATAGAAAAACTACCCGCCACATTTATGCAGGTACACAGATCTTATCTTGTTGATTTGGACAAAGTCAGAAAGGTCGCGTTGAATAAGGATAAAGCAGTCGCTGGATATGCGTTCTTACACCTCAGTGACGGTCAGAGAGTGCCGGTTAGTCGACGTTTAATTGGTCAGGTAAGGGAATCAATTGAATGAAACAAACTGTGCTACCAGCAAAGTTGCTCTGGTAGCACAGACGTCGATTTAGTCGATCAGATCTTCCACACCGACAATAACCCAAGGCGCATCGCCCTGTGTTTTTCTTTCCAGGTGCCAGATCTCGTGGATTGGTTCTTCCTGTTTATCGCCAAGGTCACGGTATTTACCCTTGAACATGACGCTCACTTCCCAGGCCACAGATGAGGTTTCTGCACGCACTAATTGCGCATCAACAAACATCACTTCTGTTGCGACATCGCCATGTTGTGCACGGTCTTGTTTAAACTCTTCGACCAGTTCAGGGCTCAGGTACTCAGCCAGAGTGGCAAAATCGCCCTGGTTCCAGGCAGTCTGTACGGTATGATAATGCTCTCGGGCGCCTTGTAAGAAGCCGTTCACATCAAAGTCAGCTGGCAAATTAAATGGTACTTGCTCCTGCTGCTGACCAAAGCCACCGCTCGTCGTGGTTGATTGAGCTTGCTGACGAAACTGAGCGCTCTGGTTTTGACCCTGACCAGCATTATTCTGGCCAAAGTTACCACCACCAAAGTTACCACCACCAAAGTTACCACCTTGAGGCATCCCCGCCATATGTGGTTGCTGGCGTTTAGTCATGAAGGATTTTATGACTTTGAATAGTACGAATGCCAGAATCGCAAACAAGATCATTTCCATAAACTGGAAACCTTCGAAGTCATCGCCCATCATTGCAGCGATAAGGCCACCTGCCAGCAGGCCGCCTAATACGCCAGCCATAATGCCTTTTTTGTTTGATTTAGGCTTTGCGGCAGTATTCGGTGCCAGTGTTTTGGTGTCCACTTGTTTTTTCTGTGCCGTGGTGCTCGTTGCGTGGGTTTTACCCGCACTTTTTTTGCTGCCGAACTTTTTCCGTGCTTCTGCACTGAAACTGGTTGATACCAAAACGGCAATTAATGTCATTAAAACAATAAATTGTTTCATGGTGTTCCTCTGAGTTTTAGATCTGAACGCATTGTAATTAATCAATGTGGTGAAGCGAAGCGATTTCAATAGCGGGTTCAGGTTACGTTGCACAAGATGGGTGCTAAGTGTTTGAAATAATTAAGTTTACATGTGTTTTTTGTTCAGGTCGAAATAATCTTTCTGGTTGTTCGTAAATAACTGATAGTTACTTCTTTTTCATCAGCTATTTGTTTTAAGTGTTGGGGCGGGTACACAGTAATACAACAACACCGGGTTAAAACCCGGTGTTGTTGTATATAAAGAGAGTAAAATTTACAACCAGCGTAATGATTCTGTCACAGCCGTTTCGTAACGCTCCAACGGGGTATTCAGATTAGCCACTAAAATGGTGTCTGCTCTTTCTCCTGGCTTGATGCTTCCGCTGAATCGTGCATCAGCAAACTGCTCGTCTGTGCCTGTGGCTTCATTTCTGTCGGTGGGCACAATAAACACAGTTACCGGGCCATGCTCCGACTGAAATATCAAATGCAGACTGCGCTGCCCTTTAAAGTTACAAAACGTTGCATAGGTCACTTTACCCGGCATGGATTCCAGCTTGCCACCAAACATAGCAAGCTTCTCGTTGACAACCTGCAACTGAACTTCATCTGTTAACGCCAGGGCTTCTGCTTCGTAATATACGTGTTCTAACGCGTGTTCACCTGCATGTAATGGCGCATGAACTGAGGTTGCAAAGTACAGGGAGACGGCCAATAAGGCTGAAGCAGCCGTGGCCAGCGGCGCTTTAAAGCGGCGGTACCAGGCCAGCTGTTTTACTTCGGCACTTTGTTTGCTGGAAGTCTCTGTATCTGCTTGCTGCTTTGCAAGGATTTTTTGTGCCAGGTCTTCAGGCACTGAAATATCCAGCGCACTGTGAAGCGTTGCATCAAAATCCTGCATCTCTTTTACGAGACGTTGTTTGGCCGGATCTGTGTCTGCCTGTGCAATTACATCCTTATCATTGGGATCGGCAAACAAGCGGCGGCGAAATTCAAGTTCATCCATCAGTTTGATGCCCCTTTTGCTGTTTCGGTCACTTGTGTTAAAGCCTCTTTCAATTGGTTTCTGGCACGATATAGCCTGGTCATCACGGTATTTTTGTTGAGTTCCAGGATCTGTGCTATTTCCTCGCCGGAGCAGCCCATCACAACCTGTAACAGCAGCGGCTCACGATATTCCGGTGACAATAAACTAATCTGTCTTTGGACCATCATTTGCTCTGTCTGCGAGTCGGGTGAGGCACTGGTCGAATCAACCAGCGTGTCCTGCTCTACGTCGGCATAATCAAATTGTTTGCGTTCAAAGCGGCGTGCATTTTCTCGCCGCAAAATGGTTAATAACCAGGATTTGGCTGCGCTATCATCCTGCAGGGCGTCCAGTGAGCGCCAGGCGCGTAAAAAAGTTTCCTGTACCAAATCTTCAGCAATGGTCGGGTCCTGGCACAACCAGTAAGCAAAGCGATAAAGCTCCTTGTTGTAAACCTGGACCAGACTTTCGTAACGTTTTTGTTTTGTGGTCATGCTAATAAGACCTTGTCTCTAGCAACATTATTTCATCTCACCGAAGAAAAATTAGTACAACGGCTCAAGTTGCTGTTTTTTCGCGTTTTTAACCTGCTTATGCTGTGCGGCAATCAGTTGATATAGCACACTCAGGTCAACGTTCTCTTGTTTGGCACTATAGAGCGCCCCTTGCAACTTTGCAATTTCGTTTTGCAACTCATGGCTGAGTTGGTGGCGCCAGGCATGGATATGGTCATAGCCTTGTGCGCGCGCAAGTGCTTTAAGAGCCTGATAGCATTGTCCCGGGTCTGAGTGTTGAGCGGCGTGTTTAATTTGTTTAATTGCTTGTGCTTCGTTTGGCGCCTGAGGTGTATGATCGCCCTGCGTTGGCGCTGCCCTGGTCGATTGGCGAGTCACAAACCACACTAACAAGGTAATGAACCACAGTACATAGCCAGATGCAATAAGTGCCCAGTCCAGCCAGGTTTTATCCGCTGGTTGGGTCACAATATGTGGTTCAGCCTGTGTTGTTGTTTGTTGTGGTGTGTTGGCGGCAGGCGCAGGGGCGACTGATACCTGATTCGGATCGGCTTTAACCTCAATGGTTCTGGATGGTAAGGTCGCATACTGTACTTTATTGATGACGGTATTGAACCAGGGCACTTTAATTTCTGGCAGAGTATAAGTGCCAGGTGTCTGAGGCAATAAGGCATAAGAGGCAATAAGCTGAGAAATTACCCGGCCGTCGCGCGTCATCTGTTTTCGCTCTGTTTCATCCGGATAAGTTCTGAAGCCGTCGACATCAGGCACTTGTATATCGGGCAGTTGCTCTTTGGTGATCCCCAGAGCCGTTAATGTCAGAGTACGGGTGATTGGTGTCCCAACAGTGACGGTCTGCTCATTTGGTTGCCACTCTTCGCTTAGGTTGACCAACTCACTGGGCAACCAGGCACCTGAATAGGTATCCGGAATGGGTTTCACCTCTACTTCAAGACTGTCACCTACCGCTGAGACTGCCATCCGACGGTAGCCCTCGCGGATCTGGCCATTAAAGATAGGTGGCTCCAATGTAAAGGCGCCGCTTTTTTGTGGCTGTACCAGATATTCTCGGGTCACGACCATATAACGACGACCATTGACTATCTCGTAGTCCTCACTTTGTTTTCCCAGCTGGGCAATTTGTGCATCCTGCATTTGTGGCGCGCTGAGTTGACCATCCAGCAGATCCTGGCCAAGATACAGCTTAACAGTGAAGAGCGCAGCCTGCTGAACATGTAATGTATCTGGTTTTAGCTCGGTTTTAATAAAGATATTTTGCTGCGCTTCACCATCTTGCTCGCGGGCAAGTACCTTGAGCTTGATAGGGCGAGACTGATGACCTGCAACCTCAAAGCTTGGGATGGTAAATTCCCCGGCTTTGCGAGACAGAAGTTGCATTTGCCAGCTGGTGGTACTGCTCATGCTGCCATTGATGATACTGGTGCGCGAGCTGGTACTGACAGGGCTGGTGACAAACTGAGCGCTCAGGGCACTGGTGTCTGGCATCTGTCCGGATACTTTGCCGTTAGCTTCTATGGTCAGGGTAAAATACTCTCCAACCAGCACCGGGTTTTTGTCGACACTGGCGCTGAGCTGGTCTATCGCCCAGGCAGGCATCATTGTAATAAGTAAGATCACGGATCCCAGTAATCGCGTTACCATGATTTTTCTACTCCTCGCGGGCGTCGCTGACGCACCCGTTGTTGTGATTCCAATAACATTTTGTTGCGCAGCAAGATGGCTGGATCGTCTGGTACTTTACGCAGTAACTGATCGAGTTGCTGAGCTTTTTCTTTTTCTTCTGGTGTCAGTGGGCGATTTTGCATCATTTGCTGTGTCCCCTCGGGCTGACTTTCATCTTCAGTAGCTTGTTGCTGTGCCTGCTGCATCTGCTGAGCAGTCTGTTCTGATTGTTGCTCCTGCTCGTTTTGTTGTTCCGATTGTGCAAGCTCGGGTGCGTTATCATTGTCTGATTCTGCCGCATCCTGAGACTCAGCGCTTTGCTGGTCATTTGCTTCACTTTGTGAAGAGTCAGATTGCGGTTCAGAATCAGAGTGCGAAGACTGTTGTTCGTCTTGTTGTTGCTGCCCACCTGATTGCTGCCCATCTGATTGCTGGCCGTTTTGTTGTTCACCGTCTTGCTGCTGGTCACTTTGCTGTTGATCTTGCTGATCACCGGACTGCTCCTGATCATCAGACTGATCGCCATTTTGTTGCTGAGACTGCTGCTGTTGCTCCTTGAGGCTTTCGACCAGCTGCTTATTGTCCTGCGCTTGCTTGAATTCGGGGTCCAGTTGCAAGGCTTGCTCATAGGCCGCAATCGCCTGGTCGAGTTGCCCTGACTTGGCCAGCGCATTGCCATAGTTATACTGCCCTGTGGCAGATGTGGTGTGTTTGAGTTGCTCTGCCGCCTGCTCGTACTCTCCGGCTTTGTATAGTGCGGTGCCTTTTAGTAGCGGATCCTGAGCACTCTTAGCCTGTTCAAAGTTGCCTTGTTGATAGGATTCCAGTGCCTGTTGATCCTGATTTTTAAACCAGCTGGTCCAGTCTGCAGTATATCCCGTCTGGGGTTGTAACAACGCCACAACGAATAAACCCAGAGTAAGTGGTTGGGAGCGCATCAACCACAACGCAAGCGGGACAATCACAAACAGCAGATACTTACCTGCGTCCAGGTGCCACAGGGTTTCGCTTGGTTGCTCAGTGCTGTCCAGATCGGTTACTTTGCTTGGCGCAAACGTTTTTATGTCGTTGTCGCTGGGTGTATAGGTTGCATAGCGACCACCCAGGCGAGAGGCGAGGGCAGCTAGTCGCTCCGGATACAGTTTTGGGACCACAATCTGACCGTAACGGTCTTTCAAGAACCCACCTTCTGGCAGCCCAATTGGCGCACCGTCTGGTGTGCCGATACCGTAGACATGAAGGCGATAACCTGTTCCATTTAATAGCTCGGCGATATCAGACAGTTCATTTTGTTCTACTTCGTCACTGATGAGGATGATTTCTCCTTCATTATATCCAGCCTGATCCAGCAAAGTTTTGGCCTGATCCAGCCCTGCTAACACGTTTGCGCCTTTACTGGGCATGATTTCAGGGCTCAGGCTGGGCACCAGGTTTTCCAGCGTTTTGACATCATCAGTCAAAGGCGAGACGACAAATGCGTCCCCGGCATAGGCAACCAGCGCTGTGTCGCCTTCCGTAAACTGGTCAATCATATCCAGGGTTTTAAAGCGCGCCTGGGTCAGCCGGTTAGGCTGAATGTCAGTGGCATACATAGAGTATGACATATCCATGACCAGCACCCGGGCTTGTTTACTTTTGAACACCGGCACCGTGTGCTTTTCAAAGCTGGGCCCGGCTGCGGCCAGTATGCTTAGCAGCAGGAGCAGGCTAACCAGCCAGGGCGTGCTTTTGCGCTGCTTCCGGGGGCCGTTCTCTAGTACGACTTGTGCAAGGTGAGGTGCGATAAGCGCTTCGTCTGTACTACGATGGCGCTTTAGCCATTGCAAACCGGTTAGCAGAAACCAGGGTATAAGTAACCATAACAAAGTAGGGCGAATAAATATAAACTCGGTCATAGTGGTTTAACTCGCAATTGTTTGATGGCTTTACTCAGTAGCGTCAGGCTCCACAACGCCAGTGCGATCAGTAGCGGCAAATAAAAGAGTGACAGGCGGGGCCTGAAAGTCTGGTTTTCATCAGCAATGGGTTCCAGTTTATCCAGTTCAGCGTAGATTTGTTGCAAGCCTTTCACATCTTTGGCACGGAAATACGCGCCACCGGTTTCAGAGGCGATGTGCTTGAGGGTATTCTCATCTATGCTGCTGCCAGTCATACCGCCCATGCCAAACAGACTGAAACCACCTCGGCCATCAGAGCCGACGCCGACGGTATAGATTTTGATGCCTTCTTCGCGAGCCAGGATCAGGGCTTCTTTGGGTTCCAGGTTACCAGCCGTGTTCTGACCGTCGGTGAGCAGGATCAGAATACGGCTACTTTGATCTTTCTGGTTGAAGCGTTTAACCGATAAACCAATGGCATCGCCAATCGCAGTCGCCCGACCAACCAGGCCAATTTGCGCTTCGCTCAGCATCTGGCTGACGGTTTGTAAGTCACGTGTCAGCGGGGTTTGCAGGAATGCTGTGTCGCCGAACAGGATCAGTCCCAGTCGGTCGCCTTGTCGCTCAACAATGAAATCGGACAAAACAGCTTTTACCACTGACAGACGGTCAACATATTTGCCCTGATAAGCCATGTCCTGTTCAGTCATAGAGCCGGACAAGTCTACGGCCAGCATTATATCACGTCCTTCATTGGGCAAAGTGATCGGGTCATCAAGCCAGCTCGGTCCGCTCAGTGCCACAACGAGACAAAGCCAGATCAACGCTTCGATCACATTCACGCCACGTTTTGGCGCAGCTAACGTTTGTCCTGCACCGACTTGTTGCTGATACCCAGGCATACGCAAGCGCACCTGAGTCTGCGCCATAGCTGGTTTAAAACGTGCAATCAGCCAGGGCAGGGGGAGTAGCAAGAGGGCCAGGGGCCAGTCAAGTTCAAACATGCACGGCCTCTTTGGTTTTAAAGGTTTTTATTGCCGCTAACAGTTTACTGCACTCCACAGTTGGTGTGCTGCTGTACAGCGAGTTCAGATCTTGCTCACTAAACTGTTGACGCGTCAGTTGATTGAGCATCTTATGCCATTGTGCCGTTGGTTTTGCGGCTTGTTCGCTGCCATAGTAATGTCGGGTCAGGCGTTTGAGTATGCCATGCAGCGCCAGCGCATCCTGAGCATGCTGCTGACTCAGTTTAATAGCTTCTCGTTTGGCCCCATTATGCTGCCAGTGTCTGACAGCAAACCAGATACCGATTACGACTATCAATACTAAGGCGATGATTACGGCCCAACTGGCAGGGGCCAGTGGCCACCAGCTCACCTGCTCGGGCGGGATCACATCATGGAGTGCGTCTAATGGGCTTTGCATCATCACTTACCTGCAGATCTGTGTTTCTATTGGCGCTGAGGCGCAAAACGTTTGCATTGTCATACCGGCACGTTGCAAACGCGCCAGCCGGGTCTGAAAAGCCTGTTCAGCCTGTTCGGCAAATTGGGCTCTGAATTGTTTATCCGCCAGTGGCAATGTCCAGTTACCAGAGGCTGAACTGACTTCAATCGCATCTTTATAAGCAGGCAGGGTATGCTCGAACGGATCGCTGATTTGGCAGCCAATCAGTTCACAGTGCCGACTAAGATGCTCAAGCTGTTTAAAACTGGCCTCGTTAAGCTGGCTGAAGTCGGAGATCAGGTAGATAAGGCTGCCGGGTTTGGCCAGGTGCGATAAACGTTTCAGATTATTGTCAAAAGTCGAGGCCTGATTGTCGCCGCGCTGAGCCAGGCTCTGCGCGTGGATGTCGCACAATTGGTGGCAAAATGCCAGCACGCCTTTATCACGCGCAGTGGGCTTGAGCTCATGGTGGCCTTGTTCACTGAACACTACACCACCGAGCCGGTCACCACGAGCACATGCAGACCAGGCAACCAGGGCACTCAGATGTGCAGCCTGAACAGACTTTAGCAACAGGCGGCTGCCGAACAGCAAAGAACTGGAAAGGTCGCAGAAGATAAAAACCGGACGTTCTTTTTCTTCCTGATACAGCTTGGTATGGGCCTCACCTGTACGTGCCGTTACTCGCCAGTCGATAGCGCGAATATCGTCTCCGTATTGATACTGACGGACCTCGGCAAACTCCATACCCCGGCCTTTATGTGGTGCCAGATATTGCCCTGCCTGATCACTGCGTATAGCGCGTTTAGGCTTTAAATCCAGCAAACGCGCTTTGCTTTTATAATAAAGCAGCTCTTTGAGTGTCAGTTCAACGCCATTACTGTGGCTTTGTGTCAGCCAGCCGGTATGATCGGCATGTTGCATTGAATGCTTCATCATTGCGACCACTTATGGAACGGGAACCAGTTCCAGAATACGGCTGATCACCTGATCTTTGCTGATCCCGTCTGCCTGCGCTTCATAACTCAAAATAATGCGATGACGCAGCACATTATGCAGCACCGCCTGAATATCATCCGGTGTCACAAAATCCTGACCCTGCAACCAGGCATGCGCACGTGCGCACTTGTCCAGTGCAATGGTCGCTCGCGGACTGGCACCATATTCAATCCAGGCACCCAGTTGCTGATCCAGCTCGGCGGCTTCACGGGTAGCAATGATTAACTGTACCAGATAGTGCTCAAGCGGTTCGGCCAGATGCAGTGACAGCACCTTTTTGCGTGCTTCAAATAAGGTCTGTTGTGAAATCGGCGTAAATTGCGCGGTTTGTTCCGACAACGCTTCGCCACGGGTTAAACGCAGGATCTCCAGCTCAGTGTTGGCCTGCGGATAATCAATGTTTAAGTGCAACAGGAAACGGTCTAGCTGTGCTTCCGGCAGTGGATAGGTCCCTTCCTGTTCAAGCGGGTTTTGCGTAGCCATTACCATAAACAGCTCTGGCAGCGGGTACGTTGTTTTGCCTACCGTGATCTGCCGCTCTGCCATGGCTTCCAATAAGGCTGACTGAACCTTAGCCGGCGCACGGTTAATTTCGTCCGCCAAAATCAGGTGATGGAATAAAGGGCCTTTTTCAAATACAAACTCGCTGGTTTGCTGGCGATAGATGTCGGTGCCGGTAATATCGGCGGGCAACAAGTCCGGGGTAAACTGAACACGCTGAAAGCTGCCTTCTATGCCTTTGGCCAGTGCGTTCACGGCACGGGTTTTTGCCAGTCCTGGCGGGCCTTCAACCAGCAAGTGGCCATCTGCTAGCAAGGCAATGAGCAGCGCTTCTGTCAGTGCGCTTTGACCTAAAATTTGAGAGTCGAGGTAGTTTTTCAGTTCACTAAATGCGTTTACTGCCATGGTGCTTTGTCCTTGTTGTGACAAATTTTTTGCTTATTTATAAGGATTGAGGCGCAAAACTCAAGGTTTTGCGGGCGATTTTTTGTAACTTGATTAGACACTGAAGCAGGCGAAAGTTCCCAAATCTTCATTTATTTTTCAGTGACTTTTTGAATTGAGCAAAAATCAGGCTAGATTTAATAGCGGCGTTTAGAAGGACCATCTCAATCGCACTCGAATGATAAGATTTTCCAATTTGCTATTGGCATTAAGGATTCGGTTGTTTAGAATCAAACGACAATAACAGGTCAGACCTGTCAGCGGGAGAGCAAAATTCATGTCTGAACAACACATTCTAAAAACAACAAAAGGGGACCGCATTGCCATTGTTTCTGGTCTGCGTACGCCCTTTGCGAAACAGGCTACGGCCTATCACCACGTACCGGCACTGGACCTGGGTAAGGTCGTTGTCAATGAAATGCTGGAACGCCTCAATATAGATAAGAACGAAATCGACCAGTTGGTCTTCGGCCAGGTGGTGCAAATGCCGGAAGCGCCAAACATTGCGCGTGAAATCGTACTGGGCACCGGCATGCCGGTATCCGTCGATGCTTATTCCGTATCTCGAGCCTGTGCCACCAGCTTCCAGGCGGTCGCCAATGTTGCCGAGTCTATTATTGCCGGTCACACGGCGGTCGGTATCGCCGGTGGTGCGGATTCATCATCCGTGCTACCCATTGGTGTGAGCAAAAAGCTGGCTGGTAGCCTGGTTGATTTAAACAAGGCGCGCACTTTGTCGCAACGCCTGAAGATTTTCTCAAAGCTCAGACTGAAAGATTTGATGCCGGTACCGCCGGCCGTTGCTGAATACTCAACGGGCCTGTCTATGGGTCAGACGGCAGAGCAAATGGCCAAAACTCATGCGATCAGTCGTGCTGATCAGGATGCGCTGGCGCATCGTTCTCACACCCTGGCCGCCAAGGCGTGGGATGCAGGTCTGCTAAAAGACGAAGTCATGACGGCACATGTAGAGCCATACAAAGGTTTTATCGACAAAGATAACAACATTCGTGCTAACTCAACACTGGAAGGCTACGCGAAATTACGTCCGGTCTTTGATCGCAAGCATGGCTCGGTCACTGCGGCAAACGCAACGCCGCTTACTGATGGTGCCGCTGCAGTATTGATGATGAGCGAAAGCAAAGCCAAAGCACTGGGTTACGAAATCCTGGGCTATGTGCGCAACTATGCATTTACCGCTATCGGCGTGCACGAAGACATGCTGATGGGTCCGGCTCACTCCACGCCACTGGCGCTGGAACGCGCTGGTCTGACTCTGCAAGACTTAGATTTAATTGAAATGCACGAAGCGTTTGCGGCGCAAACTCTGGCCAACATGAAGATGTTTGCCTCTGATAAGTTTGCTCAGGAGAAGCAGGGTCGCAGCAAAGCGCTGGGTGAAATCGATATGGATAAATTCAACGTAAACGGTGGCTCTTTGGCCTATGGACACCCGTTTGCGGCAACAGGTGCGCGTTTGATCACGCAAACCCTGAATGAACTGAAACGTCGCGGTGGTGGACTAGCGCTGACTACAGCTTGTGCGGCTGGTGGTCTGGGTGCAGCCTTTGTATTGGAGAGTGCATAATGTCAGTATTTAGTTATGAATTAAACAGCCACCGCGTGGCCATCGTCACCATCGATGTGCCGGGCGAGAAGATGAACACGCTGCGCGACAGCTTTGCCGATGAACTGCTGACTATCCTGGAGCAGGGTCGCAGTGATGATGTAACTGGCATGGTGTTTGTGAGCGGTAAAGACGATAACTTTATCGCCGGTGCCGACATCAAAATGCTGGATCAGGCAAAAACCCGCGAAGATGCGTTGCGCTTATCTGAAATGTGCCAGCAGGCATTTTTCAAAATGCAGAAGCTGCCATTCCCAACGGTTGCGGCCATTCACGGTGCAGCACTGGGTGGCGGTCTGGAATTCGCCCTGGCGTGTGATTATCGCGTATGTAGTGATGACGATAAAACCAAATTAGGTTTGCCAGAAGTACAACTGGGCCTGTTACCTGGCGGTGGCGGCACACAACGTCTGCCAAAACTGGTGGGTATTCAAAAAGCATTAGAATGGATGCTGACGGGCAAGCAAGTGCGTGCCAAGCAAGCTAAAAAAGCCGGTCTGGTTGACGACAGCGTGCCGCACAGTATTTTACTGGATGTGGCCATCAAACTGGCTCGTGGCAGCAAGCCTAAAGCACGTAAACCTAAGCTGGATAAGCTTAGCCAGCTGCTGGAATCAAATCCGTTTGGCCGCAACATCATCTTCAAAAAAGCGCAGGAAAACGTTGAGAAGAAAACCGGTGGCCACTATCCGGCGCCACTGGCTATTATCAAGGCCGTGCGTGCTTCAGTTGAATTAGGTGAACTGAAAGCCTACAAAACAGAAGCCGAAGGGTTTGCTGACTTGGTCATGACCGAAGTGTCACAGTCACTGCGTGGCATTTTCTTCGCGACCACAGAGATGAAAAAAGAGTGGCAAAGCGACGACGCGCCTAAGATTAACCGCGCGGCGGTACTGGGTGGCGGCCTGATGGGCGGCGGTATTGCCCACGTGAGTGCGGTAAAAGCCGGTGTACCTGTGCGCATTAAAGATGTGGCACATCAGGGGATCAGCAATGCACTAAGCTACAGCTACAAGATCCTGTCTAAAAAACAGAAAAAACGTATTCTGTCTAAAGCCGATCTGCAACTGGCAATGAACCGTATCACAGGTACCACTGACTACACCGGCATGCGTCATACTGATATCGTGATTGAAGCGGTATTTGAAGATCTGGCACTGAAGCAAAGCATGGTGGCCGACATCGAGCGTGAATGTACAGAGCAAACCATTTTTGCCAGTAACACATCGTCCTTACCGATTGCGCAGATCGCTGAAAAAGCAGCGCGTCCTGAGAACGTGATTGGCCTGCATTATTTCTCGCCGGTCGAGAAAATGCCACTGGTTGAGATCATCCCGCACGAGGGCACATCACAAGAGACCATCGCTCGTACCGTTAATTTTGCGCGCAAGCAGGGCAAGACGCCTATCGTGGTAAAAGACAAAGCGGGCTTCTATGTCAACCGTATTCTGGCGCCTTACGTGAACGAAGCGGCCAATCTGCTGCTAGCGGGCGAGCCAATCGAAAAGATTGATCAGGCTCTGGTTGAGTTTGGCTTCCCGGTTGGTCCTTTGGCACTGCTGGACGAAGTGGGTGTGGACATCGGCTCAAAAATCGCGCCTATTCTTGAAAAAGAACTGGGTGAGCGCTTTAAAGCACCGGATGCCTTTGCCCGCATGATCGACAGCAAGCGTCTGGGTCGTAAGACCGGCAAGGGCTTCTACAAGTATGAAGCCAAAGGCAAGAAAGTGGACGAGTCTGTTTATGAGTTGCTGGGTATTACACCAGCACCACGTCTGAACAAGCAAGAAATTGCCAGCCGCTGTGTGGCGCAAATGCTGAATGAAGCTGCGCGCTGTCTGGACGAAGGTATCATCGACAGTGCCCGCGATGGTGACATTGGTGCCATCTTTGGTATTGGCTTCCCGCCATTCTTAGGTGGGCCGTTCAGTTACATGGACAAGCGTGGCCTGAACAAAGTGTGTTCAGAGCTGTCTACCTATGCCACCGACAACGCGGTGTTTACACCAGCGGAGCCGCTGCTGGCTAAGGCTGAAGCGGGTGAAGCTTACTACAGCTAAGCATTTGTCTGAACATTAAAAAAGCCGCATTTATGCGGCTTTTTTATTTTCGGCTAAAATAAAGGGAATAATTGTCGGCACACTGTTTGCTATCGGTAACAAAGGTGATAGCGCTCGTCATTTGCCCGGGGATATGGCATGCACAACAGGTACTTTTTTACGTTTATTGCCACGCTGGCTGGCGTAACTGTGCTGGCGAATGTTGTGATGTTCTATATCAGTGATGATGCCAACGAGGTGATAGCAAGATTTGAGCAGCACTGGCAGGAACAGGCCGATATTATTTTACGCGAGGCTGAGCTGCTCGATGACCTGGAACATCAACTCAGTAACGCAAACACCGCGCATCAGGTTAAGGATTATTTACCAGCACAACCACGGCATGAAGTCGACGCGCAAACTACGGTTGCCCTGCAGATAGTGGCGATGATTGCGGCGCTTGACCTGAGTGAGATGGAAAGGCAAGCCCTTGAGCAAATTAAGCACTATCTTGAACACAACCCCACTCGCAGTGACAGCACCATAACATCGACCTCTGAGACGCATCCATCTGAGCAGCTGTATTCGCACCAACATCAGCAATTAGACAGTGCGCTGCAAGCTTTACGTTCAGGCATGGAGGCTCGCATTCAGACAACCCGGCATCAGCACCAGGTGGCGCTTGAAAGCGTGATCAACAAAGGCTCAATAGAAGCCTGGTTGCTGTTGTCATTGATAGCGATCCTGGCTTGTGCTGGTGCTGTGGTGATACGTGGGCAGCTCAGAACCATAGAAGAGCGAGCCTGTTTGTTTAATGCAATCCCGGATGCACTGTTGTATTGCGAGTATAACGGCAGGATCACGCGTGTTAATCAATCCTGCACAGAACTGTTTGGCTATGGCACTCATGAACTACTCAAAATGACAGTAGAAGACCTCATCCCTGTACGCTTTCGCGAGCTGCACCGTAAAGACCGGCGTAATTTTAGCGGACGTGCGCAAATGCGTCGAAAAGGAGAGAACGGGCTGAATATCGTTGGCCTACATAAATCGGGTGATGAGATCCCATTGGATATTGCAATTGCCAGGACGGCACTGGGACAGGAAACTTACTTTGTGGCAGTGATCCGTGATATTCGCCCGGAATTACAGTTACAACAAAAAGCTGAGCTGGACTTTTTAACTCAGGTTTATAATCGTGGTCAGATAGAGCAGCTCCTCAAAGACGAGTTAAGTCGTGCACATCGTTATCAGAGGTCCCTGTCGGTCATGATGGTAGACATAGACAAGTTTAAGACCCTAAACGACACTCTTGGGCATCAGGTTGGTGATGCAGCATTGGCTGAACTCAGTGGATTCCTGATGACTTCTATTCGCCCAAGTGACCGCCTCGGTCGCTGGGGCGGCGATGAGTTTGTGCTGGTATGTCCTGAAATCGGTGCCGAAAAAGCCTTACAAATGGCGGAGCGTCTGGTAATAACTTATAACGAACAGAACCAGTATGATCTGAGTTTGAGTATCGGCGTCACCAGCCGGGCTCAGGTTAGTTCACAGACAGATGTAGAGACACTGATTGGAGAGGCCGACGATGCATTATACCAGGCCAAAGCCGCGGGTCGGGGCAGAGCCGTACTGTTCAGTAGCCATTAGCGCGGGTTTTTACTTTCCCCCTAAAAATCCGTACAATCTGCGGCCATAAACCGATTAGAGGGCCGCCTGCGAGTAGTATGCACCACATTGACGATCTGATCTCGATATTTAACGCCTTGTTTTATCCAACGCACAATACCAAACTGGTCGCAGGGACCGATGAACCCATTTATCTGCCTGCGGATACACAGTGCGATTATCATCGCATTGTTTTTGCACACGGTTTTTATGCCAGTGCGATGCACGAAATTGCGCACTGGCTGGTGGCTGGCAAAGCGCGGCGGGAGTACGAAGACTATGGCTATTGGTACTGCCCGGACGGGCGCAGCAAAGATCAGCAACTGGCCTTTGAGCAGGTGGAAGTGAAGCCTCAGGCCATTGAGTGGGCACTGAGCGCAGCAGCCGGGTTTGCCTTTAATGTCTCTGTCGACAATCTAAATGGCGAGCCGACCTGCCGCTTTGCGTTTCAGCGTCGTGTTCATGCACAGGTGCTGGAAATGTTAACCTGCGGGTTTAATGCCCGAACCTTAGCTTTGTTAGAAGCGTTATCTCAATTTTACTCGACTTCCTGGCCACTCAATGCTGGCCAGTTTGAATGGCATTGTCCACAGGAGTTTGCAGATGCAGTTTAAACTTGGATTAATCGTGAACCCGGTTGCCGGGTTAGGCGGTGCTGTGGCACTAAAGGGCAGTGATGGCAGTGAAACCGCCGAGCTTGCCCGCTCGCTGGGTGCTGAGCCCAAGGCACACAGCCGCACGGCACAGGCCCTGGCGCTGTTACAGCCTTACCGGGACATCATTGAAGTCTATACCGTGAGCGGTGAAATGGGAGAAAACCTGGCCGTTGAGCACGGTTTTTCTACTCAGGTTGTGATGACTTGTGGCACGCCCAGCAGCCCGGAAGATACCGAGCAGGCAGCCAAACTGTTGGCCGATGCCAAAGTCGACCTGCTGCTGTTTGCAGGTGGTGACGGTACCGCGCGCAACATCTGCGGAGCCATTGGCAGCCAAGCCCCGGTGCTGGGTGTACCAGCCGGTTGTAAGATCCACAGTGGCGTGTATGCAATTACCCCCAAAGCGGCTGGTCGGGTAGTAGAGATGCTCATTAAAGGGGAGCTGGTTACCATAGACGACGCAGATGTGATGGACATAGATGAAAGTGCTTTTCGTGCGGGAACCGTGCGCGCCAAGCGCTATGGTGAAATGCAGGTACCCAGTGAATTGCGTTACGTACAAAGCGTAAAAAATGGCGGAAAAGAAAGTGATGAACTGGTACTGGCGGATATCGCTGCGTATGTGATTTCAGAAATGGAAGAAGATGAGCAGTATATTATGGGCTCGGGCTCAACGGTGGCCGCCATAATGGAAGAGCTGGGCCTTGATAACACCTTACTGGGGGTTGATTTGATCCGCGACCATACTCTGCTGGGCAGTGACCTGACGGCGCAACAGCTGCTGGATGCTGCCTCACAGGCATCCACAAAGTTGGTGATCACCCTGATTGGTGGACAGGGCCATATATTTGGCCGCGGCAATCAGCAGCTCAGTCCGGCTTTGATCCGCCAGATTGGCAAAGACAATATCATCGTGGTTGCAACTAAGACCAAGTTGCAGGCACTCAATGGTCGCCCTTTAATAGCAGATACGGGCGATCAGGATCTGGACAACGAACTGAGTGGCTACATCAAAGTAGTGACAGGGTATAATGACCATGTAATGTATGCCGTCGGGCATCAGGATTTAATTTAGGAGACAGAATGTCACTTCAAGCGTATATAGAAGCTGCGCAGCAGTTTTTTGATGAATTAGTAGATAGAGCAAGCGATGACGAGCTGTTTGCTGGTGGCTACTTACGCGGTCATTTCGACCTGGCGGTTGGCTATGCCCAGGTTGAGGAACTGGCGCTGTCAGTGGATGAGCTGAATGCTAAAGTCGAGGCGAGCCTGGTAAAAGCGTACCGTGATGGCGAGCTTAACGAAGAAGACAAGCATCATGTAGTGACCATCTGGGAGCGTCTTAAGCTGTTAGGGGTTTAGCCAGGGCTAATACCAATTTCATTTAATACCTGTTCAATTTGAAGGAGCAAATATGACGCTAACGGCGTTAAAAATTTCTCATTTAGAGTAACTAAATAGCAAAATTTTTGCCTTGTTATCGACCCTATTTTCTCGCCTCAAAATGGAACACTTAATTAAGCAAATTGGTATAACTTTCCTTCGAAAAAGGCGGTTTAGCATCGCCTTTTGGCATTTACAGTATCCAGCGCCACACCACAAATAACGCCGCAAAAGCAATCAGGTAAGTCAGGCCTGCCCAGGTAAGCAGTTGTACTGGTTTACTTTGCTGTGCAAACAGCTCTTTCGAGATCAAAGAGAAATTCAGCCAGGCGAAAAATGGCGTGGTCAGAAATGCTAGTGTCATAGCAAACATCAGCATGTCTTTCAGGTTGGCTTTAAAGAACAACACCAGCACCATGCCGAAGATGGCCTGCACGGTAATGAAAATCGACAAGCTGGCCTTGTTTTGGTGCGGTTTGATCAGCTTAACCGCATCGTCCAGGGTTCTGGCGTAGCCGTCCAGTACCGTGATTGTGGTACCAAACATACACAAAAAGGCGATGGTGGCGATTAACCAGCGAGCCCACTCACCTAAAGTCAGCGCATACATATCGATCAGCTGTTTAGAAAAGGCTACGCCGGCAAGTTCTATTTTCTGGCTTTGCCCGTATTGCAGCAACACTCCCAGGGAAAAGAACACCACTGCCAGAAACAAAGTCAGAAAGTAACCCAGATTAAAGTCAAATAAGCCCTGCGCTTTGCTGAGCGATTGAGTGCGGGTTTTGGCTTTTAACCACAGTGAGTTGATGGCCGATATTTCAATAGGAGCAGGCATCCATCCCATCAGAGCCACCATAAAGCCGAGTAATGCAAGTGAGTAAGGGGACGGTGCCGGTTGCGGCGATGGGTGCACCTGACCTTGTGACACCGCGACCAATAAGGCGGCCAGAGTCGTGGCACATAGCACTGCCATAATCCCTTTACTGGCTCTGTCGAGCAATTTGTAATGACCAAACAATAAAATTCCCAGACACACAAACAGCAGGGCATAGCACAAGGTTGTCAGCGGCAGGTTCCATGGCAGGGCGTATTGTAGTAAGGCGGCCGTCAGTAAGAGTACACCCGCGGTATTCACTACTGCAGCGATGATATTCAGGGCGACAAAAAGATAGAACAGGGCCCGGTTTTTATTGTGATAACCAGTGACCAGGCTATTGCCGCTGTGTAGCGTATATTCCACACCAAAGCGGAAGAAAGGATACTTAAGCAAGTTAACCGCCACGACTAACCACAGTAGCTGCCAGCCGAACAGGGCACCGGCCTGCGTAGCGGCGACCAGATGCGAGCCGCCGACTGCGGCAGTGGCCATCAGGATCCCAGGTCCCAGGTTCTGGAGTTTAGCAAACATTGATTCCAACACGACTTTCCTATTTTTTGCCACTCATGTTAACGATTTGAAAGCGTTTGCCAAGTGGAAAATGACTGGGCTAATGAGGTTGGGTGTTCAAAAGCCCTGTCAGGACGTGAAGTCGGTTAGCTGGTGAAGTACTCTTCGGTGTCGTCTTTGAGGTCCTGATAATCGTCCTCATCCAGATTCAGGGCATCCAGTACGCTTTGCTTCATCACGGGCCAGTCCGGTGCAGCCACAAAACGTTTGTTGGTATGGACCAGATTTTCGGCCATTTTCAGTGTGGAAAATGTGAGCATTTCTTCGTCGGTCCGTTTTTCCTGCAGATAAGTGACATCATGATGACGAAGAATGAGCTGGCAAATTGGTTTGGGCAAGTTCCAGCTATTGGCCAGGTAATAACCAATGACGGCATGGTTGGTCTGATAGTGCTCTTCTTCGAACTCAATCAGCATTTTATCGTAATTACTGTTTGCGGCGCCCAGTACTTCGACATAATCCGCATAGTTAAAAGCCATGGCTGGAATACCGGCATCGTGAAACAGGCCCAGCATATAGAGGTTCTCGACCGGGACTTTGCTTTTGATTTTATTACCAATCAAAGTTGCAACATCGGCAATTTCCTGGGCACTGTCCCAAAATCGCTCTAACTTAATACAACACTTTGACTGGTCAAAAGCCTGCTTAAGCAAGTAGCCGGTTACCAGCATAGTGATGCTGTTTAGCCCCAGAAACATGACGGCCTGACGGATGTCAGTAATGGTGCGCGAAAAACCATAGCTGGAGGAGTTAATGACTTTGAGTACAGCAGCAGAAGTTGCTACGTCTGTCGCTATCAGGGCGGCGATTTCGCTAAGCTCGGGCTCTGGTTGTTGTAATACCTGATGCAAGCTTTGCAACAGTTCTGGCTTTGCTGGCAGGCAAAAGCCATGATTCATATCCTTAAGCACGGCGTTGTCTATTTCGATCATAGCGGTCTCATTGAGAAAATACTAAAAAACACAATTAGCCCGTTGAGGGTCAGGCTATTTTGCCAAGTATAGTAGCTGAGTCGGATTACGCATTCTTTGCGTCAACGCAAAATAACGCATAAATAATACCCACGTAATGGATAAAGGAACAAATGAATTGGCATTGTTACGGTTGTTAAGTTAAAGTTGGCTAATTTTCTTTTTAGGGATTAACTATGGAACAAGCGAAAAACGCAAATAACGACGCCAGCTTCGTTATGCGATTCCTCAATAATATAGAAAGGGTGGGGAACAAGCTGCCCGATCCGGCCATGATTTTCCTCGGTGCTATGCTGCTTATCTGGCTGTTATCCTGGATGTTTTCAGGTGTTAGCTTTGATGCTATCGATCCGCGCACCGGCGAGGCGATTGTTGTCCACAACTTACTCAGTGGTGACGCTCTGGCGGGCTTTCTAGCATCAATGGTTAAAACTTTTACCGGCTTTGCTCCCTTGGGCGTAGTGCTGGTTGCTATGTTGGGTGTTGGTGTTGCTGAACATTCGGGTTTCATTAATGCAGGTCTTAAGCTCATGCTTAAACGCACACCTCAGGCACTGCTTACTCCCTCTATTATTTTGATTGCGATTGTCAGCCACACAGCTACTGATGCTGGCTACGTTCTGGTTATCCCGCTTGCTGGCGTTATATTCTACGCCATGGGTCGTCACCCGCTCGCGGGTATCGCGGCTGCGTTTGCGGGTGTAAGTGGAGGTTTTAGTGCCAACTTTATCCCGTCTGGTATAGACCCGTTGCTACAGAGCTTTACGCAAAGTGCAGCACAAATTATTGACCCGGATATCGCGGTCAACCCTCTGAATAACTGGTTCTTTACCTCAGCATCAAGCGTCTTTATTATTCTGCTGGGCTGGTACATTACTGATAAAATCATTGAACCACGCCTGGCTTCTACTAAAGTCGATGGCGACACCGACGACCTGCCAGAGTTCAATGAAGTGACCAGCAAAGAGCGTTCGGCTTTTTACACCGCCTCTGCGGTTATGCTGGCGGGTATTGGCCTGCTTATCTTCGCCGCCAGTGGTGAAGACTCGGCACTGCGCAGTAAAAGTGGTGCATTGACGGACTTTAGCGCTCCTCTCATGCAGTCGATTGTACCGCTGATCTTCTTATTGTTTTGGATCCCGGGGGCCGTATTTGGCTTTATGGTGGGTACCTTTAAGTCTTCAAAAGACATGATAGATGCAATGAGTAAATCGATGAACTCGATGTCTTATTACATTGTGATGGCGTTTTTCTGTGCACTGTTTATTGCAGCATTCAGCCAGTCAAATCTGGGTGCGTTGCTGGCCATCGAAGGGGCTGAGATCTTAAAAGCAATGGCACTGCCAAGCTCTGTGACCGTGATTGGTATTATTTTCCTGACTGCCTTTGTAAACTTATTTGTCGGTTCCAGCTCGGCAAAATGGGCACTGCTAGGCCCAATTTTTGTGCCTATGCTAATGCAGCTGGGTATTTCACCTGACTTGTCTCAGGCGGCATACCGGGTTGGTGATTCCAGTTCAAACATCATTACCCCGCTGATGCCTTATTTTCCGCTGGTGGTGGTGTACTGCCAGAAGTACGTTAAAGACACGGGTATTGGCACGTTACTGGCGCTGATGCTGCCATACTCTATCGCCTTTTTGATAGGCTGGAGCTTATTCCTGTTGGCATACTGGGGTTTGAGTATTCCTCTGGGCCTGCAATCTAGCTACATCTACCCTGCGGGTTAATTACCTCTCAGGTAAAACCTACTCGCCGCTGGATGGGGCCGCAGAGCCTCATCCTTCTCTCACTTCCTGCTTTGTATTAATTCAAACTCATATTTTGTTTGGCAGTCGCAAAGAAAAAAGCCGGCGTCCGCCGGCTACGTGGATTTGCTATTGGTTGGGCCAAAAGCACCAAGGGAAATTGTACTGCCTCCGTGCAGTAAATATTCAAGGGAGGCTCAAAAATCAAAGTAACCAAAAAGAGCACACATTGGTTAAGAGCGAGCGCATCATACCCATATTAAATGACTAAATTATGACAATTGATCTATGTTCAGGGGTTTAATTTTGCGTGGTCTATTCAGCTGTATGCTAACTGCGCAGAAGCCGCACGCAGTGTGTGTTAATAGAGAAAAGTACTTGAATAGATTAGAATAGTTGCAGGCAAAGGGCCGGTACGGTCAACTAACGAGGAAGGTGAAATGTTACGAGTCACGCTTGAGCAGTGGCGTATGCTTCGCGCTGTGGTAGAACATGGTGGTTTTAACCAGGCTGCCAAGGCTATCCATAAGAGCCAGTCGAGCATTCATACGGCTGTTCAGAAAATAGAAATGGCCCTGTCAGTTAAGTTGTTCCAGGTCGAAGGGCGTAAAACCCGGCTGACTGAGGCGGGCGAAATGATGCTGCGCCGTGCCAGTTATTTGCTGGATGAAGCCGAGAAAGTTGAAGCGGTCGGTCAGACTCTGTCTAAAGGGGTAGAAAGCCACCTGCGCATAGCGGTAGATGAAATATTTCCTCAGACATTGCTTTATAAAGTGCTGGAGGCGACTTCTCAGGCCTATCCTTTGCTGCGCATTGAACTGGTTGAATCTATCCTCTCAGGCTCCTTTGAGGCACTGCAGCACGCCAAGGTCGATATTGCTATTTCACCTATGGTACTGACCGATGGATTCAGCGAGCAGCTGTGTCAGGTTGAGTTTGTGGCCGTTGCTCACCCCAAGCATGCCTTGCATCAGCTGGACCGTGAACTGACGTTGGAAGATCTTAAGTCTTTCAGGCAGATAGTGGTCAGAGATTCTGCGCTGGGTAAAGGCACAGACAGTGGCTGGCTGGGGGCTGATCAGCGTTGGACGGTTAGCCACTTGCGCACTATGGTGGATATGGTAACACAGGGGCTGGGCTTTGCCTGGCTGCCCAGAAGCGCGATAACACAGCAACTCAGTAGCGGGGCACTGCTACCATTAAAACTGACGCACAATCGTACGCGTCTGGCGCAGCTTAATCTGATCTTTAGAGACGGAGATACACTGGGACCAGCAGCCCGGGCGTTTATCGGTGAGCTCAGATACCAGTGTATGGCGCTTGAAGCGCAGGAAAAGACTTAAAGTTCCTGCATTTGATGTGTTTTGACGAGTACCTGTTCAACCGCAACCGGACGGCTAAACCAGTAGCCCTGAAACTCTTTAACGCCCAGTTCAAGCAGCTTATTTAGCTGCTGCTGGGTTTCAACCCCTTCCGCCAGCGCAGCAATCCCCAGGTTATCACACATAGTGAGGATCCCCAGCAACAGAGCTTGTTGCTTTTGATCTGAGGTGATCTGAGTCACCAGAGAGCGATCCAGTTTGAGGCGTTTAATGGGCGAAGCCAAAACCCGGGCGATGTTAGAATATCCAATCCCAAAGTCATCGATACTGAGGCTGAACCCCATTTTATCCAGCGCTTCCATGATCTGATTGTGATCGTCCGCAAAACTGTATTCTGTCAGTTCAAATTCAAACATGCGCGGGCTCAGGCCGTAACTGTGCACAATGGCGAGGGTTTTACGGGCAAATTGCTCACAGGCAATATCCCGGGAGCTGATATTGATGGCAATTGGCACGTGAATATCCGGGTGGCTCTGAAGTGTATAACAAACCTTGTGCAAAATACGTTGCGTCAGCTGATTGACCAGGCCAAACTCTTCGGCAATAGGCACAAACTCACCGGGAGACACCCATCCCAGCAGTGGGCTGTGCCAGCGCGCGAGTGCCTCATAGCCAATCACCGAGTGGGTATTGTCGTGCTTACTTTGCAGCACAATTTGTAATTCGTCATGTTCCAGCGCTTTTTCCAGCAACAGGGCCATTTCATGGCGGGCAAGTGTCTGGCGTCGGGTGCCGTGATCAAAAATGGCCAGGTCATCGCCCGGACTGCGCAGTTCGCACGCCTGCTGCGCATTTTTCAATAAGCGCTCAGGAATGTAGCCATGCTCTGGGTAGGTTGCAATGCCCACGGCGTAGCGCGCATGAAATTGATGCTGACCCAGCTTAAGCCAGAAATCCAGGTGTTGATGCCAGCGCTGCGCGACTTCCAGCACAGGCGCGTCGGGTTCAATGATAATCGCCAGCCGGCCCGCACCAATATAAGCTATCTGGTCGAGCAGGCTGGGGTCGTGTTCTGCAACCTGGTTAATATGGCCATACAAATGTTTATGGAGTTCACCATCAATCAGGTAGTCCAGTACGTGTTTGTTGAGGTTTTCGGCGATCAGCAGAGCAAATGGCCGCCCACGGTCAATATGCACTTGTAACTGCTCAGTGAGCCAGGTTTTATTGGGCAAATTGGTTCTGGCATCAAAATACTTAGCTTGCTGATGCGCAACATCCAAAGCCAGCAGATCCTGCTGAAGTTGGTGCTGATCGGAGACATCGTTAAGGTACCAGGCACATAGCTGCTCGGAGTGATACTCCCGCGAGGCCAGTTCAATGGTCCGCTCGCCCACACGAAAGACATTCACATCTGCATCAAACAAATCGTTGTTAATAAGCAGGTAGCTCAGGTCGTCCTGTGTGACACGGGCAAAATTACAGGGCAGGGGCTGAGTCTGGATCCCCAGTAAACTGCGCGCCTTCTCATTGGCTTCTACAATATTCAAGTCTTGGTCAACTAAAGCGATGGCGTGGAAAGATTTTTGAAAGAAGCGTTGGTAGATTTGTTTTTGAGAGGCAAGCAGTTCGTTGTTACTGGCCATGTGCAGGTTGAGTCGGCTGGCCGCCAAACTGGTGCGCCACACAGCCAGTGGCACGGTACAGTTAAAAAAGAAAAACAGCAAAAAGTGAATATAGATATCGCCATCGACCAGCATGCGCTCACCCGGCGGGATCAGCGAAACATTTACCTGTTGCACTATCATCAGAAACGGCGCGATATTCAATATGGCATAAAAAATCGCAGTGCGCTTACCCAGTAACAACAAAGCCAGAATAGGCGTAATATAAACAAAAATAGACCCTAATTGAGCAAGGGGGAGCAGTGGAATAAATAACTTGATGGCCACCCCTGCGGCCACAATGGCAATCATCAGCAGGTGCGCGCACAGTTGATAGGCACTACGGCTTAGTGTAAGCAGTACACCTATGGTGAGCGTAAAGCCAGATGTCAGCGCCAGCACATAGTCAAGTTCAAATGCCAACGCAGCAGGCAAGCTGTTGACGAAGATCCCCAGACACAATAACAGTCCTGTCACCAAAATGATACGCAGCGCACTAACACGCCAGTTAGGCACCTGACCTGGTGATTGGGTTTCTTCTTCTAGTAAGAAAAAGCGGCTTAAAGAACTCAAAACGTTACAGTTATTATTATTGTTTTTCCCGATACTAAGGCCATAAGAGCTGCAATTCAATGGGTAGAGGTAGTAAAACCTGCGCTAAATCAGCTTAACTGCGGTTTTTTTCAACATAGTGGAGGGGAATTAGGCAAACAACCTCGTAATTTCATTAACAATCTTGTCATCTGGGACGCATGTGAGCTGAGATCTACCCAAGTACATGGCAGCAGACTCTTGTTGCAGTGAACGTGATATACGCACTCGTTGTATCATGCACAGTTCCAACTAATCACGTACCCTTGCGAGCCGGGATCCATCACAACACGGTGCGAAAGTGCCACCAGACTATTGAAGCATGTCAGAGAAGCATGAAATACGTCTACTTTTTGTGTCGAGGGAGTAAACCCGCGACACGTAGTTTCTGGTATTAGTTTGAACCTTGGAAATACGTTTATAAAGTAACGTAACTTGATGGACTTACTATTTTCCCCTGGGATTGCCGATATTAGTAAATCAAGTTGCTTAGCATCCATTTGAGCACACCTTTTTGTTTATATCAGTTAGGATAGAGGGGGTGTGTATTAAAACGGAAAATGACACACAAAACTCAAATTTTGCTAGGCGCATGGTTTAGTTTCAATAGAGTCGCTTTGGCTTGAGCAAAGCATACAGTGGTGGTAGTTTATTGTTATTTAAAGTAATAAATGCTCGAAATGATGGTTTTTTTGAGTAAGGCGTTGAGTGGCTTTTGTATGTTTAGATTCAGTTTTTTAATCTTGGTTCTAATAAGTTTTAGCAGTATGGCGCTTCCGTATGGAGGGTACTGGAAGCCTGAATTTAAAAAGTCTGTGTGTATTCTATGGCAAAACTCAAGTGTTGAAATTTCACCGGAATTAAATGTAAGTATCTATTCCAGCTTCACTTTTAAAGGGGAAGGGTACGAGTTGTCTGAATTACAAAAAAGCAATGGTTTCCAAAAGGGGCAACATACTTTAGATTTCATTATTTCTGGGGTGGATAACACTGCATTCGTTAAAGGTGACTATCCATTTGAGCTCTATGTTGATGGAAACGAGCTCAACAAGGTAGAGAGCAAAGATGCTCAGTACTTTTATTTAACAGGGATAAAAGTGTCTGATATCCTAGCGCGAGCTGAGAGAGGTGATGATTTTGTTGTGGCGCTGAAGTCAGCCTCCGATGAAGTTTTTACAGTAAAATTTAATAGTGAGCAAATTTCTCTGGGTACAAAAATGTATTTTACTTGTTCTGAAAACATCACATAGAAAGGGTGAAAATTTGCTTGGGGGAGCTTTCATAATTGAGGTCTCCCAGCAAATGTATCTAGCATATAAATTAGTACTTGCTTCGTTGCCAGTACTAATGAGTTGAAGCGTTTTTAGTATGATTTTGAAGACACCCCAGAGGTGGGCGTTGGTAATCTTTGGTATGAGCAAAATGGTAGCGATCTCTATATTCCTACTGAGCTTTTCGGCAAATGCTGAAACTTGGCTTCAATACGATGAAAAAATTGAATGTCCCGATGTGTTAGAGTTAAGTGGTAATAACTTTATCATTTTTAATGACTGCTACGGTTTGGACCCAAAAGAACCAATAATCGAAACTGGGAAAGTTGAAATAGGTAACAACTATTTCTTTTTCTTGGATCGAAAGATTAAGCAGCAATCTTTTTTGCAAGAGAATGCCAACCGGCAGAAGCTAAAGGTTTTACTAAAAACTAAAGATGAGCTGAAGCTTCAAAGTGGTACAAAAGTATTCATGTTTAAACGTATCAAATTGCCAAACTAAACAACTAGCATGGCAACGTAAGCGCTTCCTTTGATTGCGGCACTGGTGCAGCCCCCATATAAAAAGTCCCTCAAGCATGTGTTATTATGGGGGACAATACGAATGCTTCTTTAGCTTGGAACAAATCGACGTAAAATTGTTGGCTAACACGTTTGTTATCTATAGCGGCAATCTCCGATATCCCTTTGTCAGTTAGATAAGTGAAAGTCGGTAGGCAAAATTAATGTCTATCAGGCAAAACTTCAGTTGTCTGCACCAATGAATTAAGGCGTCTGGCATAAATCTGTCGGCAGCCTCTACTAAGCATAGCGTATAGGATTGTGGCTTCTCGCATAGTATTGTAATTTGGTCAGTATTTGGCATATTAAATGGTGTTAAACGATACTATGCGCTTATCACGCTGACTTGAAATATTGATATGATAGGACGCCCAGAAGCAAGCGATGTATGCCATTTTAGATATGAGAAAAATTTTATTACTCTTTATTGTATTAAGCTTCAATACGTTTTCTGGCACAGTGCCGAACTGTTCTGAAAATGAACTGTTCGGTGGTAAACTGTTCGAGCTGGAAGTCGTAACCTCTTTTCATGGCAGCTATAACTTTAAGTTTTGCTTTGATGAAACGAGTTACGTTGTGTCAGAATATATAGAGCCGGTATCAACTCGTGGCCCTTTAAAAACTACGATAACACATGAGTCATTGGCCAGGTTAGACGTCAAGACCTCCCAGTATATCAAGGATCTTTACAGAGCCGTTCAAGCTACATTAGTAACCGATAGTGTGCATGGCATGGACGGGTCTACATGGTGCTTTAAGCCGAAAAGTGGAAGCTCATATTCTGAAACCTGTCTTTGGGCACCCAACGCAGCTTGGGAAAGAAGGAATCTCGGTAAGCTAGTTGAGCTTGGTGATAAACTTTTTGAAATATCAAATTTTGCTAGTCTAGAACATAGCGATTAGGAATATAACAAGACACTATGGCGTTAACAGCTAGGCTCCTGTATTTGCCGCTTCTTCTCTTTTTATCAGGTTTATGTATGGCTACAGATAATAGCTCCCCACCAGAGGGGGTGTCACAAGAGGATTGGACTGCTTACCTTAATCACAAAAAAGAGTGGGCTGCAATGCTCAGACAGAGATATGACGATGAGTTAAAAAATTCGCCACCAATACCGCCTTGGGAGAAGTATCCTGAGCATGAGCCGGGTAGTCTTTTTTGGCGGATGGGTATTGGAGAGGAGTACTTAACGGACTATATCGGAGTGTATTTTGAGCACTCATCGCAAGCAGAAATTAACGCCTATAAATTAAAATACCCTGAGCCACCAGATTGGGCTGGCTGGTATAAAGACCAATAAGTTAACTTAAATAGTAAATGTAACACACCAGACAAGAGCGGCAGTGACACTCAATTGAGCCCGGTAGTTTGCGTTTCTCATGGCGGTGGTGGCAATTTTCTCATTTAAAGGCGTTTTGGGTGGAAGAAGTACTAATTAGTTTGTGTTTGGTTGGAAATAAGGTGAGATACAATGCCAGTTACACTGAATCTGTTACAGGGTCCCAATCAGTTGAGTAAAAAGAGGTCAATAGTTGCCTTGTTGGCCGTGGTGAGTTGATAGCTGCTGGCATCAATATTTACCTCCTGACTAGCTTTTACAATATTTTCAAATGCTCCCAAGTTAAAACTTGCCCAAACGTTTTCTCTGCCTGGATGGTACTAGACTCATGAAAAAGCTACTGCTTTATTTAATTCTTCTCTCAATAATTATTACAGTACTCTTTAAGACTATTTCTTATTGGCCTGAAACTAAGGTGAAACATTTAGTCTATGTTTACATTTACTCAGAACAATATATTGATGCAATGAAGGAAGTTGAGAAAAAAGGATATGTTTCCATACAATGGTTGGGTAAATCGTCACTAAGAGAAGAGAGTTCGCTAGCTTGGGTAGCCGGCGAACCTAAATATAAAAAAGTGGACAAGCCGGACTTAAGCAGAATAGTCAAGCCATTTGAAGATTCAGCTATTCATGCTCTCTGGCTACAAAATTATGGGGGGGCGTGGTTAGTTAGGAAAGCTTTTTCATACAAAGGTGAAAACGGTATAGGTGAAGGTATGTATGCGTTTGGTAACGTAAACCCCAAAGATGTTTGTTTACCCAATACTCACTGTGTAGAGCACCTTTTTGGTCAGTGGTACGTTATAAAAAATTAGTACGAAAAAACTCAATATATAAGGCACAGTGTGTGCTTAAAAGAGCATAATCGTTATTTCTAACTGAGAAGGCTGTGGGATGCTTGATGAAAAAGTTATGATCCATGGGCAGGTATGGCTATTCTGATATTGAGAAAGAAGTATCTTGGTGTAAAGCCTTGGTTTGGGATTACCAACAATATCGAAAAGAAAATGACCATGAACACTGTGCAATTTGTTATTGGACTATTTTTAAAACTCACGATGTGGCTTCAGGCTTCGCATATAGTGCAAACGGTCATTGGATCTGCCAAGAGTGCTTTGATTATTTTATAAAGTAAGGCAACCAGAGAAGGGTTAAAGTCTGTGTCGAACCCATTTGCTCTAAAACCATGGATACTTGATAAGTAGGAAATAGCCAGGCCTAATAATGTGCAATATAACGGTTGTGTGGGTAAGCCAGCTGAACGTGTTTTCAGGTAAGAGCCGATATGGCTAGAGGCATACGTAGGTTCGATGCAGCGAGGCTATAAAAAAGGAAATATGGACGGAATATTCAAACATAATGTCGTTAATCTAGTAATTTCAACATTGGCTATCTTATGCGCTTACTGCATCGAACTGGGTGGTGTTTTGTTTTGGTTTGGGGGGCTGCTAGTTATTCCTGCAATCGCCGTTTGGTTTCAGTTTAAGTTTGCGCTCGGTTGTTTCAAGCTTCGCCTTAGTGTTGCGGTTGCACCCTGGTTAGTGCTTTGTCTGTCTGGGTTACTTTGGGCTTCAAAAGCGAGTCATGAAGGTCAACGAGCAATGAATATGCTCTTTTTTGAGATGCCCTTGTATTCTATTTTGATTGGAGCTTTGGTCGTAACAACCAGGTTTATTTATAAGAAATTCAGAGAAAGAAGTTAGCTTCTTTATAAGGCTCAGAGACACCCACCCCAAACTGGCGTACAGTGTGTTTCTGATAAAGGAAACCTTGTGGTGGGTGTCGTCTTTGTTGGCGAGGTGCTGCTCGAGTTCAGCGTTTAAAGCCGCTTCTGTGATCTGCTTAATCAACGGCGTTAAAATACCATCTTTGCCAGTCAGATCCTGACCAGCCTGTAGCGCCTTAACGGCTTTGTCGATATCGAAGTTTTGAGTCATGTGTCACTCCTGTTTTAATCATAATAGTGAAATGACACAGAATTTTGAACACTACCCCTCCCGCAGATCAAGGCGTTATGAGGAAGAGTCTAACTAACCTTCGTTTGCAAATATGCCATAAAAGCATTTGTTTTTGCTGGTATGAAAGTTCGAGTTGGATAGATCAGCCAAATAGCGTTGTTAAAATTTTTTCCGCTGATATGCCAATCATCTAAGATACTCACTAATTTTTTGTTTTTTAATTCTTCTCTAATGATCCAATCTGGTAGTAAAGAGATGCCAAAACCACTTTTTATACACTCCTTAATGGCTGATGCTGAGGTAATTGTTAGCATTGGGCTGATAGAGACCGTTTCGGTATTTTGATCCTGCCTAAAATTCCATTCTTTATTAAAGCTATTATAACTGAAACTAATTAGTCGATGCTTTTGAATATCTTGCGGGGCTTGAATTGAACAAGATGCCTCTAAATATTCTTTACTGGCCACCAATAGGTATCGAACGTCGATTAGCTTTCTTGCAATAAAGCTACTATCACTCAAATTACCATGACGAATTGCTAAATCAAATTGCTCGTCGATGATGTTTGATTGACTATCTGAAAGCGTCAGCTCTACTCGAATCTTGGGATATTGAGCGTGAAACCCCTTCATCAGAGGGGCTAAAACAGTTTGACCGAATGATGTCGAAGCAGTCACTCTCAGCGTACCGAATGGTTCGGAGGTTTGAGTAAGAATTTCTTGCTCTGCAAGTTCTAACTCTTCAATTAGGATTTCTACCCGTTGGTAGTAGTGTTCTCCTGATTGAGTGGGGGCAAGGCGACGAGTTGTACGTTGAAATAATCGTGTTTGAAGTTTTTCTTCAAGTGAAGCAATCGCTCGGGACACAGATGAAGGCGCCATATTCAACTCCTTAGCAACCGCAGCGAAGCTTCGCGCTCTGTAAACTGAAATGAAAAGTCGTATTTGCTCAATATCCATTAGTGCATCATACGCACGAATGATTTGCGTTTCATCTGGTTTTTTGATTTTTTTTGATGAGTATGATGCTTCTATCGCTTAACACTCAGTAAGAGAGCACACAATGCCAACAATATTACGATTGGATTCTAGCCCAAGAGACAATTCGTCTCATTCACGAGCGGTTGCTGATGCAGTAGAGCAATCGCTCATTTCTAATAGCGAAGATTGGAGCGTCATTAGACGAGACCTATCGACCCAGCATATTGATGTTATTAGCCAAGAAACGATAGAAGGTTTTTACGCGGCAAAAGAAAGCCTGCCTCAAAACCTTAAAAAAGCCATCGCCTTATCGGATGAATTGATTGCTGAGCTTGCAGAGGCCGAAACGCTGATAATTAGCGCGCCTATCTATAACTTTAGTATTCCTTCATCACTTAAAGCATGGATTGATCAAATTGTAAGGGTGAATGAAACATTTGCATTTGATGGTGATTCCTTTAACGGTTTGGCTAAAACGAAGCGAGCGATACTGGCATTATCTTATGGTGCAACAGGTTATACCCAAGGTGGCGAACTGTCTGATATGAATTTTTTCGAACCGTATTTGGTGTCTCTGCTTAAGTTTATAGGCATTAACGAACTTGAAGTATTTAGAATTGAAGGCACGTCGATACTAGATTCAGATCAACTGGCAGTAGCAAAAGCAGAGCTTTATTCGCAAATAAACAAAACATTGAAAGGAGGAAATAAAAATGTCTAATGCTTTAAATTTCTCGGGAAAAACTGCGCTCATTATGGGTGCAAGCAGAGGAATAGGTCTGGCAACAGCGGAACTGTTTGCTGAGCTCGGGGCTACGGTTGTGCTTGTTGGGAGAACGACTGATAGCTTAAAAAAAGCAGCGCAGAAGATAACGAATCAAGGCGGTACTGCCTTTGCATTTCACTGCGACGTTAGCAATTATTCGTCTGTAAATGCTGCTGTTGAGTACTGTATCAGTCAAACAGGACAAATAGACTTCTTAATCAATAATGCTGGAGTCATTGAGCCACTCGCGCATTTAATCGATAGTGACCCTGAAGAGTGGGCACTGGCCGCGGATATCAACTTTAAAGGTGTATATTACGGTATGCGTGCTGCACTTCCTCATATGGTTGAGGCGGGTCATGGCGTTGTGGTAAATATGAGTTCAGGTGCTGCTAATAGTGCGTTACCCGGATGGAGTCACTACTGTTCAACTAAAGTCGCGGCGAAGAAACTAACCGAAGTTGCACATCGCGAGCTTCAAGGCACTAATATTCGAGTTGTAGGCCTCTCGCCAGGCACGGTAGCCACTGATATGATGTCGAAAATTCGTGATGCTAAGATTAATGTGGTAAGCGATTTGGAGTGGTCGGCACATATCCCAGCTGAATGGGCGGCCAAAGCAGTCTCATTTTTATGTGGTCCAGAGGGAGAAGAGTTTGCAGGCACTGACTTTTCAATTAAAACACCCGAAGGAAGGGAGCGTGTGGGTCTTCCTGTGAAGTAACTCATACCAAGTCAAACCAGCCGACCGCTAAAGTGTTGGCTGATTGAAGCGTTATGCGTGTCGGATCAATTTGGGTTTAGGAGTGCAGTTTGGCTAAAAAACATTATGTGGTTTGGAAAGGTCGAGAGACAGGCATTTTTACAACGTGGGCGAAGTGTAAGTCATTAGTTGACGGCTTTGCGGGAGCGAGATTTAAATCGTTTCCAACTTTAGAGGAAGCGGAGTCTGCGTTCGGTAAAAAAGCAAAATCAACAGCACCAAAGGCGAAAGCCAATGTTGTTAAAACATCCAGCAAATTGAAATCCGCGCCCTTATCTCAAGAACAAATAGACGCAATGCCGTTTGAAGTGAAAATCTACACTGATGGTGCTTGTGAACCGAACCCTGGGGAGGCAGGGACGGGCCTTGCGGTATATGAGAACAACAAGCTAACCGAGCTCTGGTATGGTCTGTACCAATCATTCGGTACTAACAATACTGCCGAGCTTCATGGACTCAACCAGGCTCTACTGCTTGCAAAGGAAAAGCTAGCAACAGGAAGTTCAGTTGGTATCTTTTGCGATTCAAAATACTCTATCGACTGTATTACAAAGTGGGCTAGTGGTTGGGAGAATAAAGGTTGGACTAAGTCAGGCGGTGAAATTAAAAATTTGGACATAATTAAACCAGCTTATTCTCTCTACCAAGAGATATCATCTCAAATTACGATTCACCATGTGAATGGGCATGTTGGCATTGAGGGTAATGAGTTAGCTGATAGGATGTCCATTCTGGCTATTGAGTCTCAGGATGAGAGTCTTTCTTTGTATAGAGAAACTCATAATATTCCTGAACTTTTGGCACTGCGTGCTGGTTGATAAATAAACATAACAAGAGACAATGGCGACA
This sequence comes from Pseudoalteromonas sp. XMcav2-N, assembly GCF_024124545.1. Taxonomy (GTDB): domain Bacteria; phylum Pseudomonadota; class Gammaproteobacteria; order Enterobacterales; family Alteromonadaceae; genus Pseudoalteromonas. Next base: position 518,648 of record NZ_JAMXSF010000001.1, read on the forward strand.
ATAGCTAACTTAAACCACATCAGCCATCCCGAAGGCGTCATCCGGGCTGGCTATTTTGTCCTTTAAATCTGTGTGACTCAGTCCTCAGTTTGCGTCCGTTCAGCGATCCGCGCCTTCAGAGTTTGCACAAAGCTCCGTGATACCGGGATTGGATTATCTGCGCCTGCCAGCAGCACAAAGTGTTTGCGGGCCTGGTATTTAAGCGCTAACAGCTGCGTGGCATTAATGATGTAGCTGCGGTGCAGCCGGTAAAATTGTGACTCGGGCAATTGACTGCAAAAGCCATCAAGCGTTTGCTCAGAAATAATAGTCTCTGTGTTGTGTATGTCTGCTCCGGGCTGGGTCAGGTGCACCCGCCGATAGCGGCCAATACTTTCAATGTAATTGATGTGATCAAATTCAATGATCTTTTGCTGTGCATGATCACTGAGCGTCAGGCACGCTGCGGTACCCGACGGCTTACTCTGAATCTGCTGACGAATGATTTTGCCTATGCTTTTGGCAATCAGCTCCGGCCTGGCGGGTTTGATTAAGTAGTCGATGGCATTGGTGTCAAAGGCTTTCAATGCGTATTGTTCGTACGCAGTCATAAAAACCAGCTGATACTGCAAATCCTGCGTCGCTTTGGCGACATCAAAGCCATTGAGCTCTGGCATTTCAATATCCAGAAACACAATATCCGGGCGCTTAAGCATGATCTGTTCAATGGCGGATTTGCCATCGGCTGCCTCGGCAACAAGGGTGAGCTCATCAAAACCACTGATCACTTCTCTTAACTGTTGTCTGGCTGCCTGTTCGTCGTCGACGATCATCACGGTTTTCTTAGTCATACACGGCTCGGTTTGGTTATCGGGGTAGCTGGATAAAAGCGCTGGTGCCTTCATCGCAGGAAACCAGTTTGAAACTCGCGGCGCCCCGATAATGCAGATTCAGGGTTTCACGAATAATGCGCAGTCCCTCGCCCTGACTGAGCTGGGTGTCATCAAAAGGCGCGCCTGTATCCTGCACTTCAATCAGCAAGCTATGCTCCGTCGTTTCAATAATGATACTGATATGGCCTGCGCGTGCGTAGGGGGCAATGCCATATTTCACGGCGTTTTCAACAATCGGCAGTAACAGTAAGGAGGGAACCGGCAGCGGGTCGAGTTCACCCGGGCAATCCAGATCAAATGTCAGCCGATCGGCGAACCGTTTTTGTTGCAGCACAAGGTAAAGCTCCACCAGTTTGAGTTCCTGCTCAAGCGTAACAAACTGTTGTTTGGCCAGTTGAATGGTGTGGCGCAGTAGATCACTCAGGTCGTAAATCAGCGCTTTTGCTTTGCGCGGCTCTTGAGTAACTTCACTGGCGATCAGGTTAAGCGTGTTGAACAAAAAGTGCGGATTCGACTGCATTTTCAGCATTTGTAACTCAGCTTTTTGTGCCTGTAGCTGCGACTGAAAGTGATAGGTTTGCTGCTTGAGCATCAGCATGACCGCAATGTAGACCAGGGTCTCAAGTAACATAATCACTATGGGCAAAAAGGTCACCTGGGTCACTGCATCGCTGGTGGGCAAGCTGACGATGGGGCCAATCAGCACGTACAGCAGAATGATGGAAAACGGCCTGAGCAGCCAGATGTCATGACGACACCACGCAGGTAAAAACTGGGCGGGAAAAAACCGCGTACAGATTGACTCACACAGGTTAAACAGCAGGTAGCCTGCACAAAACCCGCTCCATATTTTCACTATCACCTGAGCAAACAGGGTCAGCGTAAATTTATCGAGCAGCAGCAACACACTGGATATCAGCAAGATGTTGAACCAGGGCCAAATCAGTAAAAATATCCAGGCCTGGGTGGTACTTTTGTTATAAAGCCCGGGCTGGCTCGCTGTGATAGGTGCTGTATTCACTCGGTGATCCATTCGTCATTGATAGAGTAAATGGTACAAGCAATTTTGCCTGGATGAAACGTTGCTACGACACCATTGGCGCAGACTTTTACACCATCTGCACGCAACAGGCTGGGGTGGCCAATTGTGTGGTGTTATTCCTGTGTCCTGATAAGACAAGTCATTGTCATCTGATACATAAGGAAAACAAACATGATTTACAACATTCGATCATCACAATTCAAATTAAAGCAGTCAGTGATGACTTTGCGTAAGGTCATTGGCGTATGCCTGTTCAGTAGCATATTGGTGGCCTGTAGTGACAACGATGATGACACGGCCAGTGTCGAAGAAACGGTCAGCGCAGATATCCCGGTAGAAACCCGGCCCGCAACCGGGCCGCTCAGTGAGGCCTGCCTGGAGGCAGAAATGGTGCCTTCAACCACCAGCAAAGGCGTGGAGTTTATCCGTACCCCGGATGCATGTTTTGATGAGTTACCCGGCTATGACTTTGCAGCGAATTATTTGGATATTGAAGGGCTGAGGCTGCATTACGTTGACGAAGGACCAAAAGACGGTGAAGTCGTACTCATGCTGCATGGCCAGCCGAGTTGGTCGTATTTATACAGAAAAATGATCCCCATTCTGGCAGAGGCCGGTTATCGAGTGATAGCGCTCGATAATATGGGGATGGGCAAGTCGGATAAACCACTCGATGTTGCAGCGCATCAGTACGAACATCATGTGGCTTGGACCAAGACGTTTATTAATCAGCTACAACTCACCGATATCAATTTGTTTGTGCAGGACTGGGGCAGTTTGATCGGGTTGAGAGTGGCAGGGAATATGTCTGAGCGCTTTGCCAGAATCGTCGTTGCAAACGGGGATATGCCGATATTTCCAACCGGTGGTAATCCGTTTCAGTTGCCAGACTTTAACATAGATGAGTCGCTAACAATGGATGCCAGTACATTCTTCGATACCCGATCGACGCACCCGATTGAAGGATTTCAGCAGTGGATCGATTATGCGGCTACAGCACCAGAGCTGATGGCGGGGGATGTGGTGCAAAAACTCTCTGCAATTGAACTGAGCGACGCCGAAGTCAATGCATACAATGCACCTTATCCCAATGTGCAATTTAAAGCGGCTATTCGCGCCTTTCCTTCGATGTTATCCGGCATAGAGGCTCAAAACTTAGCTGCGTGGCAAACTTTAGGCGCTTATCATAATCCGTTTATGTTTAATGCGGGCGAATATGATAAGGGGTTGGGGAGTGAAGCAAATCAAAGCAAGTGGGTTAATCATGTTCCAGGTGCAAAAGGAGTGGAGCATAGGCGCTTTCAGGCCGCACACTTTATTCAGGATGATGTGGGTGAGGATCTGGCGCTGCATTTGCTAGCCTTTATGCAAACGACTGCGCCGCAAGCACCATTGGTAACGGGAGGAGCAAATTACAATATGCGGTACTGCGAGATCTTATTACCTTATATGCAAGACGATAAAGTGATCGCTCAGGTATGGGGCACGCCGGGCGTGAATATGTGCGAGCAATCTCAGTGGGAAGCCATCGACTTTGAAGAGGTAGCAGCGCAATACGATGCCTTGAGTGCTATCCCAAACGGTCCGCGCTTTTTTGTAGTGGATGAAAGCCGGGGTGGGGACGTCATTACGCAAGATGCTGATACGCAATTTCGCCTTTTTGGTGAGTTGAAAATGCGCTTACTGACCACCGCTGACATGAGTGCTGCGCAGGGCGAGCAACTTCCTTATGTCGCCGGTGAAGTATCTAGAAGCAATACCTGGCACTTCTATAAAGGCAGGCGTATTTATGAGCTGACCGATAACACAGGTCAGGTTTTTGTGATGCAGTCGTTCAGCCGCATTTCGGACGCCTCATTGCAGATGGATGACTTGGCAAACCTGGGAGATAAACTCTCGCTGCCAGAGGGTTGGACGTTTTCAAGCCGTATTTTGACGGAACCGCTTGATGTAACAGCCGTTGAGGGCATTGCCTATGTATTGCAGGATGAGCTGGGCAATAGTTATCAGCTTCGCCAGTAATACCCTTGGTCACCTTACCTGAGGGGGAGGTGGCCGAACTGCCTGTAAGGGACGCATGAATAATTTTACTGATTTCAGAGAGTTCAAAGCACTCGTTTTTATTTCGCTACTTGTATATTTCTTATATGCAATTGCAGAGGTGTTTGTCTGGATAGCGGTTTTTGACTTTATGTATACCAATGACTTTACAGACGCTGAAATGGATGAGGCAATCATTAGATCTCCTGTGGTCATTGGTGCTCTTCTGTTCATTGTCGGCTTTTTTAACGCGCTCACCGCTTATTTTGTAGCAGGCTATCTAAAAGGCAATTTCGTAAAGTCAGCAGTGCTGACAATTATGGTGGTAGAAATGATCGATTTGCTTGTGGTTTATTTTTTACCTGTAGATGATATTGTGTTCCCTGTCTGGCGAAATATTATCTTTTTCACAGTTGGCTGGGGAGCGATTGTACTTGGCGCATGGGCAGCGTGTTATAAGCGTGAACGACAAGCCAAACTGAGTTGAGATGCGTAAAGCGCTCGGCCTGGCTGCTTGTATTATTTTAATTTAGATTGGCTAGTCTGGACCAATTCTCAGCACGTAAGCGATACCAGTCGGTTATTCTTTTCATACAGGGGTCTGGATCAGCCATGGGGTTTTCGTTGTTCAGGTAAAATTAAAGAGTCAGGTCAGGATGGAACTACTTACTTTAGCCATAGTTATTACCGCATTTATCTGTATTTTTACTCTGGAGGTCATTGCTCCCGCGTCTAAAAACAGCTGTGATCGGCGCTGGATGATCCTCGCCTCAGGTATCAGCTTATTTCAATCGATCAGTACGGTCGGTGCAGGTCTGATTTTTGTTGATGTATTTAGCACTGTGTCTTTACTGAGTTTTAGCAGCGAAAACATGTTCCTGCAGGGTTTGCTTGGTTTCTTGCTCACCAGTTTTGTTGCTTATTGGTGGCACAGAGCTATGCACAAGTTTGACTTGTTGTGGCGTGTCTTTCATCAGCTACATCATAGTCCCAGACGTATTGAAGCCCTCACGTCTTTTTATATGCATCCTTTTGATGGCGTTGCTGCCACGTTTTTGAATGCCTTGTGTTGCTATTTTATTCTGGGCCTCGATGCCTATGGGACTGCCGTAAGCCTGATCATTGCGGCTTTGTACAACATTTACATACACGCAGATCTGAAAACGCCATACTGGCTGGGCTTTGTGTTGCAACGCCCTGAAATGCACAGAGTTCATCATAAATATATGCATCATAAGCAAAATTACGGATTAGCTATCTGGGATCTGTTATTCGGCACTTTTTCCAATCCAAAAGCGTATGTCCGGCAGGTTGGTTTTGATAAAACACGTGAAAACAGGGTTTACGACATGCTCAAGACCAAAGATGTCTATAAGTCATGAACTGTGATAGACAGTGTCAATGCACTCAGTGATCCATGGCGGTTGATTGAGCACGCACAGAGTGTGCTTTTTAGTCTCGTTTTTCTTATTGTGATTTTTATCCTGCATTGCGTATTGCAATAACGCAATTGTTAAAAATAAAACCCCTTTAAAATCAGTGCTATAAAGTTGGCCTCATGCTTGCAATCTCTCTAACAGCAAATCAAAGCGTTGGAGAGTCACATGAAAAAGATATTGTTCGGAGCCTGCGTGTTTTCCGCAGGACTATCAGCCGCCCCATTCGACACATGTCCGTCCAAGGCCTTTTTGGTGCAGGGCAACACAGCAACTATGTATGGCGTTAACCTGGTCTCAGGTTCGTACACCACGTTCGCTGAAAATGTTGGTACCAACAACAAGCTCAATGGCATCGGGTTTAGTGTCCACGACCGTTACATTTACGGCTGGGATTACAGCAACAAAGACATCGGTCGGGTGGGAAAAGACTACGTGCTTGAGCCTATCATGACATCGGGATTCCCCGATACCAACTTTTACGTGGGTGATGTCGCTATTCACGAGAATGCATTTTATGTTTACAAGAAAGGCAGTAGCTTAGGCCTGTATCGCGTATCGCTCGACGAAAACAGCGACGACTATTTGCAGGCAGAGCGCATTATTGATGGTAGCGCGTTGAACCTGAATATTTTTGATTTGGCGTTCGCGCCCAATGAAAATGCCAGCCTGGCGTATAGTGTAGACAGCAATGGTAATCTGCACCGCATTGATGTTTCTAACGGCACCAGCACCAACCTTGGCAACGTGGGCCAGTCCGGGACATTCGGTGCCGTCTATTTTGATGTGGAGAGTAATTTTTACATCAGCAGAAATCAGGACGGGCATGTTTATAAAATAGATATAAACGATACAAATAATACCCAGCTTTTCGCGTATGGTCCGGTTTCCAATACTAACGACGGTGCACGCTGTGCAACGGCCCCGATTATTGATGATACAGAAGACCCAACCATAGACTATGGCGACGCACCGGATAGCTATGGCACCTCGCTTAACGCCAATGGTGCGCGTCATAATGTGGGTGACTTATTTTTTGGTCAGAGTGTCAGTGCAGAATATGTACCTAAAGCCACAGACGACGACAACGGCATTAGCTTTTTAACAAACCTTGAAACAGGCTATGAAACGCTGGTTTCGTTCACGCTATCAAAATCAGGGTATGTGAATGCCTGGATTGACTGGAACGGTGATGGCCAGTTCCAGGAGTCAGAGCGTGTGATACGCGAGTACCAGGGGGTTGCCGGTGAAAACCGTGTGCTCATACCTGTGCCTGTTGATGCTGTTGCAGGCAGCACCTGGGCCAGATTCCGGGTCTCGAACACCAGTGATATTGCACCACAGGGCGGGATTGATAACGGTGAAGTGGAAGATTTGAATGTCTCTGTTGTTGCCAGCAGCCTGATCCAGAACTCGACCTCGTGGAAAACCGCCGCGTTTGAAGACTTATGGCCGCAAAAAGGTGACTATGACTTTAACGACGTGGTGGTTCGATATCGTGTGACGACCAGCCAGATTGGTAACCAGGTTGTGCGTTACAACATTGAAGGTGCGCTGATTGCAGTCGGGGCCGGTTATCACAATGGCTTTGCCATTCGTCTAAAAGACATTGCCCGTAAGCATGTGGATGAAGCCCAAATTGAACTGACTATTGACGGTACGCCGCAGACGGGCAGTCCGCTGGAAGCTAACAGAAACGAAGCGATAGTCGTTATATTTGCCGATACCAGAGAGATGGTGCCGGTTCAGCCAGGCTGCAAATTCTTCAGAACTGAAACAGGCTGCAGTGATATCCAACGAGCACCTTATTCGTTTGAAATCACTATCCCCTTGGCAACCAGCTACAACGCGAATATCGCGACAAACAGCAAGGTTGACCCGTTTATTTTTGCAGTAGATGGTCATTACCACGGGCCATTCGTAGACCAGAACAATGGCCGAGGCTGGGAAGTCCATCTTAAAAATCATGCGCCAACCGAAGCGTTTGATAGCAGCTATCTGGATCAGGGGGATGACACCTCTTCAACCAACGGCTACTTCCAAACGTCTACGGGTTTGCCCTGGGCACTTATCATTAATTCTCAGTGGGACCATCCAATGGAGCGCGTTGATATGTCTCTTGCGTATCCTCAATTTGTGGAATTCGCCCAGTCAGCAGGCGCACAGAACGCAACCTGGTTTGAGAATCCAGTTTCTGATTACCAGTACACCATCAGCAACGCAGCGCAAAACTAGGAGAGCATCATGAACAAATTAATCGTAACTCTAATCACTTTATTATTAACGGCTTGTGGTGGTGGTTCTGGTGACTCACAGGGGCAAACTCAGACAAACAATACTGCATCAAGTGCTACCAGTAACGCGGGGCAAAGTAGTGCAGCCAATACCGAGCAAACACAAACAGCTAATGCTGCTGAGCAGGATAGCAATAGCGAAACGCAGGAAGGCTCTGCAGAGGAAGCGCAGAATGACGACACGCAACCAGCGCAAGACAGTGGCAGTACGGAAGGCATGGAGGCTGTGATCGTTGATGAAGCTTTCGACTTTCGTACTGATGTGCCCGTGGCTGTGTCAATTGCGTCCAATGTTGTGAATAGCCGTGCATTTATTAATATTTGTCAACAGGATGCCCCATTGACGGACGACGACACGTGTTTTTTAAGAGCGCCTGTCGATAGTAACGGTCTGTTTGTTCAAATTGTGTTGCCACACTCAGAGCAAAAGCTCAAAGCCGAGATCTGGTATTACAGCACCGATGTTGAGCCGCTGGTGTATAACTGGGAGTTTGACGGGTCGCAACAACAGCAAACATGGGAAATAAACTAATGTGCACTAAGTAATTCATATTGTGGTGACTCACAATAATCCAACGCAAAGCATATCCCTGCCCAGAGATATGCTTTTTTCTTTAATTGGTTAAATATGCAGCTTTCAGCCCTATGCCATATACATTAAAAAGTTCATCATTCACAAATGAATTGTTGTTTGAGGCGGTAACTATTGGGTGATGGTTTTTGTTCAGTTACTATTTATTCTTACAAAGTTTAGCTTGATGATCAGCCTGAACACTTAAGCCAGCTAACAGGCGGTTAAATATTGAGGTAATAAAGGACAATTGTATGAATGACGAACCATGGGTTAATAGTGAGCTTTTTAACGGGGAAGCGATCACAGGTAATAGAGCGGGTCTGGAAATGCTGAAGGCTGCGATTGAACAAGCGCTAGACAATACCTCTGGCTCTCAGTGTCACGATGTTTGTACCGAGAATATTGTTGTTCATCTGGCCGATAAAGAAAGCTATTATAATCAACTCAATCTGGATGAGCGCTCTGTACTTCAAAAGTTAAGGGATCAACTACTCGCAGTTACTTTTGTTATTTGGTTTTTCTTGTTGCCTTTTATTGCCGTTGGCTTAATGATTTACAACACCTATTTTGAGACAGTGAGTGCCGTTGCCTGATACCCGCTCAGCCAATTCAGGGGACCAAAATGCCCTGGTTACAGTAAATCAGGTGAGTGCTTTATGGGTTTAAAGAGAACTGTAAAAATCAGTGGAGTGATGTTACTGGCTTCACTATGCTGCGTCGGGTTTTTGATGCCTGAGTTTATCAATAAAACCGACTGTAAACGCGATACCAGCCAGCTGCATTTTCGACAACTGGGTGATGCATTAAGCATGCATAAGTTACAAACCGGCCAATATCCAACTAATAGGGAAGGGCTTGCGCATCTGACCTCTGCACACACCCATGGACATCAGGGGAAATTTATATCTACACTGCCCCAGAATAGGTGGAGGAACGACTATTATTACTTTAACCTTGAAGAGCGCCTTATTTTACTTTGGGATTTGGGGGCTGATTCCTTACCTGGTGGTGCAGAAGGAGGTCAGGACTTATGCTACCTCGTAAATCAGCATACAGATAACCCGGAGTTAACCTCACATATTGAGGCCGTTTTAGCTAAGCTACCTAAAGAAGCTGCACCTGTTTGCACCAAAATTTACTCGGGTGCTGCTCATCACTAATAACAAGAGTACAAATAAAGCTTATCTGCACTCCTGATCTTTCTAGAGTTTAAAGCTTTCCACCAGTTTGATGGGCTCTCCATCGACGTCCAATACAGCGACAACCTTCAGTACCCCGTTTTTGAGCTTTTCAGGCTGGCGTAAGTGCGGTTGCCAGCGCTTTTTTTCGTATGGAGATAGGGTGACATCCTGCTGCCAAAGTGCTGGTTGAGCTGCGGGGCTCTGGTAGGGAAGAAACTGCACCGACAGTTTGCCATGGGTGTCTCCGGAATAGGGTCCGGTCAGACTTATCTGCAGATCCGAGTTGTCTTTGCTGAGCTGGGCATTCAAATACACGCCATCAAATTGCTGATTTTCCAAAGTGATTTGACCCGTTTGTGTTAGGCCCTGCCAGCTCAGGGTGTAGCCTGCCTGGCTCTGAGTTACCGACAACGGCAGTTTGTGTCTTCCCGGCGTTAAAGAGAAAGATTTTCCGCTTTGAAGCTTAATGTCGGCAGTTTGCTGACTGGGGTTGTTTACCGAAATAAAAGGCACGTCACCGTCAAACCGCAACGAGAGTTCGATACCACTGAGCGCATACAACGCATCATCAGAGAGCTGTTGTTGCCAACTTTCGAGCATGTTTTGTAAGTTTCGGTTCAGTGCTGAGTGCAGGCTTTGATTGGTTTGTTTTGCCAGCTGAGTGTCCAGTGTGGCCATACAATTCGGCAGTTGAGCCGAAAATGCGACACAGGTATTGAAGGCTCTGTGTGCCAAATCTGCGCCTGCAAAGTACCAGGGGTTAGCTGTGACTATCTCAAGGTCTGGTACTTCATAGGTATGACTATACAGATATGGCGTAACAGTGTGATTCATGTTGCGACCCAGCAGGGAGACCTGTTGGAAGTCGATTGCACTCAATACGTTGTCAGGTACTGTAAAGGCAACCTTTTGTGTGCTGTTAGCTGATTTAATCTCAACTTCCAGCCCTGAACTGGTTGTGCGCAGATTGAGACCCAGTTGCAAGGTTTGCTCTAAACTTCTGAGAATTGCCGGCGTGAGTGCAACCTCCTGTGTGGTGCCGCTGGTAGTATCAATGACTGATAGTCGCGTGCCATCATTCAGTAGCACTTGCAACATCTGGTCCTGAGTAAAATCAGCTTTTTCAGTCAATCCAGCACGTTGTGCAAGACTGTCATTGCTAAGTTTGGTTAGCAAGCCTACCCCAATTTCACCTCGGGTCCGTTGTTCAGGTTGCAGTGTTAATAAGGCCGCGAAAGAATCTTTGCTGACCGGGTTGATTGCAGGGTGTGGCTGAGGTGCGGGGAAATCCAGTACCGGGTGGCGTGTGCTACGAAACGGCGTAATATCTAAGCGTTGAAGGGCTTTTTCATCGTTGCTGCGCAGCCAGTAGCCCGGGCCATTTTGCTCCCAGGGACCTCGTACAATATAAAAGCTCGGCTTTGCTGTTTGAACGAACTGGACAAAGTCGCGCTCCAGCTGTGGCCAGTCTGAAAAGGTGGTTTTCAGTAGGGCATTGGCGGTTGGCAAGGTAGCGTCAGAATCTGGGTTCAATGCCATCAGGGTGCGCAGGTAGCGTTTAAAATACTGATAGCGCAGTGGGTCACTTAACAAAAAATGCACGATGAAAAAGTTAAGGCCACGGCGCAGTTGTGGGTCATCATTGATCTGCTCAAAGCTGGGTTGTCCATTCTTATGATACTGCGCCAGTCCCATGATCTGGTAGTTCATAGGGGCACGGTCGAATACCATGACTCTGAGTTGTTTTTTGTCGCTGTCATAGGTGTGGCTCGCGATTGCGTCGGCCATGCCTTCGGTGATCCAGCTTGGTGCCCAGGTTGCATGACCATTGAGCGCCATATGAAAAGCGTGCATAGTTTCGTGGATCACAATATAGCGTTGATGGTGATGTCGGTGGCTTGGAAAACTGTATCCGGCACGGTTGTAATACATGGTTTCGCCCCCGGCTGTTTTGTGTACGCCACGCAAAAAACCGTCGTCCAGCATGGCTTCACGTACACGCTCACGAGAGCTGCCGTAGACGACAGCAATGCGCTGATTATCAATGTTCGCGGGTGCCATACCAAACAGCTCAACGTAGTGGGGGTAAGACATTTCCAATAGCTCAAGATAGAGGCGGACTTTTTCCTCGCTCAAATCGCTTTTGAGCGCAAAATGTTTGCTGACCCACCAGTTATAGCCTCGGCTATTGGTTATCTTGCCATCGCTGTATGTACGCGGTATTTGTTTACCGACATAGGTAATGTCGATGTGATTAAGCGTGCTGGTTCTGCCCGCTACGTCAATATCCACACGCATCTGGGCTGGGCTCGGGATTGTCTGTTCTATCTGGCCAGAAACTCGAGCCACCTGACTCTGAGGCGGTTTTTCTAACGACTGGCAGCCGCTCAGGAGTGCCAACGCAATTAAACTCAATCGTAACATTTTGACTTTCTCTTATTAGTGTTTTATGTATATTGTATACAATAATAATCAATAGGATCCAAGTCAATGTCGATAAATACATCAACCAGGCAACGAGATACAGGGAGGCAAAGTACAGATGCTTCTGAATCAGGGTTTAGCCGTGCATTTTATGTCGCTAACCTCATGGAAATATTTGAGCGGTTAGCCTGGTATGGCTTTTTTGCGGTGTCTTCTGTGTATATGACCACGCCCAGTGCTCAGGGCGGGGTCGGATTTACCGATCTTGAGCGCGGCGCGGTACAGGGGATCATCCCGTTTTTTCTCTATCTTTTGCCCGTACTGACTGGCGCACTGGGCGATCAGCTTGGCTATCGAAAAATGTTTTTGCTGTCATTCGCCATTATGGCTCCGGGGTACTTTTTACTGGGTCAGGCGCAAAGCTTTTGGCCGTTTTTTGCTGCACTAAGCCTGGTTGCTCTGGGGGCTGCTTGCTTCAAGCCTGTGGTAGTCGGCACTATTTCTCACAGTACTAACGACAGTAATCGCGGCCTTGGGTTTGGCATTTTCTATACCATGGTTAATATTGGCGGTTTTCTTGGGCCTTTGCTTGCTGGAGCGCTCAGGGCGATAAGCTGGGATGCTGTGTTTATGATGTCGGCATGCTGGATCTTGCTGAATTTTATTCCTGTTTTGTGGTTCTACCGTGATCCGCCGAGCCTTAAGCGGGAGAAAGCGTCGCTTCGTGATGTTTTGCGAGAAGCTCAGTCTGTGCTTGGTAATGGCCGTTTTGCGTTGACGTTGTTAGTCGCCGTGGTGCTCTTGATGTGTTCAGGAATCGAGGCCCTCAGCTATATTGAAGCGTTTTCACTCATTGGGCTCTGGCTGGCTATTAATGTGATTTGGGATCAGACCGCCCGCAGAGTCACGCAGAAGAAAGCTGTCTGGTGGGCACAACCCATGAGGATCAGTAATATGCGATTTGCAGTGTATCTGGCCATTCTTGCAGGGTTCTGGACAGTGTACAACCAGCTGTTTTATACCTTGCCTTTGTTTATCCGTGACTATGTAGATACCCGAGATTTACTGAACTTTATAGCCTTTTTTGGCGAGGATGTCGTTGCTTTCTTTGCATATGTAGATAGCACGCAGCTACAAAATGCAGTTCAGGTATTACATTCACAATTACAAGCGGGCACTGTACCAGCCGTTGAAGCCCTGCGCTTGGAGTGGGTTCACCTTAAAGTAAATGTACCAACCCACGAATTGACAACCCTGATGGCTGATTTGAAAGCGTCGGAAACACTGACGAGCGCAAAGTTGCAACAGACCACGCTCGCACTGCTTGAATATCGGCAGATTAATCCCGAGTATTTGATCAACCTGGATTTCGCAGCCATTGTATTGCTCCAGATCCTGGTTAGTTATTTGTGTCAGCGGATAAAGCCGTTTTATGTGCTGACAGCAGGACTGGTTGTTATGTTTGGGGCCTTTTCACTCATGGCCATAGAGCTGACAGCAACGAGTGGGGCATTGATGGTTACAGTGATCTTGTTAATTGCATTGGGAGAAATGCTGACCTCACCTAAAAGTCAGGAGTACGTAGCCAGTATCGCGCCGCCTTCACAGGCTGCCCTGTATATGGGCTACTACTTTGTGTCTATGGCTCTGGGCTTTTTGTTTGCCGGCTTCTTATCTGGGTGGAGTTATGCCACCTTGGTCCAGCAAGATGGCCGACCTGACCTAATGTGGGGGTTGTTTGGTGTATTGGCACTGGCGACGGCTATTGCTTTATACCTGTTTAACCGTTTTTTGATTCAAAGGCCTTTACAACAGGTTTCAGTGGAGGAACAAGCCGCTTTATAACGCTGTTTGTTCCGACGTTTGGCGAAGTTGGTCGCACTTAGGTTGCCTTTGTTGTCTTGCCATGACTAGACTGAGTCGACTAATTACTACAAAAAAGAAGCGAATATGTTGAAAACAACTCTGATCAGTGCCGCAGTGCTTATGGCCTGTGGCAATGCCTTTGCCGACACATTGGTACTCAATGCCGACGCTGCACTGGATGTTAACACAGGAAAACTCATCCGGCCCGCCACTGTGGTAGTCGAAGACAACACAATCGTGTCGGTATCACGAAGCAACCGTAAAGCCTACCCAGAAGATGCCACTGTGATTGATCTCAAAGGCCATACACTGTTGCCGGGGTTGTTTGATATGCATGTGCACCTTACCGGTGATGCACAAGTTCATGGTTACAAGCGCTTGCAGCGCACTGCACCGCGTTCGGCAATCACAGGAGTGCGTAACGCCAAGCGCACGCTTGCAGCAGGGTTTACGTCTGTGCGTAACCTGGGCGCTGGTGGCTATGCTGATCTGGCGCTGCGTGATGCTATCTATGATGGTGATGTACCAGGACCTCGCATCTTCGCATCGGGCCCGGCGCTGGGTATAACGGGCGGTCACTGCGACAATAACCTGTTTACCCACGAGCACAAGGTGGTAGCACAAGGGGTGGCCGACGGCCCCTGGGCAGTCAGACAAAAGGTGCGTGAAAACATCAAATATGGTGTGGACGTAATTAAGTTCTGTGCAACTGGAGGTGTATTATCCAAAGGCACTAAAGTGGGTGCACAGCAATATTCGTTTGAGGAAATGCAGGCGCTGGTAGCAGAAGTGCATTTACGTGGCCTAACCGTGGCTGCTCATGCGCATGGAACAGATGGCATTAAGTCAGCTATCCGTGCCGGGGTGGATTCAGTTGAACATGTCAGTTTTTTGGATGATGAAGCTATCAAGCTTGCCAAGCAACATGGTACTTATTTCTCAATGGATATTTACAATACCGAATATATCCTGAGTGAGGGAGAAAAAGCCGGTATTTTACCCGAAAGCCTGGATAAAGAACGAAAAGTTGGCGGCACTCAACGAGCCAGTTTTACGAAAGCCGTTAAGGCCGGTGTGAACATGGTGTTTGGCTCAGACGGTGGAGTGTACCCTCATGGTCAAAACGGCAAACAATTTAGCCGTATGGTCAAGTTTGGCATGAATGAGCTTCAGGCGCTTCAGGCCGCGACTATCAATTCTGCGACCTTGTTAAAGATGCAGGACAAGCTCGGTTCTCTGGAGGCGGGTAAGCTGGCTGATATCATTGCTGTACCGGGAAACCCGTTAAAAGATATTCAGGTGATGGAAACCGTAACCCTGGTAATCAAAGACGGCAAAGTGGAAGTGGATAAACGTCAGTAAATTTAATTACGCTCAATTGAAAGTGGCCTGTGCGGTTTTACCCGCAGGCCGCTTAACCTTACTTGAAAGGGCGAATTAACAAATTAAGACGCTGTGTTGTGAGGCTGCTTTTTTGCTTTGAGTGGATACAAGATGAGCAATGGTAGCATGAGTGCCAGCATCCACAGGTAAGCGCCAATATGCAACTGCAACAAGACCACACTTATGGAAGAGCCAATCATGGCAACGGGGTGGACGAAAAACACCACCACAATCACGGCAGTACAGAATCCCGCAATACGACCCAGTTTTTCCTTATAAGTGACCAGGCTTATCAGCCAACTGATATTTGCCAGCCAGGGTAATATCAGCAGTAGTCCGAGCCCGGGCATTTGAGGCAACATAACAAATCCAAAAAAAACCTGTGCAGGTCCCAGTATGAGTACTTCATAGCCATCGATAAGGTGTTCTGCTGAAGATTCCAAAGGAGAAATAGCAGGCAGGCATAGAGAAATAAGGTAAATGGCGATAGAAAGTTTGAGTGTTAGTTTCATAGAGTCCTTTGTGATTTAAGGTGGTAAAACATCACTTGCCCGCCACTCGCTGACTATCGTATATTTAATCTAATACTTTGTAAAATATACACTTTGATAGTTGTTCAATTCGCCTTGAATAACATGGCGTCTATTTCAGCTCGTTGGTTGCACCCCTTAGCTGTTTCCAATATGCTACCACTTGTCGTTTTTACGTTTTTGAGAGAGCTTAAATGAGTGTGTTAGGCACGCTGATCTACTCTAGTATGCTGGGTATGCTGTTACTGGCGTTGCTGCAGGCGGTTAATAAACCCCGACAGAGACAAACTACTTACCTGATAGCGTTACTCGCCTTACTGATAGTTCATGTGTGCGGTGAACTGGTAGTGTATTCCGGTGCATATCGTTACGTGCCCTGGCTGGTGGGTGCGCAGTTTCCCGTCCGTGTACTGTTAGGTCCGGCACTGTATTTTTACGCCTGTGCGACCATGTCTCCTAATCCTGAGTTTTCGAAACGGACTTATGCATGGGCGCTATCTGGCCCGATTTTGGTGATGGCGGTGATGGCTCCGTTTGTGTCCGGCCTGAGTTCTGCTGAGAAACTGGCACTGGCGGACCCGGCAACCCGAGATCCTCAGCACTACAAGCTGGCTTTATTCTCTTGCTTTGCCTCAACGCAGATCTTTGTTTTGTACACAGCGGTTTATTTTATTAGCGCTTTAAAACTTCATGCCCGTCACCGGCAGCAATTAATGGAACGTTTTTCTGACATTGAGTCACGTTCAATCAGTTGGTTTGCCGTCATCTTATTGCTGTGGGGCTTGGTTTGGCTGTGTTATGCCACCGGTTACATTTCGGTGTTCTTGGGTTGGCGCTGGTTTGGACAGGGGGTGATACTACCGATTTTTGAGGCTTGCGTACTACTTGCCTTCGCCTATCTGGCACTTAAACAACCGATTTTGACTCCGGCCGACAAAGGAGAGCCGAGAGCCCGGCAGCCTCGTACATCGACAGTAAGCCTGGATAGAATGCAACGTATTTCGGCTAAACTGGAAAAAGCGATGGAAGAAGAGCAATTGTTTATGGAAGAGGATTTGTCTTTGAATAAACTTTCCAGTGCAATTGGCGTAAGCGAAAATCACATTTCAGAAACTCTGTCTCAATTAATGCAGACCAACTTCTTCCAGTTTGTAAATCGCTATCGAATATCACAAGCTGAAAAATTACTCAAAGAAACAGACATGCAGGTGTCGAGCATTCAGTTTGAAGTGGGTTTTAACTCTAAGTCGACCTTTAACACCGCGTTTAAGAAAGCCACGGGATTGACTCCTTCGTTATATCGTAAGCAACAGCATAACTGATTAAAACAGCTGAAATAAATGCCGCTAAACATACTCTGGTGCTTTTGAATTGCCAGCTTTGCGCCTGACCGATTCTGTATAGGATTAACCCTGTGATAATCACGGTCGGCTCATAGAAAAACCTGGGAGGTAAATCAAATGGAAAGAAAAACAGACCATGGATCAGGCGACCAAGTCCCGGAGGCAGCAGCATTACAGATGCAAGCAGTATCCAGTGTGCGTGTTTGTGTGAAGAGCCGGCGCTGAAAATTGCCCGATACATAAAGAATGCGAAGAGCGGGAAAAGGGCGATATCAAGACTCAACACCAACCTGAATATAACGCTGGTGGTGACACGTTCCTGGTATACGGTGGTGTATAAAACCACCGTTGAGACAATAAAAGCCAGCAAGACAAAAGCAAGGCAGTATCCAAGTGTTCGGTGCGGTATCAAGTGCTTTTGGTAAACCAGTGTTGCCTGGCTGAGCATACCGGCCACCCAGACAAAGGACAAAGCGCCGTGCCAGTGATGCATCGTAGTCAGTGATGAAAACTGCAGAATATAACTGGGGATAAACCCCAGCAAAATTATCAGCCCAATGACCCAAAGCCAGGTTACATAGAATGCAAAGGGTAAGTCAGGGGTCTGCGTCTGTGACGGATATTTATAATCGATTACGGAACCCATTAGTTGTTTTGCCGTGTATGGATGTTTATGTTTACTCTACCATCCAATGCCTTGAGCGTGCATTGTCCGCCAATGGGAACGGTGAAAATAGGTGTTGTATGACCAAAGTCGAGATTGCACACGACCGGGCAAGATGTCAGTTGCTCAAAACTGCTCAGGAGCTCTGTCAGGTCGTTAAGGTCTACTTTGCTGTCGGCTTGAAAGCGGCCGACCACTAAACCGGCAATATGCTCAGCGCCCTGATGAGACAACAAAGATTGCAGGTTACGTTCAAATTCCGTCAGGGTCAGGTCACCCAGCAGGTTATCTTCTTCGACAAATAAAACCGCTCCGGTTAAATCTGGCATGTAACGGGTACCCTGCAATAAATTGAATGAGCAAAGGTTGCCACCCAAAATGGTGCCTTCACACGTCCCTTTGTTGACAATGATGGGGCCCGGGTTGGGTATAAAAGTGCGACTGGTTTGATCGATAAACCAAAGATCATCAGACCAAAACTCGCTGGCGCTAAGCGCATAGTCCGTGCCACCCAGTAAGGCGAGCTCAAAATGTCTGAGGGTAAATTCCAAACCCTGTTGCATGCCAAAAGAGGAAAAATGCGGACCCAGATAAGTAATCTGGCCTGTTATGGCATAAATAGCGTTGAGCAGTACGGTGATGTCGGAGTATCCGCAAAGCGGCTTTGGGTTATCCCGGAGTATGTCCCAGTTTAGATGGTCGAGCGTCCTGTTTGCGTTGTGGCCGCCAATGGTACTTAAAATGAGCGCAACTTCTGGGTCTGCAAAGGCGTCATTCAAATCTTTTGCCTTATCGAGTATCAACTGGGCTGTTGTAACTTCTCGGTGTATGTAATGGGGAGCAAAGTCGCAATGGATACCCAGCCCAGCCAGTGTTTCAATGGCGGTGGCCGTTGTTTCTCGGGACAAGATCTCAGCAGATCTGCTGGGGGATACAATGCGTGCCCGTTTTTTATGTTCGTTCATATGTTTCCTTATACCTGATTACACTGCATGTTAGGGCGTCTGATTTGGTTGCAGAAAAAACTGCCGGATGATGGGGCCGACCAGCGCCGGTAACTCCTGATGAGCGGCATGGGTGGTGAAGGGAATATTTGCAAAGCTGACGTCTTTAATACGCGCTTTGAGTGCAACGGCTTCTTCCAGAGAAAAAAGAAAGTCGTTGTCACCTCGCATGATCAGGGTAGGGCAATCAATTTGTGCCACCAAATCACAAGGGTAGCCAGACTCCTTGGTATCAAGCCAGAGCGTTTTTACTGCCTCAACCAGGGCAGGAAAGTTCGGGGCTGGGTTCGATGCCTGATAATAAGCGACTCCCTCAGGAAACAGCTCAGTCCACATTTCAACGGTTAGGCCGCGCAGTTTTTCAACCGCCGGATCACCTTCTTCCAGACGCCAGGATGATCCCAGTGTCAGCAATCGAGTAACCTGAGCCGGGTTTTGCACCGCCAGACGATAGGCGACTATCCCGCCATCGCTGAAACCAAACAGAAAGTAGCGTGAAATACCCAGCCAATCAAGCAATGCTTGCACGTCGCTTTGATATTGTGCATAGCTCAAAGGTACATCGCCCAGGCTTGATCTTCCCTGGCCTCGCAAGTCAATGGATATCAGTCGGAAATGAGTACCCAGATATTCAGTGAGTACATCCAGATCCCGGGTTGAGCCCAAACCTCCGTGCAGCATGGCCAGAGGAAAACCGTCCGGATTACCACTTTGCTCATAGTGAATCGATATGCCATTGATATCTGCATAGGCTGACTGTTTTGTCATGATAGAGCCCTTTATGTGGGGTATTGATACTGTAGTTTGTGAACAGCTTTATGAGTGGGTTCGATCTTCCACTTCGTCAAAGGTTTCAACGGAAATTCGCTCAGCCAACAGGCGCATCTTATGCATTTGTTCGGGGTTGCTGTTATCCCAAAAGTGCACCCAATCTGCACGCGAACGCCATTTGGCTATAGTTAGCACTTTATTTGGGTCATCAGAGCTTTGTAGCATAAAACTGCCCAGCGCACCCTGAACGGACTTATGAATTGCATCCATTGTCGCGCGCCATGTTGCCTGAAACTCGGCGATATTTTCAGTGGGTACTTGCCACCGATAAATTACCCTAAACATAGGTATGTCTCCCTGAGTTAGCCTGCTCATACTAGCGTAATATTGACACTGATATTGGTTATGTCTTTGAGTTTTCAGACTATCATCAGGCGTATTGATACGCTCGCATTTTTTGTACGTGTGCCTATATCTGCTGACAGAGTGTGTCACTGACCGCTCTAAATTTGGCACGGAACAGGTTACTCGGCATGCAGGGCGATACAGTTTCCTTCAGAATCTTCAAACTCCGCAACCCAGCCAAATCCGCAAACGGATGTTTTGGGGTAGAGGGTTTTACCTCCCAGAGACAGCACCTTAGCCAGTGTTGCATCGATGTCATCGGTATGAAAATACAGCCGCGTGCCCGCTTTAGATGGTACATAACTGTCTCCTGTAACCAGTGCACCGGTTATGCCGGTTGCCTGATCATTAGATGGGAATAGTGCCATATCATGCCCATCGATGACTGCATGTTCGAACTGAAAACCAAATACGGCGTGGTAAAACGCCATCGCGCGATCCAGATCTGTGACTGGAATTTCAAAATATCCAACTGGGTTGTTCTGTGGCATTTCTTTTTCCGCTTTTTAAAGGGTCAATTTAGTATGGCACGTTTGTGCCATGCTTTTATCCTAAGCTATGTGATCACATACTTAGCTGTTTTCTCGTCAGACATACCATTGCGTCATATGTACCTGAGCGTTACTTTAATTTGGCAGTATTATTTTACTTTTTGGTGAATATCCGGGCGGTAATTAAGCTATTACTCCCTTATGGCGTCTGCCTGAAAAACGAACTGACCTTTATTATTGTTAAACCCAATTGATTCGTAAAATCGATGTGCATCTTTTCTTAGTATGTTGCACCTAACTCTGACTGTTCCCGGGTGTTGCGCACGCACATGGTTAACCAGCGTTCGGCCTATCCCTTGCCCCTGGGCGTCAGGAGACACAATTAGCCCTCCGATTTCATAGAAGCCGGCTGATGCCAGTCTCCGTGCGTAGAACACATGTATCCAGCCCACGATTAGGCCATTTCGCTCTGCAACGTAGAGCTTGTCCTGAGGAGAGTTGAGTAGTGCATGCAGGTTTTCGTATGCCTCTGAGGGAGATAATTCGGTATAACCCAGATGGCCAGAGACTTGGTGAATTGCCTTTGAGTCCGATGCCTGCGGTTCTCTGATAATTACGGTCATATGGCTTTTCCTTAAAGTTTCAATTTCACAGTGTGATACCTGCCGTAACAGCTGCATGTTTTTATCGGGTATTTAAACATTGAGTGCGGGGAACTGGCTAAATAAGGCATAGTTAAGGATGCACTGCTGCGCCTCCAAAGGCTTCTGCCAGATAATTAATGATTGCTTCAGGTTGTGTGAGCGTTTGCTCATCGTCCAAAATAAGCACAGGCAACCACTGATTGTCCTCGCCAAGAAGTTCAACTACAGCTTTTCTTGGTTTCGCAAAATCAACGCGACGTACATCCACTTGGTCTGCCCAGTGAGGGTTTACAGTCAGTGCACCTTCAATCATGGCACAGTGGGAGCATATCCACATTTTTCCGGGCCCATCTTCAAAGGGCATGCTGAGTACAAACAAAATGGGTTTCACCTAAACTCCTTACAATAGGTTTTATTTCGGGAACAGAGTACATCAACTAATGTCAAAAGTGTCTGTTTATTCGACGAATGACGAGTTAGGTCCTGCATCCATGATCTATTACTCATGGGTTAAACAGTTGATGTAGGTGAGCAACTTAGCCAACACGACCAGCTAGCCAATCCAGTCGTGTTAAAGGAGAGTCAGTTTTGTGGCGCCTGTTAGCTGCTGAGTTTATCCAACAAGGTAGCAACTGTTTTGTGATTTCTGGTGGTGGCTCTGACCTTAAGTTTGCGCTCAAAAAAATTGGTATGTATTTTAGTTCTGCCATACCCGTTGGGGCAATAAACGTAAACCATAGTGCCACAGAGACGGTATTGATCTGGCAAGAAGGCTTGGTCGTCCATCTGCTCAGTCAGTTTGGTATCAGGTATGTCATTGAGGAAGGTAAAATGGCTTTTACTTACATCCTGATCAGAAACAAATGTAGGCATCTCATCGTAAATGGCTTGCAGTGCATCAAAGGTAAACAGGAACAAATCGACATCCTGATAGTCGTAGGCATCACCAAGCAATTGTGTGATCGTGGCTTTGATCTCTGAACTGGTCAGCGAGGTGTCAAAGAGCAGATTACCAGATTGCAGATAATAGCTGACATTATCCATCCCCAGTTCAGCGAGTTGCGTACAGAGCGTTTTCATGTTTACTTTACGCTGGCCGCTGACGTTAATTCCACGCATCAGGCACACATATTTCATACGATTGATCCTTTTTTACTTATTGTTTTTAAATGGCATACCCCAATGCATGCTAACCCCGTGTATCCCTGGAGTAAATAGCCGCTTCTGATGCTGTGAAGTTAGTCTTAAATGTAAAGGCATAGGGAGTATCTCCCTCTTGTCTCAAGTGCATCAGACGCGCTAATGCTTCTTCTTGCGTCGGGATATGATCTTCCTCAATCCACCATAGCACATAAGTATCTTCTGCCAGGCGATGAAACCATTCGCCTTTTCTGCGCATAAAGTCACGATGGTGGGTCCGGAACATGAAGTTTTTAAGCGCATCAACAGACTCCCACACCGACATATTGACAATAATACTGGGGTCGTCAAACATCTGAATGTGAGTTGCGTCGCCCGATTCGTCTTTCAGTCGCCAGACAAACCCCTCACTGTCTTCAGCAATACCATTTATCAGCTCTAAGTTGTCGACAAAATCTTTTATCTCGGGGGCATCTAGCGGGTATTTTGTTTTAGCTATATTTAACTGGGCCAGTTTCATGTGTGCGCTCCTTGAGGTTCTTGTAAGCCTTGATGTGGCGGTTGATGTTTTTTTATTCACGACCAATGGAGGATATAAGGTTGTTTTTCAGGAACACAAGGGCGCAGCTTTTGGATCATACCTGTACCGTTTTGTGTTGATTTGTCAATTGACTGAATAATAAAAGCTGAGGACATTGATTGCATAATTCCTGCTGAGGTGGGGTTGTAGATCTGCTGTCCATAAAGATATGTGCGTTATATATCGAGCAAGTTTGAGCGCGCTGAGTCTGCTTTTCATGCACTAGTTAACGTGCGTGGAAGGGGCTTCTTAGCAACAGGCTAAACCAATTTACTAGTAGTGCACTTTCGATATGACGAGACGGTATCAGAGCAGAGTCTTTCTGTTGTGCTACGCTCATATATTGACGGTGTATGTGAACGCATAGTTACAAGGATTATACCACTGTACAACACAGTGGCAGGGTTAGAGTCAGCTCAAAGGTTACTCTTTTACGCTCATATTCACACCTTCTGATGCTAAATAAAACCACGGTAAGCCTTTCATTGCATTAGCCTGGTTTAATACGTCTTCTTGGAGCACGTGCTTATGTTAAAGAAGCTAAAAATTGGTGCGCGAATATATCTAATGGGTACCTTACAGCTTGTCCTGATGCTGGTCATGGGTTTGGTTGCAGCCTCTCAAATGGTAAAAATTGGGTATGAGCTTTCTGATATTGCGGAAGAAGACATTCCGCTTGCAAACTTTGTTACTAAAATTACTGAACATCAGCTTGAACAGGCAATCATATTTGAACGAGCATTGTTTCATGGCTCGCTATCTTATCAGGGGCAAGCCGGAGCTGAGCAGACGTTACAGGAATTGAAACAACAATGGTCGCTGCTAAATAACAAGATAAATCAAGAATTCAAAGTCATAGAAGCATTTACGCAGCAAGCCATAACAAAGGTTCATTCAGACGAAGTCGAAGCCAAATTCAGGCAAGTGGCTGACTCAATAAAGTTAATAAATAAACACTATCAGCACCTTGTAAAGGAGTCTGATCATGTCTTGAGTGTTATAGGTAACGTTTCTATGCAAGAGCTGACAGACAAAGCGCACAAAGTAGAAGCGCTGGAAGACAACCTGAAAGACGAAACCATAGCCTTACTTGATGATATTCAGGCTTTTACTCAGAAAGCGGCTTTAAAGGCAGAAAGAGATGAACAGAATGGATTAAAATGGATATTGATAACGCTGGGTGTTGCGTTAGTTTTTAACTTGATTGCTCCTTTCGTGGTAGGGCATTCGATTACCAGCCCGATTTCAAATTTGTCAGAACGACTGCATGAGATAAGCGAGGGAGATGGCAATCTCACCATTTTGCTCAATGACACTGCCAAAGATGAAACTGGTGATGTAGCAAGGGCTTTCAATCAGTTTTTGAGCGTTTTAAGGGGGTTGATTTCTAAAACCAATAAACACGCTTTTGAACTGGGCAGTTCATCGCATCAGGCCTTAGAAATCATGCGCCGAACGGCTACGGATTTAGAACAGCAAAAACATCAAACTGCGTTGGTTGCGGCGGCAGTGACCCAAATGGCGGCAACAACAAAAGAGGTTGCACAGAACACCAGTCATGCAGCAGATGTCACACAGCAAGTTATTGGGAGTGTAGCAAGTGGCAAAAAGGTTGCGGAGGACTCGCAGTATATTATGACTCAGATGGCCGAACAGGTGTCTGAAGTATCAAACGTGATAGCAAACCTGGTTGCTGAAACAAACAATATTGGCAGTGTATTGGCATCTATTCAGGGGATTGCGGAACAAACCAATTTACTGGCACTCAATGCGGCGATAGAGGCTGCGAGAGCAGGGGAAAGTGGCAGAGGTTTTGCGGTGGTTGCTGATGAGGTCAGAACGCTGGCTCAGCGAACTCAGTCTGCAACTGTCGATATTCAGGATCTACTGACCCGGCTTCAGAGTGAGGCCAATGAGGCTGTACTCAGTATGAGCAAAGGCAGCGATAGTACCCAGCTGTGTTTAGAGAAAAGTGCACTGGTTAGCAAGGCATTTGCTGATGTTGAAAACTCCGTAGAAGAAATTGTTCAGCTAAATGTTCAAATTGCTACTGTGGCTGAGCAGCAATCTGTGGTGACGGAAGAAATAAATCAAAATCTTGTGAACATCAGCACATTGGCGGACGAGACCGCGCAGGGAGCAAAGGAAACGGAAAGTGCCAGTGAGAGTATGAAACTGAGGGTGAGTCAATTACAGACTGGTCTGGATTCTTTTAGTGTTTGATAAACACAGGAAGCTTACATTGTATTCAGAGTGGCCTGCAGCGTCTGGTTTATCATACAACACTTAAAGAAAGAACGGGAAGGCACTTTGGTCTAATTGTCAAAAGCGTCTTCGCTCATGCCTGCCTGATATAGATTTGAAGCGAGTTTTTTATATCAGGGACCGTTGTGATGGACTCGCGCCAATTGACTGCAATACCATTGAATCCAGAAAATGCGCCGGCAATTTGACCACCTATTGTCGCTGTTGTATCGGCATTATTGCCAAATTTGTGGTACGTAATTCAGCCCCGTTCAAACAAAATCCCGGCTCGGTGGCCGGGATGAGGGTATGGCTGGCTACTTGGTTTTGGGTATCACTTTATAGATCCCGCTGCCATCTATTCCCAGGTAAAGATCACCGTTGGGATGGGTCGCTATGCTGCGCACACGGCCGGCGCCTTCGAAGAGCTTACTGTGACCAACCACTTTATTGCCGTCAAGTTCAACCAGTACCAGATGGGCGAATTTCATTGAACCGACAACCAGATGGCCTTGCCATTGTGGGTATTTGTCGCTGGTAATAAATTCCATACCGGATGGTGCAATAGAAGGAACCCATACCCAGTCAGGTTGTTGCATTCCATCTCGGGTGGTTTCGTCGGTGATCTTTGTTCCGTTATAGTTAATTCCGTATGTGATCACAGGCCAGCCATAGTTCAGGCCCGGCTTGATGATATTGATCTCATCGCCGCCCCTAGGGCCATGCTCATGGGTCCAGATCTCGCCCGTTTTGGGGTGCATAGCCATACCTTGTGGGTTGCGGTGGCCATAGGAATACACACTTTTACGCGCATCCTTTTGTTTTGCAAATGGGTTTGAATCGGGGATAGTGCCGTCGGCATTGATACGATGAATTTTACCTGCATCATGATCTAAGCGCTGCGGGTGCACGTCCCGGTTGCCCCTGTCTCCAATCGAAAAGTACAGGTAGCCATCTTTGTCGAATTCAATGCGAGAGCCGAAATGAAAAGAGGGCTTGGTATTTGGAAAACCATCAAATATTAACTGCTTATCAACCAGCTTCATATCTTTGAGGCGTGCACGCATGATAGACGTATTGCTGCCTTTTTCTTCGCCTTCAAAGCCGGAATAAGAAAAATAGATCCAACCGTTTTCGCTATAGTCAGGGTCTACCTCGATATCCAGCAGGCCACCCTGGCGCTCAGCATGTACCTCTGGCACACCTTCGATCGGTTTGTCGACCAGCTTGCCCTCTTTGATCAGGCGAAGTTGCCCCGATCTGTCGGTGACCAGCAGCTCTTTGTCGTTTAGCCACACCATTCCCCAGGGGATCTGAATACCCCTCGCAACCAGTTCCAGTTGATAGTTATCAGCGCTCTTTGCAACTGGGATAGTTTGAGGCTCAACCGCCTGGATGCTCTGGGCAGAGATAAAAAATAAGCTTAATGCAATGTTGTTTAATGTTTTCTTCATGCTTGCTCAACTTAAGTCGACAGAAAGAGGCTCACAGATTAGCGCGTTTTGGTCAAAAATGTCACCGGGTGCGGTAAGCGGCAGGTTGCCAGCGGTCAGAGCGGGTGAAAATTGTTCGAACAATTCTTCTGGGCTAAAAATGGCTCAGAATTGCCAATAAACCGTTTACTGGTAACTATTCACTAACTTTAATGAGGGCGGTATCTCACGGGGTATATATAAGTAATTGATAATTAGCTTTATTATTCTTGGTTCTCTTGATGTTTTAGGTAAGAAGATAAAACAGCATAACTGCATTTTCACTACAGAATTTACAAACTGAAACCTCCATTGCACAGTGTTTTACATCCCTTACATTCGGGCGAAATTCTTTAATTTGAACGTGTCAGCGTTGTCATATAGGCTTGCGCGAATTTTTTAGCTTTACCCCGGAATGTGTCTCTATGTCATTTAATTCCCGACGCACTATTTTGTTTTCGAGTGCCCTGATCATTGGCTCTGCCTCCGTTGATACGAACGCGACAGAGTTAGATACGCTGAAGCGTGAACTTGTTAATTTGCAGCAAAAAGTGGTACAGCTTGAAGCACAACAAGAAGCGGACAATAAACCTGCTGAGCAGGGTGTAAAGGTAGGCGGTGCTATTCGCTTTAATTATGGTATGAACTCCTACGATCAGGACAGTGAGCGTCGTGGTGGTGACATCGACTTTGACCTGGCTCGTATTAATTTATCAGGTAAGGTTACTGATATCGGTATCAATGCGGAAGTGCGATTTCATGACTACATGCGGGTTGTGAAGTTTGCTTACCTGGACTACGACCTCACACCGCAGTGGCAGGCTCAGCTCGGCCTGGCTCCCGTACCATTTGGTAATACGCCGGTTGCATCACACAGCTACTTTATGACACCCAATTATTTCGTTGGTCTGGAAGAGGACTATGATTTAGGTCTGGTGTTCAAACGTACTATGCAGGATAACTGGCAACTGGATCTGGCCTTTTTCAAAAACGACGCTCACGGTGGCATAGATGGTGCGGCGGAAGATCGCAAAGACCGGTACTCGGTGGATATCGTTGGTCTGCGCACTGCGGGTGAGTACGTTTACGACACGCCTGAACAAAAGCTGGCTGAGTATAACACTCTGGCAGGGCGCTTTGCCTATCAGCTGGATCACGCTTTTGGTACTACCCAGATCGGATTCTCAGCACTGCATGGCGGTCTGGACAATGGCATCTCTCGGGCCGGCAATTATCACGCCTGGGCTGTGCATGCGTCTAGTCGATATCACCAGTGGTATGTCCATTTTCAACACACCGAGTATGATTATCAGGTCGATGAATTTACCCAGATTGCGGTTGCTGCAAATGCGATGTATGACACCATAGCGGCAAAGGCTTCGTCGACGACTATGGGCGTGTCCTATGACTGGCAGGTTGAGTTTGGACCGTTAACTGAGCTGACCGTTTATAATGACTTTGGCTTAATGCATGGCAAATCTGATGACAGCGCAAACACCTGGATGAATATCACCGGTATGGCTGTGGCGGCAGGCCCTGTATTTGCCTATGTCGATTTGGTACATGCCAAAAATCAACCTTTTGTTGGTGGCACGCTTGTAGGTGACAGTGAAGGCTCTGAGCGCCGTTTTAACATCAATGTAGGCTATTACTTCTAATCCCGAACACCACACAACCTCTGAGTATTCAGCTCAGAGGTTGGGCCGTGCAGACTGAATTACAGCTTGCAGTAATCCCCAGAGCAAGCCAGTTTTGAGCACTGCTGCGAGCAGTCCACCAGCGACGTAATCACACATAACACGCCTGCAGAAATAGACGCAGCTTGCTGACCGCCAGCAACCTGAGGTGTGGCGTGCTTTGCCAATCCAGCGTGTTTATCCGATAAACGTTTTAGTTGGGTCTTTTTAACCTTTAGTTTCATGATTATTCCTTGTTGATATGGGTATGTAATAGTCTCGGGCAGCGTCTTTTTTGGGTTGATTGAGTGCGCCGCCCACTGTATTTAATCGCATACAATTTAATTGGTCAAATAATTTTACTAAGTAAAAATATATTCAATGAATACAAAGCAGTAGTGTATTTTTGAGTGAGTATTTCACGGAAAGTTGGTCGACTCACAAAGTGATTGGGAAAATCATTTACCATGATGCATTGTTTTTATTTGTGTTTAATTGCTCAATGCCACTTGAAGTGAACCTGTGTTGAGTGCGAAGACGTGTATTGATTAAAGCAGGTTGGTTTATGGCGGCGCCGTTTGGAGCACGGCGCCTGAGGTTGATTAGTTATTTAACCCAAATGGATCGTCGATTGAATACGCTGGTTGGGTAAACCACTTTGGTCCGTCTGGCGTCATGTAAAAATGATCTTCCAGTCGGATGCCAAATTCACCCGGAAGGACCAGCATAGGTTCATTAGAAAAGCACATACCGGCCGCCAGCGGCTGCGGATTGTCTTTTACCAGATACGGCCACTCATGAATGTCCAGTCCTATACCATGTCCGGTGCGATGTGGACAGCCAGGTAACTGATAGTCAGGCCCCAGGCCTTGTTTAGCCAGATAGTTGCGGGCAGCGAAATCGACATCGCCACAAGGAGTGCCAATTTGCGCGGCCTCGAATGCGGCGAACTGGGCATTTTTTTCGTGTTGCCACATGGTGCGTTGATGCGCTGTTGGTTCACCGAATACATAGGTCCGGGTAATATCACTCAGATAGCCATGGAGCTTACAGCCAGTATCTATTAATACAACATCGCCCTGTTTTAGCGTCTGTGGGTCTTTTACACCATGCGGAAAAGAGGTGGCTGTGCCAAATAACACGATGCAAAAATAACTGCCGGTTGCACCCACTTTACGGTGCGCTTCATTGATGAAGGCTTCCACCTCTGTGGTGGTGATCCCCTCATGAAGTATCGAGGCTGCTGCTTTGTGCACTGCGAGCGTCATGTCCATGGCCCGCTGGATAAGGGCCAGCTCTGAGTCAGACTTATGCATGCGACAGTGGGCCGTGACGCACTTGGCGTTGATCAGGTTGAGCGCAGATCCGGCCTGACGAATGCCATCGGCGATAAAAAAAGCGGCGCTTTCATCAATGCCCAGCGTCGCATCCGGTGAAACGCCCAGATCAGTCAGCACCTTGGTCAACAGGCTGTAGGGGGACTGCTCTTCCTGCCAGGTATGCATAGGGCCTTCTATCACCTGATAGTCCTTGACCGAACCGACTTCAAAAAACGGTACTATAAACTGTACTTCGCCTTGCGCTGGTAAAATAGCGCCGACCATACGCTCGCTCGGATACCACTGTAACCCCGTAAAATACTTTAAGTTAGTGCCAGCATTCAGATAAACAGCAGCAATATTGTGCTGGCGCATAAAGGCTTGCGCTGTTTCTATGCGGTGTAAATACTCTTCGGGTTTAATTGCAACCACATCCCGTGTCATATCTGTCAGTGCGGCCAGTGCCGCTTCACGATTCTGGTAACCTATGCCTTTCATAGTGATTCCTGTTTGTTATTCGTTATTGAAAACGCGCAATACTGTAGGGGCCAATATCCAGCGTTGTTGGTTGACTTGCAATGCACTGTGCGATGAGCTCACTGGTGATTGCGGCCTGAGTCAGGCCCAGATGCTGATGTCCCAGTGCAAAGTAAATGCTCGGATGATGCGGAGCTTGTCCTATCACCGGCAAAGAGTCGGGCAGTGAGGGCCGCGATCCCATCCAGTGTTCGCCCTGTTGCAAATTGTTGTTGTCCTTGAGTATGGCCCGGGCATGGGTCAGTAACATCTCTGCACGCTCATAATTAGGGCGGGTGTTCAGACCTGCAAACTCCACGGTCCCTGCCAGACGAAGACCATGTTGCATGGGGGTCATGATAAACTGGCGATCGGCAGAGGCCACCGGACGGCTCAGGCCACTTGAGACCGATAGCATAGTGTGGTAACCACGCTCTGCTTCGATTGGGAGTTTATAGCCAAGCTGAGCACACAGAGTTTTGCTCCATGCCCCGGTGGCCAATACAAGCCGGTCAAAGGTGCGGCAACTTTGTGTCAGTGTGGTTAGCTTTACCTGAGCCTGGTCAGGGCTGCTTGAACAATCACCCTGGGGGGTGATAGCACATACTTCGGACTTAACGAAGGTTCCTCCCAGTGCTGTAAACTGCTCAAATAAAGCCTGACTTAGCTGATAAGGGTCGGAGGTATGGCCCACTTCAGTAAAGTACAGCGCGTAGTGAATACTGCGACTCAGGCCTGGCTCCAACGCAAAGAGTTGTGTGTGGTCCAGCAACTCAACGGCAACCCCTTGTTGCTGGTACTTATGCTGTATGGCGCGGATCTCTTTGATTCTGTCATGTTCAAAGGTCAGCAGGCTGCCATTCAGGCTGATGTTGCTCTCAAAGTCCTCCTGCAAAAGCTGCCTGAACGCCGGTAAGGCTGCTTCGTTTAGTGCCCGCAAAGCCCGGGTATGGCGTTTAAACCGGCTCGGCAGCATATTCAGGCAAAAGCGGCTCAGCCAGGGAAGTGCTTTAATAAAGTATTTGTGATCAATGCGCAGGGGACTGAGCTTATCGAGCAGCATCATGGGTAAGCGAGGCAGCAGGGCCTTGTCAGCCAACGGAAATACTTGCTCGGTTGCGAAGTGACCGGCATTACCCCGCGAACATTGCTCACCAATACCTGCCGGGTCATACAGCGTGATACTGTGTCCCTGACGGGCGAGTTGTAAGGCATTACACAAGCCAATTACACCAGCTCCCACAACTGCAATTTGAAGTGAATGTGTCATTGTTATTCTCGTTTGTCAGATTGCATGTTATCAACCAGATGCCACTGTAAAGCTAACCAAAAAATAAACCGTTTAATTTTCATTGATTTACTAATTTGTGTGCTGCAATTTTTGACGTTCTGGCAATTTTCTTAAATTTGGATATTGATTATTGTATACAATATACCTATGATGGCAAGCACAAACTAAGCAGAGGACTTATCATGAAAGTAGATTGGCAGGGTGTTTATCCCGCAGTAACGACCCAGTTTAATGACGACGAAAGCATCAACTTTGACACCACCAAAGCGATGATCAACACCCTGATTGAAGAAGGGGTGCACGGTATTATTGTATTAGGCACAGTGGGTGAAAACTGCTCGCTACGTGCTGAGGAAAAACGCGATGTATTGCGTGCAGCAAAAGAAGTGGTTGCAGGACGAGTACCCGTTATTTCGGGTGTGGCCGAAACGACCACAGCACTGGCTGTTGAGTTTGTGCGCGACGCTGAAGAAATCGGTGTTGACGGTTACATGGTACTGCCTGGCATGGTTTATCGTTCTACAGAGCGAGAGGCCATCCACCATTATCAGCAGGTTGCACGCAACACCACCTTGCCTGTCATGATATACAACAACCCGGTGACTTATGGCGTGGATGTCTCAATTGAAGGCATGAAAACCCTTGCTGAAGAAGCCAATATCGTGTCTGTGAAGGAAGCAACAGAAGACACTCGCCGGATCAGCGAATTGTTCTCGGCCTTTGGCGATCGCTATGTGGTGTTCGGCGGGGTAGATGATATCGCACTGGAAAGTTTAATGCTGGGTGCAACCGGGTGGATCTCTGGCCTGACAAATGTATTTCCCCGTGAGTCTGTCGCTATCTACAAGCTGGCTCAGCAGGGCCGTTACGAAGAAGCGCGTGAACTGTGGCGCTGGTTCTTGCCTTTGCTACGTCTGGACACTATTCCAACTTTGGTACAGTGCATCAAATATGCAGAGCAACTGGCTGGACGCGGCAGTGAAGTGACTCGCTCTCCGCGTTTACCGCTGACCGAAGATGAGAAAGCCTATGTTCGTCGTTTGTATGATGAGGCACTGACTAACCGGATTGATTTAAGCAAGTTTAATCTGGATTAAGCCTATGAATAAGGGAACATTTTTCTGCATTGACGGGCACACCTGTGGCAACCCGGTACGGCTGGTAACCAGTGGACATCCACAGCTTAAAGGCGCGACCATGAGTGATAAACGCCAGCACTTTTTGGCCGAATATGACTGGATCCGTCGCGCACTGATGTTTGAGCCCAGAGGGCACGACATGATGTCAGGGTCATTCTTGTATCCACCTACCACAGCAGACGGTGACGTAGCTATTTTGTTCATCGAAACCTCTGGCTGTTTGCCCATGTGCGGGCACGGCACCATAGGTACCGTGACATTTTCGCTGCAGCAGGGGCTGGTAACACCAAAAGAGCCAGGACGTCTCAGGTTAGATACCCCTGCCGGGCGGGTCGACGCTTATTATTCGATGCGCGATGGCAAGGTGGAATGGGTCAAGCTGTTTAATGTTCCCGCATTCTTGGCACACAGGAATGAGGTGGTCTCAGTTCCCGGAATAGGGGAGCTGCAGATCGACATTGCCTATGGGGGGAATTTTTACATAATTGTTGAACCTCAGGACAATTTTAAAGGCACGCATGCGACGAGCGCCGCTGAGCTGCTGGCGATGAGCCCTAAAGTCCGTGATGCCGTCAATGCGCAGATTGCCTGTGTACATCCATTAGATCCGACTGTATGCGGTGCCTCTCATGTGTTGTGGACAGGGGACCCCAAACAGCCTGATTCCAGTGCCGCCAACGCGGTGTTTTATGGTGACAAAGCGATAGATCGCTCTCCGTGTGGCACCGGTACCAGTGCGCGTATGGCTCAGTTGTTTGCAAAAGGCGCACTGCAAAGTGGCCAGGACTTTATTCACGAAAGCTACATTGGCAGCCAGTTTATTGGTCGCATCGAGGGCACCACAGAAATCGCCGGTCACAGTGCCATATTGCCCAGCATTCAGGGCTGGGCCCGTGTTACAGGGCATAATTGTATTACCGTGGATGACGACGACCCATACGCATTTGGGTTTCAGGTGCTTTAACCGTGAACAGGCTGATGCCAGCCTGTTCACTCCATTTGTCTTAAGGAGACAGCCATGACTTTGACAGGACAGAGTTTTATTGCCGGGCAATGGCGCGGTAATGCAGACAATGGGCAGTTTTTTGCGTTTTGCCCGCAAACCAATGAGAGACATCACCAGGCGTTTTTTAATGCCAATCATGCACAGCTGAACGACGCAATTTCTAAAGCGCAAACCGCATTTAAAACCTATCGCCGAATTGCGTATGCACAGCGTGCAGCCTTTTTACGTAAAATTGGCGAAGAGATCCTTGCGCTGGGCGATGATCTGATTGAAACCACCATGTTGGAAACCGGGCTACCCAGAGCCAGGCTGGAAGGCGAGCGCATGCGCACGGTAAATCAACTCAACGCATTTGCTGCAGCGCTTGAACAGGACTTGGCTCCACTGGCGCTGACACGTCAGGATCCCGCAGATCCAGACCGAGCCCCCTTACCTAAACCTGCCACCGAATTGCGTTATTTGCCTGTCGGCGTAGTGGCGGTTTTTGGTGCATCTAATTTTCCTTACGCTTTTTCGACGTTAGGTGGTGATACAGCAGCTGCACTGGCCGCGGGTTGTCCTGTGATTGTGAAAAGCCACACCGCACATCCGGGTACCAGTGAGTTAATGACGCGTGCCATTGAGCGTGCCATTCGTGATTGCCAAATGCCAGATGGCGTGTTTTCGATGATCCAGGGCGCAGACTACGCACTCTCCCATCAACTGGTTGGTGCTGCGGCGGTTAAAGCGGTTGGATTTACCGGATCGCTGAATGTGGCCAAAGCTTTGCTTGAGACCATCCATCAGCGTGAAGAAGTGATCCCCCTGTATGGTGAACTGGGCAGCGTTAATCCGCAACTCATTTTGCCTGAGTATGCGCAAGCGCAGGGCACAACACTGGCCACAGCATTGGTTCAATCTTTGCTGATGGGCAATGGTCAGTTCTGCACCAGTCCGGGCCTGTGGCTGGTTCCTCATGGACAAGCTCAGTTTGAAGCGACGGCCGCAAGGGCAATTGAAGCCGCACCATCGGATACTTTGTTAACGCCAAGAATTTTGAGTAGTTTTGATAAAGCTATGGATGAATTGAAGCGCAATCCTCATGTCAGCACACTGGCTTGTGCTCAGCAGAGCCAGCCTTTTCATGCCAACGCCCATTTGTTTGCCTGTGAGGCGGAAGATTTCATCAAGGATGCCAGCTTGCACGAAGAAGTGTTTGGTCCCAGTGCCCTGATCGTTCGATATCGTGATGAAGCACAGCTGTTGCGTGTTGTAGAGCAACTGGAAGGCCAGTTAACAGCCAGTGTGCATGCCACTAAGGCGGAAGCCGCGGTGCAGGAAACGCTTTTGGATGAATTGAGCTACAAAGTAGGCCGTCTCATCTTTGGCCAGATGCCAACCGGTGTTGAGGTGTGCGGGTCGATGAATCACGGCGGACCGTATCCGTCATCGACGGATGTCCGTTCGACTTCTGTCGGGATACAAGCGATGACGCGGTTCTTACGACCATTATGTGTACAGAGTTAGGCAATCACAGAAGATAGAACGTCTGTAACCCCCGTGGAGTGCGGTTGCATAAGCTTGTTTCTTAGCTTGTGCAACCGCCTATTTGATCATGATATCATCTCATAGCGTGCGAACTATGTGCCTCACAGCGTGCAATTTATGGCAATGCACGTATAATGTATCCCAATGATAATAATTAATTAACCCTATGGCGATTGTACATAAAACCCGAACTCAACTGGTTGCGGAAGCGATCCGAGAAAAAATCCTTTGTGGCGAAATTAAAGCCGGAGAACCTTTACGTCAGGCCGCACTGGCCGATGAACTGAATGTCAGCCGGATCCCTGTCAGAGAAGCACTGCTGCAGTTAGAAGCGGAGGGGTTGGTAAACTTTGAAGCACACAAAGGGGCTACCGTGACCCGATTGAGCGCAGAGCAAATTGATGAGATTTTTGATTTGCGCGCGATTTTGGAAGCGGAGTTACTGAGCCATTCAATTGAAAATCTGACCAAACGAGACCTGCTTGAAGCTGAAGCGATTTTGGCCGATCTGGAAGAAGCGACCGATGCTGGTGATACGCAGTTGGCAACGGGTAAACTCAATGCCGAATTTCACAGCAAACTGTATAGCCGAGCTGAGCGCCCTCAGACTCGTGAGCTGGTCGATGTGTACAGTAAAAATTCAGAACGGTATGTTCGTATGCATATATTGCTTGCTGGTGGTTTGAAAACGGCGCCAGAAGAGCATCGCACTTTACTTAAGTTGTGCCACGAAAAAGACAAAGCCGGTGCCTGCGAGTTTCTGAAAAAGCATATTATAGGTGCCAAAGACGACATTAAAGCCCTGCTGTTGCGCCTTGAACAGGAAGCGAAGTAAGTCCACAGACATTTAACCCAGCACTTAGCGGGTAAGCAAAAGATGCACTCTAGCCAGGGCACTATGCACGCTGGCTAGCCTTCATATTCAAGTCAGAATAAGATCCCTTGTTCATTAAGAAATAACTTGGCTGCATCGGTATGAGGCGCAAAGCGTTTCCAGCGCCCGATTGCCCGGCGGTTGAGTGGCTCTCGTACTTGTACTTTACTGGCCGTCGATACCGGCGCATCGTTAAGGTGAAAGTGCATACAGCTGTCTTGCCAGGGGAGCTCGCAATAAGCCAAAAGCTTTGAGATTTCTTGCTCCGGATTATCGACCAGCGATTCGTACTGCATCATATAAAACTGCTCGCCATGGAGCTGTTTCCAGTGCTGCATTAAGTGATTAAAGCGGGCATAGAGTCGTGCCGTATCCATGAGATCCAATGAGTAGGCGTAGTAGGGGTTATTGATGGTAAAAAGCTGGCGGAAATTACCAATACAGGTGTCCATAGGATCACGCATCAGACAGACTATTTTGGCATTAGGCAGTGCCCGGCGGATCAAGTCAACATAGAAAAAATTAAAGGGTAACTTGTCAACAAAATGGGCGTGACTACCTGTGACTACCCGGGTCGCATCCAGATAAGTTTGTCCAAGTTGCTGCGCACAGCATTTATAGGCCTGCTCCAGAGTGGTGGGATCCAGTACGGTTTGGCTGGTCGTCTGAGCCAGACGTTTCACACTGATCCCAAAATCTTGTAGCTCACCGGCAGACATCACCTCACTGTGACTGGACAAGATCCGCTCAACCAGAGTGGTGCCGGAGCGCGGCATACCCAGTACAAAGATGGGCTCACGGCTTGAGTGGCCGGCGTTCTGATCATAGGGCTCAGCCTGACTGAGACTCTGAATGCGCTCAAAGAGTGCTTCATTGCCTTTGTGGTCAAATGGGCGTGCCGCATGCAATGCTGCTTTGCCCTGCTGTAGTGCATGATAGGCGTCATTAAATTTGCCAAGATCCTGATACTCTTTGGCCAGAGCATGACCCAGGTGCAATCTGGATTCAGCAGAACTTGCCCGCTCGAAGGCTCCCTGTAAACGCCCAATATGATGTGCATCAGGGGTCGCTTTTTTTAGATCTGACAGCGCAAAGTGCGCTCTGTGGTGATCAGCGTCCAGTGCGAGTGCCTGCTCAAACGCTTGTTCAGCCTCATTAAACAGTCCGACAAATTTCGCACTTACGCCAAAGTTATAATAATACTGGGGATTATTCTGGGTCAGTTGCAGAGCCTGGCGGAAAAAGGCCAGAGCGTTTTCATGCAACCCCACATGGCTGAGCGCCACGCCAAAGGTGTCGGCATCGAGTGCTCGGGTGAGTGAGCCCGGGTTTGTCTGCTCTGCTGTTTTGCGGGCCAGCGACAGCTCTCCCTGCAAGGCATAGCATCTGGTTAATTGCGCGCGGTACTCATCACTGCTGTGCAACCCCAGGGCTTTTTCAAACAGTCTGACTGCCTTTTTTAACTGCCCGACCTGAAGGTTGATCACACCAAGCAGAAAGTAGCCGTCGGCATAGTCGGGCGCATCGCGCAACAGGTGTACAAGGTGCTGATGGGCCGTTTCCAGCTGGCCCTGATTCAGAGCTGCCACGGCGCTTTTATGTCGTTGCTGGATTGATATCATCCTGATTGGTCACTTTTAATAACATAAAGGCTCATCACTATGGATGAGCCTGGGAGTGGGAGAGTTAAATTTACTAAAGTTCAAATTGATAGTCGAACTTAATCCCGACTGTCAGAGGCTTATTGAGGTAATGGCCATAGTTTCGTTGGATCTCAGCACCATTGGCGGTGGTGATATCCCGAACGTCCCGGCGCACAGAGGTAAACGCATACTTATTGAATAAGTTGTTTACGTACAAAGTGGCAGACCACATATCGCCAGTCAGCTTGGCTGAGAGG
The DNA here is from genome assembly GCF_024124545.1 of Pseudoalteromonas sp. XMcav2-N. Classification (GTDB taxonomy): domain Bacteria; phylum Pseudomonadota; class Gammaproteobacteria; order Enterobacterales; family Alteromonadaceae; genus Pseudoalteromonas. The sequence goes on from NZ_JAMXSF010000001.1 coordinate 556,296, forward strand.
TTGCTGATCCCATAACCAGACAGGGTTTCGCCGCTATCGCGCAAACCTACTTTGGAAATGGTATCGCTCTGCGCGGTTAAACCATAGTTGATATCTAAGGTCTTATCGCCCATCACTTCTGTTGAGTAGTTTACGCCCAGCGAGAACTGATGTTCCGGAGAACCTGGCAGCCTGTCGCCATCTTTGGCGCCATCTGTGCCGTCGACATTAAACAGGAAAGGTGCATCTGCGGTTAACTCAGCCTTAGTGTAGGCATAGGTTGCATACATACTGATATAATCATTCACAATAGCACGTGTGGATATCTCAACCCCTTTGGCATTGGCAGAACCTGCATTAGATGTATAAGGCAGCTGCCCGATAACAGTGGCACCAGAGATTTGGGCATTGTCCCAGTCAACGTTAAACAGCGCCGCATTAAAGTGTAAGCGGTTTTTTAACCAGGTACTCTTTAGACCCACTTCATAGTTTGTTGTTGTGTCAGCTTCATAGAGCATCTCATCGGGCATGCCACAGCCGAGCTGTTTGTCTGGCAATGGATCCGGGCAAGGATCCAGACCGTTAGAGCCACCAATACGGAGCCCTTCACTGACTGTGATATAGGCCATGACAGAATCTGTAAACTGATAGTTGGCATTGAATTTAAACAGGTTGCCGTCGTCATCGGCGTTACTATCTTTAAAGTCCAGTGTGATGTCGTCTGGTTTGGCGCCACTATATAACGTGTTTGCCAGCGGGAAGTCTACGGCAGACGCTGCTTTTACTTCATACTCATAAAAACGTGCACCCAGCGTGATAGTCAGTTTGTCGGAGACCTGATAGCCAACTTCACCAAACAGTGCCTGTTCGGTTATTTCACTGCGATCGACCGAGAAATATTCAAGGTTGTCCGGGCGGGTTTGCGCACCCTCGAATTCGGCAACGGCAAATTCACCAAAACCTGGGGTAAATTCTTTACTGCTGGCATCACTTTCAAATTTGTTGTAGAAACCGCCTACAATCCAGTTCCAGTCGGAGTCGCCCTGCGATACCAGGCGGATTTCCTGAGTGAAGGTATCTTCCTCTTCTTCTTCGCGGGTAAATGCTGAGAAAGAGGGGAATTCTTCATAGCCGTAATCAAGGCGGATCAGCAAGTCTGTTTGATCGCGTTGACCGTCGGCTTCAAAGCTCGACCAGCCCGACGCTGAGACCAGTTCGGCAAAGCCCAGATCGGCTTTTAGCTCCAGGCTAAGCAGATCGTCTTCTTTGTCTCTGGGCTCCTCGTAGCGATAACCTGATTCGTACTTGCCGATACGATCATTCAGTCCGTTTGCAGGATTGAGTGACTGATAATGCACGATAGAACGGCCTTCACTTTCTTGTTTCTGATAAAAGTAGTTGAGCGTGCCGTCAAACCAGTCGTTTGGTTTCCAGCGCACAGAGATGCGCCCTGTGGTGGTGGTCTCGCCGTTCGCGTCGGCAACCCGTCGAAGGTTGTTATCTACCGCACTTTGATCTGTCCAGTCGGGATCGGCTTTTGATACACCGGCTTCGCGTACCACATAGTTATAATCAATAAACCCGGGGTCGTTATAGTGATTCAGGCTGGCACGCAGCGCCAGTTCATCTTCGATGATGGGAGCGTTAAAGACAAAACCGCCTTCACCGCCTACAGAGTCGCTTTCTTTGTTCTGAAACATATCACCATACAGCTGAACCGTGGTGATATCTAACTCAGGCGCTTTAAGCATGTAGCGAATGGCGCCACCTAAGGTGCCTGCGCCATACAGGGTGCCCTGGGGGCCGATCAATACTTCGACTCGCTCTACATCAGTCAGGCGCATATCTAGTGACACCGGTATTTCATTGATATAGGTAGCAACTGTACCGCCATCAGAGCCGGGGCCTGATGAGTTGGTGTTGAGACCTCGTACTATGATAGGTGAGCCTGAACGACCCCCCTGATCCGTCACTGTCAGTCCCGGCACCCAGCGTGCAACATCGGCCAGCTCACCGATGTTCTGATCTTTCATTACGTCTGCATCAAGCGCAGTAATGTTGAGCGGAGCTTCTTGTACAGAGCCACTGCGTCGGGTTGCCGTGATCTGAATAACTTCGAGTGATTTTTCTTGCACACCGGCTTCGTCGGCATTAACTGCGGATGACAGCAGCAGCGAGCCTGGCAGCGCACCGGCGATGGCCAGAGAAATGAGTTTAGGTTTTAGCATTGTAGCGCATCCTGAAATGTACTGGTTGTTGTTTTTATGCAAACTAAGAAAGCATAAAGTGAATCAGGTAACAAGATCATTGAAAAAGGTACGTGAATTAATATTTATTATATTTGCAAATATATTCACTATCAACGGGTTTTTAGGCAAATTCATGCATGAAATTTCAATAAAAAAATTTTCTCGATAATTAGTGGTTTTGTGGGTTTGTTTATCTTTCATCTGGTCAATATATGCAGTTATTTGAATTAATTATGCGGGTTATGTTTTGGTTGATTGTTGTTTAGTCTTTGTGCCAGCGAAAAAGTATGCACTGAGTGTAAAACCTCACCGTTTCACATACATTGTTGAAAGGCTTGATGTATGGCTATGTCAGCACAAAAGGTCGCGGCTGGTTGCTATGATTAATTTTAAATGAAAGGTGAATAAGTATGCCAATGAGTGTGTCGGTGTGAGTATTGGTACTGAATAGGATTGCAAAATGACAATGCACGTTAGGTGGGTTTGGGTGGCAAAGTTGCATTTAGCTGACTTTGTTCTTCTGACGTCAGCGTATCGCGCACATGGGCACTGTCGTAAAAAGAGTGGATCTGACTAATGGTCCCATTTGCAATTGTCAGCCAGTCGCAAGAAGGAATAATTCCCGCTGGAGTGTGATTTTCAAACCAGATGGCAGACTCATCTGGTCCGGCAATAACCGAAACTATGGTTAGTTTTTGCACACTCTTAGCCGCCAGAGGTGCCACTGTGTTCAGGTAGTGTTCGCGACCTGTTAACCGGCCAAATGGACTAATATGCAGAAAGTCTGGTGCAAGATAGGTGTTCAACCATGCCATATCCCGGTCTATCCAGGCCTGTATCCAGCCGCGCGCTAATTGCTCGGACGTAAGCGTGTGTGCCATAGCATGTGCTTATTATGATTGTGTTCGAAAGTGGTGCCCCAAGTATAGTCGGGTTTTAACGGGTCGCACCAAGGGAACATCAATCCGCGCTACTTAGAGAATAACACTGCAAAGACTTGGTTGTATTGATATTTGTCGGCATACTGAAAGTCCGTGTTGTTATTGAAGACCTTACTATGCGATGTCTATTTTTATGTTTGCTCGTTGTCTGTTCCTTTCATTTAAAAAGCGCCGAGCTTTACCCAGGGGCACCCGCAGCGGCCAGCGACTATGCGTTCTTGATAGGACACTGGCAGTGCCGCTATGAGCAGCTGGACCCGCAAGGGAAGACACTGTTCTCAGCGCCATGTCGCTGGCATGCTCACTATGCCTTTGACGATAAAATGGTAGTGGACGATTTCAGCCTGCTGGATGCACAGGGTAATGTAACCTACGCAGGCAGAACACTCAGAACCTTTTCACTCCAGGACAAACACTGGCATCAGGTATTTCTGCCCGTACAAATGAGCGCAACCCTGAACCCATTTACTGCACACAAAGATAAAGAAGGTGTCCACCTTGAAGTTGAACAGCGCCTGCCAAACGGCGAGCTACAACCCGCACGTTTTCGCTTTAGTCAGATAAGTGACAAGGGCTTTGTTTGGGAAAGCAGCAAGCAGCTTGAAGGTAGTGAGAAGTGGTATATTGATATGAGGATTACGGCAGAGCGGGGTGGGGGGAGAGATTGATGTTAGAACATAACTTAATTGCCATTCTGGCCCTTAGAGTCCACTAATTCTATGGCTAACAATAAGGAATATAGTCAATGCCTAAAAACGAATTTTAGTTTTCGCACTATTCTTGCCTCTTGTTGCCAACGGTGAAGTGATGGGTAGCCGTTCAATTACCACTACTGTAAACGGTGTAAAGTCATCGAAGACTTATAACTTAGTGATCCCTGATTCAGTCGCACGGTCTCAACCAGATTTTGACCCGCTAATTAATATATCTATGCCAATGGAAAAGGCGATACATAAAGCTGAAGTCGCCTTTTTAAAAAAGACTGGACAGAAGTATTATCAAATAAAGTCAGTCTCATTACGTCCATTTCACTCAAATAGAAAAAGCTGGTATTACGATATATTTATCGGGCAAACCAGACTGGTTGTGCTTTCTAGCGGACAAGTCATTTTTGAAAAAGAGCGAAAGTAGAACACCAAAATGCTAAATACTGGAATCAAGCAAGAACTAGAATGAAAAACATTGTCTCTATATTAACCCTTATAGCTTTCATGTCATTGGGTTATCATTTTTTAGATGAAGAACTGTTGAGCGGTTTTGAGTACTGCTAAGAGTTGGAATAGGATGAAATATTAGGTGTTTATGACTAGAAGAGGAAGGAACAGGATATTGAAATTTAAACAGCATTTTTTTGCTTTTATTTCAATGTTTATCTGTCTTGGAGTACAAGCAACAGAGAGTAACATGTGCCAAAATGAGTAGTTAAAACCTTTTAATAATTACCTGTACTATTTGTATAGTTCAAAAGAGAGTAACTTTAACATTTCAGACTCTGCTGCTTATTGGGATATAGAAGCTATTAATGATGGCTATAGAAGCAACTACCCTACAGAAAGTGATGAAACTGTCTTTATTGAAGTTTTGAAGAGCATTTTCGGTTTTACGAATATTTTGTATGAATCACGTGAAGTTAAGAGGTTGGGGTCAAGTAAGAAAAATGATGTTACAGAACTAACTCTTGAAGTCGTAAATAACTATTTGCCAGCTTACAAATTCATTCGTGTCCAATACTCTGAGAGAAACAAAATACAAGGTATTTTAGTTACTGATGGTTTAGACTTTTTACCTGAGTACTTATGTGAATTTACTTTAGGTGAGAAGTTGTTGTAGACAAAAGTTGATTGAATCAGATCTTACATTGGAATAGAGCTTTGTGTCATACGTTAAGCAAACACACGATTGTATCAAAGGACCTCTTCCCGACGGTCACTTCCATTGGGGCTATCATAAAACAAAACCCCGGATTACGCATTGGTACCCTTTGCCACTTGGTGATAAAATTTGGCACACAAGCATTTTGGTCAGCATAATCACAAACTGTGACCAACACTGAGACCAGAAAGTAAAAATGAGAATGTCTCAGGTCGATATATATGAAATTTAAAGGCTTTTTATTCTATGTGTGAACTTTTGGGCATGTCTGCCAATGTACCCACAGATATTTGTTTTAGTTTTTCCGGGTTGCTGGAGCGTGGGGGGAATACCGGGCCGCATAAAGATGGCTGGGGGATCACGTTTTACGAGGGGAAAGGGTGTCGGACGTTTAAAGACCCAGAGCCAAGCTGTCAGTCGGAAATTGCTAAGCTGGTTAAAGCCTATCCGATTAAGAGTGTCTCGGTGATCAGCCATATTCGCCAGGGCAACCGCGGCAGAACCTGCCTTGAGAATACCCATCCTTTTACCCGTGAACTGTGGGGCCGGGAGATCACTTATGCCCACAACGGCCAGTTGTCTAATTATAAGGACCTGACTACCGAGTTTTATAAGCCGGTGGGCAACACTGACAGTGAGCTGGCGTTTTGCTGGATTTTGGACAAGATCCGTGAAAAATACCCGAAACGGCCAAAAAACATGGCGACCGTATTTCGCTACGCAGCCAAGCTGGCAAAGACCCTGATGGACAAAGGAGTCTTCAATATGCTGCTGACCGATGGCGTATTTGTGCTGGCGTATTGCTCTAACAATCTGCACTGGATCACGCGTCGTGCACCTTTTGGTAAGGCAACACTCATTGATGCGGATATGGTGGTGGATTTTCAAAAAGAAACCACCCCGGATGACGTGGTGACAGTGATTGCGACCCGGCCACTGACGAATGATGAGCTGTGGAATAAGATGGAACCTGGGGAGTCTGTGTTGTTTAAGCTTGGAGAGAAAATATAGCGCCGACCTGTCGAGCCGGCTTTCTGAATGAACGACACAAAAAAAGCCCTGACTATCAGGGCTTTCCTATATTACTGAGCCGGCTGCTCTGCATCAAAGCTCTTTAGCTGGATCATAAACTGCTCCACACCATCTTTACCTTTGAACATTTGTACAACCGAGTAGTGGTATGCTGGTGCCAGCCAGGCCATGGCCTGGCGCTTGTCATTATCGTACAGACGCTTTATTTTTATGGTTTCTACATTACCGATAGGCAGTGTGATGGCCTCGGTGCCAAGCACTTCAAAATCATAGCTGCGGACATTGCCATTTTTATCCACAATGGGGTAGCTCATTTTGGTTTTACCGGCTTTCACATCATTGCGCAGCGCTATCTGGTATGACAAAACATCCTGGCGCTTTTCGTTCCAGTCGGCATTGACGGGATACTTTTCGTCGTCTTTAAAGAGTTGCTTATTTTCTCTGTCAAAGCGGATCTTGTAATTTTTATCGGGGCCAGTGCCTTCGCGCTTTAGCGTATACAACAAAGGTTTTGGCACTTTATCATGATAAGTAAACAGAGAGTTTTCAGTTCGCTCGTCTGAGAAGATCATCCATTCGATATTGCTTTCGTAGTTGAGTGAGTAGGTGTCGTTTGAGACTTTCGAAAGCTCTCTGATGGCGTTGCCATGAACCTCGCCTTTGCGCAATACGTCATATTCAGCGCGGTAGGGTACAATGTCACTGGCTAATAAGGAAGATGAGAAAACAGCGCTTAAACCTAATAGTAAAGCGCTGTATTTTTTATTCTTCTGGGTAAGTTGCGCCTTGAGCTGGAAGGGGGTGATTGTCAAAAACGGCATAGTCTGCTTCCATCGTTAGTCTGTGTTCGCTGAACCACTTGACCACCAAAGGATAGATTATATGTTCTTGTTCATGAACCCGCTGTGACAGCGTGTGCGCAGTATCATCAGCCAGGATTGGCACCTTAGCTTGTACGATGACCGGTCCACCATCTAGTTCTTCTGTCACGAAGTGAACACTGGCGCCATGAAACGTTTCTTTTGCATCAATCGCTCTTTGGTGGGTATTCAGCCCTTGGTACTTAGGCAACAAAGAAGGATGAATGTTCAACATTTTTCCTTTAAATTTTTGCACTAAGTCTGCAGTTAGAATACGCATAAATCCAGCTAATACAACTAAATCTGGATTATAAGAGTCAATTAATTGCGCCAAACGTTGGTCATAGGCTTCGCGGCTGTCAAAGTCTTTATGACTTAACACTTGCGTTTCAATGTCCGCTTGTTGGGCTCTTTGCAGCCCGTACGCGTTGGCTTTATTACTGATGACGGCACAGATCTCGCCATTGATGTCGTTGCGTTGACAGCCATCCATAATGGCCTGCAAATTAGAGCCACTACCAGATATCAACACAACAATACGAATTGGAGATCGGTTGGGTGCCATTACTCGGCACCACCCAGGATTTCAACTTGCTCTTCGCCTGCATTTGCAGCCTGAATTTCACCAATGTGCCAGGCGTTCTCGCCCTGTGCTTTTAGGATCTCCAGACTCTGCGTTAGCTTGTCGGCTGGTACTACCAGGATCATACCAACACCACAGTTGAATGTACGGTACATTTCGTGGGTGCTGATGTTGCCGTTTTCTTGTAGCCAGTTGAATACTGCAGGCCATTCCCAGCTATCGCCTTTTACAACTGCTTTGGCTGACTCTGGTAATACGCGTGGGATGTTTTCCCAGAAACCACCGCCTGTGATGTGTGACAGGGCATGTACGTCTACCTCTTTCAGCAGCTCCAGAATCGGCTTAACGTAGATGCGTGTTGGCTCTAGCAGGTGTTCAGACAGGGGTTTGCCTGCAAACTCTTCGCTGGTATCTGCACCAGATACTTCCAGTACTTTGCGGATCAGCGAGTAACCGTTTGAGTGTGGACCGCTTGAAGCAAGTGCGATAAGTTGGTCACCTTCGGCAACTTTAGTACCATCAATGATCTTAGACTTTTCCACTACACCGGTACAAAAACCAGCCATGTCATAGTCTTCGCCTTCGTACATGCCTGGCATTTCAGCTGTTTCACCGCCGATCAGGGCGCAGCCTGCCAGCTCACAGCCAGTACCAATGCCTGTGACCACGTCGGCAGCAGTGTCAACATCCAGCTTACCTGTTGCGTAATAGTCAAGGAAAAATAGGGGTTCAGCACCTTGCACTATCAAATCGTTTACACACATGGCAACCAGGTCGATACCTACGGTATCGTGCTTTTTAAGATCGATGGCCAAACGCAGTTTAGTACCCACACCATCTGTGCCAGCAACTAAGACAGGCTCTTTATATCCGGTTGGTAGTTCGCATAATGCGCCAAAGCCGCCAATACCGCCCATCACTTCAGGGCGACGCGTCTTTTTAACTACCCCTTTAATGCGCTCAACCAATGCATTGCCCGCATCGATATCAACGCCTGCGTCTTTATAGCTAAGAGACTGTTTTTGTTCGCTCACAGGTTTTCCTCAAAAATAACAGAATGGATTTGCTTAGAAACGCGCGTATTTTACATCAAATGCGCCAGTGCGGCTAGTCGATTTGGTTGGCATAAGCATGGATAACCCAGGTAGCTGATGGTGCTAAATCTTCACTTGTCAGATCGATGTACCTTGTATCTGCAACGCGCGATAGTGATTTGTTCACTATACTCAGTACATTTCAGTCGGTGTGAATGTGGTAGATGTGGAAAACCTGAGCTTAGGCCTTATTTTGACTGGGTTCCTGCTATTGGTAGCAGCGTTATTCCCTGCAACACATATCTGTCGGATTGCGCAAAACAGAGGCTGGCAGGTGTTATTTGCGCTGGTGTTATTTTTTATCTGTGGTTACCTGGCCTTTGCACATCAAGTATATCACACCGAGAACGACTTCCCGTTGGTATTAGGTTTGTCAGTGATCCTGATGCTCGGTGCGGTCTTTGTTATTGTGGTGGTTCGGCTTAGCCGTGCCAGCCTGCTTCAGCTTCAGGATATTGCTGAGAGTGAACGCTATCAGGCTCGCCACGACTCTCTGACACAACTCGAAAACCGTCAGGAATGTACCAAGTACATTGAGCAGTGTATTGCCAAAGGTAGTGCATTCAGTGTGTTACTCATGGATATCAATAACTTTAAACAAGTAAACGATGCGCTCGGGCACTTTTTTGGTGATAAATTGCTCATTGCTTTTGCAGTCAAAATGCGGTCTTTGAATCCCCGTGGGTGCAAGGTCTTCAGAATGGGTGGAGATGAGTTTGTCATCGTCACGCATTCGGCAAGCGAGACAGAGTTATTTGGACTCAATAATGCGCTGCTCAAAACATTTAATGACGGTCTGGTGATTGATGATGTTCAGGTCGACGTATTCTACAGCGCAGGTGCCTGTATCTTTTGTGTAGAGGAAAAGCCCTCTGTTACTCAACTGCTTAAGCACGCCGACATCGCAATGTATGCAGCTAAAAGCAGCCGTCAAAGCCTGGTGATATTCGACCAAACTTTACACGATGACGTGGAAGCCGAGTTTGAATTGTTTAACGCGCTAAAAATGGCGCTTAATAAAAATCAGCTCGAGGTGTACTATCAGCCACTGGTTTGTGGGCATAATAACGAAGTGCATGGACTAGAGGCATTACTTCGCTGGCGCGGTACCGATGGCGCTTTTATCAGCCCGATGACCTTCATTCCCATTGCCGAAAAAAACAATTATATAAAACTGGTCAGCGCATTTGTGATTGAGCGTGTATTCAACGAGTTAAGCCACTTTCTGACCATAGAGCCAAACGTGACTGTACATATCAACTTATCCTGTCAGGACTTTCATGGTCGTTATCTCATCAACCAACTTGTTGAGCTTCAATCAAAGTACAATATCCGACCCAGCTGTATTGTATTTGAGTTAACAGAGAGTATGGTTATGGTCGATGTTGATCAGGCTAAGTATATGATAGGCATGTTGATTGATATGGGGTTTTCAGTCAGTATCGATGATTTTGGCACTGGATTCTCGTCTTTTTCTATGCTCAGGGAATTGCCGATCTCTCAGATTAAAGTAGACCGTTCATTTATTACGAATTGTCTGAGTAGCGACAAGGATCAGGCAATCGTTGAGACGACCATTTATCTGGCGAACCGACTGGGTTGCTCTGTGGTGGCTGAGGGAGTTGAAGATAGCAAAACCGCGGCCTACCTTAATAGTAAAGGGTGCCAGTACTTGCAGGGCTATTATATTAGTGAAGCGCTTGAGCGAGAGAGCGCAAAACAGTGGCTGCATTCTCACCGGGTGGTTAAGAAAGTACTTAAACGTTAAATAGAGATCATCTGTGCGCTTCTGTGCACACTGGGTTAACCTGACCTGTTCCTGAATTTGAACGATTTCCATACACTTTTTCACACACTCAACATGACTTTAGCGTTACAGTTAATAGCACACCATCTGACTCTATGCTCTGCGCTGGAGCTGGACCAGGAAGTCAACTAATAAAAGTATCGAGGAACGAACGTGAACAAGTTACTTGTCGGAATTTTCTTATTGCTGTTTTCATCCCTGACATGGGCCTCTAAAGCACCCTTGGCGCTCATCAATGAGGTGGGGGAAACCCTGTTTTCAGATATCAAACAAATCAATCAGGATGGTCAGGCGAGCCCACAAGAAATGCGTAAATTAGTGAGGACACACCTGATGTCACATATTGATATTCGGTTTGTGTCCTATAAGTTGCTGGGCAAACACATTAAAGGTCTTACAAAACCGGAGGCTGTTGCGTTTATTTCGGCGGTTGAACATTATCTGGAAGTGAGCTACGCAAGCGCGCTGAAGCAATACAAAGGCCAGCAGGTAAAGTTTGAGTCTATGCCCATGGATGAACAAAGCAAGTATGCAACCGTCAAAGCGGTAATTAAGCAACCTGCGGGTCCTGATATTGATATTCACTTTAAGTTTCGCAAAAGTAAAAAAGGGCAATGGCGGGTGTATGACCTGGTTGCGGAGGGAATTTCTTTACTAAGTGCGAAACAAAAAGAAATCTCGGTGCGTATTTCACAGGTCGGTCTGGCTGAGGTGACGGCTGAGCTGAATGCTAAAAGCTAATTGAGTAGCCATTGTTGGCTACTCAGGCTGAGATAAATCTGTATGACGTTAGAAATCTCTCGGGGAGAGAAACTCCCCGCTGCTGATCTTTTCCCAGGTTTCTGCTGCCAGGGTATCCAAAGCACCCAAATCTTTGCCGCTTGCGGAAAGTTTATGTTCTAACGGCAGAATATCAATATCCTCAAAACCAGATAGCTGTGCCACGCGGGCAAAGATATATGCATGCTTATACTTGTGCTGCTTATAAAAAATACTCACCATGCTGGCAAATACCTCAGGATCCGGAGTTTCTCCTGCTTTGTTAAGTTCAAGCACTTGGTACAGAATATCAATGGTTTTGTCGTCGTCTATTTTCGCGTAAAAAGTAGCAAGAAACAGCTGTATTTCCGGGTCACTTTTCACATTGTCCTGATCTTGCATATTCAACAGCTTGTTCAGTGCGAGCCGGTTGTTCTGTCTGGACCAGTGGTAATAAAGCAGGCCAGGGTGCTCCGTATTAACTGTGTCCTGATAAATGCGAGTCATTTCTTTAAGGCTGGTCAGATGACCTTCAACGCGTGACGTGGTTTTTTCTTTTAGTTTGATATGCTCAATTTGCGCGGCCAGAGAAACACACTCGTTATATTGTTCAAAATTTTTCAGCAACGTGTATCGGTTGTCATCAGTAGGCGCTTTGTATTCTTGATAGCGCGCAAAAATCACCTCTGCGCGTTCCTCTTTACAATGGCTATCTTTGTTGAGATCTTCACAAAACCCAGGGGTCTCAGTGCAGATTTTATTCAGCGTGATTGTGTCATCGCAGCCACTGAGCAACGCTGTCGTAATACACAGGCCTGATATTAGCCACCACCTCATTGTTGTACGTTCTCCAAGTCTTTGTTGTTGCGCGTGTATAGTACCAATTTCGACAATTCTGGCCACCCTTTATTTACCTCAAGTGTAGCAAGGGATTGCGACCAAAGCGTGTCTCAGCTGTTTTTCTTATATTTTAATGCTTATATGGCAGGTCAAACTATGTGAGGTTAACTGTGGAGTTAATTTTACAGTAACAAATCTCAGTAAGTGGTGGAGAATTGCAGCCATTTCAATTAAAATGTCGCTGCCTTGGGGCCTGTTGACTCTCAAATTATGCAATACATCAGGCTCGGTTAGGCTATCCGTTCAAAAATTGTTTATTAGGCAGAAAAAATGACCTCATCTCACGAGCAAGAATATCAAAACAGCTGGCAAGAACGTCAAGACTACGCAGAAAGCATGCAACCGATCATTGGTCGTTTGTATCGTAATCTGGGTGTTGAAATTGCGGTTTATGGCCGTCCTCTTGTAAATACCAGCACTATCGATGTTATTAAAGCCCATAAGACAGTTGCACGTTTCGAAGAAACTAAACTGCGTTTGCGCGAGAGCTTCCCTTTCCTGGAAGCCATCAGCAAGATGGAACTGGCACCTGGCCGTGTTGACTTAGGTAAACTGGCATATGCTTACATTTATAAAAATGCAGGTGAAGGTCGTTCAATCGAAGAATACCTGAACGCTGAGCTTGCTGATCTGCTTAATACAGGCAACCGTCCGGCCCCTCGCGACGTTGTTCTGTATGGTTTTGGCCGCATCGGTCGTCTGTTGGCGCGTTTGTTGATTGAACGCGGCGGTTCTCACGCTGACCTGCGCCTGCGTGCAATTGTGGTACGTGGTGGTCGCGATGGTGACCTTGAAAAACGCGCAAGCTTGCTTCGTCGCGACTCAATTCACGGTCCATTCAACGGTTCAATCACTGTTGACCATGAAAAAGGCGCTATTAAAGCAAACGGTAACTACATTCAGATTATTTATGCAAACTCTCCTGAGGAAGTGGATTACACTCAGTACGGTATCGAGAATGCACTGGTTGTAGATAACACGGGTGTATGGAAAGATGAAGACGGCCTTGGCAAACACCTGAAGTCTAAAGGCGCTTCCAAAGTACTTCTGACTGCACCAGCTAAAGGTGACATCAAGAACGTGGTTTACGGTGTTAACAATGTGGATATTCTGTCTGAAGACAAAATTGTGTCTGCTGCAAGCTGTACTACTAACGCCATCACGCCTGTACTTAAGGCACTAAACGACAAGTTTGGTATCAAGAATGGCCACGTTGAAACAGTTCACTCTTACACCAACGACCAAAACCTGATCGATAACTACCATAAAGCCGAGCGTCGTGGTCGCAGTGCCGCACTGAACATGGTTATCACTTCAACAGGTGCTGCTAAGGCTGTAGCAAAAGCATTGCCTGAGCTAGCTGGTAAACTAACGGGTAACGCAATCCGTGTTCCTACGCCAAACGTATCAATGGCTATTTTGAACCTGAACCTGAATGCTGAAACAACGGCTGAGGAACTAAACGAGTTCCTGCGCGAAACATCTTTGCATTCTGAGCTTCGTGACCAAATCGATTACACTGCGTCGACTGAAATTGTATCAACTGACCTGGTTGGTAGCCGCTACGCCGGTGTGGTTGACTCGCAAGCGACTATTGTTGACGGCGACCGTGTAGTACTTTACGTATGGTACGATAATGAGTTTGGCTACAGCTGTCAGGTTGTACGCGTAATGCGCGATATGGCTGAGGTGGAATTCCCGAGCCTGCCGCGTTAATTCACGCTTTGTCCAAAAAAGCCAGCGATTGCTGGCTTTTTTTGTTTTTGTCTCGCACCAGGTGTGTTAGGCTTGCAGCAGATTTATTGCTACAAATCACTAACAAAAATCATCAAGGTTAAAACAAAATACCTTGACTGTGTGACGTGCCGTCAGGCGCTTTGCTCATAACATCTGACGCAATGAGATGGTTTTTTTATTTAGGGTATATGATGAAGATCACCAGTAATTTTGACAGCGGAAATATCAAAGTAATTTCTGCTGAGGCTCCACTAGATATTCAGCTGGAAATTAACCACGATAACGATTCTGAATTTTTTCAATGGTTCCACTTCCGTCTTGAATCGACGCCATTTGTAGAACACAAGCTTCATATTAACAATCTGCAAAACTCGGCTTATCCAGAAGGGTGGGATGATTATCAGGCTGTGGCCTCTTATGACAGACAAACCTGGTTCCGGGTGCCGAGCACCTATCAGGATGGTCAGTTGGTGATCGACTTTGAACCTGAGTGTCATCATACTTATTTCGCTTATTTTGCTCCGTATAGTTATGAGCGTCATTTGGATCTGGTGTATTGGGCACAGAGCCATGATGCATGTCGCGTAGAAACACTGGGTGAAACTCTGGATGGCCGTGATATCAGTTTGCTGTGTGTCGGTGAGCCGGGAGATGAAAAGAAAAAAATCTGGATCACCGCACGTCAACACCCTGGTGAGACGATGGCAGAGTGGTTTGTAGAAGGCCTGCTGCACAAGTTGCTGGACGACGAAGATCCGCATGCTGCAGCTCTGTTGTCGAAAGCGGTGTTCTACGTTGTGCCAAATATGAACCCGGATGGCAGCGTGCGCGGTCATTTGCGTACCAATGCCAAAGGGGTGAACCTTAATCGTGAGTGGCAAACGCCGTCGCTTGAAAACTCGCCTGAGGTTTTTCATGTGTTAAACAAAATGCATGAAACCGGCCTGGATTTGTATCTGGATATTCACGGTGACGAAGCGTTGCCCTACAACTTTGTTGCAGGTAGCGAAGGGATCCCAAGTTATGATGCCCGTCTGGCTTCGCTGGAAGAGCAATTTAAGCAGGCTTTGTTGACTATTACACCAGAGTTTCAGGATGAGTTCGGCTACCCGAAAGACGAGCCAGGTCAGGCTAACCTGACTGTTGCATCTTGTGCTGTGGGCGAAGCCTTTAAAGCCCTGGCATATACCATTGAGATGCCATTCAAGGACAATGCAAATTTACCTGATCCACATTATGGCTGGTCTGATCGCCGTTCATATCAGTTTGGTCAGGATACGTTAGCGGCCATCGTCAACGTGGTCGATAATCTGAGATAATCATCATCACAGGCAACCTCATGGGTTGCCTGTTTGCATATAATAACAACGAAGAAGAGGAAGAGTCGTGGACGCGTTAGGAAGTTTTCTGGATAGTCTGGATGCCTTGTTAGGGGGCTCCTGGTGGTTCCCCTATGTATTACTTGGAGTGGGTCTGTTTTTTACCCTGTATTTAAAGTTCCCACAGATCCGGTATTTCAAGCATGCCTGCAAAATTGTCACCGGTAAATACGATAAGAAAAGTCATGAAGGGGACACGACGCACTTCCAGGCCCTGTCAACTGCTCTGTCAGGGACAGTCGGTACTGGTAACATCGGTGGTGTGGCACTGGCAATTTCAATTGGTGGTCCGGCAGCCTTATTCTGGATGTGGATGACCGCATTTTTTGGTATGACGACCAAGTTTGTTGAGGTGACCTTATCGCACAAGTACCGTACCAAAGCAGAAGATGGCACTATGGCCGGTGGCCCCATGTACTATATGGACCGCCGCCTGAATATGAAATGGCTGGCAGTGTTGTTTGCAATTGCAACCGTGATTAGCTCATTCGGCACAGGTAGCTTACCGCAGATCAACAACATCGCACAGGGTATGGAAGCGACCTTCAATATTGAACCTATGGTCACCGGCGCGGTGCTATCTATCTTACTTGCCTTAGTTATTCTTGGTGGTATCAAGCGTATTGCAGCGATCACCTCTCGGGTCGTACCTTTAATGGCGGCAGTTTATATCATCGGTGCATTGGCCGTTATTCTGTATAACGCTGAAAACATTATACCGTCTTTTGCTGCAGTATTTATGAATGCGTTCAGTGGTTCGGCTGCTGTGGGTGGCTTCCTGGGCGCATCTTTTGCTTATGCCTTTAACCGGGGTGTCAACCGCGGTCTGTTTTCGAACGAAGCAGGTCAGGGTTCAGCACCGATTGCGCACGCATCTGCCAAAGCAGATGAGCCGGTTTCTGAAGGTATGGTCTCTATTCTGGAGCCCTTCATTGATACCATAGTGATCTGTACGCTGACCGGTTTGGTTATCTTGTCCTCTGGTGTGTGGACAGAAAAGTTCGAAACGACCTTTGAGCGTTCATCAATGACCATAGTGCACGGCAACTATGTTGAATCGAACGACAGTGACCGGGAAGAATTATACAAATACCTCAATGGGATTGATGGTCATAGTGTTGAGGCATACAGTGGTAACATCCGTGTTGTCGAAGGTGTTGCGGTCAACAAAGACTTTACTGTCATTCACTCGCGCTCAATCGGTGAAGATATCCGTTTTGGGATCACGGCGAAACACCGTTATACCGGGACTGTTGAAGTCGACAAGGGCATGCTGGTCGATAACAGTATTAGCATTAAAGGTAAGTCACTGGTTCACTCCGCTGAGCTGACAACCAAGGCATTTACGCGAGGCTTCTTTGGGGAAAATGGCCAGTATATAGTTTCTATTGGTCTGCTGTTATTTGCATTTTCTACGGCAATTGCCTGGTCATATTATGGTGACCGAGCAATGACGTATTTGTTGGGCTCACGTTCGGTAATGCCATATCGTGTTTTCTATGTAGCAGGGTTCTTCTGGGCATCATTTGCAGATACAACCTTGATCTGGAAGTTGGCAGCGGTCGGCATTGTTGTAATGACGCTGCCAAACCTGTTCGGGATCATGTTGCTGCGTAAAGAAATGAAAGACTCTGTTGATGAGTATTGGGACAAGTTCGATAAAGAGCAGAGCCAGTCTGAAGGAAATACCGGGGTACAAAAAGACAATTCAATGCATTTCCAAAAAGACAAACCTTAATAAACCAAGTAGAATAGGGCGCCACATGGCGCCTTATTTTTTGGTCTTACTCTTTATGAAGCAGTCGTACCACAGGGGCTTACTATTGCTTGATTTGACAGCAGCTTTTTGCTCAGTCAGCGCGATACTAAGTACTCAGGTATCAGCACTCTAAAGGTGGCCGGCGTGTAAATGCTAGTTTTTCGTTAGGAGTCACTCGAGTATGGCAATTGCCCAATGCCCCAGTTGTAACAAGCCCATTTCTTCTATGCACAAAACCTGCCCAAATTGTCATTTTGATCTTGCGAATATGGATGAGGAATCTCTGTACAGAGAAACGGTTCGCAGACGAATTAAGAAACAGCAAACTATTATGAATTATTCATTTTTGGCGCTGATCTTATTTCTCGGAGGGTTCTTATACCTTTACTGGCAGCAGCCTGTAGAAGGGACATGGGAAATGTTGGCAGCCAAGGGCGCAATTGGTGTTGGCCTGGTTTGGTATTTGGTAAACCGAGTGATTTTAGTGGTACTGAAAAAGAAAAAGTGAACATGAATATAGACAGTTTAGTTAAAAATATAACGCCGGAACTTTATGAGCGACTGCAGTATGGCGCCGCTACCGGGCGCTGGCCGGATGGTACCGAGCTGAGTGATGCGCAAAAAGAACAAACAGTTCAGCTGGTCATGTTATATCAGGCAAAAGTGGCCAAAAGCACAGAGCAGTTCACTATCAATGAGCAAGGTGAAATGGTGCAAAAATCCAAACGCGAGTTGCAACAAGAATTTAAAGCAGACAATGAAATAGCCAGGTTTAGCGAAAATGATCTTTAAAAACCTTTTTACTCCTAAATGGAAGCACCCGAAAACACAGGTGCGATTAGCCGCTGTGGACAAACTGGACACAAGCAAAGACGCCGACGTGTTACAAACACTCGCGCTGGAAGACGACTCAAGTCAGATCAGGAAAAAAGTCCTGGATAAAATGAATGATCTGAGTTTGTGGTGGAAGGTGTATAAGCGAGATCAGGAATTGAAAGAACTGGCAGAGCAGCATATTTCTCAGGCTGTGTTATCAGGTTCCAATTCGCTGAGTCAGGAGATCCGTGACGAGTACATTGACCGTTATGCACCCGCAAAAACGTTGGAAAAAGTCGCTTTTAGTGATATCGCTAACGAGCAAAAGGCAAAACTACTCAAGCGCCTCGCCAATGCAAAGTTGATTGAAAAAGCATTTAAAGAAGGTGGTGAGCCATTACAGGTACAGTTACTGCCCTTGATCGCTCAGTACCAACTTGAAAAGGCTGTACTTAAGGCAGCCTCAGGGGAGGCGCGTACTGCGCTTGAGCATACGCTGGAGCAGCAACGTTTGAGCCAGATTATGCCAGCACAGGTGACTCAGGAGGCCAAGTTGGTTCTGGCCAAGCTGAATGCGCTGCGTGACAAACAGGATTATGAAGTGGTTGCCAGCCAGTCTGATACATTGACGACACAATGGCAGGCGCTTGAAGTACAGTGGCTGAGCGAAGAAGCACGGCAGGCTAACCAGGAAAAGTTTGAATCTATCTTGGCAAAGCTGAGCAAGCACCGTGAGGTATTGCAGCTTGCGTTTGAACAGGCACAGCAGCAAGCTGAGCAGGCTGAAGCGAAAGCGAGCGCAATAAATGCGTTTGAAACTGGGTATGAGGCGTTAGAGCAGGCACTGTCTGATGCAGTGACAGCTCTGGACCTGACCGCTCAGGATAAGCTGCATACACAGCTGACCCAGCTTAAAAGTGATATCGAAGCGTCTGACTACCATGTTGAGCCTGAACTAAAGGCGTTACTTGATAAGGTGCGTGACAGTGCCAAACAGCTGGAAAGCTTACCTGAGCTTGTAAGCGCAAAGGAACAATTCGATAAGGCATTGAGTGCACTTAAAGAGGTTGCGCCAAGCGAAGAGCTGGCACAGCTTGATACTGTGTTGGCAACTCAGAAGCAGGCTTATCAGCATGCTCAAACACAACTTCGCCAATTACCTGCGGCTTTGAAGAAGCATGCCTCAGAACAACTCAAGGAAATCAGCACCCAGTTCAATCAGACTATGAAACCCCTGGTTGATGTGCAGGATAAACATCTCAAAGAAGCGCGCAAAAAAGCGCGTGATGTACAAAGATTGCTTGACCAGGGTCGTTTTAATGTTGCGTTTGGCGTGTTTAATGGCTTTATGGAAAGCTATGAGCAGTTGAGTGAAGGCTTTAAACAGCAACTTGCAAAACAGTTCACAACTTTGAGCGAAGCCCTGCAGGAGCTAAAAGACTGGCAAAAATATGCGTCACAACCTAAGCGTACTGAGTTATTGCAGCAGCTTGATGAGATGCTGACGGAGCAGGAAGTCGATCCTAAAGCCCGTGCAGCACAGGTTAAATTGCTGCGAGTGCGCTGGAATGAACTCGGACGCGTTGAAAGCGACGAGGAGAAAGCGCAGGCAGCTCAGTTTGATGAGAAAATTGAGGTCTTATTCGCCCCTTGTCGTGCGTATTTTGCTGAGCAAGATGAACAACGTAAAAAGGTAATTGAACAGCGCGAAGAACTCGTCGGACAGATGGCCGCACTCATCCCATTGACGCAACAGCCTGAAGCAGACTGGCGTCAGGTTGAAAGTGTGTTTAATCGGGTCAACAAACAATGGCGCGGTGCAGGTAGCCTGGATGCGGCAACTTATCAGGCACTCAATAAACGTTATCGTGACGCTTATACTCAGGTTAATGAGCAATTGAAAGCCCGTCATCAGGCTAATGCACAGTTGAAGCAAAAGTTGGTGGCGGAAGCGCAGGAGCAACTGGAGCTGGAAGATGTCGGTCAAGCCTGCGATACGTTGAAAACCCTGCAAAAACGCTGGCAAGAAATTGGCTTTGCCGGCACTAAGCAGGAACACACATTGTGGCAGGAATTCAGAAAGCACAACGATGCGGTATTTAGCAAACGTCAGGAGCAGAAAAACGCGGAACGTGAACAGGCTCAGGCGCAGGAAGCACAGCAACGTCAGTTGCTGGCTGAATTGGACAGCCAAATGATCGATGCTAAAACCCAGTCAGAGCTGCTGTCGGTCAAAGAGGCAGTGATTAGCACAGAGGTGCTTGCATCGCTGAGAAAAACCAAACAGCAGTTGTTAGAACAGATAGAAGCAAAGTTGAATGAGCTATACTCGGCGCAGAGTCGTGAAAAGTTTAATGAGCTGGTTGAGGCCGTTCGTGTCGGAGATACACCACCAGGCAACTGGCTGAGTGGGAATGATTCAGGGCTAACTGCTGAGCAATTATTGCTGCGACTTGAAGTGATGACGAACAATGATTCTCCTGCAAGCTTTCAACAAGCTAGAATGGCAGAGCAGGTAGCGTTGCTGGAAGCCAAGTTACAGGGCGGCGCCCAGTCACTGGAGTATTACCTCACTTGCTACCTGTCACAGGTCGTGAATGATACTCAAAATGTTGAACAGGAAAGACTCATTAAAGTTTTGACTGCATAAGCAAGGCTTATATGTAAAAAGCGCCGTAAGGCGCTTTTTTATTGTCTGTAATAAGCAAAGTTATACCTATTTACTCCTCAAATTGAATAGGAGTTGAGTGAAATGTATATTAATGTAAAAGTTGCTGTAATGCTTCTTCAAGGTTTGGATAACGAAAACGGTAGTTGGCCCTGAGCGCGCGTCTTGGCAACACACGCTGGCCATAAATAAGTAGCTCTGACATCTCACCAAACATAGCTTTAAGCACGAATTCAGGCATAGTAAACATGGCCGGTCGCCTGAGTGTCAGCGCCAGGCGCTCAGCAAATTCTTTGTTCGACACGGGAGCCGGGGCTGTGGCGTTAAATACACCGGACAACTCCTGATGCTTGAGTAAGAATAAGAGTAATTGCACCATATCGTCGATGTGGATCCAGGACATCATCTGTGTTCCGCTGGCCATCGGACCGCCCATCCCAAATTTAAATGCGGGCAACATTTTTTTCAGGGCGCCACCATGTTTCGACAATACTATGCCCGTTCTGACAATACAGACTCGCGTTTTTTCGCTCTGAGCATGATTAGCCTGTTCTTCCCATTCTTTACACAGCCGGTGACTAAACTCCTGGTAGGGCTCGTCGAAATCTTCCCCCACTTTGACGGTTGCACTTTGCCTGCCGTAATAACCAATGGCGCTACCTGATATAAAGGTATGTGGTGGGGTTTGGCAGTCTCGGATCCGCGCGCTTAGTTCACGCGTCAATAAAACTCGACTGTTCACAATGCGTGCTTTTTGTTTGTCCGTCCAGCGTTTGTCTGCAATGGGTTCTCCTGCCAGGTTAATCACGACATCCAGCTCATTGAAATTAACCTGATCCAGGCTATCTATGGGTTCAATCTTGCTGTCCAGCTTGCGTCTGGCTCCAGACACATTACGTGTTAAGACGATTATTTTGTGTTTGTTGACTAGGAACTTGCAAAGTTCTGAGCCTATCAGTCCGGTGGCGCCGGTAATTAATACATTCATGTATAACCCATTTTTAATAATTTAGTCTCTTATACTCAGTGCAGTGTATTGACGATCAATTTAATAGTTGTGCGTGCTTTGATGCTAAATTCCGTTACAATGAAGCACCCGGACGGCCATTTTTTGTTAGGAATTGCCCAATGCCCGGGTCATATACCGGGAATAATCACCGGTTTCGCACAGTTAATGTAAGGAAAAGTCGTGTCTTCATTGTCTGGGATCACTAAAAGCTTAGTCGTTATCGCATCATTGTTCATTGTTTTAGCCGGAATAAAACTGGCCAACGAAATTGTTGTCCCTTTTGTTTTGGCGGCCTTTATTGCCATTATTTGCAATCCACTTTTGAAGTTTTTCGCAAATTACCGGATCCCTAAGGGGCTGGCAATTGTCCTGATTATTATGCTGGTCATGCTGATGGGCATGAGTCTGACAGGTCTGGTTGGCCAGTCGCTCAATGATTTTTCCAGCCAGCTACCCCAATATCGTGAAGCGCTGAGAAGCAAATTTATCTGGTTTGTCGATATGGCGGCGCAGTACAATATCTTGGTAGACAAACAACAACTGATCGCACTTTTTGATCCGGGCAAAATGATTGATGTTGCAACCAATATGCTCACTGGTTTTGGCGGCGTCATGGCCAATATTTTCCTGATCCTCCTGACTGTGGTATTTATGCTCTTTGAAGCACCAATGATCAGCACTAAAGTGCACCTGGCGCTGGATGATCCGGATATGAAAATGAAACAGATTGACCGCTTCCTGGATTCCATCAACAGTTACCTGGCAATTAAGACCTTGGTATCACTGGCAACGGGCGTGTTGGCCGCGGGCTTTCTGTGGGTACTTGATATTGATTACTTTATCTTGTGGGGCGTCTTTGCATTTTTACTAAATTATATCCCCAATATCGGTTCTATCATCGCCGCTGTTCCTCCGGTGTTGCTAGCGCTTGTCACTCACAACCCTATGGTCAGCGCCATAGTTGCAGCGGGGTATATCAGTATTAACACCATTATGGGCAATATTATTGAGCCTCGTTTCATGGGCAGAGGCTTGGGCCTCAGTACTTTAGTCGTGTTCCTGTCCTTGATTTTCTGGGGGTGGTTGCTCGGCACGGTAGGCATGCTACTGTCTGTACCACTTACTATGGTTGTTAAGATAGCGCTAGAGAACAGCGAGGACGGACGTTGGCTGGCGACTATGTTGGGTGGTGAAGAGCAACATAATGCCAGATAGCGAAGGCTATCTGGCAGCTCAATCAACTTAAAACCAATCTTGAAGCAAGGGTGTGTTGATTATCACTATCCGATACAGGCTGGTGTATGCTATGAGTTTTAGACAGAATTACCAGGGTTACTGGAGCAGAAAATCTGCTTGTAACTCATGTGTATGTTGCTTAATAAACTCGATTTTACAGCGTTTATAGACTTTTGCTGCCATGGTTGCGTTGGGCATCTGTTTTAGATAGCGCCAGCGGCAGGCATCTTCCATATACCGTTCCTGATTGATAAAGCTACGTTGAATAATGGGCAGCAACTGGGAGTTGCCGGTTTCTTTTTGCAGGTTTTCGGTGTCCATCACCAACTTGGTTATCCAGGTTTTCCTCTCGCGCTCAAGCAACTCAATATTACCATCCAGGCACATTAAGTAACGTTTGGCTTTTTCAGGGTGATCTGAATTGAGGTGGTCGCACTGCTGCAGGGTTAGCCTGGCGGCGTGTGCAGACACGCTGAGCGTTAACAGGGTAAAAAAGCACAGTGTTTTATTGGTTCTGTTCATAACTAAATTCTATTGTAAACTGAGCGCCGCCCAGCTGGCTGTAATCAATGTCTATGCTTCCATGGTAGGAAGAGACGAGGTCAGACACAATGGCCATCCCTACACCATGACCACTTTCGTAGGTGTCGAGTCGTGTCCCTCGTTGTAGCAAGGTCTCTCTGTTTTGTTCGGGTACCCCGGGACCATCATCACTAATGATAAAACGTACACCTTTGCTTTGATTATATTTCACTTCTATATCGACCTGAGAATTACAGGCTTTACAGGCATTGTCGATCAAATTGCCCAAAATTTCCATCAGATCGGTCTTATCTCCCAAAAAAGCCGCCTCTTGCGGGCACTCAGAGCTAAAGTTAATATGCTTATCGTGATAGACCTTGGTCATAGCATTTAGAATAGAACTAACCACAGGCTGTACGCGAGTTTGCTTTTTCCAGGCATCAGAGGCGCCGGATGCCGCCCGCTTTAACTGGTGCTCAATCATAGCATTGATACGGTCAAGCTGTTCCTGAGCCTCATCGTTCTTTGCCATTGGGCTCGATTTTAGCACTGCCAACGGGGTCTTAAGCGCGTGCGCCAGATCGCTCAGTGAGGCACGGTAACGTTCTTTCTGGCGTCTTTGCGAGTCCAGCAGTAAATTGAGATCCGCTTTAATGGTATTCAATTCAACCGGATAGAGGCCACTGATCTTATCTATTTCACCGGCTTCAACCGCCTTTATTTCCTTGTCCAGCCTTTGCAGTGGGCGAGCACTCCAGATAAAACCAAATGCCATCAGTGCCGCGATCATCACGCCCATAACCAGCATCCAGTTCACCAGGGTGTTACGAAACTGTGCCATTTGCGCAACCAGAGCCGAATTTTTCTTTAAAAGTATAAACTTAGCTTGTTGTGAATGGCTGGCATTGCCAAGAATGACGGTCATACTCAGCTGCCAATAAAGTTCCTGATTGTATTCAACTCGCTCGAACTCCGCCGCCCCGGCTTTACTTTGCGAGATGTCTGGCGTTACGGTTAGATTCATTGCTGATTCTGAGTGCCATACCAGCGCATTTTGCTGATAAATAAGTGCGTAAGTATCTGAATTAAGGCGGTTCAGTTCAGGTGCTAAAATGCTGTTTGGCATTTCCATTGTCACAAAGTCGACTTCGGAAATCAGTGAGTAGAGGTGGGCTTCCAGCGTTTTTTCTGTGGCGTCTACTAAAGTGGCATAGTAGGCACGGCCAATCGAGAAAAACAACGCGGGGAGGGCGACAATTAAAACAAAGACAAGGATAAATCCTTGCCTTATTTTTAGAGAGATCTGAGCGCGATTTACCACTGGTTTTTAAACCTATAACCTCGACCTCTGAGTGTTTCTACGGGATTCAGTGTGCCGTCCGGGTCCAGCTTCTTCCTTAACCTGAGCACGAAGACTTCAATTACATTCGAGTCCAGATCAAAATCCTGATCGTAAATATGCTCTGTCAGCTCCGATTTTGAGATAACCTTGTGCGGGTTGACCATCAGATATTCAAGCACCTTGTACTCATAAGCTGTTAGTGTCAGCTCCCGATCTTCTACCCAAACTTGCTGAGAGCGAGTGTGGATTTTAACCGGGCCAATACAAATCTCAGGATTCGCTTGTCCGGCACTTCTGCGGATCAAGGCATTACACCGAGCGATCAACTCCTCTGTGTGGAACGGCTTAGTAAGATAGTCATCGGCACCGGCATCCAGCCCTTCGACTTTTTCCTGCCAGCGATCCCGAGCGGTCAAAATTAAAATGGGTAATTTAATATCTTTTGCTCGTGCTTGTCTGATGAGTTCAATGCCATCGAGCTTAGGTAAGCCCAGATCGACCACTGCCAGATCAAGCGGGTATTCAGTTAAGTGAAAAAGACCGTTTTCTCCATCGTGGCACAGGTCCACACTATATTTTTCTTTCTCCAGCGCGGTACGCAGGTTCTCAGCCAGTTGTATATCATCTTCTATTACAAGAATTCGCATTGTTTAGTCCTTCTTCACTTCGCCCGTAACCTGGTGAACTTTTAAATCTATGATCCGACCATCGTCGCGTAAAATGCGCACAATGTAATAGTCTCCCTGCTTGGAGATTTTGAGGGTTTTACCCGCATACTGGTCGGTTGCAAGTTTAACTGCTTGTTTTTTGCTTATTGTGTCTTGCTTCTCGGTGGCCTGCGCAGAGTGTAACCCCAGTAAACAACAGATCAGCGCTGTAGCAAAACATCTTGGCAACTGCATTTAATAAGCTCCACGGTTAGGGTTGCTTAACATCTTGTAGCACAGGCTAAGACTGATCGACTTAACCCATGCTGAACTTGTTAAGGCAGTACTTTCTTGTATGGTTTAACCACGCTGTTAGCATAGACACCAGCTGCGATGTAGGGGTCTTCCGCAGCCCAGGCTTGGGCCTGTGCAAGGGAGTCAAATTCAGCGATGACCAGCGAACCTGTGAATCCGGCTTCACCTGGATCCGGGCTGTCAATGGCGGGCAACGGTCCTGCGGCAAACAAACGTTGTTGCTGTGCAAGCTCGTCCAGTCTTGCCAAATGCGCAGGGCGTGCAGCCAGACGCTTCTGTAAAGAGTTTTCAACGTCAGTTGAATAGATCATGTATAGCATAAGGTGCTGGGGATTATTTTGTAATTTGGGGCTATCATAGACTGAATCTCCCCTTGGTGTAAATGCTATACACTCTTGTGAAGCATTAACCAATAAGCTGTCTGGCATGGATAAGGCCATTTGGTTTACGCTTCTGCGCGACGGATTAGACGTTTATACTTGAAATTCCTTGTGGATGGCTGGTAGAGTCCTTCGACTATTCTTATAAAATAATAATAAGGTTTTTCTTGTGAGCGCAAATCGTGAGCACTTCAGCTCGCGGCTAGGATTTATCCTTGCCGCAGCGGGTTCCGCAGTAGGGATTGGTAACCTGGTTGGGTTTCCCGTGTCCGCAACAAAAAATGGGGGCGGTGCTTTTTTGCTGACTTACGCCCTGTTTGTTATCTTTATCTGTTTGCCAGTCATGATGGCAGAAATGGCGATGGGTCGAAAAGCACAAAAAGACCCTTATGGCTCTTACAAATCGCTGACGCAAGGTGATAAAAAATGGTCCCTTGCGGGTGCAATCGCTGTGCTAACGCCGTTTATGATTGCGGTATTTTATATGGTGATCACCGTCTGGATTTTCGGTTATTTGGTACAAACAGTAACAGGTAACCTCGACCTGTTAGCAAATCCGGGCCACTTTGATGCGTTTGTGAACCAGTACTCTATGTTCATCTACATGGTATTTGTTGGCATTATTGTTAACTTAATACTGATGGGGGGTGTAAAAGAAGGGATTGAAAAAGCGGCCAGGTTTATGATGCCGGCACTGTTCGTTCTACTGATAGGATTGGTCGTTTATGTACTGACACTGGATAATGCCATGGTCGGGGTGCGTTACTACTTGGTGCCTGATTTTTCCAAAATGAATGCCAGCGTACTCAATGGTGCCTTATCTCAGTCATTCTTTTCATTGTCTTTGGGCATGGGTATCCTAATCACTTATGCATCATATATCTCCAAAACAGATGACATTATTGCCAGTTCTAAAATGGTTGCGATTACCGACTCTTTTGTTGCATTTATTGCTGGTCTGATGGTTCTGCCTGCAATCTTTAGTTTCAATCCAAATACGGATCCCGAGCAATTAAGCGATTCATCTGTATCAATGATATTTGTTTATTTGCCAAAGTTATTGCTGGCACTGCAATCTGACATCGGTTACTTCGGTGCGTCTGTCGTGGCTTCGGTGTTTTTCTTGTTAGTGTTCTTTGCTGCAATCACTTCGTTAGTGTCCATTATTGAAGTACCAACCGCGACGCTGATGGAAGAGAGAGACATTAGTCGTAAGAAAGCACTGGGTCTGTTGGCGTTGACTACGGGTGGCTTAACCGTGTTATGCGCCATGTCTTTTGGTATGGTTGGCTGGCTGACTGATTTTATTAATTATGGTGGTGCCAGCAAGAGCATGTTTGCGTTGGTTTCTGATGTATTCTACGAGACCATTTTGCCATTTAATGGTCTGCTGGTTTGTTTATTCGTTATGTATCGCTGGAAAAAACACAACCTGTCTGAAGAGTTGGCACAGGGCTCTCCCAATTATAAAGGCAGTTTAATGGAAAAGTACGTGAACTTTTCTCTATCCACCTTTATTCCGGTTATCCTGTTGCTGATTTTTGTCAATACAGTAACCACTAAGTTTCTCTCTTTCAGTCTGTTTGGTTTTTAATTACCGGCACGACAACCACTCTAGGGCGTCAGCAAAAAATGGCGCCCGAACTCCCTAAAAAGTGACTCCTGAATCCAGATAATGACCTAATCCCAGTGTAAACACCCACAGGCCCCAGAGGCTATGCTCAAGCACGCATACCGCTAGAGAGCGACTGTGTGCATAGGTATAGGCAAACAGCAACCCACCTGCAAAAGACAGTGCTATCGCAACCCAATTATCATAGACACAGTGAGCCAGGGCGAAGACAGCGGCACTGAGTACAACCCGAGCAGTTTTCTGAGGCAAAATGCGCTTATAGCGGTGGAAAAAGTAACTTCTAAACACGAGCTCCTGGGGGAGCACCGATAATATTGGATAGGCTATCAAAAGTATCAACCAGTCATCGGTGGAATTGAGTGGCATATCAAACCAGCTCTCCTGATTGACCAGACCATAGAACATAGCCGAAAACAAAGCCCCGATAAAAAATGTTGAAAACAATCGCCGTTTAACCGTCGAAAAGGTTCCGAGGCTGGTAAGGCGAAAACGTTTGAAATGAGGATCGGTCAGCAACAAATATGTACACACAGCTGTGAGTATAATAAGTGCCGGAAATAACCAATTGGCGAGTTGATGGCGAAATGCATAGGCAATAACGGGTAACAGAAAAAACACCAAGAATAGTTCGCACCAGCGATATTGGTTTGCGTTCAATGTGACCTCTGGGTAAGTCTGAAAGCGTTAGCCTAACTATAGTCAAGGCAGCTCAACTCGGGTATGGCAGGGCAAGGAAAACTTTGTTTAATCCGCTCAAGATTGACATTTGTGACAGAAGTCCTTAGCCTGCCTCGCTTTGTTGTATAAAGACGGATTGCATGATGAATAAAAGTGAACTGGTTGCTGCCATGGCGGCACATAGCGAATTGACCAAAAAAGACACTCAGGCGGCACTGGGGAGTCTGTTGAAGCTTATCACCAAACGTCTGTCCGAAGGGGATCAGGTCCAGCTCAATGGAATGGGAACATTTACTTTAAGTTATCATCCGGCTAAACCGGGCAGAAACCCGAGAACCGGCGAAGAGATCATGATTGAAGGGCAAAACAAAGTGCTGTTTAAGCCAGCCAAAGCATTCAAGGATGCACTGGCTGACAAATAACGTGTTAACGCTGGGTCGCGGCTTTCATGTTGCGCACAAACGCACATAGCGCCTGATACATAGCAGGTTTGTCATCCAGGTGCTGTTCAATGATTTTGACTACGGCAGAACCAGAGATGGCACCTGCGGCACCAGAGTCTAATGCGGCTTTCACATGCTCTGGGGTTGAGATCCCAAAACCAAGTAAGGCCGGCGCAGCATGGTATTCGGTGAGTTTGGTAATGATCTCTCCCGTGGGCATCTGTACCTGACTCTCTGTGCCTGTAACTCCGGCGCGAGAAAGCAGGTAAGTATAGCCTCTGCCATAACTGGCACATTCACGCAGTGTATCGTCACTGGCATTAGGCGTTGCAATGAAAATCGGCTCAATACCGGCATCTACTGCTGCTCTGCGGAACAGTTTGGATTCATGCAGTGGCACATCGGCAACTAACACTGAGTCAACACCCGCGGCTTTGGCTTGCTGGTAAAAACTCTCCAGACCTCGTGCGAAAATCAAATTAGAGTACAATAACAACCCGATAGGAATATGGGGATATTGCGCTCTGATGGCACTGATCACCTCAAAACAGTCCTCTGTGTTGATACTTTGCTCCAGCGCACGAATATTTGCGGCCTGGATCACAGGACCATCGGCAATGGGGTCTGAAAATGGGATCCCTAATTCCAAAGCGTCAGCGCCGCCTTCAATCAGGCTTTTAATGATCGCCAGGCTAGTTTCCTTGTCGGGGTCGCCGATGGTCACAAACGGCACAAAGGCACCTTGCTGCTTGTCTTTTAGCTGCACAAACATGTCATTGTAACGGCTCATAGCTCACCTCGCGCTTCTAATACCTGATGGACATGGGCCAGGTCTTTGTCGCCGCGGCCGCTTAGATTTACAACAATCACAGTATCCTGCTCCTGTGCTTCTGCATATTTCAGGGCATAAGCCAGAGCATGGCTCGACTCCAGCGCCGGAATGATCCCTTCGTGTTTGGCCAGTGACTGGAACGCCGCCAGCGCTTCATCATCGGTAACGGCAACATACTGTGCACGGCCGGTTTCATGCAGGTAGGCATGTTGAGGGCCGACTGCAGGGTAGTCCAGACCTGCCGATACAGAGTAAGACTCTTCAATCTGACCATCCGGATTTTGCATAATGTAAGTGTAAGCGCCATGCAAAATGCCTTTAGTGCCTTTACACAGTGCAGCACCATGCTCTTCGGTATCCAGACCTTTCCCGGCGGGTTCGATACCAATCAATTTAACACTTGTCTCGTCAATAAAGTCGGCGAACATGCCAATGGCATTTGAGCCGCCGCCGACACAGGCCATTACCACATCTGGCAATTGACCTTCAGCCTCGAGGACCTGTTGTTTGGCTTCTTCACCAATCATTTTCTGGAACTCACGCACCAGCGTTGGGAAAGGGTGGGGACCTGCTGCCGTACCGAGCAGGTAGTGGGCCGTTTTATAATTGGCAGACCAGTCGCGCATTGCTTCATTTACAGCATCTTTAAGCGTACCAGACCCCGCAGTAACCGGAATGACTTCGGCACCCATCAGACGCATACGGAATACGTTCGGTTGCTGACGTTCAACGTCTTTTGCGCCCATGTAAACGCGACATTTCAGACCCAGCAGCGCACAGGCCAGTGCTGTTGCAACCCCATGTTGTCCGGCGCCCGTTTCTGCGATGACTTCCGACTTACCCATACGTTTGGTAAGTAGCGCCTGACCAAGCACCTGGTTTGTTTTGTGGGCGCCACCATGCAATAGATCTTCACGCTTGAGATAAAGTTTCACTTTCGGGTTTTTAACCAGGTTTCTGGTCAACGTGAGTGGGGTCGGGCGACCTGCAAATTCATTCAATAGCTGATAGAACTCCTGCTGAAAAGCCGGATCGTTTTGTGCCTTGTTAAACTCCTGCTCAAGCTGTTTGAGCGCAGGAACCAGCAATTCTGGGACAAACATGCCTCCAAAATCGCCGTAATAACCTGTATTAATCATTTCCACCTCAGTATTTACGAATTGTGTTAAAAGCTTTGTTCAGTTTATCTGCGCACTTTTTGCCAGGGCTGCTCTCCACGCCAGAATTCAGGTCGAATCCGGCTGCGCCCAGGAAGGTTGCGTGTGTTAAGTTATCTGCGTTCAGGCCGCCCGCCAGCATGAAATCGCCGGACGTATTGCTCAGCAATTGCCAGTCAAACGTTTGACCTGTACCACCTGTCTGGCCTTTGATTTTGGTGTCGTACAGGTGTTTGTCAACGCCTTGTAAAGGTTCTGGCAGGCAGTCCGTGATCCCTTGTGCTTTCCAGATCTGGCAGTTAACGGGCAGCTGTTGACGTAATTGTTCGATATAAGTTTGTGACTCAGTGCCATGCAGCTGTACAGCACTGAGTGTAAGAATACGGACATGTTCAACGACATGATCAAGCGGCGCGTCAACAAAGACACCCACATAATTCAGCGGTGCGCTGTCTACGACGGCTTTGGCGCAGTCAATGTCCACATAGCGCGGTGACTTGGGGTAAAAAATTAACCCACCATACACGGCGCCAGCCTCGTAGGCAGCAATGGCATCCTGACTGCGGGTCAGGCCACAGACTTTGTTTTCTCCGAGGATCAGCTTGCGGCAGGCAGTTTCCAGGTCCTGCTCCGCCATCAGCGAGCTGCCAACCAGGAAGCCGTTGCAGATAGGGGCCAGGCGCTTTACATCGGTGTGCGTGTAAATACCAGACTCGGAGATCACGGTTTTATCGTCAGGGATCAACTTGCGTAAACGCTCGCTGGTAGCCAGGTCGGTACTCAAGTCTCTGAGGTTACGATTGTTGATGCCAATCAGCTGAGCGTCCAGTGCCAGTGCCCGATGTACTTCTTCTTCGTTGCTCACTTCAGTCAGCACGGCCATGTTCAGGTTGTGAGCCAACTCTGCCAGTGCCCGGTAACGCGCATCGTCAAGCACGGATAGCATGAGTAAGATGGCGTCACCACCGCTTAAACGGGCGAGATAAACCTGATACTCATCAATAAAAAAGTCTTTGCAAATGAGTGGCTGAGAAACCTGAGTGCGTACATAGCTAAGATAGTCAAAACTACCTTGAAAATACTTTTCGTCGGTCAGTACGCTGATACAAGAAGCGTAACGGCCATAGACGCTGGTGATTTCGTCCAGGTCGAAATGCTGACGGATCAAACCTTTCGACGGTGAGGCTTTTTTACACTCCAGGATAAATTGGGTGCCGGGCTGGCTGAGTGCGCCGTAAAAATCACGATCACTTGGCGTTATCTGCTCAATAAAGCTAGCCAGAGGGCGAGTCTGCTTTCTTGCCGCGACTTCGACTTCTTTGTCTGCAACAATTTTTTCCAACACATTAGCCATGACTGACCTCCACAATATCAGCGAGTTTTTCTACGCAGCGTCCCGATGCTAGTACTTGTGCAACCTGGGCGCTGGCTGATTTAAGATCCGATGCTTTATTTGTCATTACCATCAGTGCGGCCACATTGGCAATGATGGCCGCATTGTGTGCCTCTTTGCCGTTTCCACTCAGGATATCGCGCGTCGCCTGGGCATTAAACTCGGGTGTGTCGCCGGCAATGGCATCGAGCGGGTACTGTTTTAGTCCAAAGTCTTCGGGAGTGAGAGTATATTCTGTCAGCACGCCCTGGTTTAGTTCAGTCACCAGTGTTTCGCCGTGTAAAGCAATTTCGTCACATCCTGAACCATGCACTACCATCGCCCGCTGTGTGCCCAGCTTATTCAGCGTTTCTGCCATGGGGCGACACAGATTGGGATCATACACACCCAGTAGCTGTACCTGAGGCCTGGCGGGGTTTGCCAGCGGCCCGAGAATATTGAACAGAGTACGGGTTTTTAATTTAGTGCGTACCGGCATCGCGTGTTTAACACCTGTGTGATAGTGCGGCGCAAACAAAAAGGTAAAATTGGTTTGTTGCAAACATCGCGCGCCCGCCTGTGGGTCCATATCCAGATTAATTCCGAGCGTTTTTAACAGATCCGCAGATCCAGACTTACTGGACACACTGCGGTTGCCATGTTTAACCATAGGTATGCCACAGGTCGCAGCCACGATAGCCGCTGTGGTGCTGACATTAATGGTGTTGGTGCCATCGCCTCCTGTGCCACAGCTGTCTGCGCACAGCAGGCCTTGTATATCAAATGCGATGGCATGGTCGCGCATCGCTTTTGCCGCCCCGGCTATTTCTTCGGCTGTTTCGCCTTTGATTTTCAGTGCGACCAGGGCTGCAGTGAGTTGTACTTCATCAAGTTGCCCTTGCATAACGGCGCCAAAGAGCTCAGTGGCGGCGGCAAAATCCAGCGATTTTTGTTCTAGTAATAAATTTAAACTTTCCATGTCTACTCCTGGGAAGTGAGGTAGGCGATGCTTTGCTTTAATAGCTGGGCGCCGCATGGGGTTAAAATTGATTCAGGGTGAAACTGATACCCGATCACCTTATCATTCGGGTGGAAAATCGCCATGGGGATTTCTTCATACTGGGCGATGACCTCAAGGCAATCGGGTACCTGAGTCGCCATCAGTGAGTGGTAGCGCGCTACCGGAAACGATTTTCCCAGTCCGTCAAAAACAGGGTGTGGCGTCACGGAAATATGAGACGACTTGCCGTGCACTGTTTCTCCGGCATGGCCGATTGTGCCGCCATAGCTTTGCGTTAGTGCCTGCTGGCCCAGGCAGATCCCCAGCATGGGATATTTGCCTTTGCACAGGGCTATCAGCTCAAGCAAACAGCCTGCATCTTTTGGCGCTCCCGGACCCGGAGACAATACCAGGATCACCGGGTCGGTTTCTTGTTCCATCTTTGCAAAAATAGTTTCAGCGTCCAGGTGATTACGATACACCACCAGTTCAGCGCCAAGGAGCGACAGTTCATCCACCAGGTTGTAAGAGAAGGAGTCAAAGTTATCAAGAAAATATATCTTAGGGATCATGCCTGCTCTCCTACATAAGTCGACTGAATTGCTTTGATCACGGCGCTGGCTTTGGCGCGGGTCTCGTCGGCTTCGGCTTGTGGGGTTGAGTCATAGACGACACCAGCTCCGGCCTGTACCAGAGCCTGGCCGTTTTTTACAAAGGCTGAACGGATCACAATGCATGAATCCATTGCGCCATCGCCTGTCAGGTAGCCAACCGCACCGCCATAGCTGCCGCGTCGTTGCTGCTCTGTATGTCTGACCAGCTCAGCCGCTTTGACTTTTGGTGCGCCAACCAAAGTGCCCATGTTCATACTGGCCTGGTAGGCGTGCAACGCATCCAGATCCGGCTTAAGCTGGCCGACTACACGAGAGACCAGGTGCATCACCTGAGAATAGCGGTCAACTTTAAGTAGTTCTTTGGCGTGGCGGGTGCCTGGTATGCTGATCCGCGCCACATCATTACGAGCCAGATCTACTAACATCAGGTGTTCAGCTCGCTCCTTCTGGTCGTCTCTGAGTTCCAGTTCGATGCGACTATCCAGATCCGGGTTAATGCTGCCATCGGCAAATTTTCCGCGTGGGCGCGTGCCAGCGATAGGGTAAACTTCAACCTGATTGCTTTTTTCGCAGTATTTCAGTGCAGACTCGGGGGAAGCACCGAATAATACAAAATCCTCGTCACGCATGTAGAACATATACGGGCTTGGGTTTTGTTGCTTGAGCGCCATATAGGCCGACAAAGGATTTGCACAGGGCAAAGTAAATGTTCTGGAGGGAACAACCTGAAAGATGTCGCCATCCACGATATGTTGCTTCAGTTTGATAACCTGTTCTTTATACGCTTCATCGCTGATATCAACATTGACGTCGCAGCAGCCTTTGACTGGCTCAGGCGCAAAGGCTTGTAGATCATCGCACTGACGGTTAAGTACTTCCAGCTTACGGCCAACTTCAAAACAGTTGGCGTGAACATCAGGCCCATTAAACACATTGCCGATAAGCTCTGTGGTTTGCGCCTGATGATCTATGATCAACAAGGTTTCAGCAAGGTAGAATACGTAGTCTGGACAGCTGTTGGCGCCATCGGCAACGTCGGGAAGTTGCTCGAAGTTGGCTACCATATCGTAGGCAAATACACCACCCAGAAACAGCGAAAACGGTGTTTCTGAGTTGCACTTTATTTGGTTTATACAGGTTCTGAGCGCACTAAATGCGTTATCAGCCTTGAGTTTCGCGTATTCATCCAGGTCTGCCGGTGTATCCTGGTAAGTAATAGTTAGCACTGAGTTACCAAGTTCTACATCACAGTTTTCGACTTCCTGTGCCAGGTAGGGCAGTAGTTGTTCACCATTATTTGACAGAGCACGGACTATCACGCTTTTACCCTGGCACTCAAAGCGCAGTGCCGTGTCGACCAGAATAATGCTTTTCACATTATCCTTGGAGTCTATTTCGGCAGACTCTAGTAACAGCGAATTGGGTTTGTCCAAAGCTGCGTACAGTGACAGGGGACTGGCGATATAGTCTCGCCGTAACCGAATGCTGGTTACTTCTCCGGGTTGTGTCGTTATATGACTAAAAATCACACCTCATTCCTCGTAATTTTTATAAAATAAGCTAAAAAAAACCCCCGTAAGCGGGTTGCTTGCGGGGGTCTGTTTATTAGATACAACAATGCCGTCCCGCTAATTCAGGCACCACCACCAAGACATAGATACTGTGAGGTTTACTGTGTTGTTGCTCATTTTAAAACTCTTAATTAATCGAAAAAAACCTATAAAAAAACCCGCGGGTTTAGCGCGGGTCTATAAAATCTTGTATGCACAACGATTCACCCGCTAATTACGAGTGCCACCACCAAATGTTTAAAGTTGTTTGTGTTTTCATTTGTTAAGTCATCGTTATGTCAATTCAGTGCCAACAGTAAACCGTACTAAGGGACAAAGTGTCAAGGGCAAAGTCGAAAAAATCCACTGTGTACCTAAAAATGGTTATTTTGACTGACTAATAAGCTGCTATCTCGCCGTTTGGTGTCATGAGATAAACACACCTGACAGTGAAGAACATGATATACTAAAACCTGCAAATTTTTATGAGGTTATGAGAGTTTGATAAAATACGACTTACACAGTCACAGTACTTTTTCGGATGGTCGTTTGGCAGTGAGCGCTTTACTTGAACGGGCAACCGAAAGAGGTGTGGACGTACTGGCCATTACGGATCACGACACGGTGGCTGGTCTTGCCCCAGCGCGTGCCTATATTGCAGATAAACAGCTGCCGTTATCTTTGGTTTCAGGCGTAGAAATCTCAACCAAATGGGAGAGTTTCGAAATCCACATCGTTGGTCTGAATATTGATGAAAACGCTGATGCGTTAAACGCACTGCTTGCCAGTCAGCAGCAAAAGCGCCGGGAGCGTGCCAAAGAAATTGGTGCGCGGCTTGCTAAGCGTGGCTATGAAGGCATATACGAAGAAGCACAATTGCTGGCCGAAAACGCCGAAATTACCCGCGCTCATTTTGCCAAAGCGCTGGTGGACAGAGGCGTCGCCAAAAACATTCAGGGCGTTTTTAAGAAGTATCTGGGACGTAACAAAATTGGTTATGTCCCCAGCAGCTGGTGCAGCATGGCACAAGCCATTGAGGCGATACACAGTGCCGGCGGTGTAAGCGTACTGGCGCATCCCGGACGCTATCAAATGTCGAATAAGTGGCTCAGAAAGCTACTGGACGAATTCAGTGGAGCCGGCGGAAAAGCAATGGAGGTGGCACAGCCTCAACAAGCACCTTCCGAGCGGCAGTTTTTGGGTCAGTTGAGTCGGGAATACAACTTACTGGCCAGCCAGGGATCTGACTTTCATTATCCAACAAACTGGTTGGATCTTGGAAAAAACCTATACTTACCAAAAGATTGCCAAGGGGTTTGGCAGTTCTGGGGCGCGACAGAGGAGTGACAGCGTGAGCCAATTTTTTCATATTCATCCCGATAATCCACAGGGTCGTCTTATCCGTCAGGCCGTTGATATCATTCAGCAGGGCGGGGTGATCGTCTATCCAACTGATTCGGGCTATGCCATCGGCTGCAGCCTGGGCAATAAACAGGCCAAGGAGCGTATCGAGCGCATTCGTGGCATCGAAAAGCACCATAACTTTACCCTGATGTGCCGGGATTTATCTGAGTTGTCGACGTATGCACGCGTCGATAATCAAATGTTTCGGATGATTAAAAACAATACTCCTGGTCCGTATACTTTTATTCTTAAAGGGACGAAGGAAGTACCGCGACGTTTGCTCAATGAGAAGAAAAAAACCATCGGGATCCGGGTGACTGAGCACCCTATTACGTCCGCTTTACTGGCCGAGTTGGGTGAGCCTTTGATGTCTTGTTCGCTGATCCTGCCTGATGAGCAATTTACAGAGTCAGATCCGGAAGACATCCGGCTGCGTCTGGAGAAGCATGTTGATCTGATCATTCATGGTGGTTATCTGGTAGAGCAGGCGACCACGGTAATTGATATGTCTGACGACGAGTTGGTGATCCTGCGCCGTGGGTGTGGCGATACGGCCCCGTTTGAATAATCATGGGTGACCAACCAGCACAAAAAAAGCTGCCACTGGCATTTTTACACGGGGAGGCCGTACTGGAAAAGCCGGAGGATCTCTATATTCCTCCGGACGCGCTGGAAGTGATACTGGAAACGTTTGAAGGTCCGCTTGACCTGCTACTGTATCTGATCAAACGCCATAAATTAGATATTCTCGAATTACCTATTCTGAGTATCACACAACAATATGTGCGGTATGTGGAGATGATGCAGGGTATGCAGCTTGAACTGGCCGGAGAGTATCTGGTGATGGCTGCTTTGCTGGCACAGATAAAGTCTCGTCTGCTATTACCTGTGCATGAAGAGCTGGAAGACGAAGAAGACCCTCGCGCGGAGTTGGTCAGAAGACTTCAGGAATATGAACAGTTCAAAAAAGCCGCCGAAAACTTAGACCAGTTACCTCGTGTTGATCGGGAAATTTTTGTTGCTCGCGCTTTGATGGAGGAGTCTGAGGAGCCTCTGGCGCGCCTGCCGGATATAGAAATGGCAGAGCTGCTGCTGGCGCTCAGTGACGTTATGGCCCGGGCAAAAACCTTTGAGCATCACCAGATCAGTGCTGAGGTGCTATCCACTCGTGAGCGTATGGCGGCAATCCTTCAGTTTTTGTCGGAACAGTCGGAGCCAGTAGAATTTACCCGGCTGTTTACTCTGTCTGAAGGACGTAGTGGCGTAGTGGTGACGTTTATCGCCATGCTGGAGCTTTTAAAGGAGCAGTTAATTAATTGCTTACAGGTAGCACCAGCCGTTACTCCTGCCAGTGCAATTTATTTGTCATTAAAGCTACAAGAGTGACGCGGGCTCTGTCATAATACGCCGCTTTAGACTAGCCTTATCCTACTTGCATGAAACGTCGTATCAGTGATGAACAATTGGTTGAACTGGTGGAAGCTGCCATATTCGTTGCTGACAAGCCTTTATCACGCAAACAACTGAAAGAGACCGTTTTACTGGACATCAATGTATCGGATAAACGGCTTCGTGATGCACTGGACACCCTGAGTGAACACTATCAGACCAGAGGCGTCAAACTGGTTGAAGTTGGCACCGGTTATCGTTTTCAGGCTTGTGCCAGTTTAAGCCCCTGGCTCAGTAACTTGTGGCAGGAAAAAGCACCTAAGTACTCCCGTGCCACACTTGAAACATTGGCCCTGATAGCTTATCGACAGCCTATTACGCGGGGCGAAATCGAGCAAGTACGTGGCGTGACCGTCAGCTCTAACATCATTAAGAGCTTGCTGGAGCGTCAGTGGATAAAAGTGGTGGGCTATAAAGAGGTGCCGGGCAAACCGGCATTGTATGCAACGACCAGACAATTTTTAGACTACTTTTCGCTTAACGGGCTGGATATGCTCCCGGAGCTGCCGCCACAACAGGGCGAAAAGCTAGATCAGATGTTAGATGATCCTTCTGTGAGAGAACCATCAGAATGAGTGAGAAGTTACAAAAAGTTTTAGCACGCGCAGGCGTTGGCTCGCGTCGTGAAATGGAAAAATACATCGAAAGCAACCGCGTCAGTGTTGATGGCAAGGTGGCTAAACTGGGTGACCGCGTAGAAGAAAACGCAGTGATCCGGGTCGATGGTCATATTGTTAAGGTAGAGCAACAGGAAGAGCGTATCTGCCGTGTGCTGATGTACCATAAGCCGGAAGGCGAGCTGTGTACACGTAAGGACCCTGAAGGGCGTCGTACTGTGTTTGATCGCCTGCCGCGCATTGAAGGTGATCGCTGGATTGCCATAGGTCGTCTGGATATCAACACGTCAGGTCTGCTGTTATTCACCAATGATGGTGAACTGGCCAATCGCCTGATGCACCCCAAATACGAAGTAGAACGCGAGTACTCAGTTCGGGTGTTTGGAGATGTCACCAACGAGCACCTGCGCAATCTGAAAAAAGGCGTAGAACTTGAAGATGGCCCGGCAAAATTCCTGAAATTGGTGCCTCGCGGTGGTGAGGGTCTTAACAAGTGGTTTAATGTGACACTAACGGAAGGCCGTAACCGTGAAGTGCGCCGTTTGTGGCAATCACAGGAGCTGGAAGTATCCCGTCTTATTCGCGTTCGTTACGGAAAGCTTGAGTTAAGCAAGCGTTTGCCTCAGGGCGGCTGGGAAGAGCTCAAGCTGGAAGATGTAAACTATTTGCGCAAGTCGGTAGGTTTACGCCCTGAGACTCAGACCAAACTGTCTGTGATGCCTGAAAAGCGCAAAGATAAGCGTGCTAAAATCAACCGAATTCGAAAGGCAGTAAGTAAACACAACCAGCGCCTTAAACAGAGCAAACGCCGTTAAAACAGAAATTAAAAAAGCCGCTTTTTGCGGCTTTTTTAATTGGTATATATCAATTTGCTCCTTCAAATTGAACAGGTCTTAAGTGAAATAGGTATCACTTAGGTTGGGCGTCGAGTGACTGGCCGTTGACCTGAGCTGAATCGTCAGACATCAGATAGAGGTAAGTCGGCATCAGATCTTCTGGCGTTTTTAACTTATCTTTGTCTTCGCCCGGATAGGCGGTAGCACGCATGCTGGTGCGAGTGGCACCCGGGTTAATACAGTTTATACGAATGTTGGTTTTGCCCACTTCCGCCGCCCAGGTTTGCATCATGCCTTCAGTGGCGAATTTAGAAATTGCGTAAGCGCCCCAAAATTCGCGGCCCTGACGACCTACGCCTGATGAGGTGAACACAATAGACGCACTGGGTGCTTTGCGCATCACCGGAAACAGGTATTTAGTGATCATTGCCTGTGCGGTCACGTTCACCTTCATGATATTTTCGAATGTAGAAACACAAAAGTGCTCAAGCGGGCCCAATGAGCCTAAAATAGAGGCGTTATTTAACAGTCCGTCAAGTTTGCCAAATTGTTGTTCGATTGTGGCGGCAAGGTCGCGGTAGTGTTGTTTTGTGGCACCTTTCAGATCTAAAGGGACGATGGCTGGCTGTGGGTACCCTGCGGCAACGATTTCATCGTAAACACATTCCAGTTTTTTGGTGGTTTTACCCAGCAGAATTACCGTGGCACCATGTCTGGCATAGGTCAGTGCGGCAACACGGCCAATGCCATCCCCTGCACCTGTGACCAAAATCACTTTGTTTTCTAAAGCATTCTCAGCTGCTTGATAAGTATGCATTGTGAACCTCTGAACTAAATTTTCAGCATATTTTACCACATACCACAGCCAAGTTATCGAATTTATTGTAAATATGGCTGGCGAAACGCTACACTTTGCGTTAACTTAAACTGGTCTAATGTCTTATTAAAAGCAGATTTACCTTTAAGTACCTTTTTGCAAAGGTTTTAACTAAAAATTCTCTGATCGCTCAATTTATCAGCTAAATTAAGCAGTTAAGTTGGATTCAGGGCTAAGAATAATAATAAGATTATGTCGGAGCCAAATAAATGAAAAAAATGCTACTCTCACTCGCGGTTTCTGCAGCCTTAGCTGGTTGTGGTGGCGGTGA
This sequence comes from Pseudoalteromonas sp. XMcav2-N, assembly GCF_024124545.1. GTDB lineage: Bacteria > Pseudomonadota > Gammaproteobacteria > Enterobacterales > Alteromonadaceae > Pseudoalteromonas. The sequence goes on from NZ_JAMXSF010000001.1 coordinate 596,915, forward strand.
AACCCTTGATGACGTAAAACAAGAAAGTACGGCTGTAACGCCCAGCGCCTCGATTAAATTCGACCCCTCAAATGGCGTGATCTCAGTGCCTAATGACTTGCTGTTTAGCGGGACTCAGGATGGCACGCTAAATATCCCCGGTGAGCTGAATGACGATCGCTCTCCTAAAATACAGCGTGTTCAGTATGCCGATCCTTCACTCGCTTTAGGGGCGCTGGATGGCTGGTCAACGCAAATGCCTTTTGCTATCGATTTGACCGTTCCTGCTGGTGTTGAAATTGATGCTGCCAGTGTTGCAACGCCTGGCTCTGTGCGTATTTTTGAAGTGGTGATGGGGGCAAGCCTGACCGATGCAGAGTGCGCTCAGGTACCAGCAGGTATTGCCTGTAAAGGTGTTGCTGAGCTAACCTTCGGCCCAGCTGGTGACTTTATTGCCCAGCTAGGTGCTGATGGTAAGAGTATCAATGTTATCCCAATGAAGCCATTAAAGTCGGGGACATCTTATATCACTGTTTTGACTACGGGTCTGAAAGACAGTTCAGGCAGCATCGCACCGTCTTCGACCTATACGCTATTAAAGCAGGAAGCACCTTTGGTGACAAAGGCGCAGAGAGACTTACAGGGTGTGATCAAAAGTTATGAAAGCGCAGTGACATCGCTTGGAACGGTGACCAGCGAGGAGATCATCTATTCTGCGGCAATGACGACTCATTCAACTTTTGAAGTGATGGGAGCCGTTAAGCAATTACTGGCTGCGTCTATTACTACCGAGAAAAGACCTGTATTGAGTGTGGGTGAACAGCCTGCTGACGGCCTAACGGTGGCCGATGTACTGGGAGATGCTTTGCCAGAGCAGGTACGTCCTTTGTATCGCTCAGTCCGATACCTTAAAGGCAACATTGTGTTACCGCTTTATCTTACAAAGCCTCAAACTAAAGATGACGCTGCGTTGGCTGATACCTATTGGCAGGCACAGTGTGATAATGCTGCCGCTGTGAATGCATATAAAGAAGCGATAGGTGAAGAGCCAGCACTAAAAGAGGGTAATGACACTGTCTGTGATGCACTTTCTAATGGTCGTTTGAGAGACCTGGGCCTGGATCAGCATAAATTTGTTACTAAGTACAACCCAATTCCAAATTCACCTGGTGCAGAGAACATCCCGGTCCAAATCACTATGCCAGCAGATGAAACTAATCGCCCTGAAACAGGCTGGCCGGTTGTTATTATGCAGCATGGTATCACCAGTAAAAAAGAAGATATGCTGGGTCTGACGCTGGCGCTAACCCAGGCTGGTTTTGCAACAGTTGCAATCGACCACCCGCTACATGGTGAGCGTGGTATCGATGTAGACGGCGACGGTGAAGATGACTTCAATGCGTCGACTAAGAGTGTACTGCATTATATGAATCTGCAGTCACTACTGGTTGCACGTGATAACCTGCGTCAGTCGACCGCTGATTTATTAGGTTTGCGTCTGGGTCTGAACTTTATCAACCAGGCAACAGCGGTCCCATTATTGTTCAATACTCAGGATGTAAGCTTCATCGGCCATTCTTTGGGTTCTGTGGTAGGCCCGGGCTTTATCGCTATGGCAAACACACCATTGGATGAGCAAGTTGATGCTTTGTTCAACGTAAAAGCAGGCGCCTTATCAAGTGGTGGCTCAGGTATTGCCAATTTCCTGGTTGAGTCCGCTTCATTTGGCCCGGTAGTGAAAAGTGCGGTGCTTTCTGCTGCAACCGATCTGGCTGTGTCTAAGCAATTTAACGCTTACATGACAGAAGGCGCGATTAGCGACTGTGGTCAGTTTGCAACAGATGCTGGCGCATTTACCAACTGTGCTTACTCGACCTTTACCGCTCAGCTTGAAGCAAATGGTGACGCGGTTGCGCTTGGCGCGATTAATGCGACAGTCACGCAGTTTGCCTACGCTGCACAAAGTGTACTGGGCAGTGCTGATGCAGCCAACTTTGCTGGCGCGGTGAAAGCGCTGGGCACACCTATTTATATGGGCGTGGTTGTGGGTGGTGAAAACGGCAACAAGAAAGACCAGGTCATTCCGCCGTCAACTGAAAGTAACCCGCTGTCGGGCAGCTTGCCAATGGCAGCACTGATGGGGCTGACGCCGGTGAGTGAGTCTCAGATGTCGACCGATGGCACTCCGGGCAGCTATGTTGTTAGCTTTAGCCAGGGCCACCACAGTTCATTACTCACAACAGGCTTTGATGAGCGCTCGGGTGGTACTGCTGAAGGTCATGCGGCAGCAACGATGGAGATCCAGCAGCAGCTGGCCACCTTCCTGGCATCTAAAGGTCTGACGCTACCGATCACTAACGATGCTGTTATTGCAAAATAATCGCATTTAAGAGATTATGGAAAAGCCGCTGTTTCAGCGGCTTTTTTTTACTTAAATTTCAGGAGTAGAAAGTTGGCATTTTTATACGAGTATGGATTATTTTTGGCCAAGGCCGTGACACTGGTCGCTGCGCTTGGCGCAATCATCGCGATGATTGTTGCTGCAAGCCATAAACCAAAGTCTCAATCAGGTGAAATCGAGCTGACGGATCTGTCAAAGCGTCTGGACGAAGCGAAAGAGCAGTTTCTGGCGCAAACACTGGATAAAAAAGCGCTCAAATCTCATGTCAAGCAACAAAAAAAGGCTGAGTCGGAGCAGTCCGATGATACACAAAAGCGGGTCTTTGTGGTTGAATTTTGCGGCAGCATGGATGCCCATGAAGTGGAAAACCTCAGAGAGGAAATCACTGCGATTCTGACCATTGCTGATACTAAACAGGATCAGGTGGTGGTGAATCTGGAAAGTGGAGGCGGGGTTGTACATGGGTACGGACTGGCAGCTTCTCAGCTTCAACGTGTAAAAGATGCTGGCCTGCCACTGACAGTGTGCGTAGATAAAATTGCCGCCAGTGGTGGCTATATGATGGCCTGTGTGGCGGATAAAATTGTTGCCGCACCCTTTGCCATTGTCGGTTCTATTGGGGTAATTGCCCAGATGCCAAACTTCAATAAGTTGCTGAAAAAGAACGACATCGACTATGAGCAGATTACGGCTGGTGAGTTCAAGCGGACCCTGACTCTGTTTGGGGAGAACACGGACAAAGGACGCGAAAAGTTTCGTGAGGAAGTTGAGCATACCCATGGCCTGTTCAAGCGCTTCGTCAGTGACAACCGCCCCAACATGGACATAGACAAGGTGGCGACTGGTGAGCACTGGCTGGCCAGCCATGCTTATGAGTTTGCTCTGGTAGATGAACTGCGTACCAGTGATGACATATTGCTGGATCTGAATAATGCACATCAGCTCTACCAGGTGCGCTTCAAACTTAAGAAGCCACTGGCAGAAAAGCTGGGTGTAGGATTAAGCCTGAGCCTGGAGAAAGGGGCAATGCGGCTGTTTTCGAAGTGGCAAAAATCAAGTTACTAGTGATACCAATTTCAGTTAATACCTGTTCAATTTGAAGGAGCAAATATGACGCTGACGGCGTTAAAAATTTCTTATTTAGAACCTTTGCCTAAGGTATAAGTTCGCAAATTTTTTCCTCGCCTACATGGATGTAGGTGCCTCAGCGATAGCAGGACGCGGTAGCGATGTTATCGACCCTATTTTCTCGCCTCAAAATAGAACACTTAATTAAACAAATTGGTATGACTTCTTCAGCGTCAGATCTGGATCACAGGGTTTGGTGCAAATTGGTTTTAATACGGATTGGTATTATGTGCACTTCATTGCACAACTGAGAGAATGACTTTAGACAGTGCCTCCTGGAACCGGAGGCACTGTAAACAGGCTAGTGTAGCTAGTGTATCTGGTACATGGCCGCTGAAGTAGACAGGAGCAGGTTCAGCTTCCCTTTACTATCTTGTCGGGCTTTAATCGCATTGTCTGACACTACCCCCGGTAATGCCGGACTTGACCATAAAGGATTACCTTTGGAATCAGTGTAGAAGATCTGTGATGAGACTTCAGAATCCCAATGGTTGTTGCCGTTTTGTGTTACCAGAATGAGCTCTTGTGAGGTTGTCCGGGTTGGAGATACCATAATATCTTTGACCTGCATATTGAGGCTCCGCTGATGAACCTGCTGCAGAACATTGTTAACAATCTCATATATGTAGATCGTTGCAGTATGCACTTGATAATAGTGTTCAGACACTTGCAGGCACAGCAGCTCTTGCTCGGGGTCCTGGTCATAGTTAAAAAATGCAATACGGTTGCAACTTTGATCGACGAAGCTTAGCTGTTCAAAGCTGTTGCCATTTGATTTAAGCAGTTTGAGCGTATCCTCAGCGACTGCCAGATTAAGCGCTTCACCATAATGTGCGCTAAAGTCAGACAGGTTGTATGATGATGTGTTGTAACTTGCAATTAATGACTCGTTGTATACATCAACAAACTCCACGCTACGAGAAGTACTATAAATGGCATCCGGGATGTTATCGCCATTAGCATCTGCCCCTGTAACGCGCTTCAGCGATGCGCCTGAATCGATATTCAGCTGGTAGGATACTGTTTCAGTTTTGATGTCCATTACAGCCAGGCTTGTGGAATATACTTCCGTTGTCGGTAGCAGTAGCTGGGCAACGCCGTTTTGATAAAAATCTGCTGCATGCACAGATGCGTCATAGTGCCAGTTGCTGGAAATTGGCGCTGACAAGCCGTAGTTACCAGTTGTATCCATTGTCAACACACGGCTGTTGTCATAACCTGAATTTGTTCTGGGAACAAAGAAGATGGCACTATCCGATGCTTGATCAAGACTTGACCAGCCGGCCGGAACGTAGGAATCCAATTGCGTCGCAATCGCATCTTTACGCACTGTGGGTGTTGCATCGTCTATATCGGCTGTGACCAGCATATCTGCTCCGCTATGGCTCAGACCGCTGCCCCAGAGCAGCTCCAGCTTACCATCATTATCACTGTCACCTGCGGTCAAGGAGGTTGAGCCATGATCGACCATATCAATTGACCATAACTCCGAGATCGTATTATCCGCTGTCACGTCATATGCGTGAATATTACCCCACTGACAATCACCCACTAATAATTCATCATCTGCATCATTGTCCAGATTCGCAGCAGCGATCGAGCAGGTTCCGCCGCTATATAAAGAGTGAGTTGCTAACAGCGATTTAGTCTCAGGTGAGTACAACGCCAGTCCATCTCTTATACCAGCTAATTCTTGCGAACCATCTCCATTGAAGTCTCCAGTGGTCATCAGGCCACTGTAAAACGTCGTGCCCATTGCCCATTGATTCTGCCAGTCTTTAGTATCATAAATAAGTCCTGAGTTGAGTATCAGTTCAAGCTGGTTATCGTCATCCAGATTGGCAAAGTGTACTGTTTTTGTGTCATTAAGCGCTGTCTCAAACAACATTTTCGTGGTGTCCTTAAGACTGAAAACGCTGAGTGACGCTGCATCACCGTAATAGCCTTCACCGTGAAGCAATGCAATTTCAACGATGCCATCGCCATCGGTATCTTGAACGGTACCGGCAGAGATTTTTGTCTCAGAGGTAAAAATGCTGACAGCTTCACTGTTGAGGTCATTAATCAGGCTCACGCCGGATTCAGTGATAACAATTATTTCACTTTCACTGTCCGCATCCGTATTTGCAGCGGCGATTTGCACCACTTTTCCATTTGTGGGTAGCTTGTACGGATAGAGCCACTTTTGCTTGGCCTCTTCATTTTGTTGTTCCAGCAACATAATGCGCCAGTTGTTATCTGTTGTCAGTATGTCGTTTTTATTGTCTCCGTCAAAGTCGGCAATCACGATATTTCTCTGTCCCGAAGGGACCTCTATTCCGGAGCGAGCGATGGGCAGTGCTTTATTGGTTGTCACCCTGACTTTTTCAGTAACAATGGAACCTTGCTCACTGTCCTCTCCAGGCGTAGAGAATGAAAAATAGTACTCCTGTGAAGAGAAGAGCGTATCCTCAGGGGCAGTCCAGGTTATCACGCCATCGTCATTCATAGTTGCGCCGTCTGGTGCCGAAATAAGCTGAGTTACTGACGTATCGTTTGGTTTGTCAGGATCTGAAAGAACGGGAGTAAATGATACTGTTTGCCCTGCTGCAATCGCTCCATCTAGTCCCTCTAGCGTCAGTTGAGCAGGAGAATCTTGAAGTTCCAGGCTTAATGTAGGGCTTAAAACGACATTCGCTGAATCTGAAACGACCATGGCGACTTCGAGCGTATCTCCAAAAACGGCAATACCTGCAGGGAGCGTATTGGATGTTTGTCCTTCAATAATTTGGCCATTAAGGTACCAACGAAAACTGACTTCCAATTGATCCATAGCCGTATCAGGATCTTCGTAATAGCCATTCTCGACACTGATGGGACTGGTTGCGAAATATACATCGCTATAGTTTCGCTCTGGGGAGTACGCAATTGGCGGCAGGGACATTAAATCGAGTGCCACAGGTGTTATTTCACCCAGTTTAGCAGAGACAAACTGCTCCATATTGGTAAGGTATGTGCCCAGATCATACTGACCATCTTTATTGCTGTCTTCATAATAAGCAGTATTTGAGTAGTTGAAATCCAGGGTTATATTTTTATCACTCCCTTCAAAACGCAGTTCACCTTCTTGGAAATTAGGTGAATAGCCGTACATTTCTTTTCCGGCCAGGGTCAACACGCCCTCATTACTGAACGTCAGAGTACCTTCGAGCTGCAAGTTTTCATGGTAATCCATGTGGTTATTGTAATTACTCTCGCTGACCGTGAGCTCTGAAACTATTTGATTGCTACCATCCACTTCGACCAGGATATGCTGTTTGATGCTACTTGTATTTTGTCCAGTGGCAGTGTCATAACCTGAAGAAGTGATGAAGCTACCGGTTAATTTGATTTGTTGCTCTGTACTTGAACTGGTCAAATTGTTAAACAGCATTGCCACTTCACCATTGGCACCCGAATTAGAAGCGATAGCGACGGTGACGGAACCATCGATTTTTTCATTCTCATTGTACGTGACACAGTTCGAGAACTTTGCCAGCACGGCACCATTGCCTTGTCCGTCAACTTTACCCTGATAGCTAACCTGACCGGATGTGGGGCACTGAGAAGTACCGCTAATTGACCCATCACTGGAAACGTGATTCTGTAAATAAGGCATATCCATGTCTGAGAACCCGGCGGTTGAACCATCAAACAGATGTATAAACCCTTTTCTCAGCAATTCATCATCCAGCTTGGCTGGCGTTGTTGCTCCTTTGTATCTGTTACTTATCAGCGCTGAAGCTGCTTGTGATAGCTCAGCAATAGATTTACCCGATGGGTCGTCCAGGACTCTGATTGATTCATTTTCTATTTTTTGTTGTTCAGTCTGGGTTTGATTACCATCGCCGCTGCCACCGCCGCAACCGGAAAGTATGGCCGTTAAGGCTATCGTTAGAGGAGTAACTTTGAATTTGTTCATATTTTTGCTGTCCCTGTTTTATGGTTTTATAAATCGGCGATATTCTAACAGATTTGAGCGTGGAATCTAAATGTGTACAAGTTTAATTGGAAGGGAGTTCTGGTAGTGGAGTATTCGTTGGGTAAGGCATAACGGCTCTAAGTTCTGTTGGGACGTCGACGGGTCCGAGGTACTACAAGACTGTCATGAAGGTTTTATGCTTAATCTGATAGTTCAGGGCGAAAGATTACTTGCTGTAAAGAAACTGTGTCTGCTGCCAGTTTATGCCACTTCGATACTGTTACCTGCAACTCGACATAACCTGCTGTGACTATGTTGTCAAACTGGACCGTATTCAGGTGATTAATCAGGCTCGTTATAGCCGGGTTGTGGCAAACCACAGTAACGTCATTACATTCATCAGGTAACAGGTGCAGGCAGTCCATCAGGTCGTGTGCGTCAAAGGTATAGAGCGCCTGAATTATTTCAATCGGTTTAGTCATATTACACTGGGTATGTAGTATGCGAGCAGTGTCGTGGGCACGTTTTGCCCGGCTGGTAAAGACATGCGAATCAGGCAGAGGACCCAGTTGCCGGGCAAGTGCCTGGGTGCGACGAACACCCTTAGGCCTGAGGGGGCGGTCAATATCGTGCAGCGTCGGCTCCTGCCAGCTCGATTTAGCATGGCGAATAAGTCTGAGAGTTTTATTCATAGAAGCCCTGACTGCATATAAACCCAATTTCACTTAATAGCTTGTTCAATTTGACGGAGCAAATACGACGCTAACTGTGTTAAAAACTTCTCATTTAGAACCTATACCTTAGATATAGGTCACAAATTTTTGCCTCGCCTATATGGACGCAGGTGCCTCAGCGCCAGCAGGATGCGAGAGCGGTGTTATCGACCCTATTTGCTCGCCTCAAAACAGAACACTTAATTAAGCAAATTGATATCACTTTTTCTAGTGTAGCCTATGGTGTAGCAAACAGCTGGTTTTCGAGTGTATTGCCGTTGATCAACTGTTTATATACCCAACCGTGATGATGGCAAAGTTCAAGCAGCGCGATATCCAATGCTACTTGGTGAGTATCGTATTCAATGACAAACTCATCAGGCTGTGACTGACGAACGTGTTTCACACCGTCTAGCCGGGCAATATGTGACTGCATCTGGCTGTCTGGTTGCTTCACTTGCAGGGTTAAGTATGCGGTGTCTGAGCCATTTTGTCCGTATCTCTGGTGACTGGTGAGTTTTCCTTGCTCCAAATACAGGACTGTATCGCACAGGCGTTCCAGTTCGCTCAGGTCATGAGAGCTCAGTATAAACGTCATGTCTTTGCTCAAATCGGCGACCAATGTTCTGATCGCTTTAGCATTGATGGGATCCAGACCCGCCGTTGCTTCGTCCAATAGTACAATTCTAGGCTTCCCAATCAAAGCTTGCGCAATACAGATGCGTTTTCTCATACCGTGGGACAGCTCTGAGGCCTTTGCATTGATTTGATTGCTGAGATCGACTTGTTCGAGGACCCGTGCAGTCTCATGCTGAGCTTGTGCACGACTTAAGCCCTGTAACTGGCCATAAAACGTTAACTGCTTACCCACTGAAAAACGCGGATCAAGTTGAGCATCCTGTGGCAAAGCACTGAGTACACCAAACAAGGAGCTATCGCCGGGTGTGTGGCCCAATACGCGAACGGCCCCTGAGTCGGCTCTTAAAAAGCCGCACAAGATACTAAACAGTGTGGTTTTGCCTGCTCCATTGGGACCAACCAATGCAATGGTATGGCCCTGATCTATGGTGAAGCTCACTTTATCCAGCGCACACTTGCTGCCAAAGTGCTTGGTCAGTTCGTTGACTTCAATGACGAATGACGTTGACGTACTCATAGGTCTTTCCTTTTCATTAGCCAGTATGCGGCGCTAAGTAGTGCCAAAGATTGCAGCAGGGGTATCACAATGGCGTGCCAATCGATATTGTACCAGGGCGCAATACTACTGATATGCACTCCGGGCAGCAGATAATATAACCAGTCAGCCAGTTCAATGTGAGATACCAGATATCCAATCAATAAGTTTCCTACCGTGAATAACAAACTGGCATAGATGATACTCAGACGTGCAGAGCTTGCCAGCAGGTTGAGTAAACTCATCAGGGCGATAAAGGGTAGTGTGGTCAGCACCAGAAACGCGATAATTGAGGTCAATTTACCGAGTCCACTGAACGCCAGCGCAGTGTCTCGTGTTAGCATAAGGACCCAGGTTGCAAGGGCTGAGGCCAGGATTAATGCCAGTAGAATGAGCGCCTGCCCTGCAAATCGACCGAGCATGATTTCACTGCGAGTGGCCCGTAATGTCAAAAATCTGAGCGTACCACGCTTGCTGTCTTCTACGGTCTGATCAGCGCTGACGAATAAGGTAAAAACCGGAAAACTGAACAAAGCTATGATCCAGTAGACCGACAGTTCTGCCTCGGGCCAGCGTGCGAGCGAATATAATCCCACTGAGCCGGCTATTTGAACGGCAATATCGGAAAACTCGGGGCTATTTAGTACTGAAACCGAATGATAGATTGGGTAGCGTAAGATCATCAGCCACACCATAATGAAAGCCGCCAGTGCCAGCCAGCCACGTTTTGTGGCAAACAAGCGCGTCAGTTCAAACTGACTTAATAACATGATTCTTTTTAGTGACATAGTGCACTCCTTTTGCCGATACCTTAACGCATAAGTGAGTGATTGGAAAAGCTGAGAATTGTTTCAGAGTGTGGCGCGTTTAAAAAAGGAGCCGATTGGCTCCTTTTAAAAGTGTTTAAGCTAACGGATTACCAACCGCACTGGCGGTTTTTGTTTTGCTCATCCAGATAGGTCTGAAGTGGTGCAAAGTAATCCAGGATAGCGGTGGCATCCATTTGCTGGCTACCAGTGACGCTTTCCAGCGCTTCCTGCCATGGACGGCTGCTACCCATTTCGAGCATCGCATTCAGGCGCTCGCCAGCTTCTTTTGAGTTGTAAACAGAGCAGCGGTGAATGGCCTCTTTGTTACCTGAAATTTCGCACAATGCTTTGTGGAATTCAAATTGCAGAATATGCGCCAGGAAGTAACGTGTGTAAGGGACATTACCCGGTACGTGGTATTTTGCACCTGGATCAAAGTCGTTTTCAGTACGCGTAACTGGCGCCTGAAGACCCTGATATTTCTCACGTAATTCCCACCAGGCTTTATTATATTCAGCCGGGCTGATCTCACCTGAGTATACTTTCCAGCGCCATTGGTCAACTAGCAGACCAAAAGGAATGAAGGCAATTTTGTCCAGTGCCATCTTCATCAGCAGACCAATGTCTTTTGACTCGTCAGGGACTTGTTCCAACAGGCCAATTTCTTTCAGGTAGCCAGGTGTAACCGACAGGGCAATCGTATCACCGATTGCTTCATGGAAGCCGTCGTTGGCACTTTCCTGATAGTACAGTGGTAGCTTGTTATAAGCGCGTTGATAGAAGTTGTGTCCTAACTCGTGGTGGATCACAGAAAATTCTTCACCAGTGCGCTGGATACACATCTTGATACGCAGGTCGTCTTTATTATCCAGGTTCCAGGCAGAAGCGTGACACTGTACGTCACGATCCTGTGGTTTGGTGAACAATGAGCGTGTCCAAAATGTTTCAGGCAGTGGTTCAAAGCCCATCGAAGTAAAGAACTTCTCTGCACCTTTAACCATTTTAATTTCGTCGTAATTGTGCTTTTCAAGCAATTCGGTCACATCATAACCTGGATCAGCGTTTTCAGGCGCAACCAGGTCATAGATGTTGCCCCATTGCTGGGCCCACATATTGCCTAGCAGGTGAGCCGGAATAGGCTGATCCTGAGGGACTTTATCTTCACCATATTTTTCGCCTAACTTGGCACGTACATGACAGTGCAGCGAGTCATAAAGTGGTTTGACCTGGCCCCAGATACGATCTAGTTCTTTGGCAAAGTCATCAGCAGGCATATCGTACTTGCTGCGCCACATGGCTCCCGTATCACGATACCCTAGTTCCTGTGCCCCTTCATTTGCTAAAGATACGAGATCTTTATAAAGCGGGCGCATTTGTGGAGAGACCTGGCGCCAACCTTGCCAGATATCCAACAGTTCTTCGTAGTTACGACTGTTAGCCATTTTGGAGGTCATGTCACCCAGGCTCATGCATTTGCCGTCTTTACAATACTTTCCCTTACCGTACATGCCGTCAAGCTCAGCAGATAGCTTAGCGAGATCGGCTGTTTTTTCTGCGTCTTTAGGGGCTGGTAAAGTCAGGTTCAGTTTAAGCTTATCCAGTTTGCGACGGTTATCATAGCTCAGCTCCAGCTCATCAAACTTTGCAGCTTCATTAGCCAGTGCAACCAGCTTTTCGGTGTATTCCTGACTAACATCGGCTGCCAGTGACGCGGTATCTTCGGTGATAAAGTTAGCGTAGATCCAGGCTGAACGTGCACTGCGATAGCTTAAATCCTGGAGCTCTTTTTCTGCTTTGGTCAGAAACGCTTCCGCGTCTTTTTCCGTTAAGGTTGAACTGGTTGTTGAGTTACATCCACTCAGAGAGAGTGCCCCGGCAACCACTAAGGCGCCCAGGCTGAGTTTGAATTGTAGTGCCATCATTGTTCCAATTATCGTTATTAGAATGTTGATGATACCAGTGTCGAATGAATGCGACAATTCACACCAGACAAGCGGTGTAAAAATATTGAGATAAGTAGCATTTGTTCCATACTTAAAGCGCCATTAACTGGAAGGTGCTCATACCATGTGGTTACTGATACTCGTCATTATTGCAGTGTGTTTCATTTTTTATATCAAGGAAGTCAGGCTGAAAGTCGTGTCGGGCCCGGCCATGGCGTACTTCAAGCGTGCGCTCCCACAATTGTCACAAACCGAGCGCGAAGCGATGGAAGCCGGGGATACCTGGTGGGACGCCAGTTTGTTCAGTGGCAAACCAAACTGGTCGCACTGGTTACAAACGGGTAAACCTGCACTGAGCGAACGGGAGCGGGACTTTATCGAGCATGAGCTGGCTGAACTCATGACGATGTTGGATGAAAGTCAGATCTGCGCTGCTGGCGACTTGTCGCCAGATGTTTGGCAGTTTTTGAAAGAAAAAGGCTTTTTTTCTTTTATCATTCCCGAAAAATTTGGTGGGAAAGCGTTCAGTGCTCAGGCAAATTCGGCCATTGTCGCGCAAATTGCGACCCGAAGTTTATCGGCGGCAGTGACTGTGATGGTGCCCAACAGCCTTGGGCCTGCTGAGCTGCTACTTCATTTCGGTACAGCGCAGCAACAGCAGAGCTGGTTGCCCAGGCTTGCCGATGGTTCCGCCTTGCCTTGTTTTGCACTCACATCGCTCGAGGCGGGATCCGATGCTGGGGGGATCACGGATTTTGCTGTTGTGTGTAAGCAAGAATTCAATGGCGAAATGACCTTAGGTCTCAAGGTGAGTTGGCAAAAGCGTTATATTACGTTAGCACCCGTGGCGACCGTATTGGGACTGGCTTTTAAAGTATACGATCCCGACCACTTGCTGTCTGAACAAAGTGAATTAGGTATTACCTGTGCTCTGATACCGACTGACCATGAAGGTGTTAAGGTTGGCCCCAGGCATGATCCTATGGGTCTGGCGTTCATGAACGGCACGACTGAGGGGCAGGGGGTGTTTATTCCGCTAGACTGGGTCATCGGCGAGCAAGAGGGCATAGGAAAAGGGTGGCGTATGTTGGTGGCTTGTCTGAGCGCAGGGCGGGGTATCTCTTTACCTGCGTTGAGTGCCGGTACAGCACAACTGAGCGCCAGAGCAACGACGGCGTATTGCAGTGTAAGGCGACAGTTCAAACAACCTTTGTGTCGATTTGAAGGAGTTCAGTCAGTCTTAGCCCGAATTGCCGGGCTGAGTTACAGCATAGAAGCGACGCGGCAAAATACTGCTTTGGCGATTGATTTGAATAAGAGCCCGGCAGTTATTACGGCAATTGCCAAGTACCACCTTACTGAAATGGCACGGATAAGTGTCAATGATGCAATGGACTTACATGGCGGCAAGGCGATTCAAAGAGGCCCCCTGAACTATCTGGCTCTGCATTATCAGGGGATGCCAATTAGCATTACGGTTGAAGGGGCAAATATCTTGACGCGTAACCTGATGATTTTTGGTCAGGGGGCGACCCGTTGTCACCCTTATGTGTTGAAAGAAATGGCGGCAGTACAAGAACAAGATGCGGAAATAGCGTTGTACCAGTTCGATAAAGTTTTGACAGATCATCTGGCACACAGTTGTAAAACTTTTCTTAAAGCGTCTTTTAATGGGCTGACCTTAGGTTTCTTTTCAACTTCACCCGTTGGCGGCGAGGTTGCGAGGTACTATAAGACTTTAACCTGGTATAGCCAAATCTTAGCGATTCACAGTGATCTTGCGATGCTTGTACTCGGCGGCAAGTTAAAGCTACAAGAAATGCGTTCAGCCCGATTAGGGGATATGCTAAGTCACCTCTACCTGGGTTCTTGTGCACTGAAAAAGTTTGAGGATGATGGTCGACAGTGTAGCGATTTACCTCTGTTGCATTACGCAATGCGCTATCACCTGAGTGCGTTTGAGCAGGCCTGTAAGGGCTTTGTTGACAACTTTGCACCAGATGGACTTAAAACAATTGCAAGAAGGTGGTTTATGCCTTTTGGTAGTGGTTTTTCGGGGCCTTCGGATAAGCTCGTGATTGAGTTGTGTGACAGCTTGTATCGCAATAAACTGACTCTTGCCCGCGTTAGCAGTTTGTGCTGTACTTCTGGACATGCCGGGCTGGATGCACTAGAGCAGGCGTTTAAGTTGTTTCCAAAATGTGAGCAAGGGTTACATAAGTTTGAACGTTGGCAGAAAGCTCATCAAACAAATTTGCTGGCTTTAAGCACCGATGAACAACTTGCGATGGCAGTCGCTGAGTGTGTTCTCAATGAAGAAGAACGCGAATTACTGGTCGATTGGTTTCGATTGAGTCGCAAGGCTTTGAGTGTGGATGAAAACGCCTGATGTATTTGTATTTAGCTGTGTGGTAACCAGACTATGTCATTACTGAGTTTTTTTGTGTGGGCCGCCTTTGTTGGACTCACACAAATGAAGCTGTTACCACTTGATAGCGAAATTAAGTTGAAGTACTGAGTTAACGGGCAAAAGGGTCTGCATTAATTTTATCAACGTACCACTCGCCCTTGCGCCTGATAAGTTGAACGCTGCGCATGTCGTCAACCTGCTCTCCATGTAACATGCCGGTGAAAATCAGGTTGATCCTGGCTTCGTTACCATATTGTTCTCGCAGGCTCTGGTTGGTCATATCCACCTCTATGGTCACCTGATCGTACTGCATGTTTACCAGATTCCTGGCAAACTGAGATGGCGTGCCGTATGAGCGCATAATCCTGCCCATACGAGGGGTGGAGCGACTTAGCGCCAGTTCCATGTCTTTCTTATTGTACAGTGCGTCAAAAAAAACCGTAGCTGCATATCCCGGGGTATTTTTATCTCCACGAGCCGCATCATCATCACCACAGCCGGACAACATCAATAGGATTACAGTTGAAAAAGTAAGTAGTAATTTCATATTAGTAGTGATTAAGGTGATTATGACTTTAGTTTGTCTTCTAATCGGGCTTTTGTAAAGTACAGGCTGGTAAAATACGGCGTGATATGCCGGGAATCACAACAGATAAGAGGCTAGTGATAAACAGTTGCGGTATTTTACCGCAACTGTTTGAAAGATAACTTACTCAATGTCGCATTTTAGAGTCCCGCGACGTGTTCGGTAGCAAATTTCTCTGGTGTAGAGCAACAGGTCTTGCGGTAATACGTTTTCGATTAGCTTGGTTTGCGTGTCACCGTCATAACACTTGATGTCTTTGTTACTAACCAGACAGGTGAGGGCCCCGTTTGCCAGCACTTTATGTACGGTTGCATTTTCCGCAAGTAGATCCGTCAGCTCGGTGCCTCGACTACCCCAACACTGCCAGCTGGCATCGCTTAGCTGAGCACATACATTGTTTGCGTCGACGGCGTTAAGTTTTGTTGCAAGCAATTGTGCAGGTACGTTTTTCACTGGATTATCGCCCTTAGCATTACAAACGACAGCACCATAATTGCCAAGCAAGCAGGCATAGTCGCCTTTAGTGATCATTTGCTTGAGTTCAACAGGCGCATCCAGGGGGAGTGTTTGACCCAGTATTTCACGACAAGATTCAAATTTACCACCCGTCACTTTGCAAACATAGTCATCCCCTCGGACAATGTAGTTGTTTTCATATCTCAGTTTGACATCACTATAGTCGCTCTTGTCATGCTCATCTGTGGCGTGAAATTCAAACGTCAGCGTGCCTTCTGTTTCACCATTGTATTTGATAGAGGCACTGGTATCAGACACCTGCTTAATGGTTACATTATCATCTGTATTCTGTGCCTGCCAGTGACTCGGCATGCCTGGTTTATTATTCAGGTGGAAAACCTGTCCAAAGACCTGTGCTTCGCTACCCATTACATAGGTCTCTTCTACGCCTGCATAGGGGACGACGATGGCGTCATGAGCCGTGCCAAGGAGTGTACTTTCACGCACAATATCACCGGCTTTAGCTGTGATCTTGATGACAGCCAGGCCTTTTCGGGTAATCGTTTTCTTATGCAGGTTCAGCGTTAAATTCTGACCCGTATGAATCGTTTGAAGGGTATCATAGGGGTCGTAATCACTGCTTGAGACTAAGACTTCTTCGATATCAACGTGGCCATTAAATGCCAGGTCTAACGTGGCTGGGACGTCCGGATAAATGGAAAATTCGCCGGGGTCTCTGACTATCATCAGGGTTTCAGCTGCTGTTCTGTTTACATAGGTGAAATAAGCATAGGTGGATCGTTCAGTACCATTTTTGAGCTTCACTTTGTACTCAATTTGTGGAGAAGTTTGAATGATGTCTTCGTCCGGGATGGTAATCACGAGTTTATCGTTCGATTTTTCCAGTAGGTCATCTCTAAAGTTAGTAATATTCCATGAAACACTTTCAACATCATCGAAATTCGTTAAATTGGAATGCACTGTGATTGTTTGTCCCGGCACCGCGAGCGAGCGGTCCATGGTGAGCTCAAGGCCCTGCAAGTCGGTGACGTTTTGCACCACAACGGATGTCTCAGCCGTTTTTTTGATGTTGCCCTTCATCGTCACCGTGAGCAGCAGGGTAAAAGTCTGGTTTTCACTTACTTCTGGGGCGCTAAAAGTATAGGCAGCTTTGCCCTGAGTTTGTTGAGAAGGCTGAGGTGTACCCTGCCATTGCCACTCATAGCTGATTATGTCATCTGTATTGACTGTTGTTGCCTGGATTGTCAGCGAATTTTTTTCATTCACAACAACCTGCTCAGGCAGGCTGACACTGAGTGATGGTTCAGATTCTGGTGCCAGTGTGGCTTTGATGGTTTTGGTGATGACTTCGTCACTGGTTGTAATTTCGAATATAATGTCAAAGTGCTGTGTTTGAGTGATTTCAGGTAGTTCGAAACTAAAGGTACTTTCCCCTGCGCGGGTATCAAAACCCGATTGGGTTGTCTGATTGGCCAGTTCAAAGCCATCGGTGCGCCAAACAACTTTTTCGATATCAGAGTTCATCGCAAACACAGCTGTGATGGAAGCATGCCCTCCACTGTACAGTGTCAGGGTGTCGGCAAGTTCTATGTATCCAGCTGTTGATTTTGGCATAACAGTGACTTGCCAATTTTTGCTGACCTGGTTTTCGTGGCTGTCTGTCACCGTATAGGTCAAGGTGACCTCAGTTTGCTTACTGACGTCCGGGAAGATGACATGATGTAAGGTGTTGCTTGCTGTGACGAACTTCACACCAGGCAGTGAGCTTGTCCATTCCCCCGTCACAGTATCATTCTCTGGGTCCGATACTGAGGTGGTAAGAGACAATGTGTCACCAGCATTAATGAGTGTGTTACCTGTTAAGCTGACCAAGGGCGCTTGATTTACGTTTGTTTGGGCGCGATCTGAAGCCGGGGCTTGGTCACCTCCGGAAGAGCCGCCACAGGCAGCGAGGATCCCAAAGGTAGAGAGCAGTAGGTAGTTTCGCATTTTTCATTCCTTTATTGCGTTTTTATTTCGAACAGCAGAGTACACCAGAGTGGTGTGATTTTGGAAACGTTTATTTGTGAAATTGTGTATTTTAAACGAACGATAAATTTAAACGAATTTGCAGCCAAATGACGTGAAAATAAAAGCCCAGTGTAATACTGGGCTTAGTTGGTTGGGTAGAACTATGAATCGTGATTGCTAGTTTTGTTGCAATACCTCTGTGCTTGTTGGCTGTTTTTTGAAGCGCTTTATCAGGCGCTTAAGATCTTCCAGCGCGACGTATTGGCAGGGGATCAGAATTAACGTAATCACCGTTGCGAACAACACGCCAAAAGCCAACGAAACAGCCATGGGTATAACTATTTGAGCTTGCAGACTGGTTTCCAGAAGAATAGGGACCAGGCCTATAAATGTGGTCAGTGACGTCAGTAAAATTGCTCTGAAACGTCTGCACCCAGCCTCAACTACGGCTTCTTTAATGGTCATACCTTGCTCACGTGCCTTATTCACAAAGTCAACCATCACCAGAGAGTCATTGACGACCACACCTGCGACAGCAATGATGCCAAAGAATGACAGGCTACTCATGGTCATGCCCAGTACCATATGGCCAAATACTGCGCCAACTACGCCGAATGGGATCACAGACATGATCAGTATCGGCTGAGAGTAAGAACGTAAGGGGATAGCCAGCAGTGCAAAAATAATCATTAATGATAAAGCAAAATCACGAATTTGCTCGGCTACACTGTCCATTTCTTCCTGAATACGACCTGCAACACTACTGCTGACACCCGGGTAGTTCTGAAGTAGTGATGGCAGGTATTCATCACGGATCTCTTCAGCTATTTTGAATGGTTCAGCCTGATCTGTGTCAACGGACGCCCAGACATTGATGGTACGTTTAGCATTTTCACGACGGATCCGGTTAACCCCTTCGACCAGGTGGATATCGGCGATTTCTCCAAGCGGTACTTCTGCGCTACTTGGCGTAATGATCCTGACCGCCTGAATATCGCTGATTGTGTTACGCTGCTCTTGTGGGTAGCGGATCATCACTTTGATTTCTTCACCACGGCGCAGTATACGCTGTGCTTCCAGACCGTAGTAACTGAAGTTTACCTGAGAGGCAACATCAGCCAGTGTCAGCCCCATGCTGTAGGCCAGAGGTTTAAGCTCGAGTTGTACTTCTTCGGTACTCGATTGCATAGAATCATTGACATCACCGACCCCTGCAATGGTACGTAGTTTCTCTTTAAGTTTGCCCGCTACTTCCTGTAAAGTTTCTTTATCTTTACCCTCCAGGCGGAAGCTGATATCGCCGTCATCCCGTCCGCCATTCATAATGCTGTCCTGAATGTTTAGCGACTTCACACCTGGCAGGGGGGGCATATTTTCACGCCATAAAGCACTGAGCTCAAAGGTATCGATTGGGCGTTTGTGGGGTTCAACCAGAATAGCCATGATAGATGCCGTAGTACGCCCGCGCAGGTTCACAGACAGATCTTTGATCATCTTAGTGCCATATTCAGCCTCAAGCTGTTTCTCAACATCCAGAATTACCTGCTCAACTTTTTTAGCTGTAGCCAGTGTTGCTGATTCGGAAGATGACAGGTTCATATCAATTGTGATGCGAGGGAAGTCATGGGGGATTTTCGGGTTTGCAACGAACTTAACCAGGCCGCCTGCAAACATACCGCCACTCACAATGATGATAGACAAAAATGCCACAATCACTGTGTATCGGTAATGAATACATTTTTCTATAAACGGGCGATAGAGATTTTCAATGAAGTTTTTCAATGCACCATCAATGAGTGCTCTGACGCGATGTAAAGGATTTTTGGGATTGTCGGGGCGGTCCTTCATGGCTGCAAGGTGTGCTGGCAGGATCAGTTTAGACTCAACCAAAGAGAACAGCAGGCATAAAATGATGACGCCGCCGATGGCCTTAGAAAATGCAGCCGCCGGACCCGTTGCAAAAGTCTGAGGTAAAAACGCCGCGACCGTGGTCAGTACGCCAAATGTGGCTGGGATTGCAACGCGTTTAACACCCCGAACCACATTATCCAGACTATGGCCGTGTTTCTCAATCTCGGCATGAGCGGACTCACCGACAACAATCGCGTCATCAACGACGATGCCAAGCACCAGAATAAAGGCAAATAGAGAGGCAAGGTTAATTGTGACGTCCAGCATGCCCATTGGCATAAATAAGAACGCACCCAAAAATGATACTGGCAGGCCCATCATGACCCAGAAAGCTAAGCGGACGCGTAAGAACAAAGCCAACATTAGCATAACCAGAATACCACCCCACATCATGTTTTCTATCATCATGTTAAGGCGGCCTTCGAGATAGTAAGTCAAATCAATAAAGGGCTCCAACTCAACGCCCTGGGGCAGTTGGGTTGCTTTATCAGCCAGGTAAGTTTTCATGACCTGAGCGACTTTGGTGATATCTTGATCTTTTGACGCCCGAACCTCGAATACCAGTGAATTTCTGCCGTTATAGCGAGAGTAAAGCAAGCCTTCCTCAAAGCCGTCGGTGACTTTCGCAACATCGCCTAATTTAATTTGCGCGCCATCTGCAAGTGTCAGTAAAGGGAGCTGTTCAAACTCATGCCCACGGTAGGCCTGATTTTCAACCCGCATAGAAATATAGCCATTGTCAGAGCGGATCTGTCCGGCGGACATGTTTGCTGAAAAGTTTTTAACAGCTTCAGAAATATCTCTGAATGTCAGGCCATACTCACGCAGGCGATCTGGACTGATTTCGATACTGATCTCGTAGTTCAGGCCGCCATTAAAGTCGACCAGGTTTACGCCCGGCAGGGCAAGCATCTCATCGTGTATTTCATTCCCCAGTTGTTTTAGCTGGTGGAAATTCATCTCACCATTGAGTGACAGCCACATCACTTCCTGCTCAAACTTATCACGGCGAACGATAGGTCGTTCCATCCCGGCCGGGAAGGTCGAAATGGAGTCAACCTGCATTTTTACTTCATCCAGCACTTCCTGTGGATCATACTTTTCTTCGACTTCGATCCAGGTTTGTGAGAATCCGCGGTTGGAATAGGTGATCAGGCGCTTGATGCCTTCCAGCCCTTCCATGGATTCCTCTACTTTGATGGTGATCCCTTCTTCCACTTCCTGTGGCGCAGCCCCTGGGTAGACAGCCTGCACACTCAACCAGTTATTCTCAAACTGGGGAAACATTTGCTTGCGGATAGTAAAGGCGCTGAGTAAACCACCCACCAGAATAAAAATCATCAACAGGTTGGCTGCAACTGGGTTGCGAGCAAACCAGGCAATTAAGCCTTTTTCGCGAGAGCCTTCCATAGGTTACTCCTCCTTCAGTGCCAGTTGTGTATCTGGTGCAATGACAGGCGATGAGTCAAGACGCAGTTGCATTCCCTCCGAAGGGTATTCCAGTGCGGATGTGATCAATTGCTGACCGTCAGTCAGGCCCTCAGTCGCTATCGCATATCCGTCGACTTCACGGATAACAGAAATGGGCTTAAAGGTAAGCTGCTGGTTGTTGTCGAGCAACGCAACTTTCCCTTCGTGGATCAGATGACGGGGAATACGCATTGCGTTAGCCACGGAGATCCCCTGAATTTGCGCTGTCAGGTAAGTGCCAAAGCGCAGCGGCTGTGCCTGATCCTGATAAGGCGCATTCACCTGAGCAACCAGATAAGTCATCCGGCTTTTGTTATCAACAACGCCTTCGCTACGTACGATTTTTCCTTGCCAGGAAACGGGTTGTCCAGCCACTTTTGCAGATAAAGTTACCGCAGCATCAATGCCATTGTTATTCAGGTACCTAAGTTCATGGTCTGCAACGGGCAAACGGATTTCTGCTACTGATGTTGCATTCAGGACACCCAAGGTACTACCTGGGTTGACAACACTGCCCAGACTTAAAGAACGGCTGGTAATAATTGCGTCATAAGGGGCTTTGATATAGGTACGCTCAAGGTTACGTTTTGCTCGTTTAACACTGGCCTGAGCTGCTTTGAAACGTGCCAGTTTTTCTGCCAACTGTGGTTTGCGCAAATAAAGCTCAGAAGGGATCGTCGATTGCGCATTGTCTTTAATACGTTGCCACTCTGTTTTTGCAACATGTGCCTGAGCCTGTTCGATTTCCAGCGCAGAATGCGCCTGAGCCAGACTGGCCTCGGCCTCTATCAGCGCTGCCTCATAGTCATTGGGGTCAATGCGAGCCAGGGTTTCTCCTTGTTGCACAAAGCCGCCTTTGACGAATTTGTCTGACAGTGCAATAAGCTGCCCACTGACCTGAGCGACCAGCTCGGTACTGTATTTAGGAGCAACGAGCCCGTATGAGTCCACCATCAATTGCATGGGAGCCATATCAATTGGCTGGACTTCAACCAATGGATGAATGACTTTTTCGGGTTTTTCTTCGGGCGGTTGCTTCATTGCTGAAAATGCAAAAGCGGTAGCCAAGCCACCTACGAGCACCGCAACGGGTAATAGGATTTGTTTTTTACTAGCCACGAGTTATTCCTTCCATCAATAACGGTTGAATCGATTTCTCTAACCTGATTAAGGATACGCGAACAGATGTGTCTGGGTGTTTTAAACATTTCAAATTGTGTAACAAGGCATTGCAAGGATGTCAGCTTGCTTACGTCTGGCAAGATAATGACCTTAGTGTTTTCGTTGATGAGTTGTCGTATAATGATGCGCTTTATTATTTACCAAAACTAAATTGTGAAGGGTCAGATGGAGTGTCGTTTAGGCTGTGGAGCCTGTTGTATTGCACCAAGTATCAGTTCGCCAATCCCAGGGATGCCGCAGGGCAAACCTGCGGGAGAGCGCTGTGTACAACTAAATGATAACAACTTGTGTAAATTATTTGGCGATCCTCGTCGGCCCAAAGTATGTGGTGACTTCGTGCCCTGCGAAGATGTCTGTGGTACGGATAACGCGCATGCTATGTGGCTTATTACTGAGCTTGAGCAATGTACTTAGCACCAATCAGCATGAGCAGATAATACACACTAGAGACTAGCTCTCTAGCTAACTGCAATAAATGTTCTCTTCTTAGACCAAAATCAGCAAGTTTTTCATATGTAATGGCCAGCACTCAATTGCCTCTGGGCTGAGGTTTAATTGGTTTGACTGATATTGGCTAACAAATCCGCTACATTTTCTTCTTCTCTTAGGGTCAGAACATCGCATCCGCCGGGCGTCACCAGAATAGTGTGCTCTGCCTGAGCCGACAGTGCGCGATCTCGTGTCACTACGGTCCAGCCATCTTTGAGTGTCTTAACTTTGTGACTTCCCTGATTGAGCATAGGTTCAATGGTGAATGTCATGCCAGGAACAAGCTTCATCCCAGTGCCCGGTCGTCCGAAATGCAACACCTCTGGCGCCTCATGCATCTCCATACCAATTCCGTGGCCGCAATATTCCCGCACGACACTTAAGCCCTTAAGCCGGGCGAAGTCCCCAATCGCATAGCCAATATCGCCCAGGGTAGCACCGGGTTTCACCTGATTGATCCCACGCCAAAGTGCGGTGACGGTGTCGTTCACCAACGCCCGTGCCGCGTCACTGGCGCTCGGCATCACATACATTTTACTGGAGTCTGCGATATAACCTTGGTGCTTGAGAGTGATGTCTACGTTCAGAATGTCCTGTTCGCTTATGATGTGACGTGCACTGGGCATACCATGGCAGACGACTTCATTCACCGATGTGTTAATGGAGTAGGGGTAACCATATTGCCCTTTGCTTGCAGGTATAGCTCCCAATACGTCCACTATATAATGTTCAACAAACTCATCCAGTTGTAGCGTTGTCACGCCGGGTTTTACTTGCTCATCCAGGGCTTTAAATACTTGTGCTAACAGCGCACCGGATTCGCGCATTTGCGCGATCGCTGCCTTATTTTTGATCGTGACCTGAGTCAATGGTGTCACTCCTTGCGTGATTAAGCTGCTGTTTGATTATTTGTGCAAAGGTCTTGTCGGGATTCAGTTCTGCCAGCCGACCCATTTTGATCCAGAACTCAGCTTGTGCATTGATAGAGCGGGACATAACCTGACTTGCCTGTCGCAGCTCTTCGTGTATTTCGTCTGAAATTTTAACGATACCCATGGTTATTCATTGTGTATATGTTTCGTATATAAATCATATAATGATATTAAGCAAAGACGCAATACTATTCTTTGTGGTTCTGATTGTGACAGATGAAAAGCAGGTTGAGCTTAATGTCAGCACCGAGCTCATAGGGTGGATAGTGAGATAAGAAGCAGCTGGTGTTAGAGCGCGTTGTGGTAGACGCAATTCCGAGTGTAACGAACAGTCATTTTTGTACAATCGTACAGATAAAAAAACGCCCGACTCTGTGTGAGTCGGGCTTAGGGAAAGGCTCAAATTCGGAGCCGTGCGCTAACTTAAAAACACCTTCTAATTACAAGGGAGAAGTAGAAAGTCATTTAAGTGTAGCTAAGGCTTCATAAAATTTACAAACATTTGAAATATTAATTATTTCAATAAAAACAATGCATTAATTTCATATGAACGAATCGTCTTAAAATTATCAAAACCTTTTGTTCAGGTTATACCCAAGTTATCAACTGGCCATTTAGGACTAAATCCCGCGGAAGCTTGTTCTTGATTTTAGCCTTCTGCCATTTGCCAAGCCCGACAGGTGCACCACATAGCGTAAGTACCACCTCACCTTGGGCAGGACCCACAGTGTCAAGACGAATATCCTGTCCCTGAAAGTAAGCTTTTGCCTGACTGGCATTCAGTGCGAAGGTATTGTTGGTTGCCAGGTGACCCAGACAAGTTGCAAACTCATGCTCCAGTTTTACGCCATTTTTGTGAGTCGTGGCGACTTTGATACCTATGCGTGAGTATTTTATCTTTTCCTGAAGCTTTTCCATATCTTGTGGAAACAACCATAGCTCTTTATCCCGGCCCATCAGTTGGCCGGGCAGGGCTGTGATCCCAAACTGTTGCTTGATACTGGTCTCAAATGCTTGTAAGTCTTTCTTGGCGCAGGATGAAAAAGGGAATTGCCCTTTCTTTTTCTTTTGTTGTGAATGCACAACACTGCCTGTTTTTTTGAATTTGGCGATGAAAAAGCCTTCACTGTCGTAGATCTGTGGCCACACATGCAGATAACCTTGCTCAGTCGCTGCTTTATTGGCCTCGGGGAACAGGTCATGGAGTGATATGATCTCGATATCTCCTGCGAAGGTGTCGAGCAGATGATCACAGATCTGCTGGTTTTCCAGGGGGGTCAGGGTACAGGTCGAATACACTAAGGTTCCACCTGGCTTAAGTGCCATAAAAGCACTGTGGATCAGTGTTTTTTGTACCTCCGCAATCTCCTGATTGGATGCCAGCGACCAGTTTTTAAATGCGTCAGGGTCTTTACGGACCGTGCCTTCTCCAGAGCAAGGCGCATCGAGTAAGATATGGTCAAAACTTTCATACATGTAATCACCAAACACCTGACCATCAAAATGCGACAGTGCACAGTTTGCAACGCCCATGCGTTTGAGGGTAGCTGCCAGTGTTTTCAGTCGGGATGAGGAAAGCTCATTAGCGATCAGTATTCCCTGGTTATCCATTAAAGCGGCCAGCTGGGATGTTTTTGACCCTGGCGCTGCCGCCATATCCAGCACAGTGTCTCCGGGTGTCAGCGATGTGGCCAGTGCCATAGGAGGTAGCATGGAGCTTGCCTCCTGAACATAAATACAGCCGCTAAGGTGCAGCGCTGTATTGCCGATAGGCAGGTTCTTTTCTTCTTCATCAGGGCGGGTCAGCCAGTAGCCGTGTTCACACCAGGGGATAGGCTCAATTTGCCAGTGCAGTTGTGCAGCCTGATGTTCAAATTCTTGTTGTGACATTTTCAGCGTATTGACACGAATCGCACGTCTTAAGCCTTTGCGGCAGCTGGCGATGAAATCGTCCATAGTCAGATGCGCAGGTATGTAGCTGGCGACATCATCAATAAATTCATCGGGAATATAAGTTTTATTGTCCAAAGTCATTATCTCTTGCACTTTATGTGACTAGTTTATCACTAATTGACACCACACGGGGATAGGCTCATCTCTACAGGCTATATTCTTTGTTGCGAGGATGTACTAGCCTATTTGTCTTGAATATATGAAAAAACATATATAATATAATTCGCATGTTTGGAAGTATGGAATCTGAGGTTTCTTCTGAGGGGGCTTAGAAGAGGTCAGCTTTATTAAAAAAGGTAATTCACATGACTATTAAAGTAGGTATCAATGGATTCGGACGCATGGGCAGGCTCACCATGCGAGCACTATGGCAAACTGCAGGCATTGAAATTGTTAAAATCAATGACCCAGGCGGCGATGCGTACACACTGGCTCACTTGATGACTTTTGATTCAGTGCATGGCAAATGGGAGTGGGAAGCCGAGGCCAGCGATGAGAAAACCATGGTGATTGCAGATAAACGCATCGCGGTGGAGCAGCAAACTCAGCTGGAAAAAATTGACTGGTCAGACTGTGATTTAGTGATTGAAGCCAGTGGTAAATTGAAAAGCAAAGAAAAGCTGTCTGGCTATTTTTCTCAGGGTGTAAAACAGGTGGTTGTAACTGCGCCTGTTAAAGAAGAGGGGGTTCTGAATGTCGTGATGGGCGTTAACCATCAGCTATTTGATGCTGACTCTCACCCAATTGTCACAGCGGCCTCATGCACGACTAACTGTCTGGCGCCTGTAGTTAAAGTTTTGCAGGACAACATCGGCATTAAACACGGCTCAATGACAACCATCCACGACATCACAAACACCCAGACAATTATCGATGCGCCACATAAGGACTTGCGCAGAGCGCGCGCCTGCGGCAGCAGTTTAATACCGACAACAACAGGGTCGGCAACAGCAATTACCCATATTTTCCCGGAGTTGAAAGGCAAGCTGAATGGTCATGCCGTTCGAGTACCACTGACTAACGCATCAATTACAGACTGTGTGTTTGAAGTCAATCGTGAGACCACAGTGGAAGAAATCAATGGCTGGATGGAGCAGGCTGCACAAGGGGAGCTTGCAGGTATTTTGGGCTATGAAACGCGCCCTCTGGTGTCTGTCGACTATAAAACAGATCCTCGCAGTGCCATTGTAGATGCACTGTCTACCATGGTAGTAAATGGTACTCAGGTTAAACTTTATGTGTGGTATGACAATGAATGGGGTTACGCTAACCGTACCGCAGATCTGGTTCGCCATGTGATTGCACAGCGCTGGGGGTAAGCGTGTTACAACAGCTTTCTGCGCCCATTAAGCAGTATCTGGTTATAACTGGCAATTATTGGTCGTTTACCCTGACCGATGGGGCACTACGTATGTTGGTGGTGTTGTATTTCCATCAGCTGGGGTACAGTCCTATCGCAATCGCCTCGTTATTTTTACTTTACGAAGTGTTTGGGGTCGTGACTAATTTGGTTGGTGGCTGGCTGGGTGCCAGAATGGGCCTGAACAAGACTATGAATGTGGGCTTGTTCCTGCAAATTGTGGCCCTCCTTATGCTGGTTGTGGACCCGCAGTGGCTTAGCGTCGCGTATGTGATGGTGGCCCAGGCGCTATCCGGTATTGCCAAAGACTTGAATAAAATGAGTGCCAAAAGTGCCATTAAGCTGCTGGTGCCTAAAGATCAGGATGGTGTACTGTTTAAGTGGGTTGCTATTCTCACAGGGTCGAAAAATGCGCTAAAGGGTGTGGGATTCTTCATGGGCGGCCTGCTCCTGACACAGCTAGGCTTTCAGGGCGCGCTGTGGTTTATGAGCACTATGCTGCTGGTAACCTGGGTACTCAGTTTACTATTACTCAAGCAAGACCTGGGTAAGAAAAAGCACAAGCCTAAGTTCTCAGAAATGTTTTCGACCAGTAAGCAGGTAAACTGGTTATCCGCCGCGCGGTTATTTTTATTTGCTTCCCGTGATGTCTGGTTTGTAGTGGCTTTGCCGGTCTATCTGGCCAGTGTATTTGGCTGGGATCACTGGTGGGTTGGCGGTTTTATGGCAAGCTGGGTCATTGCTTATGGGCTGGTTCAGGCCAATGCCCCCAGGCTGCTGGGTAATCGACGCTCAAATACGCAACAAGCTTTTGTCTGGGTGGCTCTGTTAACTCTGTTACCTGCGCTAATTGCCCTGGCATTGTGGTCCCAATGGTATGTACAAGTGTCGATTGTCGCGGGTTTACTGATATTTGGTGCCGTGTTCGCAGTGAACTCTTCTCTGCACAGCTTTTTGATTGTGCATTTTGCTGATGAAGATGGGGTGTCAATGGATGTTGGCTTCTATTATATGGCGAATGCGATGGGTCGCCTTGCGGGAACCATATTATCGGGCCTTGCCTATCAGTATGGCGGGCTAGTTAGCTGCTTACTGATATCAAGTGTTTTACTCATGCTTGCGACTGCGCTTACCTATGGGCTTAAACGCCACACCAGGTAGGGCTTTAAAAGTAAGACAAACCAGGAGGTTTGTCTTACTTTATGAGCGCATTGAGATGTTTATGGCAACTTAAAGCTCGCGGTGATTTGCTTGAGCTTTCTTGACTGTTTATCCAAATCCAGGCTGGCACTGGCCACCTGATCTGCGCCTGCTGCGTTATCCAGTGCGGCTTGTTTAATAGCGTCAATATTGTAACTGATCTCTTCAGTGGTTGAGGTCTGCTGTTGTGCTTCCTGAGCGATTCGTTTTGCACTTGCCGAAATTTCCTGAATTTGTGCGAAGCTGGTTTGCAGGCTGACAGCACTCTCATTGGTTGCTGAGATGGATGCTTGAGCAACTTCGGCAGACTGATGCATTTTATCAACCGCTTGTGCGGTCGCACTTTGTAGCTCCTGGATCATGGTTTCTATGTCACCGGTAGACTGTTGAGTTTTGTAGGCAAGCTGGCGTACTTCGTCTGCAACGACGGCAAAACCACGGCCATGCTCGCCAGCTCTGGCTGCCTCTATGGCGGCATTGAGCGCCAACAGGTTGGTCTGCTCGGTGATAGCCTGGATCACCTCAATCACTTTACCTATGTTCTGAGCACCTGATTCTACCTCTTTGATCGCTTGCTCAGAGTCGCTGATCACCTGATCGAGAGTTGTCATTTTAGAAACGCATTCCGCCAATGTCTGGCTCGCAGCCTGAGTACTGTCTTGTGTGTCGACGCTGAGCGTTGCAACCTGATTGGCGCTATTCGCGACACTTTCGACTGACTGAGCCGTGGCGGCTATGGCAAGGGCGACTTGCTCAATGTTTGCATGTTGCTCCTGCAAGCTGGTGTTGGCCTGCTCACTGGCGGCACTGGTCTGGCTGGCCGTAACGGCAAGCTGAGAAGTTGTTTCACTGATAGTCCCAATCACGCCGGTGAGATAGCTGGTCATTTGCCTCATAGCGCCGTACACACCGGTCACATTGGTGTCCTGGCTAAAATCCTGGCGCAAATCACCTGAAGCAATACGCTCACTGATGTCGCGCATTGTGCTGGGCTCTCCACCTAGTGGGCGTAGTACCGAGCTTGCGATCAACCAGGTTGCTATGCTGATTGCGATAATTGCAATAGCACCTATTAGGGCAATAAACCAATACAATTGATAAATTGGCGCAAATGCCTCAGCTTTGTCAATCTCACTGAGTAACACCCAGTTCAGGTCAGCAAATTGAAATGGCATATAGGCCGACAAAACGGGGTTACCATTGTAATCAATAATCAGCTCTGTCTCAGAAAAGCCTTGCAGGCCGCGCCTGACTGCATAGGTATCAACGCCATTACGCGCTACCGAGCCGGCAAAACTGGCCGTTACACTATGCGCTGTTGGATCCAGGTAGGAGTCGGAACGCATTCTTAAATCTGAGCCTACCAGATAGGATTCGCCTGTTTTGCCCATACCATCACGTTGTTGCATGATGTCGTTAATCGTATCTATGGCGATTTGTAACGCAATAACGGAGTGAATTTGCCCGTCAACCTGAATCGGCACACCGATAAATGCCGCGGGCTCGTTATTACTCGGAGCGTATTGTTGGTAATCTGTGATGGAAAACTGACGACCATTGAGTGCGTTACGAAATAGCTGAGCAAGTCCTGAATCGCGATAAGGCCCGGTTCTCAGGTTGGTCTGATAGTCACTCTCTTTAGCGACGGTGTAGCTAATAAAACCGTTAGTCTCGATGATAAACAGGTCATAAAACCCTTTTTGCTCGATAAAATGCTTGAACAGAGCGTGATTATCTCGGGCGAGCTCAGCGGTGCCTGAGCGAGTCTTGGAGCTGGCAATTTGCTGCCATTGTGCAGCGATCAGGCTCAGATCTGCCTTACGGGCCTTGAAATAATCGTCGATTTGACGGTGTTTAATGTGTTTGATGGAGGTCAGCTGGTTATAAGCCTGGCGCTCTAATGCATCTGATGCGGTAATTAAGGATGTGATTGCCATAAACGCAGCGGGCAGCAAGCCAACGAGCATGAATGAAATCAACAAACGGAGTTTGGTGGACATGGGGTACCTGACTTAAGGTTGTTTTGCTAAATGCAATTAAAAATGATTATTATCACATATTGTAAACAAAAATCCCTTTAGTGGGAACTCTGACATCCGAAAAGTTAAAAAAAAGAAACTAAATTCTTATTTTTGTTTTCGTTCCAAGAGTGTTTACGTTTTTGATTGTGACTCTAAATGGCAGGGTTCTGCGAGGGCAGACACCGGACGCTGGCGCATCCGGCCTGTAACAACATTTACTTAACTAAGCTCTATTGCCTGGATCTGAACGGTTTGCTCGTCTTCTTCCTGTTCTGCGCCCGCGGGCATACTCGGGAAT
Source organism: Pseudoalteromonas sp. XMcav2-N (assembly GCF_024124545.1). Classification (GTDB taxonomy): domain Bacteria; phylum Pseudomonadota; class Gammaproteobacteria; order Enterobacterales; family Alteromonadaceae; genus Pseudoalteromonas. The sequence goes on from NZ_JAMXSF010000001.1 coordinate 627,301, forward strand.
TCCGGCTTATCGAGCGCAATATCGCCACCATCAATAACGTCGTCTTTTTGCAAAGTACGGAAATCGAACAAAGCATGATCTGCCAGGTGTGAGGGCACGACGTTTTGCATGGCTGTAAAAATGCTCTCAATTCTGCCCGGGTGAGTGCTATTCCACTCATTGAGCATTGCTTTAACATGCTTACGCTGCAGGTTTTCCTGTGAGCCGCAAAGGTTACACGGAATGATAGGGAATGCCTGACTCTTCGCATAACGAGCAATGTCAGCTTCTTTACAGTACGCCAGCGGTCGGATAACCATATGCTGACCATCATCACTCATTAGCTTAGGTGGCATGCCTTTTAATTTACCGCCATAGAACATGTTTAAAAACATCGTCTCAATCATGTCATCACGGTGGTGTCCCAGGGCAATTTTAGTGGCGCCCATTTCTTTTGCAGTTCGGTACAGGATACCGCGACGCAGGCGTGAACACAGTGAGCAGGTTGTTTTGCCTTCGGGGATTTTGTCTTTGACGATAGAGTAGGTGTCTTCCTCAACGATTTTATATTCTACGCCAAGGGTATCCAGATATTCAGGTAAGATATGCTCAGGAAAGCCAGGCTGCTTTTGATCCAGGTTGATTGCAAACACATCGAACTTGATAGGGGCGACACGCTGAAGGTGTTGCAACACATCCAGCAGAGTATAGCTGTCTTTACCGCCAGACAGGCAAACCATAATGCGGTCACCATCTTCGATCATATTAAAATCGCCTACAGCCTGACCGGCCAGCCTTCTTAAGCGTTTTTGCAACTTGTTAAGGCTATATGCTTGCTTAGCTTCTTGTGAGTGAGACACTCGCCCCCCTATATCAAAATGACGGCAAAAATAAATAAGGGCGCATTATACCGTCAGACCAGTAAACTGCAATATAAGTGGTGAGATTACAATCGGGGGCAGGGAAGAGCGGGTCGACACGCAACTGCGTGCCGATCATAATGGTTTATTTACTGTGCGAGCGGGCTTTTATAGCCATCCGGTTTGAGTGCCAGTACATCACAGTCAAGGCTATCGATGACATGTTCGGCGGTGTTACCGACCAATGCCGCACTGAGGCCTGTTCGTCCAACGGTACCAATAACAACCAACTCTGCATTCTGCTCACTCGCAATATGGGGGATTACGTCTTCTGGTAAGCCCTCTTTAATAACACATTGTGCTTTGCTAAGACCAAAACGCTCTGCCAGTGCCCAGGTTTCCTCCTCATGGTGTTTCTTCACCGCTTCGTTGTATTGCGATGGATTAAACTCAGGGATCTCAATGGCGATGTTTACTGGTGTTGCCGGATAGGTGTTGACCAGACTCAGAGATGCGTTGGCCAGCTCACATAAAAATTGCGCATCTTTGATGATACGATGATTCAGCGCCTGATGTTGTTCATCATCACTGACAGCATTGACTGCTGCAAGTATTTCGCCTTTTTCTGGCCAGGCATGATCTTTGACCAATAAGACTGGGGCAGGGCACTTTCTGATCAAATGCCAGTCTGTAGGAGTAAAAATCACGGATTTGAGCGTATCATGCTGATGAGTGGCTTTGATCACAAGATCAAACTGTTGTTCAAGCACGGTTTTGATAATGGCCTCGTAGGGGCGGTTGTGCCAGACTACTTTGGTTTCAATATCGATGTTTTGATAGCCGCTGGTAAGCTCCGCAATCCAGGCCTCACGGTCTTTGATTACCGCTTCCCTCATCGCCTCACGTTCTTCTCGCGATAACATTGTGGTCATCTCGTAAGAAAAGTCATAAATGGATAAAAAGGCGGTGATTTTTGCACCCGTTTTTTGCGCCAGACTGATAGAACGATCCAGGCTGTTCTGTTGTTGTTTGGTCGGATCTATGACGGTGAGAATGCGTTTGATTTGTTCCATAATGGGCTCCTTAATCTTGCACGGACGATTTCAACTCTGTTTACAGTGTAATCGAAATCGCCGTGGGATAAAGGAAAAGTGGGCTGTTAATTGCCTTAGATCAAAGAGAAATTGCTGCGGTCTTTGCTAGCGTATCAATATCCAGAATGGTAATGAATTTGCCCTCTACTTTGATAATTTCCGCCTTTTGGAAGCGGCTAAGCAATCGGCTGATTGTTTCAACGGTCAAGCCCAGATAATTGCCAATTTCACCGCGGGTCATGGTAAAACGGAACTCTTTACGTGAGAAGCCTCTCTCGCCAAATCGATTAGACAGATTAAAGATGAAAGTCGCAAGACGCTCTTCGGCTGTCTTCTTGTTTAGCAACAGCAGCATCTCCTGATCGTAGTTGATCTCGCTACTCATGAGGCGCATGATCTGTTGCCTGAGTTTAGGTAGCTTGCCCGCCAGTTCATCTAAAGTATCAAATGGGATTTCACACACCATGGACGTTTCAAGTGCCTGAGCAAAACTTTGATGCTGCATCTTATTGATGGCATCAAATCCAACTAAGTCTCCCGCCAGGTGAAACCCGGTGATCTGCTCGTCACCCTGTTCTGAGATAGTATAAGATTTGAATGATCCGGAACGAACGGCAAAGATAGCATTGAGCTCGCTCCCGGATTCGAACAAAAAGTCCCCTTTGTGGAGGGGTTTTTTACGCTCGATGATTTCATCTAGCTTATCCATTTCGCTGCCGTTTAAAGAGAAGGGCAGACACAATTGGCTGATGCTACAGTTATTGCAGCTGATAGTACATTGACTTTTTGAACGATTACTTAAATCCATAACAAATCCGTTATCTATGACGCACGTTAATGACATTCTATTAGATGCGGTCATATTTTAATACTTGAACTTTTCAATATCTGTAATTCAGATATTCTTCTACTATTGCAGGCGTTGCGACTAAAGGGGGTTAAGCGACTACCACCCGTCGATCACTGATTGCCAAAAAATTCCCATTCTCTGACTCAGTTTAATGACGCTCATCTAATAGTATTACCACTGCTAGATTAATGTACTAGTTTGTCGGTTGCAATGATTAGTAGATAAAAGCCATACCAAATAAAAATATTGCCAAGCGCAATACGTGTAGCCTTATGATTCAAAAATGTATTGAGCAGTTGGGCGGTTTGTCCTACCGCGAGCATTGCAGGAAAAGTGCCCAGTGCAAAGGCGGCCATCGTGAGCGCACCGCTGAAGCTGCCATCTGCCTGAAGAGTCCAGGTCAGTGCCGAATAGACCAGACCACAAGGCAGCCAGCCCCATAGAGCACCGTATGCCAGCGCCTTTGTCTTACTGTCGACTGGGAGTAAATACTTGTTAAGTTGCACCAGGCGTTGCCAGAGCAACCACTTTCCTGCTTTTTCCAGCCAGTTTAACGTTGCTGCCAGGCGCATCACATAGACACCAACCAGCAACATAAATACGCCACTCAGCACATTCAGGATGTTGGCAAATAGGGTGCTTTGTTTCGCAAATGCGGCTCCGAGTCCGGCAACCAATGCTCCGGCCACCATATAACTGCCTAATCTGCCCAGATTATAGAGCAGTGCGGTTACAAACGGCGACTGCTTGGTTTGAGCTAGTTGCAGGCTTGATGCAATACCACCACACATGACCAGACAATGGCCGCTTCCGACCAAGCCCATCACAAAGGCGCTAAACAGGCTTATCTCGGTCATTACTTTTATTATGTTGCTCTTTGTCGTCTTCGAACAGAATGCTGTGTCCTTGCTTGTTCAGATCAGAGAACTGTTCGCTTTTGACGGCCCAAAAAAACACCCCGATTGCGATAATGACAAACAAGATCGCAATGGGAATAAGGATATAGATAATACTCATAGCTTCAATAACCTCAAAGAGTTAGTGATCACCAGAATCGAGCTCGCAGACATCCCAATGACGGCCACCCAGGGTGGCACAAGTCCCATCGCTGCGAGCGGTAATATTGAGCCATTGTAACAGAGTGACAAAGTGAGGTTCTGTTTTATTACTGTTTTGGTCTTTTTAGCGACCTGATGCAGTGTTTGTAGTGATTTAAGGTCGCTGTTAAGCAACACGACATCCGCCGTATTTTTGGAAATATCTGCGCCGGTCTCCATTGCAATGGACAAGTGCGCACTATTAAATACCGGACTGTCATTAACGCCATCACCGACCATGCCAACAATATGCTGCTGTGCAGACCAGGATTCTACCTGCTGTTGCTTATCCTGCGGAGAGCAAGCGTTTTTGTAGGTATCCAACCCAAGTTCTAAGGCCAAGTTTTTGACCGCATTTGAGCTGTCACCACTAAGCAAATGGCAGCTTAGGCCCTGACCTTGTGCATAGCTGATGATCTCAGGCGCGCTATTTCTGACTTTGTCTGCAAGATAGAAATCTGCAACTGGTTGGTCATCGACAAAGAGGGTTGCTTGTGCAAAAGAGCTGTGATTGCCAAACCAGGCAGACTTACCAATGGCAACCTTTTGCTGACCACAGCGGGCTTTTACACCACTGCCAGTGATGACTTCCACGTCACTCAGCTTCCTGGGTGACACCACTTGTTCGGTGAAAGCTTTGGCAATCGGATGTTCTGAATAGCGTTCAAGCGCGACGGCCAGCGCCATTACGTCGGATTCCTGCCAACTTGTATCAAGCACGCTGATGGATTCAATTGAGAAGCGTCCTTCAGTGAGGGTACCTGTCTTGTCAAACGCCATTCTGGTGAGTTTAGGCACGGTTTCCAAAACATGACTTTCTTTGATCAGGATCCCTTTTCGGGTGAGTGTGGCAACAGCACATGTCAAAGCTGTTGGGATAGCCAAGCTCAGTGCACATGGACAAGTTGCAACCAATACGGAAATAGTGACCCAAAACGCATGGGGTGGATCTATCTGGTACCAGGCAACTGCGGTGATGGAGGCGAAAATTAATAAACAGGCCACGAACCACTGTGCTACTTTGTCAGTGACTTCGACTATTTTAGGCCGTTTTGTCAGGGCATTATGTTGTAGCTTAATGATTTGATTGAGCAGGGTGTTTTGCCCGACTTTGTTGATTTCAATGGTGATCACGCCATCGTGGTTGATAGTACCTGCATAGACCTGGTGAGTCTGATACTTTTTAACCGGCAGATGTTCTCCCGTCATCATTGATTCATCAACTGTGGTAGAGCCTGAGATCAGCACGCCATCGGCAGGGATGGTTTCACCAGGCTTGATCATAATCTGATCGTTCAGTTGCAGGCTTTTCGCGGCGACTATTTTTTGTTCACCATCAGGCAGCAGCTTACGTGCAGTCAGAGGGAGCAGTTTTTGTAGATTGGCAGTAAATTCACTGGCTTTCAGCCGGGCTCTGAACTCCAGATATTTGCCGAGCAATAGCAAAAAGGTGAACATACAAATTGATTCAAAGTAGACTTCGCCCACCGACATCACAGTGGCGTAACAGCTTGCCGCATAGGCACCAAAAATGGCCAGCGAGACGGGCAGATCCATATTGAGCTGCTTAGCTCTGAGGCCTTTGATGGCATTGGTCAAAAATGGCATGGCCGAGTAGAGGATCACCGGAGAGGCTAAAAATAAACTGATCCAGCGGAAGTATTGTTCGAAATTGTCTTCCATGCCGGAAAACATGCCAAAATACATGGCAAACGCGAACATCATGACCTGCATGGTCATGAGGCCGGCAACGCCTAGCCGACGTAAATAGGCTTTAGCGACGGTTTGTTTTTGCGCGGCTTCATCATCGGCCTGAAAAGGGTAGGCCTTATAGCCAATTTGATGTAGTGATTTGATGATATCACTGAGCTTACATTGCTGTGGGTGCCACAGGATCATAGCTCTGTGTGTCGACGTGTTCACATCAACCCGGGCAATGCCTTTGAGTCCAAGTAGTTGTTTTTCGATAAGCCAGGCACAGGCCGCGCAGCTGATCCCTTCAACACTTAGTAACACCTCTTGCAGTTCGCCTTGCTGACTTACAAAGTCTTGCTGGATATCGGCATTGTCGTAACTGAGCAGCTCTTTTAATTGCTCCGGAACAAGCTCTTCTACCTTGCCAGCACTGTCGGTGCGAAATTTGTAGTAGTCGCTCATGCCCTGAGCAAGAATGGTTTCGGCGACCGCCTGACAGCCAGTGCAGCACACTGGCTGCGGCTGACCTTCAAACTCTATGTGAGCAGAAAACCCCGGCGGTACGGGCTCCAGACAATGAAAACAACTGGTTGTCATAGTGTCTACTTATATTCTGGAGAAATGGCGACTTTCTGTGCGGTGGGCAGCTGAAGTTTCTCTTTTAACTTCCAGCTCTGGTCCATAGGTTCAAGAAACACGGTAAACGCACCACGATGAGGTTCATCCAGAATCGCGGTAAACTCGCCTGCGGCATTGGCCAGCAGGGTGACCTCAAAATCATATTTTTTGACTGTTCGGTGATAAAAAGAGGCTTTCAGGGCATTTACCTTGCTGTGATCCCCTTTAGTAAAGGTAAAGCTGACTCTGTCTTCACTGACATCAAGATCACCATGTAAATACAAAGCTTTGGCTTTATCGAATTTGCTGAGTTCAAGGTTAATGGCTTTGCCTTTTTTGTAGTAGTCGTCGACTACCATGTCCGGACCATTACCGACGGCAAAGATCACCAAAAATACGCAGGCAATTATGGTAACCAGCGGAAAAAACATTAAAAACCAAGGCCAAAAATTCTTATACCAGGGAGTAGGGTTCATAACGACTCAACAGCTTAATTTCAGTGGCAATATTCTATCTTATTTGGGGGTAAATACCTAAAAAAAAGCCTCCGATTGGAGGCTTTTTTGATCTTAAATAAACTTATAATCTATTCGATTATTTCTCCTGAGAGAGGCTGTACACGTAAGCTGTTAGCAGGTGCACTTTGTCTTCACCCAGAATGTCTTTCCACGCTGGCATTACACCGGCACGGCCGTGACGTAGTGTTTCTTCAACAGCACGTTGAGAACCACCATACAACCAGATGTTGTCAGTCAGGTCAGGTGCACCGAAAGGCAGGTTATGGGCAACAGAGCCTTTACCGTCCATACCGTGACAGGCCGCACACATTGCGAACTTGGCTTGACCCGCAGCTGCATCTTTTTGGTTTACCTTACGACCAGACAAGCTCAGTACATAAGCAGTCATTTCTTTGATGCCCTGATCACCCAGTGCATCTTGCCAACCTGGCATCGCAGCAACACGACCTTGCAGTAGTGTTTCTTTGATCTTGTCAGGTGTACCGCCATATAACCAGTCATTGTCTGCCAGGTTAGGGAAGCCCATTGCGCCACGTGCATCGGAACCGTGACATTGTGCACAGTTCTGAGCGAACAGGCGTTGACCAATTTCTAGTGCTTTTTGATCTTTTGCCAGTGTCTCGATATCTTGCTCAGCAAACGCTTTGAAGATAGGGCCGAAACGCTCGTCAGCAGCTTCAAACTCTTTATCGAGTTGAACCCAGTGACCATTTGCTTTGGCTTCTTCCGTTGCTTGTTTTGACTCTTCAAGAGACGTCACGCCCTGGTTAGAGCTCGTCCAGTTCAAAAAGCCTGCAAAGTTACCCAGACCCGGGTAAGCAGCAAGATAGTAAACAGACCAGATAAATGTTGCGAAGAACATGTAAGTCCACCACTTTGGTAGTGGGTTGTTCAGTTCTTCGATTCCGTCAAACTCATGACCACAACTTTCGCCTTCTTCAACACCTGTGTAGTTTTTCAGGTTCCAAAGCAGCAGGCCAAAGATCAGAGCCAGACACGCCAAGGTCAATACAATGACCCAAATACTCCAAAAGCTAGTCATTTTTCAGACTCCTTTTCCTCGTTTGAGATTGTCTTGTTGTGTTTCTTTTCATCTTCAAAGATGGCATTGGCAGCGTCATCAAAACGACGTTTGCTACGCTTGCTGTATGCCCACACAACAATCACTATGAACAGTACTAATATTACCAGAGTCAAAATGCCTCTGTATGTGCCGTAATCCATAACAAATTACTTCAAATGTGTGCCAAGTTGCTGAAGGTAGGCAATCAGGGCTTCCATTTCGGTTTTGCCCTTTACTGCTGCCTCAGCACCCTGAATGTCCTCATCGGTGTATGGCACACCAAAGTTACGGAACACTTCAAGTTTCTTAGCGGTTAATTGACCGTCCAATACATTCTCATTGAGCCAAGGGTAGCCAGGCATATTTGACTCAGGTACTACAGAGCGAGGATCCATCAGGTGAGCAAAATGCCAGTCATCAGAATAACGTTGACCAACACGTGCCAGGTCTGGACCTGTACGCTTAGAGCCCCACTGGAACGGGTGATCCCAAACAGATTCACCAGCTACAGAGTAATGGCCATAGCGCTCAACTTCGTCGCGGAATGGGCGGATCATCTGTGAGTGACAGTTGTAACAACCTTCACGGACATAGATGTCACGACCTTCCATTTCCAGCGCTGTAAGAGGGCGTAAGCCTTCAACTGGCTGGGTGGTGTCTTTTTGGAACATCAGTGGTGTGATCTCAACGAGTGCACCAAAACTGATGGCAAAAACCGTCAGGATAGCCATCAGGCCGACGTTCTTTTCGACGATTTCATGTTTGTTTGTAGAGTTATTATTGCTCATACTCGACACCCCTTAAGCCATTTGCGTGTTAGCTTCAGTGGTCAAAGAACCACTCTTAGCTACCACAGTACGGTAAACGTTGTAAGCCATTACCAGCATACCAACCACGATGAATACACCGCCCAGGAATCGCATGATGTAGAAAGGCTTAGACGCTTCAAGAGATTGTACGAAGCTGTACATCAAAGTACCGTCAGAGTTAACTGCACGCCACATCAGACCTTGCATTACGCCAGAGATCCACATTGCAACGATATACAGAACAACACCAACTGTGTGTAACCAGAAGTGGGTGTTAACCAGTTTTACACTGTACATGTTCGCGTGACCAAATAGCGCAGGGATCAGGTGATAGATGGCACCGATAGAGATCATTGCTACCCAACCCAGTGCACCTGAGTGTACGTGGCCGACAGTCCAGTCAGTGTAGTGTGATAGCGCGTTTACAGATTTGATTGCCATCATAGGGCCTTCGAAGGTCGACATACCGTAGAAAGACAGAGAAACAACTAGGAAACGCAGTACTGGGTCGGTACGTAGTTTGTGCCACGCGCCAGACAGCGTCATGATACCATTGATCATGCCACCCCAAGACGGAACGAACAGGATCACAGACATCACCATGCCTAAAGACTGAGTCCAGTCAGGCAGTGCTGTGTAGTGCAGGTGGTGAGGACCAGCCCAGATGTATAGAGAAACTAGTGCCCAGAAGTGAACAACCGATAAACGGTAAGAGTAAACAGGGCGACCTGCTTGCTTAGGCACAAAGTAGTACATCATACCCAGGAAGCCTGCGGTTAGTAGGAAACCTACCGCGTTGTGACCGTACCACCACTGAACCATTGCATCAACCGCACCGGCATAAATAGAGTATGACTTGGTGAGGGACACAGGTACAGCCATGCTGTTTACGATGTGAAGTACTGCAACGGTGATAATGAAGCCCGCATAGAACCAGTTCGCAACGTAGATATGAGACACTTTACGTTTGATCAACGTACCGAAGAAAACAACGGCATACGTAACCCAAACAACAGCAATAGCAATATCGATTGGCCACTCAAGCTCAGCATATTCTTTAGAAGATGTGATACCCAGTGGCAGTGTGATAGCTGCTGCAAGAATGATTGCCTGCCAGCCCCAGAAAGTGAAAGCGGCTAGCTTGTCAGAGAATAGACGCGTCTGACACGTGCGTTGTACAACATAGTAAGATGTTGCAAAAAGTGCACTTGTACCAAATGCGAAGATTACTGCGTTCGTGTGTAACGGACGAAGTCGAGAGTAAGTTAACCATGGAATGTCGAAGTTTAACGCAGGCCACGCAAGTTGCGCCGCGATAAATACACCTACACCCATGCCAACGATGCCCCAAATCACTGTCATTATAGCGAATTGGCGTACAACCTTATAATTGTACTCAGTTTGTGATGCTACTGTTTGGCTCATTTTCTGGATTCCGCTGCAATTAATGCGATTAGAAATGATTAACCTGTAATACAGGCCCTGTTTTTTATTTCAACAAACCCGTTGGAGTTACATCCTCTAGAATGGAGCTCTAACCAGCTTGAGAAACCCTTATTTTTGCAAGGAAATAATAATTTTTTTGCAAACGAAAAGATACTACAAACACCTAAAATAATGACATCAATCAAATTTTGAACGAGTCACTTGTTCAATGAGTACGCGAATTGCGCAATATCAAAACAAATTGCAAAACTTGACGCCAAAGGCTGGTCGAAAAGACCTATTCCACTTACACTGGATTTCTTTTCTCAATGTCACACACTTCGTATTATGCAGAAAACTTGCACATTCACCGGTGTTTTTATAGTCACTTTTCTAACGGCCTGTTCAGACCCAGCTACTATTATACATGAAAGTTCAGAAAAAAGTGAAAGTTCGCAAATTTCCTTGAATTGTATTGCCTCAGATCCTTGTAAAAGTGACGGTGCAGCGCTTTGGAGCTCAGCTAAAAAACTGCATCCGGAGACCCCGTTTGACTTATCCCTGGCCCTTAGCTCGTCTGATATAAAGGTACAGTCCGCTTGGTTGGAAGGCACTCAAATGTACATGGGAACCATCCCTGTTTTTTTTACACAGAAGAAAAGTGAGCTTTGGTCTGCCGAGGTTATGGTGGGCGCTTGCAGCGAACCTGTGATGGAGTGGCGTCTGACAGTCGAACTGACTGATTTGACGGGGGAGGGAGAATATGTCAGAAATGTCACATTTAGCCTCTATACTACGCAAGAATGAAATCTATGTTGGAAAAGTTCACCTTTGCGTTTTATATTTGTTTACAAAGAAGTGTGTTTTGCAATGACTTTGTTAAGAGTATTGAGTATATTGATGGGCTAAAGTACCCAAATTAGCTTAGAGTCTCGTTTGACAAAAACATTCGCATAGGCAAATAAATAAAGAAAAACACGCAAGCTATTTAAGGAGACCTCTAGTGGCAAAGCGCATGAATAAATTTACTCCAGTGGCATCCACCATTGCATTAAGCCTTGGCCTAACCGGCTGTAGCTTATTTGACAGTGATGATAACAAACCTATGGTCAACCCTCCTCCAGCCCCATCCGAAGTAGAAAGTACTGTTGCTGCTAAGTTTAACGTTTCAGTATCTGGTAAGGCCGTTAAGGGCACTTTGAGTGGCGCTATGGTTAGTGTGAAGACTGTAGACGCGCAAGGCAATATGGTTGACCTGGCTTATCGAACAGCTGCTGGCGAAGAGTCTGCGACAGAAACAGCGGAAAGCGAAAGTGAAGCCAAAGCAAAAGCGGAAGCTAAATTAATCAGCGGTAACCCTGCAGAGTTGAAAACATCAGCACAAGGTTTATATGAAATCTATGTTGATGAAGGGTTTTCGGGGCCGCTTTACATCACAGTGAAGACAACCAAAGATGGTGATGCACTCGTTAAGTGTGATGCATTTGCTGGATGTGGTGTGGGTACTGCAGTAAAAGTAAATGATGGTTCTGTCTTTAACGACAATGGTAAGGTCGACTTTGGCGAGTGGTACAAAGACGATATCGAGTTGTCTGTTGTCAAGCTGATTTCTGCGAACACCGCAGCCAGAGCTGCATCGGCTAAAGGCAGCCCGTCGTACGCAGATGGTGACGACGGTTCTTATAAAGCGAATTTGTCTGTATTTACGTCAACAGCAGCACGCATTTTGCTTGCCGGGGAGTCTGCAATCGACTCTGCTGCGATAGGACAAGCCAGTATTCAGGTAATTGGTCAGCTTGTGGGAGATCTTTCCTTAGTTGCAACACTGGCCAGTGACTTATCGCTGGGTGGTGTGGTTGACTTTACTGATGTTGATGGAACTGAAAAGCTTGACGCTGGTGCGCTTGTGTTGGTGCAGGTTGCGTCTTCACTCCAATCTCTGGCTGGTAAAGAAAGCAGAACAGTTGCGGACGTATTAGCTGAGTTGTCTGGTGATGTTGAGCAAGGCAACCTGGGTAGTAGTCAGGTATTTTCTAAGCTAAAAACCGAAACACAGAAAGCAGGTAAAGTCTTAAACGCGATTGTGTCAGGTGATGATGCGGCTATCAAAGCAGCGTTAATCGAAGCGGGTGTTGATGAGGGTGATGTCGATCAGGTTGCGGCTGATGCTAAAGCAGCAAAAGATAAAGCAGTTAAAAATGGTGCCACATCAGATGATCAACTAAAAGATGATTCAGGTAAAGTGGTTGACCAACTTGACGACCTGGGTAACGGTGATACCTCGTTAGATAATTTAAATGCTTCGCTGCTGGCAAGTATTGAGGCCAGTAAGCAAACGCTGACAGGCAGTGATGCTCAGCTGGATGAATTTGCTGCATCATTGACTGCTGTTAAAGCCTTGGCAGCCGATGCTGAAACCAAAGAAAAAGCCATCGCTTATGGTAGTGCTGCAGTCGTCCTGGACACGCAATTTACGGCTGCGACTTCAACAGATGCAGAGGGCGACAATCTCGGTAAGTTGCTGGTTCGTGAACTCTCTGGGGCTGAGCAACTGGTTTCTGCTTCTTCAGGGTTGGTGACTTTGGATGCTAAGTATCAACCAACACTGACACAAGCAGGTGAGTTGTTAACCCAGGTCACTGCGTTAGTTGCCCAAAAAGACCAGCTAGGTGGCCAAATTTCTGCTGAGCTGGAAGCTGCCAATGCGAAGATAGCGGAGTTTGGTGCCACGCTTGATGTTGCTAAACAAGCGTCGGATGAGAGCCTGCTGGTTGCGAAGGAAAGTAAAGAAGTAGCAATTGCTAAGAAAGGCGAAATGGAAGTCCAATTCCAGGCAGCGATGACTGCTGTAGCTGCAATTACAGATCAAGCCTCTGCCGAAGCTGCGTTGAGTGAATTAGTAAAAGCTCAAACTAGCCTGCAAGACGTTATTGCTGCATACCAGGCATTAGAGACCGCTGCAAAAGCCTCATTGGAGCTCGCTAACACATATAAAACTCTTGCCCAAAACCAAAATGCCTCAACTGATGCTGCTGATCTCGCTATCAATGAGTCGAATGAGTTGATTGATGAAGCGGTGCTTGAGATTTCTGGACTCCAAGGAAACACAGCGCAACAAATTGAAGATTACAGAATGACGGCGCTGGCCATGCAGGGCACGGACAAAATGGTTACGCTCAGTTTCGTAACTAAAGAAGGCGCTGATGCTACATTTAATGCGGGCGAAATTATCTATGATGTAGTGAAAGATATCTGGGATTCGGGATTAGACTCGGGCGACCATAGTGGTACAGCTCCTAACTTCCCTGATTGGAAGTACAGCTATAACACAAACACTTATGCTCTGAGTCTGGAAAATACTAAAGGTGATGAGAAGATTGCTGCTAACGGTCAGGTTAACTCTGGTGCACAGAGTAAGATTATCTTTACCTGGTCTGGTTACATGATGGCGGACTCTGGTCAAAAGGTTGAGATTAAGTCCCCTGATTTGGCTGAGTGTGAGCGTTGGGCTATTGATGCCATCGAAATGCCAAATGCATCTTGTTCAGTACTTTATGTTGATGGCAGTATCCAGAATGTAGAAGATGCACGAGACTTTGATATTTCACGTGGTAAGACGTTCAACTTGATTGAGTTTGTGGATGGCCAATATGGATTCAACGGATACTTCCATTCTGAGTTGACTGCCGTTGACCAGCAAGGTAACCCTTCTCCATTGTTTGTTGACGATTCAACTGAGTTGGCTTCAATTGTGCTCAAAGGTGACAGCGAAGGTACAGAGTTTACCGCGCGCTTTGATATTCGCAATGAAGATAACAACGACGACCTAGGCATGGCTGAAGTGTCGATTGATAACTTTAACGGCTATGTATTTAAAGTTGGTCTAATCGATCAAGATGGTCCGCTACTCGGAAGTGTATCATTACTTAATGATATCGCTCAGTCAGTTGAGGTAGGCAGTGTTGAGGAAATTACAAACGGTTTCCGTGTTGATTACTTTACTGGCCTGTCAATCGAGTATACGGATATTGACTTTATCGGTCAGTCTAGCAACTAATGTAAGCCAATTTAAAAAGGGGAAAGGGTGACCTTTCCCCTTTTTTTAGAAGTTAAGTTTATGACATTAAAAAAAATTACACCTCTACTTTCTCTGTGCTGTATGCCTTTGTCTCAGGTGGCATTTTCAGCATCTAACGACATACAGTTAATTCATCAGTTTCACAGTGAGATATACACTGAAGCACAACCCGTTAAGGCGTTTATTGACGATTTTGACAAGCCTCTGACTGAAGGTGACAGCGCCTTTACTTACAATGTGTTTGAGTTGGGTATGAAATACAAGGGCATAGGTATTGGGGCCCAGAGCCGCTTTGATTACCTGCTTGCTTTTGACCCGGATACAGCACGTTATACGCATACCGAGAAAAATGACTTACCATTCGAAAAACGTAATTACCGTTATTATTTATGGGGTCGTCAGGCCACGACGAATGGTATTTTCCTGTCATATGATCTTGAGTTACTCGATAAAAAACTGGTAGTCACGCCCAAATTTACTTACTTCAAAAGTACCCACTTTCAGGATGCCCGCGTAGATGGCACCATTTTCGGGGACGAGATAGAAGGAAAACTTGAAGCTGAATACTATTTCTCCAAAGATATCCTGTTTAAATCTTTTACACCCACTGAAAATCCACGAGGGGATGGCTATAGCCTAGATCTGGAAGTCGATTGGCAGATTACCGATGATTTGCGAGTGTGGGCAGCAGGAAAAGATCTGGTGTATGAAACAAAGTACACTGGTGCCGGGTTTGTGAACGGATTTACGACTGACATTCCGTTTACTGAGAGAGATGATGGGATCGATACTACGCCGTCGGTGAGGCTGCGTACCTCTGCGTATGATCAGGAAATAGAGTACACCTTCGAACGTGATGCTAGATACTACGTTGGAGCCGACTACCGAATTAACGATAATTTTTCAACTGAAGTGAAAGCACGTAAGTTCATTGACGATACTTTCTTTCAGGCGAACTTGACGTATCACTTTGCTGACAATTGGGCGTTATTCGGTGGCTATGAAACACATAGCGACGCATTTGAGTTGGGAATAAAAACCCAGCATGCTGGCTTATCAGTCAAAATGGACAATCTTAATGTCGATGACGCACATTATGTTAATTTAAACTGGTTTATTAACCTGGATTTTTAGGGAGGTAACAAAATGCGACGAATTAATAGGCTCTTACCTTTCCTTCTGGCAGGTACCTTGGCTGCGTGTGGTGGGAGTAGTGACCCAGCTCCGACAGTAGACACAGCTCTGCCCAACTTAGGACATGATGCCTCTGAGGCATTATCAGCAGCCGTGACATTTTATGTCCCTCAGTATGGTGATACATCCGGTACTTTAGTTGTGACCAAAGTGAGTTCTAATGAAAAGCAGGAACTTGCCACCGATGACTTAAATACTCTGGCAGTTAATCTGCAGGCTGGGGCTGTATATCAATTTGAGTTTAACCCCAGTACTGAAAATGTTCAGTGCCCGAGAGTGCAAGGATGCGGACGAGCTTTGCTTAATGATCCAAATGATCTTAATGGCAACGATGAGATTGACTATAAGGAGCCTGTAACTGCATCCGTACAATATAAGTTGACTGCAAAGCCAGTGGCGGGACAGAATCAGTTGTTTTTTTCTTCATATGCCACATTATTAAGCGATGCTAAGCTAGACAGTACGGTGTTGTCTTTGACAAATACGCCTATCTATCATCTAAGCCATAGCAGTATTAATCACTCCCTGCGTGCTGAATACGCGGCAAAAGGGTTTACCTACTCAGATATTATGAGGCAGTTGAACCTGGAGGGCAGTGACTCAGATGTTATTAGTCCGTTAGCAGATGCTTTTGATGCTGCCTATACAAATGCTGATTATAGTGCATGGCAAAGCTATATTAATCTGGTCAATCAGTACTTCATTGAGACACTGCTTGACGAGAAAGAAAGCGTACTGTTTGCCAGCGTTGTCGATCAGCTACTGCTGAGTGCCAACGAAGCTATGCAGCTACAAGACTTGAGCGCGCTTCAAGACTCTGCCACGGTTTACAATAATGACTTACTGGATCATTTCCGCGACTCACTGGGTGTCATTCGCCTTCAGGAAGAAAAATACAGTGAAGAGCTCAACACACAGTTGCAAGACATTGAAACCTTAGTCGCAGATGACGTTGCCAAAGAGTCGTTTCTTGTATTGGCTGAAGCGGTTTATGAGGTTGTAAGTGCAGTCTCGCCGGCGAAAAATTCAGCACCTGGTACATACCAAACAGGTGAATTGGATATTGTTTATGCCACCGATCCATCCTTTAACTGGCGCGTTACCGGCATGAGCAAGGGCTTTGAGGTCAATATGGATGTGACTATGCCTGAATGGCGTAAGAGCGCGATACTGGGAGACCGTATTGCCGGGGAAGGTGTGATTACAGTTCGTAAAGGTGGTGTATCATTGCAGGCTGATCTGGATGATATCTACTTACTTTTCGACGGTGCTTTGGAAGCAGACAGTTTTGAAACTGCCACCGGTATATCTCGCTTTGGGGGGACTATTACACTGCAAACTGACCAATCCAAAACCGCAGGGTATTTGAGAATGCGATTGAATCGAGTGAAGTCTCCGCTGGACACCGTTGAAAGCGTGATCCCGAATTTACGTCTGCGAGGTCAGTTTGAAACGGTAAATCAGGTTACCCCGGTAACATTCTATGCAGCCGAAAGAACGCCATTTGTATACGATACGACGTTAGATATGTCTTTTGGTGTACATGCCGATTTTGACCTTAAAGGCGCGCCTGACTTTCAGTTGCAGTTAGCTGCTGAGCAGGGGGATTTTTCCAATTTGAATTCAGCTGAGCTTGGCTACTTGCTTGGCGGTCGTGTCATACAACTGGAGGTACGTCGCTCCGGTGAAAATAATAACATTGTTGCTAAAGGTAAAGACGGCTACTGGCTAGATGTAAAACAGAAAGGACGGAATTTCACAGGGGGTTACTATTACGGGGATAAACTCATAGGGGATGTGAAAACCGTGCGTGGCATACCTGGTGTGTTATTTCCTGATGGTAGTTTTGAATCGCTGTTCTGAGCAGGACTTTATTTGCTAGAATAACCGAAATCTAAAGGGCCTCATGGCCCTTTTGTTGTTTTTATCAAGTTGTCATTACGTCTACTATGGCCTCACCAGACAAATTGGTATGAATTGGTTTTTCAGAGGTAAAATGTGAATAAAAATCATGTGATTGAGCACTTGAAGTTCGCTCTGGAGTGCAAGCTGCAAGAAGCACAACAGGCCGCAGACAGCGCAAGAGCGGATGCGATTCATGAACAAAGCGCGGCGGAAACTCAGTATGATTCACTCAGTATTGAGTCTGGTTACCTGGCGGAGGGTCAGAGCGAGAGGGTTGATCAGGCACATCAGGCGATTCATGCGTTTGCGAGTACCTATACATTAAGTACGCCATCAGCTATCCAGATTGGCGCTTTGGTTGAACTGACGGATGAACAGGATGAGCATCACTGGTTCTATATTGGTCCCTGTGAGGGCGGATTAAAGCTGACACTGGGCGCAACTCAGGTGAGGGTGATAACATTGGCGTCCCCGATCGGGCGGGCACTTCAAGGGCGTACCGCTGGAGAGGAAATAGAGTTTCATTTTAACGGCACGACACAGTGGCTGGAAGTAGCCAGCCTTTCATGATTAGGAAAACAGTTTTTTCCTGACTACCTGACGGTATTGACTGGGTGTTTGATTCATAGTGCTTTTAAATACCCTTGTAAGTTGCCCCTGAGAACTAAAGCCACACGCCAGGGCAATTTCCTGAATGCTCAAGTTCGTCGAGGCCAACAGTTCAGTCACTTGCCGGACCCGCACTGTTTGTAAGTAATTGGCAGCAGTCTGGCCTGTTGCCGCTTTAAAACGGCGATTAAAAGTTCGGTAACTCATACCAAACTGAGTGGCAATATCTGGAAATGTAATTTCATCGGCACAATTGTTACGTAACCAAAACTGGATGGACGCAATTTGCTCGTCACTGTGTCTGTCTACTGCGCCTTCCAGATATCTTTGTTCTTCATATGGCTTACGTACTTCATGGGAAAAATTTTGTTGCACATGGTGCGCTGCCTCGCGACCATAGAATTGACCAATAAGATGAACGACCACATCTGCCAATGCATTCAAACTGGCTACTGTATACAAGCGTTCTGACTGAGTAATAAAGTAGTCTGGTCGTAAAGCAACGAGCGGGTAACTGCGTTTAAACTGGTCTGCATAATGCCAGTGAGTTGTGGCTGAGTGACCATCCAGGATCCCGGACTCTGCAAGGAAACATACCCCGGTACCGACACCAATGAGCGTTGCACCTGCACGCCATGCCTGAGCCACATTTGAGATCAAGGACTCATTTTTTCGCAGCACGGGGCGGGGGTTACGCCAGATACTGGGAATAATAGTATAGTCAAATTCACTGAGTGCGGCGTAACTGGTGTGTGCTGAAAATGGGATGCCCATGGATGAGTTAACCGAGTCTCCGGTTTCACTCAGCCAGGCGAGCTCAAGAGGAATAAATTCATCACCGAGATAGCGCCTGGCAAATGCTTCTCCGGCGCGGAGCATTTCAACTGGTAGCGTCACACTGGTGATAAGCATTTGCTCGTAAATTGTGAAGGCAATGCGGTGGCTGCGGAGTTTCATCTCATCCGACCTCTATTTTGTGGCGCAATATGCATGTTATGTGGCGAAAAATGTAAAGTAACATATTTTCCTTCGTTCTAAAATCGGATTATTAGTTTTAGTAGATAAGAGATTGATATGACGGCATTACCAATTATTGTAGGCATGGGAGGCGTAAACGCTTCCGGCAGAACCTCGTTCCATCAGGGGTATCGCCGTATAGTATTAGACAGCCTGGATGATGCTGCAAGACAGGAAACCTTTTTGGGCCTGGCAACGTTGATGAATTTGGTATCATTACAGGGCTCGGAACTGGTTACCGCAGATGGTGAAGTTGTAAGCCCGGATCAGATTGAATCTCTGTTTGGTCGCCAGATCATAGAAGGCACGTTGATCCGAAAGATCGAAAAAAATCACTTTGATGTTGACGCAACACACTGGCAGCAGAAATTGACTATGCAGGCAAGTGACGATAGCGGCCTGACTTTTACCTGCCGCAAACGTGACTTACCAACGCCGGTACCGTCCAGCTGGCAGGTAGAATTAATTGACGAAAAAACCGCTCAGGTATTTATCCCTGAGCAGCTGGAAGTGAAAGTTGACAGCCACAGGGATAACCCTATTAAAGCCGCAGGTCAGTTGCCAACCGGGTTTGACCCGTCAGTGATGTATAACAGTCGTTATCAACCGCGTGGCCTCCAGGCAACAATCTTTGCTGCGACCGATGCTATACGCTCAACAGGCCTAGACTGGCAAACAGTGATGAACAGTGTTGAGCCTGATCAGATTGGGACTTACTCAGCCTCTGTGGTAGGGCAAGTGAACGATGAAGGATTTGGCGGACTGTTTCGCAGTCGAATGAAAGGCGAGCGGGTGAGTACTAAGCAACTGGCTCTGGGCCTCAACACTATGTCAACAGACTTCATTAACGCCTATGTGACGGGTAGTGTGGGCACTACCTTCTCAACATCGGGCGCTTGTGCAACTTTCCTGTATAATTTGCGTGCGGCGGTCAATGATATTCAGGCGGGTCGCACCCGCGTTGCAGTTGTTGCCAGTGTAGAATGTGCCCTGACTCCTGAGGTGATAGAAGGCTTCGGTAATATGGGAGCACTGGCCAACGAGGAAGGTTTGCGTAAACTGGATAATACCGAACAGGTTGACTATCGCCGCACCAGTCGTCCGTTTGGCGAAAACTGTGGCTTTACCATCGGAGAAGGAGCTCAGGTTGCCATTCTGATGGATGACAAGCTGGCGCTGGAGCTGGGGGCCGATATTATGGGCTCAGTCGCAGATGTGTATGTCAATGCTGATGGCGTTAAGAAGTCAATTACCGCACCGGGTCCTGGTAATTACATCACAATGGCAAAGTCTGTCGCTCTGGCGGAACAAATCGCAGGCACAGAAGCACTGCAACAGCGTAGCTTTATTCTTGCGCATGGCTCGAGCACACCACAAAATCGTGTGACAGAATCTTTTATTTATCATCGTATTGCAGAGACCTTCGGTATTAATGGCTGGAAAGTGGCGGCACCTAAAGCATTTGTGGGTCATACAATAGGCCCGGCATCAGGTGATCAGCTTGCAATGGCACTGGGAGTATTTAGTCATCAAATTATGCCAGGCGTTACAACTATCGACGCAGTCGCTGACGATGTTCATGATCAACATCTGGATATTCGTACAAATCACTATCATTGTGGAGAAATGGATATTGCCTTTATTAACTCCAAAGGGTTTGGTGGCAACAATGCGACTGCGACAGTTCTGTCACCAGCGATGACGCTGAAGATGCTAACCAAGCGTTATGGCGAAGCCGAATTAGCACAGCACAGCGTCAAGCTGGCAGAAACAAAACAACAGCAAGCCAGCTATCAACAGGCGGCTGATCTCGGCCAGTATGAGCTTATTTATCGCTTTGGCAATGGCATGATCGATGAATCACAATTGCAGTTAAGTAAAGAGGCGCTGGGTATTCCGGGCTTTGATAAATCAGTCAAACTGACAGTGAACAATCAGTATGGCGATTTGACCGTTTAAAATATTATGTTAAGCAAACAAAAGGCGCGTCAGCGCCTTTTTTTGTGGTTTACTTCAGATACTGCGCGTGGAAATCCAGTTGCGCATCAATGAATGACGAAATAAAAAAGTAGCTGTGATCATAGCCCGGGTGCATCGTCAGTGTAAGGGGATAGTCCACAGTCTGAGCCGCTTTTACCAGAGCTTCGGGCTTAAGCTGTTCATCAAGGAACTGGTCGGCCTCACCCTGATCAACGCGAACAGGCACTTTCAGGTCGTCCTTACTTTGTCTGAGCAAGTTGCAGGCGTCATAGGCCAGCCAGGCATGACTCTCATCACCCAAATAACCCGAAAATGCTTTCTTGCCCCATGGGCAATCTGCCGGGTTAGAAATAGGGCTAAACGCAGAGATACTGCAATACCGCGATGGGTTTTTTAGCCCGATAACCAGTGCGCCATGACCCCCCATAGAATGGCCAGCGATGGCACGCTTATCAGAAACTGGGAACTGCTGCTCGATCAGCGCAGGTAACTCTTCGCTTACGTAGCTGTACATCTGATAGTGTTTATCATAAGGCGCTCGAGTAGCGTTGACATAAAAGCCTGCTCCCAGACCAAAGTCATAACACTGCTGGGGGTCATCAGGTACATCGTCGCCACGCGGCGACGTATCTGGAGTCACGATTGCGATACCCAACTCATTGGCCCGCTTAAATGCACCAGCCTTTTGCATAAAGTTCTCGTCAGTGCAGGTCAATCCCGACAGCCAGTAAAGTACAGGTACTGGCTGGGTGTTATTTGCCTGTTCTGGCAGGAAGATAGCAAAGGTCATACCACACTGAGTGTGCTGACTTTGATGGCGATAGCGTCGATGCCAGCCACCGGCGACCTTGTTCTCACTCACTAGTTCCATATACTTCCCTTAGAAATGGATCACCGAACGAATACTCTTGCCCTGATGCATCAGGTCAAAGGCCTCGTTGATATCATCGAGTGACATTGTATGGGTGATGAAATCATCCAGTTTAAACTCGCCTGCGAGGTAGCGTTCGACGATTTCTGGTAGTTCAGATCGACCTTTAACTCCGCCAAATGCGGTGCCACGCCAGACACGGCCTGTGACCAGCTGGAACGGGCGAGTTGAGATTTCCTGGCCTGCGCCGGCAACGCCAATAATGACAGATTCGCCCCAGCCTTTATGGCAGCATTCCAGTGCACTGCGCATCACATTGACATTGCCAATACACTCAAATGAAAAGTCCACGCCACCATCGGTCATCTCTACGATGACTTCCTGAATAGGTTTGTCGTAATCATTCGGATTAATAACGTCGGTTGCGCCGAGTTTTTGTGCCAGTGCATACTTGTCTGTGTTGATATCCACGCCAATGATCCGGCTGGCACCCGCCATAACCGCACCTATTACCGCAGACAGGCCGATCCCGCCTAGTCCGAAGATAGCGACGGTATCACCAGGCTGCACTTTTGCGGTATTCATGACCGCGCCCATGCCCGTGGTTACGCCACAGCCTAGCAGGCAGATCTCTTCAAGAGGGGCGCTTTTATTCACTTTGGCCAGAGAAATCTCAGGCAGTACCGTGTACTCAGAGAAGGTCGAGGTACCCATGTAGTGATAAATCGGTTCACCATCTTTGTAGAAACGCGTGGTGCCGTCCGGCATGACACCTTTCCCCTGAGTCGTACGGATTTTTTGACACAGATTTGTTTTCCCTGAGGTACAGAACTTACATTCACCGCATTCAGGTGTGTACAGAGGGATCACATGATCACCAATCGCCACGCTGGTCACGCCTTCGCCCACAGCCTCAACAATACCGCCCCCTTCGTGGCCTAAAATAGCCGGGAACACGCCTTCAGGATCGTCGCCAGACAAAGTGAATGCATCTGTGTGACACACGCCGGTGGCAACGATTTTAACCAATACTTCGCCCGCTTTGGGCATCATTACATCCACTTCCTCAATGCTCAGTGGTTGTCCAGGCCCCCAGGCAATCGCTGCCCGTGATTTAATAAACTCAGCCATCATTACTCCAGTTTTGTAGTGTGAAAACAAAAGTATAACTTGCTCTGAGAGTTTGATAATCTTAAAAATTAAGAAAGACTTTTACGTATTTGTAATAATGGACAGATGGTCAGGTTTAGATGAATTTGTAGCGGTGGCGACCTGCGGGTCATTTACAGGTGCTGCACAGCAGTTGGATACGTCCGTGGCACAGGTAAGCCGGCGGGTTAAAACGCTTGAGTCAGAACTCGGATATCAGCTACTCACACGTACAACACGTAATCTGGCCCTGACTCCGGAAGGCCAGGTCTTTCTGAGTCATGCACGGCTGCTGCAGCACGCCTACGAGGACGCGACAGCCGCTTTGCGGCAAAGAGATACTCAGCCTACGGGGAAAATCAGGATGACGGCACCTGTGATGTATGGTGAGCAATATATTATGCCGCTGGTGCATCAATTTATGTGTCGCTTTCCCTCTGTGACTGTGGATATGGAATTGACCAACGCTCAGTTAGATTTGGTCGAGCAGGGCGTGGATCTGGCGATTAGAATCGGCCAGCTTAAAGATTCGTCATTACATGCTAAGCGGTTGTCTCAACGGCGCACTTTGGTATGCGTTTCACCCGATTACCTGAAACAGCATCAGCCAATCACGCGCATCCGAGATTTAGCAGAGCATAATTGTCTGCTGGGCAATGCGCAGTACTGGCGTTTTATGGATCATGGCGTTGAACGGCATGTAAAAATATCCGGAACACTTAGATGTAACAGTGGTTGGGCATTACTTGATGCGGCCAGGCAGGGATTGGGAATCGTACAACTCCCCCATTATTACGTTCAGGAAGCCCTGGAATGTGGGAAGTTAGTGACAATCTTGGATGACTTTACTCCGATGGAGGAGGGGATCTGGGCGGTTTACCCGCCCAGAAAATATTTGTCGACGGCTATTCGTGCGCTCATCGATTTTTTAGCGGAGCATCTCTAGGCCTGAGTATTGCTTGCCTCCATGGCTTCCAGTGCTCTGCCCAGAGCTTGTTCCCGGCTGTTACAGAATGCATGCTCTCCCAGTTTGCTGCGAATATCAAACTTTTGAAGCTGCTCGCTGGTGTCTTTATTAGGTGAGTAGATGAAGACCTGGCAATCCGCATCCAGTGCATCGCTGATGGCGTTCTCAATCGCCAGGCTGACGGTCACATCCAGCATCGCGACATCACTTAAATCGAGCACCATCGTCTTATACTCGCCAATATGACGGTGCTGGCGGGTAATCGCTTTTGATACGCTGAAGATCATTGGCCCTGACAGGTAAAAGAACAATAGCTGGCCCTTAGCCTGTTCCAACAATGCGCGTTCGTGGGTGGATAATGGCACGTCTTCATCGGCATCGCCGTCACTGATGGCTTTGACATGTTGTTCCTGCACACGGCTAAGGCGCTCAATGACCATAATGTTGGAAATAAACACACCCAGGCCAACAGCAACCATCAAATCGACGAATACAGTGAGCAGCATAACGCCGTACATGATAGCCATCTGGCTAATACTGAGTTTGTGCGCGCGCTGGATAAAGCTCCAATCGAGAATATTAATCCCGACGTAGACGGCGATACCAGCGAGCACAGCCATCGGGATTGGTTCAGTCAGGCTGCCCGCAACAAACACAACGGCCATCAGGATCAGCGCCCGGAAGATACCGGCTAGCGGAGAGCGAGCACCTACCTGAATATTTACCACGGTACCCATCGTGGCACCAGCACCAGGTAAAGCACCAAAAAAGCCTGCAATCATGTTTGCAATACCCTGACCACGAAGCTCTTTGTCTGAGTCATGCTCGGTACGGGTTAAGCTATCACCAATGACGGCTGTCAGTAATGTATCTATGCATCCAAGCGTCCCCAGTACTAGTGCGTCAATGACCATTTCTGTAAACAGTTCAGGGGTAAAAGTTGGCCAGACAATCTCAGGCAGGCCGCTGGGGATCTCGCCAATTCTGCGAATGCTGTCGGTATCGAAAAGCAGGATGGATATCAGGGTAACAACGACTAACGCAACCAGCTGAGCAGGAACGTACTGACGATATTTCTTTGGCATGTAGAAGAGGACACCCAAAGTCAGAAGACCTAAAAAAAGCTCGGAGATGTGTAGATTTAGAAGCAGTTCTGGAAAGGCAGATAATGTCCCGGGCACGCCGCCAGGAGGGGCTTGATGGCCTAATAGTGGTGCCAATTGCAGGATGATCAATATCACACCGATACCTGACATAAACCCGGACACCACACTGTAGGGCATTAAAGTGACGTATTTACCGAGTTTGAGCGTACCCAATAATATCTGGAATGCCCCAGCCATCATCACCACAGTAAAGGCCATCGCCGGTCCGGCTTCGGGGTATTTTGACACCATAGTGGTCAGCACTGCTGTCATAATGACCGTCATCGGGCCAGTTGGCTCTGAGATCAGGGAGGTTGAACCGCCAAACAAGGCAGCGAAGAGGCCAACGAGAATTGCGCCCCACATACCGGCTTCAGCTCCGGCTCCGGATGCCACGCCAAAGGCGAGGGCGAGTGGTAGGGAAATGATTGCAGTGGTCACACCACCGAACAAATCTCCCTTGAAATTCATATGTTTAAATCTTGATAACGAAAACATTGAAGGTCCATACCGCGAGATTTGCCGCATTCTACACTAAAATCCAGTGTAATTTAGAGCCACAATTAAAAAATTTTACACTTTTTTTTGGGGTCAAAGGTATGACCCTGCTTTCTCGATTGTGCTAGTATCGTGCACTGAACTTATATATAGAAAAATAAACTATTATGTTTCAGCCTGTTAGCCTTTATATAGGGCTTAGATACAGCCGTGCTACAAAAGGCAACGGGTTTGTGTCTTTTATTTCGTTTTTTTCCATTGCCGGTATTGCACTTGGTTTAATGGCACTGATCACGGTCAGTTCCGTGATGAACGGGTTTGAGCAGAGCCTTAAAAACGCCATGCTAGACTTGATCCCCCATGTGCAGCTGCACAAGTCGTCAGAAGACCGAAAGGCAGAGGCAGCACAGTTACTAGATAAATTAGCTACTTTACCTGAGGTAAAACGGGTTACGCCTTATGTGACCAGTGATGTGATCCTGCAGACCAACAAAGATCTGGTTGGGGTACGACTACAGGGCGCTTTCAGTGGTTATCCTTCCGCACTCGAGCCCCATGTCGAAGCGGGCAGCATAGCGCAATTTCGTGAGCAGAAATATCAACTGGCATTGAGTCGCTATCTGGCAAACCAACTGGACGTTCGTTTAGGCCAAAAAGTTCGGGTGATCATGCCGGATATCAGCAGCTACACCCCGATGGGACGGGTTCCCAAGCAGCGCTTGTTCACTGTGGCGTTGATCTATAACACACGCAGTGAAGCCGATGTCAACTTGGCTTTTGCCGATGGTAAGAGTTTGCAACGTCTGCTTAAGCGCAAACCAGCAGACTTTGATATCAGTATTACCCTCAAAGATGCGTTTGCCGTTAATGAGTTCAAAACCACTTATGCTCCGCTGCTGTCAGGGCTGACGTATTCAGACTGGCATGTACAACAGGGGGCGCTATTTGCTGCTGTGGCGATGGAAAAACGTATTATGTCTCTGTTACTCGGGCTGATTGTGATTGTCGCGGTCTTTAATATTGTTTCTGCTTTGTCCATGATGGTCAGTGAAAAGCAGGGCGAAGTCGCTATTTTACAAACTCTGGGATTGACACCGAGTGCCATCGCTCGGGTATTTATGGTTCAGGGGTTGTATAACGGTTTAGTTGGGACCCTATTGGGCACGGTATTTGGCTACCTGCTGGCCAGCAATATCAATGAAGTGGTAGCGCTTAGCGGCTTATCTTTGCTTGGTGGGGCTGAGTTACCAGTTCGGTTCGACTGGTTGAGTTTGAGCCTGATAGTAGCAACCAGTTTGTTATTGAGTTTTATTGCAACATTGTATCCGGCGTTTAAAGCCGCAAAAGTGCTTCCTGCTGAGGTGTTAAGGTATGAGTGATTTAGTAATTGAGTGTCAGGGTCTGAATAAGGCCTATGATGAAGCGGGGCAGCAGGTTGAGGTGTTAAAAGGGGTCGAACTGGCGCTTACACAAGGCGATATGCTGGCGATTGTCGGTAGCTCAGGCTCGGGCAAAAGTACCTTGTTACATATTCTTGGCACGCTGGATACTGCAAGCAGTGGCACAGTTCAAATTAAGGGCACCGATGTCGCCAGCTTGTCGCGTCGCAAGCAAGCCGATTTTCGCAACCAAAACCTGGGCTTTATCTATCAGTTTCATCATTTGTTGATGGATTTCACTGCGCTTGAAAATGTCGCAATGCCGCTGCTGATATCGGGTCAGTCGCCTAAAGCAGCACACGCTCAGGCCGAGGAAATGCTGGATAAAGTGGGGTTGGCACATCGCGGTGGCCATCGTCCATCTGAGCTATCCGGTGGTGAACGTCAGCGCGTAGCGATTGCCCGGGCATTGGTCACCCGCCCGGCCTTGGTACTGGCGGATGAGCCGACGGGGAACCTGGATAAACAAAATGCGTTGAAAATTTATACCTTACTCAAAGAGCTTAACCGTGATTTGAAAACCAGCTTTGTGGTGGTGACACACGATCTGGAACTCGCTGCCAAGTTAGGTCGTGCTGTGGCATTGGATGACGGTGTTCTGGTAGAACAATCGTTACAAAGTGAGGCTTAGTGCAATGCTGAGTATATTTATCAGTAACCGGTTACGTGCATCTAAACATCAGGCTGGGTTGATCGGGTTTTTGAGTAAATCGTCAACGCTTGGTGTGATGCTGGGTGTGGCCGTATTGATTGTCGCATTATCGGTCATTAATGGGTTTGAGCAGCAGCTAAAGACCCGCTTGCTGTCAGTGGTGCCGCATGTGGCTTATCAGGCACCATATGAGCCAATTTCTGACTGGCCTGATAAGGTCCGTTTACTGGAGGCACAACCGGGTATTGTTGCAGCAGTGCCAGAGATTTCGGTCACAGCTATGGTGCAGTTTCGTGGTGAGTTGAAAGCCGCTGAAGTGAAAGGTGTGGATTTTGCTTCTCATCACACGGTTTCGGAGGTGGGGCAGTTTATCAAAGGGACGTCATTGTCTGCATTGTCTGGGGATGACATTGTCTTGGGCCAGCATATTGCCAAAGATCTGGAGTTATCGCCCGGTGACAAGGTCACGTTGTTGGTGGCCAATCCTCAGGCTGATTCTCCCCTGGCGGCACCAAAGCGGTTAAACTTTATATTGGCTGGAACCATTGATATGGGTGGGCCAATTGACCGCTCATTAGCCTTGGTATCGGTGAGCAGGTTGCAACAGGCAATGGGGCTGGCTGAGGACCAGGTTACCGGACTGCGCGCAAAAGTCGATGATGTTTTTTCGGCCCATCAGGTTGCGATGTCTGCGGGCAGAGCGTTACCCGATCTGGTTTATGTTAACAGCTGGTTTCGTACCCAGGGCAGTCTTTATCAGGACATACAGATGGTCAGAACCATAGTCTACCTGGTGGTGTTTTTGATAATTGCAGTCGCCAGTTTTAACATAGTGTCTTCCATGGTGATGGAAGTAAAGGAAAAGCAGGCGGATATCGCCATTTTAAAAACCATGGGTGCGAAAGACAGCACTATATTTGCTACCTTCGCTATACAGGGGGTAAGTTATGCGCTCATCGGGGCACTGGTTGGCCTGTTTATTGGCATTGTGTTGGCATTGAATATCTCAGACTTATTCCGTGCCTGGGTTGAGATGGATGGGGATAACCCGCTTCAGGGAGTATACTTTATAGAGTTTTTGCCCAGTCAGTTGATGTGGTTTGATGTCGTGGCCGTGTTGTCTATCACTCTGGTGATTGCCGTATTGTCCTGCCTGTATCCAGCCTGGCAGGCTGTCAAAGTCGACCCCGCCAGAGTTCTGGGTGGTTAGGACTAATAAAGTACGCACAACGCATATATAATGTATGCGTTGTGAGTGCGTTACTCTTCAAAGTGTAGGTAGCTTGACTTGTCGGCGACAACATAGTCTACAAAATCTTCAATACTCAATGGCTTGCTGTAGTAATAGCCCTGTACATATTCAACGCCTTTGGCTTTGGCGTAAATCATCTGATCTAAGTGCTCAATGCCTTCTGCAACCAGAGGCTTATCGAGATTTTTTGCCAGAGAGACGATGGAATTAAACAAAGACTGCATTTTTCCGTCACTGACAACATGGGTAACAAAGGCCCGGTCTATTTTTATCTCGTCGAAATGCAATTTGCACAAGTAACTCAAGCTGGAGTAACCAGTACCGAAGTCATCAATGGATATCATTAGCCCTTTGCTTTGCAATTTCTGTAAAATTTCATTGATATAATTAAAGTTGTCAATCAGCGCCGACTCTGTGAGTTCCAGTTTTATCTTGGCGGGATTGAGTGCCATCCTGTCCAGAGCTTGTAGCAGTCGGGTGGTGAAGTTAACGTCGAGAATTTCTACTACGCTGATGTTGATGGCAAAACGAAACAAGCTGGCCTCGATGTGCTCCTCGGCCAGCAGCGCCTTTAGCACGTTGATCTGGCTTAGTGTAAAGTGTGTGAGTTTGTTGATTTCCCCTGTACTTTCTATGACAGGGATAAATTCGGTGGGCGGAATCGGCTGACCATCCAGCTCCCAGCGCATCAGGCATTCAGCGCCAATCAGGCGTTCGGTTTTGGTGTCATGTATTGGCTGAAAGACCACCTCAAAGCTGTCCGCCAGGTTACCCTGATAAAGGGCACCGCGCAGGCCTGTTTCAATTTTGTTTTGTCGTTCAATCTGCTTGGCCAGGGTCTCTTTAAATTCCACCAGGCGATTGTGATCCGAGAGCGAGTCAAAGGTTGCTATTTCCGCTTTGTTGAGACTCAGTTCATGGTCGTCTTCTGGCTGCTCTTTATAATAGCCAAGAGAGACATTGCTGTAGAAACTGTTGCCGTTAAAATTGAACGGCTCATTGAGCTGTTTGTATAACGTTTCTATATTGATGGGCACAAAATGTGGGATAAACACACAGTAACAATCGGAAGAATGTTTCGAAAAAATACCCTTATCGAACTCGCCCTGAAATCGTGCCAGGATCTCCATAAATACCAAGTTGGCGACGCCAATATTCCATACCTCGGAAAT
This sequence comes from Pseudoalteromonas sp. XMcav2-N, assembly GCF_024124545.1. Taxonomy (GTDB): domain Bacteria; phylum Pseudomonadota; class Gammaproteobacteria; order Enterobacterales; family Alteromonadaceae; genus Pseudoalteromonas. Next base: position 657,237 of record NZ_JAMXSF010000001.1, read on the forward strand.
ACGTTGGAAATTACAGATGCGGACACAGCAGATGGTCCCCTGATGTGACTGCTCTTTAATTTTGCTGATAAAGGCATCCCGATAGAGTAATCCGGTATGGGGGTCGCGGATAGCCAATTGCTTATTCAGACGCCTGACTGAAATAAGCTCTTCCATAGGTTCCAGTCGTATATAGTAGAGGTTATCCTGCCTGAAGCTGTATAATCTCACCCAGGTAACGCTGCTGTTATCAATACTGATACCTAGCTCTATCTGGTCAAAAATAGGGTCGAACAAGATCTCAGAAATACTGAGCTCTTTAAAATCTTCGTCAATAAACACCAGTTTTTGCGACAGGACATCACCGGGTTTTAAATCCAGCATGCGCTCTGCTGCACCAGAGAGGGCTGTGATCTGGCCTTGCTCATCATAGCTGAGATAGGCAATGTCCAGAAGTTGACTCAGTTGCTTTTTCATACAGATCACCCAAGCGCTTTTTGGATCTGATAAGGGAGGTTACTCAGCGCATAGATTTTGTCGACGGCCCCCCTTGCGATGGCTTCTTTTGGCATGCCAAATACTACACAGCTGGCTTCACTCTCTGCAAAAGTGATCGCACCTTTTTGCTTCATTTCCAGCAAACCGCTCGCTCCGTCGTTTCCCATACCGGTTAAGATCACACCAATGGCGTGGCTTCCAACCGATTGAGCCACAGAGCGGAACAGCACATCGACCGAAGGCTTATGGCGACTCACGAGTGGCCCATCGCGTATTTCTAAATAGTAGTCTGAGCCCTGGCGTTTTACCAACATATGCTGGCCACCCGGCGCGATATAAACATGGCCTGTACGAAGCCTTAAAGCCGTTTGACCCTCCGCAACGGTATGTGGAGTGATGTCATTGAGTCGTTGTGCAAACGCTGCGGTGAATTTACCTGGCATATGTTGCACGATCACAATCGGAGGGGAGTGAGACGGCAGCAGCTGAAGGAGTCGGGCGATTGCCTCCGTGCCGCCAGTCGACGCTCCGACGGCGATCACTTTTCCGGCACTGTCGGGAGGTTGCTCGGTTTTGTGTGCGGGCAGCACTTCTTCTGTCGTGTGTAGCTCCCGAAACGTGTTTTCATTGAGGTATTTAAGCTGACGAACCTTGGCTTTGGTGGCGGCTTTGATGGCGTCAATGATCTGTGATACCGAGTCGCTGTGCAGGAAGTCGCCCAGCCCCTGGGTGGGTTTTGCAATGACATCGACTGCGCCGCAGGCCAATGCCTCGATGGCTGTGGCGGTTTTTTCCTGCGCCAGCGCCGAGCAGATGATTACTGGTGTAGGGCGCTCCTGCATGATTTTTTTCAGGAAAGTCAGGCCATCCATTTTTGGCATTTCGATATCCAGCAAGATCACATCTGGCCAGTTGAGTTTCATTTTGCGCTCGGCAATGATAGGGTCCGGTGCCGTTCCACTGACATTTAAGGTGCGCTCATGGGCGATGACCTCACTCATGATCTGGCGCATCAGCGCAGAATCATCGATGATAAAGACACTGGTCATAAGGCCACCTTCTTATAGATGCACGGACTCAGAGTTTGCAGACATGCGGGCTTGTCACGCATGGCTTCCGAATGTCCTAAAAAGAGTAAACCGCCATGGTTTAAACGCTTGATGATATTACTTAGGATGGCTTGTTGTTTGGGTTTGTCAAAATAGATCAGCACATTGCGTAAGAAAATAACATCAAAAGAGAAATCCACTGTGGTCAGGTTCAATAAGTTGTCTTCCTGAAAACTACATTGTTTCTTCAGTGTGGAGATAAGCGTAAAATTGTCGGCATTCTTGCCTGTTCCTTTCATGCAATAGCGGATACGGTAACGTTTCGGGATCTTCCCCACGGTGGAAATCGCATAGCGGGCATCTCTGGCCATCAGCACCGACATTTCAGAAATATCCGTTCCGATAACATGCCAGGGTCGATTGTAAAACAGATCGTCGAGGATCATAGCGAGAGAGTAGGCTTCTTCACCGCTGGAGCAGGCTGCACTCCAGGCGCGAATTGGTGAATGTCTGGGGCGATTGTGTTGATAGTAGTGGTAAAGATATTCAAACTGGGCCTGCTCGCGAAAAAAATAGGTCTCATGTGTAGTCAGCTTATCGATGAAAATCTGTAGTTCCTCTTTGCCCTCCGGTGTCAGTAATAATCGGTAGTATTTGCTAAAAGACGGACTGCGACTGGCGCGCAACCGGCTGGCAAGGCGACTGGCCACAATATCGGCTTTGTTTTTACCCAGACTTATCCCGGTATGTTGTTCAAACAGCCGGTTGAGTTGTTGAAATTCCAGCGCTGAAATCGCCATAGTGATCTAGCGCTGGCAAAACCGGGTAAAAAACTCGGCCTGAGAGGACTTGAGCTGAGTATTGATTTCGCTGATATTGAGCACGCTTTTCATATCCAGCAAAATTGTGAGTTGATTATTAATCTTGGCCATTTTCCAGACGAAGTGACGGGGAATGTTGGCGCCAAACGAAGGTGAATCTTCCAGCTGAGTACAGTTGATAAACTGGATGGACATTACGCCACTGACCAGCATGCCGAGTGTCATGACCTCATCCAGGCTGGGGTCGTAGAAGTCATACAATACAATACAGCTGTATTTGTTGTAGGGTTGAGGGTTTTTCAGCATCAGGCGATGCTGCAGGTCCAGTACGGGGATCACGCTGCCCCGTACATTGATCACGCCTCGGATCACCTGGTTGCACATAGGCACCATAGTGGTGTCGGTCAGCTCAATGACCTCTTTGACTGACTCTATCGGAATGCCAAAGGTGTCGTTTCCGATAGACACGAGCAAAGAGTGGAGCTCATCATTGCTTGCCGTGTTTTCTGCCACCATAGTTTCTGAGTTCATACTAGGTCTCCTTAAACTGTGCGTTGGAGTCGGCATCAAGAGGCAGTTCAAATGACAGCTGTTTGTGTTGCTGCTGCAAGTCGTCAAACAACTGCATATCATCCAGCGTCAGTATTTTAGTGATGTCCAGTATTGTCATCAGGTTGTCTGTTAATTTGGCCAGACCATATACAAAACGACTATGAAACTGGCCGGCAATACTGGGCACCTGATCAATTTCATGAGCCGGGATATCTAACACTTTGGTGACCATATCTACTTTCAGACCAACAGTAATATTTTGTGCTTTGTAGTTGCACTCAGCCACAATGATACAAGTGCGATTGGTGATGGCCTGTACAGGCTTGTTAAGCCTGACGGATAAATCAAAAACCGGGATAACCAGCCCTCTGAGGTTGATGGCACCAATAATAAAATCGGGCGCCATAGGGATTTTATCCACCTCAATGTACTCCATTATCTCCCTTACAATGGAAATACTGATTGAATACGACGCGCCATTAAGTTCAAACGCCAGGTATTTATTGTGGTCATAAGCCGTGGTGCCAGAGCTGGAAACTGAGTCATTCATAGCACATTACTCATCAAACGGGGTATAACCGTCTTCCCGACTATGACTGTTTTCATGGGCCATATGAGCAAGGCGCCCTTTGCTGCCACGGCCGTTATTACTCAATTTAAAGTAACCGACGGTAGAGCGAATATCCCCGGTCTGGTCCTGAACCATCTTAGCGGTAGAGGCCAGCTCTTCTGAGGCGGAGGCATTTTGCTGGGCGATTTCATCAAGCTGAGCAACGGTGCGATTGATTTCAGCAACGCTGGTACTTTGCTCTGTCGAGGCGGCGGTGATTTCCTGCACCAGATCCGCGGTTTTGCCGATATTAGGTACCATTCTGTCGAGCATAGCACCGGCATGCTGCGCAATCTTAACGCTGTTGTCGGCCAGTGTACTGATATCCTGTGCGGCGACCTGAGAACGCTCGGCCAGTTTACGCACCTCATCTGCTACCACGGCAAAGCCTTTACCATGTTCACCGGCTCTGGCGGCCTCAATGGCAGCGTTAAGTGCCAGCAGATTGGTTTTGTAAGCGATGTCTTCGATAATACCAATTTTTTCGGCAATCTGCGTCATGGCCTGAACCGTGTCTTTTACCGCCTGGCCGCCATCATTTGCTTCACTACTGGACTGCTTGGCAATGTCATTGGTCATTTTCGAGTTCTCCGTATTCATCGAGATAGAAGAGCTCATTTGCTCCAGTGATGCGGAGGTTTCCTCGACGCTGGCTGCAAGCTGATTCGAGGTGGAACTGAGCATACGGGAGGTGGTGCTGACTTCGTTGGTGCTGTGGGCGATGGACTCAACGGACTCCTGAATATCTAATAAAATGTTTTGCAGTCGCTCAATGAAACCGTTAAAACTTTGTGCCGTCTGTCCGATTTCGTCATTGCCAAAATCCGGGATACGGCGGGTCAGGTCGCCTTCGCCTGAACGCAGGTCCTCCGCGGCATCCGCGAGCGCATTAATAGGGAGAACAATCCCGCGGATCAAGAAGGCGGCGGTGGCGATAGCAAGCACAATCGCGACTATCAGCAAGCCCCACACCAGCTGGATGCTGTCACGAGCGGCAGACATCAGGTCATTGAGTGAGGTGGTGCTTTCAGCAATGGCTTCGTTGGAGATCTTTTCCAGTATTTCCTCTATTTTACTGAAAATATCATGCTCCAGCCGGTCAACATCTTTAGACGCCTGGATCTTCTGTCTGGGGTCGTACATCGCGAAAATCTCTTTACCGCCGTTATAGAGCCCCAGATACATGCGTTCGATATCACCAATGGCTTTTATTTCCAGTGGTTTTCTCTCGAGCGGTTTGAGTTCAGCCAGAAAGTTGGAAAAGGTCCGTGCGTCTTTTTCGAACGCGGCGGTGGCACCCACTCGTCCCCGCATATAGGCATTCAGCGAGCTCATCATGTCGCCTTGCTCGTCTATCAGCTCCAGGTAATAGCGCACGCCGGGTAAATCATCGTTTACCACTTCAGCAAAGTCACCGCTGCTGCCGGCATCAGCCACTTCTGCCTCTTTCTGTGAATCGAGCAGGCTTTCCAGTGGCTCTGCGAATTCGCGGTTGAGGTACTCATACTTTTCGACTGCTTTTTCCTCCTGAAGGGGATCAAAGCGATCAAAGATCAGTTCCTGGTTTTCGCTTGCATACCGGCGCACCAAATCCTCCAGTTGACGAATGTAGCTGGTATCAACAGAGTTGAGCCGTTTAAGGTCTTCCAGATAGTTTGTAAACTCACTGTAATTAGACAAAAAGTCTGCTTTTTCATCGGCTTCACCGGCAATGTATTCCAGCACATTGCTGTTCATGTCGCCAAGCTCATCGAGCATATTCAGTGCATAGATGGCTTCGGGGATGTCGGTTTGACCCACATCGGTGGCAAATCCTTCGATACGGCCATTTTTCATTTGCACAGACACGGCAATCACCAACAGCAGCAGCCCCATGGTAAACATGGCCAGAATGATTTTGTTTTTGATGGTCAGATTCTTAAACATCTTTATGCTCCGATTTATCTGACTAATGCTTGAGTTCTAAGGACTCGTACATAGTAATTGCGGTGCGGATCAAGGCAGATACATCGAGAATAATGGCCACTTTGCCACTGCCGAGTATGGTAGCGCCGCTGATACATTTGAGGCCTTCGAACAGCCTCCCCAGAGGTTTTACAACGGTCTGAAACTCTCCTTGCAGCGAGTCCACGACCAGACCAGCTCTAAGTGTGCCAAACTGGACGATGACCAGTGATTCCTTCACGTGTTCAATTTGCTGCTCGATCCCAAACAGGGTGCGCAGACGAATAAAGGGCAGGACCTCAGTTCTGAGGTTAATGTAGTTTTTATCCTGAATATCAGATTCTGAAACCACCTCGTGCAGTTCCAGGCATTCAACCACGGTATCCAGGGGGATCACATAGTCTTCATCACCGACGGTAAACATAAATCCGTCTATGATGGATAAGGTCAGTGGCAGGCGAATAATTATTTTAGAGCCCAGTCCTTTGGTGCTGTCGACTTCTACACTGCCACGCAGGCTCTCAACATTGCGTTTTACCACGTCCATGCCCACGCCACGACCGGAAATACTGGTCACGGCTGCGGCGGTAGAGAATCCGGGTTCAAAAATCAGCAGATTTATCTCTTTATCCTGTAATGAGTGTTCTTGATTGACTAGGCCATTTTCAATGGCTCGGGCCAGTATCTTGCTTTGATCCAGCCCCTGACCATCGTCCTGAATTTCGATGACGATGGAGCCAGAATCATGGTAGGCCTTAAGCGTCAGCTGACCACATGCCGGTTTACCTGCGGCCAGTCGTTGTTCGGGTGATTCAATACCATGATCAATGGCATTACGAATAATATGCATCAGTGGATCGCTGACTTTTTCAACAAAGGTTTTGTCCAGCTCGGTGTCGGCGCCGACAATATTGAGCTCCACCTCTTTGCCCAGCTCATCGGCCACATCGCGAACAACGCGTTTGAATTTATTAAAGGTTTCACCAATCTGGACCATACGCAGTTTTAACGAGCTGTCTCGAATGTTCTCAACCAGGCGTTCCAGCAGAGCCATGGCTTCAATCAGTGTTTCGTTACCCGTTTCGTGTGCCAGTAAATTGGTTCTGGCCCCCGTGATCACCATTTCCCCAACCTGATCGATCAATCGATCTAGCTTCATGGCTTCAACCCTAAGCGTTTTGCTCGTGTGAAGCTTATTTTTCTTCTTACCTTTTGTCTGAGCTGGCGGCTCGGTATCGTCTGGTATAGATGCTGGCTCCAAAGGCCGGGCGGGGAGGCGTGATTGCGTCAGTTGTGCCAAAGTGGCATGAAACTGAGCGGGGTCTGGAAAGTGTTTTGCGCAATCTTCAATGGCGCTGTAGTGACACTGAGCTGGTGGTAAAATCTCAACTACTGCATCATTTTTTATAAATTCGAAAATGTCCTCTATCACGCTTTTGCTCTGGCTGGTTTGAAATAACATCAAAAAGGCCAGGTAACAGGATTCTGGGTCGTAGGGTGTATCGGCATTGAGCGCAGTACAATTGGTGGCCACTTCAAGTGATTCCACTTCGTTGTTTAGAAAGTGGATAAACGGGTAAGGATCCAGGCCGTTGCGCAGCACATTCTCGTTAGGCACGAAACATATAAACCAGGGTCCATCTTGCAACTGTGTTTCACTATCAGCATCTTTATTTTGCGGTGTGTCGACGTTGTCGGTAAATTCACTGAACTGCTCGGTGAGCTTTGCAAGCTGGCTAAGTTGTTGCGCACTGGGCTCACTTTCCGATGCGGCGAGCTGGATCAATTCATCACACAGATCGCCGGTTTCCAGATACAAAGAGAGCAGGGCCCTGCTCATTTCCCTGTTACCAGCACGAACGTCATCCAGTACCGTTTCGGCAATGTGCGTCAGGCTCACAACATAGTCAAAGCCAAATAATCCGGCACTGCCTTTTATGGTGTGAATAGCGCGGAAGATGGCATTGATGGTCTCTTCCTGATCAGCACTGGCATCACTGCTTTCGAGATCAAGCAGGCTATTCTCCATCTCCGCGAGTAGCTCTTTTGACTCGTTGACAAAGGTGGTGATGGCGGCACTCAAATCAACAGACATAACTAAGGCTCACTCTTAGTGGCGCCTGAGAGAGGCACATTTAATAAAGACAGTCTGGCAGTGAGCAGATCGGATAAGACAAGGGGGTCTATCTGAACACCTGTGTTACGGCAGTAATTTACCAGCCAGATAGCCAGCTGGATCCCGGCGCTGTCGAGCTCATCGATCTGGCTAAGATCCAGCGCTATCTGCTGTTTTCCTGCCAAAAAAGCGATGAGTTCCGTATGCACATCCTGTACTTCGTAAATGGTCAGCTCCGCAGGAAACTTAAAACACTCGGACATGGCTGTCACATCATCAGTAATTTAGATACGGCCTGAAGCATTTGTGCAGGTTTGAAGGGTTTAACCATCCAGGCCTTCGCCCCGGCTTTCTTACCTTCTTCCATCATGCTTTGCTGGTTTTCCGTGGTCAGCATAATCACGGGGGTGAACTTATACTGTGGGAGTTGTTTAACATTTTTGACGAATTCAATGCCATTCATATTGGGCATGTTGACGTCACTGATGATAAGGTGCACCTTGTTGCCGTTAAGTTTACTCAGAGCATCTTTGCCATCACACGCTTCAATCACCTGATAGCCAGCACCTGTCAGCGCAATATTTACAACTTGTCTTAACGAATCGGAATCATCCACCACTAGTATGGTTTTGCTCATAACTTGCCCTCATGCTGTATGTCAGAAAAAAGTGAGATCGTCGACTGTATCGTCGTCCTTATCATTCTTGGCATTGCCACTTTTAGTCGCCAGAATATGCCTTTGCTCTCGTGTTGCAGCTGTGCGCGATAACGCGTCACTGATCCTTTCATGATTGAATCGGGCGTTGGCACTGCTGCGACGCTGCGCGATAAACTCATCGAGCTCTTGAGTCATTATGCCCAGGGCAATTGTAACGCTGTCCTGGATCTGATCGACACGGTCCTGAAATTGTAAGTCGACCAATATCTCCGAGATTTTCTGTCGATTGTCCTCATTTGAGGTTTGCAGCACCTGCGCTTGTTGCTCTACGTTTTGTGACAAGGTGAGCCAGGTATCAATTACTTCATTAATTTGCTGCTGATATTTGTCGGTCAGAGCCTGGCGTTCCGCCAGTTCGTTTTCCATCATGGTCATAGAGCTGTGCATTGCCTGAGCGATAGTTTCGACCATCTTGTTGATCTTCACCCCTGTCTCACCGCTTGAATTAGCCAGCGCGCGTACTTCATCGGCAACCACCGCAAACCCACGGCCATTGTCTCCGGCACGTGCAGCTTCGATTGAGGCATTAAGTGCGAGTAAATTGGTTTGCTCAGCAATTTTAGAGACGTCAATTGACATTGACTGTAACTCCTTGCTTTGCTCTACCATGGTTTTAAAGGTTTCTGTTCGTTGTTGCTGGCTGACGTTGGACTGTTCGAGATACGCGAGGATCTGGGTAAGTTGTTCACGGCTGTGCTGAGCTGTTTGCTGCAGGCTGTTGGCGCTGCTATCGTCCAGGTTACTTAGAGTTGAAGTAATATTGCTGACAAGCTGTGAAAATTCAGCGGACATATTATCGACGGCTTGCTTGGTTTGCTCCCGGGCACTGTTAATCTGCTCTCTTAGCTGAGGGGTAATGGTGTGGCCTAGTTGCTCAAGGCAAGCGAGGTCTGAGTGTTGCCCATCTGAGTTAGCTTGCGCTGGCGGTGCATCTGCGGGTATCACATTGTTGGATACACGATGGGCGACAAATAAACCCATAGCAGATAAGCCTGTCACTATCGAAGCGACTACCCAGCCTGATGCATACCAGGTTATGGCAAAAATCACTAACTGAAGTGCGATGATAAGTGGGAGCATAACGGAGCCACTCAGGCCACTGAAATCGTCTTTTAATCCTAGTCGAGTCTATTTATTGTGCAAATGCAAATAATCACATGTCGCTTATTCTGGGCCCCGAATTAGTTTTGAGTGAGGTTGACGCTTGCATCCGGTTGTCAGAATCCCTAAAGTAGGGGGAAAACGACAATGAAGTACGCAGAATGAATAAACATGTTACACAATTAAGTGAAGAGCAGCAGCAATGGCTTGCTCAATGGCAACAGACATCTTTGCAGGCAGCACAAAAATACCTGGCAGAAAAAGGGATACTGGGATTGAATATCCAGGCGAAAGAATCACGTATTTTACCGCCGATTTGTGGGATTTGGAAAATCAAGGATAATTTGGGTAAGGGGTACTGGGTCATATCTGGTAAAGTCCCTACTGATTCCATGCCGGTGAGCGGCGCGGCAGACGCTCGCGCAGCACTCAAGCACTTTTCCTATCAGTGGCAAATTAAAGCAGATAAAATCCTTGCTGCGGAGCAACAGGATCCAGCCCAGGTAGAATACGCTAACATTCTGGTTCAGCATGCCCATGGCTTATACGATATGGCAAGCGAAGAGCAACTTTGGGCTAATGCAGCATCGTAAAAGGCTCACAGTTCATTTCTTTCACCGGGCATTTCATACGCTGTCTTGGAATGCCTGCTTCCATAAATACGCTGCCCTGTTTAGAAAACCCTGACTTAAGAAACGTTGGCACTTCATCCAGGATGCACTGCACAAACACATTCTCGTAGCCTTTCTGTTCAGCCAGAATGCTCAAAAAACCAATTAAAGACTGATAAGCCTCGCGATTTCGGTGCGCCCGAACAATTGCAATCCGACTTATCAAGCCGTCACAGCATAGCCTGCCTGTTCCGATAGGGCACTGGTTTTCGTCCCGCACCAGCACGTGCTCTGCGGTTTTGTCGTGTTGATCAAATTCGACTTCTTTAGGTAGGTGAAGCTCGTAAACAAAGACGCGTTCACGGATTTGGCGCAGTTGTCCCTGAGTTTTTTGCCAACTCACTCTATCGACGTGGTAATTCATGATTGCCTCGCATCAAACATCATAATCACGCCTGACCAAGGGACCAGCCTGTGCTCTTTATTATTAAGGCACCGAACTTGCCGATGCCCCTTATTGTGTGACTAACCCTTAGATTCAGGTAATTACACCCAGTCCTCAATGTAAAAGGACCCATCGTTTATAAGCGTAGTTAAAGTTTGTTTAAATTCCAAACATTCAATTGCGCTCAATAATGAGGAAATTGGAGTAGTTGTCTGATCTGTCAGCTGTTTCACTGCTGGTAAGACCTCAAGAGGAAGGGTAAAGTTTTGTCCATTTACGCTCAGTATCACAATTTGTGTCGTTACCTGATACAGCGCTCTGACCCCACCTGAACGTACCAGTACATCATCAGGTGAAGTGTCCTCCAACAAGGCGTCAGCTGTCAGTGGTGGATCCAGCGGTGCCAGGTCCATTTCATGTTTAGGCTCACTGAGTGTACGCCCCAGCCACTCATCGAATATGTCGTTGTCATGGAGTACCGATTCAAGCATGGTACGGATTTTACCTTTATCCTGACTACTGATCTCGCCCAGAGAGTCACGCAGCGTGAGGTCCGGGTCACTGTAACGCGTTGAGCCTAACTCTGAGTCAATTAGGTGGTCGGCGAGACTGGAGAGTAGATCTCTTTGATCTGGTGCTCTGAAACCCACTGAGTAGTTCATCGCATTCTCGACAGCATAGCCTTCATGAGGACAACCTGGTGGAATATACAAAATATCTCCAGGCTCCAGCTCTGCATCTATAACGGCTTCGAACTGTTCAACCTGCAACAGGCTTTTGTTCTGGGCAAATTGTTTCAGGTTTATATCTGGCATGCCCACTCGCCAGCGTCTTTTGCCCTGGCCCTGAATAATAAACACGTCATATTGATCAAGATGAGGGCCTACGCCTCCACCTGGTGTAGAGAAGCTGATCATTAAGTCATCAATTCGCCAGTTTGGAATGAAGCGAAAAGGTTCAAGCAAGGTCGCGGCCAGAGGGTGCCAGTGGTCAACGGCCTGTACCAGTAAAGTACTGTGTTGCTCTGTCAGCAGAGAAAAGTCTTCAAACGGACCATGATGTGCATCCCAGTGGTCGTCATGATTGGTAACGATACGGGATTCTATATTTTCTTCCATCGCCAGACCTGCCAGCTCTTCGGGAGATAGAGGGTCAATGAAATCCCTAAAGCCTTGCTTGATAAGTAAGGGCCTTTTTTGCCAATACTGAGTAAGGAAAGCAGCCTCGGTCAGGGCATTGATAGATAGCTGATACATAAAGTGGCTCCAATAAAAAAGCGAAAGCCCGGCACTGCGCCGCAACTTTCGCTTCTCAGACTTAGGTGAGATTAACTCAGTTTAGTTTAACTCATCAATGAAAGCTTCGGCGCGGCCAATGTAGTTGGCTGGCGTCATTAGCTTCATGTCTGCTTTTACCTGCTCTGGCAGATCCAAACCATCGATGAACTCAGCCATAATTACCTGATTAACACGCTTACCACGTGTCAGCTCTTTTAGCTTTTCGTACGGCTTCTCGATACCGTATTTACGCATTACAGTCTGAATTGGCTCTGCAAGGAGTTCCCAGTTTTCATCCAGTTCAGCCAGCAGACGGTCGGCATTCACTTCCAGCTTGCTGATCCCCTTTAGCGTCGCCTGGTATGCGATCAGAGTATAACCCATACCAACACCGAGGTTGCGCAGTACTGTTGAGTCAGTCAGGTCACGCTGCCAGCGAGAAACTGGTAGTTTCTGCGCAAGGTGGGTGAAGATGGCATTCGCAATGCCCAGGTTGCCTTCCGAGTTTTCGAAATCAATTGGGTTTACCTTATGCGGCATCGTTGAAGAGCCAATTTCACCGGCAATGGTTTTTTGCTTAAAGTGGTTAAGCGCGATGTAACCCCACATGTCACGGTCAAAGTCGAGCAAAATGGTGTTGAAACGTGCCACGGCGTCGAATAGTTCAGCAATATAATCATGCGGCTCAATTTGCGTCGTAAACGCATTCCAGGTCAGCCCCAGGCTGGTGACAAATTGCTCTGCATGGTTGTGCCAGTCGTAATCCGGGTAAGCGCTCAGGTGTGCGTTGTAGTTACCTACGGCACCATTGATTTTGCCTAGGATCTGGATGTTAGCGATTTGTTCACGTTGGCGCTGCAGGCGTACATAGACGTTCGCGAATTCTTTACCCATAGTAGAAGGAGAAGCCGGTTGACCGTGGGTGCGGGTCATCATAGCAACAGATTTATATTCAATCGCTTTTTCTTTAATGGCTGTCAGCAGCTTATCACAGTAGGGCAACAGTACCTGGTCACGTGCTTCACTCAGCATCAGACCGTGCGACAAGTTGTTGATGTCTTCTGAGGTGCAGGCAAAGTGAATAAACTCATTAACCGCCTGAAGCTCCGCATTGTCTGCCACTTTCTCTTTCAACAGATACTCAACGGCCTTAACGTCGTGGTTGGTTGTGCGCTCAATTTCTTTGACACGCGCAGCGTCGGCTTCGCTGAAGTTGTCAACGATACTATCCAGCAGGGCATTTGCCTGGTCACTGAAGGCTGGAACTTCGTTGATCGCAGCTGCGTTGGCTAAGGCTTGTAGCCAACGTACTTCAACCGTCACACGGTATTTGATCAAGCCAAACTCACTGAAAATACTTCTCAGCTCACTGGTTTTGCTACCGTAGCGGCCATCCACTGGAGAGATAGCGGTTAACGCTGAAAGCTCCATAACTTCTCCTAACTAATTGGTTTTTTGAACGATATTTAAATATAACTTTGTGCAGCAGCAATGATTTTCTTCTTTGCAAAGAAGAATTGACGACGCTTACCACCAAGCTGACGCCATAATACTGCGCTGCGGATCCCGGCCAGCAACAGCGCCCGGATCTGATGTTGTACATGTGATTGCTTGAGCAACTCAGGTTTTCCAAAAATTTGAATCTTGGGACCAACCGGACTCACTACCTGGCTGTAAATATCCGCCAAAGCGGCAACAATCTGCTCATCGCCGATGTCGAAATGCTGCAATTGTCTGTCGAGCTGCTCGATACGTTTGCCAAGTTCTGCCATTGCTTTACTGTTGGCAGACAAAGCACGTTCCAGTTGCATCAGGCTGCCCACATATTTGACCATTTCTACATCTTTCTCACCCTGAGCACTCAGCTGGTCCACCAAAGCACGGCAACCTTGTTTTACCGCATCTGGGTCTTCGTAGACATCCTGTGGATTTTTTGGCGAAGTGATAGTGATACTTCTTAACAAGCTGGCTGTTTCATGGTTGTTAAAGGTGCCGTAGCGGGCACATTTTTGCACTAATTTTGCAACCTGGCACATGGCTGCAAGTGGGATCACGACGTCACGTTGCATTACTTGATCACCGATTCAATGATACCACCGCCAAGACACACATCGTCCTGATAAAATACCGCAGATTGGCCTGGGGTCACGGCCTTTTGTGGTTCATCGAATAGCACTCGGGCCATACCGTCCTGACCAACGAGTAACGTACAAGGAATGTCTTCCTGGCGATAACGGGTTTTAACTGTGCATCGGGTAGTGCCTTGTGGACCGACACGATCGACCCAGTGAAGTTGATTCGCATTGAGGCCATTGCTGAACAGGCGAGGGTGGTTTTTGCCCTGACCAACAACCAGCACATTGCGTTCCACGTCTTTATCGACAACATACCAGGGCTCGCCGGAGCCTTCTTTCATGCCACCGATCAACAGGCCTTTACGTTGGCCAAGTGTGTGGTACATCAGGCCTTCGTGTTCACCAACATGGTTGCCTTCGCTGTCCTCAATTTTACCAGGTTGAGCCGGCAAAAATTTTTGCAAGAAGTCTTTGAACTTGCGCTCACCGATAAAGCAAATGCCCGTACTGTCTTTCTTGTCATGCGTGATCAAATCTTGCTCTTCTGCAATTCGACGCACTTCTGGCTTCTCAATGTTGCCTACCGGAAACAGGGTTTGGGCTACGTGCTCATGGCTGAGTGTATACAGGAAGTAGCTCTGATCTTTGTTGTTGTCCAGACCGCGTAACATGGCAAACTTGCCATCACGCTCCTCACGGCGTACATAGTGGCCCGTCGCGATATAATCGGCACCCAGTGCTTCTGCCGCAAACTCGAGAAAAGCTTTAAATTTGATCTCTTTGTTGCACATGATATCCGGGTTGGGTGTGCGGCCAGCTTTGTATTCGGCAAGAAAGTACTCGAATACGTTGTCCCAGTATTCTGCAGCAAAATTGACAGTGTGTAGCTCGATACCCAGTTTGTCGCAGACAGCCTGAGCATCTTTCAAATCTTCAGCAGCGGCACAGTATTCGTCATTGTCGTCTTCTTCCCAGTTCTTCATGAACAGGCCTTCAACCTGATACCCCTGCTGTTTTAGCAGGTATGCTGAAACGGAGGAATCTACGCCGCCGGACATACCGACGATGACTTTAATTTGACTGTTATCGCTCATAAACTCGCTGTGTATTTTGATTACAAAAAAGTGAGCTGCATTATAGCATGTAAATCAAGGTGCCCGGAAGTCGCGGGTTGATTAATCCCAAGTTTTTCGTGACGGGGTTATTTTGCCTTCACCACCTGATATTGACCGTTATCAATCCCATCCAGGGTATAGGGTCCGATCCGGTAACGTATTAGTCTCAGTGTAGGGTGGCCGACATGCGCTGTCATGCGCCGAACCTGGCGATTACGGCCCTCAGATATGGTAATTTCAAGCCAGCTGGTGGGAATGTTTTTGCGTTCGCGAATAGGCGGATTACGTGGCCAAACGGTTGGTGCTGTGATCAGGTTAACCTTGGCGGGTCGGGTAGGACCATCTTTGAGGACGACGCCATCACGCAGTGCCTGCAGGGCAGCTTGGTCTGGCTCGCCCTCTATCTGGACCCAGTAGGTCTTGTCGGTTTTTTTACCCGGTTCAGTCAGCTTATGCTGTAAGCGGCCGCAATTGGTGAGCAACAGCAGACCCTCGCTATCACGGTCAAGCCTGCCAGCAGCGTATACGCCTTTTATATCAACAAAGTCGGCGAGTGTCTGACGGTTTTGATCGTCTGTAAACTGGCATAGCACGTCAAAAGGCTTATTGAACAGCACCACCTTCACCTGATCAGGCGAAACCCTCGGCTTGGCTGCACGTTTAGGGCCTGAGCGTTGGTTGACTGGACGCTTAGCAGAGGTGCGGTTAGGTGCATGTGGTCGGTTTTTCTGGCGTGGTGCGGGCATAGTTACATGTTTAGCAAATAGAGCGATGGCGCGAGTGTAGCAAAGATTGGAGCCAAATAAAAAAGGTGGCTAATGAGCCACCTTTTTTCTGTTGAATGGCGAGTTACACCATGCTTGCTAATACGTCGTTAAACGTTTTGCTGGGACGCATTGCGTCAGCAGCCAGCGTATCGTTAGGCTGGAAGTATCCGCCGATATTCATCGCTTGACCCTGAACGTCGTTCAGTTCACTGACGATTGCCGCTTCGTTGTCGGTCAGACCTTTTGCAACGTCTGCGAATTTAGCCTTAAGCTCAGCATCTTCTGATTGCTCTGCAAGTGCTTGTGCCCAGTACATAGCCAGGTAGAAGTGACTACCACGGTTGTCCAGCTCTTTCACTTTACGTGATGGAGACTTATTCTCGTCCAGGAATTTACCTGTCGCGGCGTCCAGAGTATCAGCCAGAACTTGTGCCTTGCTGTTACCAGTCGCCTGGCTCAGGTGCTCTAAAGACGCAGCCAGTGCCAGGAACTCACCCAGAGAATCCCAACGCAGATGGTTCTCTTTTTCGAACTGCTGAACGTGTTTAGGTGCAGAGCCGCCCGCACCCGTTTCGAACAGACCACCGCCGTTCATCAGAGGAACGATAGACAGCATTTTTGCGCTGGTGCCAAGTTCAAGAATAGGGAACAGGTCAGTCAGGTAGTCACGTAGTACGTTACCAGTCACAGAAATAGTATCCTGACCGTCTTTCATTCTCGCCAGTGAGAACTCAGTGGCTTCAACTGGTGCAAGGATGTGAATTTCCAGACCATCAGTATCATGTTCTGGCAGGTAGGCATTTACTTTCTTGATCAGCTCAGCATCGTGTGCACGGTTTTCGTTCAACCAGAATACCGCTGGGGTATTTGATGCGCGTGAACGGTTTACAGCAAGCTTAACCCAGTCTCTGATTGGTGCATCTTTTACCTGACACATACGCCAGATATCACCTTGCTCTACGTCATGCTGAAGCAGTACGTTACCGGCTTGATCAACAACGCGGATTTGACCTGCTGATGGTGCTTCGAAAGTTTTGTCGTGTGAACCGTATTCTTCTGCTTTTTGTGCCATCAGACCAACGTTAGGGATAGTACCCATAGTACGAGGATCAAACGCGCCGTGCTCTTTACAGAACTCAATGGTTGCCTGATAAACACCAGAATAACAACGGTCTGGAATTACAAAGCTGGTGTCTTGCTGCTTACCTTCGGCGTTCCACATCTGACCGCTGGTACGGATTGCAGCTGGCATTGATGCATCGATGATCACATCACTTGGTACGTGCAGGTTAGTGATACCGCGGTCAGAGTCAACCATTGCAATGCTCGGGCGTACATCATAAACCGCAGCCAGGTCAGCTTCGATTTCAGCACGTGCTGCGTCATCCAGGCTGGCAAGCTTATTGTATACATCGCCGATACCGTTGTTGACATCTACACCTAGCTTTTCGAAGGTTTCGCCGTGTTTTTCAAATACTTCTTTGTAGAAAACTTTTACAGCGTGGCCAAAGATGATCGGGTCAGAGACCTTCATCATAGTGGCTTTCATGTGCAGTGAGAACAGTACACCTTTTTCTTTGGCTGCTTCAACTTCCGCTTCCAGGAAGCTGCGTAATGCCGCTACGCTCATACGAGAAGCATCAATGATTTCGCCAGCTAACAACGGCGTACTTTGTTTAAGCACAGATACTGTACCATCTGCTGCAACGTGTTCAATAGAGACGTCAGTTGCTTCGGTAACAGTTGTTGACTGCTCAGAACCAAAGAAGTCACCTTCGCTCATGCTGGCAACATATGACTTTGAATCTTTTGACCAGGCACCCATTGAGTGTGGGTTTTTACGCGCATATGCTTTTACGGAAGCTGGCGCGCGGCGGTCTGAGTTACCTTCACGTAGAACAGGGTTTACTGCACTACCTTTGATTTTGTCGTAAGTCGCTTTGATTGCAGCTTCTTTGTCGTCTTTTGGCTCTTCTGGATAGTCTGGAAGGGCGTAACCTTTTTCCTGCAGCTCTTTAATGGTGGCTTTCAACTGAGGGATAGACGCACTAATATTAGGGAGTTTGATGATATTGGCTTCTGGCGTTTTTGCCAGCTCGCCCAGCTCTGCCAGAGCATCACCAATTCTCTGCTCTTCGCTCAGAAACTCGGGGAAGTTAGCAATGACACGGCCTGCCAGTGAGATATCACGGGTTTCAACTTCAACACCAGCCGCTTTGGTATAAGCCTGAATAACTGGCAATAGAGAATAAGTTGCCAGAGCCGGCGCTTCATCTGTTTTAGTGTAAATAATTTTTGATGTCATCATCATTCCTAGATAGTTTAGGGCTAAACAGCCGTTCAACAAAGCAAAAGCTTGCTATTCAAGGACGTATCCGCATACACGATCTTTATTCAGCCATCCGCTTGGTAACCTGTATTGGGGTCATCAAGCGGATGGTTGAGTTCGGCATATAGCAAGTTTGTTAGGTATTGTTACTAGTTTGGGACAATAAAAATATCTAACACACCTGACGCGTTTTTGGGCCAGCTACAACGAAGCCCGACCTGACACCGGCGGGGATTGTATCAACCAAATCACTAAGTCGCTAATGCAATTTAATAAAGATATAAAATTTTATGAACTAAGATGGAAGAAATGAGACTAATTGATGAAGGGATTAAGCGAGAAACAAACGTAACCCGCTTTGAGTGTGCCAAAAAATATTGCAATAGCTACACGACTTCGTCCGCAAGCGGCGCAATGTTGGTAGCGTGCAGGCCTTTGGGACCTTCTTGCAGATCGAATGTTACATCCTGACCAGCTTTAAGCGTTTTGTATCCATCCATTACAATCGTGGAGTAATGGGCAAAGATATCTTCCTCGCTGCCGTCTTCTACGATGAAACCAAACCCTTTGGCGTTGTTGAACCATTTGACTTTTCCGCAAGCCATACTTCTACATCCTTCTATAAGTTGACTAAATTAAGTTAATCTAACCTTTGAAATTTGCTAAGCTGCCCATATGATGATTATGTCCAGCTAGGTAAAGACTGTAGTTTATTTGGCCAGACAGTCAAGTTTTTAAAGCGATTTTTTAACAATTTATTTATTTTTCAATTCAAGTTGCTTGAGTTGATAAGACAAGACTATATTTTATTATGACTGGGACAAACGAATCTGGTGTGGTTGACGCGGTACGCGACGAACAGAAGCAAAAGTTACAACCGCCGCGCAAGTACAAAGTGATTTTAAACAATGATGATTACACACCTATGGACTTTGTCATTGAAGTTTTGATGACATTTTTCAGTATGGATAGCGAAAGAGCAACTGATGTGATGCTGAAAGTACATCACGAGGGAAAAGCGGTATGTGGACTGTATCCTGCCGACATTGCCCATACAAAGGCTGAGCAGGTAAATCGATATGCTCGGGATCACGAGCACCCGCTGCTCTGTAGTTGTGAGCAGGAATGACCTTATATATTCTCGTTGGGGGTTGCCAATGCTAAATAAAGACTTAGAAATTACTCTGAATACCGCGTTTCGTGAGGCGAGAAATCGTCGCCACGAATTTATGACGGTAGAACACTTACTGCTCGCATTGATTGATAACCCCTCTGCCAGTGAAGCACTAAATGCGTGTGGTGTTGAAACAGAGGGGCTAAAACGGGAGTTATCAGAATTTATTGATGAGACCACTCCTGTCATTCCAGATTTAGAAGAAGACCGTGAAACGCAGCCGACACTTGGCTTTCAGCGTGTATTGCAACGGGCTGTTTTTCATGTGCAGTCCTCTGGTCGCAATGAAGTGACCGGAGTGAATGTATTGGTTGCCATTTTCTCTGAGCAGGAAAGCCAGGCTGTTTATCTTCTTAAAAAGGCGGATGTAAGTCGTCTGGACATTGTTAACTACATTAGCCACGGCATTTCAAAATCGGATGATGAAGTTGAGCCTGAAGATAGCGAAGAGATGCATGAAGAAAGCCATGAAACAGCCTCTGAAGAAAAGACTAAACTGGAAAACTTCACTGCCAATCTGAATGTGATGGCAAAAGCGGGTCAAATAGATCCTTTGGTTGGTCGCGATCAGGAAGTAGAACGAACCATCCAGGTTTTATGCCGCAGAAAGAAAAACAATCCACTGTTAGTGGGAGAAGCGGGTGTCGGTAAAACAGCCATTGCTGAAGGTCTGGCATATCGTATTGTGAATGAGCTGGTACCTGATGTGATTGCGGATGCCGTAGTGTACTCGTTGGACATGGGCGCTTTGCTTGCCGGCACTAAGTACCGGGGCGACTTTGAGAAACGCTTTAAAGCATTGTTGAAAGAGCTACAGGCAAAGCCAAACGCCATTTTATTCATTGATGAAATCCATACCATCATAGGTGCCGGTGCCGCGTCAGGGGGGGTTATGGATGCCTCTAATCTGATCAAACCTCTGCTGTCTAGCGGTCAGCTGCGTTGTCTTGGTTCGACAACTTATTCTGAGTTCAAAAACATCTTTGAAAAAGATCGAGCCCTGGTGCGTCGATTCCAGAAAATCGACATTGTGGAACCAAGCGTTGCCGACACCGCCAAAATTCTCAGCGGCCTGAAAGAGCGTTACGAGGAACATCATGGTATACGCTACACGCAAAAAGCGTTGAAGGCTGCGGCTGAGCTAAGCGCAAAATACATTAATGAGCGTCATTTGCCTGACAAAGCTATTGACGTGATTGATGAAGCGGGTGCTAATCAGCGTCTGTTGCCTGCTTCACGTCGCAAAAAGACCATTGGTGTATCGGATATCGAGCAGATAGTGTCTAAAATTGCGCGTATTCCTCAGCAAAACGTGTCTTCAAGCGACAAAGAAGTCCTCAAGAACCTTGATCGTAACCTTAAAATGCTGGTTTTTGGTCAGGACGAATCTATCGATGCATTAACTTCTGCAATTCGACTGTCACGTTCAGGCCTGGGTAGTGAGGATAAGCCAATTGGGTCGTTCTTATTTGCTGGTCCTACAGGTGTGGGTAAAACGGAAGTCACCAAGCAATTGGCCAAATGTATGGGCATTGAGTTTGTGCGTTTTGATATGTCGGAATACTCAGAGCGTCATGCTGTAAGCCGTCTGATAGGTGCGCCTCCCGGTTATGTAGGGTTTGAACAGGGTGGCTTACTGACTGATGCGGTGATTAAGCATCCACACTCTGTGGTGTTGCTGGACGAAATTGAAAAGGCACACCCGGACATTTACAACATTCTGTTGCAGGTAATGGACCATGGTACCCTGACGGATAACAATGGTCGTAAAGCTGATTTCCGTAACGTGATAGTCGTGATGACAACTAACGCGGGTGTGCAGGAAACTGTCCGTCAGTCTATAGGCTTCCAGGAGCAGGACCATTCACATGATGCGCTGGTTGAGATCAATAAGGTATTCACCCCTGAGTTTAGAAACCGTTTAGACAATATCATTTGGTTTAATCACCTTGAAAAAGACGTTATTTTACAGGTGGTAGACAAGTTTATTGTCGAGTTACAAGCTCAGCTTGATAAGAAGTCCGTGTGCCTGGATTTAACTAATGAAGCCAGAGATTGGTTGGCAGATATAGGGTATGACAAGTCTATGGGGGCACGCCCAATGGCCAGGGTAATTCAGGACAATCTTAAAAAGCCACTGGCGAACGAGATCTTGTTCGGTGAATTGATTGACGGAGGGACGGTCACTATTTCGGTTAAAGATAAAAAGCTGGCATTTAAGTTTGAATCCAGCGTAGCAGAGCCCGCCTAAATTGGAGCGAAGATAACAAAAAGCCCGGCATTTGCCGGGCTTTTTGTTTTAATCGTCTCTTTGTACGACTCAGCCGGTTGTGGCAAGTGTACCTGAGCTGGGCGAATTAACGCGCGCGGAAGACGATGCGTCCTTTGCTCAGGTCATAAGGTGTCATTTCAACAGTCACCTTGTCGCCGGTCAAAATGCGGATGTAGTTTTTACGCATTTTACCAGAGATATGTGCCACAACTACGTGACCATTTTCCAATTCAACACGGAACATAGTATTTGGTAAAGTGTCAAGGACCGTGCCTTGCATTTCAATAACGTCTTCTTTCGCCATGGGGAGCGTATCACCTCTTTGATAGTTTAACGGTGCAGATTTTGCCGAAAAGCGCGCGATAAGTAAAGGCGGGAGCGCGAATTTTGTAATCTAAATGTTTACCCAAGCATCGCTTTTGAATTGTTGTGCGGGTAAATATTGCTGCTTGTAGCGCATTTTAGGGCAGGCGTCTATCTGATAACCCAGGTAAAGGTAGGTTTTATCATGCAGACGCGCATAGTTGAGTTGTGCCATGATCATAATGGTACCTAAGCTAAGCTCTGCATAGTCAGGATCAAAAAAGGTATAGATGGCAGAGAGGGCCGTGGGCATAGTATCTGTTACAGCAACGGCTATCAGCTGGTCTTTGTGCCACAGTTCGATAAAAGTGACAGGCAGCCAGCGACAAAACAAGAAGCTTTCATACTGAAGCCGGTTAGGCGGGTACATCGAACCATCGGAATGCCTCATGGTAATATACTTTTCGTAAAGCGGGTAGTAGCCTGGTTGCTCCTGAGTGTTATATTCAAAGTGAAACTCTGAGTTAATTTTATTCCATTTACGCTTTTGAGAGCGAGATGGTTGATAGTCATTAGCCAGCACACGAACAGACTGACAGGCCTGACAAGCAGGGCAGTGGGGGCGGTATATCTGGTCGCCGCTGCGGCGAAATCCAAATGAGAGCAAAGTTTCAAAGCGCACTGGCGTATAACAGTTACTATCCAGGATCACCAGTAACTGTTCTTTTTGGTCAGCCAGATAGCTGCAATCAAATTGTTGGCTCAGGCCAATTTTTGAAGGGAAATGTTCAGTCATATATCGCCCTCAATGGTTGCGGATGCCACATCGTTTCAGGCACTTGATAATGGCTTGCTGATCTAAGTTTAGCTAAAAATTCTTTTCTTGATATGACTTTTGCACCCAGAGAGAGTAAATAGGGGTTTTCCAGCTGGCAATCTACAAAATGAGCCCCATGTTGCCTGAGCCAATTGACAAGTGCCCACATTGCTAGCTTTGACGCATCAGGCACACGGTAAAACATTGACTCACCACAAAAAACACCGTTTAACATAACACCATATAAGCCGCCTATTAACGTACCCTGTTGCCATACTTCAACACTATGAACAAAGCCCTCTTTATGACCCTGAATATAGGCGTTCAGCATGGCTTTGTTTATCCAGGTACCTTCCTTATCGACCCTTTGTTGCCGACACGCCATGATAACCTGCTCAAAAGCGGTGTTTATCGTGACGTCAGGTGCCAGTTTACGGACAGACTTTCTGAGCGAGCGGCTGATATGAAACTGATCCAATTCCATGATGCCGCGCTCACTGGGTGCCCACCACATAATCGGTTCCCTTTCATTGAACCAGGGGAAAATACCTTGCTGGTAGGCTCGGCGCAGTCTTGCTGTGCTCAGGCATCCCCCTACGGCCAGCAAGCCATCAGGGTCTTTGAGTGCAAAATGACAAGGAGGAAAAATAAAGTCAGTGGCAGACAGATGAAACAATTGCTGTGTCATATTGGCGGTTCTGAATAACAAACTAAAAACCTGAAGTATGACACCAGTCTAACCTATTTTAGGCCAGGAGTGGGGATTTTATATTGAAGACGTGTTTTTAGAAACACGTCTTCATTCACGCTGGGATTACTTCAGGTTATCCAAGTAACGTTCAGCGTCTAATGCAGCCATACAGCCAGTGCCGGCGGAGGTAATGGCCTGGCGATAGATGTGATCAGACACATCACCTGCAGCAAATACGCCTTCAACACTGGTTTGAGTCGCATTACCATTCAGACCCGACTGTACAACCAGGTAGCCATCTTTCATTTCCAGCTGGCCTGCAAACATGTCTGTATTGGGTTTGTGACCAATCGCAATAAAGACACCGGCGAGATCAAGCTGCTCAGTAGCATCTGAGTCAGTATCTTTAATACGAATACCGGTAACGCCCATGTCGTCGCCCAGTACTTCATCCAGCGTTTTGTTCAGATGCAGAACAACGTTACCGTTGTTAGCTTTTTCCATCAGACGATCTGAGAGAATTTTTTCGCTTCGGAAAGTATCACGTCTGTGGATCACATGTACTTCTTCAGCGATGTTTGACAGATAAAGTGCTTCTTCAACGGCGGTATTACCACCACCAACAACAGCGACTTTTTGGCCACGATAGAAGAACCCGTCACAGGTTGCACAAGCCGATACACCACGACCCTGGAAGTTTGTTTCAGATTCCAGGCCCAGGTATTTCGCTGAAGCGCCTGTTGCAATGATGAGGGCATCACATGTGTAAGTACCTTGATCGCCAGTCAGGGTGAAAGGGCGCTTAGTAACATCTACTTTGTTTATGTGATCAAAAATGATTTCAGTTTCAAAACGCTCGGCATGCTCTTTCATACGATCCATCAGTGCAGGACCAGTTAGACCATGTGCATCGCCAGGCCAGTTTTCAACTTCTGTTGTTGTGGTCAACTGACCACCTTGCTGCATACCCGTGATAAGTACAGGATTTAGATTTGCTCGTGCAGCATAGACTGCGGCTGTGTAGCCAGCAGGACCTGAGCCCAAGATCAACAGTTTGCAATGTTTTGCATCAGTCATGTAAACAATTCCTAAAATAAAATTTCTATCTTCTCTAGTAAGTGCTGCCGATTCTATGAAATTCAAGCCAGAAGTAAAATAAATTGCAAAAATCGATTTTTTATAAAATCAGAAGCTGTCAAATATACTGTACTTGATGAGAATTTGTGCCATAGCGCCGTAAATGATCGGTATTTCATGACCTGAGAGTTTTTTTTTGCTATGTTCTAGGGAATTTTTCTCTGTCTATTTGACGTTAGTCTGTTTTTAAAGGTAGTTATGGCATTTTGGCAGGATAAACCTGGGTTTGCACTGGACGCACAAAGCTGCGAAATACTGACTGATGCGAAACAGTATCATGCGCAACTTTTGTCACTTATCCGTGGTGCACAACAGCGCATCTACTTGACCGCACTGTATTTACAGGACGATGAAGCGGGTCGCGAAGTATTAACCGCGCTACATGAGGTGGCTTCGGCGCGCCCACATCTTGAGATCCACGTACTGGTTGATTTTCATCGGGCACAGCGCGGGCTGATAGGTGAAGCCAAATCTGAGGGTAACGCAAAGCTGTATTGCGACATGCAAGCCGAGTTTGGCTCAAGTGTAAAAGTGTATGGTGTGCCGGTAAAGGCCAAAGAATTGTTTGGCGTTTTACACCTTAAAGGTTTTGTTATCGACGGCACCGTTTTGTACAGTGGCGCCAGCATTAATAATGTGTACTTGCAACATGGCGATAAGTACCGCCTGGATCGCTATTTTGTGATTGAAAATAGTGCGTTGGCAGCTAGTTTCTGTCATTTCCTGGATACTTATTTATTATCCAGCGAGGCTGTGCCGAGGTTGGATGTCCGCCCGCTAAAGCCATTTTCTGAGTTGAAGGTGGCGCAAAAGCAACTGATGAAGCAGCTTAAAAAAGCACAGTACGATATGCGCTCAGCAACTGCTACAGATGGCTTAAATGTCCGTGCCTTTTTAGGCTTTGGTCGTCGAACGAATAAGCTAAACCGCCTGATTAAGGCCTTGTTTGATACCACTGAACGTGAGCTGCTTTTATACACGCCATACTTTAACTTTCCGGCGCCGTTGCTACGGTCATTGCGCCGTTTGCTCAAAGAAGGTAAAACAGTCACCATAGTGATTGGTGATAAAACCGCAAATGATTTTTACATTGCGCCCGATCAGCCGTTTAGTCGCATTGGTGCCTTACCTTATTTGTACGAGACTATTTTGTACAAGTTTCTTAAGTCGCAACGGCGCTACATCAACTCCGGGCATTTAAATGTGTACCTATGGCGCGATGGAAACAACTCATTCCACTTAAAAGGGATTAACCGTGACAATCAGGTCCATCTGATGACAGGGCACAACCTTAACCCTCGCGCCTGGGGGTTGGACATTGAAAACGGTATTTTGATCGAAGATCCGGCGCAAAAGCTCGAGCAAGCGATAACTCAGGAGCGAGAGGCGATCCTGGCTAATTGTACTAAGCTCAGCGGACCCCAGGATTTAGAAACAATTGATGATTACCCGTCTGCGGTGAAGAAAATTCTCGGACAGGCAAAACGAGTGAAAGTCGACTTTATCATTAAAAAGTTTATTTAAAAAAGGGCCGTCAGGCCCTTTTTATTGTCTACTCTATTCTGCGCTTTGGTAAGCATGGCTATGCACATTAGCTGCCCGGCCGGATGGATCGGCATTTTGCTCAAAAGACGCATCCCAGGCCAGCGCCTCGGGTGTTGAGCAGGCAACGGATTTACCATGCGGAACGCATTTGGCTGCCGCATCGCCCGGGAAGTGAGATTCAAAAATGCAGCGATAGTAATAGGCTTCTTTACTGTCAGGCGTATTTATGGGGAAGCGGTACTCGGCACTGGCCAGCTCCTGATCGCTGACCTTGTCATTCACATACTCTTTTAATGAGTCAATCCAGGAATACCCAACGCCGTCAGAGAATTGCTCTTTTTGACGCCACAGCACCTCATCAGGGAGATAGCCATCAAATGCCTCCCGAATAATATGTTTCTCAATGCGGCCCTCTTTGCACATCTTATATTCAGGGTTGGTGCGCATGGCGATATCTACGAACTCTTTGTCCAGGAACGGAACCCTTGCTTCCACACCCCAGGCTGCCATGGATTTGTTGGCGCGCAGGCAATCAAACATATGCAGCTTGGCTACCTTACGGTTAAGCTCTTCATGGAACTCCTGACTATTGGGCGCTTTGTGGAAATACAAGTAACCACCAAATAATTCATCGGCACCTTCACCAGAGAGTACCATTTTAATGCCCATAGCCTTGATATAGCGGGCCATCAGGTACATTGGTGTCGAGGCACGTACGGTCGTCACGTCATAGGTTTCCAGATGATAAATAACCTCTTTCAGTGCATCGATGCCTTGCTGTACTGTGAAATGAATAGGGTGGTGAACTGTGCCTATCTGATCCGCAACCTTTTGAGCAGCAGCCAGATCAGGTGAGCCTTCAAGTCCGATAGAAAAGGAGTGCAGTTTTGGCCACCAGGCTTCGGTCGCATCATCGTCTTCTATGCGTCGTGCGGCAAACTTTTGAGTGATGGCGGAGATAACCGATGAGTCGAGACCGCCCGAGAGTAACACACCATAGGGTACATCACACATTAGCTGACGCTTTACGGCTGCCTCAAGTGCGTCTTTAACTGTGTCTGCTGCGGCCTCGTTATCTTTAACGGCCTCAAACTGTTGCCAGTCTCGCTGATAATAGGATCTGAGTGTACCTTCTTTAGAATAAAGGTAATGCCCCGGCGGAAACTCTTCAATCTGGTTGCAAATTGGTGTAAGCGCTTTCATTTCACTGGCGACATAAAAGTTGCCATGCTGGTCTCGCCCTGTGTATAGCGGGATAATACCAATGTGATCGCGACCTATCAGATAGGAATCTTCCTGCTCATCATACAGACAAAAGGCAAAAATACCGTTCAGGTCATCGAGGAACTCAGGACCTTTTTGCTTATATAATGCCAGTAACACCTCACAGTCTGATTGAGTCTGGAACGTGAAGGGCACAGTGAGCTTCTGAGCCAGCTCTTTGTGATTATAGATTTCGCCATTGACTGCAAGAATGTGGGTTCGCTCCGGGTTATACAGTGGCTGGGCACCGCTGGACACGCCTACAATGGCGAGGCGCTCATGCACCAGAATGGCTTTATCACTGGCATAGACACCTGACCAGTCTGGACCGCGGTGTCTTAATCGCTTAGACATTTCTATTGCCTGCTCACGCAGAATGGCTGGGTCGGATTTGATCTCCAGCACACCAAAAATTGAACACATAATGACCTCATTCCTGTTAACTATTATTATCGAGTGCACACTCTGGTGACATCTCGTGCCCTTAGTACTATCAGAAATGAGATCGCAAGTCACATAAAAAACAGCGATTTTATTGGATAGATATTGCCCTGTTTTGGTGCAAAAATGAACCAAAACAGGGCATGTATCTTAGTGAGTGGTCCCCGCGGGTATCTGAAGATCACTGTCATGGCGCAGAGCGGATAAAATCATCACTTTGAGTGCATCAATCACCATAGTAGCGCCCATACTCGGTGCACCAGTGTGGTGCAGAGCCTGTTCGGGTAAATAAGGAATATGAATAAATCCTCCCCGACATTCGAGCTGATGCTCATGAATATAATGTAGAAGTCCGTACATCACATGATTACATACATAGGTGCCTGCAGTGTTTGAAATACTGGCCGGGATCTGTGCTTGCCTTAAATCATTGAGCATGTGCTTTACTGGCAACGCGGCAAAATAAGCCGCCGGGCCACCTGCCAACACGGGGGTATCTATGGGTTGTGCCCCCGCATTGTCAGCGATGCGGGCATCATTTACATTGATAGCCACACGCTCGATAGAAATATCGGAACGGCCCCCTGCCTGGCCAACACACAGCACCAGCGACGGAGCATATTTATCGATGGCACGGTTGAGCTGTGTCAGAGCATGGTCAAACTCGCAGGGGAGTTCTTTGGTGCGAATAGTGAACTCACCAATATGGCAGCCATCGAGCTGGTGTACCGCCTGCCATGAGGGGTTAACCGATTCTCCGCCGAAGGGTTCAAACCCGGTCAATAAAACGGTTTTGTGTGTTCCTTTAGTCATTGAAGATTACTCCATACATGAGCAAGATGTTGATAGCCAACAGGGACAGAGCCGTTGGGATCTGTACCTTAATAACCTGGTACTTGTCTTTTAGATCTAACAGCGCAGCAGGGACAATGTTGAAATTGGCTGCCATAGGTGTCATCAGCGTGCCGCAATAGCCAGAATACATACCGATTGCAACCAGCGGAGCCGCACTTGCGCCATGACCCTGAATTAAGAAAGGCACGGCAATACCGGCTGTCATTACTGGAAAGGCGGCAAATGCATTGCCCATGACCATAGTAAACAAGGCCATACCAACACAATAAATAACCACAAGCATGAAGCGGTTATCGGGTGAGACAAACAATGTGACCAGATCCTGAATGGCTGTGCCTGTATTGGATACAATGAAAACACCACCCAGCATCGCAAGCATTTGCGGCAGGATTGCAGCCCAGCCAATGGAATCAACCAGACGGCGTGATTCACCGAGTGCCTGAACCGGACTACCTCCTGTGAATTTCCAGCTCACTAGTAAAGCGATTGTACAAGCCAGGGTCAGTGCCGCGAGAGTGACATGGCTCTGATCGAAGACAAACAGACCTCCAATCTGGATATCCTTGAGCACAATGGTACAAATGACCGTGACAATGGGAATGAGAACCGCCGGAATAAACAATCTATTGCCAATCCTCGTGGCACTGGCTGTTTGCTCTTCCTCACTGGGTATATCGTAGTGGCCCATCGAAACTTTGCCCATGCCTGCCAGCACAGCGATGAGTATGACAAATACACCAACCCAGCGATAGGTGAGACTTTCTCCAAGGTAAGTGAGAGATAAGTCGCCAAATAAGAAAACGCTGCCAAACAAGCCCCAGAATAGTGCCGTGGTCAGTCGTTTGGGGTGGTGTTTATCTTGCAGTGTTTTGATGACCAGAAACAGCACGACAAAGCCGATAAGTAAATAAATATTTTCAATTGACAGTAAAGCAGGCTGCACGTCAGCAGTGGATCTCATCGCACTCATGCAAGCTCCTCCCTGGTGACCGGGCTCTGTGCATCTGATTGACTTTGTTCAGCATGCAAGGCAACTTGTGCGCGTATTTTGGCTTCAAGTCGTGCCAGACGGAACAGATGAACAATTAATGCGGCGATGGCGGTCGGAATTGCCCACAGACCAATATGCAGCGGTTCAATACCCGTTATGCCATTTTCTCTTAAGAAAGCATCCATTAATAGCACGGCGCCAAAGGCAATGAATATATCTTCACCAAAAAAGACGGCAATATTGTCACATGCCGCTGCATGTGCACTGATCAGGTCCCGAACGGGCTTGGGCAATTCACCATGCAGGTTGCTCGCAGCGCCAAGCGCCATAGGGGCAAGCAAAGGGCGGACGGTCTGGGGCTGACCTGCAAGATTAATTAAGCCGAGTGCGGCGCTGCACTCACGTACGACAAAATAGACGCTCATGATCCTCGCTGTGGTTGCGCCTTTGATACTCGCTATCCAACTCTTGGCGTGTTGTTGTAAACCATATCGTTCCAGAATCGCAATCACGGGGAGCAAGAGTAAAAAGCTTGCAAGCTGACGTGAATTAAGAAACTTCTCGCCGAAGGTTTCAAGCATGGTAAGAAAGTCTAAGTCAACCGCCCAGCCCGTAACGATGCCGGCACAGGTTACAACCAGCAGGGGGTTGAATCGCAGGGCAAACCCGAGGATCACCACTAAAATCCCACTAAGGGGTAAAAAATTAAGTTCACTCACGAAAAACTCCTGTCGCGATGGGTCAGCGCTATGCGCAATTGATTGAGATGATTTTGTTGTTTTTGTGTCTCCCGGCGTGCCTGGGTTTGGGTAGTCAGACTAAAACTGACCTGAGCGCCTGCAGCAAGCTGGGCAAGGTGTCGTAGATCGGCGCTGATCACCTGAGCTATCATCGGGTAACCACCGGTGGTCTGACAGTCGTTCAGCAGAACAATGGGCGCTCCGTTTGGTGGCAGCTGAACAGTACCAGGCAGCACAGCCTGACTGTTTATCGTAACCTGGTGACTGACTGGGACAGAGGTATTGAGGCGCATGCCCATCCGATTACTGTCGGCTGAAACCTGCCATTGCTGGCTACACAACAGTTGCTCTGTTGAGTGGTTCAGGTGTTTGCAATGGGGACCGGGCAGCACGCGGATTTGGCTTTGGTAGGGCGGTTGTAATGCACCTATACTTTGCTTTTCTGAACTGGCTTTATAGCTTAGCTGGTCCGCTGCTGATAACGCTTTACCTTCTATTCCGCCAAACCCTGCCTGTAGATCTGTGGAATCAGAGCCCATGACAGGGTGGAGATTGAAGCCTCCTTCTACACTGACATAGGCGCGCAGTGCGCTGGGGCTGGAAGCAAAACTGAGCACTTGCCCTGACTTAGCAAAGTAACGCCAGCCTGGTGTCAGTGCACAGTCGTCCAGGCGCGCATTGAGATCGCCGCCGGTCACGGCGAAGTTAGTTGGCTGATGAAAGCGCAACTGACTGAGACCGACCGTGATTTCAAGGACCGCAGTATCAGGAGGGTTGCCAAGTAAGGTGTTGGCAATTTTCATTGCCATAGGGTCGAGTACGCCGCTTTGTGTTACTCCCAGGTGACGATAGCCATATCGGCCAAGATCCTGAATGCACATCTGAACACCAGGTTTGATGATTTCTAGCACAGTCCCTCCTTTTGAGGCACAAATTTCACGTTATCACCTGGCTGGAGCAAACAAGGCGACAGGGCTTGGGCATCGAATAATCGTGTTGAGCTGTGCCCCAGCAGTCGCCAGCCACCCGGAGAGCCACTGGGGTAGATCGCACTGAGATCTTCTGCAATGGCAACCGAGCCTGCGGGTACCTGTGTTCTTGGTGAGTCCAGTCGGGCAACCTGAAGCTGCTGTGGTACCGTACCCAGATAGGCGAAGCCAGGTAAAAAGCCCAGAAACTTGACCTGATAAATCGGTGAACTATGTAACTCAACAATGTCCCGTGGCGACAGGCCTAGTTGAGCGGCCAGTGGCAAGAGATCCGGACCGGCTTCTTTACCGTAGATAACCGGGAGAGTATGTGTGGTCGGCTGAAAGTCTGCTGCACTCAGCTCTTCCCAGAGCGTCAAGAGTCGTTCTTGCCATGTGCTGCAGTGAGCGGGGTTTTTTAAAACCAGCGTGATAGAGGTTTTGCCAACCACGATGTCTCTGCCAACCCTCAGTTCTTGTAAGTGGCGATGCAATGCAAACAATCGGTTCTGTTGAGCATCATCGAGTCGGGTGCAATTAAGGTCGAGCACCACAGCTTGCTCACCAAGCAGATAAGTCTGTTCCTGATTCATGGTTTCTTATTTTCATTTTTTTATTGTCACACCAGATTAACCCTGAGATTTTGCCGGCGCGGCGGGGGCCCCGAGGCAAAGAATAGCAAGCTTATCATTGGCTGTCTTGTCCAATGTGTCCAACGCTGTCAGCGTGTGTCCACAGAGATGCAAAAAAAAAGCCATGCAGTGGTCGCATGGCTCTCTTGGGTTGGGGTTCTGTTAATTGCTCAAGAGCCACTCGCTCAACAGGCGTACACCAAATCCGGTGCCTCCCGCAGAGACTTCGCCTTTACCAGTGGATGCCAGTGCGTTGCCAGCAATATCAATGTGCACCCAGCGTGTCTCACCAGCAAAATGTTGCAAGAAAGAGGCAGCTGTTGTGGCGCCTGGACCACCTGAGCCAATGTTAGCGATATCCGCAATGTCCGATTTCAACATATCTTTATAGCCTAGTGGAAGGCGCCAAAGTGGTTCATTGACGGCCTTGCCCGCCACTGTGAATTCAGAGATCAGATGCTCATCGTCAGAGAAAACAGCGGCATAGCGGTTGCCAACGGCACGGATCTTTGAGCCTGTTAATGTAGCCAGGTCTACCATGACTTCAGGTTTATAGTAGGTACGGGCATACCACATGGCATCACTCAGAACCAAGCGGCCTTCAGCGTCGGTATTAAGGATCTCTACGCTCAGACCTTCGGCTGTGCGCAGTACATCACCCGGGGCAATTGAGTTTTCAGATACCATGTTGGCGGCCATACCCATCACTGCGACAACGTTCACATCGGCTTTTGCCAGGGCCATAGCCTTGACAGTGCCCAGTACTGCAGCAGCGCCGGCCATGTCCGACTTCATGCGTGCAATTGATTTACCGGTTTTGATACTGTAACCACCAGAATCAAACGTGATCCCTTTGCCTACCAAAGCGATGGGTGTGTCGTTATTGCCTTTATAATGTGCAACAACCAGACGCGCACCTTCTTTACTGCCGCGACCAACGCCTTCCAGTGCATTCATGCCCAGAGACTTAAGCTGTTCAGGCTCAAGAATTTTCACTTCAACGCCATACTGTTCAAGTTGTTTTGCTGCATGAGCAAAGTCAACAGGAGTCATTTCGGTCGGCACTTCAGAAGTTAGGTCTCTTGCCAGGAACACGCCCTGTTCAATGTGGCTTAAAGTGGTGTATTCGGCTTGGGTTTTACGCTGATCATCCACATTCAGGCTATACGTCATGCTGTGTGTGTTCGGCTCTTTTTTATACAACTCAAACGTGTGGTCACGTAAATTGGCACCGTGCGCATATTGCGCCGCAAGCTCGTGGTTACTTAGCTGACCATTGAGGCCTTGAATAGCGACACTGACGGTGTCTACTTCTTTTTTCTCCAGTTTCGCGTGCAGATTACCACCGAGTTTTGCCATTTTGGCGCTGTCTAACTCTTCGAGCTCGCCCAGACCAACGACAAGGATACGCTGATGCTTAGAATCAACTGGCGCTAGTAGTTCGACGACTTTGCCATAGTCACCAGAAAACTTGTCTGCCTCAAGCGCCTTGGTAAGCTGTTTGCGGGTATCTCTGTCGAGGAATTTAAATGCATTGCTTTGCTCGTTATCCTGGAATACGACCAGCGCATTCGCCTTTTCATTCAGTTTACTGGTGAATTGGATATCAGCGGCAAGCGCTGACGCAGATCCGAAAAGAGCAACACTGAGTGCGCACAGACGAGTAGATAATGACATTGATTAAACCCTCAATAACTAATTTGGGATTCGTTTTACCTTAAACCAAGCGATTAATTAATTAAATGTCGTTGAACGACACAGAATCCTAGTTAAAGCGTCGACAAGCAGGTTTTTTGTGCGAAAGTGAAAGTGTCACTGGGCTTGTGCGGTCTCACTAGGCATCTGAAATCATTTTTAAGGAAACCGGCGTGAATAAACGACTCATTCTGGGTTTGGCGTTGTTGGGGGGAATGGGTGTAACCCAAGCCAATGATATCCCTGTTAGCAGTATGCCAGACAAAGCCAGTTCACATATTAAAACCCTGGTGTTGGGCTCCGGGTGTTTTTGGGGGGCAGAGAAACGCTATGAGGCCCTACCTGGTGTGATAGATGCCGAATCCGGCTATGCTGATGGTCGCGGCTTTAATGCGAGCTACAAAGCGATTACTGCTCCAAGTCGACGGTTTGATCCCAATAATTACGCAGAGGTAGTGCGCGTTACCTACAACGCCAGTCGGCTGTCCACAGACTCATTGCTAAAAGTGTATTTTGAAAGTCATGACCCGACACAGAAAAACCGCCAGGGCAACGACGTGGGTACTCAGTATCGTTCAACTATCTTGTATACACAAGAGGAGCAGAAAACCAAAGCAGAGGCGTTACGGGAGCAATATCAATTGTTACTGAGTAAAGCTGGTTATGGTCCGATCCAAACGGCAATTAAGCCTTTAGTGGCGTTTGTCAGGGCGGAAGAGTACCACCAAAACTATCTGGTGAAAAACCCCAATGGTTATTGCCCTGATCACAGTACAGGTGTGACCTTTAAACAAACGGTTGAAGAAAACGTCGACAATAAGGCATTAATGGTTGGCAAACATATTGTTGTTATTGATGCGCCATATTGCCCTTACTGTGAAAAGTTCAAACAACAAGTCGTGAATGATTATCAGGGCACCATTGCACTGCATTATCGTCGTGCAAACCAGTTGCAGGGGTTGAGTATCATGTCCGCAACCTGGGCGACACCGACGATCTTGTTTTTAGAAGCAGGTAAAGAAGTCGCAGGCTTTCAGGGCTATATGGATCGTGACGAATTTTACCGTGCACTGGGCGCTTTCAAGCTGGGTGACAGTGAGGCGTTCAAGACGGCGTTTGAGCAGGGCACAGATCGCCCGTTTTGTAAGCAGTATGATTTGTTTAAGCAAACTGGTGATGGTGTATTCATTGATAAGTTAAGCGGGCAAGCTTTATTCGATACCAAAGACAGGTTTAACTCAGGAACCGGTTGGCTGTCCTTTAAGCACCCCGTAGCTGGCAGCGTTACCTATCATGAAGATAATAGCCATGGTATGCAGCGTATAGAGATCCGTTCCAGTTCTTCTGGGATCCACTTAGGTCATGTGTTTGCCAACGAAGGTCCGGGTGGTAGCGATCGCTACTGCATTAATGCGACCGTATTGGAGTTCAAATCCAGGCAGGAGTACCAGATAAGCAAGTAACAGTCCCGCACTAAAATTAGATAGATGCTAAAGGATTAGCATCCAATCGCCTGCGATAATGGGCAGTTATTAATTGACTCTTCCCAACAAAAGCGGTTTTCAGTTGGCGCACAGTTATTAAAGTAGCTTTTAGGGCGACCGCCTGCTACTTGAGGTGTTACCTGAAGAGCTAATGTTGCTTTGTCCGCACTGAGCCTTTTGATGCATTTTTTATTCAAATTGAGTTTCATTTTGATATTCCTTTTAGAATTTGCAGTGTTCATATAGTGAACAGTTAAACATTAGTACATCTCATGCTAGCGTGTAAATCTGTTTAACTTAACTGTTTGTAAACAATTGTGTCACAAAAATGAGTTGGGTTTTTAGACTGAAAGAAGTGAAATAGCACCTATACTGGAGGGTATTGATTCTGAGCAGGCATCAGTCGTTTATGTACCGTATCCTCTGTTTTTGGATTTTGTTGCTGGCGATGCCACTGCGCGCCATGCAGCCTATTCAAATTCTCTACAATGACTGGACTAGCCAGCAAGTTTTGTCTCATATTGTGGCCAATATTTTTACCGAACTAGGCTATCAAACTGAATTTATAGAGGCCAAAACAGATGGCCAGTGGTTTTTACTTAAAGCCGGAATGGCAGATGTTCAAATGGAAGTCTGGGAAGGCACCATGGCCGACAAATATGCGCAACTTATGCACAGTCAGGTGATAGTTGACCTTGGTGATTATACGTTGAAAACCCGCGAAGATTGGTGGTATCCGCTGTATGTTAAACAGCATTGCCCCGGGTTACCTCACTGGGAAGCACTGATCCAATGTGCCGACGTCTTCTCCAGGCCTGGCTCTCAGGGCAAGGGCGTATATATCGCTGGCCCCTGGGAAAAACCTGACCGTGCCAGGATCCGAGCGTTACAGTTGCCCTTTGCCGTTGAGCAGGTCGACAGTGGAGAAGCACTATGGAAAAAGCTGGCGATCGCGCACAAAATTAAACAACCGATCCTGATGTTTAACTGGACACCTAACTGGGTGGGAGCCGTTTACCCTGGTGAGTTTGTTGAGTTTCCAGACTTTGATCCACGGTGCGAAACTGAACCTGGTTGGGGAGTCAATCCCAAATTCTTGTTTGATTGCGGAAACCCCAAATCAGGGTGGTTAAAAAAGATAGTCAGCACCGTGTTTTTTGAACGACACCCTTGTTTGGCCAAGGGCCTGCGTCAGTTCGACATGGACAGTATGATGCTTGAGCAACTGGCAGCCATGGTAAATCTGGAGAATTTTACGCCTGCACTGGTTGCAAAACACTGGCTTGAAACCAATCAGGTTCAGTGGCGTTTGTGGTTTGCTAAATGTATTGACTAGCCCTGTAAATGCAATAAAAAATAACATGAGTGGAGATCTTGAACTAAGCTCTAAGTACCTGTCGACTTTACAAGTCAGGATGACGCTGGAGGTGCCGTGAGCATCAAGTTAAAGCTTATTGTAAGCGTCTCAACTCTCATAACGATTGCGCTTATAATTTTGTCCTTTAGTGTGGGTATAGTGACTCAAAAAGATGTAGCCAGCACCCTTAATATGCAGGTCCAGCACCGCTTGGTGGGTCTCAGGGACGCAAAGAAAGAGCAGTTGACGGCGTATTTTGACTTCATCAATGGCCAGTTACTGACGCTGGCAACAAGTGAAGCCACCCGTAACGCGGCACTTCAATTTACAGATACTTTCAAACAAGTGGGCGCACAGCCCGAAGAAGCCGCATTGAGCCGCTATTATCGTGATGAGTTTGGACAGGTATTTACGCAAAGAAATGGTAAGCCGACTGATACACGGCGTCTGTTGGATAGCCTTGATGCACCAGCCAGATTCTGGCAAAACAAGTACATAGTGCAAAATACGCACCCATTAGGGAGTAAAAATGCCCTGAATAGTTTGCAAGATGGTAGCCAGTATGATTCTGTTCACCGTCTGCATCACCCCTTTTTTAATGGCTTCCTGGAGCAGTTTGGTTATTACGATATTTTTATTGTCGATGCACAAAATGGTCATGTGGTGTATTCCGTATTCAAGGAATTGGACTATGCGACATCACTGCTGCGTGGTCCCTATGCGCAAAGTGGACTTGGTGACGTTTTCAGAGCTGCCAGAACACTCACCCCGGGAGAGATAGCCTTTGTTGATTTTGCCCCGTATCTACCTTCCTACAATGCAGCTGCGTCATTTGTTGCGACGCCGATTGTCAAAGAAGGAAATATTCTGGCTGTATTGGTGTTTCAAATGCCGATCGACAGACTCAATGACATCCTGACTTACCAGCAGAACTGGCAAGCACGAGGGCTGGGAGAATCGGGCGAAACCTACCTGGTAGGCAGTGACTTTAAAATGCGTAGCATGAGCCGCTTTTTACTGGAAGATAAAGCAGGCTATCTGCAGGTACTGGCAAAGGCAGGTGTAGAGTCACAAGTGATTGCCGCAATAGACAGGTTTGATACATCGGTCGGGTTGCAAAGTGTCCGCACTCAGGCTGTCGAAGCAGCACTATCGGGTCGCTCCGGATTCGCCATCATTGAAGATTATCGCAATGTTGCTGTGGCATCTGCGTATACTTCCGTCGAGATAAACGGCAAGACCTGGGCGCTACTGAGCGAGCTCGATCAGTCTGAGGCCTTTGCTGATGTAGAAGAAATAACCAATCAGATAACAACGATGGCGATTATCATAACCGTCATACTGATAGTCATTGCGCTGTTTTGTGCATGGGTGCTGGGCAATATTATCGCTACGCCCATTCAAAAGATGAGCCGGTTTATCAATCAGGTTGCGACTTCACTGGACTTAACTTTGCGGTTTAATGAGTCTAATAGTCAGGACGAAATGGGTCAGGTAGAACGCGCTTTGAACTCTATGTTTGAAACTTTTGCCGACACTTTGAATCAGGTTAACTCCAGTGCCGAAAAGCTTTCCGGTCAAATGACACAGTTACAAGCTAACTTTACAGAGCTCACGAATAAGAGCGACACACAGACGGATTTAACCGTGCACATTGCTGCGGCAATGGAGCAAATGGCTGCAACCTCGGAGGACGTAGCCAAGAATGCGCAATACACCAGCGAAGCCAGTCATGATGCGGTGAGCGCGTCAGAGCAGGGTAAGAGTAATGTGGCCAAGAATATGCAGTCATCCCGTAGTCTGGAGCAGGCGATGGACCTGACTATGCAGCAAATGACGGCTTTGCAGGAGCAGTCCAATAACATCAGCCAGGTATTAGAGGTGATCCAGACAATTGCGGAGCAAACTAATTTGCTGGCATTAAATGCTGCGATTGAGGCAGCCCGAGCGGGTGAGCAAGGCAGAGGGTTTTCTGTTGTGGCCGATGAAGTAAGATCTTTGGCGCAGCGGACTCAGCAATCGACAGAAGAGATAAATCGTATGATACAAGGTCTTCAAAGTGGTTCGGCAAATGCGATGTCAGCGATACGTGAAGCACATGCGTTAACAGAGAATAACTTATCATCGACGGACTGCACACGGGATTCATTGCAGCAAATTAATGACCAAATTTGTAAAATCGAAGCCTTTAATGAACAAATGGCGACGGCGGCCACGGAACAAAGTGCCGTGGCCAAAGACGTAACTCAGCAAATATCAGATATCACAACCTTGGCTCAGGCAAACTGTGCGATTATCACAGAGGTCAATGCAATGGCCGCTGCTGCGGATGAGGATGCGCTATTACTCAAGCAGCAGATCAGCAAATTTCATCTGTAACACATGCGTTCAGGCAGATTTTCTAACAATCAACTTAGGCGGTAGCAGGGTGTCGGTCACCGTTTCCCCTTTAATCAAACTAAGCAGGTTGTTGACCAGCATTTGGCCTGCCAGTGTGGTATTTTGCTGTACTGTGGTCAAGGCTGGCGAAATAAAACTGGCAGCTGCGATATTGTCGAAGCCAATAACGGCGACATCACCCGGCACGTCTTTACCGGCTTCTTTGAGCGCTTTGAGCGCACCAATGGCGATGAGATCGCTGGCTGCAAATAACGCATCAAACTGAATATTATTGGCCAACAAAGAGCGGGTGGCATGATAGCCCGACTCTTCCGTTGAAATGGCATTGGCGATTTGGCGCTCGGGTAATGCTAAACCTTGTGCTGTCAGGGTATCCCGAAAGCCCTTAAAGCGCGCGAAAAACTCCGGGCTGTGATCGGATGCGTCGCCGATAAAGACATACTGAGTCCGATTTTGTTGTAATAGGTGTTTTGCCGCCAGCTTGCCACCACCGTAGTTATCACAACTGACTGTTAAATCTTCTCGCCCGTCGACCGTTGCGCCCCAGCAAACAAACTTAGTGTCCTGTGAGAGGAGCTGCTGGAGACGAGACTGATAGTCCATGTAATCACCATAACCAAGCAGAATAATGCCATCGGCTCTGTGGCTGTCTTCATAATCTGCTCGCCAGTCCTGGCTGGTGGACTGAAAGGAAACCAGCAGATCATAGCCTTGCTTTGCACAGGCGCGGGTGATGCTTCCGAGCATGTTAAGAAAGAAGGGGTTGATCTGCGATTCGTCCCCGGTTGGGTCTTCAAATAACAACAGTGCCAGAGTGCTACTTTGCTGGGTACGCAGGTTACTGGCATTTTTATCGACTTTGTAATTCAGCTGCTTTGCCACTTCCCAGACGCGACGTCGGGTCTCTTCATTAACCAGCGGACTGTTTCTCAGTGCGCGTGACACAGTAGACTGGGAGACACCCGCAAAGTGGGCTATATCAAAAGAGGTGGCCTTGCCTTTTGGTTTCATAGTTTATTTGTTCTAAGTGATAACCTGATTATTGTCAGCGAATGAATAAAATTTGCAAGCGTAATATCCATGTTGCTGCCCTGGTAACATACTTGACCGACCTAATTACCAAAATATTGCGGGTCTCAGAAATAGGTGCTGTGAAAATGCGCAGTTAGTAAATGCCGTGTCGATAGAGCGAAAATTTTTATTGCCTCCATCTGACACCGGTGTCATAATGTCACTGTTTTATCATTTTGTTGTCAAAACGTATTGGCTGTCCCTCCGGGGACAGCATTTTTTCAGCTGAACGTGCAAAGTTATACAGCTGAAGCTTGGCACCATCACCCGAGCCAGTTACCTTGGAAGTTGTGCATTCAGTGCACCCGGATAAAAGAGAAAAACAACATGAGCCAGACAACACCTCATAGCTCGAATAACAAAGGCCACGTGTTTGAGCCTATTGTCGTCGCGGATATCGGCGGAACCAACGCCCGTTTTGCCGTAATAACCCAATATGATTCGAGTACTAATCAGTTTGTAATAAGTCACCAGTCAACGTATCCCAGCGCCGAATTTCCCTCTTTTGAAACTGCCATCAGCCGCTACCTGAATGAACTTCCCATAGCCAAGCCGTTGCGTGCATGTCTGGCTGTGGCAGGGCCGGTGAAGGCACAGCAGGTTTATCTGACTAATTTAGGATGGCAATTTAACAGCCAGGATATTAAACAGCAATTTGGTTTTAGCGAATTAGCGGTCATCAATGACTTTGCTGCTTTTGCGTACGCTGCGCCTTACCTGGACCCAGAACAAAATATCGAAATAAAATCGGGTCAGGCTCAAGCTGGTGCTAATATCGCGGTGATGGGACCTGGCACCGGGTTTGGTGCTGCGTGTCTGGCCAGAGACATTAACGGCAGTGCCGTAATGAGTTGCGAGGCTGGTCATATCAGCTTGGCTGCGGTCACTGAACTGGATCAGCAGTTATTGGTTGCCCTGAAACAGGAAATTGCACATGTTTCAGTTGAAGAAGTCTTTTCCGGTCGTGGTTTAGCACATTTGTACCAGGCTATGGCAAAAGTAAAAGGACACACGGCTGAGAGACTGAGCGCGGCGCAGATCAGTGAGCGTGCAGCGGAATGTGAAATCTGTGATGCTACGCTGAATCACTTCTGTGATTGGATTGGCAGTGTTGCCGGTGATCTGTCTTTAACATTTGGTGCACTGGGTGGTGTGTTCATTGGTGGCGGAATTCTGCCTCGGATGGCGCAACGCTTAAAGTCAAGCCAGTTTGCTGAACGGTTTGTAACCAAAGGCCCGATGAGCCAATATGCGGGTCAGATCCCAGTCACTTTAGTAGTACAGGAAAATATCCCTTTGATTGGCGCTGCTGCGTGCTTACATGAGCGTGCCAGTACCAGATAGTCAGGACAAGTGTAATGAAAAAAGTGACCATTAACAGTGTCGCGCAGTATGCGGGTGTGTCGAAAAAGACAGTGTCCCGGGTATTGAATAATGAACCTAATGTCAGCCCTGCAACGCGCGAGAAAGTACTCAAAGTTTTTAAGGAGCTGGATTACCGCCCAAATCCTATTGCGCGTGGATTAGCGCGCAACAAGAGTTTCATTATTGGCTGCCTGTATGACAATCCGAGTAAAAGCTATATAACCCGTGTACAAAGTGGTGCGTTAGAAGCCTGTCATAAACATAATTACAACTTACTGATCCACCCTTGTGAGCTTCGCGGTGAGGCATTGATTGATAATATTGATCAGTTGCTGACAACGTCTCGGTTGGATGGTCTCGTATTGACGCCCCCGTTTTCTGATTCACGTGAGCTAATCGATTTTCTTAAGCAAAAAAATATCAACTACGCATTGGTGGCCTCAGCTATTCAGGATGATGAGTCTATTTCCATCTGTAGTAATGATGAGCAGGGGGCCTATGAGCTGACTGAACACCTCATTGCACTGGGTCATACAGATATTGCCTTTATCAAAGGTCACCCGGACCACAGTGCCACAGAAAATCGCTATAACGGATATAAACGAGCGCTTGAGCAACACCAGATCCCGCTTCAGGAACGTCTGGTTGCTGAGGGTAACTTTAGTTACCACTCAGGTGCAGACAGTGCTAAGGCCATTTTGGATATGACACCACGTCCGTCGGCCGTTTTCGCGTCTAACGACTACATGGCTGCAGCGGTACTCAAGTTGGCAACTCAACGGCAATTGCGCGTCCCGGAAGATTTGTCTATCGCTGGGTTTGATAATGCGCCGATCGCACGGCACATTTGGCCCGGTTTGACGACCATTGCACAGCCTGTTGAAGAGATGACGAGATTGGCTGTAGAGCAACTGATCATGCAAATCTCGGAACCCCAGGAGCAGGTATATCAGCGCGTTCTGGAAGCAAGACTGATCACACGCGAGTCAACTGCCAAAAACCACTAAATCCCATTTTTATACTTGCCCAAAGCCCGGCCAATCTTGGTCGGGCTTTTTTGTTTTCGGATTGTTCATTATTTGGTCATTGATGAATTTTAGACTAAATTTAAAGTAAGGGTTGACACCGGTGTCACAAACATGAGTAAATATAGTGACACCGGTGTCAGGTTGGGGTGAGAGACAACCTGACAGCGTACCTTTGAACGGGTAAATCAAAGCTGCTCAGTACAGGGAGAGCTGTACTGAGCCTTTTCCTCTAACAATAGAGAGTTGAATTATGTTGCATCCTCGAATTCATGAAGTCACTCAACGCGTTATCACCCGCAGTCAGCAATCTCGTCAGGCCTACCTTGAGCGCATAGAACAAGCAAAAAAACAAACTCGCGTCAGAGCCGGACTGGGCTGTGGTAACCTGGCACACGTGATGGCGGCCTGTTCGAGCAGTGACAAAGCAAGATTAAAAGCGGATGAGCAGCCTAACCTGGCTATCATCAATGCTTACAACGACATGTTGTCTGCGCATGTGCCTTACAAAGAGTATCCTGATCAGATCAAGGCGATCGCTGAAAAATACGATGCCACTGCACAGGTTGCAGGTGGCGTGCCCGCGATGTGTGATGGCGTAACGCAAGGGCGTGATGGTATGGAGCTGTCCTTGTTTTCTCGCGATGTTATTGCAATGTCGACGGCGGTTGCACTATCACATGATGTGTTTGACGGTGTGTTTTGTTTGGGCGTGTGTGACAAAATCGTCCCCGGATTACTGATTGGCGCGCTGTCATTTGGTCATCTGCCAATTTACTTCCTGCCAGCGGGCCCTATGCAATCGGGCATTCCCAATAAAGAAAAGGCTCGTGTCAGACAGAAGTTTGCACAAGGTCTGGTCAGCCGTGAAGAACTGTTGGAAGCAGAAAGTGCCTCTTACCACAGTGCGGGTACCTGTACTTTCTATGGTACGGCAAACTCAAACCAAATGCTGATGGAAATCATGGGTCTTCACTTACCTGGCAGTTCATTCATCAACCCTTATACCGAGCTGCGTGATGGCCTGACTGCCAGCGCAGTAGAAACCATGTTAAAGCAGCTGCTTGGCGACTACAATGTGAATAGCCTGGCAGAGGTAGTGAGCGAAAAAACCGTGATTAACGGGTTGGTGGGCCTGCTGGCAACAGGGGGGTCTACAAACCACGCCATTCACTTGGTGGCCATGGCTAAAGCCGCTGGCGTTCAAATCACCTGGAAAGATATGGCTGACTTATCGGAAGTGGTGCCATTACTAACGCGTATTTATCCTAATGGTTCAGCTGATGTGAACCACTTCCAGGCTGCGGGTGGCATGGGCTTTTTGATGCGTGAATTACGTGATGCCGGTTACCTGCACAACGATGTTAAAACCATTGTGGGCGAAGGCCTTGAAGCATATACAAAAGAGCCGATTTTAGATGTTGACCCAAGTCTTATTATGACAGACAGCACTGGGCCTGCAAAAGTGAAGTGGGTAGATTGCCCAGTTGATTCTCTGGACGAAGATGTGCTCAGACCTGTGTCTAATCCTTTCAACAAGCAAGGGGGCCTGCAGCTTTTAAGTGGCAACCTGGGCAAGTCCGTTATTAAAGTATCTGCGGTTGCTGAGCAGCACCAGGTGGTTTCGGCACCTGCGAAAGTATTTAGCTCCCAAGCTGCATTGCAAGAAGCGTATACCCGTGGTGAGCTGAATCAGGATTTTATTGCCGTACTTAAAGAGCAAGGTCCCAAGGCAAAAGGGATGCCTGAGCTACATAAGCTGACGCCGGTAATGGCGAGCTTGCAGGATGAAGGCTTCAAAGTCGCCATTGTCACTGATGGTCGGATGTCAGGTGCATCGGGTAAAGTGCCTGCGGCTATCCACCTGGCGCCAGAAGCCGTTGAAGGTGGGCCGATTGCGAAAGTGCGAGAGGGTGATTTGATCACGCTTGATGCACCCAAAGGTGAACTGGTTCTGCACGTCAGCAATGAAGAGCTTGCTCAGCGTGAGATTGAATTGACCGAGGTTGGTCCAACTTTTGGTACGGGCCGGGAGTTATTTAGCGGTTTCAGAAATATTGTCAGCAGTGCCGACTTGGGCGCAAGTGCATTCGGCATAGAAGAATAACAGCAACTGGGAATGAGGACATTATGAGCATTAAAGATATTTTATCAGCGGCGCCGGTAGTACCTGTCATTGTCATTGATGACTTAGAAGATGCCGTGCCACTGGCACAGGCTCTATATCGCGGTGGCCTGCGTGCACTGGAAGTGACATTGCGCACATCAGTTGCTGCACAGGCGGTCAAAGCCATGAAAGAAGCGGTGCCAGAGGCCTATGTCGGGACTGGAACCGTCGTTGACAAAGCATCATTCGACGCGTCCGTAGAAGCCGGTGCTGATTTTATGGTCAGCCCGGGCGTAAGCTCTGAATTGCTGGCGTTGGCAAAGGACTCAGATATTCCATTTTTGCCTGGCGCTGCAACGCCAAGCGAAGCGATGGAACTGGCCGCTCAGGGCTTTAAGTTTTTGAAGTTTTTCCCGGCAGAGGCTGCAGGTGGTACAGCCATGCTGAAATCAATCGGTGGTCCTTTGCCTCAGGTGACGTTTTGCCCAACGGGTGGGATCAGCTTAGCGACAGCACCTGACTACCTGG
This sequence comes from Pseudoalteromonas sp. XMcav2-N, assembly GCF_024124545.1. Classification (GTDB taxonomy): domain Bacteria; phylum Pseudomonadota; class Gammaproteobacteria; order Enterobacterales; family Alteromonadaceae; genus Pseudoalteromonas. The sequence goes on from NZ_JAMXSF010000001.1 coordinate 702,105, forward strand.
CACTCAAAAATGTGATTTGTGTCGGCGGTACCTGGATGCTGGACAAAGCACTTATCGCAAACAAAGACTGGCAAGCCATTGAAGCGCTTGCTCGACAAGCAAGTGAAGTAAACTAATTTAGGGGAATAGGGTTATGATTAATATTGCAATTAATGGCTATGGCCGTATCGGTCGAAATGTACTGAGAGCGCTTTACGAAGCAGGTCAGAATGATCAGATCAAGATTGTCGCGATTAACGATCTGGCACCAGCACAGACTAACGCACACCTGACCCAGTTTGACTCGGTTCATGGGCGCTTTAATTTTCCGGTTGAGCTAAAAGACAATACTCTTATTGTTGGTGAAGACGAAATTACACTGACTCAGGAACGTGATCCCGCACAATTACCGTGGCGTGACCTTAAGGTAGATATCGTACTTGAATGTACGGGCCTGTTTACTTCACGTGAAACTGCCGGCAAGCATATTGCAGCGGGTGCGAAGAAAGTGATCGTGTCGGCACCTGGCACTGATATGGATGCCACCGTTGTGCATGGCGTAAACAGTGAAGTGCTGAACGCAGATAGCAACATCATTTCCAACGCATCATGCACGACCAACTGTCTGGCACCAGTAGCAAAAGCCCTGAATGACACAATAGGGATTGAACAGGGCAGTATGACTACTATCCATGCTTACACAAATGATCAAAACCTGTGTGATGTTTACCACAAAGACTTATACCGTGCGCGTAGTGCAACACAATCAATGATCCCGACAAAAACCGGTGCAGCGAAGGCTGTGGGTCTGGTATTACCAGAGCTGGCTGGCAAACTTGATGGTATGGCGGTGCGTGTGCCGACGGTGAATGTTTCTTTGGTTGATCTTACTTTTATCGCAAAACGTGAGACATCTGCCGAGGAAGTAAACGAGATCTTAAAAGGCGCTGCCGACGGTGCGATGGCTGGTATTCTTGAGTACAACACATTGCCACTGGTATCCGTTGACTTTAACCATAACCCAGCGTCATCAGTATTTGATGCAACCCAGACTAAGGTCGATGGCAAACTGGTTAAAGTTATGGCCTGGTACGATAATGAGTGGGGTTTCTCGAACCGTATGCTTGACCAGGTAAAAGCACTAGGCCAATTCCTGTAAGCCTGATCAAATAGCATTTTTTCTTGCGTCATGTGAGCCCTGCTTAGTGCAGGGCTTTTTTATTTTTGTTGGATTTTTCCCCAAGGGAGTTTTTGTTACCTTTTTTAACGACAAAGTTAGCTCATTAGGCGTGTGGTGTTTGCACCAGAGGGCCAATTTTTATTACACTGCGCACAATTTAAATTAACGACAAAGAATTAACATGAAAGAAGGGTTCAAAGTTCCCCATACGCTCATCCTATTATTGTCTATGATGCTGGTAGCATATCTCGCAACCTGGCTTGTTCCGCAAGGCTTCTTCGAGACAGTAACACTCGACAATGGTCGTCAGGCCGTAGTTCCTGGTACTTACGCGCTTGCTCAAGCGCAAACGCACTTAACTCCGATGGACTTTCTGGTCGCGATTCCGCGTGCGTTTGCAGCGGCACAAGATGTTATTTTCTTCGTCTTTATTGTCGGTGGTGTGTTATCAATCGCACGTGCAACGGGCACCATAGATGCGCTAATAGGCCGCTTACTGGAGCGATTTGGTCATAAGCCGAATATTCTAATTTTCATGGTGGTATTCTGCTTTGCGCTGGCATCAGGTGCCATAGGTACAGCCGGTGAGTATATTCCTTTTGTACTTATCCTGGTTGGACTATGTAAAGCGATGCGCCTTGATGCAATGACTGCCGTGGGCATGGTGGTTGCGGGTTACGGTATCGGTTACGGCGTGTCTGCCTTTAATCCTTTTACCGTAATGGTGGCTCAGAAGGTAGCAGACATTCCTGTATACTCGGGCATTGAACTGCGGCTGGCAATATTCCTGCCGTTTGTATTGATTGGTTTTCATCATGTCTGGAGTTATGCCAAAAAAATACAGGCAAACCCTGAGTTATCCTTGACCAAAGGTTTACCATGTCCGTTAGCCGGTAGTGCTGAGGCAAATTATCCGACACTGAATAAACGTCACCAGATGATTTTATTTGGTCTGGTTGCCGCGATTGTGACAGCAGTATGGGGTATTTCTCAAAAAGGCTGGTATCTGTATGAGCTGGGTGCCGTATTTATTTCTTGGGGGATTTTCACGACTTTAATTGGCCAGATAGGAGCCGATCGGGCGGCCAATGAGTTTATTGAAGGGGTGAAAGACTTAGCAAGCACCGCTATTTTAATTGGTGTGGCACGTGGTATTGCATTGATAATGGAAGATGGTCAGATCCTTCACACTTTGGTTTATGCCATGTCGTCACCATTATCACATCTGGGTGCTGAACTGGCAGCTGTAGGTATGTTTATTATGCAAACGCTGCTGAATCTGTTTATCCCTTCAGGCAGTGGTCAGGCTTATGTCACTATGCCACTGATGGCACCGGTCGGTGATATTATTGGTGTATACCGTCAGGTTGCAGTACTGGCATACCAGTTTGGTGATGGCTTCTCTAACATGATCATTCCGACCAATGCGGTTCTGATGGGGATCATTGGTATGGCAGGAGTACCTTATCATTTATGGTTCCGATTCTGTCTGCCACTGTTTGGTAAACTGATGCTGGCTGCATCCGTTGTACTGGTTTTGGCTGTTACCTTTGGTTACGGCGAAGACGTCCAGCCTAAAGTGGAAGAGACTGCACAAACACAAGCAAAGTAAGCCGGATAAGATACCTTGTATCTCACAGAGTGAGCCACGTGCTCACTCTGTGCAGCGCATCAATCAAACTGCAATACCCATGAAGCATATTGCCATTGTGATATCAATCCGCATTAATACATAACCAATCGATGGGTGTATGACAGTCAGCCTATGTAGTTTGATGGTTTACAGGCAATAAAAAAGGGCTACGATAATCGCAGCCCTTTTTTACAGTTTGACGAACAGTTAATTGATATCAGTCGAGTTTTAACTCGAAATTACCTGTTACCTCTTCATCTTTGAACGTGCTAAGCGGCAGGTCAAAGTTAAACTCAGCTTCGATATGTGTGTCTGTATTGTCCCAATCCAGCTTAAGCATCCCTGAGTCGCTCTTGAGCTGGCTTATCTCAGGATATAGCGATGTTTCAAGCTGCGCAAAGTTGCCGGTTCCCACACTGGATAAGCTAGCAAGTAAGTCACTTGGCTTACCGCCAAATGTGAAGGATAGCTCAAACGGACTGCCTTCGTATTGGCTAGTCAAACGCACGACTGTGGCGTCGGCACTGGTTAATGTCTCATTATTACTGTCCTTTGCTTCCACATAAGACGTGGCAATAACTCCACAAAGTTGATTTGTTTCAGCAAGCTGCGGGTAGTTTGCAAAGTTAACTGCCAACTTACCAAAGCTCTTTTGTGCGGTCTCACTGACGTGTTTGAATGTGCTGGTAGCAGCAACGTCGTCACCACGCATTTTAGTGATGGTGAAGCTGTTTTCAGCTTGAGTCAGCACCATTGACTCAGTACCTTCTGAACAGTCAATATGAGCAAAAAATCATCCACTTTCACATCGTTACCATGTTGCTTACCGCACGCTTGAGCAGTAAACATATGTTCACTTTGATCGAAGCCAACAATATCGAGAGGGCGCGAGAATTTCACGGTAGTATGATTATAGCCGCCTTCCGTACGCGGTGCTTTAATATACCGGTGAATGGTCTCCATCCAGGTACTGCCAGAGACAAGCACACTTAAATCAAGCTCTTCAACCACGCTACCCGTATCAGGTTGTGGTGCAACGGTGCTTGAGTCTGTATCAGCGACAGAGACGGAGCTGTGCTGGTCCACAAAACCTATCACATTAGAGGTGTTTAGTTTTACAGAGATGCTGAGAGAACTCTGTTGGCTGACTTCTGGCGCTGTAAATGTGATTGTATCACTGCCTTGCCCAGTAAATGGTACATCGCCATCAACGCCACAAACTGTCCAGGTAAAATTCAGGTTATTGGCATTCGCCCCGGAGGTATTAAGAGATAGTGTGACCTCCTGACCTTCTTTTACATTAATAAAAGTAGGTAGTTTAGTGTAGCTAATTTTATTGTCTTCGACAGAAGATGTACCAGGGTCCTTGCTGTCTGAACCGCCACCACATGCAGTGAGTGACAAGGCCATTGTTGCGCATAAGAACAGCTTCTTATTAGGTAAGAATCTCATGTTGGATATATTCCGTATCCATATGAAAGGCGCGGATTCTAATCTTTTCTTATTTGCGCTTCAACTAGCATGGTGAACTATTGTAAACGACGAGAAGGGGTTACAGGAAAGGTGTATAAGCGAGGGTAAGCAGACTGTCAGCATGAAGCTAACAGTCTGTTGTATAATAACTAATTAGAATGTTGCGCGGTAGCGAACACCAAACTCGCTGGCATCATTGCTCTTGATAACCAGAATATAGTCACCAGTATTGAGACGTGCATCGTCATAGCGCTCATCAAAGATGTTGCGACCATATAGCGAGATGTCCCAGTTCGCATTGGCTGGCGCGTATGAAATATCAAAGTTTACCGTAGTGCGGTCATCAATTTGTGTCATACGGCGCGGATCTGAGCTCGGCTCACCATACATGCTGTCACGGTATGAAATGTCAAAGCGTGTGTTTACCGTTGCGTTGTTGTCCAGTTCAAACTCATAAGACGGGCTGATTGAGGCAGTCCACTCTGGAGTCAGAGGTGCAACTGGCTTGATGCCATTTTGCTCTTCAACATCTACATCCATAAAGCCAAAGCTTGAATGCAGGGTGAAGTTGTCTGTTACATAGTAGGTGCTCTCAAACTCGATACCGCGAGAGGTCTGTTCAACAATCAGGTTGTTGGTGTCAAATCCTGCATCAGTTACTACGTTGACCTGATAAGGCAGGTCTTCATATTCAGTATTGAAAAACGCAACGCTCATGCTGAAGTCGTTAGTCAGCTGGCCTTTGAAACCAGTTTCATAGTTGATTGCGCTGATGTTTTCGCTCGCCATAAATGCGTTGTTTGCACGCACCGCGGCGGCTGCATTCGGGTTGTCAAAGCCGCCTTCACCGAAGAACTGACCGATCAGGAAATATGGACGGGCAGGGTATTGACCAGATTGGTAACCAGTTTGAATGGTACCGTACCAGTTAAGGCCATTCTCAAAGGTATAATTCGCTGCAACTTCCCATGAGATCTCATCCCAGTCTTTGCTAGAGGAGATGGTACCAACAGGGTCGAATACATTTGTTGATGCTTCTTTTTCGTCTTCAGTGTAGCGTACACCACCACTCAAGCGCAGATCATCGGTCAGGTCATAGCCCAGGTTGAAGAAAACCGCACGACTGGTGGTTTCTTGATCCAACTCTAGTTTAGTCGGGCCACCATCAAAGCTTGCTTCATCAGAGCTCTGGCGGTTGCTGCCTTCTTCGTTAAACCAGTAAATGCCGGTTACAAAGTCTGCGCGACCCAGATAGCCCGTTAGCTGAAGTTCTACAGAAGTTTGATCGGCCTCACCACGCTCAGGGTAGTGGTCAAGGGCGATTGCGGTGCCGTCGTCATCCAGGCCGGCTTTATATTCAGAAGAGCGCTTACTGAAGATAAACTTAGTGCCAAAATCTGCGTTGATATCGTATTCTGCTGTGAGTGATACACCATTTGCTTTGTTCGATACCGTGGCCGTTTCAATGCTGCTCGTGGCATTGTCATATGGGTCAGCAGCTACCATGTGGTTACGTAAACCTGCTTTATAAAGACGTCCTTCTGGCATCTCATCGATCAGAACGGTAAACGGACGAGTACCACCTTCACCGTCGTTCGCATCTGCAGTCAGTACCAAACGTAAATCATCAGTTGGGGTGTATTTAACTGAGACTCGACCATGGAATTCCTGGTTCTCACCCACATCGTATTCAGCATTTGGCAGGTTAGTAAATTCACCCAGGCCACCGCGGCGGTTAAAGCCCATGTTGAAGTTAAACGCCAGTTCATCGGTTACGGCCTGGTTGGTAAACATGCTCGCTTTGAGACGACCACGTGTGCCAGTCTCAGCACTAACCTTAGTCACTGCTTCCTGATCTGGTTGCTTAGTGATGATGTTAATTGCGCCACCGATTGAGTTACGGCCATACAGAGTGCCCTGAGGACCACGCAGTACTTCAATACGCTCGATGTTGGCCAGGTTCCAGTTTTGGCCAACCTGGCGACCCAGGTAAACACCGTCAACATAAACGCTTACGCCAGGATCTGTAGTGATCAGGTGGTCTTGCAAGCCGATACCACGAATAAACGGGTTGGCAGAGGAGTTGTGACCTGCTGAGAAGCCGGTAATATTCAGGTTTGGAACAAATTTGCCCACATCAGTGATGTCTGAGATACCTTGTGCATCCAGATCATCCCCTGAGAATGCACTCATAGCGATCGGTACTTCATAGATAACCTGTGAACGCTTGGTCGCGGTTACCGTGATGGCTTCGATTTTTGATTTCTCAGCTTGGGCTTCTTCTGCCAATACTGGGGCAGATGACAGGCCGGCCATTGCCAGTGCCATGGCGGTTGCGATCGGAGTAAGATTGCGTGCTGTGGTGCTCATGTATGTTCCTCAAGTTAGAAACGGTTAATTTTAAATCTCGTGTGTGTTGGTTTCTGCGAGGGTAGTCGCCAACCTGGTTGAATGGCTATCGCTGAGCTGACTTTTGACATTTATAAAATTGACGCGCACAAAAAAGCAATCACCATATGGAGACTGCATGACTTTTATTAACAAGAATTTTAAAAATGAAAGGCCAGCAAAAGCTGCTATTCGGTTGGGCGTGCATTCTACAATGGAATGAAATAATTTTGCAATGAAAAATGGTTTAATTTTTTTATTTTGGCGAATTATTGCATTGCTTTGTCTGCTAATTAGGTAATTTTACATGAATGTACCTTTTTAGTAAAAAATGGCAGTAATTAAAATGATTGTTTTAAAATGTGCAGCAAAAGATGCGTACCGTTTTGCGCTTGTCGTGAAATTTATGCTAGCGTGATGCTTTGCATTGGACCCGAATTAGGGTGAAAAAGTCGTTAGGTCAGGAAGGGAATATGGATTTAAAAAGCACTTTGTGTGCATTGCTTGTCGTTGCAGTGTGGGGAATTAACTTTTCAGTCATCAAACTGGGCCTTGCAGAGCTGCCGCCTATCTTGTTTTCTGGCTTACGCTTTTTGATTGTGGCTCTCCCCGCTATATTTTTTATTCCCTTTCCGAAGACACCGGTATGGCATGTGTTGGGTGTGGGCTTATTTCTTGGTGTGATTAAGTTTGGCCTGCTGTTTGTAGCAATGGAAAAAGATGCCTCAGCGGGCATTGCATCGTTATTACTGCAAGCCCAGGTGGTGTTTACGATTGTGCTTAGTGCACTGGTGTTAAAAGAGCAGGCAAGTCGTTTTCAGATAGCAGGCGCGGTCATTGCGTGTAGTGGGTTTGGTTTGTTCTTTTTGAGCGAAACAGGCAGTGTCACTTTGTATGGCATGACGTTGATCCTGTGTGCGGCTTTGAGCTGGGCGGTGTCGAATCTCATCATGAAGCAGTTAAAGCAAGTTAACTTGCTGCATTTTATGGTCTGGGTCAGTGCTGTGGCGCCACTGCCTTTGTTCGTATTGTCTTATATTATTGAAAGTAATACACCAGTCACCCTGATCCAAAATACCAGTGCACAATCCTGGTTAGCGTTACTCTACGTCGGGCCCGTCTCCACCTTGCTGGCATTTACTTTGTGGGGCTGGTTACTGGGCAGGCATCGCGCTGCGGCAGTGACCCCGTTTGCCTTGTTGATCCCTTTAGTGGGGATGATAGGGGCCAGTTTGATCCTGGGTGAACAGATAAGCCTGTTCGAGATGATTGGCGGTGCCGTGATTCTCAGTGGTCTGACATTTTCGGTTCTGGGTGAGCGGCTATATCGAGCTGTCTTAGGCAGGGCTGGGTTAAAGCAAGAAGTCAGCTGATAATTATACCTGGCAAAGACGAGGTTTAATTGACCAAATTCTCATGGCAATCCGAATATTATGACAAGGTGAGCGAATTTTGTTCGCCTTGTTGTAATCAGCGCTAGACAATTGGTCTAAGTCCCTTGAGTATCCCTGCCCAATGTGAAAAAATTCGACACAATTAAAATCCAGTTAACTCACATACGAGGAACACACTATGCGCATTATTTTGCTAGGCGCGCCGGGTGCAGGTAAAGGCACTCAAGCTCAATTTCTAATGGAAAAGTACGGTATTCCACAAATTTCAACGGGCGACATGCTGCGTGCAGCAATCAGCGAAGGCACGCCACTGGGTCTGGAAGCCAAAAAAGTGATGGATGCAGGCCAGCTTGTGTCTGATGACATCATCATTGGTCTGGTAAAAGAGCGCGTTGCAAAAGAAGACTGTGCAAATGGTTTCCTGTTAGATGGATTCCCGCGTACTATCCCTCAGGCAGACGCAATGAAAGAAAACGGTATTGCGGTTGATCACGTTATCGAGTTCGACGTTGCTGACGAAATCATCGTTGAGCGTATGAGTGGTCGTCGCGTACACCCGGCTTCTGGTCGTGTTTACCACGTTGTGTACAACCCGCCTAAAGTAGAAGGCAAAGACGACCAGACTGGCGAAGACTTGATCATTCGTGCCGATGATACAGAAGAAACAGTACGCAAGCGTCTTGGTATCTACCACGACCAGACAAAACCGCTGGTAAGCTACTACCAGTCAGAAGCGGATGCCGGCAATACTCAATACCACAAACTGGATGGTACTCAGGCTGTTGAAGCGGTAAGTCAGCAACTGGCTGAGCTGTTGGGCTAATTTGCAGCTCACATAAATTGAAAAAGCCAGCTTAGATGCTGGCTTTTTTGTGTTTGAACATACCAATTTGCTTAATTAAGAGCTCTATTTTGAGGCGAGAAAATAGGGTCGATAACGAGGCAAAAATTTTGCTATTTAGTTGCTCTAAATGAAAATTTTTAACACAGTTAGCGTTCTATTTACTCCTTCAAATTGAGCATGTATTAAGTGAATTTGGTATTATCAGGCTTTTGCGACAATAATTGCTCTGAGGGGCGCCGGGTAACCTTCGATCGTTTTACTGGGATCGTTGGGATCCAGAAAGTCGGCCAAAGATTCGGTCTGCATCCACTCGGTACGTCTTTGTTCATCCAAAGACGTGATGTCTTTATCCACCACCTTGATGTCTTTAAAGCCCACGCGCTGTAGCCACAGCGCTAGCGCATCGCAACTGGGAATAAACCAGACGTTACGCATTTTGGCATAGCGATCCGTCGGCACCAGTACCGTGTTTACATCACCTTCAATGACCAGGGTTTCGAGCACTAATTCACCGCCCGGGCGCAACTGAGCTTTTAGCTGAGCCAGGAAGTCGATGGGGGAGCGACGGTGATACAGAACCCCCATAGAGAAAACGGTATCAAAGGCTTTCAAATCCGGGAGTTGCTCCACACCCAGAGGTAACAGATGGACATTCGGATCCGGATTAAAGTGCTTGATGGCCTGAAACTGACTCAAGAATAAGTCCGAGGGGTCAATTCCTACGACAAACTCAGCCCCTGCGCCACGCATACGCCACAGATGATAGCCAGAGCCACAGCCGATATCGAGTACACTTCGGCCATGTAAATTGCTGATATGTGGTAATAAACGATCCCATTTCCAGTCGCTGCGCCACTCCGTGTCAATGTCGATACCATGGATATGGAACGGGCCTTTGCGCCAGGGCATCATACGTTTGAACAAATGTGTCAGTTGCTTCTGATGTCCCTCAGAGAGCGTCTCCTGACGGGTAAAGGACACCTTGTTCTCAATGTCAATCTGATCGGCGGGCAAATCAGGGAGGTTTTTAAGTACCTTTTCCCATTGTGACCAGTCGCCGTGCTGGGCTTCTTTTTGCCAGTGAGTCAGTTGTGCCGGCAGTGTTTCCAGCCAATGGCTGAGAGGGCTTTTCGCAATAGCGGCATAAAAATCGGTAAACCAGGAATTCATAGTCTTTCTCTTATTTAATCGCTACCAGGGAGCAGAAGTTAAAGCACTGATACCACACCTGGGTATGGGCAAAGCCGATCTGTTCCAGGCGCTTTTTGTGGGTGCTGAGGCTGTCGGTGCGCATCACGTTCTCAATGGCGGTACGCTTTTGGCTGATCTCCAGTTCCGAATAGCCATTGTGTCGTTTGAAGTCGTGGTGCAGGTCAATCAACAAATTATCTTTGATGTCGTTCTCACCTTTGATCTTCTCCGAAAGCAGCAATACGCCGCCGGGTTTCAGTCCCTGATAAATTTTTTCAAGCACGGCGGCTCTTTGTGCCTGGGGGATAAACTGCAAAGTAAAGTTCATGGCAACAACGCTGGCGTTGCTTATCTCTAACTCGTTAATGTCACCCAGTTGTACGTCTACCGGTACGTCTGATTTGAAGCCTTTCAGATGCATCTGGCAGCGCTCGACCATAGGCTGGGAGTTGTCTACGGCAATAATGCGGCAATTTTCTTTGTCGATATTGCGGCGCATACTCAGGGTGACCGCGCCCAGCGAACAGCCCAAATCATACAGGTTAGAGTTACTCTGGGCGTATTGGCCTGCCAACTTACCCATGGTACTGACGATGGTGGCATAACCCGGCACCGAGCGCTGGATCATGTCCGGAAATACTTCTACAACGTTTGCGTCGAAGGTGAAGTCTCTGACTTCTTGCTCTGTGGCATATATACTGTCTTTGCCCGTCACACTGCTAGTCCAATTTGTCTTACAAAAAAATAATCATGCTATTTTAGCATTTTATACTAGATAGTCAGTGATAAATTGAGTAGCTTGGCTAGTATTAACAATAAGAAGTAAGTTAGAGAACCAACATGGCGAAAAATAAAGTGATCAGCACAGAAGATATCCTATCCACATTATGTCACTCGGTGACAGAGGTTTTATCCTCGGCCAGTGGCAATCAGATTGCCTATTCGGCAATGGTACAGAAGATCACCCGTACCTGTATGCGTCCAGACATTGGTTGTTTTGTTCTGTTTGACGGCGGTTTTACCGGACTGGTTGTCACCAACTTTACCGCGCAGGCTGCGATGGAGGTTTATCAGGACTATATGCGTTCAATGGGGATGCCGGAAAGTGAAATTGCGCAAAGCCACCTATCGGATGATGTATCCAATGTGATGGGTGAGCTAATGAACCAAATCGTTGGTGACTTTACCAGTAAAGTGCGTGAGCAGCTTCATACCTCTATCACACAGAACCAGCCTAAAATGATGGCAATTAACAAACAGGTTCAGATCTCGGTGGATACCACAATGGACAGGCCACAGGCGCGCCGCGTGACCTTTACCACTCAGGGCCAGAACATTTTCTATCTTGAACTGGCAATGGATAAGACCGAGTTTATCAAGCTCCATGACTACGATATTACCGAAGCCGTGGACCCGGATGACATCATTGCCAGCCAGAGAACAAAAAAAGCGGAGTCTGCAAAAAAAGCAGAGACATCAGCTGAAGACGTTGCAGATGACGACTTTATGGCTGACCTTGGGTTATAACGACTAATCTTACCTTTTGCGCAGCGCAGCCAAGCTTATTAAAGGCTGGCTATGCTGCCTCGAGCTCCATTTGGGCTCAGGCTCAAGCAAGTTGCGGTACATAAGGCAATAGCAGCGCGTGTGCTTTTTCAAACTCATACCGAGTGATCAAATCGTTAAGTTCATCCAACACCGCTTCAGGCAAATGTGTGCCTGTATGCATTGATGCGACAAGCTCAGTAGCACTTGCATCATAGTCCAGCAGCGCTTTCGCAAGTGCTATCAGCATTTCGTCGGACTGCTCAGACAGAGCGTCAGAGGTCTTATCTGAAAGACATTTTTCAGTCTCTGCGGTGTGTAAGTTTACATAATTCGAGACTTGCTCATGGCAGTGCCTGATGTACTCCAGCAAATTATCAATCTGTGTTCCGTCTAAGCTGTTATTCTGAAGTTGGGACTCCAGTGCCGCACATTGGCTCGTCAGATGTGTCATAGATAAGTTCGCACTTGCGCCTTTCAGGGCATGGAGAATGTGCTCAGCAAGCTCTGTGTTACCTATGGTGATGGCTTGTTTAAGGTTGATGAGTTCTTCAATCTGTTGTTTCACAAATTTCTCAAGCAGCGAAAAGTACACGTCCCGGTTGCCAGCAGCCCGGTTGATACCGGCCTCTATATCAATCCCCTCAAGTGTGAAAGTCTTGGCCTCCACACTTGGTGCTTCCAGCTCGTCAGACTCAAATGGCACTGCTTTTTGAACACCTTCTTCGGCCTCGTTTTGTTTAGCATGCGCCAGTATGGTTACAACCATGTTTTCAACATCGATAGGTTTGGCTATGTGTCCATTCATACCAGCACTCAGGCAAGTCTGTATATCTGCTTGCATGGCATTGGCCGTCATTGCCAGTATTGGCGGCTGGCAGAGTTCGGGCTGTTTGCGAATTGCTCGGGTTGCCTTTAGCCCATCCATGACAGGCATCTGCATGTCCATCAATACTACATCAAATGCGGTCTTTTGTACGGCCTCGAGTGCTTCCTGACCATTATTGGCAACGGCTACATTGGCACCGTGGAATGTCAAAATCTCAACCGCAATCTCCTGATTAACGGGTTGATCTTCGGCCACCAGGATCGTCAGTCCGGATAGCCTGGAGTCTTCGGTGGCACTGGTGGCAGTAACTTGCTGGGGCAGAGGTGCGAGGCAGGCTTGCAGGCAATCGAACACGCTGGATGGATTAATAGGCTTGAGTAAAATACTGGAGATCATGTGCTTTTGGTCGTCTTTCAGTCCGAGCTCTCGGCCGTAGGCGGTGACCAGTACATATTGTCTTGAAGAAGAAAGACGATGTAATTCCATAATGGTATCAATGCCGTCTTTTTGTGGCATATGCCAGTCAACAAAGGCAATATCAAAATGAGGTTGCTGATTTTGTACGTATTCAATACAGGCATCACCGGATGAGAACAGCTTAGAGGCGATGCCAAACTTTTTCAGCATGGCGGCCATGACTTCTCTTGCCAGCGCATTGTCGTCCACAATTAAAGCTATTTTGTCTCTAAAATGTTCAGAAGGCTGGCTAACGAGACGGGTCGTGGTGGCAAAAGGCAGAGGCAGTGTAAAATAGAAAGTTGAGCCTTTACCAGGTTCGCTTTCAACAAAAATTTCGCCACCCATCAGTTTCACCAGATGTTGCGAGATAGTCAGACCCAGACCGGTGCCACCGTATTTACGCGTAATAGATGTGTCAGCTTGTGAGAACGACTGAAAGAGTTTGGTTTGTTGTTCGCTGCTCAGCCCAATCCCCGTATCAATGACACGAAAGAGTAATTTGGCACTTTGCTCATCTTCACTTTGATAGCTGATATTGATCGTCACGTGACCTTGCTCTGTAAACTTAACGGCATTCCCTGCAAGGTTGATCAATACCTGGCCGATCCTCAGTGGATCGCCAATATAATCATTCGCTACATCCGGGTGGACATCAAATATCAGCTCCAGCTGCTTTTCTTCGGCTTTGAGTCCGACGATTGTCGCTACGTTATCCAGCACTTTATCCAGGTGGAAGTGGGTGGACTCTATTTCAACTTTACCTGCTTCGATCTTAGAGAAATCGAGAATATCGTTCAGCAGCTTTAGAAGCTGCTTGGCGGCGTTATCTATCTTTTCAACATAATTACGTTGTTTTGTCGTGAGCTGCGTATTCAGTGCAAGATGAGCCATGCCAATGATGGCATTCATGGGGGAGCGAATCTCGTGACTCATGTTAGCAAGGAATTCGCTTTTAACTTTGGCGTTTTTGTCGGCCAGCTCTTTGGCCGCAAGCATATTACGCTCGAGCTCGTTTCGCTCTGTCATATCTAAAAAGGTCCCAACCACACCACCAACTTCTTTATAGCCATCAAAGAAAGGAGCCTCATGTACTATCAGCTCTCTGGATTCCTGTTGGCCGTTCTTCAGAGTTAACTCGAACTGATGCTGTGTTTGCTGCTCTATGGTGTAATTAGATTTTTGCTCCAGGTAGCCCGTCGTATAGACATCAAACACATCCTGGATCCGCATGCCGGTCACCTCGGCCTCAAACAGGTCAAGAAAATCAAGAAAAGCTCGGTTTACCCCCAAAAAGGTGCCCCGGGTATCTCGGTAATAAGTCGGATTGGGAATGGCATTCAGGATATGCAATGTCATCTCCAGGTGCTGCGACAAGGCCGTTTCTGCAGCGAGCTGTTGCTGCGCGTTTTCACATAACTGAATCTGAATCGCAAGATCTTCACATAGCTGCTGGATACTGTTCTGCTGTTCACTGTCGAATTTATCAATGCTGGCAATATACAGTGCACCCTTCAGCTGATTGTTGACGAGCAAAGGATATAAAGCAGCACTTTTAATAGATATGGCGACGGCACCTGCTTTTAAGTCAAAAGCGGCATCGCCTGAGACTAAGCTTTGCCGCGTCAAAGTTCGACATAATTGAGTGAACTGAATACTCAGGTTATCCAGGCAGGGTGGGCAGCCTATGGTCTGTAATGGGGTCAGTACTTTGTCACTGGTGTCACAAATTGCTACGCTGGGAGCTGCGTAGTAAGTCGCGAAAAATTCCAATGCGAAGCGTCTTAGTTCATCCGGGTCACGACTGTGGCGGATCCCCTGATTAAACATTTCGCGCAGTTTGGCGATTTCCACTCGGTTATGAAGCTTGTCGTAGATCTGACCAACGACATTGGCCAGGCTACTTAGCTCTTCTCCTAGTTGTTCGGGCAAGTGCAGCTGGGCATTACCACTCTGATTGGCGTTGTGCAGTGATTGGTATAAGCGTTTAAGGGGGTCAAAAAGTCTAAAATTGCACCACCACATCCCCAGCAACGTAGCCAGACCAAGCAATATAATCCCCCATATCGCAAGTTGATTCAGGCGCATGTACTGACGATCTTTTTCTTTATATAGTTGTGATGTTTGCTGTGAGAATATTAAATCCAGCTGGTCAAGTTCTGTCGTGATATGTTGCAAGGTGCTGTGATAGTTTGCCAAATTGAAAGGGGCCGCAGTGGCGCTTGGTTGAGGCTGTGCCAGCTCAGCATAGGTTTGTATATAGAGTTGTCTGAGCTCACCGTACAGTGCCGCAAGTTGTGTTGCTGAGGACTCAATAGGCAGACGGGCCAGGGCATGGACCAGGCCAACCGGTTTTTGCATTTCACCTTGCGTTGATAGCTCACCAGATTGACTGCCCTGTGTGAATGTAAATTGCGACTCGTTATAATCACGCAGCAGCTCAAGCCTTTGGGGTTGTGGGTTGTTTAAGTACAGAGCAAGCTGTACTGCGTGATTCTGCGCTTGCTCCTTAAGCTCAGAAGAGACGTTGGCCAATGTGTTAAGGTTGTCTAATTTTTGGCTGGCCGGCTCGAGTTTGGTATAACTTAAAAAGAGTAATAACGCTGAAATAGCTAATATCAACAGTATCACCGCAAAGACAATATTCACTCTTAATTTTACACCCATATATACGCCACACTGTTGAGTTTACTAACATAGTAACCATAGTCGCGCGCGGTCATTTCTCAAGCTATGCTTACTGAAAGTGTAAAAAGCAACTTATGAGGGTAAAAGGAATGGCAGACATTTTGGTGGTTGATGATGTTGCAGAAAACCTGCATATGCTTCAACTGATCCTTCGTCAGCAAGGGCATACGGTACTTGCCGCTATCAATGCAGAGGTGGCACTGAATATAATTCAACGTAAGCCGCCAGAGTTGGTGATCACTGATATCAAAATGCCAGGAACATCCGGGATCGAATTGTGTAAGTTGCTGAAGGCAGAAAAGCATACCAGCCATATTCCGGTGATTTTTGTCAGCGCACACAGCGACACCGACTGGATAGTAGAGGCGCTACATGCCGGCGGTAACGATTATATTACCAAGCCTTTTATTCCTGCTGAGATATTAGCCAGAGTGGATACACAGATTAAACTGCTTGATGCACAAAAGAGTGCGTTAAAACAGCAGCTTTCTCAAGTGATGAACGAAATGGTGATTGGCGTAGCGCACGAAATCAATACGCCATTAGGTACGGCTATAACAGCGGTTAGCCATTGTTCAGGCACCATTTATAAGCTGGTAAGTACTTTGAAAGAGGGCGAGGTAAGCTTTGATGAGATTAAGGATAAGCTGGCAGAGTGTGATACAAGCCTGTCTTTGAGTGAACGAAACTTAACCCGGGTGGCTAAATTCGTGTCTATGGTCAAGCAGATTGCCCGGGTAGAGTGTCCGGTGTCGCCCACCCGGGTGAGCTTGCTTGAATTTGCTGAGAAAGTACAGTGTGCCTGGTTGAACAAACCGGTCAGCATTGAAATTGTCGTTCATCACGAGGGGGCCGCTCTGTTTGACGGAGGTCTGCTGGCCTCCGTAATAGATACCCTGATTGCGAACTCTCTGTCTCATGGCCGACAGGAAGGTCAGTTGGAAGTGCGTATCGGCCTCGGAATCGAGGATACACAATTAATTGTCAGCTACCTGGACAATGGTCTGGGGCTCGAAGGTATCTCAGAAGAAGACATGTTGAAGCCATTCGTGACAACAAAAAGAGGTAACACGGGGCATGTCGGATTGAGTGCTTCTGTAGCGGCTAACCTGATTGTGAATGCTTTAAATGGCAGTTATCAGGTGCACGACCGTCAGCACGGGTTGGAGTGGCAGATATCTTTACCTGTGGAGCCGATTTGATCTGAGTCAATCTCAGTGATTATTGACAGGGGAGGCGGACATAAGTCCTTATCTGAGGCGGTGGATTTCTCTAAGCTCGCGAGCAAGATTTTATCTTAATTCAAAAAGTTAATTTTCAATGTTCGAGTTGCAGTTAATTTCTTGAATTTAAGTCACGTTCAAATATCGGTGGAACCATTATGCAACAGCTACCTACAGTTGACTATCAAGCGCCTGACGCGGCGAAACAATTTGTTGAATCTCTGCGCTCAACGGGCTTTGGTGTACTAAAAAACCACCCAATTCCTCAGGAACTGGTTGAGTCTATCTATAAAAACTGGCAAGAATTCTTTAACTCAGAAGAAAAGCACGCGTTTTTATTCAATAAAGAAACGCAAGACGGTTACTTTCCGCCCGATGTTTCTGAAGTTGCGAAAGGCTTCACAATTAAAGACATTAAAGAGTACTTCCACGTTTATCCGAAAGGTCGTGTGCCTGCGCAACTCGATGCAGAAATTCGTGAGTACTATCGTTTGGCCAATGAGTTTGCGGCAGAGCTATTAAGCTGGGTTCAGGCTGAAGCACCAGAAAACGTGCGTGCTAAATTCTCTATTGATCTGAAAGACATGATCAAAGACTCTGAACAAACACTACTGCGCGTTTTGCACTACCCACCGATGACAGGTGATGAAGAACCGGGTGCTATCCGTGCAGCAGCACATGGCGACATCAACCTGTTGACCGTTCTGCCTGCAGCAAACGAGCCAGGCCTGCAAGTACAAAGACAAGACGGCAGCTGGTTAGACGTGCCATGTGATTTTGGTAATTTGATCATTAACATTGGTGACATGTTACAAGAAGCGTCGGGCGGGTACTTCCCATCTACCATTCACCGTGTAATTAACCCAACCGGTAAGGCCAGTGATAAGTCACGTATCTCACTGCCGTTGTTCCTGCATCCTCGTCCTGATGTGGTCTTGTCTGAGCGTTACACTGCTGACAGTTACCTGCAAGAGCGTCTGAGAGAGCTGGGTGTAAAATAACCGCAGCCTGCCCCTACATAAAATTAATGTAGGGAATTGGTTTTGAAAACGGTGCGAAAGCGCCGTTTTTTTCATTAAATGTGGCAATCTTCGTGTTTACATAAGGTGTCTGCCAAATCCTCCGTCAAAATGCAGAAAAAGGACAATATTCAGTTCCTTGCAAAAATTTTCTGACAATTAAGCAAAAGTATGCAATATTAAAATTTTTCACACTGCGAAAAAATAATAAAAAACTTAATGACAACGCTGTCATTTGTTGTGTAACATCAAATCAACATGACTGAATTCCGGTAGCCTTTGAATGAGGAGGCACCAATCACAACTTTTAGGGGTCGTTACATGATGGCTAAACAGGTTGAACATGACCAGTTATATATAGGTATCGATGGTGGAGGAACGAAATGTCGTGCCACCATATACTCTGCAATACATGGCGTACTAGGCACTGGTCTTGGTGGTCCTGCGAATCCTTTGCATGGATTCGAAAGAACCTTAGAGTCTATCATGGTTTCGACTCAGTTAGCTTTGCAGGATGCGGGACTAAGGGTAGAGCAGGTTCACGAACTCAATGCGGGTTTGGGCCTTGCAGGCGTAAACTTACCGAGCTTATATGACAAAATTATGCGCTGGGATCATCCGTTCAAGCAAATGTTCCTGACAACGGATCTCCATACCGCCTGTATTGGCGCACACGAAGGAGAAGATGGCGCGGTGATCATCACAGGTACTGGCTCATGTGGGTTTGTGCTGGTGGATGGAAAAAGCGCTAATTATGGTGGGCACGGGTTTGCTCAGGGTGATATTGGCAGTGGCTCCTGGATGGGACTTGAAGCAGTCAAAGCCGTGTTACTGGATTTAGACGGTCTTGGACCAAAGACAGCCTTGTCTCAAGTATTTTTACAGCATTTTAATACCAACACCGCAATGGGTATTGCCGAGCAAATGGCAGGACAGCCTTCCAGCAGCTACGCCAGGTTGGCCCGCTATGTACTGGATGCCGCGAAAGCCGGGGATCAGCTGGCGCTGGAAATTGTGAAAACCGGGGCCGGTTATGTCAGCCGACTTGCTCACAAACTACTGGAAAACAACCCGCCCAGATTATCAATGATTGGGGGATTATCCGAGCCGTTAAGCCAGTGGCTGGACCCGGAAATTGCAGAGCGGGTTGAACTGCCTAAGCAGCCACCTGAGATGGGGGCGATTTACTTCGCAATGCAGAGTATTCAACGTCAATCGGAACACTTGGTGTAATTCATGAACAGATTTTTAGCCAGCCGTCTGTTTGACGGCACACAATTTAAAAACGAAGTTGAGTTTGTTGTCGATAATGGCAAGCTTCACTTTGAGTCTCATCCCGCGGGCAGTGAAGTTACGCGACTTGAGGGCATAACCGCACCAGGCTTTATTGATGTCCAGGTTAATGGCGGCGGTGGTGGCTTTTTGAATGCCGATCCCTCATTGTCTTGCCTGACGACCATAGTCACAGCCCATGCAAAGTTTGGATCAACGGCTCTGATGCCAACGCTTATTACAGATCAGGTAGCGGTTATGGAGCAAGCTGCGGATGCCATTGCTCAGGCAATTGCACGCAAAGAGCCAGGTGTTGCCGGGGTTCATTTTGAAGGTCCGCATTTGTCACACCCAAAGAAAGGCACCCACAGCGAACAATTTATTCGTCCAATTTCTGAGCGAGAGTTCGCTATTTATGCCCGTGAAGACATAGGGATAAAAATGGTGACCCTGGCCCCTGAAACTGTGCCACTGAGTGACATCAAGCGGCTTGTTGAACTGGGTGTCAAAGTGTCTATCGGCCATTCTAATGCAGATTTTGAAACCACAATGGCCGCGCTGGAAGTTGGTGCTGACGGGTTTACGCACTTATTTAATGCCATGTCGGCCTATACCTCTCGTGAGCCAGGGGTGGTGGGAGCAGCATTA
This sequence comes from Pseudoalteromonas sp. XMcav2-N, assembly GCF_024124545.1. GTDB lineage: Bacteria > Pseudomonadota > Gammaproteobacteria > Enterobacterales > Alteromonadaceae > Pseudoalteromonas. The sequence goes on from NZ_JAMXSF010000001.1 coordinate 721,867, forward strand.
TGGGATGACAACGCATGGTGCGGTCTGATTGTGGATGGACACCACGTGCACCCGGCTTCGGCTAAGCTGGCGATTCGCGCTAAGCAACGTGGCAAAATCATGCTGGTGACTGATGCTATGCCGCCAGTTGGCACGGATGAGCAGGAATTTGACTTTTTTGATGGTCGTAAAGTGATCCGCACTGGCGATCGGCTAAACTCGACCACAGGCGAGTTAGCAGGCAGTGTCCTTGATATGGCAAGCGCAGTACGTAACAGTGTTAACACTCTCGATGTGACATTGTCAGAAGCATTGCGGATGGCCTCGTTATACCCGGCACAGTACCTTGGGCTGCCTGACAAGGGACGTTTGATTGACGGTGCAGATGCTGACTTTGTGCTGCTCGATAGTGACCTTCATGTATTACAGACTTTCATTAACGGAAAACACATTTAATTTTCCCTGGGTAAAAAACCCCGCTGTTGTTTAGCGGGGATTTTTTGTTTCTATAGGTAGTAACTATGTCAAATAATAAGAAAAGACTGGCGTCGCTCGATGCCTTACGTGGCATGGACATGTTTTGGATCCTGGGTGGTCAGTCCATATTTGCCGCGTTGTTTGTTCTGACCGGCTGGCAGGGGTGGAAAATTTTTGAAGCTCAGACGCTTCACAGTGCCTGGCACGGCTTTACCTTTTACGACTTGATCTTCCCCTTGTTTATCTTTTTGTCGGGAGTGGCGATGGGCTTACGGCCCAAGCGCATTGATCACTTGTCATTGGAAGAGCGCAAGCCTATTTACATCAAGGCGATTAAACGGCTGGGTTTGCTGTGTCTGTTTGGTGTGCTGTATAACCATGGCTGGGGCACAGGTATTCCGGCTGATTTGGGCGAGATCCGCTATGCCAGTGTACTTGGGCGCATCGCCATTGCCTGGTTTTTTTGCGCCATGCTGGTGTGGCACTGTAGTCTGAAGACAACAGCGCTAACAGGGGTCGGTATCATGCTCGCGTATTGGGTGTTGTTGTGTTTTATTCCTGTGCCTGGAGGCAGTGCAGGGGAGCTCACACCGGCTGGCAGCTGGAACGCCTGGATAGATCAGGCATTACTGCCAGGGATTACCTATCAGAATCGCCCGGTTGACCCGGAAGGTATTTTGTCTAGCTTTCCGGCTATTGTGAACGCCATTGCCGGCGTCTTTGCCGGACAGCTGATAGCACAGTCGGATAAACTGGGTCAGTGGCAGGTCGCAGGGCGTCTGTTTATTGCCGGTATCATTAGCCTGGCTCTGGGCTGGTTGTGGGACCTTCAGTTCCCGGTAAACAAAGAATTGTGGACCAGCTCCTTTGTACTGGTGACTGTCGGCTGGAGCGCCATTTTACTGGCTATTTTCTTTACACTGGTCGATATACTTAACGGTCAGAAGTTGGCTTATCCCTTTGTGATCATCGGTGCCAACTCTATTATTATTTATCTGGCATCGAGCCTGGTAGATTGGGCCTTTATCAGCCGCAGTGTGTTCGGTGGCATCATCAGTGCGGTGCCAGAGCACTGGCAGGCGTTGCTCAGTGTATGCGCCTTGCTGGCGGTTCAGCTGCTGGTCTTACACTGGATGTACAAACGTAAGATCATTGTGAGCGTATAGCAAAGTAGATCTTATTGTTGGGCCTGACGACCGTTAAGACTTTGAAAATGACCTGCTGAGCAGGTCATTTTTATTTTGGCTATAAAAAAAGTACATTTTTTTATCACTTTTACTTTACAAGCGCGTTTTTTTCTCTAATAATGACAGCGTTGTCATAATGGTAATAACCTAAACAGTGTATCCCAGTTAGGTTTTGATCTGACCTTGTTTTGATTGCACGCAGAGCAAGGTTCAGATCCCATTTTTCCTGTTTGTTCACAACCTTGAGCCTTACATTATGCAAATAGTCATTCTTAAAAACGCAGCTGAAGTTGCAGCATATGGTGCCGATATTTTTACTCAGCAGTTAACACGTAACGCAGGCTCTGTTTTAGGACTGGCGACAGGATCAACGCCAGTTGCTTTGTATCAGGAACTGATCCGTCGCAACCAGACAGGCACGGTAAGCTTTAGCAAAGCCAAAACGTTTAACCTGGATGAATACTTGGGCCTGAATGGCGATCACCCACAAAGCTATCGTTATTTCATGAACGAGCAGTTGTTCAACCACATAGACGTTAACAAAGACAATACGCATGTTCCGCCAGGAGATGCCAAAAACCCAATTGAAGCCTGTAAAGAATATGAAGCGCAGATTAGCGCAGCCGGTGGCATCGATGTTCAGCTTCTGGGCATAGGTCGCAATGGCCATATTGGCTTTAACGAACCATCGTCAGGGTTAACTTCACGCACTCGGGTTAAAACCCTGACAAAAGCGACCATCGACGATAATGCACGTTTTTTTGCAGCGGATGAATATCAGCCACATCTGTCGATCACCATGGGGATTGGTACGATTTTAGATGCACGTAAAGTGGTCTTACTGGCAACTGGTGAAAACAAAGCCGATGCGGTACATGCCATGATTGAAGGTCCTCTGACCGCTGCTTGTCCTGCATCAGCCTTACAAATGCACCGTCACGCTGTGATTGTGCTGGATGAAGGGGCTGCGAGCAAACTGAAAGACATTGAATTCTACAAACACATTGAAGCTGAGAATCAAAAGCTTCAGGAATATCTTGCCTCTCTGTAGTGTGTTATCACACTGTAGTTCAAGCCCGTAAGGGCTTTTTTTTTGCCGCAAAGCTATTGGCATTCGGGCCAGCTATGTTAGCGTGTCGTCAAAGACCAACAAAAGGATGAACGTCGTGCTGCATTACACGCAAATGAACCTGGACAGGGCCTCGGCTGAACGAAAAGACCCTAACTGGTTACTTGGCCAATACGGTGAAAAAAGCCGCTGGTTGCTGGTATGGAATAACAAAAATCTGATTGTCAGCAACGAGCGCGAGCTGGCTTTGTTGTCTCAGTCACAGGTTGACACACTTGACCGCGCCGAAGCCGTGTTTTTAGGCATTGACGACACTTATAGCTACTTTGCGCTGGACGTTAGCGAAGTCGAACAAGAGTTACTTCAGGACTGTATTGATGTCAGCTTTGATGAGCACACGTTTGAACAAACCTTCCATTTCGAAGATATGCGCACCATAGGCCCAAAGCTGGACGCCGAATTAGCGTCGGTGGGTGTGTTGGCCCGCGGGCTGTGTTACTGGCATAAAACGCATCGTTTCTGTGGGCGTTGTGGTAGTCCAAATCGCCCTGTGGAAGCCGGACACGCGCGTTTGTGCAACGACAAAGAATGTCGTCATATGACGTTCCCGCGCACGGATCCCGCTGTGATTATGCTGGTAACACATACCTTTGCAGATGGTGTTGAGCGCTGCCTGCTTGGTCGACAAGCGCAATGGCCAGAAGGTGTGTACTCAACTCTGGCGGGGTTTGTTGACCCCGGTGAAACACTGGAGCGGGCCGTGATCCGCGAAGTTAAAGAAGAGGCCGGGGTTGAGGTTGACCAGGTACGCTACCTTGCCTCGCAACCCTGGCCATTTCCGTCGTCTATTATGCTAGGCTTTATAGCAACTGCAAAAAGCACCGACATTTTTGTTGAGCAGGATGAGCTGGAGCATGCACAATGGTTTTCCCGAGCGGATCTCAACGGATTTGCCGAGTGGGGAGACGATGTGCCCGGATATAAACTCACCCGCAAAGATTCTATCTCCAGATATCTGGTTGAATACTGGCGTCAGCAATGATGCACTTAGTCCAAAATTGAGCACACTATGAAGAAGAATACTAAACTGGTGGCCGCTGGCCGCAAAACCCAGTACACCAAGGGCGTGGTTAACCCTGTGGTACAACGGGCATCGACCGTTGTTTTTGAGTCTGTCGCCGATATGCAGGAAGCCATTTCCGAGCGCGGCAAACGCACTTTGTTTTATGGCCGTCGTGGCACCAATACGCATTTTGCATTGCAAGACGCCATCATGGAGCTTGAAAATGGCGCCGGTTGTGCGTTATATCCGTCTGGTGCTGCCGCCATTTCGCAGGCCCTGTTGTCATTTCTGAAAACCGGCGATCATCTGTTGATGGTAGATACTGCCTACGAGCCAACCCGTGATTTTTGTGACAAGATCCTGGCTGGGTTGGGGATCACAACTACCTATTATGATCCGCTGATTGGCGCTGATATCGAATCACTCATTCAGGACAACACCAAAGTGCTGTTCCTGGAATCCCCTGGCTCTATCACCATGGAAGTGCAGGACGTGCCCAGCCTGGTCAAAGTGGCTAAGGCAAAGGGCCTGATCACTATGCTGGATAACACCTATGGCAACGGGTGGCATTATCGGCCGCTGGAGCATGGCGTGGATATCAGCATTCAGGCCGCCACTAAATACATAGTCGGTCACTCCGATGTCATGATGGGCGTGGCCGTGGCTAACGAGACGCTGTGGCCAACCCTGCGCGAAAACTCTTACCTGCTTGGACAGTGTACCTCAGCAGACGACGCTTACCTGGCATTACGTGGTTTGCGGACCATGCCGGTACGCTTGCAGCAACACGAAAAGTCGGCACTTCAGGTTGCCAACTGGCTGGCCGGTCACCCTCTGGTTGATCACGTACGACATCCTGCACTGAAAAGCTGCCCGGGGCATGAGTTTTTTAAACGCGACTTTAGCGGCAGCAATGGTTTGTTCTCTGTGGTGATGAAACAGGGGCACCGCAAAGCCATTAACCGTTTCCTCGACAGCTTACACCACTTTAAGATGGGCTTTTCATGGGGCGGCTTTGAAAGCCTGGTAACGGCGAATGCCAGCATGGCCCCTCTGCGCACAACAACGGGGTGGCAGCATGGTCCGGTGATCCGCTTGCACATAGGTCTGGAAGATGTGGAAGATTTGATTGCTGATTTGGAGCAGGCGCTCAAGGTCTATCAGGAAAGCTTGTAACAGAAGCGGGCGGTGAGGCTGTCACCGCCTGTTTATGATGCCAGATTAAAGGCTCTGCGCGTAATGGTACAGTGCCTTTAACACAGCCAGATTCTTTTCATTGCCTTCATGTTCATACACCAGATTTTCCAGCGTGATCATAAAGTCCTGCGCATTGATAGACGGGTTGTCTTCGCCATGCATGAGTTTGTTCTGACAGTATTTACGCCACTGCTCCAGTTCACTGGCAGAGAGGCTTTCCGGCCAGTTTCGGGCACGATAGCGAAACAGCAGAGTATGGAATTTAGGATCTTCAAACTCCAGGTTGAGCGAGCCTAATTCGTGCGGCGGCGCTTCGCGTACAATGGCCAGCTTGGCTTTGTCGGCTTTACTGATAAAACCATTATAAAGCTGATAATCCGGGTTAGTTGTGTCGCTGAAATCGCCCTGGTCGTTAAACACCTCAGCCACCTTGTCGCGCAGCTCCGGGTGCGATTTAAGAATTTTAAGATGTGCCAGACACTGTTCACGATCGATCCCCAGGCGGGCAGCGTTCTCTGGTAGCAGCGTTTTTGCAGGCGCTAATATCGGACATTTGTTCAGGTGAACCAGTTTCAGGCCAACCGGTAGCTCATCTTCGCCCAAATCACTGTGTTTAGTGTACAAGCGCGCACGGAGTTCCTCTACCGACAGGTCCAGCAGCACCTGCGGGTCATTGGTCAGGTTGAAACACACCACGGCATTTTTGTTCACCGGGTGAAAGCTCATTGGCGCAATCCAGCTGGTGCAACCCTGAGTGGCTGGAATACGCGAAGAAGTATGCACCAGTGGCTGCATGTTAAACACATCAATCAGGTCCGCGAGTGCTTTTTTACCGCGCAGCGAGAAGAAAAACTGATACAGTTTAGGCTGTTTGTCTTTAATCAGCTTGGCCAGCGCAATGGTTGCCGTCACATCGCTCAGCGCATCGTGGGCATCGGCGTGCTCAATGCCGTTCGCTTTGGTGAGGTCTTCCAGGCGAAAACTTGGGGTGCCATCTTCTTTTTCTGGCCACACAATGCCTTCAGGGCGAAGCGCATAACAGGCACGCACTAAATCAATGATATCCCAGCGGCTATTGCCATTTTGCCACTCGCGTTCATAGGGGTCATAGAAGTTGCGATACAGACTATAGCGGGTCACTTCGTCATCGAACCGAATGCTGTTATAACCGGCAACACAGGTATTGGGTTTACTGAATTCGCGATGGATCTTGGCCATAAACTCACTTTCCGGCAATCCATGTTTCAGCGCATGCTGCGGCGTGATCCCAGTTACCAGGCAAGCCTCTGGCTGAGGCAAATAATCCGCCGCCGGGCGACAATACTCAATCAGCGGCTCACCTATAATATTCAGGTCCAGATCGGTACGGATCCCGGCAAACTGACTCGGCCGGTCCTTCTGCGGGCTGGCCCCCCAGGTTTCATAATCGTGCCAGTAAATTGTGGGGATATTATCAGTTAATTCTTGTGTCGCCATCAGGCTATAAATCCTATTTCAATCAACCTGTTATTCTTATTCAGTGCAGCAGGTTGCTGTTCAGAGTTTGCTGTTTTTTAAACCTAAGTGTGTGTATCACTGCGTGTACTGAACTCAATCAGTGTGTATATAAATGCGCATACTGCTTAGGCTTGTACAAACTCAAAAGTCTGGAAATCTAAGTCGTTACGCTATTGTCTCATAGTGATGGGTTGGGAGTAAACGGAAGAGGGCGAGTGTGGGTTTGCATGCTCAAATATTAAAAGGTTCAGGGCAGGGCGTTGGTAAACTAACTAATAGTTTATCATCAAAAAATCGGCCTCTTCCTATTAGTGGAAAATCTACTTAAAAGCTTGTTCAGTATATGGGGTCACTCTATGTGTGTCACTGAAGCTAAAAGTTACTAATTCCGAACACCATGACATGAGTAGATGAAATTATGTATGTGCAATACCAGTTCTTTGAGCATTTGAGTAGCAGATTGGCTAATGCATCAATATCAAGAGTGTGATGTCGTGTCATCTTTTACGGCTCGTACTTAGTACAAAAATATAGCGCTGTCATTTTTGTTTCCTTGATAAAATTTCAATGTAGTAAACAACTTAAAAAACAAGTACCTAAAAACGCGCACTGAGAAAGTGGCTAAAACACCTTGTTTTTTGTTGCTAATTTCAACACATTGTTTAACGGATGAGCACAGCCAGAGCAGAGTGTCTCATCATTTGTCGAATAACCATTGTAAGAAATACAACAGGAAACAACATGAAACTTAAAAAGGTTAAATTAAAAACGCTAAGTACAGGTAAAAACCTAAACGCACAGCAAACGAATGAAATTGCGGGTGGGGCAAGTGCCTACAGTAAAGACTATGGTGCATGTTACACAGCGCCTGTATTTTGCCCAACAGCATACATTTGTTGATAAGGCTGCTTAGCCCGGCTTAGTCGGGCTTTATGCTTTAACAAGGAGTCCAGTCAGATCTTATCTATTTGTCCTTCATGCATTTCATTTAGGTATTAGCAAACCGGAATGTTCTCCTACAGGGCTATACCAGTTGGCTAATTCTCTTAACTTTGAACCGTATATCAAAAACATATAACAATATCTGTCGCTATTTTAATGTCTTGCATTCCATCCAGGCAGAGTTGACGCGATTTTCGTGTATGGACCCATTATCAACCGGGTGTGTAATGTCATTTTGTTGCGATTCAATAAAAGCGGATACTGCTTTAACTGCTATTTTGCGCACTTTAATTGTACATAATTGCGTCGTCTTATTTGAGTTCAATGGCTAAAGTTTGATACAAATACTAAGTAGATGGGATATCTTTTCACAAGTCTCTCAGGGACGACATTGCGCAAAAATTAAAAAGAGAAGGAATAATAATGATGACAAGGCAAGTGCCTAACTGGGTGGTTATTGCTGGAGCTGTGTTTGGTGGTCTTACCCTGCTCTTTTTCATGCTATTGATAGTCATGTCGGCCTTTGGCTTAGAAGTGCCCTGTGATAGCCGTTTTTTAGTTGTGGTTGTCATCGCTTTTGGGGTAGCACTTTCTATCACTTTTTTAGGAGGAGCCGTTGCTGCGAGGGGCAGTGTTCCGTTACCTTTTATATCCAGGCATCCATTTACATTTAGCGCATCCGGCGGTATCGCTGCGTTTATCGTAGTGTTAACTCTCTCAAATTCACTGTTCAGTAAGAATTGCGAGTCACCTATTGTGGGGTGTGCTGATGGGTATCAAAGTCACTATGTTTCGCAGCTAAGGTTCGGTTTTTGTTACCCCCGCAGAGGGTGGGAACTGGATACTGCTGCCATAGATATCAGAGCCGCAGATATTTTTATTAGAGCTTCAGAGGATAGAAATGTCGGGGTGCGTTATCACCTTACGACAGTACCTGCTGTTTTTATGAGTGAGCAGGACGATTACTTCCAAAGGACCGCAGTAACCTGGTCACAATTAGACGAAAACATTGAGCACGGCCCCACTAATGTAGGCGGGCGAAAGGCGTACAGTTATCAATTGACGCCCCTTAACGGCAAAGGGGAGCCAATGCCAACAAGGATAACTCATATATTTTTATCGAACGAGATGCTTTTGGAAATATACGCTTCTCACATGGAGGATACTTCTGACGTACTGAAAAGTGAGATAGAAAGTATTGTGGCCAGTACTTCGATATTTAAGTGAGATGATGTCACTTTCTGCGCCTGACAGTTTAGTGTTCACAGCGTTGGGCCAGTGTATCACCTTGTTTTGAAAACCGAATTTTAGCCCTGCACATATGTTAGTAACATATCTAGCAGGGCAGGTATTATCTAAGGCGTTACCAATTCCTCAAACGCTTCTTTTGCTTGCTCGCTTTGCAAGATACGGCCATGCCCAAGCCCCTGCGTTTCTATGAGTTTTACCTTAGACATTTCGGTCGCTGCTTGTTTAGAGACGGTAAACTGCGCAAACCGGTCGTTCTGGTCGTGCACAATAATACACTGAGCGGATCGGCTTTTTAGCTTTGCAAACGGGTCAACAGACGCCATTGGGTAGTTGTATTCATTTTCGACCTTGCTGACGACGGAGCGAAACAGTCGCATTGAATAACCCGAACGCTCAATACTGCCAAACAAATTGCTGACATAATCCAGCACGGGTGCAATTAGTAACAGCGGTTTGTCGGCAAGTTTTGGGTGCTTACATTCAATAGTCGCGGCGCAGCCCATACTGTGGGCGATAACACCTTCAACATGGTCTGTGTTGTCGAGTACAGCTTCAAGTCCGTATACAAAGGCGGGCAGGTGACCGACCGAGCCTTCACTGTTGCCATGGGCTGGGTGGTCAAAGGCCAGTGCTGTGTAGCCTTGCTGAGCTATGTGCTGCATCAAAGGAAAGAACTGGTTGGCACTGCCAGACCAGCCGTGGGTTAACACCCAAACGGGCCCACTACCAATCTGATAGGTTTTTAGTAAGCCTTCTTTTGAAGAAATACTGCCCTCAACCATTTCATTTGGTGCCGCATGCTTGGGCTTAGCCCTGACCGGCGTAAGCAGTAGCTTAGTTGCAGTCTTTTCGGCATGTCCTGGCGCTATTCTGTGGTGCGCACGGGTCATGACATTAAGCATATGCTTTTTGAAGTTAAATTTGCTATCTGATTTAAAGTAAATCTTGTCACTCATTTCTCTTTCTCCACGAAAAACACCATAGCCAGTTAACTTTAAAACGAACGGTCGTGCTAATAATGTATTCAAAAAAAGGCTGAAGGTGTTCAGCCTGGGGTTTATCCTGTTTAGCCTAAACTACCGGAAAGCTAAAACAATTACTTCCAGCTCTGTATCTGGCGTTCTACGCCATGCCAGAACCTCTGTGTGCTTTCTTCCTGTCCATGCATTGAATGATACAGGTGGGCACTCAAATACATGCCATATAACTCAAAAGTGGCTTGCTCCGGTGCCAGATCAGCCCGAAACTCGTTGTTTTCAACGCCTTTGCCTATCTGGATTTGCAAATAGGTTAGCCAATTTTCAATCCCTTGCTTGAGCACTCGCTGCGCGGCAGACTCGTCGGCACATTTTTCTCGCCAGGCGTCCAGGAACATACAGCTGCCCTGGAATGATTGATTCCAGTTTAACCAGTGATGTAACAGCGCCTTTATCTTCTCTTCATAGTTGCGGCAGTTATCTGCCCGAGCAGGCACAATAACGCGTTGTACAAAAATATCATTGGCAAAATCAACAACAGCCGCCTGCAAGTTCTCTTTTGAGTTAAAGTGTGCGAACAAACCGCTTTTAGACATACTGCACTGTTTGGCCAGCTCACCAATCGTCAGGCTTTCCAGACCATTCTCACTGGCCAGCGCAAATGCCACATTTAAAATGTTATCGCGGGTTTGTTTGCCTTTGCTCATACACTACTCACTGCTATGTTACATATATTTATAGCACGACCGTTCTTTTAATGATAGGTCAAAGTTTAAAGAGTGTGTAAGAGCATGGATAGTAGTGGCCATAAGTTTGATACATATTGAGTGTCAAACTAGCCAAAAGTTAGCCATAACAACCAACATGCATAACCTCCTGTGACTCCCATTTTAAAATCTTATTAAAATACAATGACATAAAATTTGGCCTGTATTATGCTCCTGTATGTGTTTTAACTTGGAGAAGATTTTTGAAAAAGCTGTTTATCGCTGTTTTACTACTGCCTGTGTTCTGGATTTTATTACCAAAACAAGAAGCCATCAGCCAGGACAAGAAGACGTTTAGCGAATACATCAAGGCCGTTATGGAAGAAGCGGCTATCCCGGGGCTGGCGATTGCCAAAATTGACAATGGAGAAGCCACACTTCATACCTTTGGCTTTGCGGATGTGACGCAAAACAGGCCGGTGACACAAGACACCTTGTTTAATATCGCTTCAATCAGCAAACCCATTATGGGCGTGGTGCTGCTTAAGTTGGTAGAGCAGGGTAAGCTTGAACTCGACCGGGATATTAACGATTATTTACCGTTTAAGGTTGATAACCCCAAACTAGAGAATGAGACGATTACACTCAGGCATTTGGTGACCCATACCTCCGGGATTGCAGATTACTACGATGTAAACAGCTTCACGGCAAATCGGGATCCTGAAACGACCTTGGAAGCACACTTGACGTCATTACTGACACCCGGGGGGCATCTGTATGAGCAGGGGGCCTATTATCTGGACCATCAACCAGGCACTCATCGCAAGTATAGCAACCTGGCTTCTGCTCTGGCGGGTTATCTGGTCGAGGCAACCACGGGTGAAAGCCTGGCGCAGTACAGTGTGGATCATTTGTTTAAACCGTTGGGAATGGACAACACCCGCTGGCGATTAGAGGGTCTCTCATTTGCAGAAATAGCAGTGCCTTATGAAGTGGAATCCTGCATTCCTTATACACCTGTGTGTGGTGATTTCGAATCACCTAAATTGAATTATGTGATTAACGAGTACTTTAATCCACCCATTGCGTTCAAGCGGTTTGTGCCACAGCCTCACTATGGTAACCCTCAGTATCCTGATGGTGGGGTCCGCACCAGTATCAAAGAGCTCAGCCTGTTTCTGACCCAGCTGTTAAAAAACCAAACCATGGCCGGCGAACCACTCCTGTCAGCTGCGATATCTCAGCAAATGATATCGATCCAGGCACCCGAAGCTGTATCAAAAGGTCAACGTTTCTTCTGGCGCGACAACAGTATGGGATTGATAGGACATATGGGCTCGGATCCTGGTGTATTCGCAGCCATGTACTTTGATCCAAACAAAAAAGATGGGTTTATTATTCTGATGAATCGGGGACTGGACACGAAATCGGGCAGCGCCATGAAAAGTATTGCAGTCAGATTAATGAATCAATAGTCTGGTTAGAGAGTTGAGTTAAGAGAAACGACATGGACGTTGCTGAAAATACTGAGAGACTAAGTGACAATGAGAGTAGAAAAGAGGGGGAGAAGAATGGTCGGCATAGCAGGATTTGAACCTGCGACCCCTGACACCCCATGACAGTGCGCTACCAAGCTGCGCTATATGCCGACTTGGTTGCCACTATAATGATTTTTATTGGAAAGGCAACACCAGGGCTGTTTGTTTGCACATTAATTAAACATAAGGGTTTCAAAGGGACGCCCTTTGTACAAAAAAGCAAAGGTCATGGGTGTGAATACGCTGGAAACTTTCCCGGGTGAAGTAAACTAAATTGGAAATGGGCTTGGCGTGTGGTAAACATGGCTTGTCTGAGAGCTTTAAAATACAGGCAACTGACTTCAAGGCCTAATTTTGATTGACATCGGTTAAGTCTAACCGTGTCGTGGAGCAAATAGCCATTTTACCAGGAAAGTTAAATATGCGTTTTGAAAACAAGAAAGTTGTGATTACAGGAGCCAGTCCAGACTTTGGACTGACGCTGTCTATTTTGTTTGCCAGGCTGGGGGCAGAGTTATTTCTGTCGGCCAGAACGCTTACCAAAGCGAAAGCGACAGCCCGGCAGGTACTCGAAGCGGTTCCCAGTGCCAAAGTCACGCCGTTTCAGGTCGATGTGACTAAGCCTGGTGAAATTGCGCTGTTTGCACAGGAAGTTGAAGCACGCACTGCTGAAGTCGACATTTTGATCAACAATGCCTCATTCTGGTTGTCTGGCTCAATATTAGAAGTATCAGATGAGCAGATTGTCGAAACTATCAATTCTACAGCGACAGGCAGTATTTTGATGACGCAAAAATTTCTACCACTTTTGCAGCGTTCAGCTTCACCAGACATTCTGTTTATCAATAGTACCGCCAGTCTCGAAAACAACCCACGCTCAGTTGCCAGTGAAGCTTTTAGCGCTGCAAAAGCTGCACAGTCCACATTTGCAGACCGGCTTCGGCATCGGTTAATGGGGCAGGGTATAAGAGTGATCAGTATTTATCCGCCCAACTTCGACAATCCATCTGCGCTCAATGAGGCGCAGTGGGATCAGCCCCGTTCGCACACAGACCATATGAATCTGTCAGCGCGACATGTTTTTGAATGCATCCAGTTTGCTTTATCTCAGGATCGTGTCTGCTCCGTTGATAAAATTGTACTAAGCAATAACAGTATGCATGTGAATGACAATAATGCCTAAAGAAAACAAATATATGAGTGAACAGGTTTTGACTTTTAGTTGTGGCACAGAGCTTTTGAAGATGAAGATACTGAAATATAAGTATTTGACTGGAGTGAGAAAAGAATGGTCGGCATAGCAGGATTTGAACCTGCGACCCCTGACACCCCATGACAGTGCGCTACCAAGCTGCGCTATATGCCGACTTGGGTTTCACTATAATGATTTTTTGATGAAAGGCAATAAGTAATTGTTTCAACTGAATGTTATTTGTGCTGACCGGGCTCGAGTGCGGATTTGTTGCGCAATAGGGTTAATGTGGGGGAAGTGAGATTGAGGCAGCGTGCGGTACGCTACCCCGGTCTTAGATTACTTGTGCCAAATGCCTTTAGGTAAGGTTTTTAACACTTCAGGTTTTTGTGAGGGATCAAATACGGGCGTCTTACCTTGCTTAAGTTGTGCGCGATAGTCTTTGGCAAGCCAGATAACAATGCCAGACAACATGAACAGCGCAACCACGTTTACAATCGCCATCAGGCCCATTGAGATATCGGCAAGCGTCCAGATCAGGCCAAGCTCACCTACAGCACCAAACATGACCATAGCCAGTACACAGGCTCTGAATATAAACAGGCCTTTTGGATGGTTATGCTCGAGGAATAACAGGTTGGTTTCTGCATAACTATAGTTTGCAACAATAGAAGTAAAGGCAAAGAACAGAATGGCGATAGCTACAAAAATTGCACCCCAGTCGCCCACGTGTTCAACCAGTGCGGCCTGCGTTAATTGAATACCCGTGACACCAGATTCTGGCACGAGTTGGTTAGAGAGCAGAATAAGTGCGGCGGTGGCACTACATATCACTATGGTATCAACAAATACACCCAGCATCTGAACATAGCCTTGTGATGCTGGGTGGTTTGGGTTCGGGGTTGCGCTTGCTGCGGCATTTGCGGCACTACCCATGCCTGCTTCATTGGAGAATAGACCACGTTTAATTCCCTGGATCATTGCCTGCATGACGGCATAACCTACGGCTCCGCCTGCAGCTTGCTCAAAACCAAATGCGCTGTTGATGATCAGCATGAAAACGTCGGGTAACTGGCTGGCGTTCATAGCACAGACAATGATTGCCAATAATAAGTAGGCGATCGCCATGAAAGGTACTGCCAGCTCAGCAAAGCGGGCAATGGTTTTAAGACCGCCGAAGATAATAAAGGCTGAGCCACATACCAGTAGCAAGCCCATCACATATTTGGGAACATCAAAAGCTACTTCAAACGCTGCGGCAATCGAGTTTGCCTGCACGGCATTAAACACCAAGCCGAAAGCGAGGATCAGACATAAAGAAAAAAGTACACCCATCCAGCGTTTATTCAGGCCATACTCCATATAATAAGCAGGGCCACCTCGGTAGTTGCCTTCATCGTCTTTGGTTTTGTATAGCTGAGCAAGCGCACTTTCTGCAAAACTGGTCGCCATACCAATCAGGGCGATGAGCCACATCCAAAAAATAGCACCGGGTCCACCCAGATAAAGCGCAACGGCAACACCTGCCATATTTCCGGTACCAACTCGTGCGGCAAGTGAGGTACAAAAAGCCTGAAAAGAAGAAATTCCGTCTTTGGCGCCACTTCGACTGTTTGCCATGACTTTAATCATGTACGGGAATTGAGTGAACTGTATGAAACCCAGTCGGAGGGTAAAGAAAACACCTGCTGCAATTAATAGGTATATAAGTATATGACCCCACAGCAAGCCGCTTATAGTATTAAAAAAGTCAGCCATTGGATTACGACCCTTATTATAGATATAGCAGAACGGGTAAATAAGGTGACGTAATTTAGCACATGACGGCTTTCAACTCTAAGTATTATTGCTTTATCCACAGGTTTTTGTGGGTAACTTGTGTGGCAGTTGTGAGGTCGTGTTGGGTAAAAAATTAATTCAAAAAAATCATAAAAAGCGCTTGCGCTGCATTCGAATCTCCCTATAATGCGCATCCATCGACACGGCGGGCAGCAAATATAACGCTGAACAAAATGCCGATTAGTCATATGAAACTTAGTTTAACTTCTTTTAAATCTGAGTGTTGACAAAAAGAGGAAAGTGATTAGAATGCACAACCCTCAGCGCTAACAGCGCAGCGACATTGAGTCGCACTGTTCTTTAAAAATATGAAGCAATCATCTGTGTGGGCACTCGTACAGATTGAGTTCTAACAGCGAAGCTACTTAGGTAGTGACGCACAAAAATTTAGAGTCTCAACTGAACTGAGTGACTAACATAGTCAATTCGTTTTGATTTTACTTTTTTAAAAAGTAGAAACAGACAAAATCAGAATTCATTGAGCACGAAACTTCGGTTTCAAAAAACTTTTAATTGAAGAGTTTGATCATGGCTCAGATTGAACGCTGGCGGCAGGCCTAACACATGCAAGTCGAGCGGTAACATTTCTAGCTTGCTAGAAGATGACGAGCGGCGGACGGGTGAGTAATGCTTGGGAACATGCCTTTAGGTGGGGGACAACCATTGGAAACGATGGCTAATACCGCATAATGTCTACGGACCAAAGGGGGCTTCGGCTCTCG